>JAIEFE010000018.1:236473-325983 GCA_029067085.1 Lachnospiraceae bacterium | reverse complement strand
GTGTAGAGCGGAAGGTGGGCGCAGGAGATGTGATTGGCATGAAAGCCGGAATTCCGCATACGATCATCGCGGATACGGATCTGCAGGTGATCGAGGTGCAGATCGGGCAGGAGATCAGTGTGGGAGATAAACGGAAACATCAATCCATATGATTGTTTGCGGAATATCATCAGCAAATCTTCAGCAAAGCGAAATGGACTTTCCCTCCCGCCTGTGATATACTGATAGCAGGGGTTGCTTGGAGAGGGAGGTCTTTCTAATGAGAAAAATCGGTTTTAAGGTAGCGTCTGCGATCATGATGCTTGCTTTGATCTCGATCATATCACTTGGGTTTCTGGCAAACAGTATGACGACGATCACCGAGAGCAGTCAGAACGTCATGAATAACGAGGTGGAGAAGATCAATCTGATCCACAGCGTGTATGAGGATTATCTGAGCATCAGTGCAAGTCTGTACAGTCATGTGAATGCAAAACTGATACGGACGATGGACACGAAAGCAAACGACATTTTGTCACGTCGGGAGCAAATGTGGGCATCCATGAGGGCTTACGAGGCTTTGATCACCTCCGACGAGGTGCGGGAAATTTACGACTCCATGAGCGAACGCCTCGAAAGCTTTGATACCTATGTGGATTCGATCATGCAGGCGAGCCGTGAAGGTGACAAGGAACGTGCTAACGCCCAGATCGCGAACAATCTGGGAATGGTAAATAATATCATTGACAGGAGCATGAACCGTCTGCTCGAATGTTCCGCAGCAGATCTTGACAGCAGCAGAGCCCTTCTGCAGAGCAAGACAGAGAGTTCGTACAGGCTCATAGTAGGAGTCATTGTGCTTTTGATCGTGGCGGCTGCTCTGGTGGTTTTGATTGCCCGCCGTATCATCGTAATGCCTATTCAGAAGATCGCTCAAGTCATCAACGGTATGATTGAGAACATTCACAATAATAGAGGAAATTTGAACGAGCGCGTGCCCGTTTTGACTCATGATGAGATCGCCGATCTGGCGCAGGGTGTCAATCAGTTTTTGGATATTCTGCAGGATGTGATCGGCGGCGTGATTTCCTGCAGCGAAGAGATTCACAGACAACAGCTTAATGTAAATAACGTGGTGGAGGAGACGAATCAACACGCGAACGACACCTCTGCGACGATGGAAGAACTGGCGGCCAGCATGGAGGAAATGTCCGCTACGGTCGGCTATGTCAATGAGAATACGCGCGAAGCGGAGGCTTCCGTGGGCGAGATGGTGAACAAGGCCGTGAACGGCACAGAATTTGCGCAGGAGATCAAAAACCGTGCTGAGGAGCTGCAGAAGCTTGCGCAGAACAGCCGTGAAACTGCGGACGGCATGATCAGAGAGTTTGATGTGACGTTGAATGCTTCCATTGAAGACAGCAAACAGATTGAAAAGATCAGCAACTTGACGGGCGATATTTTGAGCATTGCTTCCAAGACAAACCTCCTTGCCTTGAATGCTTCCATTGAGGCAGCCAGAGCGGGCGAAGCCGGCAAGGGTTTTGCGGTGGTGGCGGATGAGATTCGCCAGCTTGCGGACAGTTCGAAGGAGACAGCGGGCAATATTCAGCAGATATCCGAAGGTGTAGTGGCTGCGGTCATGACGCTGGCGGACAATGCCAGAAAGCTTGTGGACTTTATTAATGAGCGCGTGATGCCCGATTATGAGATTCTGGAAAAAACAGGCGGCCAGTATCTGGACGATGCAAATACAGTGGATCAGCTTATGGGAGAGATGCGGTCATCCATGGAAAATATCGGTTCCATGATGCGAAGCGTCACAGATTCCAACGACAATATCACAAACACTGTCAGGGAGAGTGCGCAGGGTGTCGGCGGCGTAGTGAACAACACGGCAGCACTTGCGGATAACATGAAGGGTATCATTGCGGCGTTGGATCAGGTTTCCGACGTGGTGAACAACCTTTCTGAACAGACTGCATGCTTCCAGGGATAGTGAAAGGTATCATTACTGTATCCAGCAGGAGGGCTGCCCGTGAGGGTGGCCCTTTCAGAAAAACGGAGGGGATCATATCAGGACTTGTATGGGAAAGTTTCTACGATCATTCCGTGGAGCAGATGGTTGACTGGGCGGATGCCATGGGCATTGAAAGTGTTGTGATCGATAAGAATACCAACATTCGTGATTTCAAGAATGAGCTGCGGTGGAATGAAGCCGCATACAAATAAAAGGAGGGGTACTTTTCATGGGAGCAAAAGAATGTATTGCAAGCGGTAAGGCGGTGCTGGGCATTGAGTTTGGTTCGACCCGCATCAAGGCGGTGCTGGTGGACGAGGCAAACAAGCCCATTGCATCGGGTGCGCACGACTGGGAGAACCGTCTGGAGAACGGCATCTGGACCTACAGTCTGGACGACATCTGGACAGGTCTGCGGGACTGCTATCAGAAGCTGACGGAGGACGTGCAGGCACAGTACGGCGAAAAACTTGTCAAGATCGGAGCGATCGGTTTCAGTGCGATGATGCACGGTTATATGGCATTCAATGAGAAGGACGAGCTGATGGTACCTTTCCGTACCTGGAGAAACACCATCACAGAGGAGGCTTCCAATAAACTGACGGAACTCTTCAATTATCATATTCCCCAGAGATGGACGATCGCTCACCTCTATCAGGCGATCTTAAACGGTGAAGAGCATGTGCCGGACTTAAAATTTGTGATTACGCTGGCGGGTTACATACACTGGAAGCTGACAGGAGAGAAGATCGTAGGCGTCGGTGAGGCTTCCGGCATGTTCCCGATCGATATTGCGACGGGACAGTTTAACGAGAAGATGATCGCTCAGTTTGATCAGGCGGTAGCGGACAAGAAGTTCGGCTGGAAGTTAAAAGATGTGCTTCCTAATGTCTATACGGCAGGACAGCAGGCAGGTGCACTGACGGAGGAAGGCGCGAAGCTTCTAGATCCCACAGGCACGCTGCAGGCGGGCGTACCGTTCTGTCCGCCGGAGGGTGATGCGGGCACCGGCATGGCGGCAACCAACAGCGTGGCGCAGCGTACCGGTAACGTATCTGCGGGTACCAGCGTATTTGGTATGATCGTCATGGAGAAGGAGCTGTCCAAGGTATATGATGCGATCGACCTTGTGACTACACCGGACGGCAGTCTGGTGGCAATGGTACACTGCAACAACTGTACTTCCGACCTGAACGCATGGGTGAACCTGTTCAAGGAGTATTCGGAAGTGATGGGCATGAAGGTGGATATGAATGAGCTGTACGGAAATCTTTACCGCAAGGCCCTGGAGGGTGACGATGACTGCGGCGGATTGCTTGCGTACAACTATTTCTCCGGCGAACATGTAACAGGCTTCAACGAGGGGCGGCCTCTGTTTGCACGCACACCTGACGCGAAATTTAATCTGGCAAACTTTATGCGGGTACATCTGTTTACCTCCCTTGGCGCCCTCAAGACAGGGTTTGACGTGCTTTTCAAGGAGGAGAAGGTTGAGGTGGACGAGATCCTCGGACACGGCGGCCTGTTTAAGACCAAGGGTGTCGGACAGAGCATTCTGGCGGCAGCGATGAACGCACCGGTGAGCGTTATGGAGACAGCCGGTGAGGGCGGCGCATGGGGGATCGCGCTTCTTGCTTCCTATATGATCAATAAAGGAGCGGACGAGAGTCTGGCGGCGTTCCTTGACAGTAAGGTATTTGCGGGACAGAAGGGTGAGAAGCTTGAACCGAAGACAGCCGATGTGGAAGGCTTCGATAAGTTTATGAAGCGCTACAGCGCAGGGCTTGCGATTGAGCGCGCTGCGGTCGAGACATTAAAATAAACAGATGTAGGAGGTAATTATGTTAGAGGATTTAAAGAAACGCGTCTATGAGGCCAATATGCTCCTCCCGAAATACGGGCTGGTTACTTTTACCTGGGGTAATGTGAGCGAGATCGACAGGGAGAGCGGCATCTTTGCGATCAAGCCGAGCGGCGTCGAGTATGAGAAGCTGACACCCGACGATATGGTGCTGGTAGACTTAGACGGAAAGAAAGTGGAGGGGAAATACAATCCTTCTTCCGACACGGCTACTCATGTGGAACTATACAAGGCTTTTGCTGAAATCGGCGGCGTGGTACATACGCATTCTTCCTACGCAACAAGCTGGGCGCAGGCGGGCCGGAGCATTCCCTGCTACGGCACCACTCATGCGGATTATTACTACGGCGAAATTCCCTGCCTGCGCTGCTTAAACGCGGAAGAAATTGAGGACGCCTACGAGAAGAACACAGGGCTTTTGATCGTAAACGAATTTAAGCGTCTTGAAAAGGATCCCGAGGCCGTGCCTGCGGTGCTCTGCAAGAACCATGGCCCTTTCGCCTGGGGTAAGGACGGCCATGAAGCCGTGCACAACGCAGTGGTCCTGGAAGAGGTGGCAAAGATGGCTTACCGTGCAGAGACGATCAATGCGAGAATCCAGCCGGCGCCGCAGGAACTTCAGGATAAACACTATTTCCGAAAGCATGGAGCTAACGCATACTATGGTCAGGGAAAGTGAGATGCGGCATAGGAATAAAAAGCAAACCACAAGTTTTGTATAGTGGCCGGCGGTAGTTTGTGCTATTATATTTGGTAGTAAAAGATACAAAAAAATATATTTATGGAGGAAAGCGATGAACAAATTAGAGTTGCAAAAAAAAGCTAATGAAGTTCGCAAAGGTATCGTGACCGCAGTGCACGGTGCGAAAGCGGGGCATCCGGGCGGATCGCTCTCCGCGGCGGATATCTTTACCTATCTCTATTTTGAAGAGATGAACATTGATCCGAAGGATCCGAAGAAGGCGGACAGAGACCGCTTTGTACTCTCAAAGGGCCACACCGCACCGGGTCTTTACTCGGCTCTCGCAAACCGCGGCTACTTCCCGGTGGAGGATCTTCCGACGCTGCGTCATCTGGGCTCTTATCTGCAGGGGCATCCCTGTATGCAGGAGACGCCGGGCGTGGATATGTCATCCGGTTCTCTCGGACAGGGAATTTCTGCAGCGGTTGGCATGGCGCTTGCAGCGAAGATGGATAAGAAGGATTACAGAGTCTACACACTGCTCGGCGATGGAGAGATTCAGGAAGGGCAGGTATGGGAGGCGTCTATGTTTGCAGGCCACAGAAAGCTTGACAATCTGGTTGTCATCGTGGACAACAACGGTCTGCAGATCGATGGTAAGATCGATGACGTATGTTCGCCCTACCCTATCGACAAAAAATTTGAGGCGTTTAATTTCCACGTGATCAATATTGACGGCAACGATTTTGATCAGATCGATCAGGCGTTTAAGGAGGCAAGAGCCACCAAGGGTATGCCCACTGCCATCATCTGTAAGACGGTGAAGGGCAAGGGTGTTTCCTTCATGGAGAACAATGCGGGCTGGCACGGCAAGGCGCCCAATGATGAAGAGTATGCGACAGCAATGGCGGATCTTGAGAAGATCGGTAAAGAGTTAGGAGGTGCGAACTGATGGCAGATGTAAAGAAGATTGCAACGAGAGAAAGCTATGGTAACGCACTGGCCGAGTGCGGCGCAGAGTTTCCGAATCTGGTAGTGCTGGATGCGGATCTTGCGGGCGCAACAAAGACGGGTGTATTTTTGAAAGCGTTTCCCGACCGCCACATCGATTGCGGTATTGCAGAATGTAATATGACAGGTATTGCAGCGGGTCTTGCTACCTGTGGCAAGATTCCCTTTATCAGCTCCTTCGCAATGTTTGCAGCAGGCCGTAACTATGAGCAGGTGCGTAACTCCATCGGTTATCCCCACCTGAATGTAAAGATTGGCGCGACCCACGCAGGTATCACGGTGGGTGAGGACGGTGCGACCCATCAGTGTAACGAGGATGTGGCGCTGATGCGCACGATTCCCGGCATGACCGTGATTGTGCCCTCCGACGATGTAGAGGCGAAGGCAGCGGTGCGTGCAGCAATTGAAATGGAGGGTCCGGTATATTTGCGCTTTGGACGTGCGGCCGTTCCTGTGATCAACGACAGACCCGACTATAAATTTGAGATCGGCAAGGGTGTTCTCTTAAGAGAAGGAACGGATGTGACCATCATTGCCAGCGGTATCACGGTTTCTTCTGCGCTTGAAGCGGCGGAGATGCTTGCTGCGGACGGTATTAGCGCAGAAGTTATCAACATCCACACCATTAAACCTTTGGACGAGGCGCTGGTACTTGCATCTGCAAAGAAGACCGGCAAGGTCGTGACGGCGGAGGAGCACACCGTGATCGGCGGTCTCGGCAGCGCGGTCTGCGACTGTCTCTCTGAGAAATGCCCGACCCCTGTTCTGCGGATCGGTATGCAGGATACCTTCGGCGAGTCCGGCCCCGCGAATGCACTGGTGGAGAAATACGGTCTGGACGGAAAAGGCATCTATGAGAAGACAAAAGCTTTTGTAAAATAGAAAGGCACTACAATGGGTAAGAGAATTTTGTCCCCCTCGATTCTGGCGGCGGATTTTGCCGCCCTGGGGGCACAGATCAAAGAAGCCGACGAAGCCGGCGCAGAATATATTCACATTGATGTGATGGACGGAGTGTTTGTCCCCTCGATCTCCTTCGGGATGCCCGTGATCCGCACCATCCGTAAAACGACAGAGCGGATCTTCGACGTGCATCTGATGATCGTTGAGCCGGAGCGCTATATCAAGGAATTTAGGGACTGTGGAGCTGACAGCATCACCTTTCATTTGGAGGCAACGGAGAACGCGGAGGAGACCATCGACCTGATAAGAAGCCTTGGCTGTAAGGTGGGAATGTCCATCAAGCCAAAGACTCCTGTCGAAGTGGCAAAGAAATACCTTTCAAAACTCGACATGCTCCTCGTGATGACGGTGGAGCCGGGGTTCGGAGGGCAGAAGTACATACCGGAATCGACGGAGCGCATCCGCCTCGCCAGAAAGATGGCGGATGAGATGGGAATAGATCTTGATATTCAGGTGGACGGCGGCATCACCGTAGACAATGCCAAAGTGGTGCTTGACGCAGGTGCCAACGTGATCGTGGCGGGTTCTGCTGTCTTTGGCGGAAATATCACAGAAAATGTAAAGAGGTATCTGGCGCAATTTTAATGCGCCGCACAATAATGAATGCTGTAGTGCAATATAAGAAAAGAGCGATGCCTGAAAGCACCGCTCTTTTTCTGTCAGGTTACGATATTCTGCAGCCACACGCCTTTTTTCACCAGAACGAAACCGATCACGCACTTGATCCAGTCTCCCATCTGTACAAACACAAAGACGGCAATAACAGGAAGGAGCGTAAAGCGGCTCAGGACGTAAGCGATCGGCACGCTGACGCACCAGATAAAAACGCTGTCAAAGAGAAACGTGATAATGGTCTTTCCGCCCGAGCGCAGTGTGAAGTACGAGGCGTGGAGAAAAGCGTTCTGAGGCATAAAGAGGGCGGTGACCACGATGAAACGTGCAGCAAGACGGCGCACCTCGTCGTCTGTATTGTAGAGGAGCGGGAAAAATTTAGCCAATACGAGCATCACAAAAGCCACCAGCATACAACTAAAGATCGAGAATGCGATCATCTTATTGTCAGTATCTCTCGCCTCTTCCATTTTACCCGCGCCGAGAAGCTGCCCCACAATGATGGCCACCGAATCGCCCAGTGCAATAAATACGATGTTGAACACATTGTTGATCGTATTGGAGATGTTGAGGGCAGCGATCACATTAAGCCCTCGTATGGAATAGCTCTGTGTCAGTATGGCCATGCCCGCGCCCCATAAGGTCTCGTTCAAAAGAAGGGGCGTTCCTTTTATAATAATCTTTTTCGTGAGGGTTGCCGGCACCTTCAGCGTAGCGTAAAGACCCACTACAAAAGGATTCGCTTCCCGATGCCTGTGTGTGTGGATCAGCACGATGGAGCACTCCACAATTCGCGATGTAATCGTAGCGATGGCTGCACCCTGTACGCCGAGCGCCGGCAGACCGAGCTTTCCGTATATTAAGATATAGTTTAAGATCAGATTGACAAAGACGGCAATCACGCCTGCTTTCATGGGGAGGACAGTCTGACCGCATTCCCGCAGCGTGCTGGAATAGACCTGCATCAGAGCAAATGGAATCAGACCGGGCAGCATGATGGCAAGATACTGCCTGCCGTAATACAGTGTAGCTGCCACACTTTCTGCAGTACCGTCACCACGCAGATAGAGGGAGATCAGATTGTCTCCCGCAAACAGAAATAAAAGCACGGTGATCAGTGTGATCACAGAAACGATCCATAGTTTAAATCGAACGGTCTGACGGATGCCCTCCGGATTTTCCTGTCCGAAATACTGAGCGGTAAAGATACCCGCACCTGATACCGCTCCGAACAGACAGAGGTTATAGACGAAAAGTAGCTGGTTTACGATAGCCACACCCGACATCTGTTCCGTGCCGATCCGTCCGATCATAATATTGTCAAGAAGCCCGACAAAGTTTGTGATGCCGTTTTGGATCATAATGGGTACGGCGATGAGAAGTACCATTTTGTAAAAAGCCTTGTCGCCTATGAATTTGTGACTTTTATTCTGCATTTTTTCCATAGTTTTCTCCATTCTTGCGGCGCTGTTCGTCAATTACTCCATTTTATCCTATCTTTTTGGGGAACGCAATCGATATCTTCCATGAGATTTACAATTTTTAATATTGTGGTATAATGTACGCGGTGGCAATGAGCAGTGTACAGACAGAGGATAAACGAAGATGGGAGCTTGCTCACAGAAGCGTTTATCCGAACGGATGTATAGGGCGAAGCCCGTGAGCGAGGAAAACCGTAGGTTTTTCGAGCGTACACTGTAGGATATACACCACTCAGATTTGGAGATGACACAACATGAAAAAACCGGGAAGAAACGATCCCTGCTGGTGCGGCAGCGGAAAAAAGTATAAAGCTTGTCACATGGCGATGGATGAGAAAATCGAGAGCTATGAGTTGCAGGGCTGCATTGTACCGCGGCACGATATCTTAAAAACGCCCGAACAGATACAGGGGATCCGCGAGAGCAGCAAACTGAATATTGCTATTCTGGACGAGATTGAAAAGAGGATCTGTATCGGTATGAGCACCGAGGAGATCGACAGGATCGTGCGCGAGATGACAAAGGAGATGGGCGGAATCGCCGCGACGCTCGGCTATGATGGATATCCGAAAAGCGTCTGCACCTCCATCAACGAAGTGGTCTGCCACGGCATACCTGACGAGAACCGTATTTTAAAGGATGGCGATATTGTAAATGTAGATGCCTCTACCATCTATAACGGCTACTTCTCCGACTCCTCACGTATGTTTATGCTGGGCAATGTCCCTGAGGAGACGAGAAAACTGGTGCAGGTGGCCAGAGAATGCATCGACGTGGGTCTAGAGCAGGTAAAACCATGGAATTTTCTGGGGGATATGGCGCAGGCGATCAACGATTACGCGAAACAGCACGGCTACTCCATCGTGCGGGAGATTGGCGGCCACGGCATCGGTCTGGAGTTTCATGAGGAACCCTTTGTCAGCTATGTGACAAGGAAAGGCACAGAGATGCTGATGGTGCCGGGGATGGTCTTTACCATCGAACCCATGGTCAATATGGGGAAAGCGAATATTTACATTGACGATGAAGACGGCTGGACGGTCTACACCGACGACGGTCTGCCATCCGCGCAGTGGGAGGTCACATTGGCCGTGACAGAGGACGGTTATGAGATCCTGACATATTGATTCGTATGTCGTAATTTCGTTTGTGATAGAAAAAGCCAGAGTGCATCGGGAATTCGAGTCCCCTCTGGCTCTTTTTATGTTTGAAAATTGTTACTATTTCCGATATTGTCTAAAAGAAAAATCTTTGGTATCGTTAGCATACAATCTTTGGAGTCATCTTAAAGTATACTTTATTCCGCACACCTTGCGGATCTATGGCGGATCGCCTTACCATTCCAAATTTTGCTGAAAGAACCTTGATAACAAATGACAGAAATTAGAAAAGGAGGATATTATGCGCGAATTTATGACAAAAGTGTCAGATTATCTGGATGAGAGGAGAGATGATCCGGAACGTAAGGAGGACAGACTTTCCCTGGCGGTGGTTGCTGCCGTGGCGGCAGTTGTCGTGGTGCTGCTTCTGCTCTTCTGGTGGGGGTATACAGTCCACGAAAAAAAGGAAAAAGAAGCCGCCGAAAAGGCGAAAACAATACAGGAGAGCGAGGCGCTTGCGAGTATGCAGGAGGAAGCACAGGGGCTTGTTGCAGCTACCTATGAAGAAAAAATGAAGGAATATCTGTCTCAGAATGAAGCGGAGGCGCTGCGGCAGGAAACCTTGAGTGAGACGAGCGCGCTCGCTGAGAAGGTGCGTGAGCTGCAGGAGACTATGAAAATCGTGGAAAAGGAATTGACCAAAGTGGTCATTGAGCGCAGCGAAAGTGACACGTCGCAAAAGGAGACGCTTACAACGTTGGAAAGCTCCGTTAAAAAAGCAGTGGAAAATATCCGAAAGATGGAAAGCAAACTGGGAGATCTAAGCAATACGATGCAGCTGGTGGAGCGCGAAAAGCTTCCCGCGCTGCAGTCTCAGATAACGGATGTCCGCACGGAAGTAGAGCGGGCACGCACGGAGGTTTCGGGCATCCGGGATTCGGTCGCGTCGTTGAAACAGGAGGATGAAAAATTGTGGAAGGAATTGTCCGCAGTGGAGAGAAATCTGAACAAAGCGGTCGAAAAAAATCTGAAGGAGATTGACAGTCAGCTGGATAAGACGGCAAAAAATCTTGATCAGATGGAAAAGGATATGAAGGAAGCCATGCGGAAGATGGAGGAAAAAAATAAGTCGCTGGAGGAAAAGGACAAAACACTGGAAGACAAAATGAATGCCATTTCCCGTGACGCACTCTCCTATCGCTATGATCAGGGGACGAATACACTCTACCTGATGCCGTCTTCAGGGGAGGTGAAGCCATGAAAAAAGTGCTCTTTCTTTTGCTGGCTGTCCTGTGCTTTGGAGTGAAAATGCCGAATGTACACGCAGAGGCAGCGAGACTATCCGTTTCTCATGGAAATCTGATCTATGAGGGAAGTCGGGGAAGTGCGAGTCTGTATGCGGCGGATATCCGATTGCTGGAGGAAAAGATTTCTGCCATACCGGAGCGATGCTTTGATCCTGCCTTTTATGCACACATTCATAATTGGGAGTATTGTCGAATCAATGAGAATACGCATACCAGGCACTGTGCGGAATGCGGGGATGTCAATGACCTGACGAGCTCTCACAGAGCGGACAGCTGGAAACGCGATACGATTATTTACAAAGGTAAGGGCTATCCCGGTAAGCGGTTTACCTGTGCCTGCGGATATCAGTGGAGCATGGAAACGGGTCATACTCCGGTATATGAGGTGGTGGATGAGATGAATCATCGAAACAGGTGCGCTCTGGATGGAACGCCTTACTGCCGGGGGTGTGAGCCGTCGCTTGAGGAGCATTATGCCTGGTATTATGAGATGGATGAAGACGGATCTCATCATGAAAAAATTTGCTTTGACTGTGGATTTCGAATGGAGGAGACCTGCAGCTTTGAGAAAGCGGATGAGGACGACGATTTAAGTGTCTGCATATGTGGAAGGATCGCAGAGCGGAAGGAGGAATCCGAGACGCCTGATAAACCGGAAACGGGAGATCCGCCCGAGGCCGCCGATGAATCCGAAAGTGAGGAAACACCCGGGACATCAGATGAATCCGGAAGCGAAGAATCGCCCGGAACGGGAGATGCACCTGAGACGCCCGATCCGCCCGGAATGCCTGACGAGCCCGGCGACGAGGATATGCCCGGAACACCCGATGAACCCGGACACGAAGAAGCGCCCGGAACGGGAGACACGCCTGAGACGCCCGATCCGCCTGGAACACCCGATGAGCCCGAAGCGGAAGACACTCTCGAAGAAATACTATACGGGTTAAGCAATAAAATAGCGTAAAACAGAAGGAGGATTTTAAGTATCATGAAAAAATTAAAAAATAAAAAAGTTGTATCTGTGATGCTGATGTTGTCAATGCTTTTTAGCGTCTGCATGATCGCGACAGCAGCCGACACTCCCGCAGCCACAAGAAACAGCCTGCGTTCTCAGGGAGCTATCCGATATCAGGAGGGATCAGAAAGCGTGGTAATCGATTCGGAGGATCTCTATACGCTGGCAGACAGGCTGGATCTGTTTAAAGTGCGGGTAACGGAGCAGCTGGGTGTCATAGGCACCTATCTCTCGAACGATGCGAACGGAACGCCGCTTACGAGTGAAACCGGCATTTATGCGGTGCATCAAAAGCCTGTGTCTCATAGCGAAACAGATCCCCGCACACTTTCCTTTGAGGCAATTTTGGAGGGAATTGCAGCAAGTCAGACCATTCCCACTGATTCTGCGGCCTATGGAATGGGATCGGGAACGACTCTTTATAAGAGTGCGGACGGGAAGCTGAGCAGCGGTGCACAGGAAGGAGCGGAGGAAATCCGCATTCAGGCCGCCACCGCAGAAAATCTTTCCGCCGGCACGGCCGCGTGGGTAAACGGACGTTTGATCTTGGGGACGGGAGGAGATAATAAAGCCTATCACGATCTGGGATATCAAAAAGGTTCTGATGACCGGGGCGGTAATGGCAATGAGGATAATGGCAATGGCGGTAACAATAATGATGATAACGGTAATGGTGGTAACGGCGATGATGGGCCTGTTGGTTCCGGTGATGTAAATAAAGCCCGTGTGATCAATATGAACGGGGCTGCCAGTTATGTTGTGCAGGAGGATATGACGGATGTTTTTCTCTGTTTTTCCCGTGTGGGCGGTTACACAACTCCTGTACTCAGTTCCGGCGAATCTATCAAGCTGGTCGTCAAAAACACGGAGACCTATACTCCGTGGTATCAATGGAGTATCTATTACGCGCCGAAATTAACAAAGGGTACAGTGATCAGTAACTTATTTGAGACGAAAAAAGACACGGTTATGAATTTGCTGATTACGATAGAAAACAGCAAAAAGAACGATAAAGTCAGCGGTATCCGTCTGTCGCAGAGTCAATCTGTAACAGAGTACGTCGTCGAGGAGGATATGACAAATGTATTGTTATATTTAACAGCGCCCAAGAACAAAATGCCCGATTTCACACCTATGGACGATCAGGAATATGTCTCATTTAAGCTGTTGAAGGATGTGACTCATAGATATGATGACAATGGAAACTGCACCTATGGATGCCTTTATTATATTCCTAAGTTAAAGGCAGGAACAAGGATATCAAATATAAATCCGTATCGCTCCTATCTGGTCTATTGATCACGTGAACTGCGGATTGCTGATTTTCGTTTGCGATTTGACAATCCCGCCCCTTTACGTTAGACTGAAATGTTAGAAGGAAACGTGAAAGGAAACGGATTATGAGCAAGGGAAAGTATTATATCACGACGGCGATCGCTTACACCTCCGGTACGCCTCATATCGGCAACAGCTACGAGATTGTGCTGGCGGACAGCATTGCACGCTTTAAGAGAAAAGATGGCTACGACGTCTACTTTCAGACGGGAACGGACGAGCATGGACAGAAGATCGAATTAAAGGCACAGGAGACAGGCATTACGCCGAAGGCGTACGTGGATAAGGTGGCCGGAGAGATTCGCAGGATATGCGACTCTCTGGGCACCTCCTACGATAAATTCATCCGCACCACCGACGATTTTCACGAGAAGCAGGTGCAGAAAATCTTTAAGAAGCTCTATGATCAGGGAGATATTTACAAGGGTGCCTATGAGGGCCTTTACTGTACTCCCTGCGAATCCTTCTGGACGGAGTCCCAGCTTGTGGACGGAAAATGTCCTGACTGCGGCAGAGAAGTGAAGCCGGCGAAGGAAGAGGCATACTTTTTTAAGATGAGCAAATATGCGGATAAGCTGATCGCGCACATCAACGCGCACCCGGAGTTTATACAGCCTGTTTCCCGCAAGAATGAAATGATGAATAATTTTCTCCTGCCGGGGCTGCAGGATCTGTGCGTCTCCAGAACCTCTTTTAAATGGGGAATCCCTGTAGATTTCGACGACAGACATGTAGTCTATGTATGGCTGGATGCATTGACAAATTATATCACCGGTATTGGTTATGACGCGGCTGGAGAAAGTACGGAGCAGTACAAAAAACTGTGGCCTGCAGACCTTCATTTAATAGGAAAGGATATCATCCGCTTTCATACCATCTACTGGCCCATCTTCCTGATGGCGCTTGGCGAGCCTCTGCCGAAGCAGGTGTTTGGACATCCCTGGCTTTTGCAGGGAGACGGTAAGATGAGTAAATCAAAGGGCAACGTGATCTATGCGGACGATCTGATCAACTTTTTCGGTGTGGACGCAGTGCGTTACTTTGTATTGCATGAGATGCCTTTCGAGAACGACGGCGTGATTACCTGGGAGCTGATGGTGGAGCGCATGAATTCCGATCTGGCTAATACGCTGGGAAATCTGGTAAATCGTACCATCTCGATGAGCAATAAATACTTCGGCGGTAAAGTGGAGAACAAAAAGGTCGGCGTGGACGCTGGTGCAGAGGATGTGGATGCAGATCTGTTCAGCGTGCTCACAGATACTTACAGCCGCGTGTCAAAAAGAATGGAAGAGCTGCGTGTGGCAGATGCGATTACCGAGATATTCACCCTCTTTAAGCGCAGCAATAAATATATTGATGAGACTATGCCATGGGCTCTTGCGAAAGACGAGACGAAAAAAGACAGACTGGCAACCGTCCTCTATAACCTTTCCAACGCGATCATGGCAGGCGCTTCTCTCTTAGAGCCTTATATGCCTGAGACGGCAAGACGCATTGCGGAGCAGATGAACGCACCTCTGATTGATTTCTCCGCGCTGGAAGAGTGTGCATCAAAGCAGGATACTGCTGCCGCTTCCACGCTTTATCCTTCCGGAGGACAGGTGACGCAGACGCCGGAAATCCTCTTCGCGAGAAAGGATCTCACGGAAGTCATGGAGAAGGTGGAAGCAATGTTTGCCGAGAGAAATAAGGCGTCGGGCGTGAATGGAGGCGAGTCGGATATGGTGGCGGACGAAACAGAGAATGTTGAGAAGGCGTCGGGTGCAGACGAGAAACCGGTGGACCTTGAACCGAAGGTCGAGATCACCTATGACGATTTCGATAAATGCCAGTTTCAGGTGGGACTTGTGCTCTCCTGCGAAGAGGTTCCGAAATCCAAAAAGCTTTTGAAATTTGAGCTTCAGGTGGGGTCTTCTAAACGACAGATCCTTTCCGGCATTAAGCAGTATTATAAGCCGGAAGAGCTTGTGGGCAAGCGCGTTATGGTGCTCACTAATCTGAAACCGAGAGAAATAGCAGGAATGATGTCCGAGGGCATGATCTTAAGCGCGGCGGACGAAGACGGAAATCTGGCGGTGATGACTCCCGAGCGGTTTATTCCGGCGGGCGCGGAGATTTGCTGATGATAAAAAAAGAAGAATTTTATTTTGGTTCCCGGGACGGAGAACACAAACTGTACGCTGCAAAATGGATTCCGGAGACGGAAAAGCCCGTCTGCATTTTACAGATCGTGCATGGCATGACTGAGCATATAGGCCGCTATGAAGAATTTGCGCTGGCGATGGCGAAAAAGGGAATTCTCGTAGTGGGCGACGATCATCTGGGACATGGCCGCTCTGTTCCGGAGGGCGAGCCTATGGGGTATTTCTGCAAAGAGGATGCCGCCACCGTTCTGGTACGGGACGAACACAGACTGAAAAAAATAACGCAGGAGCAATATCCCGGCATTCCCTATATCATTCTGGGACATAGTATGGGCTCCTTTATCTTGCGAAATTACCTGATGCGTTATGGAAACGGCATTGACGGCGCCATCATCATGGGCACAGGAATGCAGTCAAAGTATGCGGTAAGACTCGGCTGGCTGCAGGCGTCGCTGCTGTGCATCCTGCGAGGCCCCAAACATGTCTGTAAAGCGATGGACCGGGCGCTCTTTGGCGTTTATAACAGTAAATTTACAGCAGGTCCGGAGGATTCCGGCCATTGGGTCAGCGTTAATATCGAGAATGTGAAAGTCTTTCGGGCGGATCCGTTCTGCAATTTTGTTTTTACCGCCAACGGCTTTAAGACACTTATGCAGCTGATCTTAAATCTTTACGATAAGGAAAAGCTTGCGCAGATGCCGAAGGATATTCCTGTTCTCTTTGTATCCGGACAGGATGATCCTGTGGGCGACTTTGGGAAGAGTGTGGAGAAGGTATTCCATTCTTTCGAGGCGCTTGGCATGGAGAATGTACAGATGAAGCTCTATCCCGGCGACAGGCATGAGATCTTAAACGAGGCCGACAAGGATCAGGTATACGGGGATATCTACCGTTTTATATTACAGAGGATATCCTGAATGGAGGAGGTATGAAAAAATTTTTCAGACTTATATGCCTC
Organism: Lachnospiraceae bacterium; assembly: GCA_029067085.1. Taxonomy (GTDB): domain Bacteria; phylum Bacillota; class Clostridia; order Lachnospirales; family Lachnospiraceae; genus UBA3282. The sequence goes on along the minus strand of JAIEFE010000018.1, from coordinate 309,512 downwards.
GCGGCGATCCTGTGTGTGGCATATCTGGTGCTCACAACCCCGCGTGAGGATGCAGCGCCTGCCATGAAAGCCATTGAGGGGGAGGCGGGTGACGTCACAGATCAGGTGAAAGCCATTGGGCAGGATGCTGTAAAACAGGCGGATGAAGTCATAGGAGGTGCTGTCAGGCAGGCCGATGAGGCCATTGGAGATGCCGTGAAACGGGCGGACGAGGCTTTGGACAGCGCTGTGGAACAGGCTGACAAAGCGCTCGCGGATGCTGTGGACAGCGCTGCTGAGGGTGCAAAACAAGGTTTTGTCGAAAGTTTGAAAGAAAGCGCGAGCGAGTTTTGGAATAAAATATTTTCACAGGAAAAGGAATGAGGCCGCCGGCATCTGACAGATTCGGCGGTCTTTTTTTGCGCCCGGAATGTTTTCCGGCATTATGCGTATACTTAAAATAAATTTATCGCGAGGAATAGGAGGGAATCATTTTGAAGATCGCATTTTTCAGCACAAAACCCTACGACAGGATCTGGTTCGAGCCCATGGCAAAGGAATATGGATTTGAGATACATTTTTACGAAGTACCCTTCCACGAGGAAACGGTATCCCTGGCGAAGAGCTTTGACGCCGTCTGTATCTTTGTGAACGATTACGTGAATGCTGCCATGATCGATCAGCTCTACGATATGCATGTGAAGGCGATCCTGCTCCGCAGCGCAGGTTTTAATCATGTGGATGTGAAGGCGGCGGAGGAGAAGATTCAGGTGCTCAGGGTGCCCAGTTATTCTCCCGAGGCTGTGGCGGAGTTTGCCATGACCATGCTGATGACCGTAAACCGCTATACCCATAAGGCATACAACCGCACCAGAGAATTTAATATGAGCCTGAACGGTCTGATGGGTGTCGATCTCTACAGGAAGACCGTGGGAGTAGTTGGGACCGGTAAGATCGGTCAGGCTATGATCCGTATCTGCAACGGCTTTGGCATGGAGGTTCTGGCCTACGATCCCTATCCGAATCAATCTCTTGAGGCAGAGTATGTGTCCGTAGAAGAGTTGATGATCCGCTCCGACGTAATCTCGCTGCACTGTCCGCTCACCTCCGAGACAAGGCATCTGATCAATGCCGAAACAATCGAAAAAATGCGCAGCGGTGTGTATCTGGTGAATACCTCGAGGGGCGGCCTGATCGATACCGACGCACTGCTCGACGGTCTGGTCGCGGGGAAGTTTGGCGGAGTGGGGTTGGACGTCTATGAGGAGGAAGAGGGAATTTTCTACGAGGATAAGTCAAATGAAATCATGCGGGACGAAAATCTCGCAAGACTGATGACCTTTCCCAATGTGCTGATCACCTCCCATATGGGTTTCTTTACGAGGGAAGCCATGCAGGCCATCGCAAAAGTAACGCTGGAAAACGCCTACGCGCTGGAAAACGGACTGCCTCTTGTCAATCAGGTGGGGAGTGAGGCGGCGAAGTAGATCGCTTCACCGCCTTTTCCAAACCCACCGGATACTATTTTTCTTTTTTACAGTTGTGCCCAGTGCGTATGTCCCTGCGCGTCTGAAGAGATATAAAAGATGGGGATCGGAGGAAGGTTTACAGGTGGGTCTATGTAGCGATCACTGACGCCTCCGGCTCCTTCATGTGGAAAATGATTGCCTGAGCTGAAAATCAGCGGATAAAAGACAAGGCCGGGGTCCATAACATACTTGCGTATCATATCCACCGGATAGCCCATTTCACGCAGCTTGGTGATTCTGATACCATCCTTTATGCCGGCCAGATAATAACCGGGCTGCTCAGGTGGAATAGCAGGGATGTCCTGATAGCGCCCTCTGAGCGTTTCCATTAAGCGACCTTGATCACAATGCTCGTCAAATTGAAAGTTGCTGATGATGCACTCACTATTTTCATCCAAAAAATAAAACCAGTTTTCCGGATCGAAATGATCTTGGATGGAACGGTTCCAGTCTCCTCTGCCCATGCGGAGGTTCGCCGGGGAATTTGCCGCCAGACAGCAAAAGTGCAGGATTAGATTGTTGGTTAACGAATCTTGGTTCCCGGCTGCAAGACGTCTTGCCAGAGTATCGGCAAGATGCAATGTAAAACGGTAGCGGCGATTCGTGATATCATTTTCATCGGCCGGTCTGATCGGATAGAGGGCCGCGATCAGATCGGCAAATGGATGAAGATCCTGCCGGTTCGCTTCAATACGGTTGCAAATATCCGCTATTATGAGATCGATCCGGTAAGAGCTGATGCTGTGGCAGACCTCGGTAAAATCAGGATCCTCCCGCTGCTGACTGCGGATGTGATTTACTACCTCCTCGTCAGCATCCGTTCTGTATTGGTGTATATAGCCGTGTAGTCCCGGAACAACCAATCCGACTACCCGGTCTTCAGGCAGATCATCCGCTCTATCGGCTTCTTTTCCCTCGGCTGTCTGACAAAAGTCGGTAAGGCCATTCCCGAGCTGCCAGTCACCTCCATTCAGGGAGAAGAGCTGCCGGCAATAGGAGCCCTCGAGATAATATTTCTCACGGTAATTATAAGCATTAGAGACGCCCGTTAAAGGTTCATCAGGGTTCTCAGAAAAGGGAAGCCCTTTGACGCCGAGCAGGGCATCGTAAATATTCTTCCCTCTCGCAGTCACGCTGTGGATATACTCTTCCGAACAGAAAAAATCTTCCGTCTGTCCGGGTTTTCGGAATAGAAGGCGTGCGCCATCCTGCATCCCATTTTTGTCTTCCCAGGTGATACCGGAGCAAAGCCCCAGTGTACTGATTTCCGCATCTCCTTGCAGATAGCCGTAAATTGCAATTGAGTATACCCTGTCATAATATGCGATATCATGCCCGCCCGAACGGCATGTACGGGTAAATCCTTTCACATCAAAAATAGATTTTTTATCTTTTTTCGGATCGATTTGAGAAAAGGATTTTTTGACGGCATGATCCGGCGTGTATGCCATGTTGTCCGGTTTTACTATACCGTCCATGATGTAGTTTATATAGTCCATAAAAAATCCCGCGCTGTTATTACCCGCGTGTGCTGCACAATCGGCGCACAGTTCAAGGCATTCGATCGGCACGGTATCCATCCAGGGGCCGCAGGGTTTCTTTTCCAGAAAATATAGTTCAAATGCAGTTTCCCCCAAGAATGTAGACTGTTTACCGTCTTTGGAGCGGCACTGCCATTTCAAAGTCTCAGAACACTTACCATACTTTCCTCTGAAATTCTCAGGATGCACTTGAAGAGATATCGGCGGCGGATTGCTTCCGCTGTAGGGAACAGATTGCTGCATATCTGCGATCACGTGACCGTCAGTATTTTTTGCAGATACGATGAAGTCGTCGTTGTCGCCCCGAAAGGAGAGCTCTACCTTCACAGTGGGAATCCCTGCGCGGTTTTCCTTAATGAAGACCGCAGCGCTCTGTGTTTCTTTTTCGGCTTCAGCTATGTCGGATGCGATTTGCAGTTTGGCATCTCCATCCATAATAATGCGCAGATCTCCCGTTAATACGGCCTGTTTAATACGGATATTGGTCTTTTTCTTCTTTTTTTCTTTCTCATCATCATCATCGTCATCCAGATCCGGCAGATCGGGCAGTTTAGGAGGCTTTGGAGGCAGCTTTATGCCATTCAGCATATTTGCTATCGCCAGCATGATTGCTGCAAGTGCAGCCGCTATGAGCATTGCCCGTATAATATCGTAGATTGAATCCTGATCGTCATCCTCCTGGTACAGATACTCCATGAGTTTTTTCAGAGTGCCGTTTTTTTCCATTGCCTGAATGAGATTCAAAATGCGATTCTGCTGTTCCGCGTTATCAGTATCATCATAATAGAACAAAAGCTCCTGTGCCTCCGCCATGGACAGGATTTCCTTGTGGATAAACTGTCGCAGATCTACCTCGATTTCCCAGGGATCTTTTTCCATGTCTATATTGCCCCTGTTCGGATAAATCCCGAACTGCTCGTGAATCCATTCCACCAGCAGGCGGATGATCACGCCGATCTGCCAGTTGACAAAATCACTGTAAGTCCGCTTGTTTTCGGGCGCGGCTATTCTTTTTTTAACGTCGGTAAGCGCGCCCGTGCCTCTGGCAAGAACGATTTTTGCGCCGGAAGAAGTCAGGTTGATATTATGACGGCTTTCCTGCAGCAGCCTGCTTCCAAAATCAAAGAAATACAGAAGATCAGTGTCAAATATACCGGGCGGGTTTTTCAGAAAGCCGGCGAGTGCATCCCCGGATACGGCGTGATTGACAATGATGCAGGTATCCATGTAACCGTCAAACGGTCCGACGGTGATATCTCCCGTATGCGTTCCGGACGGGTAGTAGTCAACACATTGTATGAATGCGCCGTCAAAGTAGATATAATTCCTGAAACCGTCAAAGACGAAGGTGATATTGATCCATTGATTCCGTTTGAAGCCGCGGGGTACATTGATCTCGGGTCCTTCCGTGTATTGAATGATAAGCTGAGGAGCAATGCGGCCTCTCTCATATAAGATTTTTACCTTGACATCAGGAGACTGAAAAAGAACACCATCCATGCGGTTACGGTCGGTAAGATATACCGAGAAGGAAATCGTATATTTATCGGGGAAATCGGCATACGGCAGACAAATGGCGCCATCCCTGCAGTCGAGTGTGTAGACGCAGTTTTCTATCTGACATTGATGCAGCGTGATATCTGCAGGGACAGTGGCGTCTGAAAAAACAACACGGTTTTGAGATTGCGTCGGCTTTTTCGCAGAGCATTGCAATATTTCCGGCAGTGTAAGCAGTCTGTGAAATACTGTGACATCAAAAATACAGACAGCCGGAAGATTTTCTCCGATGCGCAGATGGGATATGCGGCCCGGGTAATCGGGCAATGTTGTTGTTACAGTCGATATACCGTTGCAGTAAACTTTAATATCACAGTTGCTGCAAACGATCACAAGTGTGTTTTTACACTGTGGCAGCGCTGTATATTCGGAACTATAGGAAGAGCCGGTTCCATTTACCTGAATATTCCCGTGGGAAAATCCCACTTTCAAATGCTCACCCAGAGAAAGAAGCGTTCCCTCTTGCGGTATTGTGTCCGGCAGAAAGTGCAGCGCTATGGAAAACTGATTTTTGTCCGGCTGCGCCCAAGGAATTTCCGCATAACCGTCGTGGTTACAATAAAGAGCCTGAAATCCGTTTGTGTTCATGTAATATTCCCCCTTTTCCTGTGTATCATCTGCATTCACTGCCTCTGAAATAACAGCATCCGAGTAAGTGGCCGCAGTCGGAGATCAAGGAGGTATTTTCCGTGCCGTTCGGAATGGCAAGCCCGATGTGTAGATCGACAAGGTACTGATTCAGAATCGAATCAGAGTCACCCTCATCCAGTATGAAAAACTCAGTCTTGTACTTAACATAGGAAGAATCCCTTCTGCCGGCTTCAAACCATATTTCAAATTCGCTATGTCCTCCGGACTTCATGTGAAAGACGCAGGCAATAGAGCCGGTCGCAGAGTCATTCTTTATGTAAGTTCGCGTTTCCTCAATCCCGAATGCTGTCTGCCGGATTCCATAGTTGATTCCTGATGGAGTATTTTCCTCAATGCTGACCAGAATCAACATCCTCCGTTCACGGGTCGTATCCGGATTATCCGCAGTGACTATCTGCGTATGTATTCCCGACCGAACGGGAATGACACAGATATTTCTGGCCGCTACATTCTTTTTGTTAACCCATTGAATATATTTGGTGTAGTCATTGATGGAAGAATAATCCGGATTCTTTTCCCGGGTTGCAACGGCAACAAAACAGTTTGGATAACAACCCAGTGAACTTTTGTCATAAACAAATGCCGGCGTTGCTCCGATTTTTTGGGCTCCCAAACATTCTATAAATGCGGGTGTTCCGGCCTCGGTTTTCATCTCATAGCGGCTCCAGTCACTGGGAATATTGCTTAGCCCCAGATGGTTGCGGTAGAGATGGATATAGAAGTTTGTCAGCGGCTCATCGGAAGTGTTTTTAAAACGCACGTAAAGGTACATCTTTCCGCTGTCGTCGCTTTCCAGGCTGATATCCTGACTATAGGTTTCGAGGAATATTTTCGCCAGGTCATCCTCTTTGAACTTGGTTTTCCGAACAATAATATCGGGCGAAGCGCTTACGCATTGCGCATTTCCGGTATCATCCAGGCTCTCACGGATTAAAATTGACAGGTTCTCATCAAGCATTGATCTTGACATAAGCAAAATCCCCCTTTTGTATAAAATTTTATCGTTACACTATTAATGTATCCCATTCCCCGTTCAGTTTCAATCATAATAATTAAGATGCAAAATCCTCTTGCACATTTTCTGAGACTGTGCTATTATAGATACCCGTGATATACTAATTTTTGGCATTACGCCATACATCCTTGCTCCTTTACAGAAGAAAGGGGCCAGAGACCAAAAGGAGGTAGAAAGCATGAACAAGTATGAGTTAGCCGTTGTTGTCACCGCTAAGATCGAAGATGACGAGCGCGCCGCTGTTGTGGAGAAGGTAAAAGCTCTGGTGGAGCGGTTCGGCGGAAAGATCACGGAAGTGGACGACTGGGGTAAGAAAAGACTCGCTTACGAAATCCAGAAGATGAAAGAGGCTTTTTATTACTTCATCCGGTTCGAAGCTGAGAGCACCGCTCCCGGCGAGATTGAGAGCCGTATGCGCATCATGGACAACGTCATCCGATACCTGTGCGTCAGACAAGACGAGAAATAAGAAAGAGGTATTCGTATGAATAAAGTTATTTTGATGGGACGTTTAACAAGAGACCCCGAGGTGAGATATTCTCAGGGGGAAAATGCGACGGCGATAGCCAGATATACGCTGGCAGTAGATCGCAGATTTAACCGCAATAACGATGAACAGACGGCAGATTTTATCAACTGCGTCGCTTTTGGGAGATCGGGCGAATTTGCCGAGAAATATCTCCACAAGGGCACGAAGATCGCAGTTACGGGCCGTATCCAGACAGGAAGCTACACGAATAAGGACGGCGTCAAGGTGTACACCACAGAGGTAGTTGTGGAGGAGCATGAGTTTGCGGAGAGCAAGAACGCATCCGCAGGGGATGGCGGATACACGCCCGCACCCAGATCAGAGGCTGCACCGGCGGCCGCAGGGGACGGCTTTATGAATATTCCTGACGGGATCGACGAAGAACTGCCGTTCAACTGACGAAGCGCTGACGCGCATTGGCGCTTAAATGAGATTAGGAGGTATGATTATGGCATTCAATAAATCTGAAAAGCCGGATTTCCCTAAGAAAAAGGGAGGGATGCGCAGAAGGAAAAAGGTCTGTGTATTCTGCGGCAAAGATAATGTGATCGACTACAAGGACAGCAATAAGCTTCGCAGATATATTTCCGAGCGGGGCAAGATTCTTCCCAGAAGGATCACCGGCAACTGTGCAAAGCACCAGAGAGCGCTCACCGTTGCGATCAAGAGGGCTAGACATTTGGCGATCATGCCTTATGTGCAGGATTAAAGGAAAACCTTGAAACCGGGTGTTTTGGCACCCGGTTTTTTTGCGCCTTTATACCATATTTTGCCATATTGTGGCGAAAAAGCCCTATATATTGGTGTGGCGGTCTCTCTGAAAAAATGCTATACTGAATACGGTATGATATTTTGTATGCTGTTTGGAAAGAAATCAATTCGGAACATTTCGGATTGATTGAGGAATCCTATGAAAAATACAGTTAAGCTAAAAGGGAGGATGAAGTCGTATCTGCAATCCTCCTTATATCTGGGATTATTGCTCGCGGTCGTGGATATTTTGATCTACATGTTGGATTATCGGGCCGGGCTCGTGATGACTGCCTATCTGATTTTCTATATTGCGATCGTGCTGGCGATGATGCTTTACAACAAACCCGTCATTATGAATGAGCTGATCAGCTTTGCGACGCAGTACGGGCAGATTCAGAGAAGGCTTTTGCGGGATCTGGAGTTGCCGCATGCTCTTCTGGACGACTCGGGCAAGATCATCTGGACGAATATCGCTTTTGAAAAGCTGACGCATCAGGAGAAGGGATTTCACAAGTCAGTGACGGCTCTATTCTCTTCCATCACGAAGGACAAGCTGCCCGGACAGAAGGATACCAGCGACGAGGTAGAGTGTCGTGTGCAGTATGAAGAAGGCACTTATCTTGCAAAGCTGAAAAAAATTTCCCTGAAAGAGATGGCTGAAAACAGTGATATCATCGAAGCACAGGGTTATGAGGGCTATCTGATCGCCCTTTATCTGTTTGATGAGACCGCGCTGCAGATTGCCTTAAAAGAGGTGGACAACCAGTCCCTTGCGGTAGCGCTCATCTATCTGGACAACTATGAGGAGGCGCTTGAGAGCGTAGAGGAAGTCAGACGTTCCCTCCTGATTGCCCTGATCGACCGAAAAGTCAACAAATACATAGCTGCGCTGGACGGCATCTGCAAGAAACTCGAGAAAGACAAATATCTGGTCATTATGCGCAAGGAGTCGGCAAACCACCTGCGGGAGAGCCGTTTTGATCTGCTGGAGGATGTAAAGACTGTCAATATCGGAAATGAGATGGCAGTCACCATCAGCATCGGCATGGGTTTAAACGGCCTCTCCTACGCGCAGAATTATGAGTTTGCGAGAAACGCCATCGACATTGCTCTTGGCCGCGGCGGTGATCAGGCAGTGGTGAAGGTGCCTGAGAATGTGATCTATTATGGCGGCAAGAGTCAGCAGATGGAGAAGAGCACGCGCGTAAAGGCGAGAGTGAAGGCGCATGCTCTCCGCGAGATCATCTCCGTCAAGGATGAGGTCTATGTGATGGGACACCGCATCGGTGATGTGGACAGTTTCGGTGCATCCATCGGTATTTATCGGATTGCACAGGCTCTGAATAAGAAGGCGCATATTGTGTTAAACGACGTGACAAGTTCCATGCAGCCCATGGTGGATATGTTCCGCGACAAGGATGACTATGCAGAGGATATGATCATCAGCGGTCAGCTTGCGCTTGAGACGGTGGGAAACAATGCGGTGCTGGTGGTGGTGGACGTAAATAAGCCCAGCATTACGGAATGTCCTGAACTTTTGAAACGCTGTAAGTCTATTGTAGTCTTAGACCATCACAGGCAGGGTACGGAGATCATCGAGAATGCGACTCTCTCCTATATCGAGGCCTACGCTTCTTCAGCTTGCGAGATGGTTTCGGAGATCCTACAGTACATCAGCGACGATCTGCGGCTTAGGTCTGAGGAAGCCGACTGTATGTATTCGGGCATTATGATTGACACAAATAATTTTATGACAAAGACGGGCGTCAGAACCTTCGAGGCTGCGGCCTATCTGCGCAGGAACGGTGCGGATGTGACCCGTGTGCGAAAGCTTTTCAGGGACGACGCGGCGGAGTACAAGGCGAAGGCGGATGCGGTCAGCCAGGCCGAGATCTATCGGCGGTTTTACGCGATCTCCATCTGTTCGGGAGAGGATGTGGCAAGTCCTACTGTTGTGGGTGCGCAGGCGGCCAATGAACTTCTCAACATCAAGGGGATCCGCGCCAGCTTTATTCTTACAAGATATAATGGAATCATATACATAAGCGCACGCTCTATCGACGAGGTGAACGTGCAGGTCATCATGGAGAGAATGGGCGGCGGCGGCCATCTGAACGTGGCGGGTGCGCAGCTTGAAACCGGCACCATCGAGGAAGGCATTGAGAGCATCAAGAGAACGCTTGACGCGATGATCGAGGAAGGGGAACTGGAGTAAGCCGCTTCGCTGCTGACTCCGGTGATAAATAAGGAAAGAGGTAAAATACATATGCAGATCATATTGCTGGAAGATGTGAAAACGCTCGGAAAGAAGGGCGATATTGTGAATGTCAGCGACGGGTATGCGCGCAATTTTGTGCTGCCGAAGAAGCTGGGCGTGGAAGCGAACGCGAAGAATAAAAATGACCTAAAGCTCCAAAAGGCCAATGCCGACAAGGTGGCAGCGGAGCAGCTTGCAGCGGCAAAAGACTTGGCGCAGCTTCTCGAAACAAAGGAAGTAACTGTGAAGATCAAGTCCGGTGAGGGCGGCAGAACTTTCGGGTCCGTCTCCACCAAGGAGATCGCGCAGGCAGCAAAGGAGCAGTGCGGTCTTGAACTTGACAAGAAAAAGATTCAGCTCCCCGAACCCTTGAAGGCACTCGGCGCATACGAGGTGGGCGTGAAACTCCACCCGAAGGTGACAGGAAAACTGAAAGTTAAAGTAGTCGAGGAATCCTAATGGCGGCGGAGGAAGCGTTATTAAAAAGAATACTGCCTCACAGCATAGAGGCGGAACAGGCTGTCATTGGCGCTATGATCATGGATGCGGAGGCCATTGTGACGGCCTCGGAGATCGTGACCTCGGAGGATTTTTACAGCAAACAGTACGGCGTTCTTTTTGATGCCATGGTGGAGCTGAACGACGAGGGAAAGCCGGTGGATCCGGTGACGCTTCAGGATCGTCTGAAGGAAAAGGATGTGCCCCCCGAAGTTGCCAGTCCTGAGTTTATCAGAGATTTGATCACGGCGGCGCTGACCTCTGCCAATGTGAAATACTATGCGGGCATCGTCTCTGACAAGGCGGTATTAAGGCGACTGATTCGTCTGAATGAAGAGATCGCCAACAACTGTTATGTCGGCAAGGAGAATCTTGAGACCATTCTTGAGGATACGGAGAAGCGGGTTTTTGATCTGATCCAGCGGCGCGGCGGCGGTGAGTTTGTTCCCATTCGACAGATCGTGATGGACGTGATGGACAACATCGAACGGGCTTCCCACAACAGTGGCAACGTCACGGGTGTGGCGACGGGCTTCCTTGATCTGGATTACAAGACCGCAGGCTTACAGCCTTCAGACCTTATTCTGATCGCGGCGAGGCCTTCCATGGGAAAGACGGCCTTTGTCCTGAATGTGGCGGAATATGTGGCCTTTAAGCAGAATAAGACAGTGGCGGTGTTCAGCCTTGAGATGTCAAAGGAACAGCTTGTGAACCGCCTTTTCTCCATGGAGGCCAAGGTGGATTCCCAGCATCTGCGGACGGGGAATCTCTCGGATGTGGAGTGGGAGAAGCTGATCGAGAGCGCCGCCGAGATCGGCAAGTCGAATCTCATCATAGACGATACGCCCGGTATCAGCGTTTCGGAGCTTCGCTCCAAATGCCGCAAATACAAGCTTGAACACAATCTGGAAATGGTCATTATCGACTATTTGCAGCTTATGTCGGGGAGCGGCCGCTCCACCGATTCCAGACAGCAGGAGATATCGGATATCTCCCGATCCTTAAAAGCGCTGGCCAGAGAGCTCAAGGTACCCGTTGTAGCGCTGTCTCAGCTCTCCCGTGCGGTGGAGCAGCGGCCCGACCACAGACCCATGCTGTCGGATCTGCGTGAATCGGGGGCTATTGAGCAGGATGCGGACGTGGTCATGTTCATTTACCGCGACGATTATTATAACAAGGATACCGAAAAAAAGGGCATCGCGGAGATTATCATTGCGAAGCAGAGAAACGGCCCTATCGGAACCGTGGAACTGGTATGGCTGCCGGATTATACGAAGTTTGCAAATTTAGCGAAATAACACTTACAAAAGAGACGAACCCTGACCGGGAACGTTTCTTTTTGTTTTTTTGAAGGGAGGAAAGGATGGAGGGAAAAACAATCTATTACATTTCGGAGGCTTCGAAGTTGGTACGGGTGGAACCGCATGTGCTCCGCTACTGGGAGGAAGAACTTTCACTTGCCATCGGGCGAAACGAGATGGGGCATCGCAGCTACACAAAAGAGGATATCGAACGCTTTCGGCAGATCAAGCATCTGAAGGAGCAGGGGCTGCAGCTCAAGGCGATACGGCAGGTCCTGCACGGGGATAATACGTTTCCTGTGACGCCGACTGAACAGGAAATGACAGAAAAAGTGGAGGATATGGTCATGAAAAAGGCGAAGAAGTATATGGTCACGATGACGAAGGGAAAGGAGACGGTGATGGAGCTCCCCGGAGGAGATCTGCAGGAGTATGCGGAGTCCGTTGATGACGAAAAGGCAAAAAAGGCGGCGAGGTTACAGTATCTGCTGCAGCATCTGGTGACGGATGCCGTGAAGAACGCCAATCGGGAAATGTGTACGGAGATCAAGGAGAGTATCTTGAAGGAGCTGGATTACCAGTTCAGGCAGCAGGAGGAACGGGACGAGGCGCACTGGAAGCAGGAGGAAGAGCATTACCGAAAGATCGATGAGATGATCCGCCAGAGGCATCAGCCGCGGGAACGTTTCGGCATGGGCAAAAAGAAAGAACCGCTTCCCCAGAAATAGGAGAACGGTCCTTCCGAAATCCGTTCGTATCAGAGATTAACCCTGAGAGATGGAACCTGTCGGGCAGACACCTGCGCAGGAACCGCAGTCGATGCACTTATCGGAATCAATCTCAAACTTGCCGTCGCCCATGCTGATCGCGCCAACCGGGCACTGACCCTCACATGCGCCGCAAGCAACACAAGCATCACTGATTACATATGCCATGACTATTACCCTCCTTATGTGATAAAAATAATTGATAGCGATATCAATTTGTTACTTTTTTATTCTAATATAAAAGGGAGGAATATACAAGTGGTAAAATGTTGACTTTCGCAATTTCATTGAAATATCACTGAGATGGTTTCTGACAAGAGCGAGGAGGGAAAAGAACAAAAGTTCGATTTTGGTATGTACAAGTAGCAGGATATTTGGTATGATGATTTTATGAGACAAAAAATGAACTATACCATCAAATTTTTCATAGCATTGCTTCTTTTTTTGGCAGCAGCCTTTCCAAGCATGGCGGCTTCCGATGCGTCATCGTCAATCAGCTCGGTCGCAATTTCTCCGGGATCGATCGTAGTCACAAAGAATGCGACCTGCACTTTTACGGCCACCGTAACAGGCGAAAACGATTACAGCAGCGAGGTGGTTTGGAGTGTCAGCGGGCAGACCAGCCAGAGCACCTTTATTGACAGTAAAGGCGTCCTGAACGTAGCCTCGGACGAGGGGGCATCCAACCTTATTGTGAAGGCGGTTTCCAGACAGGACAGCGCCTATTCCGCAACGGCGCTCGCGGTCGTCCAGAACGCGACATACCGGGTCAATATCACCGTGAATGATGCGAATGGCGGTACGGCCACCGAGGGAAAAACAGTGAACGCCGGAGAGAATATGACGCTCAAGGCGACGCCGAAGGAGGGGTGGCGTTTTGTGGAATGGAAAGAAAATGATAAAAGCGTCAATACGAATCAGGAGTTTACTATAGAAAACATTACCGGCGACAGGAATCTGATGGCTGTCTTTGAGAAGGAAACCCCGAAGACATACACGGTGACGGCCTCTGTATCGTCCATTGGCGGGATCATCACACCCACCGGGGCAAGCCCCGTCCCGACAGGCTCGTGGATCGGTTATGCGATCACTCCGGACAGGGGATATCGCGTGCGCATGGTGTATGTGGACGGGACGGCGATCGGCGCTGCCACCTCCTACAATTTTACTGATGTGAACGGCGATCATACCATCTCGGCGGAATTTGAACCGGACCCCGCGCAGGCGCAGACTGATCAGAACCAAACCGCACAGAATCAGACGCAGGGGACGTCTTTGGATAAAGATCAGAATACGGATCAGACGGGCAGCCAGCAGACGGAGAAAACCGACGGCGAGAAAGAAAATAAGGATAACAGCGCCGAGGATAAAGCAGATGCCGTAAAGCCGGAAGAGAATACATCCGAAAAGTCGGATAAAAAGGATAAAGACGCGGCTGCGAAAGCGGAGCGTGAAAAAATGGAAAAAGAACGGATGGAGAAGGAGAAGGCGGAAGCCGAAAAGGCGGAGCGCGTGAAGCTGGAGAAAGAGAAACGCGAAAGAGAAAAGGCCCAGGCCGAAGAAGAGGCAGCACAGGAAAAAGCAGAAAAGGAACGGCAGAAAAGGATCTTTTTTGGAATTGCGGCTGCGATCGTGGCGGCATGCGCGCTGGGCGTGTTTCTGGTAATGAGGAGGAACTGATTTGTTTTCGGGCAGTCGTCCCGGTTGAGGAAAAGGAAATTGCTGTAACCGTCAATCGTGGTCGTTTTCGCTCCCTTGCGGTTCATCAACACGCGCCCCAACGCTTCATACATTTTTTCACTCATTGGAAGTTCAAATATCACAGAAATGTCCGCGCTATGCTAAAATTCGACAAGAAAACAAGCCGAATTGTTACAAGCAACGGACATTTCAAAAATTTATCTCGAAAAATGGACAAAAAGGAAGCAGAATAGCCAAAAGCTGCCGCTCACTCATTACTCCATTGTCTTGATCCGCTCCACAAGAGAAAGGCGGTTGGAATATCGCACAGCAAATACAGAGAAAACCACGGCCACTGCCAGCAGTGCCAAAACAAAAACTGCCGTTTCAATCAAAGGGAATGTATAGGACAGCTTACCCAAAATATTGAAGCTGCTGATCATATAGTCCGCAACGTCTCCCAAAATTCCGCCAATGCCGACGGATATAATAACCGTGACTCCCACATACCATAGGCACTCCGCAATCAGCATACGAGATACCTGTTTTCCTGTCATGCCCACAGACTGCAAAATTCCAAGCTCCTGCTGTCTGGCCAGCAGATTGGTCATTAGAGTGTTGACCAGATTTACAACAGAAAACACGAACAGGAAAGCCAGTAGCAGATAAACTCCCTGTCTCATAAGGTTCAACTGCGATCTCAGAGAAGCAGCAAGGTCTGCCCTGGATGTGATTGTTAGAATCGGGTTTTCCAGCAAGTCAAAAATGGACGCTCTTAACACATCCGAATCATCTGATGTGTGTATGTTCCAAACAGCCTCTATATTCTTAATGTCCGGGTAGAGTTTATGGGCTAATTCTTCCGTAAGGGTAAACAACCCCCATGCACCAGTACCGCTTGTCACTTCCGGTTTGGCAATTCCCATAACTGTTACCTGCATGGTATTGCCATCCATCGTTTCAAAAGTCAACACATCTCCGATGGTCGGAGTATAGCCAAAAAGCATACTTAAAAGTTGCTCACCTGAATCTGTTACAATGACACCATCATTTGCAGCAAGTTCCTCATAATCTGCGCTGCCTTTCTCCATGTTCTCATCGGGCAACCACTTTTCCATCCCCATGCGGTCCAGTACAAGGAATCCCAAGGACTCTGTTCTGTCGGGGAATGTGACCCTTGCAAAGGTTGCCTCATGGGGGGTGATAGATTCCACTCCGTCCAGAGTAAGAAGCTCTTGCCGCAGTTCTTCCGTCAATGGGTTTTCCCTTGCAATATCTGGGAACCCTTCCGCTCCTCCCGAATCTATCCAACTGACTTCATAGTTACAGTGGTCACCCAATAATTCAATCGCCATTTTTTCGGGGCTAATGGAATTGAATACTGTTGCCACTGCTACCAAAAACACTCCAGTCAGTCCTAAGGAGGTCAGTGTGATGATTGTCTTTTTCCGACTCCTCTGGAAATTCATCCGTGCCAAAGCGGATGGGGTGATATGGTGGTTTTTCTGATCTTTTCGGTCGACCCCGGTTTCATAGCCGCTGGAACGTACTGCCTCGATGGGGGACACCCTCGCCGCCATGCGGACGGGTGCGTGGATTGACAAGAGCACAGTCAGGGCACAGACCACTGCTGTTGCCAGCAGGTAGGGCAGATTTCCCATCCAACTCCAGTGCGCCATATTGATGGCAAAGCCAATGCTTCCACCAATCAGCAGACCCAGAGGGATTCCGCAAGCCGACAGAAGGAAACCCTCTCGCTGCACAATCCGACGAATCTGCTTCGGTGTTGCGCCGATGACCTTCATACGTCCATATTCCCGCATTTTGCCCCTAACGGAAATAAAAAATATACTGTAAATGACCACCGCACAGGCAACCAGCAGCAGAAGTGCCACCGGAATATAGTATTTCACAGTTCCACTCTTAAAGCCCTGCATATCGAAGTAATTGGAACTGTAAAAAAGACAATTCTCTATTACACCGTTTGCCGTCAGAAATGCGGCAATATCAGTTTTGAGCTGTTCCAACTCCATAGTGTCAGCACCTGTATAGCGAAGCCGGAACTCAAATAGTGGTTCTCCTTCAGCCATCTTCTCTACAAAAGCCTCGGACACATAGAGTTGAAAGATACGGGAGTCATTTTCTACATCCATAATACCGCTAATGGCATAGACCTGCTTGCCGTTTCCAAGATCAGCTTCAATAGTTTGTCCGACCTCTACGGGAATTTCAAAATACTCCAGGAACGCCCGCTCCACTAAAATATCATTGGCAGCCTGGGGAAGTGTACCTATGAAGGGCGGCTTTTTTCCCAGTTCCATCCAGCCGGCATCAGCATACTCCACCGTCAGGACGCTGTCACCGTAGCGAACCGAACCGTAATTCTGCGACAGTCCCCAACTCTCCACCTCTGGACAATTCGACAGCTTTTTAATCATATCCCAGTCGCAATTCACCACAACCGCCTGATACTGGCCTCGAATATCGTCCTCTAAAGCTCGGTCACTGGCAGCCGCCGCACAGAATATAGCAGACATGAGGGCTACTGCCAAAGCTATGGTCAAAATCATAAACAGATTGCGCCGATTATCTGTCTTGATGCTCCTTGTTGCAAGTTTCTTTTCGATGGCACTTGTATCATTTTCAAAAGGCCAAGTCATAGTCCGTCACCTCCTTACCCTATGATTTTGCCATCCTCAATCCGCACAATGCGGTCGGCAAGTTGGGCAATCTCGTTATTATGAGTAATCATTACGATGGTCTGGTTAAATTCTCCGCTGGTACGTTTCAGAAGACCCATCACATCGGCGCTGGTCTTACTGTCCAGATTGCCAGTCGGTTCGTCGGCCAGAACGATGGCCGGCTTGGTAATCAGAGCGCGGGCAATAGCGACACGCTGTTGCTGGCCGCCGGAGAGGTTGTTAGGCATATTCTTTAGCTTGTCCTCTAAGACCAACATCTGCACAACCTCGTCCATAAATTTCTGATCTACCGTATCACCATCCAGCTCCACAGGCAGGACAATGTTTTCATAGACATTCAAAATCGGCATCAGATTGTAGTTCTGGAAAATAAAACCGATATTGCGGCGGCGAAAGATAGTCAGTTCTTCATCGTTCTTTTTCGCCAGTTCATCTCCGCGGACAATGACGCTGCCAGAGGTAGGGGTATCAAGTCCGCCCATCATATGAAGCAGAGTAGATTTACCGCTGCCAGAGGTTCCTACCACAGCCACAAACTCGCCCTGCTCCACAGAGAAGTTGACACCATCCAGAGCGCGGGTAATGTTTGGCTCGGTGCCATAATACTTTTTAAGGTCAATCGTTTGTAAAACGCTCATATTCAAATGCTCCTTTCGGGGCTGTTCGCCCGTTGATAGAGCGATTATAAAACCCAAATGTCACAGAAATGTCCGAAGCACAGAAAAAGTTTTCACCGTACAGGGAGAAAAACAGAAAAGGTTGAACCTTTGCCAATCTCCGAAGTTACTTTAATATAGCCACCTTGCAGGGTAATAATCTCGCGTGCCAGATACAGACCGATACCAACACCCGGTTCATCGTGTACTTCTTCCTCCCGATAGAAGCGACGGAAAATGGACGCTTGATTGCTCTCTGAAATTCCTTTGCCCGTGTCTGTAACATTCAGCTTTACATACATTTCCCATTGCTCCACCGAAACACTAATCTTGCCGCCAGCCGTGGTATATTTCACCGCATTGTCCAACAGATTGAAAATTGCCTCCGCTGTCCATTTGCTATCATGGGACAGGTGCAAATCCTCTGGGCAATCCACTGTCACAGTAATGTCTTTTTTCTCTGCACCGTAGACAATCCCGCTCATGGCCTGCGCCAATGTATCAAACAATAGGCAGTCTCTCTTTTCCAGCCGGATAGCCCCTGTTTCCAACCGAGAAGTTTTTACAAGTGCCTGAAAGAGAAAATCCAGCTTGTCGGTCTGGCTGCGGATACCCTGTAAGAAGTCTATCCGTTCCCGATCTGTGACTGGCTTTGTAAGCAACGTATCCGTCACCATTTTTAGATTGCTTACTGGCGTTTTCACTTGATGGGAAATATCCGATACCAGCATTTGAAGCTCTTGCCGTTCCTCGTCCACTTTTCGGCGGTTTTCCTGCATAATACCATATAATCGGGAAAGTCGGTGGCTGATACGGGCAAAAAGGGTTTCCTTATCGCTAATTTGTTTTGGCTCCTTGTTGCCATTTATCATATTATCCAGCGTCCGGCACAGGTCGTTGGTAAATACAGACAGCCGCTTACTAAAGAATGACACCAATAAGATAAGCCAAACAAGGGTACAGGCTGTCAGCAAAGCACCACCCAAAAGCATAAGCATATCGCTTGTCAGCGCATAAAGTACAATGGTAATTGTCAACATGGAGAGCAGCGCCCCAGCTTCTATAAGCAAACACAGATTTTTGATAGATAGGCGGTTCAATTTCATTTCTTTTCGCCCCCCATCCATTGATAGCCCATACCGTAGACAGTCTTAATATAAGTGCCTCCGTCGGCTTCAATCTTACCGCGTATGCGGCTAATAGCAGTTGTCAAAGTATGCTCGTCTACATAATTTTCGTCCACATCCCACAGTTTCTCTAAAAGCTGTCCGCGAGTAAGTACCTGTTTTGGATTTTTATGAAAAAGATTTAACATCCTGTATTCCATCGGGGAAAGTGCTAATGGTTTCCCGTTAAGGCTGGCCGTTTGCTGCGAAAAGTCAAGGAAAAGTTTGCTATCATCGTAAATATTTTTTGCGGGTTTGTGATGTTCCAGCATGGCAAACATGGCGCTGATTTTCCGTTGTAATGCGCCAATAGAAAAGGGTTTTGTAATATAGTCCACTGCACCTGCTTCATAACCGCGTATCTGATCGTTTTCTTGATCGTTGGCGGTCAAGAAGATTATCACGGTATCGGGGTGTTTCAGTTTATTACTTTTGCATAAGTCATACCCGCTGCCGTCCGGCAGGTTAATGTCCAGCAGGATTAAATCATATTCGTTGCTGCTTAATTGATAGACAGCGGATTTGACATTAAAAACAGAAGTGACTTTATATCCGTCAGAGGTTAAATTATAAGCCAATGTTTTATTCAAAAGACTGTCATCTTCGACAATCAAAATTCGTTTCATATCCTGTCCTCCTTTGCGCTTTAGAAGTAGTATAACAAGCAAATGTCCGCAAAATGTTACAATACAACACTTTTCTTATCTTTTCTTCTCCCATCTGCGGGTTTCGCCTTTCTGAAATGCCCCACTTTTTTGCTGCTTCCGGGCAAGACATATATTCCATAAAATCACCCGTCTTTTCTTCATAGTCTATCAATATAATTATATACGGTTAGCCGAAGGAAATCGACGTTCCTGTAACAAACTTTAGGAATTATTCAAGCTAATCAATGGAACTGTGTAAGTATATCCTAGGAGAAAGGTGAACAGTAAAATGTAACAGAGTGAATCCAAGATTGGGATGGTATAAGGTACATTATCCAAAACAGTATGCAAAGATAGTAAAAGGGTTTAAAAATCCAGACGGTAGTGTAAAATAGTTTGTGTCTTTGAGAAAAAGCCTCTTTTTTGGTAAAATTAAGATATAACAATATTTATCAAAAAAGAGGCTTTTTTATGCCAATAACATAAGTGGATAAAAGAACAAATGTTCTAAAAATACTGTACAAATTTAAGGTAATATGATATAATCAAAACTGCTTTACACCGACATAAAGCCAGAGATATACATTGTTTCTCACTATGGATTTCGGAGGTGATCTTGAGCGTATGGACTTTAAACTACACAGTGAATATAAACCCACCGGCGACCAGCCAGAAGCCATTGAGGCTCTGGTGAACGGCTTTAAAAAGGGTAACCAGTTCCAGACCCTGCTTGGCGTCACCGGCTCCGGGAAGACGTTCACCATGGCTAATATCATTCAGGCGTTAAATAAGCCGACACTGGTGATCGCCCACAATAAGACTTTGGCAGGGCAGCTCTACGGAGAATTCAAGGAGTTCTTTCCGGAGAACGCGGTGGAGTATTTCGTGTCCTACTATGACTACTATCAGCCGGAGGCTTATGTACCCTCCACGGACACTTACATTGCAAAGGATTCCGCCGTCAACGATGAGATAGACAAGCTGCGGCTCTCGGCCACGGCTTCTTTGACGGAGCGTCGAGACGTGGTGGTGATCGCCAGCGTCTCCTGCATCTACGGTCTTGGCAGTCCCGACGAGTACGCGGGTATGAGTATGTCCCTGCGCCCGGGCATGACAAAAGACAGGGACGAGGTGATACGCGGCCTGATCGAGATGCAGTACAACAGAAACGATATGGATCTGGACCGGTGCTGCTTCCGTGTGCGAGGCGACGTGCTGGAGATCTATCCGGCGCAGGGCGGCGACTATCTGATCCGTGTAGAGTTTTTCGGGGATGAGATCGACAGGATCGCGGAGACGGATCCGCTGACGGGACAGGTGCACGCGACATTGGAGCATGTGATGATCTTTCCGGCTTCTCACTATGTGGTGGCGAAAGAAAAGATCGTGAAAGCCTGCGATCTGATCGAAGAAGAACTCTCAGAACGAATTCGCTATTTCAAGGGTGAGGACAGACTTCTGGAGGCGCAGCGTATCTCCGAGCGGACGAACTTTGATGTGGAAATGTTAAAAGAGACAGGCTTCTGCTCCGGCATTGAAAATTATTCGAGACATCTGAACGGGATGGCGGAGGGTGAGCCGCCCTTTACACTGCTCGATTATTTCAAGGACGATTTTCTCATCATCATAGACGAGTCCCATATGACGATCCCCCAGATACGCGGGATGTTTGCGGGGGACCGCTCCCGCAAGAACACGTTGGTGGATTACGGGTTCCGTCTGCCATCGGCGCTTGACAACAGGCCGCTGTGCTTTGAGGAGTTTGAAGAACACATTGATCAGATGCTCTTCGTCTCCGCCACACCTTCGGACTACGAGGCGGCGCACGAGCTCTTCCGCACAGAGCAGATCATCCGGCCTACGGGACTTTTAGATCCCGAGGTGAGCGTGCGGCCCGTGGAGGGGCAGATTGATGACTTGATTTCCGAGATCAATCAGGTGGTGGCTGACCATGGCAAAGTCCTGGTGACTACACTCACGAAGCGGATGGCGGAGGATCTGACTTCCTATATGAATGACGTAGGTATTCGCGTGAAATATCTGCACTCCGATATCGACACGCTGGAGCGTGCGCAGATCATCCGGGATATGCGTCTTGACGTGTTCGATGTCTTGGTTGGCATCAACCTTTTGCGAGAGGGGCTGGACATACCGGAAATTGCATTGGTTGCCATTTTGGATGCCGACAAAGAAGGCTTTTTGCGGTCGGCTACCTCCCTGATTCAGACCATCGGGCGAGCGGCGAGAAACGCGAAAGGGCGGGTCATCATGTACGCCGACAGTATGACGGATTCCATGAATGTCGCCATCACTGAGACAAACCGCCGACGTGGGCTGCAGCAAGCCTACAACGAGGCACACGGCATCACGCCCACCACGATTCAAAAAGCGGTGCGGGATCTCATCAGCATATCCAAGACCATTGCAAAGGAGGAACAGCGCTTCGAGAAGGATCCGGAGTCCATGAGTAAAGCAGAACTTGAAAAACTCATCAAGGATGTGGAGAAACAGATGAAGCGCGCTGCTGCGGATCTGAATTTCGAGGCAGCTGCGGAACTGCGTGACCGGATGGTGGAACTGAAAGTCAGGCTTAGGGATTTTGACTCCTAGCGAGGAAAAACAAGTCGAATATGACAATAGGATAAAGGAGAAGCATAATGTCAGACACAATAAAGATGCGCCCGAGGGAATACATTAAGATCCGGGGCGCGAATGAACATAATTTAAAGGGGATCGATTTAGATATTCCGCGAAATGAATTTGTGGTGCTCACGGGACTGTCAGGTTCGGGGAAATCCTCTTTGGCTTTCGATACCATCTATGCGGAGGGACAGAGGCGCTATATGGAATCTCTCTCCTCCTATGCGAGGCAGTTCTTGGGGCAGATGGAGAAGCCCGATGTGGAGCGGATCGAGGGGCTTTCCCCCGCTATCTCCATTGACCAGAAATCGACGAACAGAAATCCGCGCTCCACGGTGGGAACCGTGACGGAGATCTATGATTATTTTCGTCTGCTCTACGCCCGCATCGGCATTCCTCATTGCCCGAACTGCGGCAAGGAGATCAAGAGGCAGACGGTCGATCAGATTGTGGATCAGGTCATGGCGCTGGCTGAGGGTACGAAGATTCAGCTCCTCGCGCCCGTGGTGCGGGGTCGGAAAGGTGAGCACGCGAAAGTCTTTGAGCGGGCACGCCGCAGCGGCTACGTTCGCGTGCGGGTGGACGGTAATCTCTACGACCTGACGGAGGAGGCCGAGGATTTCAAGCTGGAGAAAAACATTAAGCACAATATTGAGATCGTGGTGGATCGCCTTGTGGTGAAAGAAGGGATTGAGAGGCGTTTGACGGACTCTGTGGAGAATGTATTTTCATTGGCAGAGGGGCTGATGATTCTGGACGTGATCGGCGGTGAACCCATCCAGTTCAGCCAGAGCTTTGCCTGCCCTGACTGCGGCGTCAGCATCAGTGAGATCGAGCCGAGAAGCTTTTCCTTCAACAATCCCTTCGGCGCGTGTCCGGTCTGCTTCGGCCTCGGTTACAAGATGGAATTCGATGTTGATCTCATGATACCTGACAAACGTGTCAGTTTAGAGGATGGGGCTATAGCTGTTTTGGGCTGGCAGTCCAGCGGCGACAAGGGCAGCTTTACGAATGCGATCTTGCAGGCTCTTGCAAAGGAATTTAAATTCAGTTTAAAGACGCCCTTCGGCGAATTACCTGAGACGGTGCAGGACATTATCATCAACGGCACAGATAAGAGCGTAAATGTGCATTATCAGGGGCAGCGCGGCAACGGTGTCTATCCGGTGACGTTTGAAGGACTCATAAAGAACGTAGAGCGGCGTTACCGCGAGACAGGCTCTGAGTGGAGCAAGCAGGAGTACGAGAGTTTTATGCGCATCACACCCTGCAAGGAGTGTAAGGGAATGCGCTTGAAAAAGGAATCTCTCGCAGTGACGATCTGCGATAAGAATATATATGAGATCACTTCCTTTTCGATAGCAAAATTGCACGCATTCATCGGCGATATGAAGCTTACGCCTCAGCAGGAGCTGATCGGAAAGCGTGTATTAAAGGAAATCAGGGCGCGAGTGGGCTTTCTGATGGAAGTAGGTCTGGAATACCTTTCTCTGTCGCGTGCTACGGGGTCACTATCGGGCGGCGAGTCGCAACGCATCCGTCTGGCGACCCAGATCGGGTCGGGGCTTGTCGGGGTCTGCTATATTCTGGATGAGCCGAGTATCGGTCTGCACCAGCGGGATAACGATAAGTTGATCGCAGCGCTCAAAAACCTGAAAGATATGGGAAACACGCTGCTGGTGGTGGAGCACGACGAGGATACCATGCTGGCGGCGGATCACATTGTGGATATCGGGCCGGGCGCCGGCAGCCGCGGCGGCGAAGTAGTGGCGCAGGGCACGGCGGAGGAGATCATGCAGGTGGAGGAATCCGTGACGGGACAGTACCTTTCGGGGAAATTGCGGATACCAGTGCCGAAGACGCGCAGGAAGCCCACGGGATGGCTCACCGTGAAAGGCGCGGAAGAAAATAACCTGAAAAAAATAGACGTGAAGTTTCCTACGGGTGTTCTCACCTGTGTGACGGGTGTTTCGGGATCGGGTAAGAGCTCGCTCGTCAATGAAATTATGTACAAGCATCTGGCGAGGGAATTAAATCGCGCACGCACGATTCCCGGCCGTCATAAAGAAATTCTGGGCATTGAGCAGCTTGACAAGGTCATTAATATTGACCAGTCCCCCATCGGCAGAACGCCTCGCTCAAACCCTGCCACTTACACGGGGGTTTTCGATCAGATCCGCGATCTTTTCGCATCCACTCAGGACGCGAAAGCCAGGGGTTATAAGAAAGGGCGGTTCAGTTTCAATGTGAAGGGCGGACGCTGTGAGGCCTGCGGCGGCGACGGCATTCTAAAGATAGAGATGCACTTTCTCCCGGACGTCTACGTGCCCTGCGAGGTCTGCGGCGGCAAGCGATATAACAGGGAGACGCTTGAGGTGAAATATAAGGGAAAGAGCATCTTTGACGTGCTCGACATGACGGTTGAGGAAGCGGTGCCTTTTTTTGAGAATCTTCCTTCGATCCGCAGAAAGATAGAGACCTTAAATGACGTGGGACTTTCCTATGTGAAACTGGGTCAGCCTTCCACCACGCTTTCGGGCGGCGAGGCACAGCGCATTAAGCTGGCAACGGAGCTCTCCAAGCGCAGTACGGGAAAAACGATCTACATTTTGGACGAACCAACCACGGGTCTGCATTTCGCGGATGTACACAAACTGGTGGACATTCTTCACAAGCTGGCCGAGGGCGGCAATACGGTGGTAGTCATTGAGCACAATCTGGACGTCATTAAGACCGCTGACTACATTATCGATATGGGCCCTGAGGGCGGTGACGGCGGCGGAACCGTGATTGCAGAAGGAACGCCGGAGCAGGTTGCGAAAAATAAGAAATCCTATACCGGCATATATGTGAAGAAAATGTTAGACCCGACCAAGCATAGCTTGGTCACGAGGACCGCTGCGCGGCCTCGGGATAAATCAGAGTAGCCGATATCTTGCCAGGCAGGCCAGTATCTCCTGCCTGCGTACGTACGCCGCGGGTCCGGCCCCATAATTTCTCGGGGTCATGGAGAGGACGCCCTCCTTTTCCAGTTTATCCGCGGCTGCGTTTACCAATTCGGGCAGCGTTTTTTTGCCGTCGGCCAGCCGTTCTAAAATATACTGAGAAATGTATGCCAGTGCGTCGGTCTGGCTCTCTCCCACGATCTGTTCCAGATAGCGCAGGTCGATCTCGTTCTTGTCCAGACTGATCGTGTCCCAGCCGTGTACCCGCACCTTCTCGATCTTCTGGGTGCGGATCTTCTTTTTCAGCCAATCGGTTTTCTTCACAGTCTCTTCGGTGAGCGGTACGGCAAGCTCTTTTGCCCGTGCGGTCACATCTTTCGTCTCGTAACAATCCATCTGCAGCACCGTGTCAGCCACGGAAAGATAATCACCGGAACTGCCGGCCACCAGTACAGTGGAGATACCGAGATCCTGATAAAGACTTTTGATCTTGCGGATAAAAGGTGTGATGGGTTCTTTCTCATCTGAGACGAGCTGGGCCATACGCCCGTCGCGCACCATAAAATTCGTGGCAGAGGTATCTTCATCAATTAAGAGAACCGTGCTCCCGATCGCCAGCGCTTCTACTGTATTGGCGGCCTGGGAGGTGCTTCCGCTGGCGTTTTCTGTCTGGAAACACGTGGTGTCAGATTTCATGGGCAGGTTGTTGATAAAGAGAGAAATATCTGTTTCATGGATGCAGCGGTGCTCCTCAGCCCGCAGTTTAAAGGCGGTTTCGTCGGTGATGACAAGTTCTCTCCCGTCCCCCGCGATGTGATTGTAAACACCGCGTTCAAGCGCTTTTAAGAGGGTGGATTTTCCGTGGAAACCGCCGCCTGCGATCACCGTGATGCCGCGTTTGATGCCCATACCGCGCACCGCACCCCGATGGGGAAGCGTCAGGGTGACGGCAAGAGAGTCAGGGCTTTTAAATACCACAGCGTCCCTCAAGGGTCGCTGGGAGACGCCGCTTTCTCTGGGAAGGATAGAACCGTCCGCCACAAAGGCGACAAGTCCCTGTTCCACAAGGCTTTCCCGGATAAACTGCTGATCATCCGCAAGAAAAACTACTTTATCTAAAGTCTGTTTCATGGAAGGATTCAGGCGGAAGGTTTTTTCACATAGTTCAGGCAGAAGCTTAAAGAGGATCTGCGAGAGTTCTCCTGCTGCGATCGTTCTGCCAAAGGCAGGAAATCCCACCTCGATGCGGGTCGTGATCGCATCCTTCTCGATATGCATGGCAGTGGTCTCCAGAATCTCCTGCGTTGTTCTGCAGGCTGTCACCAGACCACTCTTGCCCGAGCCCTTTGCGGCCCTGCCGTCGCTCGACCGCAGGTTCCGATGGAGACTGCGCAGAAGATAGTCCTCCACGGCGATGCGCCTTTGCCTGCTCTCAAAGTAAGTGGCGGGAATATTGCCCTGATTTCTGTATACGAGCCGTACCCTCGAGGGCGAGGCGAAGGGATCTCCCTGTACGTGGTCGATGCAGAGACGGTACGCACCGAAGTCGTATTCTCCTTCCAAAACCTTATAAGCTTTGTAGCCCTTATGGTCGATATCGCGGAGAAGTCTTTGCAGTTCTGCCTGTGTTTTCATGGCGATAATTCCTTTCTGAATCATAGTTTTATGAAATAATGTTTATAGACGGTATTATCGAGGCTGTTGCTGTTTTACAATTTATTTGGTTGTATGAATCATACCTTGGTATTATAACAAAGCGCATTTCGGGTGTAAACCGGATTATTTTCTTTTTCCGCTTATTTCCTGTTAAGAAACCACTCTGTTTATCCGATATAAAATTCAGCAAGGAAGCTGAAAACAGAGCGGAAGGATCCGTTCTGCTTTTGGCGTTTTTTAATTTTTTCGAAAAAAATCAAAAAACCTTTGAAAATCCTCTGTGATAAGGGTATAATGATAATGCTATACTCTCAGGAAGGGGAAAGGTCATGCAGTTTACAGACATTGGAATAGATCTTGGCACAGCCAGTATTTTGGTATATATCCGCGGCAAGGGCGTTGTTCTCAAGGAGCCCTCCGTAGTTGCTTTTGACAGGGACACGAATAAGATCAAGGCGATCGGTGAAGATGCGCGCCTCATGCTCGGCAGGACACCGGGCAATATCGTGGCGGTACGTCCCCTGCGTCAGGGCGTTATCTCCGACTATCAGGTGACGGAGAAGATGATGAAGTATTTCATCCAGAAAGCCCTTGGAAAGAAGAGTTTCCGCAAGCCCCGCATCGCGGTGTGCGTGCCCAGCGGCGTCACCGAGGTCGAGAAGAAGGCCGTGGAGGACGCGACCTATCAGGCGGGCGCAAGAGAAGTCTCTATCATTGAGGAACCCATCGCTGCGGCGATCGGTGCAGGCATCGACATTTCGAAGCCCTGCGGCAACATGATCGTAGATATCGGCGGCGGCACTTCCGATATTGCCGTTATTTCTCTGGGAGGTACGGTGGTCAGTGCTTCCATCAAGATCGCCGGCGATGACTTTGACGAAGCTATCGTGCGCTACATGCGTAAAAAACATAATCTGCTGATCGGTGAACGGACGGCAGAGGATTTGAAAATAAAGATCGGTTCCGCGTTCCGGCGGCCTGAAGTGGATTATATGGATGTCCGCGGCCGTAATCTGGTAACGGGACTGCCCAGAACCGTAAAGGTGTCCTCGGAGGAGACGGAGGAGGCCCTGCACGAGACCACGGTACAGATTGTGGAGACGATTCACAGCGTGCTGGAGAAGACGCCCCCGGAGCTTGCGGCGGATATCGCGGACAGAGGCATTGTTTTAACGGGCGGCGGAAGCCTGCTTCGCGGATTGGAAGATCTGATCGCTGCGAAGACCGGCATCAACACTATGACGGCGGAGGATCCCATGACGGCAGTTGCCATCGGTACAGGAAAGTACGTGGAATTTTTGGCCGGTTACAGAGAAGACTGAACAAAAAACACTGGGATGCATAGGACGCATCCTCAGCATAGACGGAGGAAAGTTTTATATGCTGAAAGGACTTTACACAGCCTACACCGGAATGTTGAATGAACAGCACAGGATGGATGTTCTGACCAACAATCTGGCGAACGCAACCACAAATGGCTTTAAAAAAGAGGGCACCACAAGCCAGGCTTTTGATACGGTGCTTGCCTATAAGATCAAGGATCTGTCGGAGCCGGGAAATCTTCCCAGACCGATGGCAACAAACAGAGCGATCGATCAGGACGAAGTGAATAATCCGCTCAACGAGAATTATCTGCAGAAGCGGGTTCGCAAGACGGGCCTGAATCTGGGAGTAAAGATCGGTGAAAATTACGTGGATTACTCTGAGGGTCCTATCAAGGAGACGGGAAACGAACTGGATCTGGCACTTTCCGACAAGGGATTTTTTGCCATTGAGTACACGAACAAGCGCGATGAAAGAACCACTATGTATACCAGAGACGGTAATTTCACCATGGATCGTCAGGGCTTTTTGAAAACACAGGACGGCGATTATGTGCTGGACGATTCCGATCGCAGGATTCGCCTTGATCCCGCTCTTCCGGTGAGCATTAACAGAGACGGCGACATTATTCAGGACGGCACAGTGGCGGCCACCATCAATGTCGTGGACTTTGAAGATTACAACTACCTGGAGCGTTTCGGAGAAAACTATTTCACAGCCATCGACGGCGCAACACGTATCGAGAAGGACGATATGGAGACCGACACGCAGGTGCATGCAGGCTACCTTGAAATGTCAAACATTTCAGTAGTGACCGAAATGGTCAACATGATTACCCTGCAGAGACAATACGAGAGTAACCAGAAAGTGATCACCACCTATGACGATACCTTGGAGCAGGCGGTGAATCAGAACGGAAAGTTAAGCTAATATGCTACTTTAGGAGGAGAACATGGTTAGAAGTTTATGGTCGGGCGCAACCGGCATGAATGCACAGCAGACAAATGTGGACACGATAGCGAACAACCTCGCTAACGTCAATTCCGTGGGTTACAAGGCACAGGTGGCACAGTTTAAGTCTCTTCTGTACCAGAATCTGCAGTCTATTACCACGACGGCGAACGGCGATCCGAAGCCGACCACCTCCCAGGTGGGTCTCGGCGTGCGTACCTCATCCATCAATCAGATCTTCAGACAGGGAAGCCTGTTGGATGCGGATTCCGACACGGCCTTTGCCATTGAGGGAGACGGATTCTTTGCTCTGCGCGGTGATGACGACCAGATCTTCTATACGAGAAACGGTGATTTTACCTGGGCGATCGGCGTCAATAATCGCATGACCCTGACGAACGCGGACGGACTTCCGGTATTGGATACGGAGGGGCGTGCCCTTGTAGTCGATGCAGGTTTTATGGCCAGCAATCTTTCGATTACGGAGGACGGACAGATCTGCTATCCTGATGAGCTCAATAATCCGCGTCCCATCGGCAGACAGATCGGGACCTTCCAGTTTAATAACCCCAACGGTTTAAAACGTGTGGGCGATACCCTCTTTGTTGTGACAGACGCCAGCGGCCGTGCCATCAACGAGACTACCAATGATGATGTGGACAGAAGCCGCATCATTCAGGGATATCTGGAGGGATCCAACGTGCAGGTGGCAAATGAGATGGTAAATCTCATCGTAGCACAGCGTGCTTATGAAATGAATTCCAAGTCCATCACGACCTCCGATTCGATGCTGGAAGTCGCGAATAACTTAAAGAGATAATAAGATAGGAGTACGTGCATGAACGACTTAACCAATCTGGCGGCTTATACCGACTACATGACTGACACCAATCGTGTTATGACCGAAAATCTTCAAAAAAAGCTGGAGAACACCGACCGTGCGGCGAAGAACAAAGAAGACGATGCTCTCTTTGATGCCTGCAAGCAGTTTGAGGCTTATCTCTGGGAGCAGGTTTACAAGGAGATGCAGAAAACAGTCGATATTTTCAGCGATGATGAGGACGGCTACGCATCCCAGATGGTCGATTATTTCAAAGATTCCGTGATCCAGCAGATTTCTGAGCAGACTGCGAAACAGGGTTCTAATTCCCTCGCGCAGATGCTCTACGAGCAGGCGAAGATTAATTACGGGTTATAAGTCTCTACACATATTGTTCATTCCTTTATCAACTCTACCAGAGGTTCTATGGATACGATTAAAGGCTTTATCGAGCACATTATCTTCCGTAACAACGACAACGGTTACACGGTTTTAAATTTACTCACGCAGGAAGAATCCCTTACCTGCGTGGGCTTTTTTCATACGATGGATCAGGGTGAGACCATCGAGGCCACCGGCGAGTACACTACCCATCAAGTATATGGAAAACAGTTTAAAATAGAACATTACACCATTCTTCCGCCCAGCGATGAGACAAGCGTTGAACGCTACCTTTCTTCCGGTGCGGTGAAGGGTGTCGGGGAAGCGCTTGCCAGACGGATTGTCAAAGCTTTCGGTGCGGACACTTATCGCATCATCGAGGAGGAGCCGGAGCGCCTTGCGGAAGTAAAGGGCATCAGTTTGAAAAAAGCCAGAGAGATTGCGGCATCCCTCTATGAGAAGCGGGATGCCAGAGACGCCCTCACTTTTTTGCAGGGTTACGGCATCGGAAACACGCTTGCGCTTCGCATCTATGAGACTTACGGCATGGGACTCTACAGCGTTATGCGGGAGAATCCGTATCGTCTGGCGGAGGACGTTTCGGGTATCGGCTTTCGCATTGCTGATGAGATTGCAGCGAAGGTCGGCATTCATACCGATTCGGACTACCGCATCAGGAGCGGCCTTCTCTACACGTTACAGCAGGCGGGCGGCGAGGGGCACTGTTACCTTCCGGCGGAAAAGCTGCTGGCCCGCGCAGAAGAGCTTCTGGGCGTCGAAGCCGCACTGATGGAACCGCAGCTTGGAAACCTTGCGATGGATAAAAAACTCGTGATCAAGACCGCGTCTGCCGCATGCACTTCGATTCAGGCAGCGCCCGCCGCAGATGCTTCGATTCAGGCCCCCCTTGCATCCGAGCGCAGGGTCTATGCATCCTCCTTTTATTATGCGGAACTCGCCTGTGCAAAGATGCTCCTCGACTTAAGCGTCAGGGAGGAACTTGTGCCCGCCGAAGAGGAGGCCCTTCTCAAAAAGATCAGGCTTTTAGAGGAAGATTTGGGTATCGAGCTCGACGCGCTGCAGAGGCGCTCTGTGCTGGAGAGCATCCGCAACGGTGTTTTTATCCTTTCAGGCGGTCCCGGAACGGGAAAGACTACGACCATCAACGCGATCATCCGTTATTTTCTCTCTCAGGGTATGGATATTCTGTTAGCTGCTCCCACAGGCAGAGCAGCAAAACGCATGACAGAGGCGACAGGGTATGAGGCCCGCACCATCCACAGACTGCTGGAGCTTTCCGGCGCGGCGTCGCTTACGGAAAAGACAGCACGCTTTGAGCGCAATGAGGAAAATCCATTGGAGGCGGATGTGATCATCGTAGATGAAATGTCCATGGTGGATATCTTTCTTTTTCAATCTCTTCTGAAGGCCGTTCCTGTGGGCACGCGGCTGATTCTGGTAGGCGATGTAAATCAGCTGCCATCGGTGGGTCCGGGGCAGGTTCTGCACGATCTGATCGAGAGCG
Source organism: Lachnospiraceae bacterium (assembly GCA_029067085.1). Classification (GTDB taxonomy): domain Bacteria; phylum Bacillota; class Clostridia; order Lachnospirales; family Lachnospiraceae; genus UBA3282. Next base: position 278,043 of record JAIEFE010000018.1, on the reverse strand, counting down.
GCGCGTTTGAAACGGTGGTCTTAAAAAAGATATTCCGGCAGGCGCAGGAGAGCGATATTGTGCTGAATGCCCATCGGATCTATGCGGGGGAGGAACTTGTGCTGGACAATAAGAGCCGTGATTTTTTCTTTTTGGAAAGAAATGACACAGATGTTATTTATAAGCATATGATACAGTTGATATTGGAAAAGCTTCCGCGCTATGTGGACGCGTCGCCATTTGATATTCAGGTGCTCACTCCCATGCGCAAGGGAAAGCTGGGAGTGGAGACTTTGAACGCAATCCTGCAGCGATACCTGAATCCCCCCGATCCGTCGAAGAGGGAATGCCAGACAGGAGACGTTATATTTCGGGAAGGCGACAAGGTCATGCAGATCAAAAACAATTATCAGCTTGTCTGGGAGGTGGTGAGCCGCTACAACATTCCCATCGATCAGGGCACGGGCATCTTTAACGGCGATATCGGCGTCGTCCGCTCCATCGACGACTACGCCCGAGAGTTGGTTGTGGAATTTGACGAGCACAGGCGCGTGACTTATCCGTACGCGGGTCTGGATGAACTTGAGCTTGCATACGCCGTTACCATTCACAAATCGCAGGGCAGCGAGTATCCGGCGGTTGTTATGCCGCTTTTGTCAGGTCCTCACATGCTTTTTAACAGAAATCTTCTCTATACGGGGATTACCAGGGCAAGATCCTGCGTGACCATTTTGGGGAGCCGTGCCACTATCACGGCGATGATTGCAAACAACAGAGAAAACCGCCGCTACACAGGATTTGCAGATCAGCTGCGGGAGGTGCGCCTGTGAACCTTTTAGATCTGTTTTTTCCTCGTCGTTGTCCTGTCTGCGACGAGCCCGTAAAACCCTGGAATGCGCTGATCTGTAAGGAATGCGCACAGATACCTGCCTACATAGAGCCACCTTTTTGCATGAAGTGCGGTAAGCATTTGAACCGTGAGGAAAAGGAATACTGCAGCGACTGTGCAGCACATACACATCTCTTTGACAGAGGGCGTGCCCTCTTTGCCTATAAGAGTATTTCGTCTTCCATTGCCCGCTTCAAGTATGCCGGAAGACAGGAGTATGCAGCCTTTTACGCCACCTGTATGGCAAACCGCCTGGGTGTATTTATCAGAGAGTGCAGTGCGCAGGCGCTCATCCCGGTTCCGCTTCATAAAAGCCGGCTGCGCCACAGAGGTTACAATCAGGCGGAAGCGCTGGCGAGGGAACTTTCTGCACTGACCGGAATCCCTGTGATGGCTGACTGGATCGTCAGGGTGGAAAAAACAGCTCCCATGAAAGACTTATCTGCGCAGGAGAGACAAAATAATCTGAAAAGGGCTTTCAAAATTCGGCGAAATGATGTAAAATTAAGTACAGTCATCATTATTGACGATATTTATACGACGGGCAGCACCATGGATGCCATGAGCCGTGAGCTGAAAAAAGCGGGTGTAAAGCGCATTTATTTTCTGTCCCTTGCCATCGGGAAGGGTGCTTGAAGGAATCAGCCTAAGGAGGATGAACTATGAATGTAAGAAATTGTAGGAAGTGTGGCAATCTTTTTAACTATGTCTCCGGACCGCCGATCTGTCCGGCCTGCAGAGAAAAGCTTGAGGAAAAGTTTCAGGAAGTGAAAAAATACATCCAGGATAACGGACATGCATCGATCCCTCAGGTAGCGGAAGCCTGCGACGTTTCTACGAACCAGATTCACCAGTGGCTTCGGGAGGAAAGGCTGGAACTCTCTGCAGAATCCGGTATCACGCTTACCTGCGAGAACTGCGGTGCGCCCATTATGACGGGACGTTTTTGCGGCAAATGTAAGAACAGCATGGCGAACGAGCTGGGTGCCAGTATCAAGAAGCCTGAGCTGCCTAAGCCTACGCCAAAGAAAGACACGAAAGAGAACCCGAAGATGCGCTTCCTGAACTGATTCTGTTTCGACGTTTTCTTTTAAGAATTGATTGGAGTTACTATGTTGAATGAAGAGAGAGTTGTTCTGATGACCAAGATGGCTTCCTATGAGGCGAATGAAGGCAGAAAGAATCTGGATATAGGGAGTTATTTTCGGAACGACTATATAGGCTGGCAGGTGCTTAAATCCATTATAAGTGCAACCATCGCATTTGTAGTGGTTTTTGCTATGTACATTTTTTATGATTTTGAGATATTTATGACTGATATCTATAAGATGGATTTAATGGAATTTGCGAAGAATGTTCTGTTTTGGTATCTTGCCACCGTGGGCATTTACGCTGTGATCGCCTACGCGGTGTACACGGTAAGATACAGCAGGGCAAAAAAGAGCCTGCGGACTTATTACATGAATCTGCATCGGCTCTCTGCCATGTACAGGGACAAGAACAACTGACAAAAGGATTAATGCTAAATGACGACTTTACTGGTAATCAAACAGACGCTATTAAGCATATATAGCAGATATGAGGTGTACATCACACCACTCTTAAAGTTTTTGCTCGCGCTTTTTACCCTCCTTCTGATCAATTCCAGACTTGGGTATATGGGAAGCCTGAACAAAATGACTCTGGTGTTGATCGTGGCCCTCATGTGCTCATTTATGCCGATGAATTTCATTGTTCTGGTGGGAGCGGTCTTTTCCATCCTGCACCTTTATGCTTTCAGCATGGAGTGTGCCGCAGTGATCGGAGCCGGCTTTCTTCTGCTCTTTTTGCTGTATCTCCGGTTTTCCCCGAAGGATACGCTGGTGGTAGTGCTTATGCCGATCTGCTTTCTCATGCGGATCCCGTATGTGATTCCCATCTCCATGGGACTGGTCGGAGGACCCGCGTCTGCAGTTTCAGTCGCCTGCGGCGTGATCGTTTACTATATGCTCCGCTATGTGACGCAGAATGAGACTGCGATCGCGTCTATGGCTGATGAAGAGACTGCAGCCAAATTTAAGTCTATTATTGACGGCCTGCTGAAAAACAAGGAGATGGTGGTGATCATCGCAGCCTTTGCGACCACAGTGATCGTCGTTTATCTTTTGCGGCGCCTGAGCCTTGATTATGCATGGACGATCGCTATGATCGCGGGTGCAGTGGTAAATATCATGGTGCTTCTTGTGGGAGACCTGATCTTTGACACGAAGCAGTCCCTGCTGAGTATGCTGCTGGGGACGGTTATCTCCTTTCTGATCGTGCTGGTGCTGCAGTTTTTTGTATTTTATGTCGATTACAGTCGAACGGAAAATGTTCAGTTTGAGGATGATGAATACTATTATTATGTGAAGGCCGTGCCCAAGGTTACGGTAGCAAGAACTGACAAGAAAGTGAAGCAGATCAATTCCAAGAGGCGGTGATGTGAGATGGAACAACTGAATAACTGGATCGGCGTTTATCTCGCGAGACTGCATATGCCCACGATTCACTGGAACGACGTAGCCGAGATCGTCATCCTGACCTTTGTGGCTTATCACATTCTGGTCTGGATCAAGAATACAAGAGCGTGGGCACTCTTAAAAGGCGTGATCGTGATCCTGATTTTTATTATCATCGCGGCTTTTTGCAAGATGAACACGATTCTGTGGATTGTTCCCAATATTATCAGTATCGCGGCTACCGCCTTTGTGGTCGTATTGCAGCCGGAGCTGCGCTCCGCATTGGAAGAGCTTGGACGCAAGAATTTTTTGGCAACTTTTTTGGATTCCAACAAGCGGGAGGACGGCCGTTTTTCCGACCGCACCATCAATGAGATCGTGAAGGCATCCATCGAGATGGGTAAGGTCAAGACGGGAGCGCTCATCGTGATCGAGCACGAACAGTCCCTCAAAGAGTACGAGAGAACGGGTATCGATGTGGACGGCATCATTTCCAGCCAGCTCCTCATCAATATCTTTGAGCATAATACACCGCTTCACGACGGCGCGGTGATCGTGCGCGGCAACCGCATAGTCTCCGCTACCTGTTATCTGCCCTTGTCTGATAATATGGCTCTGAGCAAGGATCTCGGCACCAGACACAGGGCCGGTGTCGGCATTTCCGAGGTGACGGATTCCCTGACTGTGATCGTCTCCGAGGAGACAGGCAAGATCAGCGTGGCTTACGGCGGTGCTCTGGAGAGAAGCCTTGACGCGGCAAGACTGCGCGAGCGTCTGCAGGAGATTCAGGATAAACCGATGGAGGAGAAAAAGCGCAAGCTCTTTAAGGGCAAGGCCGCCGGAAAGGCAGGGATCAGGTATGAAAAATAAGCTTACCGCAAATTTGGGCTTAAAAATTGCCTCTTTCCTATGTGCAGCAGTTCTCTGGCTGGTGGTGACCAATATCAACGACCCCATCGCCACTTTCCGCGTTGCTGATGTCCCCGTCACCATTAAGAACGCGAACCTGATCACAGACAGGGGACAGGTGTATGAAGTGCTTGACGGGACGGATACGGTGGATATCGTAACGGTGTCGGCTCCCCGCTCCGTTATTGATTCGTTAGATAAGAGCAATATCGTGGCGGAAGCTGACGTGAACGACCTGACCAGCGTGGACACGGTTGCGATCAAGTTCTCCACGAACAAATATAACGATAAACTGGACAGCATACGCGGCAATATCGACAGTGTGAAGCTGAGCATCGAAGAGAAACAGACTCGTTCCCTGCCATTAAAATCCATCACAACAGGTGAGGTACGAGAGGGTTACATGGTGGGGGATGTGACCACGGAACAGAACCTGATCCGCATATCGGGACCAAAGTCCGTGATTTCCCGTGTGACTAAGGCGCAGGCCGAGGTGGATGTCTCCGGCTTTACGAACATTATATCTACCGACTCCAATATCCGGCTCTACAATGAGGACGGGGAGGAAATCGTGGCCGGCAACATTGAGAAAAGCATATCTAAAGTGCGTGTCAGCGTGGATATTCTGGAACTCAAGGAAGTACCTGTTACCTGCAAAGTCACGGGCAAACCGGCGGAGGGCTTTGGTTTTACCGGTGAAGTTTCCTTTACCAGACCGAGCGTCACAGTGGCAGCGCGTTCAAAGTATCTGACGCGGCTCGAGGCGATCGAACTTCCTGAGGGTATTCTGGACGTGACGGATGCCAGGGAGGATGTGACGGCTCTGGTGGATATCAATGATTATCTTCCGGCGAATGTGATCCTCGCAGAAGAAAACTTTGAGGGCAAGATCAATGCCGTGGCGAGGATAGAGGCGGAGCAGGATCATGCGGTGAGGATTCCCGTCGATAAAATTCTCTTTGAGGGGCTGCCCGATGATTACAGCGCAGTCATTACCGAGCCTGCCAATGAATGCAGTGTGACACTTACGGGTCTTCCTGCTGTCATAAGCGAGCTTACGGCTGCGGAGGTCACGGCAGTGATCAATTTGAACAGCTGGATGGAAGCGGAAGGGCTGGAAGAACTGTCCGAGGGCAGTTACTGGATGCCGGTGAATGCGACTGCAGCAGCTGGGAATGTAAGACAAGGTAAAACCACGGAAGTGCGTGTGCATATTATTGCAAAAGAATGATAAAAGAATTGTAGAAAGGACAGAAAACGTATGGCTAGGTTATTTGGCACAGACGGAGTGCGCGGCATCGCGAATGAAGAGCTCTCGCCCCTTCTGGCTATGCAGCTGGGGCAGGCAGGAGCCTATGTCCTCACGAGGGAGAACGCGCATAAGCCCACGATCATGGTGGGGTGCGATACGAGAATTTCCGGTGATATGCTGGCAAATGCCCTGATGGCGGGCGTGTGTTCCGTGGGTGCGAATGCGGTCTATGTGGGCGTGGTTCCGACTCCGGCAGTGGCTTATCTGACCAGGAAATATAAGGTGGATGCAGGTGTGGTGATTTCCGCCTCCCACAATACCGTGGAATTTAACGGCATCAAATTCTTCGATGGCAACGGATACAAGCTGCCTGATTCTCTGGAGGATGAAATTGAAGAATTGATCAAGAGCGATATGCGTGGCGTCAAATTTCCTACCGGAGCAAGTGTCGGCAAGATTAAGTACCGCACAGACGCCAGAGAAGAGTACATTAATCACGCTATGAAAGCAGTGAATGTTGATCTGACCGGCATGAAGATCGTGCTTGACTGCGCGGAGGGCGCCTCCTTTTACACCTCCGTTGAGACCATGAAGGAGCTGGGGGCGGAGGTTGTGGCTATCCACAACAATCCGGACGGTACGAACATCAACGCCAACTGCGGTTCCACCCACATGGAGGAGCTGCAGGCACGGGTCGTCTACGAGAAAGCGCAGCTCGGCCTGGCTTTTGACGGGGATGCGGACAGACTGCTCGCGGTGGATGAGCTGGGGCACATTGTCGATGGCGATCAGATCATGGCAATTGTCGGCGCGCATATGAAAGCGCAGGGGAAGCTGAACCATGATACCATTGTGGCTACTGTTATGAGTAATCTCGGCTTTTTCCTGATGGGTGAGGAGAATGGTATCAAGATTGAGCAGACTAAGGTTGGCGATCGCTACGTGCTGGAGCGTATGCGTGAGATCGGGGCCAGTCTCGGCGGCGAACAATCCGGCCATGTGATCTTCCTTGACGAGAATACTACGGGAGACGGTTTGCTTAGCGCCCTGCACCTCTTACAGGTACTTGTGGAGACAAAAAAGCCCCTTTCGGAGCTGGCCTCCATTATGGAAGTGATGCCTCAGGCTCTTGTGGGCGCGAAAGTGCCCAATCATAAAAAAGAGAACTTTATGGATTATCCCGAAATTGCCGAGGCGATTGCCGCTCTTGACAAAAAGTTTGCCGGGGAAGGCCGCGTGCTGATTCGTCCTTCCGGGACGGAACCGCTTGTCAGGGTTATGATAGAGGGAAAAGATCAGAAGGTTATCACTGAGGAAGCGAAGAAGCTTGCCGAGCTGATACAGAATATTATGCTGTAGGGCTTGAGATATATTTGAGAAAATGGTATACTTTTTATAATGTTTGGGTTAAAGTCATAATGAGTAAGAAAGAGGACGGGGTTATGGTAAGTCAAAAGGTAGTAATCAAAAATCCAACGGGCCTTCACCTAAGACCGGCTGGCATCCTATGTAAGGAAGCGATGCAGTTTAAATCTCTGATAACTTTTTCGTTCCGTGAGAATACAGCGAATGCCAAGAGTGTCCTAAGCGTGCTTGGGGCGTGTGTCAAGTGTGGCGATGAGATTGAGTTTGTGTGTGATGGAGAAGATGAGGAAGAGGCCCTAAAGGCGCTGGTCGGCGCGATCGAAAACGGTCTTGGAGAATAAATCACAAAACAGACCCGCTGTAGAGGCGGGTCTTTCACATTATTAAGGGAGGATTTATAACCATGTTAAATTATAAGAGATATCGCAGAAATCCTGTGGTGGATTATCCTGAGAGGGAGTGGGTAAATAAACAGATCGAGAAGGCGCCCGTGTGGTGCAGCGTCGATTTAAGGGACGGCAATCAGGCGCTGATCGATCCGATGGTCGTATCTGAAAAAATTGAGTTTTTTAATTATCTGATCAAGCTTGGATTTAAAGAGATCGAGATCGGTTTTCCTGCGGCAAGTCAGATTGAGTTTGACTTTCTGCGTCAGCTTGTAGATCGCAAATTGATCCCTGACGATGTGGTAGTGCAGGTTTTGACCCAGTGCAGAGAGGAGCTTTTAGAGCGCACGTTTGAGTCTATACAGGGATGCAAGCAGGCCATTGTGCATATTTATAATTCTACTTCAACTTTACAGCGGGACGTCGTTTTTAACATGAGCCGCGAGGAGATCACGAACATTGCCGTAGAGGGCGTGAAGATGGTGAAACGCCATGCGGCTAAATTTCCCGGAAAGATCATCTTGGAGTACTCTCCCGAGAGCTTTACGGGAACAGAGCTTGATTACGCGCTGGATGTCTGCAATGCTGTTCAGAGGGAGTGGGGGCCGACAAAAGAAAATCCCATGATCATCAATCTTCCCTCGACCGTGGAGATGACGACCCCGAATGTTTTTGCAGACCGTATCGAATGGATGAATAAGCGCCTTGAAAACCGCGAGGCGATCATCCTGAGCGTGCATCCGCACAATGACCGGGGAACCGGTGTGGCCAGTGCGGAACTTTCGCTGCTTGCGGGTGCGGACCGCATCGAGGGCACGCTTTTCGGGAATGGTGAACGCACGGGTAATGTGGATATTTTAAATATTGCCTACAATATGTTTTCTCAGGGCATAGATCCGAAACTTGCCATAGAGCATGTGAATGAGAGCATTGAGATTTATGAGAGATGCTGTAAGATTCCCGTACATCCCAGACATCCTTATGCCGGCAAGCTTGTTTTTACCGCCTTTTCAGGCTCCCATCAGGACGCCATCAACAAGGGCGTAAAGGCTATGAAGGAGCGCGGCGGTGAATATTGGGAGGTGCCTTATCTGCCGATTGATCCGGCGGATATCGGCAGGGAGTATGAGCCTATCGTGCGCATTAATTCCCAGTCCGGTAAGGGCGGCGTGGCCTTTATCATGGATACCTATTTCGGCTTTAAGCTGCCGAAGGGAATGCACCGCGAGTTCGCGAATGTGATCCAGAGCATTTCCGAGAAGCAGGGAGAGGTGAGCCCCGACCAGATCATGGAGAGCTTCCGCGAAGAGTACCTGATGAAGAAAGAGCCCATTCATTTCAGAAAACTTAAGGTGGACGACTTGAGCGGCGAGACGGAGTCCGAGTTTGATACGAGAGTGACGGTGGTCTACACGGATGCGGGAGAGGAGAAGAGCTTTGAGGCGGTCGGAAACGGCCCTATTGACGCGGTGAAGCGCGGTCTGCAGGAGGAGCTGAATATTTCCATTAAAATTCTCGACTACGAGGAGCATGCCCTGCAGAGCGGTTCCAATTCTCAGGCAGCGGCCTACATTCATCTGCTCGACGTGGAGACCGGCAGCGTGACTTACGGTGTGGGCGTCAGCTCCAATATCACGAGAGCTTCCGTGAGGGCAATCTTCTCGGCGGTGAATCGGTTAAATTTAGGGCAAAAGTAAATCACGATTAAGGAATATTTCAAGGAATGATTATAGTAAGGAGATAAGGTTATGGGGAATCTTGAAACATTGAGAGAATGGGTGAACGGATCGGATAACATTGTTTTTTTCGGGGGAGCAGGGGTCTCCACGGAAAGCGGCATTCCGGATTTCAGGAGTGTGGACGGTCTCTATAACCAGCAGTATGATTATCCCCCGGAGACAATCTTAAGCCACACGTTTTACCGTAGAAATACCGAAGAATTTTATAGATTTTACCGCAATAAGATGCTCTGCCTTGACGCGAAACCAAATGCGGCACACCTGAAGCTGGCACAGTGGGAAAAAGAAGGAAAACTGAGGGCGGTGGTGACGCAGAACATTGACGGACTGCATCAGGCAGCAGGCAGTGAGAAGGTGTATGAGCTGCATGGCTCAGTACTGCGCAATTTCTGCGAAACCTGTCACAAGTTTTACGATGTGAATTTTATCGCGAATTCTGAGGGTGTGCCGAAATGCGAGTGCGGCGGCGACATCAAGCCTGACGTGGTCCTCTATGAGGAAGGCCTTGACCAGAATATTCTTTCCGGAGCCATCCGTGCGATCAGCGAGGCGGATGTGCTGATCGTCGGCGGGACATCGCTCGCGGTCTACCCTGCAGCCGGACTTTTGGACTACTATAACGGAAATAAGCTGGTGCTCGTAAACAAGACCCCCACCGCGCGGGACGGGATTGCGGATCTTGTAGTGCAGGGGAGCATCGGGGAGATTTTTTCGCAGTTGTAAAAGGTTAAAGGTATGGACATTCAAGTCGGCGATATTTTAAAAATGAAAAAGCAGCACCCCTGCGGTTCGGTAGAGTGGGAGGTGCTGCGGATTGGTGCAGATTTTCGCTTAAAGTGTGCCGGCTGCGGGCACCAGATCATGATTCCGCGGGTAAAGGCGGAAAAGAACGTTAAGGCTGTGAGGCGGGAGTAGTTTTTCCGCTGATCATATAGGTTATAAAGCGATCAGATTCGTCCCAACTCCTCTCTGCGTTTTCGAACGCCGTCGAGAATCACCTTTTTCTTTTCTACCAGCTTATCTTTCTCCATGGCGGGAACGCCTGCTAGCTTGTATTCCATGCCAAGCTTTTCGTACTTGGATTCGCCCATGGTGTGATAGGGGAGGGCGTCCAGGGCCTTCAGGTTTGAGAGGCCGCCGATGAAGTAGCCAAGTTTGTAGAGGTATTCGTCATCGTCGGTCAGTCCCGGTACGATGACATGACGGATCCATATATCCACGTGCTTTTCGTCCAGATACTCCGCAAAGGCGAGAATGCCGTCGTTAGGCTGGGAAGTAAGATCCTTGTGCTTTTCCGGATCAATGTGCTTGATATCCAGCATGACCAGATCGGTCAATTCCATTAAATGATCTAATTTCGCAAGCCATTCCGGGTTTGCGTTTTTTTTGTAGGCGATGCCCGAAGAGTCGATACAGGTATGCACATTATTTTTCTTGGCGATGGTAAAGAGATCGATCAGAAAATCGACCTGCATCAGAGGTTCACCGCCCGTGACGGTGATGCCGCCGCCGTGATAAAATGCTTCGTTTCGCTTATATTGTTCAAAAATATATTCCGGCTCCATCAGTGTGCCGCCGTTCATGTCCCAGGTGTCGGGATTGTGGCAGTAGGCGCACCGCATGGGGCAGCCTTGCACGAAGACCACGAATCTGGTTCCGGGGCCGTCAACTGTTCCAAAGCTCTCTAATGAATGTATTCTGCCTTGCATAATTACCGCCTCTCTTTGTGTATGATATCTCTAGTATACGCTATCCGAACACAAAAAACCATAGAAATCGGAACAAAAAAACCAGCCGGATATCCGGCTGGCTTTTGGTTTTGCACTCGATTTTATACGCTCTCGTGGAACGTACGGGAGATAACATCAGCCTGCTGTTCCGGGGTCAGCTTGATGAAATTCACTGCGTAGCCGGAAACGCGGATGGTCAACTGAGGATAGTTCTCGGGATGCTTCTGTGCATCGAGTAAGGTATCTCTGTTGAGCACGTTCACGTTGAGGTGATGGCCGCCCTTTGTTGCATAGCCATCTAATAAGTTTACTAAGTTATCTACCTGAGCTGTTGCTGCTGCCATTGTATTATCCTCCTCTTATTTAAAGTCGTCCAACCCGTCATGGAGGGTGGGAACGCTGCAGGCCAGGGGGGTACGGGAACAATCCGTACACCCCATGGTCTCAATATTTTTTTTAGAGCTGTCAATCTTGTCATCGACATCTACATTCACGTGTCCGACGCCCTGCGCCATCCCGGAATCCATCATCTTGACAAAGTCTTCAATCATCTGCTGATTATCCATTCTAACAACTCCTATTTAGAGAGATCTACCTCAAGGTCGCCTGCAAATACCTGATCCTCTTTGCCGAGAGCGCCCGGAATGATGGTGAAGGTATTGGAGATACCATCCTGTGCATCATTGAACGGAAGCTTGGATACGGAAGACAGGGAAGCGACTGCACCGTGGGTATCACGTCCGTGCATCGGGTTAGCACCAGGTGCGAAAGGCTGACCTTTCTTACGTCCGTCAGGGGTGTTACCGGTAGCCTTACCGTAGGTTACGTTGGAAGTAATGGTAAGGATGGAAGTTGTAGGAACGCCATCTCTGTAGGTGTGGTGTCTTCTGATGGCGGTCATGAACTTATGAACCATCTCCTGAGCGATCTCATCTACGCGGTCGTCGTCGTTACCATATTTCGGGAACTCACCGGTGGTCTTGAAGTCAACGATGATGCCGTCTTCGTCTCTGATGGGCTCAACCTTAGCGTACTTGATCGCGGATAAGGAATCTGCCACGATGGAGAGACCTGCAACACCGGTTGCGAAGTAACGCTTTACATTCTTGTCATGGAGAGCCATCTCTGCTCTCTCGTAGCAGTACTTGTCATGCATGTAGTGGATGATGTTCAGTGTATTTACGTACACGTCAGCCTGCCACTCCATCATATCAAGGAATTTGTCCATAACATCGTCGTAATCCAGCACGTCGCCGGTAACAGGACGATACTTAGGACCAACCTGTTTCTTGGTTACCTCGTCAACACCGCCGTTTAATGCGTACAGCAGGCACTTAGCAAGGTTAGCACGTGCGCCGAAGAACTGCATCTCCTTACCGATAACCATGGAGGATACACAGCATGCGATACCGTAGTCATCGCCGTGGGTCACTCTCATCAGATCGTCGTTCTCGTACTGGATGGAAGAGGTCTGGATGGACATCTTAGCACAGTACTTCTTCCAGTTCTCGGGAAGTCTGGTAGACCAGAGAACGGTCAGGTTCGGCTCCGGAGAAGGACCAAGGTTTGTAAGGGTGTGCAGATAACGGAAGCTCATCTTGGTAACCATCGGACGGCCATCAACGCCGACACCGCCGAGAGACTCTGTTACCCATACCGGATCGCCTGCGAAGATCTGGTTGTACTCAGGTGTGCGGGCAAACTTGATGCAGCGAAGCTTCATAATGAAGTGGTCAACAAACTCCTGAATCTGCTTCTCTGTGAAAGTGCCGTTTGCAAGGTCGCGCTCTGCATATACATCAAGGAAGGTAGAGGTACGGCCAAGAGACATAGCAGCACCGTTCTGCTCCTTAACTGCGCAGAGATAACCGAAGTAAACAGCCTGAATTGCTTCCTGTACGTTGGTAGCAGGCTTGGAAATGTCGCAGCCGTAGGAAGCAGCCATCTCTTTCATCATCTTCAGAGCAACCATCTGCTCGGAAAGCTCCTCGCGGAGACGGATCACATCGTCTGTCATAACGCGTCCCGTGGAATCTTTCTGCTCCTGCTTATCCTCGATCAGTCTGTCGATACCGTACAGAGCTACACGTCTGTAGTCGCCGATGATACGGCCGCGGCCATAAGCATCCGGAAGACCGGTGATGATGTGGGAAGAACGGCAAGCTCTCATCTCAGCGTTGTATGCGTCGAAGCAGCCTGCATTATGTGTCTTTCTGTGGGTTGAGAAGAACTCGCTGATCTCGGGATCTACTTCATAACCGTTGTCGGAGCAAGCTTTCTCAGCCATTCTGATACCGCCGTAAGGCTGTAAAGAGCGCTTGAAAGGCTTGTCGGTCTGGAAGCCTACGATGGTCTCCTTACTCTTGTCCAGATAGCCGGGGCCGTGGGAAGTGATGGTGGATACCAGCTTGGTGTCCATATCAAGGACGCCGCCCGCCTCACGCTCCTGCTTCTGCAGGTCGAGCACCTGTGCCCACAGATCCTTTGTGTTCTGTGTAGGCTCGGCAAGGAAGGAATCATCGCCATCATAAGGATGATAGTTCCTCTGGATGAAGTCGCGGACGTTGATTTCTTTGTCCCACTTGCCGCCTACAAAATCTTTCCATTCTGGTCTCATTTTGTACCAACCTCCTATTATAAAATTTTTTATTTGATTCGGTAAGAACATTATATGCTATCTGTCGAAGCGCAGTCAAGACAGCCTTTGTTCTTTTTCTCATACAAATGAAGAAAAAAGTATGAAAATTTTGTGAAAATTGTATGGAGGATTGACGGATAGAATGGTTTACACTATAATCATGGAAGCATAAAAATATGAAAGGAGTTGTAAAAAATGGCAGATATCACGAAGGATATGACGATCGGAGAGGCACTTCGGACAAACCCGGACATTGCCCCCGTCCTTTTAGAAATCGGCATGCACTGCCTTGGATGCCCCTCCGCCCAGGGGGAGACCCTGGAGGAGGCGGCGATGGTTCATGGTCTGGATGCCGATGAACTGATGTCAAAGATCAAAGCTGTGACAGCGTCTTAAGGGCGCTGTCTTTTATGAGCGGTTCGCAGTGCTCATCCAGATAGGCTCCGGTTGCGTTTGAAGTCTTCTCCGGCCGTGCGTACTCGGAAATGAGATGGCACAGGCGGTTGTAGGCAGCGGTATCCGTTTCGCCGGGATGCAGATGCAGAAGGTAAGAGCCCGTGCTCTCATCCTTGTAGAGAGAGTTACCGCCCTCCCAGACTGTGCCGGCTACGCGGGCCAGCCTGGACGCCTCTCGCAGGGAGCGGAAGGAGTAGAGACGGTTTACAGCCTTATCTTTATCGGACCGGGAGGCGTCATCGCCGTTTTTGGACGCCGTATGCTGCGAATCTGCAGTGTCCTCTCCGTTGTTCATCCGACGCAGGAGATTCAGCACTTCGTCCGCACTGTCGGCGAAGGCCTCCATGAGAGCCTCGTTGTCCTCGGTGTCAAGACCGTAATCTTCGTCGTGGACGGAAGGCGCGAATTTAGCAAAGCGGGTGTCGATCTCTTCCGGATCCTCCACTTTGGTGACGATCAGCACGATGCATTCGGCGTTTAAGGGAACTGCCTCGATCATCAGAGGAATATCTTCCGCTTCAAAGCCGCACTCGTAGGCAGCCTGCTGCATCAGGTCGCGGAAGAGGTTTTTTGCCTTCTCCGTGCCATAGGCGAGTTCGCTGATCTTTAATTCTCTGTTCACAAGATCCTCTCTGGTGAGGGTGCAGCGAATCTGCTGCTCATTTACTTTTTCTATTTTCATGTCGTTGTTCGCTTCCTTATCATAGATTTGTGACAGCCTTTGTAAGACTTTGATTAAGTGTATCTTAAGCCCGAAAGTCGGCTTTCGTCAATAGTAGACGGAAAGTGTTTAAAAATTTTTAATAATTTTAGAAAATACTTGCATATATTGTCATTTTATGGGTATAATCGTACTACAAGATGTCCTCTGACAATCCGCAGGGAGAGGAGGAACGCGAAAATTTCATAAAATAACATCTGTGTCTTTGCAACCTTCAAAAGCAGAGACAGTCTTATGGGCGACGCGCCCGGTCAGAAACCATTCTTACTTCCTTCTGCTGTTTTCACAAATTATAATTCACAAGGAATGAGTAGGTTATACAGTTATTTTTCAAATTTATCTGCATGTCAGAGACGTCTTCAGAACAGTTTCCGCCCTCTTATAGCATATGCCATTAGTATATCACGGTTGCGTCATTTTATAGTTTCTTTTTAATTCTTCTTTTGGAGGATGCGGCATGGAGGGTCTGTCATACGGTATTTTGGGCGGGCGGCCGCGAAAGGAGGCGACTGTAAGCCGGTAGGAACCCGCTATGCGGCAAACGGCCCCTGTTTTTAGAAAAAAACTGATGACTGAAAGGGAATAGTTTGTTATAATCGTAGTAAACGCGGCGGGCAGGGAAGGAATAGCTTCCCTGCTTGGTCAGCGTTAACTACAGACGGTCGGAAAGGGGCTGGACAAATGAAAAAGGTGATTCCGGTGATCGTCGCGATCGTCCTTATTATATTGATTGCGGCAGCAGGTTTCGGAGCGATGTTGTTGGAAAAGTACTCGTACTCAAAGGAGAGAGCGGATCTAACGGAATATTTTGGCATTCAGGGCGAGAATGACGTCCCGATCATCTTACAGGACGAGCGAATTGAAGAGCATGCCAAAATATTTGATAACATATGTTATTTTGATATAGCGACGGTTCACAAATATTTTAACGACAGATTTTACGAGGATAAGGCAGCAAGAAACCTTCTTTACGCGATGCCCGATGCGGTCTATCTCAACGAGATCGGCACAGGAAACATTACCGTTTTGGATGCGGACTTTGCGGAATCTTCCGACGGGCGTGATTACACGATCTCCCGCTATGAAGGAGAGACACTTTATATAGCGGCTGATTATATGAAGGAGTTTGCGAATTTTTCTTACGAGCTTTTTACGGAGCCGAACCACATGCAGATCTACACAGAGTGGAATGAACGGCAGACCGCACCTGTTGCGAAAGATACGCAGGTGCGCTATCAAGGCGGCATCAAGAGCGATATTCTGACGGATGTTTCCGAGGGCGACACCGTCATCATATTGGACGAGATGGAAAACTGGACGAAGGTGAAGACGCAGGATTCCTTTATCGGCTATGTGGAGAACAAGAGACTGGGTGAAAAGTCAACTGTGAGGCCTGAGCCGGTGACTGACTATGCGGAACCGGTCTATGAGGCAAACACCCGGGATCATAAGATCAATCTGGGCTGGCATGTGATCGGCGGTGTTGGGGGAAACGACACGCTTGAGAGCGCTGTCGCTCAGACAGAAGGACTCAATGTGATCTCTCCGACCTGGTTTACGCTCACGGGCAACGAGGGAGAATTTTCCAGTTTTGCCGCTGCATCTTATGTGCAGAGGGCACACGAAATGGGCCTTGAAGTCTGGGGGCTTGTGGGCAATGTAGAGAGCGTGGATGTGGATATGTATGAGCTGCTGTCCAGATCGTCAAGCAGATGGAAGCTGATCACGAATCTGGTGGCGGCCGCACAGGAGTATGATCTGGACGGGATCAATATTGACTTTGAGAATCTCAGTCTGGATGCCGGAGAACCCTTTATCCAGTTTATCAGGGAACTTTCCATTCCCTGCAGGAAATATGGCATTGTGCTCTCGGTGGACAACTATGTGCCCATGAATCATACGGACCACTATGACAGAGCCGAGCAGGGCGTGGTGGCGGATTATGTGATCATTATGGGATATGATGAACATTATAACGGAAGCAAGGAAGCGGGGAGCGTGGCTTCTATCAATTTTGTAGAGAACGGTATCAAAAATACGGTGGCGGACGTGCCGGCGAAAAAAGTCATTAATGCACTCCCTTTCTATACACGTCTCTGGGAGACGAAGGGCACTACCGTGGAGAGTCAGGCGGTGGGCATGGAAATGGCGCAGGAGTATGTGTCGAATCATAGTATTGCGATCCGCTGGGATGAGACGACCTGCCAGAATTACGGGGAATTTCAGTCTGGAGACAGCTTCTGTCAGGTGTGGCTGGAGGACGCGGACTCCATTCGCGTGAAACTGAATATTATGGATAAGTATGAGATTGGCGGCGTGGCCGCATGGCGGCTTGGATTTGAGACGCCGGACATCTGGGACGTGATCGGAGAATACATGAACCGTTCCTGAGACGGAGTTCAGGCAAAAGAGGCATTTTCAGGACATTTTCTTCATATAGATACACTGAGAGCAGTGCGGGACTCCAAAGCTGCAGCCGGGCTTTGGAATAAAGGGTATTATGGAGAGAATGCAATCGAGGAAATGTGACAGCTTTGTCAGGATTTTGCTGCTTACGCTGATGGTCGCAGCGGCGGGCTTTATTTTGCGCGGCGGGGTAAGGCTGGTCTCCTCAGGCAGGGTCGTGATGTTTCAAGAAAAGGAGAGGCCCTGTGTGGTGATCGATGCGGGGCATGGCGGGGCGGATCCCGGCAAGGTAGGCGTGGACGGCAGTCTGGAGAAGGATATCAATTTACAGATCGCGAAGAAGCTTGCGCAGTTTCTCACAGCAGCGGATGTGGATGTGGTGTTGACCAGAGAGACGGACGCCGGGCTTTATGATGAAAATATTTCCAATAAGAAAGTACAGGATATGAAGAACAGGGTGGCGCTCATCGAGGAGAAGAAGCCGGCGCTGACAGTGAGCATCCACCAGAACAGCTATCACGAGGAGTATGTGCACGGTGCGCAGGTCTTTTACTACGCAGGGAGTGAGGAGAGCAAGGCGCTTGCAGAGCGGATCCAGCAGATGCTGGCAAGGGAAGTGGATCCCGACAATGCCAGACAGGCCAAGGCCAACGACAGCTACTACCTTTTGAAAAAGACATCGTCGCCCATTGTGATCGTGGAGTGCGGATTTTTATCGAACTACGAGGAGGCGCAGAAACTTTCTCAGGCGCACTATCAGGAACGAACAGCCTGGGCGCTTCATCTTGCAGTGCTGGAATATTTGAACAAGGTATCATAGTATGGTTACAAAAGTGATTACAATATCGGAAGTAAACAGAGCCGACGCGCTGCGTGAGGCGGGAAAGGTCATAAAGGCGGGCGGGCTGGTGGCCTTTCCGACGGAGACAGTCTACGGGCTGGGCGGAGATGCTCTGAATTCCGCTTCCGCAAAAAAAATCTATGAAGCGAAGGGCAGGCCCTCCGATAATCCCCTGATCGTGCACATCTCTTCGATGGAGGCGCTGCCGGCTATTGTGGAGGAGGTTCCGGAGACGGCAAAGAAGCTGGCTTCTCTCTTCTGGCCGGGACCGCTTACCATGATCCTGAAAAAGTCGGATCGGGTACCGAGGGAGACCACGGGCGGTCTTGACACGGTAGCGGTGCGGATGCCGGTCAATGATGTGGCTTTGGATTTTATCGCGGCGGCGGGCGGTTATGTGGCGGCACCGAGCGCCAACCGTTCCGGAAGACCCAGTCCCACCGCGGCGACCTATGTGGCGGAGGATATGGAGGGCAGGATCGAGTTGATTTTGGACGGTGGACAGGCCACTCTGGGACTGGAGTCCACCATAGTGGATCTGACAGTGGAACCGCCTATGATCCTGCGGCCGGGTTTTGTCACGGAGGAGATGCTGGCGGCAGCGCTGGGAGAGGTGGTAAAGGATGAGACTCTCCTTCGCGAGGACAGTGGACAGGCTCCGAAAGCGCCCGGCATGAAGTACCGGCATTATGCGCCGAAGGGGGAGCTCGTCATAGTCAGAGGCAGGGAGGAGAAAGTCACGGCCTGTATCAATGAGAAGCTTCGCACGGGTCGGGCTGAAAATAAAAAAACGGGCGTTATTGCAAGCGATGAGACCATAGGGCGCTATGAGGCTGATGTGTGTTTCAGCATAGGACGCAAGAACAGTGCAAAGGCGGCGGCGGAACGCCTCTACCGCATTCTGCGGGAGTGCGATGACGAGGGTGTGGAATTGATCTTCTCCGAGTACCCGGAGTGCGACGACGAGGGTGTGGGCGCTGCGGTGATGAATCGTTTGATGAAGGCGGCGGGGCATCGGATCATTGATGTATGATATTAAAACTGAGAGGAGGAAATAAGAATGATAGCGATAGGAAGTGACCACGGTGGATTTGATCTGAAGCAGAAAGTGATGGAGCATCTGCAGGAGAGAGGGCTGGAATACAAGGATTTCGGCTGTGAGGACAAGAGCTCCTGCGATTACCCGGTCTTCGGGGCGGCAGTGGCAAAGGCGGTGGCATCGGGAGAGTGCGACAGGGGTATCGTCATCTGCACCACGGGCATCGGCATTTCCATAACCGCGAATAAGGTGAAGGGAATCCGCTGCGCGCTCTGCGGAGATCCGGTGTCTGCGCGGCTGACCAGAGAACACAATGATGCCAATGTGCTCGCCATGGGAGCGGCGATCATTGGGGAGCGGGTTGCGCTCAATATTGTGGATATCTTTTTGGATACGCCTTTCTCAGAAGAAGAGAAGCACCGGAGAAGAGTTAATGCGATCGAAGCGTGAGGAAGATTATGGAGATAAGTAAGAGGGCGGCCGCCTGTTTTGCCCTTGTTCTGCTCTGCGGCATGGTGCCGCTCTCCGCGCATGCCACGGAGGAGACCCGGGAGCAGATCAGGAAGGCAGAAGAGGAAAAAAATGAGACGGAGGAGCAGCTTGGCAAGACGGAGGAGAACCTGAAGGGATTAAATGAGCAGCAAAATTCCCTGCAGGGTGCTCTTAACACGCTCAATACAGAGCTGACACAGGTGAGCAATAACCTGAATGAACTGGAGGCTCAGATTGCCGATAAAGAGGAAGAGATTCGGGATCTGGAGGAGAAGATCGCGCTGGTGGAGAAGGAGCTCGCCGAGGCCATCGCTTTGAAGGACGAGCAGTATGCCACCATGAAGCGGCAGATTCAGTTTGCCTACGAGCGCAGCAGCAACCTCTATCTGGAATTGTTCTTTTCTTCGGGAAGTCTGTCTGATTTTTTGAATAAAAATGAATACATCGAGCAGCTCTCGGCCTACCAGAAGAAGGTTTTGGATGAATACAAAGCCGCGCAGGCCGCCATGGAGCAGAAACAGCAAGAGCTCGAGCTCGCGAAGGCGGAGCAGGAAAAAAACCGCGAAGAGCTCTCCGACTACCGTGTACAGGTGGTGGCGGAGCAGGGCCGCGTGTCCGGACTTGTCAGCCAGACTTCCAGTTCTTTACATGCGACGGCAGCCCAGATCTCAGAGGCGGAGGAAGCGGCGCTTGCCTATGAGCAGAAGTTGAAAGAGCAGGAGGAGAACCTCACAGCGCTCCGTGCCAAACTTGCGGAGGAGATCCGAATGGCTGAACTGGCTGCACAGTCGAGCTGGCGCGATATTTCAGAGGTGAGTTTTGCGGAGGGTGACCGCTATCTGCTCGCGAACCTGATCTACTGCGAGGCGGGCGCGGAGCCCTACAGCGGACAGGTGGCCGTCGGTTCCGTTGTCATCAACCGGGTGTTGAGCTCGGTCTATCCAGATACAGTAACCGGCGTTATTTATCAATCGGGACAATTTTCACCCGTGGCCAGCGGCAGACTTGCGCTCGCCCTCGGGGAAGGCAGAGCTACCGCAGCCTGTTATCAGGCGGCGGACGAAGTGATGGGCGGTACCACCAATGTGGGAAACTGCGTCTATTTCCGTACGCCTATAGATGGGATCAATCCGAAGTATAGAATCGGGGGACATATCTTCTATTAAGCATTGAGCTGTGCAACGGCGGTTTTGCGAATCAGCACGGTAATTCAGCTATACCGCTCCAACGGCTCCTGCAGCTTTTCAAAACCCCCGTCGTAGATGGTCTGCAGCAGTTTGTTGAGCGCAAGCAGTGCGGTCTTTAAGCCCCCGTCGCTCAGGAGGCCGGCCTCTTTGGCGGTGGCCAGCTCATCGATATCAACCACCTTCACAAAACCGTCCGGGTAGATGATAACGTCCGCCAGAAGGTCGGTGACAATGTAGGTGTCGGTTTTTTCGTCATGTTCATATTCCACAATGTCACAGTACCAGTAGAGAAGGACGTTGTCAGCATTGTAGAAGCGGCTTACCTTGATGTTCTCATCCAGATAGTAGCAGGAGCAGCCGTGATGGATGTCTTTGCGGGGCTTTAAGGTGTTCCACGCCGTCACGATGAGTTTATCGTCGCGGTGAAGCAGCCGGTCGTCCTTTAGCAGCACGCATTCCTCCGGGATCAGTCTTCGACGATATAGAATAGGATTTTTCATAAGCCGTTCTCCCCTGCTTATTCGTTTTCTTTTAAACGTAACACTGCGGAAGGGGACTGTCAAATAGTTTTCACAAAAATTCTTCCAAGACTGAACTGGGTCTGGACAAAAGTACCAAAAAAAGGTATACTTTTATTGTTAGACTTCAGGGGAATTTCGGACTGGGTAGGCGATTGATTTGAAATATAATAAAACTGTCTGGCAGGCGCTCGCAATGGTTACACAGTTTGGCGTCAATATGCTGGTTCCCATCTTTCTGTGCTCCTTTGCGGGAATGTATCTGGACAGATGGCTCGGGACCTCCGTCTGGATGGTGGCGCTTTTTTTTGTTGGCGCTTTGGCGGGTTTTACCAATGTGTTCCGCTTTGCGAGAAGAGTTTATGAGACGCCTGCAAAAACGCGCAGACGCAGTACACAGAGTGTATGCGGAGAGAAAAAAGAAGATGAAGAAAAAGATTGATCCGACCCTTTTGGAGCTCTGTCTGGGGATTCTGGCATACGGCATTGTTTTTGAGATCGTGCTCCTGTTTTTTTCAAGGGAGCTTTCCTACAGTCTGGGGCTTCTGATCGGCGTGGTGCTTGCTCTGATTGGAGCCGTACATATGTGGTGGTCCTTAAACAGAGGACTTGACCTGTCGGAGAAGGAGGCTGTGAAGAGCCTCAGCGCACAAAATATCATTCGTTATTTTATTTTGGCGGCGGTGCTTGCAGTGCTTGCCGTTACAAGTTTTGCGAATCCGTTTTTTACGTTTGCGGGCTACATGGGCATGAAGGTTTCGGCCTACTTAAACCCATTGATCCATAAATTATTAAAATCTGTGTAGAAGGAGGTGAAAGTATGGGGCAGGGAATTTTGCTGTCTGGTGCTGCAGACATCGATTTTATGATCCACGGCGTCTTTTCCTATGAGTTGTTTGGACAGACGGTCTGGATTACTACCACCCATGTCTGCGTCCTGATCGTCATGATGGTGATCGTTGCGTTTTGCATTGCGGCGAGCCGCGTGGTCAAAAAGGCATCGGACGTGCCGGGAACCTTCCAGAACATTGTCGAGCTGGTGGTGGAGATGCTTGATAAGATGGTGGGCGGCGTTATGGGCAAGTTCAGCCCGCAGTTCCGCAATTACATCAGCACGATCTTTATCTTTATTCTGCTGAGTAATATCTCCGGATTGTTCGGACTCAGGCCCCCGACGGCGGATTACGGCGTAACGTTACCAATGGGTATTATGACCTTTGCGCTGATCCATTTCAACAAATTCCGCTATCAGAAGGTAAAGGGCGTGATCGCCGGACTCTGCGACCCGTGGCCGTTCTGGGCGCCGATCAATATGATTGGTGACGTGGCAGTGCCGATATCGTTGTCATTGCGTCTGTTTGCAAACGTTTTATCTGGTACTGTTATGATGGCTTTGATATATGCGCTTTTATCAAAGATCGCGATCATCTGGCCGGCGGCGCTGCATGTGTACTTCGATCTGTTCTCAGGTGCGATCCAGACATACGTGTTCTGTATGCTGACTATGACATACATCACGGATGCTTGTACGACAGAGTAAGAAAAATTAATTTTTAACCATAAGGAGGAAATAAAAAATGGGAGAATTTAACAACAACTTTATTTTAGGATGTTCAGCGATCGGCGCGGGACTCGCGGTTATCGCAGGTATCGGTCCCGGTGTAGGTCAGGGTATTGCGGCTGGGCATGCGGCTGCTGCAGTGGGCAGGAATCCGGGCGCAAAGTCTGACGTTACCTCCACGATGCTGTTGGGTCAGGCCGTTGCCGAGACCACAGGTCTGTATGGTCTGTTGATCGCAATGCTGCTGCTCTTCGTTAAGCCCCTTCTTCCGTAACTACATTACGGACAGTATAGATCGAAAGGAGGACTAACGCTTGAGTGCGACAGTTGCGAATTTAGTGATGGCGTCCGCAGAGATGGCGCCGAGGCTGTTTGACCTCGACCTGCAGCTCATTGCGGATTCCGTGTTGATGATCATAGCGGTATTCTCGCTCTTTCTGATCGCATCCCATTTTCTGTTCAATCCCGTACGGGATATGATGGAAAAGAGGCAGGAGCGCATCAAAAACGAGCTGGATACAGCGGCATCCGATATGGAAAACGCCAGAGCGCTGAGAGAAGAATATGAGAAAAAGCTCAAAGACGTGGACAAGGAGGCGGAGACGATCCTTGCTGAGGCGCGCAAGAAAGCTCTGGCCAATGAGAGTAAGATCATCGCGGATGCAAAGGATGAGGCAGCCGGGATTCTGGAGAGAGCGAGAGTTGAGGCTGAGCTTGAAAAGAAGAAGGCAGCCGACGAGGTGAAGCGCGAGATGGTAGTGCTCGCATCCATGATGGCTGCCAAGGTTGTAAACACGGCGATCGATACGACTGTGCAGGACAGTCTGGTGGAAGAGACGCTTAAGGAAATAGGTGAGAGCACATGGCTAAGCTGATTTCAAAGACATACGGTGATGCGTTGTTCGATCTTGCGGTGGAGACTGATAAGGTAGACGTCCTGCTTCTCGAAATCGAACAGCTTCAAAAGATTCTCGCGGAGAATGCGGAGTTTGGCAGCCTGATGAACCATCCGAAGATTTTGAAAGAAGAGAAGGTTGAAGTTGCGAAAAACGTGTTTGCGGGAAGAGTATCGGAGGAGCTGCTCGGTTTTCTCACTATCATTATCACGAAAGACCGCTACAGGGAGATCGACGGGATCCTGACGTATTTTGTCGCAAAGGTAAAGGAATATAAGGGGATCGGCATCGCTACGGTGACGACTGCCGTTCCGCTTAAAGAGGATCAGCATAAGGCAATCGAGAAAAAACTTCTCGACACAACGAAGTATCAGTCCATGGAGATTCATTACGATGTGGATGCCTCCCTGATCGGGGGTATGGTGATCCGTATCGGCGACAGAGTGGTAGACAGCAGCATCAGCACGAAGCTGAGCGAGCTGCAGAAGGATCTGTTAAAGCTACAGGTATAAAAAATAAGAAGAAAGGTGCGAATGATCCATGAATTTAAGACCAGAAGAGATCAGTTCAGTCATTAAGGATCAGATCAAGAGATATGCCTCCGAGCTGGAAGTATCCGAAGTGGGTACGGTTATTCAGGTGGCGGACGGCATCGCTCGCGTACACGGCCTTGAGAATGCAATGCAGGGTGAGCTGCTGGAGTTCCCCGGCGAAGTTTACGGTATGATCTTAAACCTCGAGGAAGATAACGTAGGTGCGGTTCTGTTCGGTAACCAGCACAATATCAACGAGGGAGATATCGTAAAAACGACGGGCCGCGTGGTGGAGGTTCCCGCGGGCGACTGCATGCTCGGACGTGTCGTAAATGCTCTGGGCCAGCCGATCGACGGCAAGGGTCCGATCCAGACTGACAGATATCGTAAGATTGAGAGAGTTGCATCCGGTGTTATCACGAGAAAATCCGTGGATACACCGTTACAGACAGGTATCAAGGCAATCGACTCCATGGTGCCCATCGGAAGAGGACAGCGTGAGTTGATCATCGGCGACAGACAGACCGGTAAGACGGCGATCGCCATTGATACCATTATCAACCAGAAGGGACAGGGTGTGAAATGTATCTATGTGGCCATCGGTCAGAAGGCATCCACGGTCGCTTCCATCGTAAAAACGCTGACAGAACACGGCGCGATGGCGTATACCACCGTAGTTGCCGCGACGGCCAGCGAGACGGCGCCTTTGCAGTACATTGCACCGTATTCGGGCTGTGCGATTGGCGAAGAGTGGATGGAGAACGGCGAGGATGTGCTCGTGGTTTACGATGACCTGAGCAAACAGGCTGCTGCATATCGTACACTCTCCCTGCTCTTAAAGAGACCGCCCGGGCGTGAGGCTTATCCCGGCGACGTGTTCTATCTGCATTCCAGACTTTTGGAGCGCGCGGCGAGAATGAGCGAGGAGTACGGCGGCGGTTCGCTGACGGCGCTTCCGATCATTGAGACGCAGGCGGGCGATGTATCCGCTTACATACCGACCAACGTGATCTCCATCACGGACGGACAGATTTATCTGGAGACGGAGATGTTCAACTCCGGCTTCCGTCCGGCTGTAAACGCAGGTCTTTCCGTGTCCCGTGTGGGTGGCGCGGCGCAGATCAAGGCGATGAAGAAAATTGCGGCTCCCATCCGTACCGAGCTTGCTCAGTACAGAGAGCTTGCGGCATTCTCCCAGTTTGGATCAGAGCTTGACGCCGACACCAAGGAGAAGCTGGCACAGGGTGAGAGAATCAAGGAAGTTTTAAAACAGCCGCAGTACAAGCCGATGCCGGTGCAGTATCAGGTTATCATCATTTACGTGGTGACGAACAAATACCTGCTCGATATTCCGGTTGAGGATATCACCAGATTTGAGGCGGAGTTCTTTGAGTTCCTTGACACCAAGTATCCGGAGGTGCCGGCTGCGATCGCTCAGAATAAAGAAATAAATGACGAGACTGACGCGAAGCTTAAGAAAGCCATTGAGGAGTTCAAGGCGCAGTTTAAGTAATTGCAGTTTATTATAGTAGAAAGTAGAGGGTGACGCTATGGCCTCAATGAGAGACATTAAAAGGCGTAAAGGCAGTATTCAGAGTACCCAGCAGATTACCAAGGCTATGAAGCTCGTTTCTACCGTTAAACTGCAGAGAGCAAAACAGCGCGCGGAACAGTCGAAAGCATATTTTAACTGCATGTATGAGACGGTGACCTCCATGCTGGCAAAGACCACCGGCTTGAATCATCCCTACCTGAAAGCCGGAGATTCCGAGAAAAAGGCAGTGATCGTGATCACCTCCAACAGAGGTCTCGCGGGCGGTTATAATTCCAATGTGGTGAAGCTTATCACAAAGGGTAACCTGAAGAAGGAAGACCTGAAGATCTATGCCATCGGCAAGAAGGGAAGAGATTCCCTGAAACGCTACGGTTATGAGATCGTGGAGGAGGATTCCGCCATTATTGAGGAGCCTTCCTACGTGGATGCGATGGCACTCTCCAAGAGACTGCTCGATGCATTTGCTGCAGGAGAAATCGGCGAGATTTATCTTGCTTACACCGGCTTTAAGAATACGGTGGTTCACGAGCCGACTCTTCTGAAGCTCCTTCCAGTGGAACCTGTGAAGCCGGGAGAGAGCACGCAGGAGACAGGCAGTAAGGCGATGATGAACTTTGAGCCCAAGGACGACGAGGCGCTCGACATGATCATCCCGAAATATATCACAAGTCTGATCTACGGCGGTCTTGTAGAGGCGGTTGCGAGCGAGAACGGCGCCAGAATGCAGGCGATGGATTCCGCAACGAGTAATGCTGAGGAAATGATAGATCACTTATCGCTGATGTACAACAGAGCACGTCAGGGATCTATTACGCAGGAATTAACAGAAATTATCGCAGGTGCAAATGCGATCAGCTGAGAAAGCGCATGGATTTGCAGGGAAAATGCTGCTTCGCAGCGCAAATCCAGCGCGGGAAACGCTTTAATCAGCGTTTCACTAATAATAAATACGAGTGAAAGGAAAAAGAGATGGCAGAAGGAAAAACAAGTGAAAATCTTGGAAAAATCACTCAGATCATCGGTGCCGTACTGGACATTAAATTTACGACAGGCAACCTGCCGGAGATTAATGACGCAATTCGGATCCCGCTCAAGACAGGCGGCAATCTGACTGTGGAAGTGGCACAGCATCTGGGTGATGATACCGTCAGATGTATCTCCATGGGACCTACCGATGGACTTGTGAGAGGTATGGAGGCGATTGCAACCGGGGCTCCCATTACGGTTCCTGTCGGTGAAAATACGCTGGGACGTATCTTTAATGTTCTGGGAGAACCGATTGATAATAAGCCCGCACCCACGGATGTAGGACATGAGCCGATTCACAGAGCGGCACCTACGTTTGAAGAGCAATCGACGGCGACAGAGCTTCTGGAGACGGGTATCAAGGTGGTAGATCTGCTTTGTCCTTACCAGAAGGGTGGTAAGATCGGACTGTTTGGCGGTGCCGGCGTAGGAAAGACGGTGCTGATCCAGGAGCTGATCCGCAATATTGCGACGGAGCACAGCGGCTACTCTGTATTTACAGGTGTAGGCGAGCGTACCAGAGAGGGTAACGACCTCTATCACGAGATGGAGGAATCGGGCGTTATCGATAAGACGACGATGGTGTTCGGGCAGATGAACGAGCCGCCCGGGGCAAGAATGAGAGTAGGTCTGACCGGCCTTACTATGGCGGAATATTTCCGTGACAAGGGCGGTAAGGATGTACTGTTGTTCATTGACAATATTTTCCGTTTTACACAGGCCGGGTCCGAGGTTTCGGCGCTTCTTGGCCGTATGCCTTCCGCAGTGGGTTACCAGCCTACACTGCAGACGGAGATGGGTACTTTGCAGGAGCGTATCACATCGACAAAGAGCGGTTCCATCACTTCCGTTCAGGCGGTATATGTGCCTGCGGATGACTTGACAGACCCTGCTCCCGCAACGACATTCGCCCATCTGGATGCGACCACAACACTTTCCCGCTCCATCGTGGAGCTGGGTATCTATCCGGCGGTGGATCCTCTTGAGTCCTCCTCCAGAATTCTGGACCCCAGGATCGTCGGCGAGGAGCACTATCAGGTGGCCAGAGGTGTGCAGGAGGTTCTGCAGAAGTATAAGGAGCTGCAGGATATCATCGCCATCCTCGGTATGGACGAACTCTCCGAGGAAGATAAACTGGTGGTTGCCCGTGCAAGAAGGATACAGAGATTCCTTTCTCAGCCCTTCCACGTGGCGGAGCAGTTTACCGGAACGAACGGAAAGTATGTGCCGATCTCCGAGACGATCCGCGGCTTCAAGGAAATCCTGGAAGGTAAGCACGATGACATACCGGAGAGTTATTTCCTGAATGCGGGAAGCATTGACGACGTCTTGGCAAAGGTGAAATAGTGAGGAAAGTATATGGCTGAAAACTTTATGTTAAAGATCATAACACCCGACAGAGTTTTCTATGAGGACGAGGTGTCTATGGTGGAGTTCAATACGGTCGAGGGCGAGGTTGGTATCTATCGGGAGCACATTCCGATGACGATGATCGTCGCGCCCGGAATCCTCACGATCACAAAGGGAGATGAAGTGAAGGAAGCCGCTCTCCATGCGGGATTTACGGAGGTGCTTCCGGATAAGGTCACGGTGCTTGCCGAAATTATCGAGTGGCCCGGGGAGATCGATGTCTCTCGTGCGGAAGACGCGAAAGCCCGCGCTGAAGAACGAATCAGAGAGAATGCGCCGGGAACGGATTTGCATCGTGCCGAAATGTCCCTGAAAAGGGCGGTGGCGAGGATAGAGACGGTAAAGAAGTAAAATGTTATAAGCTGCTTAGAATTTATGCGAGGGGACGGTGCAGACTGTCCCCTTTTTGCGCGAAGCGTCTCGAGTCTGCTTATGCGAACCTTTATTCCCATAACACCATATAATATAACTAAACGACGACATGGCACGGTGAGTTTATGAAGCAGTCAAGAATTTTACCGTTTTATATGGCCTATCCCATGCCCCTCTTTTATCAGGAGGAGGACACGGTGATGAGAGATCTGGAATATCTGCAGGAAATGTATCCCGCAGAAGCAAAGAAATACCGTAAGGTGATTGTTGATGTTCTGGACCGACTGGACTTTGATGGCAGCATGATTTATGACGAGTACCCTGACAGATGGCAGATTTATCGCCTGACGCAGATCATTGTAGAGCGGATTAAGGAGCAGGTAACCGCGGAAGCAACAGGGAATGCGGAAAGTTTGGCGGGAATCGAGGAGCTTGTTCAGGTGCTTCTCTGCGGTGAGATTTATCGGAGAAGGCATAGTAATCGGAACGGGGTTTTGAAATTCTGAATACTGTGTTATACTAAATTTTATGAAAAGAGCGATTATAAAAGGTGTCGTGCTCGGCGCAGTCTTTGCAGTTGCGCTGATGATCTTGAGCACCGTAATGAATCAGGGAAATACAGATATGACGACCGAGATGGGGGAGGCAACCTACCCTGTGCTGTCCATGTCAATCGGGACACATAGGGTGGGAAGTCTGCACGGTTACGCCCAGGTGATGGACTGTGCCTATCTGCGGGACAATCTATATCCTGTGAGCGAGAACCGCAGAATCGATGTGCGGATGGAGACCTATGGAAGGAAGATAGGAGAGATTGCTTTCGAGGTGAGGAGTCTGGACGGAAAGAGGCTCGTGGAGAGCACTCCGGTGACGGACTACGAGGAAAAGGACGATGTGATCGATTTTGAGATTATCTTGAAGGATCTGATTGAGGATGACACGGAGTATATGCTGGTCTTTCTGGTCAAACCGAAGGAAAGTTCACCCATTCGCTATTATTCCAGGATCATCTTAAGCGACTCTCTTTATATTCTCGAAAAGCTGGATTATGTGGCGGATTTTCATGAGCGTACTTTTGACAGAGAAGCGGCAGCAGAGCTGACAAAATATTTGGAATCTAATGCGGAGGGCGACAATACGACTTTCCACAAGGTTACGATCCATTCCAGTTTCAATCAGGTGACATGGGGAGATCTGGAAGTGAGAGAGGCGTCACAGCCGGTTGTGACCATAAAGGAACTGACGGAGCAGACAGGCTCCTTTACACTGGAATATCTGGCTGCCATAAAAAACGGTAAGCAGACTGAATTTTATCGTGTGAACGAGTATTACAGAATCCGTTATACGCCGGATCGAATGTATCTTCTGGATTTTGAGAGAACGATGGAGCAGGTCTTTGACGAGGAGGCAGAGGTTTACGTCAATGATAAGATCGTGCTGGGAATCAGTGGAGATCAGGTGACACTTCGGGAGAGCGACGGCGGCAATGTGTTTGCTTTCACTGTGGCGGATAAGCTCTACAGCTATAATGTGACGGACAACAGGCTGGCAAGACTATTCAGCTTTTACGGCAACACGGAAGGACTGATGGACGCCAGGAGCGCTTATAACAGGCATGATGTCCGTGTGTTGTCGGTGGACGAGACGGGAAATATTGTCTTTCTGGTCCTTGGTTATATGAATCGGGGACGACATGAGGGCTGCGTGGGTGTGGCCATCTATGCTTATAACAGCGTGACAAACACAGTGGAGGAGATGACATACATCCCCTATGAAAGATCCTATGAGCTTTTAAAGACGGACATTGACAAACTGTCCTACATGAGCAGGACAGGCATCTATTATTTTATGCTGGACGGCAGTGTCTATGCAGTGGATGTGCGTTCTGTCTCCGTGCAGACACTAGTGACGGGACTTAAGGAAGGCAGCTATCATGTGTCAGACTCTAATAAAATGCTGGTGTGGCAGGAGGGAGCGGACATTTATGCGGCAGAAGGTCTGGTTTTGATGAATTTAAATACCCAGACACAGACAAAGATTCCCGCCGGAGCCGGTGAATATATTTCGGTGGTAGGTTTTATGGACGAGGATCTGGTCTATGGTCTGGCCAGAAAGCGCGATATCAGGGAGAACAGGACGGGTATCATTACCTTTCCCATGTACTGTCTGAAGATACAGAGCGATATCGGAAGTGTCCTCAAAACATATCAGAAGGAGAATATATATGTGGTGGACAGTGAGATCACGGAGAATCAGCTGACCCTCTCGAGAGTGGTTTATGATGAGGAGAGTGAGAACTATACGCCGATTGCGGAAGATCATATCATGAATACGGAGGAGGTCAAGACCGGCAGCAATTCCCTGTGCTCTGTGGTCACTGAAACCTACGAGACAATCTGCCAGATTGCGGTAAAGAATGAGATAGACAGCAAGGCACTGGTACATCTGACGCCAAAGGAAATTCTTTTTGAGGGCAGTCGTTCCGTTGGGGCGCTGGAAACGGGCATTGTGGAAGAAAGATTTTATGTGTATGGAAAGGGCGGCATTGAAAACATCTATGTCAATCCCGGCAAGGCGGTGGAGTTGGCCTACCGCACGGCCGGTGTTGTGGTGGATGACGATGGCGATTTTGTGTGGAGGCGGGAGACCAGAAGCACCAGAAACCAGATCATGGCGATCACGGAAGACGAAGCGACAGAGGCGAAGAGCTCGCTTGCTGTCTGCCTGGATACGATCTTAAAATACGAAGGTATTTCCAGAAATACACAGACGCGGCTGAATCAGGGAGATACAGTTTTTGATATTTTGGAGAGAGATCTGCAAAATTATACCATTATGGATCTGTCCGGTTGTAGTTTGGATGCTGTTTTATACTATGTAAATAAGGATATTCCGGTGCTCGCCACGCTTGCCGACGGAAACGCGGTGCTGATCACAGGATTCAATGAACTGAATATAGTGGTCATGGATCCTGTGGAGGGCACACTTGAGAAACGTGGGATGAACGACTCCACACAGTGGCTTTTGGAAAACGGCAATCAGTTTGTCTCCTATATCAGGAAGGAATAAGGGAAAGGTCTGATGCCATATTACTTTGTGAATAAGCGGCCTGCGTATTTTTGCAGCGCTGTCAGCAATATCATCCCAAGTATCCCGCAGGAAATGACCTCTCCGGCGCCTACAGTCAGGCAGTAGAAGCCGAGACACTGGATCAGGGACATGCCCTCGATCAGCAGGCCGTACCCGTAGACAAGTATCAGAGGAACAATGATCGTGTTGGCAATAATAGGGCAGATGGGTGCACACCACTTCCATCTTCGCAGAGCATAAGTGCCGAGCGCGCCCAGAAGCGTAGCCAGAGAGCCGAAAACAATGTCGGGCAAAGCGCAGCCGGTCAGAACGTTGCTTAAAAGACAGCCGATAAACAGTCCCGGAATACCTGCCGGTGTAAAATAGGGAAGGATCGTGAGCGCTTCCGAGAAGCGGACCTGAACAGCATGGTTGGCCAGCCCGAAGGCATTTGCGATAAAGGTCAATACGATGTAGAGTGCGGCGATCATAGCCGCCTGCGCCAGAAAAAGCGCATGAGAATTTGCGGTTTTCGGGGAAACCGTCTGTGCGTTTTGTGTTTTCATATGCAATTGTCTCCTTTAGTTTTGTTTTACGTCAGGAAGGTCTCGAACTGACGTGCATATTTAGAAATCCTGCTTTAGCAGATTTCCTGAAAACCTATTATACAGAAAATCGGCAGACTGTCAAGAGTTTACTCCAGCTCTCCCGCATGATATCTTGTCACGATCGACTGGATACGCTCCACGGGATTTAGAAGATCGCTGATGGAGGCATCGTGATTCAGAGTATCAATGATATAGGCGATGTATTTGCTCATATCGCAGTCAACATACCACTCGCGGGCAAGCAGCTCCGGCGTCTGGTAGATCAGGTTTGTGGTCAGTACCCGATAGATCGTGCCCTCCTCATACGCTTTGTCGAACCGCTCCAGTCCCGCCGTAAAAAGGCCGAAAGTGGAGAAAACAAAAATTTTGCCCGCCTTGCGTTCCTTCAGCGCGGCAGCTACCTCCAAGACGCTCTCGCCGGAGGAGATCATATCGTCGATGATGATCATGTCCTTGTCTTTCACATTGCTCCCTAAAAATTCGTGCGCTATGATCGGATTCCTGCCGTTTTCGATCCGGGTATAGTCGCGTCTCTTGTAGAACATACCCATGTCGAGCCCCAGCACGTTTGCAATGTAGATGGCGCGGCTCATGCCGCCTTCGTCAGGGCTGATGACCATCATGTGATCGTTGTCGATTCGCAGGCCGTCCACGTGGGTCAGAAGACCTTTGACAAACTGATAGGCCGGCTGCACGGTCTCAAAACCGTGCAGAGGAATTGCATTCTGCACGCGAGGGTCGTGGGCATCGAAGGTGATGATGTTGTCCACGCCCATATTAACCATCTCCTGCAGGGCAAGCGCGCAGTCAAGGGATTCTCTGGCGGAGCGCTTGTGCTGTCTGCTCTCGTAGAGGAAGGGCATGATCACTGTGATTCGTCTCGCTTTGCCGCCGACCGCAGCGATGATACGTTTTAAGTCCTGATAGTGATCATCGGGTGACATATGATTCTCATGTCCGCACAGGGAATAGGTGAGGCTGTAGTTAGCCACATCTACCAGCAGATAGAGGTCGGAACCGCGGACGGATGCTTTGATCACACCCTTTCCCTCGCCGGAACCGAAGCGCGGAACATCGGCTTCCAGTATATAGGTATCGCGCTGATAACCGGAGAAGGCGAGGGAGTCCTTATGCTCGCTCTCGCGCTCGGTGCGCCATTTCACAAGATAATAGTCCACCTTTTCACCAAGCTTTTTACAGCCCTTCAGGGGGATCATTCCCAGAGAACCTACGGGTATGGTCTCGAGATTTCTTTTTTCCTCACGTCTGTTCATGGAAAGAAGCCTCACTTTCTGCTCTGCTGTCTCTTTTGATACATACGGATGTCGGGGCCTGTGAGCTTGCAGACCTTAAAATTGCTTGTAATGCGGGAAAAAATACGGTCGGAATATCTGTCCTGCAATTCCCGCAGGGAAAGGTTCGTGGAGATGATAACTGCCTTTTTGCCGATGCCGCGCTCATTTAAGAGAGAAAAGAGCTGGGAGGCAGTGAACTGATTTGTAAGCTCCGTGCCCAGATCATCAATGATGAGCAGATCGCATTGGTAGAGATCGGCGTAAGCGCTTTTCCGTTCTTCCCGGCTGTTAGAATCAAAGGCAACATTTGACAGCAGATCAAACAATCCCGTGGCACTGAAGTAGATCACGGCATGTCCTGTGCTGATCAGCTCTTTTGCAACGCAGCCGGAAAGAAAAGATTTTCCCGTTCCCACTGTACCATAAAAAAAGAGATTGTGGTAGTCAGAATCAAAATTTTTGACAAAATCCTTACAGGTTTCTACAGCCTTTTCAAAACGGGCAAGGTCTTCGCCTGTATGGTATTCGTAAGAAAGGAGAGAAAAATTATTATGATGAAGCATCTCCGAAATGCCGGACTGTTCGTATAGGAGGGAAATCTCCGCCTGTTTAAAGCAGTGGCATTTCGTGCCGTCACGATAACCGGTGTCCTGACAGTCGGGACAGACAAAAGGGGGCTCCAGATAGTCGGCAGAAAATCCAGCTGCCACAAGAAGGCGTTTTCGCTTCTCCCGCAGATCGGCCAGAGAACTTCGCAGACTCTGCAGGGCACTTTCATCCCCGGCTAAGAGTTTTTTTCCCTGCGCGACAGACAGGGAAGCTGTTTCATTTTCCAGTCGGCGGTAGTCGGGAATAGACTTGTACACGCGCTCACGCCGACTCTCCACCTCGCGGCGTCTACTTCTCTGCCTTTCTTCATATTGATGAAGGATCTGATCATATTGCGCGTTTGTCAGCGGCACGGGGCCCTCCTTATTCTTCACAGGATCAAAAGATCGGTTTTCAGTTACTTAAAATTTCCTGTTCCAGCGCGTCAAAATCATAATTGTTCTGCGCAAACTGGTTGAATTTGTTTGCAGACATCTGGCGACGGCCGGTTTTGGTCCGGCGGTGGTCAGCGTCCAGCGCCTTGATGTCATTCTTGTGATGTACACCGATTCCGTACCAGCGTTTCAGAATACTCTCCGCGTACTCAAAGCGGTGGCTGTCTGTTGCCAGAACGGTACGCTCGCAGGCGTCAAGGATCACGTCCATCTCGAAACCGTAGGTTTTCTGCCAGCGCTCTATATAGGAAGCTTCCGTATCTGTAGGCACGCTGCTTTTTCCAAGCGCCCGCATGATTTCGTAGAAAGAGCGGTCGTATTTTCCGGCCAGCGCCGCCGCCTGCTTCGGCGTGGCAATGCCCTGTTCGGCCCAGCTTATGGCCACCTTTTCTATGTAACGGAAATCCCGTTTTCCCCGGTCAACACAGTATTGGAGCAGATAATCCGTCAGATCTTCGGAAAATCCAAGCCTGTCCATAATAAAGAAAATGGTGCGGACATCGCCTGCGCTCAGAGGTTTTTTCAAATATTGTTCCGCCACAAAGAGGAGTCTCGCAGTGTCCTCATTTGTCTTAAAAGAGCGCAGCTGCTCTGCAGTGTAGTTTGGCTTTTCAAAGACCGGTTTCACAGCTCCGTCAGGCTGTGGCGGTAAGACTGCCGCCGTTGACGGGTAGGTGGGCGTGGAAACAGCTGCCGCCGTTGACGGATAAGTGACCATGGAAGCTGCCGCTGACGGATAGGTGGCCATAGAAGCAGCAGCTGCACCCGCCGTAATGGACAGCATGTCTGTACCGGCGTTTGAGTCCAGAAGATGGATGCCCGTGATATTTTTATGCTCGTCGCAGTCCAGCGTGAGAAGACGGTTCTTCTCCCAATATTTCAAGGCACGCACAACATCCTTTTCCGTATAGTTGAACTTGTCGGCAATATCGCTGATGCTTGTGCCGAGTCTGGCGCTCATCATGCGGATCAGATAAAGATAGATTTTTAGCTGTGCGTCGTTGGCTGACTGCATATACTCGTCGATGAAACGGTTGGAGATCACCGTGGAATCTGTGTAGTTGTCCTGATAGATCGTCAGAAAACCCATTATTTTGCGTCCCTCACTTCAAGAATCACTATAGGGAGTATAGCATCTCCTCTGCAAAAAAGGAATGTACAAACTGTCACAAACGGATAAGCGTTTATTCATTTGTGGCAGGGATTGCAAATGTGGATAATGTGGACAGGTCGAGGAAAGGCCATAAAAACGCGCGCTGTCTTCCACAAAAATATCCACAGAAAAATGTGACCGCAGGGGGTTCTTTTCTGTGGATATTGTGAATAATTATTTCTGTAACAAAGTTTCACCGATTTTTACAACGTCGCCTGCACCCATAGTTATCAACAGATCATCCTTTGTGCAATTTTTCAGAAGAAATTTTTCAATCTCCTCAAAGGAAGGGAAGTAGTGGCAGGAGTGTCCAAGGGATATGATTTTCTCCTGCAGGGTTTTGGCACTGACACCAAGCGTATCCTTTTCTCTCGCAGCGTAGATATCTGCCAGGACAATCTCATCGGCGAGAGAGAGGGCGGCGGCGAATTCCTCTAAAAAAGCTTTGGTTCGGGTGTAGGTGTGAGGCTGAAAGACGCACCAGAGCTTTTTGTGGGGATACTTTGCCGCAGCGTTCAGGGTTGCGCGGATTTCGGTGGGATGGTGGGCGTAATCGTCAATGATATTAACGCCGTCTGCCTGCCCCTTATACTCAAAACGTCTGTTTGTCCCCTCAAAAGCAGAAAGTCCTGCAGCAGTCATTTCATCAGGGATGTGCAGATATTTTGCCAGTGCGATGGAGGCCAGGGCATTTGCGATATTGTGTTCTCCATGTACATTCAGGGAAAAGGCTCTCGCGGGTTCTCCCTTTTCCAGCAGCCTGAAGGACGGACAGCCGTCTTCGCTGAAGCTTACTTCGGACGCGCTGTAGGTAAATTCCGGCGAGGAGCCGTAGGTGATTACTTGACAGGAGAGCCCTTCGGTAATCTCTTCGACGCCTTTGATATCTCCGTTTATGATGAGTGCGCCGTCAGAGGGTAAAAGTTTTGCAAAGCGGTGAAAGGAATTGCGGATATCAGAGAGATCCTTGAAGAAATCCAAGTGGTCTTCTTCTATATTAAGAATGATCCCGATCTTAGGGAAAAAGCTTAAAAAGCTGTTGGTGTACTCGCAGGCCTCCGTCACAAAGAGATCGGAGCCGCCCACCCTGATGTTGCCGCCGATGGGGCGGTAGATTCCGCCGATAGACAGAGTGGGATCTGTCTTTGCGGTCAGAAGGATCTGAGAGATCATGGAGGTAGTGGTGGTCTTGCCGTGGGTGCCGCTCACGGCAATGGGTATTTTATAATTTTTCATCATCTGTCCCAGAAGCTCCGCTCTGGTCATGGTGGGAATGCCAAGATTCTTCGCGGCGATGAGCTCCGGGTTGTCAGGCTTAATGGCGGCGGTGTAGACCGCAAGGTCAATGTCTTTTGAAATGTTTTCCTCGCGCTGCCCGTAAAAAACGTGAGCGCCCTTTGTCTCCAGCATGCGTGTCAGATCGGAGGGGGCGCGGTCGGAACCGGATATCGTAAAGCCCTCCGTCAGAAGAATCTCGGCCAGGCCGCTCATGCTGATGCCGCCGATCCCGATAAAATAGACGGATATCGGATCGTTAAAATTGATCTGGTACATGGGGTGTCTCCCTTTTTACATTTTTTACTATTATTATACTCATTTCCTGAAAAAAAACCAACCTAAAACTTATATAGATAAAAGTAACAAAGAGATTGAAAATATTTTTATTTTATTGTATATTATTAATATACCTGTTTGCCTGAAAACTGAAATATCTTGTAAAATATATTCAGTTATCAGGCAGATTGTGGTATACTTTACTTATGGAAAGATTTTTTGCAGTAAAATATATAAATATTTAAGAAATAGGGGTGATAAAGATGGTAAAAAAAGAAATGATTGCCATGCTTTTAGCAGGCGGTCAGGGAAGCAGACTGGGGGTGCTCACGTCGAAGGTGGCCAAGCCGGCAGTATCCTTTGGCAGTAAGTATCGGATCATCGACTTCCCACTCAGCAACTGTATCAACTCCGGCGTTGATACGGTGGGTGTGCTCACCCAGTATCAACCACTTCGGTTGAATACCCATATCGGTATTGGTATTCCGTGGGATCTGGACAGGAACATCGGCGGCGTTACGGTGCTCCCCCCCTATGAGAAGAGTGCGAACAGTGAATGGTATACCGGTACGGCCAATGCGATCTACCAGAACATAGACTACATGGAAAGCTTTAATCCGGAATATGTTCTGATCCTTTCCGGGGATCATATCTATAAGATGGATTACGAAGTGATGCTTGATTTTCACAAGCAGAACGGTGCGGAAGTAACTATCGCGGTCATGCCTGTACCCATGGAAGAGGCAAAGCGCTTCGGTATCATGATTACTGACGAAAACCGCAGGATCACGGATTTTGAGGAAAAGCCTGAAAATCCCCGCAGCAATCTTGCGTCGATGGGTATTTACATCTTTAACTGGAAAACTCTCAAGGAAGCGCTTCTCGCAAATAAGGAGCAGCCGGGACTTGATTTCGGAAAGCATCTGATCCCCTATTGCCACGGCAAGGGCGCACCGCTCTACGCCTATGAGTTCAACGGTTACTGGAAGGACGTAGGGACGCTGCACTCCTTCTGGGAAGCGAACATGGAGCTGATCGACCTTGTGCCGGAGTTTAACCTTTACGAGGAGTACTGGAAGATTTACACGAAGAGCGAGATCCTGCCGCCGCAGTATCTGTCGCCTGACAGCGTGGTGGAGAGAAGTATCATCGGTGAGGGTTCTGAGATCTACGGACAAGTATACAATTCCGTGATCGGTTGTGGCGTGACCATAGGAGCCGGTACGGTGGTGCGGGATTCCATCGTTATGAACGGGACGAAGATCTGCAGCAACTGTGAGCTCTACAAGGCGGTCGTCGCAGAGAACGTGGTGATTGAGGACAATGTAAAGCTGGGTGTCGGCGAGGCTGTTCCCAACGAGACGGATCCTCATATTTATGACCACGAGCTGGTGACGGTAGGCGAGAAGAGCGTGATTCCGAAAGGGACGACCATAGGGAAAAATTCCGTGGTCTTTGGTGTGACAACGCCGGAGGACTATGATAATGGTAATCTTCCCAGCGGTAAAACTTTGATTAAGGCAGGTGATAAATCGTGAGA
This sequence comes from Lachnospiraceae bacterium, assembly GCA_029067085.1. Lineage (GTDB taxonomy): Bacteria > Bacillota > Clostridia > Lachnospirales > Lachnospiraceae > UBA3282. The sequence goes on along the minus strand of JAIEFE010000018.1, from coordinate 239,404 downwards.
GCAATCGGAATTATCTTAGCGGGTGGTAATAATCACAGGATCAGGCAGTTGACCCAGAAACGTGCGGTCTGCGCGATGCCCATTGCGGGAAGCTACAGGAGCATCGACTTTGCGCTCAGTAATATGACGAATTCTCATATCAACAAGGTGGCCGTGTTTACGCAGTATAACGCCGGCAGCCTGAACGAGCATTTAAGTTCTTCAAAATGGTGGGATTTCGGACGTAAGCAGGGCGGCCTGTTTGTGGAGACCCCTGCGGTAACGGCTGAGAGCAATGCCTGGTACCGCGGCACGGCAGATGCGATTGCACAGAATCTGTCTTTCTTAAAGAACAGCCATGAACCTTATGTGGTGATCGTTTCCGGCGACTGTGTCTACAAGATGGATTACAATAAGGTTTTGGAGTATCATATCGATAAGAAAGCCGATATCACCGTAGTCTGCAAGGACATGGAGCCAAGCGCCAATGTGGAGCGCTACGGCACGATCAAGATGAATGAGGACAGCCGCATCGAGGAATTTGAGGAGAAACCTGTGGTGGCAAAGTCCAACACCGTTTCCTGCGGTATCTATGTCGTCAGACGAAGACTGCTGATCGAGCTGATCGAGAAATGTCGGGAGGAAGACCGTTACGATTTCGTAAAGGACATCCTGATCCGCCAGAAGAACCTGAAGAGGATCTACGGCTATAAGACGAAGGAATACTGGAGTAATATTGCTACAGTCGAGGATTACTTTAAGACTAACATGGATTTCCTGAAGCCGGAAATTCGGGATTATTTCTTCAAGCAGTATCCCGATGTGTATTCCAAGGTGGACGATTTACCGCCCGCTAAGTATAATGTAGGCGCCAGCATCAAAAACAGCCTGATATCCAGCGGCTGTATTGTCAACGGAACGGTGGAGGATTCCGTGATCTTCAAAGAGACCTACATCGGAAGCAACTGTTACATCAAAAACTCTATCATCCTGAATGACGTGTATATTGGGGATAACACGCACATAGAGAACTGCATTGTAGAAAGCCGGGGTACGATCCGCGCAAATTCTTACCACAAGGGGGAGGATGGTATCGAAATCGTCGTGGAGCACAACGACAGATACACGCTCTGAACCGTGAACAGGAGCGCGATTTCCGACAGTGCGGATGATAAATGGTGATGGAGTGATTGTCAAGGGGGAATCGGTTGTCTGTATAAGGGGATGTAATTAACGGAACGTTTATTACAAGCTACGTGGCTTGATGAGTATGACTTGTGAGGAAAGCTTGTGAAAACCGGCAAATTTCCGGCCGGTATCATATGATAAGGAGGCTGAGCTTCATGAAAATTACTGATGTCCGCGTACGAAAAATGACTCAAGACAGCAAGATGAAGGCAATCGTCTCAATCACGATCGACGATGAATTCGTAGTTCATGACATTAAAGTAATTGAAGGTGAAAAGGGTCTGTTTATAGCGATGCCCAGCAAGAAGGCGTCGGACGGCGAATATCGCGATATCGCCCACCCGATCAATTCTGAGACGCGGGATATGATCCAGAAAGTCATTCTGGAAAGCTATGAACATGCACTTTTGGAACCGGATATTGAGTAAACGTATGAGGTGATGGGAAAAGGACGCGGGAGCGTCCTTTTCTTCGCGATTGATAACTGAAATTACATATGTTCAATATAAGCCTGTATCATATGATAAATAATATTTTGATCCCTTTTTGGAAGCTTTTCATATAGTGTAAAAAGGTCGTTAGAACTGTTAGAGTCATATTTTGTCTGAGAATTGTCAAGAAGGTCTCTGGCAGAGCAGTCTAAAGAATCACATATCTCGATCAGGGTATCTATGCTCATTTTGGTTATTCCTCGTTCTATCTGGCTGATAAAGCCGACTGATAATTCAAGATTTTCTGCAAGCTGTTCCTGAGTCAGTTTTTTCTGTTTTCGATAGTGTTTAATATTTTTTCCGAGTTTTCCATAATCAATTCCCATAAATCACAACTCCTTTATATGCTATAGAGCTCTTTGAGATATTTATGTTCTTTGTTAATTACATTTTCTATTAATGTCTGCAATAAAAACAGAAAGTATTTGTGTTGATATTTCGACAAATGGAACTATTAGTGTTGAAATATAGCAGTGATAGTGTTATTATTTAAAAATGCAAGTAGTATTTGTGTTATTTTTACTTTATATGGCTGTATAAACGGATAAAAAAGAGGGAGAAGATCAGTATGAGATTAATGAAAAGAGGACTGGCATTGTTATTGGCAATGGGAATGTTGTTTGGCACATGTACAGATAATGTGCTGGCAGCGGAGAACGGATCAGATAATGTGATAATGGACAGTTCAGGCAAAGCGGACAATACAGCAGATCGAGGTGAAATAGCAGATGAATCGGATGATAATGCCGGTTTGCCTGAGTCTGAGGATAAATCAGACGGCTCGGATGAAAAGGATACTTTAACGGATACGGACAACGATGCGGACAATTCAGATGAGAACAATGATTCAGAAGATTCCGATGAAATGATTAACCCGGGAGAGACAGAGAACCCGGAATCCGGAAATAATACAGAAGATAATGATTCTGACGAAGATGCTGCAGAGGACGTAACAGGAGAGGAAGAGCCGGAAGAGATCGCAGCAGCGGAAGAGGCGGAAATAGTCCTGGCTGAAAATAATAGTGAAGAATCGTCCTCGGTTTTTGAGTATACTCTGGATAAGTATGAAAACGCTACTATCAAGAGTTATAATGGGAATGCTTCCATACTGAGTATTCCGGAGACATTGGATGGCTATACGGTTGTTGGAATTGGGAGTAATGTGTTTCAGAAAAATCAGATGCTGAGAACCGTGGTAATACCGGATAGTGTGGTGGAGATAGGAAGTCGAGCGTTTTCAGAATGTGTAAACCTGTCAAGTGTGATACTGTCC
>JAIEFE010000018.1:0-236373 GCA_029067085.1 Lachnospiraceae bacterium | reverse complement strand
TACCTGATACGGTTACCATTATAGAAAATTCTGCTTTTACAAACTGCGTAAATTTGAGTAAAGTAACGATTCCGGACGCAGTAACTGAAATAGAGTCAAGTGCATTTCGAAACTGTAGCAAACTGGAAACAATTATAATACCGGATAGTGTGGTGGAGATAGGAAGTCGAGCGTTTTCAGAATGTGTAAACCTGTCAAGTGTGATACTGTCCAAAGGCTTAATAAAATTGAGTAGCAGCGCATTTTATAATTGTGATGCTCTTACTGCGATAGAAATTCCCAAAAGTTTAGAAAGTGTTATTAATGTGACAGGTATCGGTAGAGGTATTTTTGGGGAGTGTGATAATTTAAAAGAGGTTACATTTGAAAACGGAACAACAAGGATAGTTAATTCTTTATTTGAAAATTGTCCGGGAATAGAAGAAATAGAGATACCTGATACGGTTACCATTATAGAAAATTCTGCTTTTACAAACTGCGTAAATTTGAGTAAAGTAACGATTCCGGACTCAGTAACTAAAGTAGCGTCATATGCATTTCAGGACTGCGGTAAACTGGAAACGATCATCCTTCCAGATAACGTTACCGACATGGGAACCCATGTTTTTTCAGGTTGCACGACTCTAAAAGAAGCGATTTTACCTAATACGATATCGGAAATTAAAAACTACACCTTTAATGACTGCGCAAGTCTGGAAAAAGTAAACTTTCCTGAGACAATAGAAAACATAGGTGATCACGCTTTTTACAATACAAAATTAAGTGAGGTAGTTTTGCCGGAGAAAGTTAAAAAAATAGAGAACTACGCTTTTTACAACTGCGATGCCCTGGTCAAAGTAGAAATGCAAAACAATCTCACCAGTATTGGTAACTATGCATTTAACGACTGTGATGCCCTGACAGCGATCACAATCCCTGACAGCGTGACCAGTCTCGGCACATACATTTTTGCGGAAAGCGAACTCCTAAGCGACGTTACACTGGGCGCCGGAATTACCACGATTCCAGCTTACGCATTTAACCTGTGTCCATCGCTTCAGAAGATAGTCATCCCATATAGAGTAACTGAAATAAAGGGTAATGCGTTCACAAATTGCACCACACTTACGGAAATAACCATTCCGAGGTCGGTGACAAGTATTGCAAGCGGCGTATTCAGCTATCCATCCAAATTGACTGTTTACGGTATTTCAGGAACGTATGCGGAAACGTATGCGAGTAGTATAGGGGCAGCCTTTGTACATAATGAGGTAAAAGCGACATCGGTATCATTAAATAATACAGAAATAAAGATTGCAAAGGGTGTTAAGGCGACTCTCATTTTGCGTGTTGCTCCATCAGATTTTACAGACGAAGTGGTATGGAAAAGTACCGATGAAAGTATAGTTTCTGTAGACAATAACGGAGTTGTCAATGCGAAATCTTTAGGAACTGCGACGGTCAAGGTAACAGTCGGAGATCTCAGTGCTTCCTGCAAGGTCACTGTAGCACAGCCTGTTACTTCGATTAGTTTGAATAAGACTTCCCTGTCCCTTGAGGCTTTTGAAAGTGATACGCTGATTGCGACAGTATCACCTTCTACAGCGGAAAACAAGGCGGTCATATGGAGTTCATCGGATGAAGAGATCGCATCTGTGGACGAAAACGGCCGGGTAACCGCACATGCAAAAGGCGGTGCAGTGATCAGGGTAGAAGCGCAGGATGGCAGCGGGGTTTATAAAGAATGTAACGTTACAGTTGTGAACAACGGATATCTATGCAGCAGTGTAAATGAATTGGAGAGCGAGCATAATTATCCGGTTAATAGTTCAGATTTCTGGATCTATACTAAGGAAGGGGCGGAAAAGTTATATGTAGCTTTTGACGCCCGCACCGATATAGAAGAGGGGTTCGATTATCTATATATTTACGATGTTGCGGGGAAACAGGTTGGTAAATATACCGGTACCCAGTTGGCGGGGCAGATTGTTGAAGTAGAGGGAGATACGGTTAAGATCAAACTGGTTTCGGATGATTCCGGTACGACATGGGGATTCAAAGTGACATCTGTCAGTGCAGACGGAAACGTGGAAAATGACGAATATACTGTAACCTTTGATTCACAGGGCGGCAGTACGGTTTCTGCCGTTCAGGTGCCAAAGAATACGCCGGTAGCATGTCCGACAGCACCTGTAAGGAGTGGGTATAAATTTTTAGGTTGGTATTTGCATGAAACATTATATGATTTTTCCCAACCGGTGACTGAGAATATTGTGCTGCGTGCAAAATGGGAGAGAATAACAGATGAACCGGAGGAAGGAGACAACGAAGAAATTCCGGAAGGAGATATGCCAGAAAACGGCGTGATACCGGACGGACTTTGGATCGCCGGAGTTTCGGAACAGATTTATACAGGTAAAGCGCTTAAGCCGGATGTTCGTGTTTATGATGGGAGGCAGAGACTTAAAGCCGGAACAGACTATACGATCAGTTATAAAAACAATGTTAAGGCAAACTATGACTTTAACGAGTCAAGTCCGTCAGATTCCTCTCCTGCGGTTATTGTGAAAGGAAAGGGAAATTATTCAGGAACAGCGAAGGCATTTTTCAAAATAAATCCGATTGATATAACGAACGATCCTTTTATATCGGCGGATGATATTACTTTGTCATATAATGGACAATCGCAGAAGAAAGAGCCTAAAGTGACTTATAACGGTAAAAAACTTTCTGCCCAAAAAGATTATACAGCCATTTATTCTGACGCAGGTACAGTTTACGGAGCTTATCGTGAGGTGGGCGATTATACAGTCAAAATAGAGGGAAGAGGAAACTTTACCGGAAGTGTGAATCTCAGGCTTTCCATTACGGATAAACAGCTGATTGAAAAAGCTAAGACAGTTAAAATAAAAGATAAAGTTTATGATAATGGGAATGCCGTCACGTTGTCAGAGTCTGAACTGATCGTTTACATGAAATCTAAAAATGAGCCGCTAACGAGAGATGTGGATTATAAGGTAAGTTATGAGAACAACTGCGAAACGGGAACGGCATATGCGGTGATCACCGGAATGGGTGATTATGCCGGAGTGAAAAAAGTTAAGTTTAAGATTAATGGAATATCGATCAATAAGGCACAGATAGAAGGGATCAGAAATAAGGTATATAGTGGAAAAGAACAAGGACAGAGTATTACTGTGAGACTCGATGGGATTACGCTGTCTGAGGGAAGGGATTATCTTATCGATTATACCAGCGATCGTAAAAAAGTCGGAACAGTGCGCATGACGGTTAAAGGTATTGGCAAATATACGGGAAGTATTAAGAAAAGCTTTAAAATTACTGCATATGATCTAAATATGGATGAACAAAATATGATCAGTGAACTTCCACAAAATTTAACTGTTAAGTATTCTGCCGGAGGCGCTAAACCAGGCGTGGAACTTAAATTTGGCGATGTAAAGCTGATAGAAGGAACAGATTATAAAATTTCCTGTAAAAACAATAAAAATATAGCAGATCTTTCATCAGATAAAGCACCGACGGCTGTTATAAAGGGCATCGGAAATTACAAGGGAAGTATAAGCGTGAAATTTTCGATAAAGAAGAAAAATATTGCCGATACGGAAGATGCGCTCACTCTGATTGCTGCAGATGTAACCTATGTAAATAAGGCAGGAAAATATATCAGTAAACCCATACTCAGAGATTCATATGGGAATACGCTAAAAGCCGGCAGTGATTATGAGGTAACTTATATGCTGAGCGACGGGATTACAAAGCTGACTGAAAAAGATATCGTTCCTGTTAATACAGATGTATGTATGAGCGTTATCGGCAAGGGGAAATATGAAGGAACTTTAAATACTACATATACTATAAAAAATAGTAGTTTACAGAAAGCAAAGATTACAATTACGCCGAAAAGTTACACGGGTAAAAAAGTTTATCTTGCAAAAGAGGATATTGCTGTAATGCTGGGTAATGATAACAGGCTTGTATATGGAGTGGATTATGAAATCGCACAGGGAAGTTATGTAAACAATACAAAGAAGGGTACAGCGAGTGTTGTGATCAAAGGAAAAGGGAATTACGCCGGTATGAAGACTGTCAAGTTTAAGATTACAGCCAGGAGAATGGAGACGTTTGATAGTGTAGTCAGGAAGTTATCGGGGATAAAAAGACTTTTGTAATCTAAACAGAGGCGTTTCTTTTGGAGAAATCCAAAGGGAGCGCCTTTATTTTATGTATGAGCGAAAGCGGGACATGATTTGCTCTATCCAGAAACATTTCTTGTATCAATGCAAAAATATTGTTAAAATAGTATGGACAAATTCATTTATGAGATGAGTTTCGCATTGATCCAAAATGAAATATTCAGAATCGAGGGCGCCATGTACATCATTGCAGGTTTGGGCAATCCGGACGGAAAATATCGCAACACCAGACATAACATCGGCTTTGACGTGATCGATGCGATCGCGGAGAAAAACGATATTGTTCTGGGAGAAAAGAAGCATAAAGCCGTGATCGGCAAGGGCATTATCGCAGGGGAGAAAGCGGTGCTTGTAAAGCCTCTCACCTACATGAATCTGAGTGGTGAAAGCATAAGGTCCGTCATAGACTTTTATAAGGTGGACGAGAAACATGAGCTCATTGTGATCTCGGACGACGTGAGTCTGGATCCGGGCCAGCTCCGGATTCGCAAACGCGGAAGCGACGGCGGTCACAACGGCTTGAAAAATATCATTCTGCATCTGGGGCATGATGAGTTTATACGGGTGCGTATGGGCGTGGGGGAGAAGCCCCCAAAAATGGATCTGGCGGACTATGTACTGGGGCATTTTCTGGCGGAAGAGCGGGAACTGATGAATGAGAGTGCAAGGCGCGCGACCCTCGCCATTGAGACGATCATCGCGGAGGGTGCAGATGCCGCCATGAATCGGTACAATGCGCGCAAAAAGGCACAGGAGAAAAAGGACAGGAAAAATGACGAAGCTGCCGAAGAGAAGACGCAGGCAGCAGAAACCGGAGAATAGCAATACATGAAAGCATTATTGACTCCGCTTACGGAATTGGGCGCATACGAAGAAATCCGGAGCCTCCTTGCAAAAAAGGTGGCGTCGGCCGCGCTTTCCGGCTGTGTGGATTCACAAAAACTGCATATGATATACGGTCTGAGCGAGAGTTTTCGCCATAAGCTCATTGTTACTTACAGCGATTTGCGTGCGAAAGAGCTGTATGAGGATTACCAATTTTATGACAGAAATGTCATGTTGTATCCGGCTAAGGATCTGATCTTTTTTCAGGCGGACATACACGGAAACCGACTGACCACGGAGCGGATCAGGTGTTTTCGGCGGCTTTCGGAAGGGATACCGCTCACAGTGATCACCACCTTCGACGCACTGATGACGATCCAGCCGACTCTGGAGGCATGGAGTAAATGGGTACTGCGGCTTGATAAGCAGACCCCTGTGGATGAGAGGAAACTTTCGGCAAAACTGGTGGAGCTGGGCTATGAGAATGCTTATCAGGTGGAGACGCCGGGGCAGTTTTCTATCCGGGGCGGCATTGTGGACATCTTTGACCTGACGGAGGAAAATCCCTATAGAATCGAGCTGTGGGGGGATGAGATCGAGTCCATCCGCAGCTTCGACGTCTTAAGCCAGCGTTCCATCGAAAAACTGGAGTCTGTGGCGGTCTATCCCGCGACGGAACTTGTTCTGACAAGGAAGGAGCTCACGGAGGGACTTGCCCGAATCCGTGAGGAGGGAAAAAAGCAGGCGGAAGTCCTGCGGCAGCAGAGAAAGACGGAGGAGGCTCACCGCATCGAAGTACAGGTGAGGGAGCTTTCGGAGACGCTTCTCGAACTGGGGCTCTCCTACAATGTTGTGAATCTGGAGAGCTACGTACGTTATTTTGTTCCGAAGCCGGAATCTTTTCTGGCATGTCTTTCTCCGGATGAGAGTTGTGTTTTTCTGGACGAACCGCTTCGGATCAAAGAACACGTGGATGCGGTGGAATTTGAGTTTCGGGAGAGCATGAGCCACCGCGCAGAGAAGGGCTTATGTCTGCCCGGACAGATGGACGTACTCTACCCTGCGGCGGAGGCGGCAGCTAAGCTTGGCGCCTTGCGGACAGTAAGCCTTTCTGCCATGGAGAGCAGGAATCCACTTGTTAAGACAGATCATAAGTACGCTGTACAGGCGAGAAGCCTCTCCTCCTATAATAACAGCTTCGACGCGCTGGTGAAGGATCTGAAGGCTTATAAGAAAAAGGGATACCGCATTCTGTTGCTCTCCGGTTCAAGGACCAGAGCGAAACGTCTTGCCGAGGATCTGCGGGAACTGGAGATCAGTGCATTCTATACGGAAGATCCTATGCGCGAGGTGCAGCCGGGTGAGGTGATGACGGCCTACGGCCGTGTAAAAAAGGGATTTGAGTATCCGCTCCTGAAATTTATGGTGATCGCGGAAAGCGATATCTTCGGCGCGGAGAAGAAAAAAAAGAAGAAGAAAAAAGTCTATCAGGGGCAGAAGATTCAAGATTTCAATGACCTTAAGGTAGGCGATTTTGTGGTACACGAAAGCCATGGTCTGGGCATCTATCAGGGCATCGAGAAGGTGGAGGTGGATCACGTCACCAAGGACTATATGAAGATATCCTATCGTGACGGCGGTGTCCTCTATGTGTTGGCGACGGGCCTTGACGTGATTCAGAAATACGCCTCTGCGGATGCGGGCGCAAAACCGAAGCTCAACAAGCTGGGCACACAGGAGTGGACGAGAACCAAGTCGAAGGTGCGAACGGCAGTGGAGGAGGTGGCTTCCGATCTGGTGGAACTCTATGCGACAAGACAGGCGTCCACAGGCTATTGCTATGGGCAGGACACGGTCTGGCAGCGGGAATTTGAAGAGATGTTTCCTTTTGAGGAGACGGAGGATCAGATCGCTGCCATCGCTGCCACCAAGGAGGATATGGAGAGCGAAAAGATCATGGACCGCCTGATCTGCGGCGATGTGGGCTACGGCAAAACGGAGATCGCCATCCGGGCCGCCTTCAAGGCTGTGCAGGAAAACAAGCAGGTGGTCTATCTGGTGCCGACAACGATCCTTGCACAGCAGCATTATCACACCTTTGTACAGCGGATGAAGGATTTTCCCGTGCGCATCGACTTGCTCTCCCGTTTCCGTTCGACGGCGGAACAGAAAAAGACCATAGCGGACTTAAAGAAGGGCATGGTGGATATCGTGATCGGCACCCACCGCGTACTGTCTGCAGATGTGGAATATAAAGATTTGGGGCTTCTTATCATCGACGAAGAGCAGCGTTTCGGCGTGGCACATAAGGAGAAGATCAAGAAGCTCAAAGAGAACGTGGACGTGCTTACGCTGACTGCCACACCTATCCCCCGGACGCTCCATATGAGCCTCGTGGGAATCCGTGATATGAGCGTTCTGGAGGAGGCACCGGAGGACAGGCTGCCGATCCAGACCTTTGTCTGCGAATACAATGAAGAGATGGTCAGGGAGGCTATTGTCCGGGAGCTTGCAAGGCAGGGACAGATCTACTATGTCTATAACCGCGTTAATAATATCGCGGACGTGGCGGCAGCGATCAGCGAACTTGTTCCCGAGGCCAACGTTGCTTTTGCTCACGGGCAGATGAAGGAGTCGGAACTGGAACGCATCATGTACGATTTCGTGAACGGTGAGATTGACGTACTGGTGGCGACTACCATCATTGAGACGGGGTTGGACATTTCCAACGTGAATACCATGATCATCCACGATTCCGATCAGATGGGCTTGTCCCAGCTCTACCAGCTCAGAGGCCGCGTGGGGCGTTCCAACCGTACCGCCTATGCCTTTCTCATGTATAAGCGGGATAAGGTCTTGAAAGAGGTGGCGGAAAAACGCCTGGAAGCCATCCGCGAATTTACGGATCTGGGCAGCGGCTTCAAGATCGCCATGCGCGATCTGGAGATCCGCGGCGCGGGCAGCCTTCTGGGGAAGAGCCAGCATGGGCATATGCAGGCGGTGGGGTACGATCTCTACTGCAAGATGTTGAATGAGGCGGTCAGGACGAAGAAAGGGATCGAAGTCATGGAGGATTTCAATACCCTTGTGGATCTGGATGTGGACGCCTACATTCCGGCGGAGTACATTGTCAATGAGACGCAGAAGCTGGATATCTATAAGCGAATTGCGGGTATAGAGAACGAGAGGGAATGTGAGGATATGCGGGAGGAACTTCTTGACCGATTTGGTCAAATTCCGAAGTCGGCAGAAAATCTTCTGCGCATCGCGCTGATCCGTTCTCATGCGCACGCGCTCTTTATGCCGGAAGTGAAGGGGAAGGATGAGAGGGTGCGCTTTACGCTTCTGCCTGACGCTGCCATCCGGGTGGAAAATATTCCGCTGCTTGTCGGCGAATTTAACGGCAGGCTCCGCTTCGATCCCAAGGCCGGTCCCGCCTTTTTCCTCAATTATAAGAAGTGCGGCGTGATCGAGAAAGATGAGGAGACGCTGCTTTCCCTGACGGAGGAGGCACTGGCGAAGATGGAGGAGCTGTTGCTGTGATAATAAAGATATTGTAGAATCAGAAAATAGAAAATGACAGAATGGAGGAACCTACTATGACAAACAGACCCCAATGGCTGAACTCGGCAATCTTTTATGAGATCTATCCGCAGTCCTTTCGGGACACCAACGCGGACGGGATCGGAGATTTAAACGGTATCATCGAAAAGCTGGATTACATCAAGGGACTTGGCTGTAACGCTCTCTGGCTGAATCCCTGTTTCAAGTCGCCCTTCTACGATGCGGGTTATGACGTGGAGGATTATCTCACCGTCGCACCTCGCTACGGCACGAACGAGGATCTGGTGCGGCTTTTTAAGGAGGCACACAATCGGGACATGCATGTGCTCTTAGATTTGGTGCCCGGTCATACGTCGGTCAATCACAGATGGTTTCGTGAGTCCATGAAGGCGGAGCGAAACGAGTTTACCGACCGCTATGTCTGGACGGACAGTACATGGGAGGAGCCGGACGGCATGAATGCGCTGAAAGGGATTTCCGAGCGCGTAGGCGCCTGTGGGGTCAATTTCTTTTCGCATCAGCCTGCGTTGAATTACGGATATTACAAGCCCGATCCCAAAAAAAAATGGCAGCAGCCCATGGATGCGCCCGGACCTCTGGCGACGAGAGAGGCTATGAAGGATGTGATGCGTTTCTGGCTGAGCGCCGGCTGCGACGGGTTCCGTGTGGATATGGCGCACTCCCTTGTCAAAAATGACGAGGACGCGAAGGGCACCATCAAACTGTGGCAGGATGTCAGAGCATTTCTGGACAGAGAATTTCCTGAAGCGGTGATGGTTTCTGAGTGGGGTGAGCCGGACAAGTCTCTGGCGGGAGGCTTTCACATGGATTTCCTGCTTCACTTCGGGCCTTCCCATTACAACGACCTCTTCCGCTGCGATGATCCCTGGTTTGCAAAAAAAGGGAAAGGGGATGTGAAAGTTTTCTGGGAAAAATATCAGGAGAGCTATGCAAAGGCCTGCGGCGGTCTGATCTGTATCCCTTCGGGTAATCACGACATGGAGAGACTGGCGAGACGTCTCACGCCCGAAGAGATGAAGATTGCGTTCGCCTTTCTGCTGACCATGCCGGGTGCACCCTTTATCTACTACGGCGATGAGATCGGGATGCGTTATGTGGAGGGTATCCATTCTGTGGAGGGCGGCTATGAGAGAACAGGTTCGCGCTCTCCGATGCAGTGGGATGCTTCCCTGAATGCGGGTTTTTCGGCGGCGAATCCGGAAATGCTTTATATTCGGCAGGACAGCGCGGCGGACAGACCGACCGTAGCTGCCCAGATAGAGGACGAAACATCCCTCTACAGTGAGGTGAAACGGCTGATCGCCTTTAGACAGTCGCATGAAGCGCTCCGAAATGACGGCGAGATCGAGTTTTTGGAAGTAGAGAATTACCCGCTTGCATTTATTCGGAAAACCGAAAATGAAAAACTGCTGGTGGTGATCAATCCTTCTGACAGAAAACAGCCTTTAAGCGTCGGTGTAAAACCCAAAGAAGCGCTTTACATGATAGGGGATAAGTTGGAAGGTGCGGCAGGTGGCTTTGCGGCGCCGCCCTGTTCCGCAGGGATTTATCGGCTATGAGGGGCCGTATTTATACCGTAACCCTAAATCCGTCTCTGGATTATACCGTGTCAGTGGACAATTTTCGATTGGGCCACACCAACCGCACCGCGTCAGAGGCTCTGACGGTGGGCGGCAAGGGAATCAACGTCTCCACGGTGCTGAAAAATCTGGGTCTGGAAAGCACGGCACTTGGCTTTGTAGCGGGCTTTACCGGAGAGGAAGCCAAAAGACAGCTTACAGAGCGCGGCATTGAAAATGCTTTGATCACCTTGGATAAGGGTCTGACCCGCATCAATTTCAAACTCAGCACGGTGGAGGGGACGGAGGTCAACGGAAAGGGACCGGAAATTCCGGAGGAGGCGTTTTCGCGTCTCTGTGGAAGGATGCAGGAGCTCTCTGCGGGCGATGTATTATTTTTGTCGGGAAATATTCCGTCTTCTCTGGCGGAAGACAGCTATTGCAGACTGATGGAGCGGACGCAGCAGGGGGTTCTGATCGTGGTGGACGCCGCGGGAGAACAGCTGAAAAAGGCGCTCCCTCTGCATCCGTTCTTAGTCAAGCCTAACTGCCACGAGCTGGGGGAACTTTTCGGAGTGACTCTGACGGACAGGGCTTCCGTGATTCCTTATGCGCATAAACTGCGCGAAATGGGCGCGGCGAATGTGCTGGTGTCCCTCGCGGGAGACGGCGCGGTACTCGTGGCGGAGGATGGCAGCGTGCATGAGGCGGCCGCTCCTGTCGGTACGCTGATAAACGGTGTGGGCGCCGGAGATTCTATGGCGGCGGGCTTTGTGGCGGGATGGCTTGAGAGGCAGGACTATGACCACGCTTTTGCACTGGGACTGGCGGCGGGAAGCGCGACCGCCTTTTCCGAGGGACTGGCCGATGCGGAGAAGATCCGCGCAGTGTTTACAGAAAATTTTTCGGAATAGTGAATAAAATGAGAAGCAGCGTGTTTTGGAAAAAGCGGCACCAATGGTGCCGTTTTTCATATGATTATAGAAGACACAGACGCAAGCAGTATCTGAGACTGTGATAAATCTTCTATATCAAGGTGGGAAATTTGTTATGAGACAATATTTACATCCAAGTGCTTACGCTGAAATTACCGGCAATGCCGATCATCCTTCCCTGCATGGAATCGCTTGTTTTTATCCGGTCTCCTCCGGCGGTGTACTGATCGAAACGGAAGTTTCCGGTCTTCCATACGAGAAGATTCCGCCCTACGGCCAATTCTATGGTATGCATATCCACGAGACAGGGGACTGTTCCCTTCCGTTTGATAAGACAGGGAGTCATTATAACCCCGGCAATCTGCCGCATCCTAACCATGCCGGTGATCTGCCTCCTCTTCTGGGCAGCAAAGGCTACGCTTACAGTGTCGTATATACCGATCGCTTTGAGCTGCCGGAAATCATTGGCCGCTCTCTGATCGTTCACAGTGCGCCCGACGATTTCACCACACAGCCATCCGGCAATTCCGGTGTCAAGATCGGCTGCGGTGTCATCAGCGAAAATCTTCCATCTTTTCATTCATCTTTTTGACATTGTGTTTTGCTCTGCCATATTGTATCATCCATACAATGACAAAGATCAGAACAAAAGTGCCGAAATAACTCAGAATACCTGAAAGACTGTGTTCCATCCAATAGGAGACATACGCGATCGGCATCATAATGACCGATACGATCAGGAAATAAATTCCGGTCTGCTTTACGATGCCCCAATCCTCTATTTCCCAGATGACGGAGCAGCCTCCAAATCCCATGCCGAGGATGCCGCATAAAAGCGCCTGCAGTAAAACAGCATTGATCTCGCTTCCCATTATCGCTGCCAATTCGGGCACGCAGGGAGCATAATAACCATTCGCCCATATCAGGGAAATGATGATCGTAATCAGATATCCGATAGCCAATCCAAGCGGAATTCCCGACAGACTGCGTAATATGATCTTCTTTTTCATTTTTCCTCCATTCCGGATTATTTATATTCCTAAGATTTTTTTGATTTTTGCGACATATCGTCTCGAGACATAAGTTGTCGTGCCGTTTGTCAGCTCGACAGAGATCGTTCCGGTAAAACTTAAGTCGAAGTTCTTTACTTTCTTTAGATTAATGATCTCTGAATTTGAGATACGGACAAACTGAGCCGGATTTAACCGTTCCTCCGTCTCATAGAGCCTGAGCCGTAACAGGTATTCTCCGCTGCCGGTCACAGCGAATACTCTTCCGTTGCCCGCATAAATCCGAAACAGGTCATCCGGCTCTAAGATTGTTATCTTTCCGTCTTTGCTGCCGGAAATCATCTGAAGATTATGATCGGATAATTTCTGAATGAGACTGTTGACTTCTTCAGTCATTGCATCGGTCAGTATGATCAGCTTCGGTTCGTGACAGGAAGCGTCGATTTTTACCTCAACCTGCATTTCACATCCTCCTTTCTGTGATGTCATTATAGGGGAGGCGGCTGTTTCTTTCAATCGATTTTCGATAGACGGTCATATGTGGAGGATAGTTGGTCGGAATAGAAATTTTGACAGAGTGAATGATATCAAGTAAACTGATACTACAAAGAGATAAGGGGAGAGCAATATCATATGATACAGTATAAAATGTTTGAAATGTCATTTGCATGCGATGATCCTTTCGGGGAGGTTACGGCTGCATTTACCGATGCATCCGGTGTAACAACGACTGTCAGGGGTTTTGCAGCCGAAGACAATATCGTGAAGGTAAGGTTCTATCCTTCGTCCTGTGGGAAATATACATATGAGATAAACGGTGAAGTGAGGGCTTCGGGCAGCGTTGTGTGCGAACCCGCAGAAAACGGTGCAGGTGCACATGGAATCGTAAGGGCGTGCGGTACGCATTTCCGATATGATGACGACACATGGTTTTATCCGTTCGGAACGACCGTATACGCACTTACCCATCAGGAGCAGGAGCTTGTTGACAGGACGATGGAGACGCTGTCAAAGTCGCCGTTCAACAAAGTAAGAATGTGCGTGTTTCCGAAGCACTATGATTATAACCACAATGAGCCCAAGCTTTTTGCATTTGAGAAAAATGAGGACGGAAAATTTGACGTGGGGAGACCCTGTTTTCGGTTTTTTGATGAGTTGGAGAGAAGAATCAAAGAACTTGACGATATGGGAATACAGTGCGACCTTATCCTGTTTCACCCGTATGACAGGTGGGGCTTTGCCGACATGGAAATCGATGAGGCTAAAACGTATCTCGATTATTTGATCAGGCGTCTTTCTGCCTTTCCGAATGTCTGGTGGAGTCTGGCAAATGAGTTTGATCTCATGAAATACACGCAAAAGGAGTGGGAGGAGATCGCGGAATTTGTCGGCGGACATGATGTATTTCATCATCTTTTGAGCAATCACAACTGCATAGAGTTTTGGGATTTTGACAACAGGGATACGACGCACATATGTCTTCAGATCAAAAGCTGCGACGAAGTGAGCGGTTTTATCAGAAAATACAACAAGCCTCTAATGGTGGACGAGTGTTGTTACGAGGGAAATATTGCGTACGAGTGGGGCAATATGTCAGCGTTTGAGATGGTTAACCGGTTTTGGATCGCAGCTGTGCAGGGCGGATACTGTACACATGGAGAAACTTATCTGAGCGACGATGATATTCTGTGGTGGTCCCGAGGCGGCATATTGAAAGGAAAGAGTGTCGAACGCATAGGTTTTCTGAAGGATATCATGGATTCGTTGCCGGGACCGGTCACTTATTGCGGTTTTGAATTTACAAGGGAGAGATATGATGAAATCAACGCAAACCCTGAAAAAGCGGAAAATGATTTTTGGAGGGCGGTAGCAGGTGTTCCGTGGGACAGAGCAAAAGGCGCCATGCTGAACGGAAAGGAGTATGCCGGATGTGTGGGAGATAAGGCGTACATAAAATATCTTGAAAGGAAATGTGCTGCCGTCACCGATTTTAATCTGTCTGAGGAACACCGTTACGACGTCGAGCTCATAGACGTATGGAATATGACGCGAAAGACAATTTTGACGGGAGTGAGCGGAAAAATAGAGGTAACGCTTCCGGGGAGAGAGGGAACGGCGCTTTTGGCGCTGCGGTGCGAATAGTGTTGCAAATAAAGTATAACAATTTGCGCTAATTTTCTTTTTATGGTACAATAGTACCATGTTATACTGTCTGCTGCGTTTGTCTTCCGGAAGGCCTGATTGATTGGATTTGCAGGCTGAAATAAGGTGACAAACCATTGAGGGGGAATACATAGATGGAAAGTATCTGGGATTTTTTTGAAAATATGAATGAACTGGTCTACGTCTCGGACGTGGACACCTATGAATTTATCTATATGAATAAAAGGGCACTTTCCATCTGCGGACTTACCTCTTTAGAAGAAACTAAGGGAAAAAAGTGTTACGAAGTGCTGCAGAACAACTCGGTACCATGTGTGATTTGCAATAATAAAGAGCTTGTTCCGGGACAGTTCAAAGAGTGGCGCTATTACAATCCCGTTTATAATAGGCATTCGCTGGTGAAGGACACCTTGATAGAGATGGATGGCAGAAGGCTGCGCATAGAGATTGCCGTCGATATCAGCGCGGATACCAAACAGAACCAGATCATTCGCGATTATCAGAATAGAGAGGCATTGATCAACGAAGCGCTGAGAACTGCTATGCAGGCCTCCGACCCGGATACTTCTTTGAAGATTGCGATAGAATATATGGGAAAGGCATTGGGCGGTGAGAAAGCTTTTGTTTTTGAGAAAAATGCGGAGGGTAACGATGATAACACCTACGAGTGGGTCGCAAGCGGCGTGAGCCCGAATAAGGATAATCTGCAGAATGTACCGGCGGAAGTTTGCGAGGGATGGTATCGTATCTTTGCAGAAAACAAGTGCGTGACAGTCAGAGATATTGAAGATATCAAAACAATGACCCCGCTTCTATATGAAATATTCAAAAAGGAGAACATCTGTTCCATATCGGTGGTGCCATTATATGATGACGGCAGGGTGATCGGGTTTTATGGGGTGAATAATCCGCCGGCAGAGGCCTTGAGCTATACCTCCAATATGCTGCAGATCATGGGACATTTCATTGAATCCTTGCTGAAAATGCGGAATCTGGTCAGGAATCTGCAGCGGATGTCTTATCTGGACCAGCTCACCCAAGTCGGAAACCGTTACGCCATGGTGGAGTATACGGAGAATATGCGTTCCGATGAGAGCGTGGGGATCGTCTATGGAGATATTACGGGCTTAAAGCGGGTGAACGACGCGGAGGGACATGCGGCGGGGGACCATCTCATTTTATCCGCCTGCGCGTGTATGAAGGAGGCTTTTGGGGACGCTTACGAACTGTTCCGCATTGGAGGAGATGAACTTCTGGCAATCTGTGCGGGCATTGGTGAGCAGGACTTTCAAGATCGGGTTGCGAAGCTGAAAAGAATCATGACGGACTCCTCCGTCAATATGGCGGTGGGCGCCGACTGGAAGAATGATACCGCAACCGGGATAAACGTCGTGCTGGCGGCGGCTGAGAAGCGGATGTACGAAGATAAATCGGCGTACTACAGGGCGTCGGGAATTGACAGGAGACGGTAAGCGTTTTACAAAATAAAAAAGATAATATAGAGTCCCAAATATAGGACGCAATACATGATATCCTTCCTTTAGAACATAAGTTCGACGCGAAAAACGAACAGAAAGGGAGGATATTTTTATGAAGGGATATGCGGTGGAGAGTGGTTATATGGGATATGTGAACGGAGGCTATATGCTGTTTGCAAGCGAGGAGGATTACGCGGATTATTTGGCGGATTAGCGGGTATATTCCTATAGAATGGGAAAGGCGTTTATATCACGGCTGCGGGTTCCGTATATTTTTCGGTTGATAGAATGCCGGAAATACAATACAATGGTAATGTGTCGGTTTAACTTGACATAGGTATAGAATAGCGCACAGGTTTCAGATTCGGAAATATTGGAAAATGCACGGGAGAGCTTATGATCAAAAAGATAGATGAAATTTCCGTGAATTATACAGACGAGGGAGAGGGTGACGTTGTTCTCCTCCTGCATGGCTGGGGTGCCAATATTACTCTCTATCGGGGAATTATTGACACGCTGAAACAGACCAGGCGGGTGATCGCCCCGGATATGCCGGGTTTCGGAAAGACGCCTGAGCCGCCTGCGCCCTGGTGCGTGGACGATTATGTGGATTTCATTTTGAAGTTTATTGCGTCTTTTTCGATAGAGAGACTGAGCATAGTGGTGCATTCCTTTGGAGGACGGGTTTTTTTTAAGATGAATGCCAGAGAGAATCTGCCGTTTGTGATCGAGCGGGCTGCGCTGATCGACAGTGCGGGCATTTTACCGAAAAAGACTCTGCGCCAAAAATGCAGCCTTCGTCTCTATAAGGCAGGTCGCGCCATTATGAGTACGCCGGTGATGCATTTTCTCTATCCGGACGCTGTGGAGGAGATGCGCCGAAAGCGCGGTTCCTCCGACTATAATAATGCGACACCCCTGATGCGGGCTACTTTGGTGAAGGTGGTGAATGAGGATCTGGAACCCTTGATTCATCTGGTACTGTGTCCGACGCTCCTGATTTGGGGAGATTTGGATACTGCTACACCCATCGAGGATGCGAGGCGGATGGAGGAGCTGATCGCGGATGCGGGTCTGGTGGTGTGTGAGGGAGCGGGACACTTTTCCTTTGCGGAGCAGCCGGCGAAAGCGAACGGTGCGCTGCAGGCGTTTTTTGCAGGATAGGAAATGGCGGGATTTCTTACATGATTTAAGAGAGGAACACGAATCCTTATGTATAATGTGTTATTTGTAATCTGGCTTATCACCTATCTGGTGGGTGCAGTCTGGTATGTGTTGTATCTGATGCATATGTTCCAGCAAAATTCTTATAAACCGCGGGAGTACAGAGAATGGATGGGCGTACACATGAATGTGGGGCGCCTGCTTGGCAAATGCCTGTATGCCATCGTTTCCCTTTTTCTCGTATTACTGGCAAATATAGAATATCCTGCTGTTATGATTGCGGCTTGTCTGTTGAATGGGATGACTATACTGGTCAATAAACCGCATAAAGCGAAGAAGCCGCTGGTGTATACGAAACGAGTTAAAAGAATGCTGCTCACCACGGGGATTTTATATCTTATTGTGATTCTGGCAGCTTTGTATGTGGGGTATTGTGGATTTATTACTATTCCGGCGATTGAATTTCCGTGGAATGATCCGGTCATGTGGGAAATGTGGAGCGCAAGTCTGACATTACTGGTTATGTTCATTTTGCAGCCGTTTTTGATTTTACTTGTCAATTTGATCAATCATCCGATAGAGAAGGGGATCGATCAATATTATATCAATGACGCGGCGCGTATTTTGCGGGAGATGCCCGGACTGCAGATCATCGGCGTGACGGGGAGCTACGGAAAGACCAGTGTAAAATACTTTTTGAATACATTGCTTTCTGCACAGTATAACGTGCTTTGCACACCGGGGAATTATAACACCACTCTGGGCGTTGTGCGGACGATCCGGGAGGGCATGAAACCCTTTCACGAAATATTTATCTGTGAGATGGGTGCCAGAGAGGTGGGAGATATCAAGGAGATCTGTGATCTGGTGCACCCGGATTATGGTATTATCACCTCCATCGGACCGCAGCATCTGCAGAGTTTTCATACGATAGAAAACATCATTTCTACCAAGTTCGAGCTGGCTGATGCGGTGCCGGCTACGGGTAAAGTGTTTTTAAACTATGACAATGAGTATATCAGAGAGCATAAAATAGAGAAATCTGTGGTAAGCTATGGCGTCGAAGAGAGCGCTGTGGATTTTAAGGCTTATGACATTCGTGTTTCCGCCAGAGGCTCCTCTTTTCGGATGAAAGATGAGAACGGGGAAGTGCACGAGTTTCACACAAAACTCGTGGGCAGTCACAATGTACAGAACATCGCAGGCGCGATTGCTGTAGCCCACACACTGGGAATTCCCATGGAGAAACTTCTCTATCCGGTCAGACAGTTGGAGAGTGTCCCCCACAGATTACAGTTGATCAGACAGGGCGACAGGATCATTTTGGACGACGCCTACAACTCCAACAAGAGCGGTTTCGAAGCGGCGCTCGACACGCTTGCCCTGTTTCAGGAGATGCGAATCCTGCTGACGCCCGGTATGGTGGAACTGGGAGAAAAGCAGTATGAGGAAAATAAGGAGGCGGGTGTTTATGCCGCCGATAAGTGCGATTACGCGATCCTGGTCGGAAAAGAGCAGACAAAACCTATTCAGGATGGTCTGATGGAGGCGGGGTTCCCGCAGAATCGAATGATCCTGGTGGATTCTCTGCAGGAGGCATTCCAGATGGTGAACGCCATCCCGGACGAGAGGCAAAAGGTGATCCTGCTCGAGAACGATCTGCCGGATGTCTATGCATAGCATTATGAATAAACAGAAAGGAAACAGAAAGAATGAAAATCAGAGTGGGCGTTTTCTTCGGCGGAAAGAGCGTGGAACACGAGGTGTCCGTCATTTCGGGACTTCAGGCGTACAATACCTTTGACAGAACAAAATACGAACCGATTCCTATCTATATCACCAAGGAGAACGAGCTCTACACGGGGGAGCCTGTGGGCGATATCGCAAATTATAAGAACATTCCCGAGCTCTTAAAAAGGAGCATCAGAGTTTTTTTGATGTGCGAGGGAAATAGTGTAAAGCTGATACAGTACCCGGCAAAAAAGTTTGGCAGCTCCGAGGTGGCGCAGATCGATGTGGCATTCCCCGTTGTGCACGGCGCGAACGTGGAGGATGGTTCTTTGCAGGGCTTTTTATCCCACTACAACATTCCTTTTGCGGGCTGCGACGTGATGGCATCCGCCGTGACCATGGACAAATACGTGATGAAGACAGTGCTTCAGGATAACGATATTCCGGTTCTTCCCTGTGTGACACTTCATGCGAAGGATTATCAGGGCAGCGAGGAGGCAGCTTTCGATCAGGTGGAGAAAAAAATCGGGTATCCTGCCATCGTAAAACCCGTCAACCTTGGCTCCAGCGTGGGCATCAAAGTGGCAAAAGACAGAGAGGAACTGCGGGAGGCTTTGGAGTACGCCTTTACCTTCTCGGAAAAGGTCCTCACAGAGCGGGCGATCTTAAACCTGCGGGAGATCAACTGCGGGGTATTGGGCGACTATGAGGAGGCGCAGGCTTCCGAGTGTGAGGAGCCTATTTCCGGCGGCGAGACCGGGATCTTAAGCTATGAGGATAAGTATGTAGCGGGCAAGAAGGGCGGTTCCGAGGGTATGAGAACCGCGAAGAGAGAGCTGCCTGCAGATCTGACGCCCGAAAAGCGGGAAGAGATTCGCGCGCTTGCAGTAAAAACGTTTCGCGTTCTTGGTTGTAACGGTGTTTCCAGAATTGACTTTATGATCGACCGCGATACCGATCAGGTCTATGTGAATGAGATCAACCCGATTCCGGGCTCTCTTGCCTTCTATCTCTTTGAGGCAATAGGAAAGCCCTACGCTGTGCTTTTAGACGATATGATCAGGCTGGCGTTAAAAAGAGATCGCGAGGAGCAGGGAAGAATGACCTCATTTGACAGCAATATTTTGCAAAACGCAAACTTGTCAGGTGCAAAAGGCATCAAGAAGTGAGTAAAAACTGTCGCGACGCATGTATATAATTTCCTCCGCTACAAATAATAGTAAAACGAAAAAGACCAGGCACAGTGCTTGATAAAAATAACAGCAAAAGATGCTTCGGAATGTTGAAATGGAGGAAAGATAACTTATGAAAGCGACAGGAATTGTGAGAAGGATAGACGATCTGGGGCGTATTGTAATTCCCAAGGAAATTCGCAGAACCCTGCGGATCAGGGAGGCGGATCCGCTTGAAATTTATACGGATAGAGAGGGTGAGATCATCCTGAAGAAATATTCTCCCATCGGTGAAATGGGGACCTTTGCCAAACAGTATGCGGAGAGCATGGCTCAGGTATCCGGACATATCGCCCTGATCACGGACAGAGATCAGTTTATTGCGGTATCCGGCGGCATGAAAAATCTGTTGGGGAAATCCATCAGCAGGGAGTTAGAGGAAAAGATCGACCATAGAGAGAGCGTGGTTGCGGCCAGGGGCGACAGGAATTTTATCCAGATCAGTACTGACCTTGAGGATGTTCACCACGAGGCCATCAGTCCTATCATCTGTGAGGGCGACGTGATCGGCTCCGTGATTCTTTTGGAAACGGATCACAAGTCCAGAATGGGCGAAGTGGAGCAGAAACTGATTCAGTCAGCAGCAGGATTTTTAGGCAGGCAGATGGAGCAGTAAAGTCCAGAAAAATGAAACAAAATACAGAAACCGGGCCGCAGTTTGCTCTTTGTGCAGACTGCGGTTTTTCACAAGGGAGGAGTGTCTGGATATGGATATTGATTATAAAATAGCAGTAATGGGAGATATCCACAGCAATCATATAGCACTTGAGACTTGTATTAACCATGCTCTTACAAGAAATGTGGACGAATTTATTTTCTTGGGCGATTATATAAGCGACTGTGCGTATCCCCAGAAGACCATGCAGATCATTTATGATATGAATAAAAAGTATAAATGTCACTTTATCCGCGGAAACAGAGAAGATTATATGTTAAACCACAGGAAAGATCCTGATGAGATCTGGACTTATTATTCCACGAGCGGAAGCCTTCTCTATACATATGAAAATCTCTCCAAAGAAGATTTGGATTTTTTTGAAGGTCTTGCGATAAAAGGCTTTTATGAAAAAGATGGTTTTCCTTCCTTCCGATATTGTCATGGTTCGCTTACCTCCTCGAGAGAATATCTCGGTGGGGAAAATGAAAATGCGAAAGTTATTATGAGTGAGTTGGATGTAGATTTTTTGATCGGAGCGCATACCCACATGCAGGGAAACACATCATTTGGGAATAAAAAGCTGCTGAATCCCGGTTCTGTTGGAATTCCGAAGTATCATAATGGAAAAAGTCAATATATGATACTGCATGGGACAAGCAGCGGCTGGGAAGAGGAGTTTTTTCAACTTGCATATGATGTAGATGCGGTTGTAAAAGAATATGAAACTTCAGGACTGGATAAAAAGGCTCTATGGTGGACAAAAATAAATATTCATCTGCTCTATACGGGTGAAGATTACAGCGATTCCTGTATTATGCTTGCCAGAAAATTATGCCGGGAAGCGGGAGATGAAGTAAATGGTCTGGAAATTCCTGAAAAATATATAGAGATGGCAGTCAAGGCTTTAGATATCCGCCTCTAGTTGGGCGGCTTTGAGGAGGTACAGTATGAATAAAAAGATGTTATGGAACGGCGGCTGGTCTTTCTTAAAAACCGAGCCGGGTACTTCATACGAACAGGTGATGGGCAGATTGCAGGAGTTTCAAGCCGTGGATATTCCGCATGACTGGCTCATTTATGACACGCTTAATCTGTACGAGGACGGAACGGGATGGTACAGGAAGAATTTTACATATGGGCAGGATAGTAATAAAAAGGCGTTTATCACCTTTGAAGGCATCTACATGGACAGCACGGTTTATATCAACGGAGCAGAAGCCGGAGAATGGAAGTACGGGTATTCTGCCTTTACACTGGATGTCACGGATTTTGTGAAACCGGGAGAAAATGAGATCATGGTGCGTGTGTGCTTCTTAAGTCCCAACAGCCGTTGGTACTCGGGAGCAGGGATCTACCGGAATGTGTGGTTTCAGACGACAGACAAGACTTACCTTCCGGAGAATGCGGTGTATGTCAGTTCGAAAAAGCAGGCTGACGACAGCTTTCTTGTAAGAATTGAAACTGAGGTCGCAGGCGATCAGAAGGATAAGGCGCAGCTTGCATATAAGCTCTGTGATGAAAACGGAAATGAAGTTGCGATGAAGTCGACGGATCATATGGCGGCGGATTTTGTCGATTCCGGAAAAAACGCTGTGGAGACCCAAAACGAAAACAGGACGATCATACAGTATTATAATGTAAGCGGCGTACAGCTTTGGGACATTGATTCACCTGCGCTTTATACCCTGATAACGACTCTCTCGATAGACGGGGAAGTATTGCATACGGATGAGCAGAGAATCGGATTCCGTCATGTGGAATATACCACGGATAAAGGGTTTTTCTTAAACGGCAGGCACATCAAGTTAAACGGTGTATGCGAACATCATGATCTGGGCGCCCTCGGCGCGGCGTTTAATCAGTCGGCAATGCGGCGTAAATTCCGCATTTTGAAGGAGATGGGTGCAAATGCCGTAAGGGGAACGCACAATATGATGGCGCCGGGAGCGCTTGCGCTTGCCGATGAAATGGGTATGTTGATCATTTCGGAAGCCTTCGATATGTGGGAGAGACCGAAGACGGAATATGATTATGCGAGATTTTTCAAGGAATGGTCTGCGAGGGATGTGGCGAGCTGGATCAGAAGCGAGAGAAATCATCCGAGTATCATTTTCTGGAGTATAGGAAATGAGATATATGATACCCATGCGGATGCGCATGGGTTGGAGATTACCAGATATCTTCGGGATGAAGTGGAAAAGCACGACCCGATGAAGAATGCGCGCGTGACCTTCGGCTCTAATTATATGCCGTGGGAAAATACCCAGAAGTGCGCTGATATCCTGAAAATGCCGGGATATAATTACGCGGAAAAATATTATGAGGAGCATCATAAGGCTCACCCTGACTGGGTCATATACGGAAGTGAGACTTCATCGATCGTACAGAGCAGAGGCGTGTATCACTTCCCTCTCAAAGCGGGAATCCTTGCAGAAGAGGATGAGCAGTGTTCGGCATTGGGAAACAGTTCGACGAGCTGGAGCGCTAAGTCGATGGAGATCTGCGCCACTCTTGACAGGGATATGGAATTTTCACTGGGACAGTTTCTCTGGTCGGGTTTTGACTATATCGGAGAACCTACGCCTTATCATACAAAGAATTCCTATTTCGGGCAGATTGACACGGCAGGTTTCCCGAAGGATTCTTTCTATGTATGGCAGTCAGCATGGACCGATTACAGAAAACAGCCGCTGATACATATTTTCCCGTATTGGGATTTTAATGAAGGCCAGTTGATCGATGTGCGCGTATGCTCCAATGCACCGTATGTAGAGCTGTTTATTAACGATAGGAGTCTCGGAAAGCAGCATCTTACACATGAGCCGGGAAGCGGAAGCCATATTATAGCGGACTATCAGATCCCTTATGAAAAAGGCACGCTTACGGCAATTGCTTATGATGATGACGGAAACGAGATCGCAAAAGCGGAAAGGCGCTCATTTGGCAATTCAAGAAGTATTGTAATAACGCCTGACGATACTCGCGTAAGGGCGGACGGCAGGGATTTGCTTTTCTTTACGATAGGCACGGTAGATGAGCAGGGCAATCCCGTGGAAAATGCATGTGACAGAATCCATGTGAAAGTATCGGGAAAAGGAAGGCTGATCGGACTTGACAATGGAGACAGTACGGACTTCGATGCATATAAGGGCGTAAGCAGAAGGCTTTTTAACGGAAAACTGCTGGCAATCGTTCAGGCTGACAAGGCGCCGGGTGAAATCAAAGTCGAGGCGACAGGAAAAGATTTGGAAGGTGCGTCTGTCGTCTGCGAGAGCTATGAACGGGAATGCCATGACGAGTCTAGCGACTGCGGGTGTGAGAAACAGTCGGGACAGGCTGTCTCCACTCTGGAAGTCAATAGAGAAATGCCGATCGTACTTGGCAGAGCGGAAGAAATCCCGGTGCGCAAGATAGTACTGAAATCCCTGAACGGACAAGTGTTTACAAAAGACAACGATACGATCACCGTGGAAGCGTATGTGGAACCGCCGCAGGCAGACGATAAGGAACTGATATTCCGGGCAGTAAACGATACAGGAGTGCCGGTTAATCTGGTCAGCCTTTCGTATGAAGGAAACCGTGCCGTGATGAAGGCGAAGGGAGACGGAAATTTCCGCCTTTTCGCCATGTCGAAGAGCGGGACGGATAAGACCAGAGTCATGTCACAGCTGGAGTTTACGATAGACGGATTTGGTCAGGCATATACGGATCCTTATGAATTTGTGGCGGGAAGTCTGTATACTTCGGTGATCAAAGGAGATGTCGGCTGTGGCAACGAGAGAGGCGTCGCTACGGGAAGAGACGGTGATACCGTGATTTGTTATGACAATCTTGACTTTGGAAATGTGGGAAGCGACGAGATCACCATTCCCATTTTTGCGCTGGACAATAACGAATATCCGATTCAAATATGGGAAGGCGTTCCGGGAGAAGAGGGAAGCGAGATGATCGCGGATGTGATCTATCAGAAACCTTCCATATGGAATGTTTATCAGGAAGAAACCTTTCATTTAAGCAGGAGGCTGAAAGGCATTACAGGCATAAGCTTCCACGTATATCAGAAGATCCATATCAAAGGATTTTCCTTTACGAAATATGAGAAGGCCTGGCAGGAGCTTAAGGCGGGAGAAGCTGATGGCGTATATGGAGACAGCTTCATAAGAAACGGCAGTAAAATCGAAGGAATCGGCAATAATGTTTTTCTGGAATTTGCGGATATGGATTTCGGCACACAAGATATAAAGGGAATTTCCATAAAAGGCAGGGCGCAAAACGGCAGCAATACCATTCATATACGGTTTTACAACGGCGTAGAAGAAGTAAAGCAGATTGTGGAATTTCCCGAGTGTGGAGTGTATACGCTGCAAGAATTCAGCTTAGAGCCTGTATGCGGTAAATGGACGGTATCTTTTGTCTTTTTGCCGGGCAGCAATTTTGATTTTGAATGTTTCAGATTTTTTTAGGACAGAACAGTGAGTGAAATTCTATCATTTCAGAATGTCAGTGCAGTCGGTGTGTTAGGAGCAGAGTGTTGGCCGGCAAAGCGAGATATGATTGATTTATACGATATTCGGTAGTACAATAAATATAACTATATTTCAGCGGTTTTCGAGCCACCCGTACCGGTACTGACATCGCGTGGATCCCTATCCGTTATTTATTTTGGGGAAAGGGGTAATTGACATATGCGTCATAAAACAATCCGTTTTCTGGCTGTAAGTCTCGTTGTTGTGATCGTGTTATGCAGCGCTGCTTTTTTCTTTCAGGTGAAGGATATGAACGCAAAAAGCGCTAAGATCATGAATGAAGTCGGAGAGATCTATATGGCCGGCATGAGCGAACAGACGACTCTGCATTTCGGAACGATCATGGAACTGCGTTTGTCACAGGTAGAGGCGCTTGCGCATGATATAGCGCCTAATCGGGAAAACGGGTATGAGGAAATGTGCAGTCTTTTATCCCATAATGCACAGGCAAGAGGTTTTGACAGGCTTGCTTTTTGCATGGAGGACGGTACTTTTGAACTTCTTTATGGGGAGGATATTGGGGCGATTGATTCTGCAACCTTCATGAATGCGATCAAAAACGGTGAGGAACGCATGATGATGGGGACGAATAAAGCGGATGAACACGATATTTTGCTGAGTGTTCCTATGGTTTATGAAATGCCGGACGGCAGGAAAAGTATGTCCCTTGTGGCGGGCTTTCCGATTGAATACATAGCGGAAACACTTTCTGCAGAGTTGTCCGATTCCATGTTTTATTCTGTTATCCGACGGGATGGTCTGATCGTCATACAAAGTGATACGAATCCTGAAAGTAATTATTTTGATAAATTAATGCGTTATGTTGACAGCGCAGCAAAGAATGCCGAAGTGAAGCGCGGGCTGGCGGATTATATTGCCGGTTTAAAGGCTGCTATGGAAAAAGGCGTGGACTACTCGAAGGAAATCTATTTAGCGGACGGCAGACGCCAGGTGTACGGCAGGAGCCTGCCGCATTCGGAATGGTATCTTATTCTTTCTATGCCGTACAATGAGCTGGATAGGACGATTGACAGCTTTGGAGCTGAGTGGGCGGCTACTGCGTTGAGAATGGGTATTTTCATTGTTTTTCTGTTTTTGATCGTGTTCGTATGCTATATTCAGATGACACGGCAGCATATCAGGGAAATAAAAGAAGCAAGGGATAGCGCGGAACGCGCCAACAGAGCAAAGAGTGAATTCCTCTCCAACATGAGCCACGATATCCGCACGCCCATGAACGGGATCATAGGCATGACGGAGATTGCCGTTGTGAATATAGACAATACCAGAAAAGTGGAATCCTGCCTGCGCAAAATTTCCGCATCCGGAAAACAGCTGCTCGGGATAATCAACAATATACTGGATATGTCCAAGATTGAAAACGGCAAACTGATATTAAATGTGGAACAGATTTTGATGCCGGAGCTGATACACAATGCGGTCAATATCATAGAACCCGGCACGCGGGAAAAGAATCAGCGTTTTGACCTCCACGTACATGATATTATTGCGGAAACCGTATGGGGAGATGGCGTGCGGCTGGGACAAGTGCTTCATAATCTTTTGGAGAACGCAGTTAAATATACGCCGGAGGGCGGTAATGTACTGTTGGATGTGTACCAGACACCGTCAGACAAGGGAGATACCTATGTCAGGATTCATCTGATCGTTCATGATGACGGGATCGGTATGAGCGAGGCGTTCCAGGAGAAACTTTTTGTAGCTTTCGCGCGCGAGGATAACGCCCGTGTCCAGCAGATCCAAGGCGCGGGACTGGGCTTAAGCATTACCAAGCATATCATTGACGCGATGGCGGGAACCATTCAGGTGGAAAGCGGACAGGAAAAGGGCAGCACATTTCATGTATCGCTGGATATGGAGGCGGCGCTTCTGCCTGAGGAGGATATCGACATTCCTTCCTGGAGAACGTTGGTTATAGATGATGACAAGATGTTTTGTGAATGTACGCTGGCTACACTGGAATCCATCGGCATTCATGCACAATGTGCCTTGAACGGACAGGCTGCATTGGAGATGATAGAGGAGCAGCACCGGAAAGGGAATGACTATGAGGTCATTCTTGCAGACTGGAAACTTCCCGGGATGGACGGCATTGAAGTGGCTCGTGAGATTCGAAGCAGATACGGTACGACAGCTCATATTATGATGATCTCTGCCGCCGATAACAGCGAGATAGAGGAACAGGCCAGACAGGTGGGTGTTGATGCTTTTATTGTCAAACCGTTGTTTAAGTCCACGCTGTACTATAATCTGAACAAATTGAAGGAAGAGGCGGAAGCTGTTGAAGAAGGTTCCATCAACTTCGACGGCGAACACATTCTGGTGGCCGAGGATAATGATCTGAATTGGGAAATAGCGAGCGCGCTGCTTTCCGGCATCGGATTGTCTCCCGATCATGCGGAAAACGGCAAAAGCTGTGTGGATCAGTTTATACAATCGCCGGAGGGTTTTTATCAGGCGATCTTAATGGACATCCGCATGCCTGTTATGAACGGGCTGGAGGCAGCCTCTGCAATAAGAGCCCTGGGCCGTGGCGATGCGAAAACGATCCCTATCATTGCGGTAAGCGCTGATGCTTTCTCAGACGATATACAAAAGTGCATCGACTGCGGTATGGATGACCATACCTCAAAGCCGATTGATGTGAATAAGGTAGCCAAACTGCTGCGAAAATATATGCGGTAAACAGGGAATATAAAAAACAGATAAAGATTAGGTGTCTTTTTTGTAAGATATGTATCTGGAATTTAATGGAGAAATAGTGTTATGATTAGGTGATAGCATTTATTCAGACAAAGGCAGAAAGCTTCAATCGGTTGGGGCGCTGTACAGGAGGGGACAGAAATGTACGAAAAATTAAACAAGTATCGGATTAAGGAACGATTGGGGCGGGGATTTTTGATCGCATCGGGGATTCCGGCTTTGGTGGCAGTGATAGCGCTGATCGCAATGATCATCGTGGGGCAGAGATATTCAAATGCACTGCAGGTTTATGGCTTTGCACAGGGTGATGTGGGTAAGGCGCTGGAGTATTTCTCGGAGACGCGTTCTGCGCTTCGTGCGGCGATCGGTTTTGACGATCCGGATATGATCAACAGCCAGATAGCGTCCCATCAGGAGTACAAGGAGAAATTTGAGACTTCCTTTGCGGAGATGGAACAATACATGGTGACGGACGCGAACAAGGCGGCGTATGCGAGCATTGCCAGCAAGCTTCCGGCTTATTGGGAAATAGACGGCAGGGTCATGGATATCGGGGCTGTGACTGACAGAGAACTTTGCCTGCAGGCGCAGGAGATAGCCGCGAACGAGATGAGGCCGCTCTATACGGAGATTACGACTGAGTTGGTCGGCATCATGGACCTCAAGGTGAAGCGCGGAGATACGCTCTCCAAAACGTTGTCGATTGTCTGCATCATTCTTGCCGTGGTGATCGTGGTGATCATCGCGATAGCGATCATTACATCTCTCCGGCTGGGAGCAAGCATAGCGGATAATATCGATGAACCGTTGAATCAGTTAAAGGATAGATTGGAACAGTTTGCCGAAGGCGATCTGTCTTCCCCTTTCCCGGAGACGAAACAGGACGACGAAATTGCTGATATCATTATTTCAGCGAAGGATATGGCGGATACCCTTATTTTTGTCATTTACGATCTGGAACATATTTTGGGTGAAATGGCAAATTCCAATTTCGCTGTTCGCTCAAAAGACGGGGGGCGGTACAAGGGAGAACTTACACAGATATTCGATTCCCTGAAGCAGTTGAGAGACAACATGATCGACACGCTGCGTCAGATCGGGATGTCCTCGGAGCAGGTTTCAGCAGGTTCCTCCAACCTTGCCGATACCTCACAGAGCCTTGCGGAGGGCGCAACGGAGCAGGCCGGAGCTGTGCAGGAGCTTCATGCAACGATCACGACGATTTCGGAGGCGGCAAGGACAGCTGCGGCTTCTGCGGAGGATGCCTATAAGCAGTCTCAGGAATATGCGGATGTGGCAGACCGCAGCAGTAATGATATGAAGGAAATGGTGGAGGCTATGGCCCGCATCAGCGAAGCTTCCCAGAAGATTGGTAATATTATTTCAGAGATAGAAACGATAGCATCTGAGACAAATATGCTTTCCCTGAATGCGTCGATTGAGGCGGCGAGAGCAGGAGAAGCGGGACGCGGTTTCTCCGTTGTGGCTGACCAGATCAGAAACCTTGCGGAGGAGAGCAGCAAGTCGGCTGTAGACACCAGAGCGTTGATCGAAGGCACCATGAAAGAGGTTGAGAACGGCAATAAGGTGGCTGAGCGTGCGGTTGAGTCACTGGAGATCGTGGTGGAGGGAATCAGAAAAGTGGCTGAGTCCTCCAAAGAAATGAGTACGATCTCTTCGAACCAGATGGCAACCATGAAGGAAGCGGAGCTGGGTGTGGATCAGATTTCAGATGTAATCCAGACCAACGCGGCTGTGGCTGAGGAATCTTCAGCTACCAGTCAGGAGCTGTCGGCACAGGCAATCACACTGGATGAGTTGATCGCGAAGTTTACGCTGCCGGAGAGATAATGTCTCTGATAGAGAGAGAGGTGTCAAGATTCCCATGGACAGACAGAACCTGACGCTGTTGACTGATCTCTACGAGCTGACAATGATGCAGGGGTATTTTAAGCACAAGGACAGGAATGAAACGGTCGTCTTTGACGCTTTTTACCGAAACAACCCCTGTGACGGCGGCTTTGCCATCATGGCCGGTGTAGAGCAGCTGATTCGCTATATCGAAGAACTTAATTTTGACAGGGAAGATATAGACTATCTGGCGGGTCTTGGCATTTTTGATAATGATTTTTTGGAATATCTTGCAGATTTTCAGTTTACGGGGGATATCTACGCCATCCCGGAGGGCACAGTGGTCTTTCCGAGGGAACCTCTGGTAAAGGTCATTGCGCCCATTATGCAGGCTCAGCTGGTGGAGACAGCCATCTTAAACATTATCAACCATCAGAGTCTGATTGCCACAAAGGCTGCGAGAGTCTGTTACGCGGCGCAGGGCGACGGGGTGATGGAATTTGGGCTGCGGCGTGCGCAAGGGCCGGATGCAGGCACCTATGGTGCGAGGGCAGCTGTCATCGGCGGCTGTGTTGGTACCTCCAATGTGCTTTGCGGCAGACTCTTTGACGTTCCCGTGAAGGGCACCCACGCCCACAGCTGGATCATGAGTTTTCCAGATGAGTACACTGCCTTTAAAACATACGCGGACTTATACCCTTCCGCATGCATTCTGCTGGTGGACACTTACGATACTTTAAAATCCGGTGTGCCAAATGCGATCCGTGTCTTTAAGGAGATGCGGGAGGCGGGCATTCCTCTTACCTTTTACGGCATTCGTCTGGACAGCGGCGATCTGGCCTATCTCTCCAAAGAGGCAAGAAAGATGTTGGATGAGGCAGGTTTTTCCGATGCAGTGATTTCTGCTTCCAATGATCTGGATGAATTTTTGATTCAGAGCCTGAAGGATCAAGGTGCAAAGATAACGTCATGGGGTGTAGGCACACACCTGATCACCTCCAAGGACTGTCCTTCTTTTGGCGGCGTGTACAAGCTGGCGGCGATCATGGGAGAAGACGGGAAGTTTATTCCGAAGATCAAGCTCTCCGAAAATACGGAGAAGGTGACGAATCCCGGCAATAAGACCATCTACAGAGTTTACGATAAGGAGAGCGGCAAGATTCGCGCAGATCTGATCTGTCTGGCGGATGAAGTATTTGATGAAAAGCAGCCGCTTATGCTTTTTGACCCGGCAGAGCCTTGGAAGAAGACGATGCTGACCGGCGGAAGCTATACCATGCGGGAGATCTTGACGCCGATCTTCAAAAACGGCGAATGCTGCTATACCTCCCCGAAGGTGATGGATATCCGCGCCTATTGTCAGGAGGAACAAAATACCCTGTGGGAGGAGACGAGGCGTTTGGTGAATCCACACAGAGTACATGTAGATCTGTCGAGCAGGCTTTATGATACCAAGATCGCGCTCCTTGACCAGATGAGTCAGTAAAATTTGTGCGGACGCAAGAAAATCCTTGACATTTTACGCCATCAATGCCAAAATGATAAGCAGTTATCATAGGCAGAGACATTGACGAAGACAGTACCTGATTTTTAAAAGTCGCAGCGAGCCGGTGAGGGTGTAAGACCGGTACGAGTAGAAGATCAGAGAAGATCACTTCTGAGTTTCAGACCGAACTTTCCGTATGGTGAAACAGTAGGCTCTGACGGCGTCCCGCCGTTATCGGGAACCGTATAGCCATTTAGGATGGCAGTACGTCGTAACAGGTGGTTTCGTGAGCATTTGCCCTCGTCCTTTTGCGGGACGGGGGCTTTCTTATTTTATCAAGGAGGAAGAGGAGTATGTATCAGAAAGTTGACACAACCTTAAATTTTGTGGACAGAGAGAAAGAAGTATGCCGATTCTGGAAAGAAAATGATATTTTCCAGAAGAGTATGGATTCCCGCAAGGAGGGTCCTACCTATACCTTCTATGACGGCCCGCCCACGGCAAACGGCAAGCCGCACATTGGACACGTGCTGACACGTGTCATCAAAGACATGATCCCCAGATATCGTACCATGAAGGGCTATATGGTGCCCCGTAAGGCGGGCTGGGATACTCATGGTCTGCCGGTGGAACTGGAGGTGGAGAAGCTTCTGGGTCTGGACGGCAAGGAGCAGATCGAGGAGTACGGTCTGGATCCCTTTATCAGTAAATGTAAGGAATCGGTCTGGAAATATAAAGGCATGTGGGAGGATTTCTCCGGAACGGTAGGCTTCTGGGCGGATATGGACGATCCCTATGTAACTTATCACGATGATTTTATCGAGTCCGAGTGGTGGGCGCTCAAGCAGATCTGGGACAAGGGTCTTTTGTACAAGGGCTTTAAGATCGTGCCCTACTGCCCTCGCTGTGGCACGCCTTTATCCTCCCATGAGGTGGCGCAGGGCTATAAGGCGGTGAAGGAGCGTTCTGCTGTTGTTCGCTTTAAGGTGGTGGATGAGGATGCCTATTTCCTGGCATGGACAACCACACCCTGGACACTGCCCTCCAATGTGGCGCTCTGCGTCAATCCCGTGGAAACCTATGTGAAGGTAAAGGCGGCGGACGGCTATACCTATTATATGGCTCAGGCGCTTCTTGACACAGTGCTCGGAAAGCTGGCTGAGGAAGGAAAGCCTGCCTATGAGATCCTGGAGACCTACGTGGGTACCGATCTGGAGCACAAGGCGTACGAACCGCTCTTTGCCTGTGCCGGAGCTGAGGCGGAGAAACAGAAAAAGAAAGCCCATTATGTAACTTGTGACAGTTATGTCACAATGACAGACGGTACCGGTATCGTACACATCGCTCCCGCCTTCGGTGAGGACGATGCACAGGTAGGCCGCAAGTACGATCTGCCCTTCGTGCAGTTCGTGGACGGCAAGGGTAATATGACGCCGGAGACTCCCTATGCGGGCCTTTTTGTAAAGAAGGCAGATCCGGAGGTCATCAAGGATCTGGATAAGGAGGGCAAGCTTTTTGATGCGCCTAAGTTTGAGCATGACTATCCCTTCTGCTGGCGCTGCGATACGCCTCTGATCTATTACGCACGTGAATCCTGGTTTATCAAGATGACGGCAGTCCGGGACGATCTGGTGCGGAACAATAAGACAGTGAACTGGATCCCCGAATCCATCGGTGAGGGACGTTTCGGCAACTGGCTTGAGAATATTCAGGACTGGGGTATTTCCAGAAACCGCTACTGGGGCACACCATTAAATGTGTGGGAGTGCGAGGAGTGCGGACACATGGAAGCCATCGGTTCCAGAGAGGAACTGGAGAAGCTTTCAGGGAATGCTGCGGCCAAGACCGTGGAGCTGCACAGACCCTATATCGATGAGATCACCTGCACCTGTCCTGACTGTGGCAAGACCATGAAGCGTGTGCCGGAGGTGATTGACTGCTGGTTTGATTCCGGCGCGATGCCTTTTGCACAGCATCACTATCCTTTTGAAAATAAGGAACTGTTTGACAGCCAGTTCCCCGCACAGTTTATCTCCGAGGCGGTGGATCAGACCAGAGGATGGTTCTATTCGCTGATGGCGGAGTCTACGCTCCTGTTCAACTGTGCGCCCTTTGAGAACGTGATCGTTCTGGGACATGTACAGGACGAGAACGGACAGAAGATGAGCAAGTCCAAAGGAAACGCGGTAGATCCCTTCGAGGCATTGGAGACCTACGGTGCAGATGCGATCCGCTGGTATTTCTATATCAATTCGGCGCCCTGGCTGCCCAACCGTTTCCACGGCAAGGCAGTGCAGGAGGGACAGCGCAAATTCCTGGGCACTCTTTGGAATACCTATGCGTTCTTTGTGCTCTATGCGAATATTGATGGTTTCGATGCGACCAAGTACAGCCTGGATTACAGCAAGCTGCCTGTCATGGATAAGTGGCTTTTATCCCGATTGAACACGGTGGTACAGGAAGTGGACACCAATCTGGAAAACTACAGGATTCCGGAGGCAGCCAGAGCGCTTGACAGCTTTGTGGATGAGATGAGTAACTGGTATGTCCGGATCAGCAGAGAACGTTTCTGGGCGAAAGGCATGGAGCAGGATAAGATCAACGCTTACATGACCCTCTACACGGCCCTTGTGACAGTAAGTAAGGCGGCGGCTCCTCTTGTGCCCTTTATGACGGAGGAGATCTACCGCAATCTGGTGTGCAGCATTGATAAAAATGCACCGGAGAGCATTCATCTGTGTGATTTCCCCGTGGCGGATGCGACGCAGATCGACAAGGAGCTGGAGGCTTCCATGGACGAGGTGCTGAAAGTGGTAGCCATGGGACGTGCGGCCCGCAATACGGCGAAGATCAAGAACCGCCAGCCCATTGGGAAAATGTATGTGAAGGCAGAAATGAAGCTGGATGCTTTCTATCAGGATATCATCAAAAACGAGCTGAATGTAAAAGAGATCGAGTTCTCCGACGATGTGTCGGCGTTTACGACTTACAGCTTCAAACCGCAGCTTAAGACAGTGGGGCCTAAGTATGGTAAGCAGCTGAATGGCATCAGAGCGTATCTGTCTGCGGTGGATGGCACCAAGGCGATGGAAGAGCTTAAGGCACAGGGTGCACTGAAATTTGATGTGGATGGCACAGAGGTATCCCTTGCGGAGGAGGACCTTCTGATCGAGATGGCTCAAAAAGAGGGCTTCGTGGCAGAGGCTGACAACTATGTGACGGTGGTGCTTGACACCAACCTGACGGAGGAACTGATCGAGGAGGGTTTTGTCTACGAGATCATCAGCAAAATCCAGACCATGAGAAAAGATGCGGACTTTGAGGTGATGGACCACATCAGAGTATCTCTGAACGGGAATGAGAAGGTGGCGCAGATTGCCGCGAAGAATGAAGCGATGATCGCAGGAAAGGTGCTGGCTGAGAGCATCGGCACGGGAGAGAGCCTGGCAGTTTCCAAGGAGTGGAATGTCAATGGAGAGACTGTGGAGATCTCGATTCAAAAATCTTAATTCCTTTTATGGAGAGAGTGTGGTATACTAAAAGCGGTTGCATAGTTCGACACAACGAGGAGGAATAAACGAGAATGGTAAAAAAAGCGGCAGCATCAACCTTTGATACAGAATTATTCAAGAGGAGCGTTCTTTATAATGTAAAGACCCTTTACAGAAAGACGCTGGAGGAGGCGACTGACCAGCAGATTTTTCAGGCGGTATCCTATGCGGTCAAGGATGCCATTGTAGATCAGTGGTTAAATACCCAGAAGGAGTATGACAAACAGGATCCCAAGATGGTCTATTATCTGTCCATGGAGTTTCTGATGGGCCGCGCCCTCGGAAACAATATGATCAATCTGCAGGCATACAAAGCGTTCTCACAGGCGCTTGAGGAGCTTGGCATTGATATCAACGTGGTGGAGGATCAGGAGCCCGATGCGGCGCTCGGTAACGGCGGTCTGGGACGTTTGGCAGCCTGTTTTCTGGATTCCCTTGCAACGCTTGGTTATGCGGCATACGGCTGCGGCATCCGCTATCGCTATGGTATGTTCAAGCAGGAGATCCGCGACGGCTATCAGGTGGAGGTGCCGGATAACTGGCTGCGCGACGGCAATCCTTTTGAACTGCGCAGACCCGAGTATGCAAAGGAAGTGCGCTTCGGCGGTTATGTGAATGTCTACGTGGACGAGAACGGCAGAAATCATTTTAAACAGGAGGGTTATCAGGCCGTGACGGCGATACCCTACGACCTGCCGATCGTTGGCTACGGCAACGGTATTGTCAATACCCTGCGTATCTGGGATGCGGAGCCGGTGAACTGCTTCCAGCTGGATTCCTTTGACAAAGGTGATTACCAGAAGGCGGTGGAGCAGGAGAATCTTGCGAGAAACATCGTAGAAGTGCTCTATCCTAACGATAATCATTACGCGGGTAAGGAGTTACGCTTAAAGCAGCAGTATTTCTTCATTTCGGCATCTGTGCA
Organism: Lachnospiraceae bacterium; assembly: GCA_029067085.1. Taxonomy (GTDB): domain Bacteria; phylum Bacillota; class Clostridia; order Lachnospirales; family Lachnospiraceae; genus UBA3282. The sequence continues at coordinate 200,774 of JAIEFE010000018.1, read as the reverse complement.
GGCAGCCGTGGCGAAATACCTGAGAAAGCATGACGACATTCGGAAGTTCCATGAGAAAGTGACCTTCCAGTTGAATGATACCCATCCCACGGTAGCGGTGGCAGAGCTGATGCGTATTCTGATGGATGAGCATTACCTGACCTGGGATGAGGCATGGGAAGTGACTACTAAGACCTGTGCTTATACCAACCACACGATCATGTCGGAAGCTTTGGAAAAATGGCCGATCGAGCTCTTTTCCAGACTCCTTCCCCGTGTGTACCAGATCGTGGAGGAGATCAACCGCCGCTTTATTGCGCGGATCGAGCAGATGTATCCCGGCGACCACGAGAAGGTCAGGAAAATGGCAATCATCTATGACGGACAGGTCAAGATGGCGCATCTGGCGATCGCAGCCGGCTATTCTGTAAACGGTGTGGCAAGATTACATACAGAGATTTTAAAGAATCAGGAGCTGAAAGACTTCTACGAGATGATGCCGGAGAAATTCAACAATAAGACTAACGGCATCACCCAGAGAAGATTTCTTCTGCACGCGAATCCCCTTCTGGCGGATTGGGTGACGGCGCACGTGGGCAGTGACTGGATCACCGATCTGCCGAAGATCAACAAACTCAAGGTTTATGCTGACGATGAAAAGGCGCAGCAGGAGTTCATGAATATCAAATACCAGAACAAGGTGCGTCTGGCGGAGTATATCTTAGAGCACAACGGCATTGAGGTAGACCCCCGCTCTATCTTTGACGTACAGGTGAAGCGTCTCCACGAGTACAAGAGACAGCTCTTAAACATCCTGCACGTGATGTACCTTTACAATGAGCTGAAGGAGCATCCCGATATGGATTTCTATCCTCGTACCTTTATCTTCGGTGCGAAGGCGGCAGCAGGATATCGGAACGCGAAGCTGACCATCAAGCTGATCAACGCCGTAGCGGATGTGGTGAACAATGACCCTGCCATTGGCGGCAAGATCAAGGTGGTGTTTATTGAGAACTACCGTGTTTCCAATGCAGAGATCATCTTTGCGGCGGCCGATGTGTCCGAGCAGATCTCCACAGCCAGCAAGGAGGCTTCCGGAACCGGTAATATGAAGTTTATGCTGAACGGTGCGCTCACGATCGGTACGATGGACGGCGCAAACGTGGAGATCGTAGAGGAAGTGGGTGAGGAGAACGCCTTTATCTTCGGCCTGAGCTCCGACGAAGTCATCCGCTATGAGAATTACGGCGGCTATGATCCCACCGAGATCTTTAACAACGATCCCGATGTGAGAAAGGTTCTGATGCAGCTGATCAACGGCACTTATGCGCCGGGGGATCCGGATATGTTCCGCACCTTGTACAACTCGCTCTTAAATACCCAGAGCACTTCTAAGGCGGACACTTACTTTATCCTGAAGGACTTCAAGGCCTATGCGGCGGCGCAGGAGAAGGTGGAAGCGGCCTATCGCGACGAGAAAGGCTGGGCGAGAAGCGCCATCCTGAATGTGGCTTGTTCCGGGAAGTTCACTTCCGACAGAACCATTCAGGAGTACGTGGACGATATCTGGAAGCTGGATAAGGTCGTGCTTCCGAAAGAGCCGGTTGTGACTGATAAGAAATCCATAAAGAAATAATTGCAGGTATAATAAAGACTGCCGTCCGCTTGGGCGGCGGTTTTTTATTTCATTTTGACAATAAATCCAGGCTTTGCTATTCTGAATTTATATTGGGCAATCATGAAATGTCAGGTCTAAGGAGCATAATACAATGGCATACAAGTTACTGATCGTAGATGACGAAAGAGATGTCGTGAGCCTGTTAAAAGATTATTTTGAACTCAATCATTATGAAACCATAACTGCATACAGCGGAACAGAAGCAATCAATATGATTTCCCGGAAACCGGATTTGATTTTATTAGATGTCGATATGCCGGATATGGATGGAATAACGGTGTGCGAAAAGATTCGGGAATATGTTGCCTGTCCGATCTTGTTTTTGACAGCGAAAACAGAGGACAGTGATAAGATCAAAGGTTTTGCATCAGGAGGAGATGACTACATCATCAAGCCGTTTTCAATCGATGAACTTGGTGCAAGAGTGGAAGCGCATATCCGGAGAGAGCATAGGAATCATACGGAAGCAAACGTCCGCTTTTTTGGCAGACTGGTCATTGACTATTCCGCAAAAACAATTACTGTAGACGGTAAGACCATGAATTTTGCTAAAAAAGAATTTGAAATACTTGAATTGCTATCCCTGAATATGGGGCAGGTATTTGATAAAGAGCGCATCTACGAAAAAATATGGGGTTATGATGCAAAGGGAGATGCTTCTGTTGTCGCGGAACATATCAGGCGTATTCGCAGCAAGTTGAAAGAGGTGGAAGAAGATTATCATTTAGAGACAGTCTGGGGGATGGGATATAAATGGGTCAGATAAGAGAAAAATCAAAATCCATCAAATGGATCTTCATCAAATATATACCGATCTGCATCATTCTGTCTTATGTGGGGGCTGCTGCAATCGGTTATTCCACAAATTATCTGCAGACCTGGTACGAAGAGAAATATGCAGATACGGATTCATCCGAATCTTATGCTGAATATGCAGTTGTAATCGACTATGATGGAAATAAAGATATATATAATATGTATGAGAGAAAACGTGCTATGTATGATGATACAATCCATTTCATAGGATTTCAGATCATCAGCGGTGCGCAGCTTGTTTTAATACCCTTGTGGATATTATTGGTGGTTATGCTGGTAGGTATTCTATTTTATAGAAGAGAATTGGAGGAGCCGATTACAATATTGCTGGAAGCATCAGAAAAGATTGCGGACAGCAGTTTGGACTTTCATATTGCATACAGGAAAAAGAATGAACTGGGTCGGTTATGTCAGTCCTTTGAAAAAATGAGAGATGCATTGTACCAAAATAATAAGGAAATGTGGAGAATGCTGGATGAACGGAAAAAGTTAAATGCAGCCTTTTCTCATGATATGCGGACGCCGATCACTGTGATAAAAGGATATAGGGATCTGCTGGAAAAATATATACCAAGCGGGGAAGTGTCGGAAGAAAAAACAATGCATATACTGGAAATGATGAAAGGGCAGATTGACAGGCTGGAAAACTATACACAGAAAATGAGCGCTGTACAGAAATTAGAAGATATCGAACCCAAACCCGGGGAAGTAAATTTGAAAGAATTTTTGGATAAGTGTGCGCAGATAAGTAAAATGCTTGCGAAAGATATGCAGATTTCGTATCAAACGGATTCGGATGCAGAGAAGCTTTACGTGGATGAGGAGCTGGTATTGGAGGTGTATGAAAATCTGGTTTCCAATGCGGCCCGGTATGCAAAAGATAAAATAGAGATAAACATCAGCACATTTGATCATGTACTTGAGATATCGGTAGAAGACGACGGAGAGGGCTTTACTGAGGAAGCTTTGCAGCAGGCAGTAAAGCCGTTTTACAGGGATAGGCGGGAAGAAAAGGAGCATTTCGGTTTGGGGCTGTATATTTGCAAGATCATATGTGAAAAGTGTCATGGAGAGCTGGTCATTGAAAACGGCAGGAACGGCGGGAAGGTAACAGTCGGTTTTAGGGAGAGTGAATAAAATTAAGAAATAATCAATAAACAGTTGATAAAAAATTGAAAATTGTTTTTTATGATAATGGTGCAGTGATCAGAGGAGTATCGCTGTACCATTTTTGGTTTACTGTCAGGAAAGGAGTATCTGTGACAATGGAAAACGAGATCAAGATCAGTCAGGTAAATAAATTTTACGGAAAGAAACATGCACTGAAAGATGTGGATCTGGTCATTCCGCAGGGAATGTTCGGGCTGCTTGGGAGGAACGGGGCAGGTAAGACAACACTTATGAAAACGTTGGCGACGCTTCTCGGAAAACAGTCGGGAGAAATCCGTGTGTGCGGCGTTCCCATTGAAAACGCGAAAGAAATCCGGGGCATGATCGGCTATCTGCCGCAGGATTTTTCCATGTATCCGCTGATGACGGTGTATGAGTGTCTGGATTATTTGGGAACCCTTTCCGGAATGGCAAAAAGAGATAGAAAAGAGAGGATAGAGTTACTCATCAAGAAAGTAAATTTGAATGAGCAGATGCACACGAAGGTCAAAAAGCTGTCGGGCGGCATGAAAAGACGGTTGGGAATCGCGCAGGCTCTTTTGCATGATCCCGGAGTTTTGATCGTCGATGAACCGACAGCGGGACTTGATCCGGAAGAGAGAATCCGTTTCCGCAATCTTCTATGTGAAGTGGCGGAAGAAAGAATTGTGATCTTATCGACGCATATAGTAGGAGATATCGAGGCAACCTGTGAAAACATTGCCATTATGAATGAAGGTGAGATCCTGTGGAGAGGAACGGTGAGCAAACTACTCGAAAATGCCAGAGGAAAGGTATATACGGCGAATGTTAATAAACAGCAGTTGGGAGAAGTGAAGGCAGCTTATATCGTGATCGGTATGCTGAAGCAGGGTGAAAATATCAACATTCGGTTTATTTCTGACAAAAGGCCGGAAAAGATTTATGGTACGGAAACAGAACCCAACTGCGAGGATGCCTATATGTATTGCCTGTACCAGAACGGGTGCAGTTTGAATGAAGAAGATTAGATAGAACACTCGGAGAGGAGTTTAAAGATTATCATGTTATTTTTAAAAGAATGTAAGAAAACAATATGCTCCCTGACGTTCGTACTATATGCGGCAGTCATTTTTGCAATGTATGTCTCACAATTTGCAACAGAGCTGGACGCCCCGATCAGGCGGCCGTCACCGGAAAATAGCTATTATGGAAGTATTGAAAAAGAGGTGCCGGAAGTATTAATGCCAGCCGCTGTGGAAAGTCTTATTTCGGAATATCTGGCAGGAAGTTATACCGCTTATCCGTTTATGTTTTATAAAGAAGTCAAGTTAAAGGAAAGCGATACTGTCAAAATTGCAGAGATTATCGAAGAGTTGACGGATATTACCAAGTCAGAATTGGATCATTTCACAGAATATGAAGCGGGAGGATACTATGGGCAGACGGATGAAAACGGAAATATGATAATGGCTTATAAGGATAAGGTGCTTCCGGAATATCATTTGTCAGAAGATATTTCCTATGAGCATTTTAAAGAATTAATGACGCAGGCGGACGAGATCATCGGGAAAGGATCTAAATACAGTGAAAAATATCTGGTAAGTAATTTTTCCACGGTTCCTATGACATATGAAGATGCACTTACAGAATATGAAGAACTGATGGATGAACATAATTTTGCAAAAGCATATATGCGGCTTTATTGTGACTATCTGGGAATCGATCTGGCGATCATACCGATATTTGTGTGTGTGGGACTCTGGCAGATGGATAAAAGGAGCCGGATGGAGCAGTTGATCTACAGCCGGAAAATTTCTTCGGCAAAGCTGATCATCACAAGATATCTGGCACTGGTCTGCTGCATGGCCGTGCCCGTGGCATTGACTTTCTTCCATGTCATGATGGGGCTGCATAACCTTTATCCTGAAAAAAATATCTATTTTGGAGAAGCTGCCGGTTTGGTGATCATGTGGCTGCTTCCGAGTATTACGATCGTAGTCAGCGTGGGAGCATTGATATCTGAGCTGCTCTCGCCGCTTCTGGCTATCTTTGTGCAGGGTGTCTGGTGGTATGTCGCATTGGGGAAGAATGAGCTTACCGGGAGCATTACAAAATATACATTAGTTATCCGCCATAACAATTTAGGAAAAACGAGGCTTTTCCGGGAACAGTTTCATGATTTTATCTGGAACAGAACAGGATATTTTATTTTGTCGATTATTTTAATCGGATTGGTGATATTTGTATATGAGAAGGCGAGGAAAGGAAATTATGATGGAAAAAGAAATCTATGGAAAAATAATCGGCGTAAATTTAAAGTATAATTTTCTTATGCCGTTTGCCTCCGCTTTGGGAGTGTTGATCCTGACATTGGTGATGTTTAACATTACTTCCCTGCAAGGCATTGAGGCGGCGAGACCGATCGAATTTTTGCTTTGTTTCATTGGTGTCACGCTGCTTGTCCCGATTTTCCTGCCGGAGCAGGATGATAATATCAGAGATGTTGTCTGTTCAAAGAAGATCAATTATTTCAATATTTTGCTGATTCGGATTCTGTATTCTGTGGCGGCAATGATCCTTTTGATCACTTTTTTTATTTCGCTAATGAAAGTATGTGAAAGTCAGGTAACGGTGCAGCATCTGATCGGCGGCGTCGCAAGCGCATGGTTGCTGGGAGCAGTCGGTTTCGCGGCAGCAGGTATTACGAACAATGTTACGGTGGGATATATGGCGGCAATGCTTTATTATCTGGCTAATTATGGGATGAAAGATAAAGTGGGAAAATTTTTTCTGTTTCCGATGAGCTATCTGGGCAGATTTGATGAGAGCGGATGGCTGATTTTCGGAGCAGTTGCTTTGATGGCCATTACTTTGGGCGTTTGCAGAAAGAGGGGCCATGCAGCAGCGAGATTCAAATTGACAACCCGGTAACATCTATGTTATAGTTAGCGTATTCATAAAGAAATACAAAGAAGAAAGGTGGCTCTAGCGTGGGAATTATTATTCGCTGTGCTCGCACCCGTATACAGGGGCAGTAAAAAAGCAGATATATAGTCTCATATAAGTGGGATTTTTTTGCGTGCGAATAAAAATTATCACGTGCTTACCGGACAGATAGGGCAGAGGTCAGATCTGTGCCGCTTGCTTTGTAGTATCGTTTCAGCAGGAAAATTCTGTTTATGGAATTGTGCCTGCTTTTTTATTGCCTTTTCATTGCGGAAAGTATCCGGTTTGGTCCGGATCGCGGAGTACACAATAAGAAGGAGGCACGCTATGCAAAAAAGCAGGAGGTATCAGAACCTATCAGATTCACAGAATTTTATTACAAATGCAAAACTGATTCACAGGATCATAGGCTTGGCAGATTTTCATGCAAAGGATACGGTTTTTGAAATAGGAACCGGAAAGGGGCATCTGACGGAAGAACTGTGCCGGAGAGCCGGTATGGTATGCTCGGTGGAGCTTGACCGAAAACTATATGACAGCGCAGGGAAACGACTTGCAAAGTATTCCAATTTAAAGTTGATATATGGGGATTTCCTGAAATATGATCTGCCGACAAAGGGGACTTACAAGGTTTTCGCAAATATCCCATATTCCATCACGACACAGATCATTAATAAGCTGACACAGGCGCCGAATCCGCCGACGGATATCTGGCTGGTGATGGAGAAAGGGGCGGCGAAGCGGTTTGCGGGGCTGCCAAAAGAGACAAAGAAATCTCTGCTGCTCAAGGTAAATTGGGATATAAAGATCAGGTACCATTTTCGCAGGGAAGATTTTCACCCGATGCCGGGAGTCGATTCTGTGCTGGTGCATTTTGCAAAGAAAGCTGCGCCGGATCTTGGCAGAAACGAGTACTATGCATTTCAGAAATTCATTGAGCGGTCGATGAAATACGGCATATGCGGGAAGGGCGGACCGCTTACCAAAAGGCAGGTGGCGACAGCGCTGAAGCAAGCAGGACTGCCCCACGCGCATGAAGACGGCGTCACGCTCTACATCCAGTGGCTTTGCTTATTCCGATGTTATCGGAAAATGGGGAGGGAATAAAAAACTGAAAGGAGTTTTGATATATGGAAAAAGCATTTTTAGTAGGAGTCAATTTAAACAACGGAGAAGATTATCTGCTTTCGCTGGAGGAACTTGGAGCGCTGGCGGAGGCCTGTGATATGGAGGTGGCGGGAAGTGCCTGTCAGACGCTGGAGGCGGTGCACAAGGCGTTCTATATCGGCACCGGCAAGGTGGAGGAAGTCAAAGAACTTGCATTGAAATGTGACGCAGATGTCATAATATTTGACAATTCCCTGTCGCCGATGCAGCTCCGCAATCTGCAGGAGCGTCTGGACAAACCGGTTTTGGACAGAAGTACATTGATTCTGGATATTTTTGCGAGCAGAGCGAGGTCGCGGGAGGCGAAGCTGCAGGTGGAGGTGGCGAGTCTGCAGTACATGCTGCCCAGGCTGGTAGGGCTTCATGCTGCCCTCAGCAGACAGGGCGGAGGAAGCGGCGCCCTGAGTAACAAGGGTGCAGGCGAGAAGAAGCTGGAGCTGGACAGAAGAGTTCTGGAGCATCGATTGACAGAGCTTCGTCGGGAATTAAAGGAAGTGAGCTCGGAGCGTATGACACAGCGCAAACGCCGCGCGGGATCGGGTATGCCGCGGGTGGCGCTGGTGGGTTATACCAATGCCGGCAAGTCAACGCTGATGAATGCGATGTTGGACTTATACGGAAGCGACGAGATAGACGTGGAGGAGAAGAAGGTGATGGAGAAGGATATGCTCTTTGCCACGCTGGACACAACTGTGCGTAAGATTGAGCCGGAGAATCATCATGCTTTTCTGTTATCGGATACGGTGGGATTTATCCATAAACTGCCTCATAATCTGGTGGAGGCATTTCATTCCACACTGGAGGAGGCGAGAGAAGCGGATGTTCTTCTGCAGGTAGTAGATTACAGTGATCCGCATTACAGGGAGCAGATCGCGGTCACGAACCGCACGCTGAAAGAGCTGGGAGCCGACGGTATTCCCATGCTCTATGTATATAACAAAGCCGATCTCGTCCATCCTGATGACATACCGGGACTGGCAGGCGTTGAGCCGGAACAGCTACAGACGCATCTGCCCATCATGTCGGAGAATAGCATCTATCTGTCTGCGAAGGAACGGATCGGAATGGAGGAGCTGATTCGTCTGGTCGAGAAAAAGCTGTCCGACGGCTATAAAGAGTGTACTTTGCTGATTCCTTACACGGACGGCAGGGCGGTCTCCTATCTCAATGAAAACGGGGTGGTGTACAAGACAGAGTATCTGGAAGAAGGAGTGCGGCTGCGGGTGAACTGCAGGGTGCAGGATTATGAGTATTACAGGGGATATCTGACTGAATAGTACACATATAATAGATAAGTTTCTATTTAATCCTTTTATAAAATAAAAAATCGAGATTACTCGATTTTTTATTTTGTCTCAATATATTGCTGGATCGCCAGATTATTTTCTGAAAGCCGACAGCCTAAAATATATTCATTGCTGCCTTTTTTACAACGCATGATGTGTGCCTGTATCGTGCGGGCCTTCGGAATCGGAAGTTCGGGGATGGTGACGGTTATCATCTTCTTTTCCGCCGTTTCAAAGACGGGATCCGTCGAGGTAAATGCCATTCCGTTGGCGCTGATATCCAGCATTTTGCCGCGATATGTCTTCGGGCTGCCGTCAATGGATATCTCACAGGAACAATGGATTTCCAGACGCGGGTTCTTCTTGCGTTTCATTACCTTGGGGTTGGCGTTTGCCACTACCCGATAATAGGGAACCCCGCCTTCCGTCAGTTCAGAGACGGTAACGTCGGTCCAGTGGTACAGAACGTTGCCCAGGATCATCTGCAGATGGAACTGTGCGGGTGCGCCCGCGCTTTTCGGGATCGTCTTGGGGCGGATATCCACCACGGCCTCAGACCCTTGCTGGCGCACTACCTGACCATAATATTCCTTGTCGGGCACGCCTTCTTTGTCCAGTGCGATGATAGAGACCTTGCTGCCCGGTTTGGCATCCTGAATGCCCATGAAGCCGCTGTCACCCAGCCGCACGACAAGATTGCCCACGGAAGCTTCGATTTTTCCTACATTTTCGGTAGTCTGCTCATATTTTTGCAGCATACTCTTGGCATTGTCGGAAGCATTCTCCACATAATCGCTCATCACGGACATAGCATCAGACATCTGCTGCATGTTATCCACCATATTCCGATTGGATTGTTCTACTTCCTTTACGGCAATGTCAATGAGGGAAATATTGCTGTTCAATTTTTGCGAATCGTCTGAAATACTGACTACGCTGGCGTTTACTTCCGTAATTTTTTCCAGATTCAGCTGAATGATCTCGATGACCTTGGCAATGCCATCCGTCATCTTTGCGGAGGTTTCTGCCAGATGATTCAGAGCGCTCATGATGCGCGTGGAGGAAAGTTTTGTCTCATCGCTTAACTTGCGGATCTCATCAGCTACCACAGCAAAACCGCGGCCGGCATCTCCTGCCCGGGCAGCTTCTATCGATGCATTCAGGGAGAGCAGATTAGTCTGGGAGGTGATGCCTTCAATGGAGACAGTCTCATTCTTTACTCTCTCGAACTCTTCCGAGAACTCATTTACGATTTGGCTTACATCGTTGGAGAGGTCTGCCATGGTATGGGTGGATTTCACTACCTCCGCCAGTTCCCGGGAACTGTCCCCCGCATGGGTGTTGGTTTCATTTACCAGCAGAACCATCTGCGAGATCATGGAGGCGATATTTTCCACCTGCCTTTGGATATCGCTGGTCATACTTATGGAAGAATCGGTCTTTTCGGAAAGGACGGCGTTCTGTCCGGTCAGTTCTTCCATATTGTTCACCACAGTGTTTGCACTGTGCTTGTTTTCATCAGCGAGGTCGCGAACCACCGTTACTTCGTTTACGATCTCCGTGCTGGCGGATTTTACTTCTTCCACGGTGGACAGGATAACATCAATATTCTTGCTCTGTTCTGCGGTCTTCTCTGATTTAGCGCTTCCGGAAAATAATTTTATCATGCGGATACCTCTGATCTCATATTTCGTGTGGTTGACTTATGTCCATGTCTGTCCCGGCGTAAGAGCTTCGTGAAAAACAGGAATAAGTACTGAATTGCACATTATAAATATATCATACTGTGACCGCTCTCTGCAATCAAACATAACCATCAAAGAGTATTTCTTGTCCATTCTGATATTGCATGACCAATCCGCATCCTATATAATAAGATTTGGAATCCTGCCAAGTCAGCACAGATTATTCTTAATGGCTGTTTGATTCATTATAACAGAAAAAATTGACTGGTACAGTCAAATTTGACCAAGGAAACAGAGGAAATATTTATTGGAAAAGATAACGGTCCAAAAATCTGCCAGAAATTCCAATTTTGAATTATTGCGCATCCTCGCGATGTTTATGATCGTATTTATTCATGCAAACATGTATTTGTTTCGGTTCGTCAGCGGGAGCAGCGCGTTTTTCTATAACGGTATGGTAAATGGCATTTGTAATATCGGCGTGACCTGTTTTATGCTGATCTCCGGTTATTATGGTATGAAACCTGACATCGGAAAATTTGTCAGGATGGAATGTATGATGATAACCTATTCTCTGGCGGAAACGATTCTCCTGTGTGTTGTGACACCGGATCAGATGCAGGGAGCGGCGCTGCTGGAGCAGCTGGTGAAGTCCTTTTTACCGTTTATTACAAGAAAATACTGGTTTTATTCCTGTTATGTATGTCTGCTCTTTTTCAGTGGGTATATCCAGAAATTTATCGAACAGCTTAGTAAAGAAGCGTTTCAGAGACTGCTTTTGCTGCTTTTGGTCCTGTTCAGTGTTCTGCCGACGATGTTCTATTTTGAGATTATTCCCGATAACGGTAAGGGACTTGTGCATATGATCATGATATATATGATCGGCAGATATATAAGGATGTACCGGGATGTGAAGATTTCCGCAAAATCTGCGGTACTCTTTGTGATTCTTTGGATCTTAAACGGGGTTTCCCACGAGATTCCCATTCAGATCGGTGGAATTTATCACCATCTGTGTAAGGATAACAGCATTACGAATCTCACAATGGCTGTGATCCTGTTTTATCTGTTTAAAGAAGTAAAGGTTCAATCGGGCAGTATCAACCGGGTGGCGGGCAGTGTTTTTGCGGTCTTTGCATTGAATGACGCTGTCGTTTCAGTAGTTATGAAACTGCTGTTTGACAACGGATTTCATGGCGCAAAAGGAATCTTGGGCTTTATGATGCTTGCGGGAGTTGTAGCGGCTATTCTGGCAGGATGCCTGCTTGTTGGGGAAGTCAGGAGACTGCTATTGGATAGATGTGACAGCTATCTGGCAAATTTGATAGCATGCAAGATTATGCGTAAAGTAAAAAAACGGTTAGAAAACGAGGAGGAAAAAGAATGATTCAATTGACACAGGGCGGAGCCTATCTGATAAACGGGACGGATGTTATTTCGGACGGTCCGGAGGCGGCGGCACAGATCAAGAACAGGACGGGAAAGGAAATTTCCAGGGAGGAAGCAGCCAAGAGTACAATGGCTTACGGTATATTGCAGGAGCATAATACCTCCGGCAATATGGATAAGCTGAAAATCAAATTTGATAAACTTACATCCCACGATATCACTTTCGTGGGTATTATACAGACCGCAAGGGCATCGGGGCTTACAAAATTTCCGATTCCCTATGTGCTGACAAACTGCCACAATTCTCTCTGTGCAGTGGGCGGCACGATCAACGAGGATGACCACATGTTTGGTCTGACCTGTGCGAAGAAGTACGGCGGCGTTTATGTACCCCCGCATCAGGCTGTCATTCATCAGTATGCGAGAGAGATGCTTGCCGGAGGCGGTAAGATGATCTTAGGTTCCGACTCTCATACGCGTTATGGCGCGCTGGGTACGATGGCAATGGGCGAGGGCGGTCCGGAGCTGGTGAAGCAGCTGTTGTCCCAGACTTATGATATCAATATGCCCGGCGTTGTTGCCGTGTATCTGACGGGTGAACCCGTAAAGGGCGTGGGACCGCAGGATGTAGCTCTCGCGATCATCGGTGCGGTGTTTGACAAGGGTTATGTGAAAAATAAGGTGATGGAATTTGTAGGGCCCGGCGTGGCGTCTTTAAGTGCGGATTTCCGAATCGGTATCGATGTCATGACCACTGAGACGACATGCTTATCTTCCATCTGGCAGACCGACGACAAGATCAAAGAATTTTATGAGATTCACGGAAGAACGGAAGATTACAAGGAGTTAAGTCCGGGAGAAACAGCTTATTATGACGGCATGATCAAGGTGGATCTGTCGAAAATCCGTCCCATGATCGCCATGCCTTTCCATCCCAGCAACACCTACACGATCGACGAGGTGAACGCAAACTTAAAAGACGTGCTCCACGACGTGGAAGAGCGTGCCAAGGTGAGTCTGGACGGTGCAGTACCTTACTCTTTACAGGAAAAGATCGTGGACGGTAAGTTTATGGTGGATCAGGGCATCATTGCGGGTTGTGCTGGCGGCGGCTTCGAGAATATCTGCGCGGCTGCGGACATTCTGCGCGGTACAAATATCGGTGCGGACGGTTTTACATTGAGTGTGTATCCTGCTTCCATGCCGGTCTATATGGAACTGATCAAAAACGGCTGTGCGGCGGCAATTTTAGAGACGGGAGCAGTGCTTAAGACGGCGTTCTGCGGTCCCTGCTTTGGCGCGGGTGACACGCCGGCGAACAACGCCTTCAGTATCCGTCATTCTACGAGAAACTTCCCCAACAGAGAAGGCTCTAAGCTGCAGAACGGACAGATCTCTTCCGTGGCGCTCATGGATGCCCGCTCCATCGCTGCAACGGCAGCAAATAAGGGAGTTCTCACGTCAGCGACGGAATTTGACGGTGAGATCGGAACATACAAATATCATTTTGACGCAAATATCTATAAGAACCGCGTCTTTGATTCCAAGGGTGTGGCAGATGAAAGCGTGGAGATCCAGTTCGGACCGAATATCAAGGACTGGCCCGCAATGGGTGCGCTGCCGGAGAATCTGGTGCTGCGGGTGGTCTCGGAGATTCATGATCCCGTTACCACGACGGACGAGCTGATCCCTTCGGGGGAGACATCCTCCTACCGTTCCAATCCGCTGGGGCTTGCGGAGTTTGCACTCTCCAGGAAAGATCCCGAATATGTGGGAAGAGCGAAGGATATCCAGAGGGCGGAAAAGGCCAGAATGGCAGGAGAGCATCCCTGTCAGGCACACCCGGACGTGAAACCTTTGATGGGTGTGGTGAAGAAAACTTTTGCGGACGCTTCCCACGAGAATACCGGATTTGGTTCCACGATCTTTGCGGTGAAGCCCGGAGACGGCTCCGCAAGGGAACAGGCCGCAAGCTGCCAGAAGGTGCTTGGCGGCTGGGCTAACATAGCGAATGAATATGCCACGAAGCGGTATCGGTCGAACCTGATCAACTGGGGAATGCTGCCTTTCCTGATCGAGGCGGGTGAGCTGCCCTTCAGCAATCTTGACTACCTCTTCCTTCCGGGCATCAGAAAGGCAGTCGAGGAAAAGGCGGAGACCATTGAGGCTTACCGCGTGTCCGTGGATGAGGGAAAACTCGTTCCGTTCACGATGACGCTGGGAGAGCTGACGGATGAGGAGAGGCAGATCATTTTGAAAGGCTGTCTCATCAATTATAACAGGGTGGATTGACTAGATAAGTCAAAATTACAGCGGTAATAAAGGAGACAAAGGAAAGAGCAAGTATTGGGGCGTTATGTCTGATGGGGTAAAAAGTGAATCAGGGAGGCTTTGGCGTCGTCGGAGTCTGGCAGTGATCGTCACTGCTGTCGTTGCCGTATTTGGGTATATAGCCTTTCGGAGTGGGACACAACAAAATAGCGATGCAGGCGGGAGTGTGCAGCGTCAGGAGACCGGGGCGGAGGAAGCCGCGCTTTCCATTGCTCTGCCGGAGCTTGTACCGACGCAGGAGGAGCCGGAGGTGGATTCCTCCAAAGAGATTGTGAAGGATGTGCTCTTAAGCGGCGTACCGAAGGCAGATTTCAGTTTTTCCTTTAACGGGAAATTGGGTGATGCGTCGGTAGTGACAAGGTCGGGCGATGTCGGACGTTTCAACGAGGGAACCTATCCTGTGCAGACACAGGATGTACAGCCCCTGTTTACCGAAGGGATGGAGGGCGATGCCATCTATCTGGACGGCAGCTACGGTGTAGAGCTGCTGGGGGTGGATGCGCTCGCGGATTCCTATACCATATCTTTCTGGTTTCGAGCGGATGAGCTGCGGGACTGGTCGCCTTTTCTGTTGATCGGTTCCCACCTTTTGGATGTGGGAGAAAGTCAGAGCTTTCTCTCCTTCAATAAAAAGACCGCGGAGGACGGAACGCAGGTTGTGCCTGTCTTTAATACCATAGACGCAGTATTCGGCAATTCCTGTGAAGTTCGTCCCTCCATGGAGGATAAGCGGTGCATCTCGCTAAACGTCTGGAATTATATCACGATCTGTGTGGATGCCTCCCAGAAGTCGGGGGAGGATCCGAACAAGGTGATGGGTTACCTGTACCTGAACAGCGAGATGATAGGTTCCGGATTAGTCTCCAGGCTGCATCTGGAGGAGGAAGGCGTGAATGCCTATCTGGGGATCAACTGTTTTGACGAGCTGTTTCGCGCCAGTTATGATGAGATCCATATCTGGAATCACGTGTTGGATGAGAGTCAGATCAGCAGTATGTACACCGCATATACACAGACGGGTTAAGAAAACAGAAAAAAGTCCGATATATAAAATACAGAGAGGAAAGCTCATGGCCGGAGTTTTTCTTTACTGAAATTTGTATGATGTTGAGACCAGGGACGGTATTTTTTAGGGAAAAGGAATTTCCGTAAAGATGCCGTCTTTTTTACTGCCACGCGCAAGGGAAGGCGCTGTTTGGTGCACAGACAGGCGTAGAAGGAGGCTTGACACAAAAGGAGGGAATATTGATCATTGATTCCGGCACCATAGGAATGCAGTCTACCAGAACCTACCGCGCGGTCACGAAGGCGAGCGCACGGGGTGTGCGTGGCACGATTACGGGCGGGATGGGCGGACTGAATTCACTTTTCGAGAATCAGTTCGGCGCTGGAGAAAAGACTGCGGAGGGGGAGGACGGCGATCGGGCAAAGCTGTATGATCTCTCCACACATATGCAGAATACCACGGGCGCCTGGCAGCTCTCTACGAGAAACGATGAGAGGGAGGCTGTGCGCAGCATCAAGCAGCAGTGCGTGGACTTTTTGATGGAACTTTTATTCCGTTTTCACAGCAAGAGGAGTGGTTTCGACTTCTTTACGGGAGGAAACGCAGGCAGTACGATGTACGCGGTGAACGGTTATCAGATGACACGCTTTCACAGCGAGGAGGAGTGTACGACCTTCTCCACGCAGGGTACGGTAAAGACCGCGGACGGAAGGGAGTTGTCCTTCAATCTGGAGCTTGGCATGAGCCGCAGTTTTCAGGAATATTATGAGGAGAACTACGTTACTTCCATCCAGACCTTCCGCGATCCGCTTGTGATCAATCTGGACAGCAATATCGCAAAGGTCTCCGATCAGAAATTCTTCTTTGACCTGGACTGCGACGGCACAAAGGAGGAAATCTCCAGCCTGCAGGCGGGCAGCGGGTTTCTGGCGCTCGATCTGAACGGGGATGGAGAGATCAATGATGGAAGCGAACTGTTCGGCACAAAGAGCGGCGACGGCTTCCGGGATCTCTCCCGCTATGACGCGGACGGCAACGGCTGGATCGACGAGGCAGATCCTATCTGGGAAAAGCTTCTCATCTGGACAAAGGACGAGGACGGAAAGGATAAGCTCTATCATCTCTCCGATCTGGGCGTGGGCGCCATCGGCCTCTCTCGGGTTGGAACGCAGTTTTCCTTGAATTCCGCGAAGACGAACGAGACCAATGCCATGATCCGCAGCACGGGTATCTTCCTGTACGAAAACGGCACGGTGTCTACGATTCAGCATGTGGACATGGCGACCTATGAGAAAGAAGCGTGAGAAGTATTTAAATATCTGAAAAACAGAACGTATAAAAACAAAGACAGCCACATAGGAATAGAATATGTGGGGTGTCGCATGAAAAACAATGGAATCGTCTCAAAAAAATCAAACAGGAGGGATGCGTTAAGCTTCCTTCTGTTTGTTTTTTTGCTGCCATATGTCTGTGCCTGTCTCTGGGGACACGTGGGAGAGGAGACAGCGAAGCTTCGGAAGACAGAAGGGAAAGGACAGCAGGATGTGCGTATGGTGGAAGCGTCGCTCTCCTGGGGCATATGGGAGCTTCCCGTGGAGGAATATCTGACGTATCTGCTCCTGCTGATCATGCCGGAGGAGAGTGAGGCGGAGGCTTTGAAGGCCCAAGCAGTGCTTTTGCGGACGGAGCTTGCGGCACGCTACACAGAGCAGAGCGAGAAAACTATTTTTTTGGAGGCAGAGGAACTTTCACGTTTTTATGGCGGATATGAAGATGCGGCAGAGCTTGCGGCGTGCAGGCGGGCGGTGGAAGCTACGGCGGGAACGATCCTGACTTATCGCAGCGAACCGGTAAGGGCCTCATCACTGCAGTTGACGGGGGAGGGAGAGAAATCGTTTTGTTATGTGGCGGCCGGAGGACAGGAGTTTGCCATGAATCAGAAGGAAGCGGAAAGTCTGGCACAGAAGGGAAATAACTGGCAGGAGATTCTCGAGCATTTCTTTTTTGAGTCAGAATTAGCAAAATTTGAATAAAGCGGAAAAAAAGGGTAAAACTATCACCATGAAACCCGGTGGATCAAAAACCCGCCAGATATCGGGAGATGTTGGCATCGGGAGAAAAACAGGAGGCGAGTTTCATGGCGAGAAGAAATAGAAATGATATCAGAAAAGAGAGGATCATCATGCTGGCGTCCTCAGTGTTTGTATTGACGGCGCTGACAGTGACCGGCGTTTACGTGAAAAACAGTAATCGTGCCGAGCGTGAGAATTATGTTGTGGACTTCGAGACGCTTGAGCAAAGCAGCGCAGAGCTTGCGGAGAACATGGTGTCGGGAGAAGAGCTTGACACGCTTTTTGCGGACATCGGTACCGACGATCTGGACTACGATCCCAGCTTTCAGGAGGCAAATTCCCTGCATGTGGAGAACGCGGAAAATACCGGGACGGGAAGTCAGAAAAAGAAGAGCAGCACGGGGAGTGACCGGACTGGTCAAGATGATGTTAAGACGATCAGTGAAGCAATAGAGGAATCGAAAAAGGAAGAGGATAAACAGAGGGAAGAGCAGAGCAAAAAGGATGATCCCGTAAAAAAATCAGATGCAAAGAAAAAGAGCAATGGAAGCGAGGAAGAGCAGGAAGAGGCAGGGATGTTTGACGAGACGGTAGATACCGTTATGAGCGGCGATGTGCAGACGGAAGGAATCTCCACCTCGGTACAGCCGGAGCTAGCCTTTGGCGAAGAGGACAATCTCGTGTGGCCTATCGTCGGTGATGTGTTGATCAATTACAGCATGGATCAGACCATATACTTTCCGACGCTGGATCAGTATAAATACAATCCGGCTATTGTAATTGCTGCAACGCAGGGCGAGAGCATCGGTGCGGCGGCAAACGGACGAGTGAACTCTGTCAGTTATGACCCTGCAACGGGCAACACAGTGGTGATGGAACTGGGAAACGGTTATGAGTTAACTTACGGCCAGCTTGAAAATATTACGGTATCCGAGGGCAGTTATGTGAATGTAGGCGATCCGATCGGTACTGTGGCGGTTCCCACAAAGTATTACAGCCTGGAGGGCGCGAATGTCTACTTCAAACTGACAAAAGACGGGAATCCGGTAAATCCTCTCACAAAATTGAATTAGTGGATCTGTCGGGCGAAGAATCGGATCAATCACGGAGGAATCAATGTTTATCATACACGGAGATATCAGGACAATGACGGGACAGGATTTTCCGGACGGTTATGTGCAGATCACTGCGGGGAAGATTGCTGCTGTCGGGAGAATGGAGGACTGTCCCGAAACGGATGGAGATATTTTGGACGTGCAAGGTGCGTTTGTAATGCCGGGCATTGTGGAGGCGCACTGCCACATGGGCATCACGGAGGAGAAAAAGGGGATGGAGGGGGATGACTGCAACGAGACGGTGAATCCCATCACACCACAGCTTCGTGCCATTGATGCGATCAATCCCATGGATGCGGCTTTTAACGATGCGCTGGCAGCAGGTATCACCTCCGCCATGATCGGTCCTGGCAGTGCAAATGTCGTGGGTGGACAGTTTGCTTTTGTGAAGACGCACGGGCGCTGTATCGATCATATGATCGTGAAAGCGCCCGCAGCGATGAAGGTGGCTTTCGGAGAAAATCCCAAGGTGAATTATTCCGGTCAGGGCACATCGCCCTCCACCCGCATGGCCATAGCTGCCATGCTCAGAGAGGAACTTACCAAGGCAAAGAACTATCAGGAAAAGCGAGAGAAGAAGGTCGATGAGCCAATGGATTTTCGCTATGAATGCTGGCTTCCCGTCCTGAGAGGAGAGATTCCACTAAAGGCGCATGTGCATCGTGCTGATGATATTTTGACAGCAGTCCGAATTGCAAAAGAGTTTGGACTGCGGATGACTCTTGACCATTGCAGCGAAGGCCATTTGATCATGGACGAGCTTAAGGAGGCGGGATTTCCTGCCATTGTGGGGCCGGATATGGCCAGCCGCAACAAGATAGAGGTGCAGAATATGGCATTTAAGACAGCAGGGCTTTTGGCGGAACGGGGGATATTGACGGCTATCACCACAGATCACCCTGTATCCAAAATTCAGTTTTTGCCAATCTGCGCAGGGCTGGCAGTGAAATCCGGCATGGCTTTCGAGGAGGGACTTCGTGCGATTACGATCAACGCGGCAAAGATCTGCGGCGTGGATGAGCGGGTGGGAAGCCTTGCACCGGGTAAGGACGCCGATATTGCCATATTTACGGGAAATCCCATGGAGGTATTTACGGAAACCCTCTACACCCTCATCGACGGAAAAATCGTCTATCGGAAGGATGAAAAATGTGCTACAATGAATCTATGCGAAAGAATATCCTACGACAAAAAACAATAGCTTTTATGCTTGTTATGGCCCTTCTTTTGACGGGCTGCAGCGGTCTTGAGGAGCTTCAGACACAGAGGCGGCCCGGAAGTGAGGAGGGAGACGAGTTTACCAGTCTTGGTCTTTCTCCGGAATTTGACTACGAGGTGCCGCAGAGCCTGCCAAGCATTCTTGTGGATCAGGTTGGCTATCCCTGCGGGAGCAATAAGCTGGCAATGATTAACAGTGAGCAGCCGCCCGAAGATTTTACGATTATTGATGCAAAGACCGAACGTGAGGTTTATAAGGGAAAGATCGAGCAGAAAGGTTTTGACGAGACGGTGGGTAAGCATATCAGCTATGCGGATTTTACGGACTTTAACACACCCGGAATCTACTACATTCAGGCTTCATCGATCGGTCAGTCTTACACCTTTGCGATTGCGGAGGAACCTTATGAGGCGCTTTTCCAGAATGTATTTAAACAATATTACTGTAACCGCTGCGGTCTTACTCTGTCTGCGGAACTTGCGGGAGAAGCGGCTCACAATGCCTGCCACTCCAGAGAGGCGCAGATGAAGGAGGAGGCGATGATCAGGCTGGATGTGTCAGGTGGCTGGCATGTGGATGAAATCGGAAGCCGCGATGTGGCGAAAGGGTGTCGGACGATTAACTCCATGTTGCTCGCTTATGAGCTCTATCCGGATGCTTTTGGGGACGCAATGGGGATTCCCGAGAGCGGGAACGGGGTTCCCGACATTCTGGATGAGGTGAAGTACGAGATTGACTGGCTTCTTAAAATGCAGGATGCAAAGAGCGGAGCGGTGTATGCATCCGTCAGCTCTGTTGACAACAAGACGGCGGGCTACATTCTCTACATAGACGGAATCACCATGGATGCTACAATTCACTTTGCATCGGCGATGGCAAAGTTCAGTTATCTCTATCAGAACTATGATCTGGAATTTGCAACGCTTTGTCTGAAGGCGGCAGACAGGGCTTACCGCTATGCAGAGCAATATCTGGCAGATATCTCTCAGGAGCAGTATTTTCATGCGGCGACGGAGCTTTATCGCGCTACGGGCGGTTATCAGTATCACAATGTAGTGAAGACTTATTTGAATCAAAACGCGGAACCCGATCTTGAAAATGATTTTGCTTTTTGGGGATGCGTGACGTATCTCTCCACAAAGCAAACGGTGGACATGAAGCTTTGCAGTACCTTGATTCAAAATCTGATGTGGAAGGTGGAGACCATATCTTTTGCTTCGAAGGGGTCTAAGCTGTTGGTGAACACGAATGAAAAACAGGGCAGTCACGCAGGCCTGCTGCGGGATATGACGAGACTGGCAGTGGTGGATCACATCATTACCAATCATGAGTATGCCACTGTGCTGGAAAATCATCTACATTATATGCTGGGGAGAAATTTGCAGTCCATCGCCTATCTGAACGACGTGGGAGAAAGAAATTACCGGAATGTCGATGAAGCCACGGGCATTATGAATCAGGTGGATCTGAATGCGGAGCTGTTGCTTATGTTTGCTGCGATCATGGACGATGAGCGGGTGGTGAGCGAAGAGTAAAAACGTAACAAAAATACAGATTTTATAAGAATCCTTTGCCTGTGCTCAGTCAGATGTTTCGGAACGACAGAATTGCTTGTAAAATCTGTATATTAGACAGCAGATTTATTCTTCATATACATGGATTTGATAACGGTAAGAACGGTATCATCAATATGACGCTTCTGCTCCTTGTCGAGATCCTTTGTGTAGATGGGTTTGCCGTACTCGATGACGACATGGGTCTTTTTGATCCAGGGAAGATGAGCTTCCCATATGTGGTCGGCGTTGTTGATGCTGATGGGGACGATGGGGCAGCCGGATTTTTCGGCAATCTTAAAGCTGCCGCCGTGGAAGGGCAGAAAAGTGTCAGGTTCCGTGCTGCGGCTCCCTTCGGGGAAGATGCAGATGGAAATGCCGGATTTTACTTTTTCCACTGCCTCCAGAATGGTCTTCATGCCCTGTTTGAGGTCTTTTCTGTCCAGAAAAAGGCAGTGGAGATTTTTCATCCAGTGTGAGAGGAGCGGCACTTTGATCATGCCGATCTTTGCGATGTAGCCGGTAGGTCTGGGCACCCGCACATAGGTCATAATAATGTCAAAGTAGCTTCGGTGGTTGCCGATATAGAGTACCGGCTCATCCTGCGGTACATTTTCCTCACCGATGACTGTGACTGACACACCGGAGAGAAAGAGGACACAGCGGAATGCCCAGTTGACAATGGCAAGTGAGCTCTTGTTTTTGGCTTCCATATTCCATTTCCCAAGAAAATATTCAACGATCAGAAGCGGGATGCTAAAAATCAGAAAAAGAAATACAAATACAGCGACTAATAAGAGACGGATCATAATAAAAACCTTTCTTGAATGTTTTATGCCGCAATGCGCACTGCTCATTGCCATTGCGTATAGTATAGCAAAAACCGCAGGAATAGACAATGCCTCCGCATAATAAATTAGATAGTAAGAGGAAGTTGTGGAGGACCTATGGGTAAACGAGATGAATATCAGAAGAGGATCTTAAGCGCCTGTCTTATCTGTCTATTGTGTCTTCTGGTGTATGCCTGCGGGAAAAAGCAGGATCCCATGGAGAAGATTAAGGATTTGGAATACACGGTGATAGCGGAGGACAACATACCAAAGGAGCTGCTTGAAAAAATAGAGGAGAGGAAGGAGAATGCTTTCAGGCTGACCTTTGAGGATCAAGGGTTTCTCTATATCTGCATGGGGTACGGAGCGCAGCAGACCGGCGGCTACAGCATAGCGGTGAATGCGCTGTACGAGACGGCCAATGCGGTCTATATTGACACGAATCTGATTGGCCCATCTCCGGAGGAGAAGAAAAATCAGGTGAAAAGTTACCCCTATGTGGTGGTGAAGACAGAGTTTTTGGAGAAGCCGGTGGTGTTTGAATAGATTATAATGAAATAATAATAATGTGCCAAGAAACTTCTCTTCGTCGCCACGCTCTCGCTCCGCAAAATACACAGCGGTACTAAGCTCGAAAAAACCTTGCTAAGTACCGGTGTATTTTGAGGGGCTCCTTGAGAGAACTTTCTTGGCACGACACAGTGATGATGTAAAAAAAGATATATATACAGGAAGGATAAAGTATGCTGTACTTAAAGAATGGATATATACTGGACCCCGCATCGGGGCAAGAGGGTTATCGGGATATTCTGATCGACACGGAGTCAGGAAAGATTGTGGGGATCATGCCGCAGGGGACACCGGTGGACAGGGCTTTTTCGGAAGAAATTGACTTAAATGGTCAATATATTGTGCCGGGACTGGTGGATGTGCACGTCCATTTTCGGGATCCCGGATTTACCCACAAGGAAGATATCTACACTGGGGCAGCAGCGGCGGCAAAGGGAGGCTTTACCTCGGTTGTCCTGATGGCTAACACGAAGCCCGCAGTGGATAATGTAGAGACACTGCACTATGTTCTCGAAAAAGGAAAAGAGACGGGGATTCACGTCTATTCCTGTGCCAACGTGACGAAGGGGCTGGCTGGAAAAGAGCTGACGGATATGGAAATGCTTGCGGGAAACGGAGCTGCAGGTTTTACCGATGACGGCATACCCCTGATGGATCAGGCGCTGTTGCGGGAAGCGTTGCAGATGGCGGCAAAGTGCGGCAAGCCGGTCAGCCTCCATGAGGAAAATCCGGCTCTTATTACAAATAACGGCGTCAATGCGGGAAAGGCCGCGGCGCATTATGATATCGGCGGATCGCCCAGAGAAGCGGAGATCTCCATGGTGGAGCGGGATCTGCGGATTGCCGTAGAAGAGGAAGCGGACCTCTCCATCCAGCATATCAGCACAAAGGAGGCTGTGGAATTGGTGCGGCAGGCTAAGAAAAGGAGCAAGCATATCTTCGCGGAGGCGACGCCGCACCACTTTACCCTGACGGAGCAAGCTGTGATAAAGCATGGGACATTTGCGAAAATGAATCCGCCGCTCAGGGAGGAGGCGGATAGACTGGCAATCATCGAGGGACTTCGGGACGGTACGATTGACATGATCGCCACCGATCATGCGCCTCACAGTGCAGAGGAAAAGGAAAAACCGCTGACGGAGGCGCCAAGCGGTATCATTGGATTGGAAACGGCGCTCTCTTTAGGGATTCGAGAGCTGGTGAACAAGGGCTGTCTTTCCCTGATGGAACTGATAGAGAAAATGAGTCTAGCACCCGCGAAACTTTATCATCTCGATGCGGGGTATCTGAAGGAGGGTGGTCCGGCGGATCTGGTGGTGTTCGATCCGAATAGAGAATGGGTGGTGAATAATTTCGCGTCAAAAGCAGCAAACTCGCCTTTCGTGGGGGAGACAATGCCGGGGGTGATCAACTATACCATCTGCGGCGGGAAGATTGTGTACCGCGGCTGAAATAGTGGATGAACAGGAGTAGAAAAGTGATTACAGTTCGTCCACCGACAAGGTCACATTGCTCAGACCATAGT
Organism: Lachnospiraceae bacterium; assembly: GCA_029067085.1. Lineage (GTDB taxonomy): Bacteria > Bacillota > Clostridia > Lachnospirales > Lachnospiraceae > UBA3282. The sequence goes on along the minus strand of JAIEFE010000018.1, from coordinate 176,476 downwards.
AATAGTTGACGGTCTCGGCGGTAAACTTGTATACGCAGTAATCTTCATCGTCTACACCCTTCGGATAATACAGTTCGAATCCGTCCCGCCAGAGAAAAGCTTTCGTCTCGTGGTCGGTGCATACTTCCATGGTTCCTGTAAACAACGCGCCTTTATACTGATCCTTGGTATCATCAACATAGTACACAGAGGCTTTGGGATTTTTCAAAAACTGTGATACTCTCTTCGAGCTGGTGTTGGTTGAAAAATAGTGGGTTTTCATGCTTTCGTGTTCTAAAACCAGCATTCCCTTGATCTGGGGGAAGCCATCTTCGTTCACCGAGGCAACATAGGCAACCTGTGCGTTTTCGCGCAGTGCGCGTATTCCCGTTTTTAACATGTTAAGTTCCATTTGTGTGATTCTCCTTTTCTGTAAGATTCGTAAGCATTTTCCTAAAAATTGTTTCCGGAGTGAACATCTCCTCATCGCTTAACCCCTGTAAAAATCTGATTCATTTTGTAACGAGTCTATTTATATTATATAGAATAGTACTATATAGAAGTATTGTCAAGAGAATTTATAAAGATACAAATATCCTTTTAAGTTTTGAACGCCTGAAAGTTTATCTTGTAATGAAAAAATGTATGTGTTAAAATCTATCTAAGCAAAGAACAAATCTAAGATCTTTACAGTATCTTATCGGACGATTTCTAAGTCCGTATCCATGCGGAATATTCTCCGCGGAGCTCCTTGCTTACAACTGAATAACGGCAGGGAGGAAGATGGAACAAGCAAGATTTTTCTGAATATAGCGAGTAAAAATGGACGGCCGGAGCTGGTCAGTTTTCTACAGTATATGAAATATACCACTTTAGAGAATGAAGATGTTACGGAGAAAGATGATCGGATTCTGAATTTGGACAAGATTGTCAGAGAAGTAAAGCAATCGGAGGAATGGGAGGCCGTGAAAATGAATATTTTTGAAATTGGAATGGAACGGGGAATAGAACAGGGCAGCTTGAAAACCATGGTTAAAAACGTGGAGCTAAGTATAAGAAATTTTCATGTAAGCTTAGAGGAAGCCTGCGAAGGGCTAGGAATCTCTGTGAAGGAGTACGAAAAGGCAAAACAGCGGATTCTTCAATGGGAAGAACGCGAGAATGGAGAATAATATGATATTACTTGTGGTAGATACCCAGAAGGGCATTACGGATGAGCGGCTGTTTGTGTTTGAACAGCTGAGAGAGAATATAAAGACTTTGATTGCGCAGGCCAGAAAGTATCATGTGGAGGTCGTGTATGTAAGGCATGACGATGGCCCCGGAACAGGATTTTCCGTAGGAGACGACGAGTTTGCGATATTTGAGGAATTTTCGCCGATAGAGGGGGAACGCATCTTTGACAAGACCGTAAACAGTGCGTTGCACAAATCGACGGGTTTGGCTCAGTATCTGTCAGAGAAAAAAGAAACGAAAATCATGATCGTGGGTCTTCAGACAAATTTCTGCATAGACGCCACGATTCAGAGCGGCTTCAATCAGGGATATGAGATGATTGTGCCGGCCTATGCGAACTCCACGTTTGACAACGATTATATGACGAATGACGTATGCTACCATTATTACAATGATTTTGTTTGGAACGGAAGATACGCAAGGTGCGTTTCGATGGAAGAAGCGGTGGAGATGCTTGCAGATGAGAATGGAGGCAATTGAATATGTGGTTTTTGTTTGCAATCTTGTCCGCGGTGTTTGCGGCATTAACCTCTATCCTGGCTAAAATCGGTATAGAGGGAGTTAATTCCAATCTCGCCACGGCAATACGGACGATCGTGGTCGTTATTATGGCATGGGGTATGGTATTTCTGACAAATACACAGAGCGGAATAGCGCAGATCAGTAAGAAGAGCTGGATTTTTCTGATTCTTTCCGGGCTGGCAACCGGTGCATCATGGCTTTGCTATTATCGGGCATTACAGACGGGAGAAGCGTCTAAGGTGGTTCCAATCGATAAACTGAGTGTGGTGATCACCCTGATACTTGCTTTTGTTTTTCTTCACGAAGAATTTACCCCAAGATCGCTGATCGGCTGTGTGCTGATCGGAGCAGGGACGCTGATCATGGTGATATGATGGAAGGATTTTACACCGGATACTGGAAGGAGAGAGTGCCATGAGCAGAGTGATTTTTTTGGACATAGACGGTGTACTGAATGCTGAATTTTGGAATGAGAGTCATCAGAAAGAAATCAGTGACGGTCAGTTGATTGACCGGGATAAGGTGAAGCTGCTGGCGCAGTTGATTGACAGGACAGATGCGCAGATCATTCTGCATTCCGGATGGCGGTTTTGGTTTGATGAAGAAAGAAAGCCGCTTTGTAAGGAGGCTGAACGGCTGGTTGAAATGCTTGCCGGGGAGGGATTGGCGATTGCCGGATTCACGCCGGATCTCACCACAGAGGAAATCAGAAGAACGAAAAAATTCAGTCTGGTCAAGGCGGATGAGATACTTTTATGGCTGAAATCGCAGGAGGATGTTGATGGATGGGTCGTGTTGGATGATCTTGAACTGCATAATACCTGTGTAAAAAGCCATCAGGTTAAAACAGATCCGTCGGCAGGTTTGACGTTGGAGGATGTGGATGAGGCAGTGGAGATGCTTGTGAGGCAAGTCAGAAGTAACTTAGAAGGACGATAGTGTTAATGGTCTTGTTGATTTGTCTATGTCATGGAATAAAAGATAGAAAGAAAAAAATGCTGTGGCACAGGATATTGACGGTTTTTATGGCAATAGGTATTATAGTACATATAACGGTAAACTGAATTTATCGCAGAAGCGCAGAAAGAAAACGCAAATGAATCAGATGAATCGAATTGAAGTAGACGAGTTTTGGGCAGATTCTACCATTATTGAGGCCGGCGATTATGTGTTTGTCGGATATTGTATGGCAAATTATCCTGCCCGCAAAGCATATACATCTGATTTTATAAGGGAAGGTATCAGATTTCAGGTGGATGCAATTGCGTACAAGGGATAGTGGGGTGACCGATAAATGATTTTTAAGTATTGTGGAGAATGTGGTCATAAATTGGAAGATATGAAATGTGGTGATGACGATTGTAAAATTTGTCCATCATGTAAAAAAATATATGGCAATAATCCGCTTCCTGTTGTAGAGGTGTTAGTAGTCAATGAATTTGATGAAATACTTCTATTAAAGCAGAATTATATATCAGAAGATAAATGGACGGTCGTATCCGGTTATATGATAGATGGGGAAACGATTGAAGATGCTGTTGCACGTGAAGTAAAGGAAGAAACCGGACAAGATGTCATAAGATGTAACTATATATCCAGTTATTACTTTGCACCCAAGCAGCTTATTATGATTGGATTTATTGCTTATGTAAAGAAATCGCAATTTTCTGATTCTGATGAAGTAGATGACTTGAAATGGTATCAAATCGATGAAGTAAATGATGTTATCGCTCGCGAGAATAATTGCTCCGGTATGCATTGGGATAAATGCAGAGAATTTTTATCATATCAAAATAAAAAGTAAGTTGAGATTGTTTGGGTGATTATAAAAATGAGTATGCAAAAATTGATGGAATTATTATCAATTGAGTTCAATTGTAAACCTGATGATTTTTTAAAATCGAATAATATTCTTACCGTCTCAGATCTGCATGAGGGCAGACGAGTCTATTCCTCAGAAAAATACTTTTTCCACATGGTGACAATGGGTAAAAATGCTGTCGTGACTGCCGATGAATGCATGCAGGATTTTCTTAGAGTTTATATCGACGTTAAGCAAGGGCACTATCTTTTTGAAATACCAAATCTTTTGCCTATTGAACGTGAATTAAATAAATACGGCTATACACTCACGCAAACATACCATATGTTTTTATCTTGTGAACAGATCAAAGCGAAGAAGAAATACCCTGTAAAATGGTTCTTTGATGATGAGATACATAGGTTTTACGGCGACGAGCGATTTCCAAATGCAATTTGTTCGGAATTTAAGCCAGAACGTCCAGACAAGGTAGTTGTTTGTGCCTATGACGGAGATACAATAATGGGAATGGCAGGTTGTTCCGAGGACGCTCCGCATTGGCAACAGATCGGCATTGATGTTTTACCTGAATATCGTTCAAAAGGGGTAGGAACCTATCTTGTAACTTTACTCAAAAATAAAATTATTGAGTGTAATAATATTCCATTTTATGGTACTTCTGTATCAAATTATCATTCATGGAATATTGCATTAAACTGTGGATTTAAGCCAACTTGGTTAGAAATTGGAGCAAAAAAAGAAGAAAGCGGATAGGATTATTGCCATGAATACTGATGTAGAAAATGTTAAGCAGGCTAAAGAAAGCTTTAATCGTGTTTTAGACAACAAAATATATGCCGGAATCATCAAAGATGATAACCATTTGTCGTTATTATTAGATTTAGTAAATGGCAGCAAGTATAATAATATTTTAGACATTGGAACGGGAACAGGTTACTTGGCTTTTCCGTTAGCGGAACAGTTTCCAACTGCCAGTGTTTGTGGAATAGATATTGCAGATGTGATTGTTGAAAAGAATAATGCAATTGTCAAGGAAAAAGGGATTCCCAATTTATCATTTCAAGCTTTTGATGGAATAAACTATCCATTTCCTGATGAAAGTGTTGATTTAATCGTCACCAGATATGCATTCCACCATTTTCCGGATGCAGAAAATGCAATTCAGCAAATGAACAGGATTTTAGTGAAAGGGGGCAAAGTGCTTGTTTCTGACCCCATGAGAAATGATAAGGATGATGATGGGATAATTGATCGTTTTATGCGGGTTAAAAAGGACGGACATATTCAGTTTTATTCTTCAAATAAGTTAGATGAATTATTTGCTGACAATGGTTTTACAAAGGAAAAGCAAGTCATTACGGACATGAAATTTCCTTTTGCGAAACAGGCTGAATATATTGAGTTATATGACCAAATCACCGAGACAGAAAAATCATTATATGACATGACAAATGATAATGGCGTGATATGGGTTAAGCATTGCAATGTGGGAAATACTGTTTTTGTTAAACAATATTAATAATTCTATTTCAAGAATTATTTCCAGGGCCTGCCTTTGTCAAGCCAGCCCTGCGCTGCCCAATATTTTCCGTCGGTATATTCGGGATTGGCTTTATGCAGGGATTTCTGCATCATGCGGCAAACGGTAAATTTGATCTTTGTGATCAAATTCGTATGTGCGGGCTTTGCATAGTCTATATGAGAAAATTTCTTTGAAAGATTCTCAACCTTTCGTGTGAGTTCATTTCGTTTCTTTTCGGAAAGTTTATCCCAAATAATATCGCCCATCAAGGAACCGGCAAAAACACTGATTTCGGAAATACCCCACCAGGATAAGCTGTCCTTTATATCTTTTGCTGTAGATTTTGCTCCTGCGCCTAAGCACTGCGTTATGATAACTGCTCGTTTTAAAAACATTTCCGGAGCAGGGCGATGCGGCATCCAGCGATAACCAAAATGGTCAAGCAGGGTTTTCATGGCGCCGGTCGCATGCATTACATAAGCAGGTGAAGTCATTACAATCAAGTCTGCTTCTAAAAGTGATTTTTCAATGACTCTGACTTTATCCGCATCTTTGCAAGTATGTTCGCCGTTAAAAAAACAGTTGGTACAACCTGTGCAGAAGTCGGGGCCGTCTGCTGGAAGATAGTATTCCGTGATATCTGCCTTTCCTTTAAAGCCTGCCAGAAAAATCTCTTTCAGTCGATAGGTTACCCCACGTTTTTCTGTTCCGTTTATAACAGTAATTTTCAATCTTGTTATACCCCCAATATATCGTGCAAAATCTGTGCGTGAAGCTTCCTGCGGTCATGCTCGGAATTTAGATTAACACCTAATACACTTGATACTGCTTTGTGCCTCAAAAACAGCTGCTGCATTACTGTGATCAGGCAAAAGGTTTTTCGTTGTACAGTCTCTTCGCTCCAGTCCGGACGGCAGGCAGAAACAAGCGGAAGATATGCTGCATAGGTTCTGTTGGTATTGTCCGATTCTTTCGGCGCCTGCATATCGGTAAGAATAGACACTTTCGAAACTGCCTCATGTTCAAAAAGATAATTCAGTGTCATATTTCCCAGATATTCCAGTTTTTCAAATGGCGTAAATCGTTCTATTTCCTCCTGTATATTCTGGAACTGTTCCACTATGCCGTTTATGATACGTTCCACGCACACTTCAATCAGCTTTTCTTTATTCCCAAAGTGATAATTCACAAGACCTAATCCGACGCCCGACCTTTTGCATATTTCTCGAACGGTGATTTCGTTCAGACGGTCGCCTTTTTCATTGATCAGTTCGATCGTAGCCTGTATAATAGCTTCCTTATTATCCATATTCGTACCTCCTGACTGAACGGCGTTCAAATATTATAATACTGAACATTGTTCAAAAAGTCAAGAGGTAGAGCTTATTGAACAAATAAGGAAAAAGATGATCAGGTAAGATTTAATAGCGTTGTGTGTGCATTCGTGATAGAATAAAGTCGCTAAACAATTTATTCTTTGTGGTACATATAGCTGGGAGAAATCAAATGGCATATATTGATCTGCATTTTCACTCTATATACTCAGATGGAACTTATACACCGGAGGAATTATTGTGCTATGCAAAAGAAAAAGAGTTGTCAGCCGTTTCTTTGACTGATCATGATACGATAAAGGGGTTGGAAAGGGCAGAAAAACAATCTGAAAAACTTGGAATCAGGTTTATTAATGGTGTTGAAATAAATTCCTGTTGCTATGTTCGTAATAGATTAATTAATATTCATGTTCTGGGATATCATTTTGTTCCGGAAAAAATAAATGAATATATGGAGACACTAAAAACGCTGAGAGATGAACATAATGATGCAATTATCAAAGCACTTCAAAACATTGGAATCTGGATTGAATATGATGATGTAGAAAAACCATTTGAAGAATGTATCCTAACTCGAATGAATTTTGCGAGAACATTGGTAAAAAAGGGATATGCATCAACAGAATGGGAGGCGTTGTCAAAATATCTTCATAAAGGAGGCAGTGCCTATGTTGAATGTAGTTATCCTCCATTCTCAGTTGTGACTCAAAAAGTACATGATGCCGGTGGAATCGTATCTTTGGCACACCCGGCAGAATACGGATTGAATGATGAAGAAACAGAGATATTAATAAAAAATCTTATGGATTACGGTTTAGAAGCAATTGAAGTAATACATCCGTCCCAGAATTTAATATATTCCAGAAAACTTCAGGATATCGCTATAAAATATAATCTGGCTTTTACCGGAGGAAGCGACTTTCATGGTAATTTTGATGACGGAATTGAATTGGGCATGGGAGGAGAAAATATGATGGTTCCTGATAGTTTTTTAGCAAATCTATTTTAGTAGATTTGTGCTATCTTTCTCATTCGCTAAGGATTTTGCATAAATTGAAAAAATCCCCCTTTTTTTCCATTAATTCATCAAATTTTCCTCGTTCTACTATTTTACCGGCATCCATCACAATGATTTCATCGTATTTTTGCATAAGTGCGTTATTATATCTATGTGTGATATTTATAATAGTCATATCTTCATCCAATAGTCTTTTTTCAATTTCAAAAGCAGTAGCATTGTCTAGCCCCGATGTAATTTCATCAAGAAAGGTCATTGTCTTATTTCTTAAAAATAGCCTTGCCAAAGCAATTCTCTGCAATTCACCACCTGAAAAATTTTTCCCGTTCTCCTGAATTTTTTCATCTATTCCCTCTGGAAGCCTCTGAATGGTATCATAGATGCCTGCTTTCCGTAGTGCTTCAATGACCTCGTCTTTTGAATAATTCTGATATAAGGCTACATTATTGAAAATCGTGTCGTTGAATATGTAGGTTTGTTGATAGCAAACTGGACTGATATGCATGATACTTTCCTTGTTAAGTCCTGACAGCTCCTGTCCATTGATCAGAACGCAACCTGTATAATCCGCTCCATACTCTGTAAGTAATTTGATAATACTTGATTTTCCGCTTCCGCTTTTACCAACAATAGCATACTTTTTGCCTTTCTCAAAGGTCAATGTCAGATTGTCCAGCGAAAAGCTTTCGCCGATTTTTTGATTTACATTATCCAGATAGATTTCCCGTATATTGTCATCAATATTATCTTTATTATCGTTTTCACTTTCCTGTTCCAACAAAGTTTCCAATTCAACTTTTACCTTTTCCGTTGCCTTTAACTGAATCATTCCATTGGCAATCGTCTTACATGGTGTTAAAACGAAATTCATCATATTAGTAATTGCTATTACCTCGCCAACCGTGATTCTTCCTGCCATAACAAAGAACATGCAGCTCACCAGAACAATCAGAAAAGCTCCATTGTTTACAAAAGAGGCTAACGCTTGTGCCCAATATAAAGTTTGAGATGCATATTCATTTTTTCTGCATAGGAAATCGCTCAGCTTTTCCTGCTTTCCTAAAATCTGCTTCACTGCATCGAAGGTTCTTATGACCTTATGACCTCCTAAATCGTTTTTTATCCCGTCCAGATAAACCTCAAGGGCTTCTGTATACTCTTTTGTTGAGGAACCGATTTTCTTTTTCAATATGTTCGGAACCCCAAACTGTACAATGCTGACTGCGGCTACAATCAATAAAATAAACGGTTCTACCAAAAGTAAGTAGATGACAGCAACAACCAAAAAGACAAATTGCATAATCATGCCATATACATTGTTGACTTCGCTATCTAATATGATTTTTATATCTGTAGTAAATTTTGAAAGATAATAAGCCACCCCCTTTTTTTCAAATTGATTAGCAGAAATATAAAACAGCTTATGCATCAATTGATTGCGCATATCCTTCTCAATATCCCGCACTACAATTGCTTGACTTTTCTTGCTTGCCCACTCAAAGATAAATACTCCTATGCTAAAAACAACGGCGATAAGGCATTTTTCCAACAACTCTCTATAATCTGAAGAATCAATCAAAAGCTGCATAATATAGGAACGTAGGGGAGCCATGATACCAGCAATAATCACCGGAATCAGACTAAGTAAAAATTTGTATTTGTTCTTTTTATAAATTCTTTTTATCATTGTCCTTCTCCTTACGTTTATCATTTCAATTGTAGCACACCAACCCGCTATGCTCTACCAGATTTTAAGGAAACAACCGTTGATAGGCAAAAACAGGGAAAATTTTTTGTTTAGTTTCAATTTCATTACCAACACCTTATCAAAGAGCTATGCAGAACATACTGGACATATCTGTTTCTGAAATGACAGGATATCTTTGTGCTAAAGGAATTCTGATCATTGCGCATAGGCTGACTACGACGAAGAAGGCGGATAGGATCATTGTATTATCAAGAGGACGAAAGATAGAGGAAGGGAACCACGAGGAACTGATGCGCAGGAAAGGGCATTACTATAATATGTTTACGGCGCAGGCGAAACAGTACTGTTTCGCTGATTTATAAAATTAGCTTTTATATTATAGATAGATAAGTTTTGGGTTGTGTGTTACAATATGAATGTCAAATAAAATGACAGCCGTTAAAAAGGAGAGAAGCATAGATGAGCACATTGGAATATACAATTTCATTACTGGAAGCAATGCCCGAAGAAAAGCTAAAAGAGATTCAGAACTATATCCAATATATTATCTTTAGAGATGATGAAACTATGCCGTTTAGATCGCTTAGCGAAGAAGAGTTTGTTGAGCAACTTACGGAATCCATGAAAAAAAGTGATATGGGTGCAACAACACCAGCAGATGTGGTGTCAAAGAGGATGAGAGAAAAATATGCGATATAATGTGTTTGTATCCGATTTGGCCTGTGAGCAGTATGACAAGTTTTTAGATTATATTTACCATACATTATCAAATCCACAGGCAACGGACAGTTTGATTCAGGATTTTGATGCAACAATAAGCAGCTTGGAAATGCAGGCGGAGAGTTTTGCATATTGTAAAAGTGAACGTTTGAGAAAGCAGGGATTTCATAAGATTCATTTTCAACGACACAGATATTTATTCGTGTACAGAGTAAAGAAGGATAGAGTAATTGTTGAAGGTATGTATCACGAATTACAGGATTATGAGAATACAATAGGATGAATAGTCCCCTTTCCGTTGATATCATAGGCTATTTGCTGATGCCAATCTCTATTTTTTTTGCAAATACATAGGTTTGATAAATCAATAAAACAACTAGGCTGAATCTTCCCAGATAGCTGATTGTGCGTACTACAAAAGATAGCTCTGTCAGAGAATTGATACTACTTTTTATTGCATATAGAATTTCCAAAACGGATAATGCGGCAATCCCGTAAATAACAATGGACGATATCTTGTATTTTCCATTATGAAAATATAAGATAATGCAGACAAAACTTACAAAAGGTATTAGAAAGCCGTCAATCCATCCTGGCCATGACATATATCCGTTTTTCTTTATCTGCATATCAACAGCCGTCAAAACAAATTCAGCCGCGGCAATCCCGTAATATGCGCTCATAATAAGTCCTGTTTTCTTTGGTGCTAACTTATTCTTTACAGAGAAAAACAATCCTGTTGCCACCGCAAGGAAGCACAAGAGTGTTCTTGAAACAGCGGCAATATTAATTAATGTAATTTTTCCAGCGGGTGTTCCCGATAATAATTTGTCAGGGAACAGGCTTTTAATCGCAAGTATACTCATAAGCAGATACGCTGCCACCGCAATGGAATAAAGCATTGTCTGGATCATATTGGACATTGGTTTTGCAAGTACAGGCTCTTTTTCGATATTCATTTGAAGTTCTTCTCCTGATACCAGCTCATCAATAGAAACTTTAAGAATCTCTGCTATCTTCTTTGTTGTCAACAGATCAGGATACCGTGCTCCACACTCCCAGCGAGAAACTGCCTGTCTCGTCACATAAAGATGTTGTGCGAGTGCTGCTTGTGTCATTCCGCTTTTTTCCCTCAACTGTTTTAATTTTTCTCCAAACTTTACCATATATTTAACACGCCTTTCATATTTTGCCCTGTATGGTAAGCTTATTATAGTATGGTCTGTGGCTTTTATAAAGAAACAGATGAAAAAAACTGTCACCATTTCGGTAACACGGCAGTTTTGATGTTTATTTTACTATCGCTGAAAGGCGCGCGCCTGTTTGTACATATCTTTTGCTCTGTGAAACTGCTCTCTCATTTTAGTTTCTTACCCGACACAATATGAAAAGTTGGATATTCTTTATCGCTTTTCTGCTTATTGCTCTGATATACAAGAGAATAGCCTCTCTGTACTATATTGAATTCAGCATTCAATAAATCTATACTATGCAAAATGCTTCTGAAATACGTATCTTTATATTCTTCGTCTCCTGCCGTTTGTGATGATGAAACAGGCTTGATCACGAAATGAACCTCCCAATTAGGGTTGGGATGCTCCAGAACACAAATATCCTTATCAGTATAAAAGGCGTTTTCAGCTCGTTCTTGTGCAACGTATTCATTCACAATGTCATGATTCGTAAACATATGAAAATGTACCTGTTGAACCTCTTGTCTTTTTCCTCCATTAGCGACAATCACAAATGAATCATTATACTCGGGATGCATCAGACATATCTCCTTTGCAGTCTCCCAAATCTTCACAAAATACTTACTAAAGCTGTCTGACTCCATCTGCTGTAAATTCTTAACTGCTCTTTTTGGCGAAAGAATCATATGCTTTTCATATGAGGGCTGAGGATGATAGAACGCAATGATTTCCTTGCTGTTATATACTTTCTTCACAGGGATAGCCCAACTACAGTGCTGAAATGCTTTTCCTACAATTTTACCCATAAAGGGTCCTTTTGCAATTTTGAACAGTAACTTCTTAACTTGATTCATGGTAATCTCCATTCTTTCTCAGCTTTGTACCAAAAACTTATTGATTTATGATGGTAAATATCTTAAATACGCAATACATTCTTCGGCACAATTTGCTATGTAATCACGAATATGCTGCTCTGCTATATATTTGGTATGAAGCAGGATGTTCTTCTTGTGATCGTAATCAAAATTCAGTTTTTCTCTCCAGGCGATAACATCCTCCGCATCGATCAAGCCTTCTAATGAGTATGCGCTGCCTTTATTTATAGCTTCCATGATGTGGGAGGCATTCTTTTCCCAATACATCACTTGTTCTATTTGTTCGCAGTCCGCATAATAAGCTTCGTTCATCGACATACTCTGTGACGGCGCTTTTCGAAATTCCTCTTTAAACGGTTTCCTGACAGAATGATACCATATCATATCAGACAGCAGATGAACAAGATAACCAACTACAAAATCCTTGTTTTCAGATTTATGATATTCATTAAAAAACGGATCAAAGTAGCTGATAGGACTTTCGCTGTTAAATCTATAGTGTGATATATCCTTTTGTTCCCTTGTGTAATTCTCTTTTACATGAACTGCATCCGGAGCAATACTCCCTAGTAAAAAATCACCATACGAATGTATTGAACCGGATTTTTCGGTATATATTTTATCTGCAATTAGTAAATGCATCATCGGTTGTGCCATAGTAACCAAGCCTTTCTCTCAACCTGCCAGTTCTTCATTTCTTTCATTTGTATTTATAATCTTTTCAGACAAGAGTGTTTTTCATCTATAGCGAACCCGTTATTTCTATAAAAATTCAATGTACTTTCCTTATTTGAACCTGTTTCAAGAAAGATCTTATAACAGTTGCGTGCCTTTGCAATTTCTGACGCTTGTTTCAACAATGCTGATGCATACCCTCTGTTTCTGTAATCTATATGTGTTACAACATTTTCAACCACGGCAAACGGTCTGACATTGTGTGTTAAGCTTTCAATGATAGCCATTTGTACAGATGAAACGACTTTCCTGCCTTCTTCTGCGACTAACAAGTGCATATTTTCATCTTTTTCAAATTTATCAAGAAGCTGTTTCCACAACTGCATATCCTGCTCTTCTTTTGGCGGGAAATGCGTCAAATATTCAAAGTATAATGTTTTTAAAGCGTCTGCATCTTTGCTTTGGGCTTTTCTGATGATCATCACTTTTTCCTTCCGATATATCTGCTTACTTTCTTTCTGTATTCCAAATACGCATCGCCAAAAGCCGCGATCAAAAAGTCTTCTTCCACATTGACGATCTGGAGGTGTAACATAATTACTGCCAATAAAGTGATCACGAATAGATACCGGTTAAAGAACAGCAAAAGTTCACCGAAATATATGAGATCAAATCCCAGAAATGCAGGATTGCGGCTATAGGCATAAATCCCTGATGTAACCAATTCCGTTTTTTCATCTTTCGGTACACCGGCGCGCCAGCTATCCCGCATTGTAATGACGGATACAATAAACACGCCAACCCCCAATACGCCTAAAACCATACCTGTCACACGCATCCATATGAAGTCAAGATAACTATTTTCAAAAATACTGATCACTTCAACAACAGGAACAAGATATGTTACGATTTTCAAAGTGATCTCAATAAACTTTACAAATCCTGTCTTTCCCTTTCCAAGCAGATTCGTTTGTATCCCCTGTTTGCGCTGATGAAAAAGTTTGATAAAATATGCTCCATAAAAGATGAGCATGATCAAAACAGCAATTATTTGATATATCATAGAGGGTCTCCTCTCTTCCTTGACTTGCTATTCATATTGACGAGGGACATACGGCAAAATTGCCCATGTTACATCATCAGATGATATATTTTTATGCTCTAATTGTCTATATCCCACAGTTGCTTGCTCGCAAGGATATTTTTCACAATTAAAACAAATGCTCAATTGGTTTTGGTGTAAACATTTTAGCGGATCACACAACTCATTGTCGTTACTACAGCAATGACAACCCAAAGTATCACAACCTGTGCAGCGCATACTCCAATCTGAATTACCATACACAGCATTCAAATGCGGAATGAGAGTATTTCTGAATTCTTCATTAATACCAGTATAATGCACACATAAATCGCATCTATGTCCACATTTGCCAAACGCAGCATTTTCTTTTGAAAACGGCTTTCGGTTTGGCTTTTTCTTAATAAGTATCAACTTTTTAACAGCCTCAAAAGCATGTAAATTATCAACACGAATTAAAAGCCATTTTCCGTCATGTAGAGTTCGTTCCTTGTCATAAAGTTCCTGTATTTCTATTGGAAATTCATGCTTTATAGCTTCAAATTTTTCTCGCTCTGCTTTGCCTAAAATTATTTGAAATTCATAATGATCCTCTAGCAGATTAATTGATACAATCGTTTTCTTGCCCTGACGAAATTTTAAACAAGGAATGTCATAATACATTCCTGCGACCTCATCAAGTTTATACTTACCACGCATAAATTTACAAATCTCTAATCCTACTTTTTCAAATTCTGTCATGATAAAGCTCTCCTAGCCAATATACTTAATCTATATTGCTGATTGCAATTTGATTATATCATTCCGCCTTCCCATTTACCATTATAAAAGATAAGCCAGCACGTTTTTGTTGCGGGTCTTTTGGCAAGGCAGTATAATTGTCGCAGGATCAGCATCCTGCGACCAAAGAATTACTTCGCAATTCTTTCCGAAATGTTTTAGTGTATTGGCATCTTAGAATATGGTACAATAGAATCATCGAAATCAATCCGTATAGATGAAAAGGAGAAACAATGGCCCGAAAGAAAAAAGTAACGGCGAAAGTCATATCACAAAAACAAATCGGGGAGCAGATCTTTGACTTGCTGCTGGAGTCAAAGCTTGCCAAAGATGCCCGCCCGGGGCAGTTTGTGGCGGTGTATCCGAGAAATGAAAGCACGCTCCTTCCTCGCCCCATCAGCATCTGCGAGGCGGACATGCACGGAGGGACGCTGCGCCTTGTGTACCGCGTAGCGGGGAAAGGCACGGCTGAGTTTTCCACCTGTAAGGCTGGTGATGAGCTGGATATCCTCGGGGTGCTGGGGAACGGTTTTCCAGTTGATAGGGTGAAAGGAAAACGTGTTTTTCTGATGGGCGGCGGTATCGGCATTCCGCCCCTGCTGGATCTGGCGAAAGCGATCGAAGGGAAAAAACAGATTTTATTGGGCTATCGGAATAAGGACCTCTTTCTGGAAGAGGATATGGAAAAGTACGGTGACGTCTACGTGGCGACGGAGGACGGCAGCGTAGGGACAAAGGGAAACGTCATGGATATCATTAAGGCACATTCATTGCAGGCGGATGTGATCATGGCGTGCGGCCCCATGCCTATGCTCCGCGCGATCAAGGCTTATGCCGCAGAGCAAAAGATAGAAGCTTACATTTCTCTGGAGGAGCGGATGGCATGCGGCGTGGGTGCCTGCCTTGGCTGTGTGTGCAAAACGACGAGGGAGGACGCACACTCTCATGTACATAACGCACGTATCTGTACGGAGGGGCCTGTCTTTGAAGCAGGGGAGGTGGATCTATGAGAACGGAATCCGGGAACAAAAAAGCCATCCATACGGAAGTGACAATTGCGGGAGTCACTTTTAAGAATCCAGTGATGACGGCGTCGGGTACCTTTGGCTCAGGCATGGAGTACAGCGATTTCGTAGACTTAAACAGGCTGGGCGCAGTGGTGACGAAAGGCGTTGCCAATGTTCCCTGGGAGGGGAATCCGACACCCCGGGTGGCGGAAGTGTACGGCGGTATGTTAAATGCTATCGGCCTGCAGAATCCGGGTATCGATGTCTTTCTGGAAAGAGACATTCCTTTTTTGCAAAAATATGACACTAATGTCATAGTAAATGTCTGCGGAAAGACAGTCGCAGATTATCTTGAAGTAGTGGAACGCCTTGCAGATGCGCCGGTTTCCATGCTTGAGATCAATGTCTCCTGCCCGAATGTGAAGGAGGGCGCGATCGCTTTTGGCCAGAAGGCGGATTCTCTATACGACATTACTTCGCAGATTAAAAAGAAGGCAAAACAGCCTGTCATTATGAAGCTCAGTCCGAACGTAACGGACATTACGGAGATGGCGAAAGCTGCGGAGGCTGCGGGTGCGGATGCGCTTTCGATGATAAATACCATAACCGGAATGAAAATCGACATTCATAAAAGAAAATTTGTACTTGCCAATAAGACCGGTGGCTTGTCAGGTCCTGCAATTAAGCCGGTGGCGGTCAGAATGGTATATCAGGCAGCGCATGCAGTTAAGATTCCTATTATAGGTATGGGCGGCATCGCAAATGCGGAGGATGCGATTGAGTTTCTTTTAGCAGGGGCTTCAGCAATAGCAGTAGGGGCCATGAACTTCGTCAATCCATATGCAACGATAGAAATCATTGAGGGCATAGAGGCCTACATGTCCGGTAATGGCATAGAAGATATCCGCGAGATAATAGGAGCGGTAGAATAATCATTAGTGCTTCTATGATTTGTTAATAAAGATTGGCTTAATAAGGCATATCAGGTATTATAGTCTGGTATGCTTTATTTTTTGATTTTCGTAAAAAAATAAAAATCTCCAACCTTTTCAGATTCTGGTGTCTATATTGGTGAAAGCTTTCAATGAGGTACAAACAAATGAACAGACAGGACGTAGAGAAAACCATAACTGAATATCTGAAACCAATATTCGGCTTTGCTTTGAAAAGGTGTAAAAGTATCCATGATGCAGAGGATTTGGCGCAGGAGATTGCGACAAGGGCATTCCATGCTCTTCTTATTAAGGATGATGTTGCTGACATGGGTAAGTTTATATGGACCGTTGCCCATAATACGCTCAGTAATTATTATCGTGACTATGCAAAAAGTATGGTCGGTGTTTCGATTGATGAGGTCGCGGAGCTGATAGCAGACCCGCATTCTGAGATCAATGTTAGCGATAGCACAGAATCAATCCGGCGTCTCAGGAGTGAGATTGCCTACCTTTCAAAACTGCAAAGAAGAATTGTGATTGCATATTATTTTGAAAATCGCAGGCAGGCAGATATTGCCCGGGAGCTGGGTATTCCTCTAGGCACTGTCAAATGGCACTTGTTTGAAGCAAAAAAAGAATTGAAACGAGGTATGGACATTATGAGAAAGACAAGTGATCTCAAATTTAACCCAATTAAGTTTCACTCATTCGGTATCAACGGTTCCGCTGGCAAGAAATCCGTGGACGAATTCTTCCGTTCGATGCTGTCCCAGAATATCTGCTATTGTGTGCGCAATACAGCAAAGACGGTTAATGAAATTGCCGATGACATGGGCGTTTCTCCTGTGTATGTTGAAAGTGAAGTTGAATTTCTGGCGGAATATGAATTACTACAGGTTCAAAAGGATAAGTTTATTGTCAACTTTATCATCAGTGAGCCTACGGCGGAACTGCTAACTATGCAGGACAATATGTACAAGCGTGCCACAGAGCTGTTTGCAAACGATTTGTATGATGAACTGGTTTCTTCCGGAATCCTTGATAATCCGGATATTTTGTGCAGCCAGACTGATAAACCTGTTTCCCTGACTGAGACGCACAAGGCAGACCACAATTTTATTATGTGGACATTGATTCCATATATCGCTGCGTGGTCCGGCGAGGGACTGATGGATAAGGGCATTTCTTTTGAAGAAGTTGCAACAATCCGTCCGGACGGTGCGCATAATATCTGCCATGCATCGGTTGTTCCTGATAAGATGATTCTTCCGGAGGACTATGTGTACATGAAAAATTGGTGTGGACCGATGTGGAACGGTAATGGTGAGAGAATGCTTTGGCAGATTGACAGTCAGTGGTCTGCGCGTGGAGAAGATCACGGATTTCAATATACAGAAGATGCCCGGCGTATCCTGTCGCTCTATGAGAGAGAGTCAAAAGAACGCCTTTCCAAAGATGAATATGCATGGCTGGCTGAACATGGCTATATAAAAACCAACGGCGATTATGAAGGTCAATTCAAGTCTTCATGGCAAATCGTTGTCCTGGCAAGTAAAGAGATTAATGATAAACTGCTCGCTATAGGAGAGCGTATTAAAGAAAAGCATAAGGTTGAATTCGATGCGCTTAAGGCACCCTACGCTGAGGCTGTACTTAAGTCCGTTCCGGCACATCTTAAAAAGGTGAAGGCATATGAGCTGCAGTTTGTATTTTATTCTGACGGCTGGTTTTTGATACACTGTATTACCACGCTTCTGAAGAACGGTAAGCTGAAAGAACCTACCGAAGGTCAGAGAAAATCGCTGACTACGTTGATTGCCCCATATAAACAATAAATTTTCTACCGCTTGTCATATCCCCCCTCCATGCCGAATACAATACAATAAGTATACGCATGGAGGTATTTTTGTGGAGTTAGTGAAGAAAAAGATACATATGGACCGGATCAGCGGCAGGGCCGGAACCCAGATGGTATTGGAAGAGGACGTAAATATTTCAGATAATAAGCCGGATGCAAATTATCTGCTTGGCAGTAAGGGCGAAATTCTTTTGGAGGAGATACGCCCCTGTGAGAATGCCGTCAGCCTGAAAGGCAGACTGGTGGTGTCCATCCTGTATCTGACGGATATGGAAGGGATGTGCGCCAGTATGG
Organism: Lachnospiraceae bacterium; assembly: GCA_029067085.1. GTDB lineage: Bacteria > Bacillota > Clostridia > Lachnospirales > Lachnospiraceae > UBA3282. The sequence continues at coordinate 157,917 of JAIEFE010000018.1, read as the reverse complement.
AGGCGGTCATCCCCTTCGAGGAAAAGGTGAATATGGAGGGTACCGCCGGCGGTGATACAATTCTTGTGCAATGCGATCTCGAAGATCTGACTGTGGGGCTGATCAATTCCAGAAAACTGAGCGTGCAGGCAGTTCTGTCCTTTGTGTTGGAACGGGAAGAACAGATGGAGTGCGAGGCGGCGGTAGACATTTATCATGATGAGCCGGTGGAATATCGCAAGTGCGTCTACCCTGTGGTGGAGCTGGTGCTGCACAAGAAGGATATTTTCCGCCTGAAGGAGGAGATGGAGCTGACGGGCAATCTGCCCAATGTGTTCCAGACCATATGGCATCACATTTGCTTCGATCACGTCGAGTTTAAGGCGTTGGAGGAAAAAATTTCAATCCAGGGCGAGATGCGGGCCTTCTTCCTCTATGAGGGTGAGGGGGATAATGACAGGACACTGTGGTATGAGAATACCGTGCCTTTTTCGGGCATCATTGAGTGTCACGGCTGCCGGGAAAACATGATCCCCGATATTCAGTATCATCTGGGACAGTGCAATGTGGAGGTGCGTCAGGATCTTGACGGGGAGGAGCGCGTGTTCTGCGTGGAGCCCGTGCTGGATCTGGATATCCATCTGTACGAGGAGGAAAACATGGAAACACTTTCCGACGTCTATGGTGTGGATAAGGAGATCGAGGCGCTGACCACAAAGATGCCTTTAAAGAGTCTTCTGCTTGCAGGGGGCGGAAAGTGTAAGATCGCGGAGCATGCAAAGATTCAGAATCCGGAGATTCCCATGTATCAGATCATTCACTCCGAGGGGGAGATCAGGATCGGAGAACAGAGCATTGTGGAGAATGGGATTGCCGTCACGGGAACGCTTCTGGTGACTACACTTTATCTCGGCGCGGGCGGAGCAAAGAGCCTTTACTCCACCGTAAATCAGCTGCCGTTCCAGTACGTGATCGAAGCGGAAAACATTCTGCCTACCAGTGTGTATAAGCTGCAATGCAATATGGAACAGTTGACGGTGACCATGCTTGACAGCGACGAGCTGGACGTAAAGGCCACACTGCAGTTCAAGGTGATCGTGTTTGCAGTGCAGAATCGTGATCTGGTCACGGATATCCGGGTGGAGCCGCTCGACCTGAATAAGCTGAGTGAACTGCCGGGGATGGTCATCTGCATCGCAGGCCCGGGCGACACGCTGTGGGATATCGGAAAGCGCTACTATGTACCCGTGTCGCAGTTGAAAGAGGTGAATGAGCTGGCGACGGAGGAAATCAACGCGGGGGATAAGATTCTTGTGGTGAAGGGTGGAATATAGGACACGATAAAAACAAGATTGTAAATTGTGCGGGAATCTTATATACTATGTAAGAAATATAGTAGAGTATATAGGAGTGACTGCATGACCACAACACCAATTTTAAAGAATAAAATATTTTTGTATCTGACGGAATTTTTTGCAGGGATGTCCGTTATGGCGGTAGAGTTGGGGGCGAGCAGGCTGCTTGCTCCCTATTTCAGCTCCTCGCAGATCGTGTGGACGATCATCATCGGCACCATTATGATCGCGATGGCATTGGGGAATATCTACGGCGGTAAGAGTGCGGACAAGAACCCGGACCCGGACAGGCTCTACGGCCGTATTTTAATTGCGGCGATCTGGATCGCGGCAATCCCGGTGGTTGGAAAGTATATCGTTTTGGGCATTTCGGCGCTGCTCATTTTTACTGTAAATACAAATTTTTTGATTTGGGCGGCGTTTGCGGCCTGCATGGTGATTTTTGTCTTTCCGCTCTTTTTGCTGGGAACGGTAACGCCCTCCCTGGCAAAGTACACGGTGCAGAGCCTTTCGGACAGCGGCAGCATTGTAGGAACTCTGGGAGCCTTCAATACCATCGGAAGCATCATCGGCACATTTATCCCTACATTTGTCTCCATCCCGGCGGTGGGAACCTCGGTCACCTTCCTGATCTTTGCGGCCATTCTTCTGCTTCTGGGCGTGATCTATTTTATCAGCAAAAAAAGCGGCCTGAAAAAGTGCGCAGTATCGGTGGTCCTGTTTGTCCTGTGCTGTATTTTCGGAGCCTCGAACAGCTTTGCCTTTTGGGAGAAGGACCTGGCCTACGAGGGAGAGTCCATATACAACTATTTACAGGTGAAAGAAAGTGACAGAAATGTCATATTATCGACAAATGTTCTTTTCGGTGTGCAGTCCGTTTTGATGAAAGATAAGGGGCTGACGGGGATGTATTACGACTATGCCATGGCGGCGCCTCTGATGACGGGGCAGGAGAAGCCAACGGACTGTAAGACCCTGATCCTGGGCATGGGGACGGGCACCTACGCGCATCAATGCCTTGCCTATTACGGGGACATGCCGGTGGAGGGTGTGGAGATCGATGAAAAGATCACCGCTCTTGCAAGACAGTATTTCGAACTGCCGGAGAGCGTTAAGGTTACCACCTATGACGGCAGAGCCTATCTGAATGCTATTGACGAAAAGTACGATGTGATCATGGTGGACGCCTATCAGGACATTACGATTCCCTTCCAGATGTCCTCCGTGGAGTTTTTTACCCTGGTGAAGCAGCATCTGGCGGAAGACGGGGTGATGGTGGTCAACATGAATATGCGCGGCAGCGGTGAGGACAGTATCAACGCCTATCTTGCCGACACGATAGGAAGCGTCTTTGGCGAGGTTTACACGGCGGACGTCACAGGCACCACCAACAGGGAACTCTTTGCCTCCGACAATCCGCAGATGCTCGCTAATCTGGAAAAAAACAAGGAGGCTGTCACGGATGAAAGCCTCCTTCGCATGATGGATGTGGTTTCTAATAAGCTCACCGCCTATCAGGCAGGAGGGCGGATCATGACGGATGACAAAGCCCCGGTGGAGCTTCTGGGCATGCGTGTCATCGACGAACTGATCCAGAATGAGGTCGCCTACTACAAAACGATTTACGATGAGCAGGGCATCAGGGGTGTGATCGACGCCCTGTAAGCAGTCAACGCAATTTCAGGATCGCTACACCCTTCTTCTCTAAGGTGAGAGCGTCTCCCGCTTCATAAGCCTTTCCACTGAGCAGATCTGTTCCGCCAAAGGGCAGAGCTGCCACATGATCGGTTTCTCCATGGTTCAGAAAAAACACGAAGGAACCGTTCTTATTGACTCGTTTAGTCACTTCTATCTGTTCGGGCGTGTCCATGATGGGCAAAATGCCGGCTTCCTCGCAGATTTCTCCGATATAATCCCGATAAAAGGCATCGTCGGAGCTTGTCGCCACATAGTAGCCAAAGCCTTTTCCGAAGGCGTTTTTGGTGAGCACGGGCATCCCCGCGTAAAAATCTTCATTGTAGACGGAGAGACTCTCGGCGCCCTCTGTGTGCAGCAGATCGCACAGGAGCGAGGCGGAGTAGGTCTTCCCCTGATAATGGAAGCTGTTGTGCATGTCTTCAGGAAGGGCGTCTTCCTCCTCAACCCAGATGCCCAGTATATCCCGCAGCTTTCCGGGATAACCGCCGATCGTCACCAGATCGTGCTCGTCCACATAACCGCTGAAGAAGGTGGTCAGGAACCGGCCGCCATTTTTTACATATTCGCGCAGTTTTTCGTCATACCCGGTCTTTACCATATAGAGAACGGGAGCGACGACCAGAGCATACGGAGACAGGTCATTCTCCACGCCGATCATGTCCACGGGAATGTTCCTGTCAAAGAATGCCTTGTAGTAATGCTCTACCTCGCGGCAGTAGTCCAGATAGATGCTGGGGCCGGCGGAGTAGGACACAGCCCACCAGTTATCCCAGTCAAAGAGGATGGCCGCCCGGGACTCGCTTCTTGCGCCCAGAGTCTCATCGCCCAGTTTCTCAAGCTCGGCGCCAAGCTGCGTGACCTCTCTGAAAACTCTCGTATTCTCATGGCCGGCATGATCGATCACGGCGCCGTGGTATTTCTCACAGGCTCCGATGCTCCTCTTCATCTGGAAAAACATGACGGTGTCTGCCCCATGAGCCACGGCCTGATAGCTCCAGAGCCGCATAACGCCGGGCCGCTTCAGCATGTTATAAGGAAGCCAGTTGGTGACGGAGGGAGTCTGTTCCATCAGAGCGAAGGGCTTGCCCTGTTTCAGGCCGCGCATCAGATCGTGACGCATGGCGTTGCCTTCAGCGGGCGTATCGTTAGCGGGATAATTGTCCCAGGAAATGAAATCCATGTATTTTCCCCACATCTGGTAATCCAGCCCCGGGAAGGTGCCCATCAGGTTTGTGGTGATGGGAATGTCCGGTGTGACGGCATGAATGACATCGTACTCCATGCGGTAGACCGCAAGGAGGTTCTCGGAATTAAAACGCTTATAATCCAGAGAAATGCCCTGGAAGGTGGTGCGGTCATTCCCCCAGTGCTCGGAGAGGTGGTTGGGCACGACAATATCTTCAAAATCATAAAAGGTATGTCCCCAGAACGCGGTGTTCCAGACGCGATTGACCTCCTCGATGGAACCGTATTTATCTTTGAGCCATTCCCGAAATTTTCTTTCGCAGTTTTCACAGTAGCACTCTCCGCCGTACTCGTTCGAGATGTGCCACGCCACGAGGTTGTCATGATCCTGATAGCGTTCTGCCAGCTTTTTTGCCAATGCTGCGGCATATTTTCGGTAGGTGGGGCTGCTGGGACAGGAGTTGTGGCGGCTGCCGAATTTATGTCGCGCGCCGTTTGTATCCACTCGAAGGATATCAGGATGTTTTCTGGCCATCCAGGCGGGATGCGCGCCGGTGGCGGTGGCAAGACAAACCTTGAGATCGTTCTTCTTGACGAGTGCCATGATCTTGTCAAGCTTGTCAAAGCAGTAAGTGTCCTCGTCCGGTTGCAGCATTGCCCAGCTAAAGACATTGAGCGTCACAATGTCGATGTGGGCCAGTTTCAGGAGACGCATATCCTCCTCCCAGCTCTCCTCCGGCCACTGTTCCGGATTGTAGTCTCCGCCGTAAGGAATTTTTTTGATCTTTGCGTATTCTACCATGGTGCCCTCCGTATTCTGAAATAATAGTCTGAAAACTAATATCAAAAAAGAACCGGAAACGATGTCCCGGTTCTTTCTCATCGCGTATAATCGTGCAATTTAGTTTGCAGCAATCCGGCCTGCGTCGTCTGGGTTAGACAGACTGCGTCGTGGTCGCTGCTTCCTCAGCCATCTTGTCAAAGCCTGCCATCACGGCATCGTAGGTCTGCTTGGAGATCTCGGGAAGTTCGCCGCCCCAGGTCTTTTCCGCCTGCTTGTAGCCCTTCTCGAATGCTTTGCGCATATCTTCGATCTTGCTGGGATCGCCGCCTGTCAGAGCGGTTGCAAAATCAAGGATTCTGTTGGAAGTCTGCTTAACACCCCAGTAGCCGTCCTCGGAAATATCTTCCTGTGCCTGCGCCTTCGTTGCCGCGTCCACTTCGAACTTGCCGCTTGCAAGGAATTTCCACATATCGTTGGCAACGCTGAAAGTCTGACCCTGTTTGGTCATCAGCTGCTGCACGATATTCTGCAGCTGCTTTGCGTGCTCCGCACTGTCGGCTTTCATCTTGTTGATCAGCTCCGTGTTCTGCACATACTTCTTCACAGGTATGTTAGCGCTGTCCTTAGAAGGCTCGTAAACGACGCCGCTTTCGCCCTTCTCGTTACCATCCTTCGTCTCCTCTGCGGGTTTCGTGTTCTCCGCCTGTGTGATCGGAAGTGTTTCGTATGCATTTGCGCCTACACCGCTAATTCCATTTACGCTCATGGGTATCCCTCCTTGGAAATAAGTGAATGTTTATTGTTTCGTTAAGACCGCAGTAAAATTAGGGCAGTCTTGCTTTTCTATTTACTATATCGTACCATTTTACTAGATAGATTAGAAGTGGAGAGCAAAAAATTGCTTAAATTTTACAGTTTTTAGCAAGAGAGCCTTTTTGGGAAGGCCAGGGGAGGAAAGCTTGACATTTTGTACAAATTTAAGTACAATTCTTGTATACAAAGTACAAAATCATTTGTGTCAGACAGCGGAACTTGTTTGACGCAAATCCTGCAGGAATTAAGGCAGCGCGGGAAAAAGAAAGTGACTTCGACGGAGTTTCGGAATGATAAGAGAGAAGGCGTACGCAAAAATCAATTTAGGCCTGGATGTGCTCAGACGCCGGGCGGACGGTTACCACGAAGTAAAAATGATCATGCAGACTGTTGACATCTGCGACGATCTGACTTTTGAAAAGAGTGCGGAGCCGGGTGTTCGGCTGGAGATTGCGGGAGCCGATCTGCCGGCGGACGGGGACAATCTTGTCTGCCGCGCCGCTGCGCTTATTATGGAAACAGCGAAGATGTCGGAGGGGGTGCGGATCACCCTGCAGAAGCGGATTCCCATTGCGGCGGGCATGGCGGGCGGCAGTGCCGATGCGGCGGCAGCTCTGCGGGGCTTAAACAGGCTGTTTGCGCTTGGATATTCCGTGCAGGAGCTCCGGGAACTTGGCGTGAAGCTGGGAGCGGACATTCCCTACTGTATAACGGGAGGAACCATGCTCTCCGAGGGGATCGGAGAGATCCTGACACCGCTTTCGCAGCCGCCGGCCTGTCATCTGGTAGTGGCAAAGTCGAATCTTGATGTGTCTACGGCTTTTGTCTACGGGAATCTGAAAGCCGAAAGTCTGCCTTATCACCCGGATATCGACGGTATGGCGGAGGCTCTCGCGCAGGGCAATCTCAAGGGAATCACGGACAGGATGGGCAATGTGTTGGAGACGGTCACGGAGAAAGCCTATCCCGTCATTGCGGAATTAAAGGGTCAGATGCGGGAATTGGGGGCGGAAAACGCATTGATGAGCGGCAGTGGTCCCACGGTGTTCGGCATCTGTACAGAGAAGGAGACGGCGGATCGCATTGCGGCGGCCATCAGGGAAAAGGAGGCGGCCTGCGCGGTCTTTGTGACGACATTTTGCAAGGGGGATTGCTATGGAACATGATTTCACTGTGAATATGAACGAATTTCTTCCGCTGCGGGACGTGGTGTTCAATACCCTGCGCAGAGCAATCCTGACAGGCGAATTAAAGCCGGGAGAACGCCTGATGGAAATCCATCTGGCAAACCGTTTGGGCGTGAGCCGCACACCGATCAGGGAGGCCATACGTAAATTGGAACTGGAGGGCCTTGTCACGATGATCCCGAGACGGGGCGCAGAGGTGGCGCAGATCACGGAGAAGAGTCTGCAGGACGTGCTGGAGGTACGGCGTGCTTTGGACGCTCTCTGTGCGGAGCTTGCCTGTGACAGGATCACCGCTGAGGGAAAGAGTGCCTTAAAGAAGGCCTGTGACAGCTTTGAGGAGGCGACAAAGACCGGGGAGATCGTGAGCATAGCGGCGGCGGATGTTGCCCTGCACGATATTATAGTGCAGGCTACGGGCAATCAGAGATTGATTCAGCTGATCAATAATCTCTCCGAGCAGATGTATCGTTACCGTTTTGAATATATTAAGGATGAGAGCGGGCATGAAAATCTGGTGAACGAGCATAGAATGATATATGAGAGTATTATGAAGGGAGATAAGGAGGGCGCCGCTGCGGCCGCCAGACTCCATATTGATAATCAGGAGAAAAGCATTATCAGGCAGATCCGCATAGACCCTAACAGGAAAAATGAGAGCAGGCGCTCCTGATTGTATCAGGAAGGCAGAATGCGGGTATACTCCCAATGTCGGGAATCCGACGGATGGGAGTAAGAAGTTATGTGGAAGATGAGTAAAGGCCTGGCGGCCTGTGTGTTTGCGGCTGTCTGGTGGGGAATCTTTTATCCGGAACTGTGTTTTTCAGAGGAGACCTGCGCGCTGGTGCAGACGGAAACCGCACAGGATGAGAGCATGGTAATTGACGCGGCAGCTGTCTGGCGGGCTTCGGGGGATGAGATCAGGATAAGCAGCAGGCTTTGGGAATGGTGCGAGGAAAATCTGTTTGATGGTTGAGATTTGACTTGCGTCCTCCGCAGAAAGCGCTACGGCATGGAGGTAATTATGAGCGGACAGGGAGAGTGGCATAACAGCCCGATCGGTGTGTTTGATTCGGGTGTGGGGGGACTTACCGTGGCGCGTGAGATCATGCGCCAGCTCCCCAATGAGCGGATCGTATATTTCGGTGATACGGCGAGAGTGCCCTATGGAAATAAATCCAGGGAGACCGTGACGAAATTCTCCAAACAGATCGTGCGTTTTCTGGAAACGCAGCAGATAAAAGCCATAGTAGTGGCCTGCAATACTGCCAGCGCCTATGCGTTGGAGGAATTGGAGAAAGAGGTGGACCTCCCGATGATCGGTGTGGTCAAACCGGGTGTCAGAGCGGCGCTTGATGCGACAAAAAATAAGAAGATCGGAGTTGTAGCCACGGAGGCTACGATCCACAGTGGAATTTACAGCCGCTACATAGAAAAAAATGACAGTGATGTCAAGGTTCTTGGAAAGGCGTGTCCCCTCTTTGTTCCTCTGGTGGAGGAGGGATTGTGGGAGGATCCCGTGACGGATGAGATTGCACGCCGCTATCTGAGCGAACTGATCGACAGCGGCATTGATACCCTGATTCTGGGATGTACCCACTATCCGATGCTGCGTTCTACGGTAGCCAGGATCATGGGGGAGGGCGTGACTTTAGTCAATCCCGCCTACGAGACAGCCAGAGAGTTAAAGCTTCTTCTTGCAAAGAAGGGGCTCGAGAGCGAACACAGGCCGGAGCTCGGCACAGAGTTGTATCGGTTTTATGTCAGCGACGGAGCCGAAAAATTTAAACAGTTTGCCAATTCTATTTTGACCTACGGAATCTTGTCTGCAAAAGTGGTCAATATCGAGGAATACTAGTAATATGCAGCTTGACATTCTATCGCAGGTACGCATCATTATAACGATGAAAGAAGGATTTTCATGACAAAAGAGGTTTTACTGACGTTACAGGGGCTGCAGTTCGACCAGCGCGAGGAGGACGCCGACAAGATCGAGATGGTCACCGTCGGCGATTATTTCAAGAAGAACGACAGACATTATGTGGTCTACGAGGAGGTCACGGAGGGATTTGAGCAGCCTACGAAAAACCGCTTGAAATTCAGCGACCACATGGTGGAACTGACGAGAAACGGCCTGGTGAATGTGCATATGGTCTTTCAGGAAAACAAGAAGAATATGTCGAATTACAACACGCCTTTCGGGCAGATTCTGGTGGGCATCGACACAAAGCGGATCAACATTGAAGAAAAAGAGAACAATATCGTGGTGGATGTGGATTACGCGCTGGATATCAATTACGAATTTCTCTCGGACTGCCATATCAAAATAGACATTCGCTCCAAAGAAAACAGCGGCTTTACGTTACTGTAAAACCGCTGTATGATCATTTGACGGGTTTCGCCCCGGCCTTTTCCTGAGCCTTTTCTACTAACTGTTTGAATCGGCTCTTTTTTTTCTGTTCCACTGCGGGCGCCTTGCCGTGAAGACCTTTCACATCCGTGATGTAGATGCCGCTGACCACTGCCTTTACTTCTTTTTTGACGGGAACGGCATCGAAGATCTTTTCTTCGCAGATCAGTGTCATGATCTGTGGTCCGACCTTGGCCTTTACCACGGGAAGCTTGGAGCCTCGAAGGAGCTTTGGCGTCTGATCCAGAATGATCTGTGGCAGTCCCGCATCCTTCAATTTCATGCGTTTCTTGTCGATGACGAGCATGGAGATGGTCTGCTTCATAGCATCGATCTGTTCCTGCTGCTCAGCCTGCTTTTTCTGTGCTTTTTTTCCGATGAAGTACAAGGCGACCACGGCAACCAAAAGTACTGCCAGGATCACCAAGAAAACGATTGTAATTGTGCTCATGCGATTGCCTCCGTTTGAGTTTGGGCTTCATTGCCAACGCGTATATTCTAACACTGTTTCCGACTTTCCGCAAGATTCCGCCGTGGATTTTCCCATAAAATAAATAGCGAAGATCGCACGCCCCGTCTCCCGGCAGATATGGACAAGCGGGGGCGTTGTGTGATATTATTTATTAGGTTATTGCGAAACTTCTTCGTGGATGTTTATCTAAGGTGGTATGCGTTTTGCAATTGCTGAAAGATTTAGTAAGAAAAGAGGTTGCGAGGAAAAATGAAAAGCAGAACCTGTGTACTCGCGGCGGTGCTTTCCGCATCGCTGCTTCTGACTGCCTGTGGAAACAAGGAATATCTGAAAGATATCAAGGCCGAAAAGTATGTGACTCTGGGCGAATACAAGGGCCTGACGGCAGCGGCAGTTAAGCAGGAGGTGCCGGACGATCTGGTGGAGAGATATATTACGGAAAACTATCTTGCTCCGAGGGCGGAGAAGGTTCCCGTGACAGGCAGGTCCGTGCAGGTGGGCGATGTGGTGAACATTGACTTTGCAGGCTACCTCGACGGCGTGGCCTTTGAGGGCGGCACGGCTGAGGACTATGATCTGACCATCGGCTCCGGACAGTTCATTGCCGGTTTCGAGGAAGGATTGATCGGGGCGAATATCGGAGATCAGGTGAGTCTTGACCTGAGTTTTCCGGATCCTTATAAGGGTAATCCGGATCTTTCGGGGAAGCCCGTGGTCTTTGAGGTGACGGTCAACAGCATAACGGAAAACAAGAATCCGGAGCTTACGGACGAACTGGTGAATGAATTGAACGCCGCAGGCTACAATATAGGATCGAGTCAGACTGCGGACGAGTTGAAGAGATGGGTTCGAGAAAGTTATGAGCAGGTCGTGCAGTCCAGTTACGACAGTGAGATTGAGTCGGAACTCGCCTCCCAGATCATGGAAAACAGTACTTTTCAGGATCCGCCGGAAGAGATGCTGAAGCGCTTTACCGAAAGTATCGAACATAATGTGAGCGTGAGAGCGGCCTCTCTCAATATGACACTGGCACAGTATATGCAGCTTTATGAGGGAGTGGATGAGGCTGGCTATCGTGCCCTCTTTGCGGAGGAGGGACTGCGGATGACAAAGCAGTACATTATGTATCAGGCGATTGCCGACCGGGAAGGCCTTACCCCCACGAAAGAGGAAATATCGGAAGAGATAACCGCTATGATGACGCTCTACGGCTACACTTCCGAGGAAGAATTAAAAAAGAATGTGGATGTGGAGGCTGTGGAAGAGGATCTGATGCGGAAAAAAGTGGTGCTGTTTCTGAAAGAGAACGGAAATATTCAGGCGACGACTGTCACCGTGGACTGAGAAGGAGGTTATATTTATGAATTTGACAGATATCAGGGATTTGTATCGCGACAGTGAAAGTTATATTGAAAAGGAAGTGACGGTGGGCGGATGGGTCAGGAGTATCAGAGACTCCAAAACTTTCGGCTTCATTGTCTTAAATGACGGTACCTTTTTTGAACCCTTGCAGGTTGTGTATGCGGACGGGCTTGAAAATTTTGAAGCAATTTCCAAATTAAATGTGGGATCTGCGATCGTGGCCAGAGGAAAAATAGTGGCAACGCCTCAGGCGAAGCAGAAATTCGAGATGCAGGCGGAAGAGATCATTGTGGAAGGCGTGTCCACGGCGGATTATCCCCTGCAGAAAAAGCGGCACAGCTTCGAATATCTGCGCACCATTTCCCATCTGCGTCCCAGAACGAACACTTTTCAGGCAGTGTTTAGGGTGCGTTCCCTGATCGCCTACGCGATCCATACCTTCTTCCAGGAGAGGGACTTCGTGTATGTGCACACTCCCATCATTACGGGAAGCGACTGTGAGGGCGCAGGCGAAATGTTTCAGGTGACGACCCTTGATCTGAAAAATCTTCCGATGACGCCGGAGGGAGAGGTGGATTACTCCAAGGACTTTTTCGGAAAGCCCACCAACCTGACCGTGAGCGGACAGCTGAACGTGGAAACGTATTGTTTTGCTTTTAAGAACGTGTATACATTCGGTCCCACCTTCCGTGCGGAAAATTCCAATACCACCAGACACGCGGCAGAGTTTTGGATGATCGAGCCGGAGATCGCTTTCGCGGATCTGACGGACGACATGATGCTGGCGGAGGCCATGCTCAAGCACGTGATCCGCTATGTACTGGAAAACGCGCCGGAGGAGATGAATTTCTTTAATCAGTTTGTGGACAAAGGGCTGATCGAACGGTTAAACCATGTACTCAACTCAGACTTTGCTCATGTGACCTACACGGATGCCATCGAGATCTTGAAAAAACACAATGACGAATTTGAGTATAAGGTTGAGTGGGGATGCGATCTGCAGACCGAGCATGAGCGCTTCCTGACCGAGCAGGAGTTTAAACGTCCCGTGTTTGTGACGGATTATCCGAAGGAGATCAAGGCCTTCTATATGAAATTGAACGAGGACGGCAAGACTGTTGCAGCTATGGACTGTCTGGTGCCCGGCATCGGTGAGATCATCGGCGGCAGCCAGAGAGAGGACAATCTCGCGCTTTTGGAGAAGCGGATGGAGGAGCTTTCTTTGAACAAGGAGGACTATCAGTTCTATCTCGATCTGCGCAAGTACGGCTCCGCGCGCCACGCCGGTTTCGGTCTTGGGTTTGAGCGGTGTGTGATGTACCTGACGGGTATGGGCAATATCCGGGACGTGGTACCATTCCCCAGAACAGTGAACAACTGCGAATTGTAAGCTTGTATTATGTAAACCAAAAGGCGTTTGGAAGCAAGGGCAGAGAGTTATGAAGAATAAGTATCGGAGACGTCTGTACGTCATACTGGCATTCATACTGTGCTTATCTGTGGTAGAACCGATATCGGCTACCACTATTTCCGAACTCCAGGAGGATGTAAAGAAGAACAGGGAAAAGTTAAAAGATGCGGAACAGCAAGTCTCTGACGCTCAGGAGGCCCAGGAAGGCGTCGGGGAAGAGATTGAGGAGATGGATGCGGAGCTTGTCAGCCTGATCACGGATATCAACCTCATCGAGGAGGCTATCGTCCAGAAGGAGGAGGAGATTGCCGCGACTCAGGTGGATTACGATGCTGCGGTGGCGGAAAAGGATGAGCAGTATGCCGCCATGAAGATCCGCATACAATTTATGTACGAGAAGGGGGATGCCTCCTATCTGAGTTTGTTTTTTGGCGCCAGAAATATGGGCGACATGGTGAATAAGGCGAAGTACGTGGAGGATCTTTACAATTACGACAGGAGACTTCTTGCCGAGTATGAGGCCACTGTACAGCGGGTGCAGGAGCTGCAGGATACTCTTGAGGAGGATAAGTCGGAGCTTGAGACCTCCAGGACAGAGCTAAAAGAGGGACAGGCTTACATGGAGGAGATACTCGCCAAAAAGAGAGCGGAGTACGAAAACTATGGCGTGATGCTCACCAAGGCGAAGCAGGAGGCAGCAAATTATACCGCCAAGATTAAGCAGGAGACTGCGCAGATCAGGAAATTGGAAGAGGAAGAGAGAAAGCGCAGAGAAGAAGAGGAACGAAAGCGAAAAGAGGAAGAAGAGAGAAGAAGGAAAGAACAGGAGGCTCAGGAAGCTGACAGCAGTTCCGGTTCGCCTTCCAAGGAAGAGACTCCCAAACCGTCTGGCGGCGGTGGTGGAGGCAAGGGCCAGCAGATTGCCGATTACGCCTGCAGATTCATCGGAAATCCTTATGTGGCGGGCGGCACCAGCCTGACGAACGGGGCGGATTGTTCCGGTTTTGTCATGTCGGTCTTTAAAAATTTCGGCATCTCGCTTCCCAGAAGCTCCTATTCCCAGTCCACCGTGGGCAGAGCCGTCTCCTACTCCGAGGCTAAGCCCGGCGATATCATCTACTACGGCGGTCATGTCGGCATCTACATAGGAAACGGACAGATCGTCCACGCCAGTACACAGCGGACGGGAATCAAGATAACATCGGCAACGTATCGAAATATCATAACGATCAGAAGAATAGTCTAAAATGATCGCTGTTTTTGGAGGAATGACAGGAAAGGGCGGAAAAATGGAAAACAGGAAAAAAATTGTAGTGATTGACGACAGCAAGGTACAGCTTCGCGCACTGTCTGAACTGATGAAGAATCAATACGAGGTTGTGACGGCTTCAACGGGCCGTAGCGGGATTGATATGTTGAAACAGGATGGCGCTGATCTCGTTCTTCTCGACTACAGTATGCCCGGACTCGACGGAAGGGAAACCCTGGAGATTCTCCGAAGCCATGAGGAGACAAAAAACATTCCCGTCATCTTCATTACGGGAGACGACGACAAAGAGGATATCGTGGAGGTGTTAAAGCTCCATCCGCAGGGCTATCTTTTAAAACCGGTGAAGCCTGAAAGATTGTTTCGGGCGATAGAAGAAGTGTTTGGAGAGTGAGTCTTATGAGCGCATTTTATGTAGTAAAAGAGAAAAAAGCGGCGGAATTTCTGGTTGAAAAAGAGTGTTTTAAAGGTGTAAGACTGATTGCTGATACCGTTGCGGAAGATATCGAAGCAGTGAGTGATGTGAAGCCGGAGATTCGGAATGCTATCGGAGAATGTAAGGCAGAACGTGTCATTTTAATGGCGACAGTAGAGAAGAGCGCGTTGCTCGATCGACTGGAAGAGGAAGGAAAACTGTCTCTTGATCAGATACGGGGAAAAAGAGAAGTATATTTCATGAAGCGTATCGCATCCCCGTTTGCAGAATCTGCCGTGATAAAAGAGCTGTTTATCATTGCGGGCAGCGATAAGCGGGGCACGATTTACGGGATGTTCCGACTGTCAGAGCTTTGCGGGGTATCTCCCTTGATTTATTTTGGTGATGCCATTCCCGAAAAAAACGATGAGCCGTCGATAACTCTTTCCGATGTGATCGTTTCTAAGGAGCCGTCGGTAAAGTACAGAGGCTTTTTTATCAATGATGAGTGGCCGGCATTTGGAAACTGGTGCACAGAGAAGTTCGGCGATATCAATGCAAAGGCTTACCGAAAAATATTTGAGTTACTGCTCCGATTAAAAGGAAATTATCTGTGGCCTGCCATGTGGAATTCCTCTTTTTCCGAGGATGGACCGGGGCTTGCCAATGCAGAACTGGCGGACACACTCGGTGTTGTGATGGGATTATCACATCATGAACCCATGTGCAGATCCGGCGTGGAATGGCAGAGAAAATACCGGGAGTACGGAACGGACTCAACATGGAGCTTTGTGTCCAATGCAGAGGCGATCACGAAGTTCTGGGAGGAAGGCATTTTACGGAATAAACCGTTTGAAAATGTGGTCACGATCGGTATGCGCGGAGAGAACGATTCAAAGCTCATGCCGGAAGACGCGACATTAAAAGATAATGTTGAAGTGATCAGGAAAGCGATCCGTACACAGCATCAGCTGCTTAAAAAGAATTGGAACCCGGAGTTAAAAGAAGTTCCCCGCATGCTGGCGATCTATAAGGAAGTGGAAGATTACTATTTCGGTGATGAGACCTGCGAAGGCTTAAAGGATTGGGATGAACTGCAGGATGTTATTTTCCTGCTCAGCGATGACAACTACGGCCATGTTCGCGCGCTGCCGACGGAGGATGACAGAAATCATCCGGGCGGTTACGGCATGTATTATCATTTTGATTATCATGGAGGCCCGATCAGCTACGAATGGACAAACTGCAACCGTTTGACAAAAACCTGGGAACAGATGACACAGGCTTATGAAGCCGGCGTCAGAGAGATGTGGATCTTAAATGTAGGCGATCTGAAAGGGGTGGAGTATCCTCTGTGCTATTTTATGGAGCTGGCTTACGATTATGAAAGCTGGGGAAGCTCTGCCTTAAACAAAACGGAACTGTTTGTGAAGAAATGGATCGATGTGCAATTTGGCAGCCGCCTGACAGCAGAACAAAAACAGAAGATGGAGGCGGTGCTGGAAGGCTATACCAGGTGGAATGCGGCAAGAAGTCCGGAAGCGATGCGGGAGGGTATCTACCATCCGGTGCATTTCAGGGAAAGTGAACGCGTATGGAATGAAGTGAATCGGATCGTGGAGACGGCGGAGACATTGCATAATGAGCTGTCGGGACCGGCACTTATCACCTATCAAAGCATGATCTATTACCCTGCCATTGCGTCCATGAATCTTGTGCTTATGTATCTGGAAGCAGGTTTGAATAAGGAACTTGCGAAACGCGGATGCGTCTATGCAAATTCATTTGCAAAGCGTGCACAGAAGCGGATAGCGGATGATGCCAGGATCGTGGAGGAATATCATAACTGTAACGGCGGAAAATGGAATCACATTATGAGTTCTGCGCATACCGGGTTCAGAGTGTGGGATGATCATGACTGGACGTATCCGACAACAGAGACGGTACTGCCCGTTCCGGGAGGGAAAGCGGTCGTGAGCTTCAGAGGAAGCGAGAGATATCATTTGGGAGCCCATTGGCAGGATAACGGACCGCTTGTAAACGATGATTTTACGAGACCTGACGCAGAAGAAGCGGTGCTTGATATCGACAGCCGCGGGAACGTATCTTTTCTCTATGAGATAACATTTGACTGTCCATGGCTGCTCTGCACGGAAAAGAGCGGCAGAGTCGAAATCGGCGAGGAAGGCCGCAAGACGGTACATTTTTCGATAAACCGCGCTGCGCTTACCGGCAAGGAGGAAGCTGCATGCAAACTCAGGATCATCTTTGACAACGGTCAAAAGACGGAGTCCAATCTGCTTTTTAAGGCGGAAAATGCTGCGATCGAATGTGCGAAAGATGTACGATATCTGTTTGTGGAACGCCAGGGATATTGCGCGATCAGAGCCGAGCATTTCAGTGAAAAAAGGGATGTGGACGGAAAAGGCTTTGCGGTGGTTGATTTTCTGGGCCGGGAGGGCGCGGCAGTGAAAGCATTTCCGCCTATGGAGACTTATGCGGATGCAGGGAGCGCACCCTATATCAAATATTCTATGATCACCGAAAAATCGGGAACCTACCGATTGGCAATGTCACTGTTAAGCAGAAATCCGGCCGTAAAGGGCGGAAGGATGCGGTTTTCCGTTTCCGTAGGTGACGGTGCGCCGCAGGATATCCTTGTCGTTTCCAGGGAATATAATACCGACTGCCATTTTAGGGAATGGGGCGACGGCGTACTGGATCATGCCCGTACGATAACGACGGAAGTCTCGCTGCAAAAAGGAAGAAACGACATTTATGTCTATGCGGGCGAGCCGGGAGTGATTCTGGAAAAGCTCATATTGTATCCGGCCGGGAAGGAATTGCCGGAAAGCTATTTCGGTCCGGAGGAGAGCTATTGGGTGAGATAGAAGTGAATTAAGTTTACATAATATAGATAAGTACAGGAACTGTCGGGAAGTGAAAAGCATCCCGGCAGTTTTTTCGTGTAGAGCCCCGCATTTTGTAAGGTAAATGTAGGGCTTTTGCAATGTTATCGTAAGATGGCGGTGATATCCTATGGAAAAGGCAAACAATGAAAGCTGAGAAAAAGGAGAGTGCTGAGATGAAAAAAAGTATGATTATGAGAGTCGGCGGTGTGATCGCAGCAGTATTAGGGTTTTGTGTGGTTTTTGCAGGAATTAACGTGGGTGCCGCCGGAACTTACTATTATGTGCGGATCGATAACAGCAAGGTTGAGGAGAACGATTCCCGTGGCAGCGTTGTTAATCTAAAGGGAAGTATGGACTATATCTATACGCTGCCTGCCTGCAACGAAAAAGGGAATAAAAAGGACATTAGCTTCAGTACATCGAGGATGCTGAGAGAAGGGGCTTATCTGAAACTGACGGTGACGCCGCTTCGGGGCGTCGTGGAGTGGAAGGAAGTGGAGTATGAAGAATTGTCGGCGGATGTGCGGGGCACGATCGGGAAATAAACCTGAATATACTAGATCAACCGGACTCAACGTATCGAATAATATCCCCCGGAGTACATTCCAATACAAAGCAGATGCGGGCGAGAATGTCCGCATCTATTTTTTCGACACGGCCGTTATACCATTTGTCAACTACTTCGAAACGAGCATTGATGGCTCTTGCCAGCATATTGCGATTAATACTTTTTTCATCCATATATGTTTTAATATCTATCGTAATTTTCCCATATTGATTCATTGTATATAGATTGTTTTTCATAATAGAACCCCTCTATGTATATACTATCTAAAATGTAATACCTTGACGAACTACATTAATATAGTTACTATGTATATAGTAATCCTATGATAAATCTGACAAGATATTCATAGGAAAAAAGGAGAAGAACAAATGATATCAGTCATATTAAGCTGGATATATATTTTTCTGATATGCACGGTAATTGGAGCTGCTGTCCTGCGTTTTTTTAAGAAGACGGATTTTTCATTGAGCGGATATCTTACAGCAGGCATCATAGTCATTACCGTCTACGTAGAATTTTTTAGTATTTTTATGAAAATAGGAGTCTGCGCTCATTTACTCCTCCTGTCTGCAGCGCTTGTAAGCGGATATATCATGCGAAATGACATTCGCGAGCTTTGGAAGAGATACCGCCCTGTCCTATGTTCGTGGGAGGGTCTTTTTTATGGCGGTTTTGTGCTGCTGATCGCATTCTTTACATCCAGAGGAGAGTTTCATACGGATACCAATATTTATCACGCGGCGGCAATTCGTATCTATGAAGAGTACGGTCTCGTGAAGGGCATTGGCAATCTGCAGCTTCATTATGCCTATAACAGTTCTTATCTTGCTTTTGCTTCCATATTCAGTTTAAAGTGGCTGCTTGGATATTCCATACATTCGACGACAGGTTTTCTGGAGACATTTATGTGCCTGTATGCCTTTCACGGATTAAGAGATTTTAAAGAGCATGAGAACCACATCACAGACATGATGAGAATAGGGATTCTTCTGTATACACTGATCAATGTAACACGCAGCATGTCTCCGGCAACGGACTATGCAACGATGTATTTTGTGCTTTTTATTATCACTGCCTGGTGTAAAAATCTGTTTGAGAGTGATTCGGATGTCACAGTATATGCTTTGTTGTCTGTTGCGGCAGTGTTTGCAGTCACATTGAAATTTTCCTCGTGCCTGCTCGTTCTTCTGGCAATCTATCCGGCATACTGCTTCATCCGGGAGAAAAAACGGAGGGAGATAATTGCTTATACTCTCTGTGGATGTATCATCATATGTCCGTTTCTGGTTAGGAATTATTTTATTTCAGGATGGCTTCTCTATCCTTTTGACGGAATAGATATTTTTCGGGTGGTATGGAAAATTCCGAAGGAATATCTTCTGCATGATGCCGATCAGATCAAAGTTTGGGGACGCTGTCTTTATGATGTGGATAAAGTTAATATGCCGGTTAAGCAATGGCTGCCGGTCTGGTGGGAGCATCAGTTCCGCTATGAACAGATGTTTCTTGGAGCAGTAGTCATTGCTTCCGTATTGCAGCTTGTGATGCTGACTGGCAGAATCGTAAAAAGACAGAAACCGCGGTTGGAATTTATCGTACTTCACACAGCTATATGGGGAAATATAGCCGTATGGTTTTTTACTGCGCCCTTTATCAGGTATGGCCTTGCATTTTTGATCGCAGTGATCATGATCGCCACGGGAGAATATCTCAGTGAGAAGAAGCGAGGATTTTACAGCATTGTTTCAGGATGTCTGGCATTTTGCATCTTTGTGGCCGTCTCTCCTTATTGGGATCAATATGTTACGGATGCCGGTGTTTTTGTAAAGCAGAGGTTGGGAGATCCCTATTACATCAGGCAGAAAGATTATGACGAAGGCAGTATGGATAGCTGCGAGATGAACGGAAATGTGATCTATTTCTCGACAGGAGAAGAGATTAATAGTTATCATGTCTTTCCGGGAACATGTTATAAGCCTATGCTGGAGAGGAGTACACTGATCGGCGGCAGGATCGAGGATGGATTTTGCGCAAAGTAATAACATTCCCCCAACGATACGATCGGGAAGATATCTCATAATGGATTGACATATGGTAAAATTAGCAATATGATATGTTTAACGATAAACAGAGTGTCAGTGAAAGTGAATTTGATTGCCGCGGCATAGACAGGATAAGGCAGTGATCCGGCTATACCTGAGAGGAAGACAGGGGGTTAGGGTAGTGGTAACACTGAAAGAGATTGCACAAGAGTGTAATGTGTCGGCAACTACGGTGTCCAACATTCTAAACGGGAGACCGAAAGTGAGTGAGGAGACAAAACAGAAAGTACTGGAGGTGGTACAACGCAGGGGCTACCAGCCGGATTATATTGCACAGGGACTCCGCAGGAAAAAGACCAACTGTATCGGTATTATCGCAGAAGAGATCGATCAGTTTACAACGCCGGAAATTCTGGAAGGGATCATGGAAGTATGTGAGGCAAGAGGATATCGTACCATGATACAGAATCTGCGCCTTTATATGAGATGGAACGATACGTGGTTTCATAATGATTTGGCATACCGCGCTGTTATGGACCCTGTTATGCAGGAGATGATCTCACTCAAAGTGGACGGGCTTCTGTATGTGGCAGGTCATGGGAGGGTTATATCCTATCTGCCGGAAAATTGCAGCATTCCCAGCGTTATGGTATATGCCTATACGGAATCCGAAAAAGTGCCGTCGATCGTGATAGATGACGAAAAGGGCGGTTATGATATGACAAAATATCTGATTTCCAAAGGACATCGTAAAATCGGGGTGATCGGAGGCAAGAAAGATAACATTCATACACAGAAACGTCTGATGGGTTTCCAGAAGGCCCTATTTGAGGAGAAAATATTCTATAATCCGCTATGGGTACGCTACGGGGATTGGGAGAGAAAATCCGGTTACGAACAGGCGCGTTTTCTGGCGCAGGAGGAGGGAATTACTGCCATTTTCTGCATGAATGACAACATGACGGGCGGCGTGTACGATTATTTTCGTGAAAAAGGGGTGCAGATAGGAGAAGAGATTTCCATAGCAGGGTTCGATAATCGGGATATTTCCGAATATTTTTACCCCAGGCTTACGACTATGGAGTTAAGCCTCAGAAAAATCGGCACTGAGGCTGCGAACCTTCTGCTGGACAGTCTGGAAGGCGGTCAGGCATTGCAGACCGAAGACATTGTGGAAAAGATGATTCCCTGCACGCTGATTGAAAGGGAATCCGTGAAATGTATTAACTCTTAAATCATTAGATGGGGAATAGGGCAGAGTCAGATCTGTATCATGAGACGCAGCAGGTGCGAGGTAAGGAGGGTAACATGATAAGAGAAACAAAAGTAGAGAACGGATGGCTTAGAGGGATTGCGGCAGCGGATCCGCGTATCACGGCATTTAAAGGGATTCCCTTTGCTGCTCCGCCGGTGGGAAAGAACAGATGGCGTGCGCCGCAGCCCTGTGAAGACTGGGAGGGGATATGGGATGCTTCGCGCTTTGCACCCATTTCCGTTCAGGATACGCCGGGAATCGGCGACGATATTTACATCCGCGAATGGCATGTGGATTCGGAGATTCCGATGGACGAGGATTGTCTGTACCTGAATGTATGGACCGGCGCGAAGAGCAAGGAAGAGAAACTGCCGGTGCTCGTGTGGTTTTTCGGCGGCGGGCTGCAGTGGGGATATCCGGCGGAGATGGAGTTTGACGGAGAGAGACTGGCGCGCAGAGGCGTGGTGGTTGTTTCCGTGAATTACAGGCTCAATGTGTTTGGCTTTCTTGCCCATCCTGAGATCACATCGGAACAGCCGGAAGCTCCTGCTAATTTCGGAAATCTCGACCAGCAGGCAGGGATTCAATGGGTAGTCCGCAATATTGCGGCCTTTGGCGGAGATCCGAATAATATTACGATCGCGGGACAGTCTGCCGGCGGCGGAAGCGTTTTAAGTCAGATGGCCTGTCCGAAGAATGCGGGATTGTTCCAGAAAGCGGTGATCATGAGCGCTATGATCAGAAGTCCCTATGAGGAAGGCGGCATCGGGGTTCCGAAGCCTTTGCGGGAGGCGGAAGAAAACGGCAAGCAGTTTTTTGATTTCCTCGGCGCTTCGAATCTGGAAGAGGCGAGGGCGCTGGATGCTTTCTATATCCGCGATAAATATGCGGAGTATGCGAAGACATTCCCGAGGATGTTCGGTGTGCTGGACGGCTGTTTCTGCGTGGGAGATCCCCTGACAATGTTCTTGGAAGGAAAGTGTGCCGGCGTATCTGTTATGGCAGGTAATACGGCGGATGAATTTCCGAGCTTTATTGAAGCGAAGAACGAACGGGAACTGGAGGATAGGGCGAAGGAACTGTTTGCGGAAAAGGCGGAAACTTTTCTTGCGTTTCCGGAAACCGGAGATTTGGTTGAAGAGGGAAAATACGCCGGGGTGAGCGGTTTGGAATGTACGTCCAAAGCTCTGTTTTCTCATACCGAAAAGAAAAACGGGCAACAGTATTATTATTATCGGTTTACCCCTGACATTCCGGGCTATGATAATCCGGGAACTTTCCATTCGTGCGATCTGTGGTTTTTCTTTGAAACGCTGGCAAAGTGCTGGCGGCCTTATGTAGGACATCATTATGATCTTGCGAGAAAAATGTGCAATTACTGGGCTAATTTTATAAAAACGGGAGATCCCAACGGTTTGGACGCGGACGGGAGCCCTATGCCGGAATGGAAACCCTATACCAAAGAGGCGCCGTGTGAGATGATCTTTACTTCCGGCGGACCGGTCGTTTCTGAGGAGAAGGAAACGCCATATAAAGCCTTCCTGATAGAAAGAGTCAAAGAAGGACTGGCAAAATGAGAAAAGCGTCACTGTAATTTGACAGGGGTTCGTCGAAAAAGTGAATGCTGGAGGAGAATGGTATGGCAGGAAAGCAAAATCAGGCAGTAACAATGTATCCGCTCTTTTTTGATCCGATCGGTAAGAAAGCTGAATTCAGTAGAAAAGAAGGGAAACTGTCGATCCGTTATGTGGAGGAGCCCTGCGGCGTGCGGGTAGAAGAGGATAGAGACGTTACTTTCACAATGTATGCACCGGAGGCGGAGACCGTGGAAGTGTCCGGCTATGGCGGCAGTCTGGGGACGGAAAAGATGCCTTTGACGAAGGACGAGAAGGGGTATTTCAGGGCAACCGTTTCCGGAATCCTCCCGGGATTTCATTATCACCGGTGGTTTGTGGATGGCGTACAGGTGACAAATCCCTATGCTCCTTTTACATACGGCTGTTTTGGCGTCAATCATTTTTTTGAGCTGCCTGAGGAGGGAAAAGATTTTTGGTTTCTCAAGGATGTGCCTCATGGAGATGTACAGATTCACAGTTACCGCTCCGGTCAGAACGGACACAGGAAGAAATGCTATGTGTATCTGCCGCCTGCTTTCGGAAAGGACGGGGACAGAAAGTATCCGGTGCTCTATATTCTGCATGGCGTAGGAGAGAGTGAAAGCGGGTGGCTCTGGAACGGAAAGCTGAACTTTATTATGGACAATCTTCTGGCCGAAGGAAAAGCGGAGGAAATGATCGTCGTGATGTGCTGCGGTTATGCTTTCGTGGAGGGAGAAGACCCCGTATTCTTTCCGGGCGATTTCGGAAAGGAGCTGGTAGAAAATATCATTCCTTATGTGGAGAGCCGGTTTCCGGTCCGGCGTGACAGGGGAAGCCGCGCTATGGCAGGCCTTTCACTGGGATCGGCGCAGGCGATACAGATCGTGTCCCGATATCAGGAAATGTTTGCCCATCTTGGCGTTTTTTCCGGTATGAGGGATGATGAGACAGAAAAAATCCTTGCTGCACATGAAAAATATCCTATGCAGACAGTGTTTATGACGGCAGGACAGGGTGAGAAAGGCCTTGATGAGGCGCAGAAAGCTTATACGGACCGCTTTGCGGCGCTTGGCGTGGCGGGCGGACAGCGCTGCTATAAAGGATATCATGAGTGGCACGTGTGGCGTGAAAGCCTGCGGGATTTTGCCATGCTGCTCTTTGGAAAGGCGGACAGCCCGGCAGAAGAGGAAGAAGCCCGGGTTTATGAGGAGCCGGAAGCTGACAGAGCGCAGTTGGATGCACAGACTTATGCGGAGCATATGCTGATGGCGGATCCGATTCATAAGGGACTGATCCATGAGGTAGATGCTAAGGGACGACCTAACGGGAGATATCGGGAGGAGCATCCCGGTGCGGAGATTCTGGATGTCTCCGGCGGAAGCGCCAGATTCTGGCTGCGCGCGGAGGGGGCAAAGCGTGTGGAAGTGGATATCTGGGGAATGGGACGCTATGCCCTGCATAAGACGGAGGAAGAAGGCTGGTGGAGCGTTGATGTGTCCGGTATTGAGAAGGGCTTCCACTATTACGGCTGTTTTGTGAACGGTACGGAGGTGGTGGACAGCAATGCACCGGTGGGATATGGCGGTTTCAGGGCAGTCAATTATCTGGAAATGCCGGAGGAAGATTTTGAAACGTATCGGATCCGACAGGTGCCGCACGGGACGCTGCACTTTCAATATTATCCGTCGAAGATCACGGGACGTACAAAATTGTGCTATGTATATACGCCGGCTTCTTACGAGAAGAATTCCGATAAAAGATATCCCGTACTCTATCTGCAGCACGGCGGCGGAGAAAATGAAGTGGGCTGGCTCTGGCAGGGGAAACTTGCCAACATTGCAGATAATCTGATCGCAGAAGGATCGATGCAGGAAATGATCATTGTGATGACCACCGGTTACGCATTCCCGGAAAACGGCAATTATCACTATGCCCTGAGCGCGTTTCCGCAGGAACTGCCGGAAAGCTGTGTTCCCTATATTGACAGGACATTCCGGACCATTGCTGACAGGGAGCATCGTGCTATGGCGGGATTATCCATGGGCGGTATGCAGACGCAGAGAGCCGTGTTTGAGAGGCCGGAACTGTTTGCCTGGGCAGGTCTGTTTTCCAGCGGTCTTGTGATACAGGATGAGGAAGTGGACTACAGCGCCATACTGCTTGATCCGGAAGTTTTCCGGGAAAGATTCAGACTGTTGTTTGTGGCCTGCGGGACAAAGGAAGATCACTATCCGGGAACGGTCGAAAATGTAAAGAAGGTAACGGAGGCCGGTGTACCCGTCGAATTTTTTGAAGGATACGGTTATCACGATTGGACTTTTTGGAGACATTGTGTAAGTGATTTTTTGAGAAAAGTCTTTTGGTGAGTTGACTTTCTGCTTTTTTTCGAAGGGAATCGATCTTAACTTTAAGGCTGAGCATACAAACTCCCGGTTGACAAGTGCGCAAAATATAGATATTATTATGTTAAAGGTAAATCGTTAAACCCGAACAAGCAAAGGTGTCTATAGACGGGGGGCTGGGAATGAAAGAATTTTTTAGCAATAAGAGAAAGGTAAGGGGATTTAAAGAATTTCTGTACATACTTCCTTTTCTGATTCTGGTATTGATTTTTTCTTATTATCCACTGTACGGATGGGTGTATGCGTTTTTTGATTACAAACCGCCGTTTCCGCTTTCCTGGGATAAGTTCGTCGGATTGAAATGGTTCAAGTCCATGGTGGAGAACGATATCAAATTAAAACAGCTGCTTACCGTAATGCGTAATACTTTCGCAATGAGCGGAATCAGCCTTTTCTTCTCGTGGTTTCCCATGATTTTTGCGGTTTTTCTTAATGAGATCAAGTGTAAACCCTTCCAAAAGGTGGTTCAGACTGTCACAACGCTTCCCAACTTTATCAGCTGGGTGCTTGTATACTCTATTGCATATAGTGTTTTTAACAGTACCGGTGTAGTGAATTCGATCGGCATGAAGCTGGGTCTCTTCGATACACCTCAGATGTTCTTGCAGTCAGCGGATCATATCTGGTTTAAGATGTGGCTTTGGCTGACATGGAAGAATGCAGGATGGGCGGCGATCATGTACCTTGCAGCCATTGCCGGAATCGATGAAGAACTGAAGGAGGCTGCAAAAGTGGATGGCGCTTCCAGAATGCAGATCATCCGGTACATAACGATCCCAAGCATCCTGCCTACCTACTTCGTATTGGTGATGCTGAATCTGGCAAACTTCCTTTCCAATGGAATGGAGCAGTATTTTGTTTTCCAGAATGCCTTCAATAAGGACAGCATACAGGTGCTCGATCTGTATGTGTACAATTTGGCGATGGGCAGCGGCGGATATTCTCTTTCCACTGCGATCAGTATTCTGAAGAGTGTGGTAAGTATTATCTTACTGTGTGTAACCAATAAGGTATCCAAGCTCATCAGAGGCGAAGGCTTCATTTAAGGAGGACGGGAATATGAGCAAAGAACCGACCATGAAGACAAAAAAAGTAAAATATAAGGTCAGTTTCGGCGACAGACTGATCAGTGTGCTCACATATATTATCTACTCTATATTCGCTTTTGTTTGTGCCTATCCTTTTTACTATATCTTTATTAATACGATCAGTGCGAACAATTTAAGTGAAAGAGGAAAGATCATCTTCCTGCCAAAGGAGATACATTTCACCAATTATCAGCAGGTAATGAAGATAACCGGTCTGTTCCAGGCGTTGAAAGTGTCTCTGGCAAGAACCATCATAGGAACTTTCGTGACCGTAATTGTGGCAGCTTTTCTCGGATATATGTTTACCAGAGAGACCTTGTGGCACAGAAAACTGTGGTTCAGGATGGTGGCGGCTACGATGTATTTCAATGCAGGTATTATCCCGTGGTTTATCACCATGAAGAATTTAGGACTGACCAACAACTTCTGGGTATATATCTTCCCTGTAGCAGTACAGCCCTTCTACATCATTTTGTGTAAAACCTTTGTGGAATCGGTGCCGAAGGAACTGCAGGACGCGGCGGAGATTGACGGAGCCGGAACTTTGAGGATTTTCTTCCAGATCATTATTCCGGTCATTAAGCCGATTCTTGCTACTGTTGCTATCTTTGCGGCAGTTGCACAGTGGAACTCCTTCCAGGATACGCTGCTTTTGGTTACCGATGATAAGCTGTATACATTGCAGTATACTCTGTATAATTATATTAATCAGGCCAGTTCCCTGAAGGCTTTGGTAAACAATTCATCTTCAATGGAAGCATTGGCAGCCAGCTTAGCGCATGCATCCACTGCCACATCCATTCGTATGACGGTCACGATCGTGGTGGTGACGCCCATTATTCTGGTATATCCCATTTTCCAGAGATTCTTTACAAAGGGCATCATGATCGGTGCAGTAAAAGGATAATGAACAGACAGGACGCCTGTTGATTATAACGTTTTAATTTTATTATGTGCGAAGAGCACAAGAAAGAGAGGGAAGTATGAAAAGTAAGAAATTAGTTTCACTCCTGTGTATGGTTGCATTGACAGCAACGATGCTCGCAGGCTGTGGCGGGACTTCTGACACCGGTAGCGGAACCACTTCTGATTCCGGCAGCAGTACCGCTGCCACAACGGATTCCGGCAATGCAGGCACTGCGGACACTGCGGACGACGGTGCTGCAAGCGGCGATGCCATGACGCTCGAATTCTTCGACGTTGCTGCAAACTATCAGGGTGTTCAGACCGGATGGTTTGCAAAAGTTGTTAAGGATCGCTTCAATATCGAATTGAATATCATCGCTCCGCAGGTAGCCGGCGATGCAATCTATCAGACCCGTGCCAGCAGCGGAAATCTGGGTGATATCCTGATTCTTGAGTCCGGGCAGTTCAAGGAGTGTGTAGAGGCCGGCCTTGTCAAGGATATCAGCAGTGATATATGGAATTATTCCAATCTGTCCGGATTCAAGGAGCAGATTGACATGCTGAATAACAGTCTGGAAGGCAATGACGGGAAGACCTATGGTATTCCTACCGAGATGATGAATACATCACCCACTTCCTATTCTCAGGATGTTATTTACTCCAGCCCGCTGCTTCGCTGGGATCTGTATAAGGAGCTTGGCTGCCCCGATATTGCAGACCTTGACGGGCTACTTGATGTTTTGGAAGAGATGATGAAGAATCATCCTACAAACGATGCAGGAGATGCTTGCTATCCTATGTCTCTGTGGCCTGACTGGGATGGCGGCGACGGAATGCTCGGTATCGCAAATGTAGTTCAGCTGACCACCTGGTACGGTGAGAAGATCAAGGGCTCTGTCATCCTGAAGCCCGATGGAACTTTTATCCCTCTGACCGATAAGGACGGCAGCTACTACAAAATGCTGAAGTTCCTGTACAATGCAAATAAGCGCGGTCTCGTAGATCCCGACTCTGCTACGCAGGACTGGAACGCCGCATGTGCTAAGATGAGTGCAGGTCAGGTTTACCTTATGTGGTACAGCTGGCAGGTAGGTTTCTGGAACTCTACCGACAGATTGAAAGACGGTACGGCATTTATCTTCACACCTGTTGCAGATCAGAGCTACTACACGGATGCGGATTCTTATTATGGAAGCGGACGTGTATTTGCAGTCGGTTCTCAGGTTGACGATGCTAAGTATCAGAAAATTCTGGAGTTCCTTGACTGGTATGCAAGTCCCGAAGGACTTATGTTCCAGCATGCCGGTATCGAAGGCTTCAACTATGAGAAGGGTGACGACGGAAGATTTTACATCAAGAACTCCAATGCTCTTATGGATAACCTTCCGGTTCCTGAAGAGTGGGGCGGCGCCGGATATAACGATGGCAACAATGCGATTAACCAGTGGATCGTCAGTGCAAACAGCACAAACCCTCTGACCGGTGAGACCTATGCAACTACGTACTGGAGCACCTACAAAGAAGAGACCATGACCGATATGAAGAAGGAATGGGCGGAAAGATTCGGGGCAGATGAGCCTGTTGGTTATATGAAGGCTAACAACAAGCTGGTTATCAGCCCGAACGTAAGCGTATCTCTTCCTACCGATACAGCTGATATCGGTGTGATCCGTAACCAGTGTAACGAGACCATCTGCGATTATTCCTGGAGAATGATCTATGCGTCAGATGATGCATCCTTTGATGCATTGTGGGATGAAATGTCCGCTACCATGGATGGATTCGGATTCCAGGATCTGATGAAATTTGATACGGAAAAGCATCAGATTGAAGTAGATGCGAAAAATGCAGTAGCAAAGTAAACAATTCGGATACTATGAATCTGTTAAGGCGTCTCTTTTGTAAGAGGCGCCTTTTTTAAAGAGTCACTGTTGCGACGGAATGAGAGGTAAAATGGAAAATACAGCATATCTTCCGGATGGTACGTTGTTTACTTTTTGGGAGAAGGAGCAGAAATATGATAGAGAACTTCACGTAGATCAAAAGCATCCTCTTGCGGATGACGGAAACGACGGCAGTTTAGAAACACCGTTTCTGACAATTCAGGCGGCGGCGGAAAAGGCTTTGCCGGGTACCCGGGTTTTCATTCATGGCGGCGTATATCGAGAATGGGTTCGCCCGATGCAGGGCGGCAGGGATGCGGACTGCATGATCTGCTATGAGGCGTTCGATAAAGAGGAAGTAGTGATAAAGGCATCAGAGATCGTGACGGATTTCACAAGAAGCACGGGATGGAGACTTTCACACGGGCCGGAAGATGCAGGAGAGTACACAGAGTGTCGGATATGGCAGCATCATCTTGATCCGACAATGTTTTGCGGTTATAATCCTTTTTGTTGTGTTAATATCCTGCATGACAGACTTTTCATCGAATATGACAAGACAGATATGACGCCTTATTTAAATCGTCGGGGTATGGTTTTTTGTGACGGGAAACCCCTCAAGCAGGCAGCGCTTTATCATCAGATGGCTGATACGCCGGGAAGCTACTGGGTGGAGGCTAACGGACAGATTGTCCACTTTCGTCTGGAAAACGATGAAGATCCGGCGGAGCATCAAATTGAGATTACCTGCAGGGAACAGTGTTTTGCACCTGAAATTCCCTTTTTGTCCTATATCTGCGTAAAAGGGCTCACATTTGCCCATGCAGCGGGCGGCGCTCCCGTTCCGCAAAGAGGCGCTTTGTCCTGTTTCCGTGGACATCACTGGATCATAGAGGATTGTGTGATTGACTGGTCCAATGCCGTAGGAATGGATGTCGGAAATGAATGCTGGCATCACGATATTGATGAGGAGCAGCAGATCGGATATAGTATCATCAGAGGCTGCACGATCAAAGATGCGGGCGTCTGTGGAATTGCCGGTCTTTTTGCGCAGCATATGCTGATTGAAGATAACCTGATAGAAGGAACCGGCTGGCAGAAAATGGAACTTTCCTGGGAAGCGGGCGGCATAAAACTGCACAATAGCGTAGACGGGCTTATCCGCCGCAACATTTTCCGCAACACACTGCGGGCGGATCATCTCTGGCTGGATTGTGGAAACGAGAATAATCGAATTACCTGCAATCTGTTTTTAAATGGCATAGAGCAGCGGGAAGCTATTTTTATCGAGTGCACGCGGGATGGGGTAAACCTGATCGATCACAATCTGATCTGGAATGTGGAAGGACGCTTCCGGGAGGAAGAGATTCCGGTGGAACCCGGATCTTCCGGCTGGTATAAGATGAAAGAACATGATGTAGTAAACGGATACGGTATCTATGGAGAGGGAACAGATCATCTGCGGATCGTATGCAATCTGATAGGCAGATGCCGAAGCGCCGGCTATTTTTCCAAGCCTGTTTCTTTCCGAATGGGAGGAATGCAGCGGGGAGGCACTTCCCGGGATGCAAGGATCGTGGGAAATGTGTTCTATGCGTGTGGAGAAGCTGCAGTAAAGATGCCGACAAAGGACAATATAGCAGAGGGAAATCTGTATGTAAAACTGTTTGGCGGTTATCTTCGGATCTTACACCCGGAACCTCCGGTCTGCCTGCATCTCGGCGCATGGCAGGAGTTCTACGGTTTTGACCTGAACGGTATGGAAGGATGGTTTGACATGCAGGTGGACCCTCTTGCGCTGACCCTGCAGTTTATGCCCGCGGACAGAAAAGCGCCCTTGTTTCCAGAGGATCTCAAACGCCGGAAGCTGCTTCCGCATATAGACGAATGGCGTGCGTCCGACAGGAAGCAATTGTCAAAAGCGGCAGACATCGATGAGAAAGTGCTGTGGATGCAGAATGAACCGGCCTGCAGCTACAAAGAAGGGACAGTATATGCGATTGACCCGAGGAGGAAGCATTTTGTTTGACAGTAAATTTTATAAACGAGTGGCATTTCTTGCAACTCCCATAGCGCTTCAGAGTCTGATCACGATCGGTGTTAATATGTTAGATACGATCATGGTGGGAAATCTGGGAGAAACAGAGTTATCCGCGGTATCGCTGGCAAATCAGTTTATTAGTATCTACCATATATTCTGCATGGGGATCGGAATGGGCGCGTCCGTGTTGATTGCCAGATATTGGGGAATGAAGAAGGAAGAACCGGAACGCGCGGCGCTGGCACTCCGCAAGACCGTCTGTATTATGATACGGGTTACTGTCGCGCTGGCGATTATTTTTGCGCTGAGCATGCTGCTTTGCCCGGGGTATATCATGCGGATGTACACGACAGAGCAGGAAATCATCAGACTGGGAATCATTTATTTTCGCTATTCCATTGTGACCTGTTTTTTCCTTGGCTTGTCTTTGGTGTGCACGATAGGTCTGCGGAGCGTGGGACAGGTTCAGATGCCGCTTTTTGTCTCCATTGGCGCCTTTTTCGTAAATCTGTGTGCAAATTATGCTTTCATTTTCGGAAAACTCGGTATGCCCCGTATGGAGGTGGCGGGAGCGGCAATCGGAACGTTGATCGCGAGACTCTTTGAAGCCGGTGTGATCTGCGGATACCTGTTGTTCGCGGATAAACGGATCGGCTTCCGCTGCCGGGACCTTTTCATGAAGACGGAAGATCTGATCGGAGAGTATGTACGGATCAGTATTCCGGTTTTGATCAGCGACGGAATACTGGCTATCGGCAACAATACCGTAGCCATGGTGATCGGCAGACTGGGTGTGACGTTTGTGGCTGCCAACGCGATCACCAGCGTTACACAGCAGATGAGCACTGTAGTGATACAGGGAGTGTGTCAGGCAGGAGCTATTGTAACGGGGCAGACATTAGGAGAAGGCGACAAAGAAAAAGCACAGAAGCAGGCAGGAAGTTTCCTGCGTCTCGGCATCGGACTGGGAATGCTCTCCGGCGTATTTATCATGGCGGTCAGCGCTCCGATCATCTCCTATTACAATGTATCGGAAGAGACGGCGGAAGTAGCAGGACAGCTGATGAGAGCGATCAGTCTGATCATCGTTTTTCAGGCTACGAACAGCATTATGACAAAAGGGGTTCTGCGCGGCGGCGGAGATACGAAAATGTTGATGCTTGCCGACAATATCTTTCTGTGGGTATTATCCATTCCGTTAGGACTCGTAGCGGGATTTGTCCTGCACTGGTCGGCATTTTGGATCTATATCGGTCTGAAATCAGACCAGATCGCCAAGACAGTCTGGTGCATTATCAGGCTGAGGAGCGGGAAATGGATCAAGAAGATTCGAGTATAATATTTTTTCAGGGTAGGGAAAGCGGCCGATATGACAGAAGTGTATTATGTTGAGGATGATGAGAATATAGCGGATATCGTAAAAGAATACTTGGATCAAAAAGGGTATTCTGTTTCTGTATTTCCGGCGATCGCAGAAGCGAAAGATGCATTGGTGAATCACATGCCGGATATCGTTCTGGTTGACTGGAATATGCCTGACGGAAAGGGAGATTCCCTCTGCCGATGGGTGAGGAGGAAATGGGACAGGCTGCCTGTTATTTTTCTGACTGTTCGAAATGATACTTGCGATATTGTTTCCGGTTTCAATAACGGGGCGGATGACTATATTGTGAAACCTTTTGAGTTGGAGGTATTGCATTCCAGGATGACAGCATTGCTTCGCAGAGCAGGAAATGTATCGGAGCAGTATCTTTCATGCGGTTCTATTTCCATTGATAAAGGCAGGATGATGGTTTTGTGTCAGGGGGAGGAAATATGTGTCAGCCGGGCGGAGTATCAATTATTATTGCTTTTGATGGAGCATAAAGGGAAAACTGTCACAAGAGAACGCTTGCTGGAACAGATATGGGATCATAACGGGAATTTTGTAAATGATAACACTTTGACGGTGACGATGAAGCGCCTGCGAGAGAAACTACACCAGCCATTGTGCCTGAAAACGATCAGAAGCTTTGGCTATCGTATGGAGGATGAAGGATGAGCAGAGGAGATCATAACAGACGGACAATTCTGTGCGTGTTGTCGGTCGGTTTTTTAGTGGCTTCACTGATCACTTTTTTTCTGACATGTTATTACAGCAATCTGTACTTTCAACTATTGGGTGATTTTTGCGGGGAAATCCTTGCAAAAAATCCTGAATGTAAACAGAGCATATTAGAAATTCTGAAAGCAAATAAATCTTATTCCACGTCAAATACAAATGAAAATATCCTGTTGTCCTTTGGGTATCGGCAATCGGATTTTTTTGGCTTTAACAGAAAAATGCTTTTGATTGCCGGCACGGGCTTTATGGCAGGATGTTCCCTATTTCTTTTCACTTTTCGATATTGGAATAAAGCTAAGGAAGCGCGGATCAAAACGCTGACTGATTATTTGGAAAAGGTGAATACGGGAGGACAGGGGCTGCTCCTTGATGCGGCGGAAGATGAGTTTTCCGGACTGCAGGACGAGATATACAAGACAATAACAACACTTTATCAGACGAGAGATACCGCACTTTCAGAAAAAAGAAATTATGCGGATAATCTTTTTAATATTGCACATCAATTGAAAACGCCTATTACCGCTGCCTCTCTTTCTGTTCAGATGATGAGAGAACACCCTTCTGTTGATTATTCCGGGCAGATCGAGCGGCAGTTAAGCAGGCTTACACGTCTTGAGGAAGCTTTGCTTCTTCTATCGCGTATTGATGCGGGAACACTGGTTATGAAGCGGACTGCTGTAGATGTTTTTACATTGCTTACCCTGGCTTCAGATAATTTACAGGAATTGTTTGTGCAGAGCGGAATCGCTGTCGATATTCCGGAAGCGGGTGAGATTACGATTATTGCAGATTTGGACTGGACCATGGAAGCCATCATGAATCTGATGAAAAACTGTATGGAACATAGCGCGACAGGGACAACGGTTCATTGTTCTTATCAAAAGAATCCTTTATATGTGCAGATACGGATATGGGACGAGGGGGATGGATTTGCAAAGGAGGATCTGCCGCATTTGTTCGAACGCTTTTATCGTGGAGAAAATGGCAGTGCGGGCGGAATCGGAATCGGTCTTTCCCTGTCGAAAGCGATCATTGAAATGCAGAACGGAGTCATCCGCGCATACAATCTGCATGAGGGCGGCGCCTGTTTTGAAATTCGTTTCTACGGTCACTGAGATGTCACTTTACTATGCTACCATAAAGAAAAAAGACATCTAAGGAGGCTGTTATGGAAATACTGAGATGTGATGGAATTGAGAAAGTATTTGGAAAAGGCGACAGTAAAGTCGCTGCCTTAAACGGAATCGATCTTTCTGTTGAAAAAGGAGAATTTGTGGCTGTCATCGGTGCATCGGGTTCCGGGAAATCGACCCTGCTGCATATTTTGGGGAGCGTTGACAAACCGACCAGGGGAACAGTGATGATAGACGGCGTTGATATCGGGGAGCTAAATGCCACGGATGCCGCGATTTTCAGAAGAAGAAAAGTCGGTCTGGTCTATCAATTTTATAATCTGATTCCTACTCTGACGGCAGAAAAGAACATTCTTATGCCGATGATGCTCGATAAGAGAAAGCCTGATCAGGCGTATTTTGAAAAGATCATCAGTACATTAGGATTAGAGAACAAAATGGAAAGTCTGCCCAGCCAGTTGTCCGGAGGGCAGCAGCAGCGCGTGGCGATCGCAAGGTCACTGATCTACAGACCTGCCATTCTGCTTGCGGATGAGCCGACAGGAAATCTTGACCAGAAGAATTCCAAAGAGATCATTGACCTTTTGAAGTTGTCTAACCGCAATTTGAAACAGACCATTCTGCTGATTACCCATGATGAGAAGGTTGCCTTGGAAGCAGATCGTATTGTAACCATAGAGGATGGCAGGATCATCAGTGATCAGAAACGGAGGTGAGCAGAATGTGGAAAGATTATTCCAAAAGTTATATCAAAAACAACCCTGCTTCCAGCATGTCAGTGATGGCGGCAGCTCTGGTTGCCGCTATGTTCCTGTCACTTTTATGCAGTATCGGATACAATTTCTGGATATATGACATTGAGAATATCGTGTTGGAAGAGGGGGATTGGCAGGGGCGTATTGTCGGCAGGATAGATGAGAATGATTTAAAAATGATACAGAATTTTGCAAATGTAGAAAAAGCGGTTGCCGATCAGGAAGCGTCTGAAAAAGAAGATATCGTGATCGATATTTATTTTCAGAACGCGAGAACGATCTATCGGGATCTGCCGTTGATCGTGGAGCAGCTTGCATCAGAGAATGCTTCGATACAGTATCACGAACTGCTGTTATCCAGATATTTTATCCATGATCCGCAGGATGATGATCCGCCGCTGCTCCTGGCAGTATATTTAGGAATCTTGATGATCGCTGCCGTATCGTTGATTTTGGTCATTCGCAATTCTTTTGAATTGTCTATGAACGCAAGAATCCATCAGTTCGGTATTCTTTCGAGCATCGGAGCGACTCCGAGGCAGATCAGGATCTGTCTGTTGCAGGAGGCTCTGGCACTTAGCGTAATGCCGATCCTGATTGGCAGTTTTTTGGGGATCGTGATCGGCTGCGGTTTGTTAGAAGTCATCAATATCTCGGCAGGGGATGCGGGAGGACGCCATCAAGCGGTTTTCCAGTATCATGCCTTTTTATTTGCCGCTACCTTTTTTCTATCTGCCATGACTGTATTATTTTCAGCATGGATACCCGCGCGAAACTTAAGCAGGATGACGCCCCTTGAAGCGATACGGAATGCGGACAGCTTACAGTTAAAGAAAAGAAAACACTCTCGAATATTATCCGTTTTGTTTGGCATGAAGGGAGAACTTGCAGGAAATGCGCTAAAGGCGCAGAAAAAGGCACTGCGGATATCCTCCATATCGCTGCTGCTGTCGTTTCTCGGATTTTCTATTATGCTTTGCTTTACCACCCTTTCCGGTATCAGCACGAGGTATACTTATTTTGAGAGATATCAGGATGCGTGGGATGTAATGATAACGGTAAAGGATACTGCCATATCTGATTTTGGCTTAACAGAAGCATTACAGAAGGTTTCAGGGGCGGAAGTGGTCACGGTATACCAAAAGGCGGAAGCATTGGAACTTCTTCCGGAAGATTGGCAAAGCGATGAGCTAACGAAACTTGGCGGACTGCATGCTGTTGCAGGAAAAGCAAATGAAGATGGGCGGTTTTGTGTGGAGATTCCGATCATTGTATTGGATGATGCAAGCTTTTTAGCGTATTGTTCCCGGATCGGCACAGCCCCAAGCCTTGACGGAGCCGTTGTATTAAATCAGATTTGGGACAGTGTCAACAGTAATTTTCGTTATAAGGAGTATGTCCCGTTTGTGAAGGACGATATAAGAAAGACCGCGCTCCGTAATATCAATGCAGATGATCAGGAAATAGAGATCCCGGTTTTGTCTTATACGCAGACAGCTCCGATTCTGAGGGAAGAATATGAAAATTATGCTCTTGTACATTTTATTCCTTTGGCAATGTGGAGAGAAATATCAGAAACGATAGGCGGTTTGGAATCCGACAGCTCTATTCGGATCTTCTCCGCCGGAGATGCAGACCTTGCAGATTTGAATGCTTTAGAAAAGGAAGTTGTTCAGATCCTGGAGCAGGAATATGAGATCGAAAGTGAAAACAGAGTTCAGGAAAAACTTTCAAATGACAGCATGATACAGGGGATGATAATGATATTGGGAGCGTTTTGCGTGCTGCTTGCGATTATTGGAATTTCGAATGTATTTTCCAATACATTAGGGTTCCTGCGTCAGAGAAAGCGGGAGTTCGCGCAGTATATGTCCATTGGATTAACCCCGCAGGAGATGCGGAAGATGTTCTGTATCGAAGCGTTTGTCATCGCAGGAAAGCCGCTTTTGATCACAATGCCGCTCACCGTATTGTTTGTACAGTTTGCGGTAACGGCAAGCTATTTGGATCCTATGGTATTTTGGAAGGAAGCTCCCGTTCTGCCGATTTTGATATTTGCAGCAGCGATCGTTTTTTTTGTCGCACTGGCTTATTATATCGGAGGAAAACGGCTTTTGCAGTGTGATTTGAATGAAACGCTGCGAAATGATGCGTTGGTGTAACATGAAAACAACCCGGATGTTTATGGTGCTCGTACAAAAACATCCGGGTTGTTTTTTTGCACGCTTCATTTTGCAACCGACAATTCGCGCCATATATTTACCATTCGCGCGTTTAGGTGACATTTCGCGCCGGCAGAGATGTTAACGGCTTACTTTATGTTATGATAATCAAACATAGTGGATTTTTCTGTCCGCAGATCAAACGATTTCTTTTCTTAACATTAATTTAATAAGAATACATCGTTCTGTCCGGCAGTGCAGATGAAGAAGAAAGATATGAAACTGAGAGGAGGATAACAGGCATGAGATTCAGAAAGAGACTCGGAGCGGCCGTTTTGGCGATCGTTATGATAGTTTCGTCCGTACAGATTCCGGGCGGGATATCTTATGCGGCGGAACCGGCCGATGGTATCGTGAGCGGGCAGGATGCTCCGATAGCTGCTGTGGAAGAGACTGAAGAAGACATCGGAACGGCAGAAGGTGAGAGCCAGCCGGATGAGGGCACGGTAACAGATGGCGGAGGCCGGACGGATGATGAAGATGCCGCATCAGGTGACGACAAGCAGTCGGGCGGCGATCATGCCGCAGGTGACGACAAGCAGCCGGACGACGGCAATGCGGCAGATGATGACGATCAGCCGAAGCAAGAGAATGGTTCGGAAGAGGAAACGGACGCAGAGCAGGTATCAGACAATGATGCAGGGGAGCCGGCTCTGTCTGAGGATGTGGAAGAGGCCGAAGCGGAAGAAACTGAAATGGTGGAGGCTGAGATAGAAGGCGCTTACCAGTTTGGCGATGCGCCGGAAGCCGGCGGCGGAATATCGGCATTTTCGGTTTCGACTTATGATAACAGCCTGGAGGATTATCTGTATCGGCAGATGTTGAAGCGTGCAGATCGTATTGATATTTCCGCTTACAATGTAAGTGCGAGTGATGTGGGCAGTCTGGTGAGCGGCGTGCTGAACGAGCATCCGGACCTTTATTTTGTCAATAGGATGTTCCAATACGGGTACGGGCCTTCCTACGAAACAATAGCAGACCTTTATATGACTTATAGTACAGACTATGACGACGCTGCTTTTAAGAGAAAGGCGGAAGCCGCATTGGCGTGCGTGACGGACGGGATGAGCAGCGATATGAAGGCGATTGTTCTGCACGATTATCTCGTCATCAACGTTGAATATGATTATGACAACTACCTTTCCGGCAGTATTCCGGATGATTCTTTTAACGCATACGGCGCATTGGTGAACGGAACAGCCGTATGTAACGGTTATGCGCTGGCATACAAGTATCTTTTGAACCAGGTAGGAATTGAAAGCTATATGGTTACCAGCAAGAGCATGAATCATGCATGGAACCTGGTGAAGCTGGATGGCGAATACTATCATGTAGACACGACATGGGACGATCCCGTGCGGGATATGGTCGGCAGGGTATACCATGAAAACCTGTTTCGCAGCGATACTAATTTCGGGGAGCATAAAGACTGGACGGTAACGTCCGGAAGCAGCGTGGTTACTTATAGGGCGACAGACTCGAAGTATGAGAAGGCCTTTTGGACAGACTGCGAGTCGCCGGTGGTATTTGACGAAACGGATTGCTATTACGTATCTAATGCGGGAATGAGTTTGAAAAAAACGTCTTTCTCTAATTTTAACGCTGCGGGAACGGACGTTGTGTCTGTCGGAAGATGGGGGAATTGGCTCGGGGCTTTTTCCGGTCTGTATAGGATAAACGGCCGCCTGTTCTATAATGATGGAAATTCCATTTTCAGCATCAATCCGGACGGGACAGACAGAAAAACAGAGTTTACGCCGGAAAAGACGGGAAGTAACCTGATTTACTACAGTGCGTACCGCAATGGCAAAGTGGTCTATGCCCTGCAGACCAGTCCGAATCTGTCAGAAAAACAGACTGTACTGACAGCCGAGATCGAAGGCGTCGGCGAACCGGAAACACCGCCTGATCCGCCCGAGCCGCCCGAACCGCCCCAAAAAGTAGGGTTGGATGCTGAAAATCCGTACTACCTTTTTACGACGCTGGACGATGAGACGGTCAGTTCCAAGGCGGACGGGAAGCCGAAGGTGCTGTTCTTTCTCGATATGACGAATGAGGCGTGTATGAAGACGATCAGCGACCTCAGTGAGCATATTAAGGATTTTAGCGCTGCAGATATCTATGTGATTGAATCGTTTAACGAAAAGACAAAGGAAGAGGTTGCCGAATATAAAAATACCTACGGGTGTGACGGGCTTACCTACTGTTATGACAAAGATGGAACGAATGCTGTCTGTGTCGATGATTATTTTCTGAACGTTACCAAGATTAATGAAGGAAAGTTTTTGGCAAGCCCGTTTATCGTCTATATAGATTCGGGAAACCGCGTGCAGTATGCGACTGCCGGCGTGATAAGCGCTGCCGAGATATTGACGTATTTGCAGGAATACTGTGCTTATGACGGTAAGAATACGGAAGAAAAAGGCGGCTTGAATATTGAAAATCCGGACTGTACTTTTACGACGCTGGAGGATGAGACAGTCAGCTCCACGGCGGACGGGAAGCCCAAAGTGCTGATCATTTTCAAACCGGACCGTGGGGATTGTGGGGCAACGATTCAGGATCTCAGCGAACATATTGAGGTTTTCAGTGGTGTAGATATCTATGCGATTGAGTCGTTTGGCCCAAGCACAAAGGCTGAGGTTGCCGAATTTAAAAATACTTACGGGTGTGATGAGATTACCTACTGTTATGACAGAGATGGGACAAATACTTACTGTGCAATTGAGTATATCATGGCTACAGGCATTAATAGCGGAAATTCCATCACAATGCCCGGCATCATCTATATTGATTCGAAAAACCGTGTGCAGCATGGCACTGCAGGAAAGAGAAGCTGGACCCAGATACTGACGGATTTGCGTGATTATTGCGGTTATAGCTATGAGGAGAAACCGGAAGAGACTTACGAGATTATCTACGAGTTGAACGGCGGCACAAACGACAGTGGGAATCCGACCACCTATACATCGGCTACGGAGACCATAACGCTGAAAGACCCGTCCAAAGAAGGTTTTATTTTCGAGGGCTGGTATGCAGACGCGAGATTCAACAGGAAAGTGACCGAGATAGTCAAAGGGAGTACAGGGGACATCACGCTCTATGCAAAGTGGAAGGCAGCCCAGGTAGTTATCGATCCGGAGCAGCCGGAGACCATCCGGACCGGTGTATATGTCCGCTTTACGGACTATTACAGACTGGGAGAGAACGCAAGACCCTGCTACAAATATACGGGAGCCGCAATTAAGCCTGCCGTAGAGGTCTACAACAACGGCACGCTCCTGACATTAGGAACAGACTATACGTTAGCCTATAAGAACAACACAAAGGTTGGTACAGCATCCTTAAACGTGAAAGGCAAAGGAAGTTTTTCAGGCGCCTCAAACGCAGTCAGCTTTGAGATCATAAATGCAGATATCCGCACGGATACGGACCATCCGATCAAGATGACTGTCATAGCAGGTACAAAGGTTGAACCTTTCATTATGAACGGTGCAAAGAAGCTCACTTCCAAGGACTACAGCCTTGAGGGCAGCAACCTTGTTGACGGTAAATATGCGAAGCCCACAGGGAGAACCCCCAACATCCTTACGGTAAAAGGGATAGGCAGCTATGCGGGAAGCAGCTTCACCATAGCCGTAACCGTTATTGATAAGAAAGATGCAAAGAAACTTGCGGTAACCGTTGACAAGAACTTCAAGCCCGTATACGACGACAGAGCCTTAGACCTTGACGCCCTGTTCTGTTCACCGGGCAATACGGGCGGCAGCATCAAAGTAACCGATGCAAAGAACAAAAATACCGTACTGGAAAAAGGGAAGGATTTCTCCGTCCTGTGCACCTCCAGTCTCAGAGACGCCGGAACCGTTAAGTTTACTGTGACAGGCATGGGTAAATACACGGGAAGCGTAAGCAAATCCTTCAAGATCAGTCCGTTAAAGGTTACCGATAACAGCAATTTTGAAGTTGCATTTGATAACAGGGAGTATGCGTACAAAGCGGCCGGGGCGGCGGTTGACAATCTTAAGGTAACCTACCTCGGAGCGACTTCTTCGGCGGATGATGATATCGTACTTACACAGGGAATTGACTATAAAGTGTCGTATGTCAATAACAAGAAGGTGAGTACAGCGGCTAAGAAGGCGCAGGTCAAGATCACCTTCCTCGGAAGCTATAAGGGCAGCAAGCCGGTGTCAAAAGACTTCACGATCGCAGCTGCCAGGATGTCAATGACGACTGCAGGCGCGCAGGCTGCCAACACAAAGGTGATCGTTCCGGACAAGGTATACGACAAAGCAGGAAAGTCATATAAGTCAGCGCCCATCGTATTGGTTGACGGTGTCGGCATCAAAGCCTCCAATTACACGGTATCCTATGCATGGGCGGCGGTAACGTATGCGGGGGCAGAAGGCAGATATGAGGATGGCGATAAGGTCAGACTGGAAGAGGCTGACAGCTATGCAAAAGTCAAAGTGACGATTACGCTGAAGGGTCCAAATTACGCCCTTGCAGACGGAACGGCGGCCATAGAGGGAGAGTACTGTGTTAGGAGAAAAACCGAAGGAGTAACGGATCTTTCCGGGGCAAAAGTGACCTTCTCAGACAAAGACGGCAGGCAGTTAAAGTCGCTTGAATACAACGGCAGGGCATACTTTACTCCTGAAGGCAACAACCCTGGAGACAGCAGTGCCCAGGCTGGCCCGAATGCAGTATATGTGAACGTGACTGCAAACGGAAAGACGGTTGATCCAAGTCTGTATGATGTGGCCTGGACGAACGCCACAGCCAAAGGGAAGGCTACGGTAGTAGTCACCGGAAAAGGCGCCGGGGCGGTCGGAAGCAGGAGCCAGACGATAAGCATTAAGGCTATGGCATTAAAGGACAGAGATATTGCCTACTTTATGGTGAACATGGTGAACAGCCTTAAAAATATACTGTAGGACTATATAGTTACAACAAAGGAAGGAGCAGAAGTGATGAGAATGAGGAAAAGCATGAGATTCAGAAAGAGACTCAGTGCGGCTTTTCTGGCAGCAGTTATGATGCTCTCGTCCGTGCAGATTCCGGGCGGAACATCTTATGCGGCGGAAATAGCAGACGGCGGTATCACGAGCGGGCAGGACGCTCCGATACCGGCTGCGGAAGAGACAGAAGACACCGCTACGGTGGAGGGTGAGAGCCGGCAGGACGAAGAAGAGGCTGCGGCAGGCGATGACAGTCAGTCAGGCGATGAGAGCCAGACGGATGATGAGAATGTTTCGGAAGAGGAAACGGAAGCAGGGCAGGTGTCTGACGAGGATACAGAGGAACCGTCCGAGGATACAGAAGAGCCTGAA
Organism: Lachnospiraceae bacterium; assembly: GCA_029067085.1. Classification (GTDB taxonomy): domain Bacteria; phylum Bacillota; class Clostridia; order Lachnospirales; family Lachnospiraceae; genus UBA3282. The sequence continues at coordinate 115,337 of JAIEFE010000018.1, read as the reverse complement.
ACAGAAGAAGCTGAGGAGGCGGAGGCCGGGTTAAAGGGCGTCTACAAAATGGAGGATATGAAGTTAGACGCCGACGGGATAACGACGTATGCGCTTGACAGCGATTTGATGGATTGGCTGTATAAACAGATGCTGGAGCGTACGGTAAGTATTGACCTGTCAGAGAAAAATTGTACTTTAAGCAGTATGGATGAGGTGAGGAGACTGCTAGAGACCGTTGCAGAAGAGCACCCGGATCTTTATTATTACAAAGGGTACGAGCTACAATCATCTACGCCCCCTATTAGCAAGATTTATATAAGCTATTATGACAACTGCGACAACGATACCTTTAACGCGAAGGTTGATGAGGCGCTCTCCTATGTGACGGACGAGATGAGCGATGATGTGAAAGCAGCAGTTCTGCACGATTATCTCGCTATTAACGTTAAAAATGACAATTTAGTAATGGCGTATAATGCATACGGTGCACTAGTGAATGGTTTCGCTAAAGGGAGAGGCTATGCGCTGGCATATAAGTATCTTTTGAGCCAGGTCGGTATTGAAAGCTATCTGGTTACCAGTGAGAAAATGCCGGACTCATTGTACAACCATACATGGAATATGGTAAAGCTGAATGAAAAATACTACCATGTAGACGTGGCAATGGACGATCCCCAATATGATATGATTGGCAGGGTATACCATAAAAACCTGTTCCGCAGTGATGCAAATTTGAAGGATCATTTAGAATGGAAGGTTACGTTCGGGGGTGACACAGTTGATTATAAAGCGACAGACACAAAGTATGAAAACGCTTTTTGGGTAGACAGCACCGCACCCTTGGTGGTTGACGGAACTGACTGTTATTACATATCCGAAGCTGATTGGGACATGTATAGGGGCTTGAAAAAAGCGTCTTTCTCGGATATTACCAATACAGGAACGCAAGTTGCAAGGATTGATTCATGGACTATGTATCCAGATGAGGCGATGCCATCCGGCTCATGGACCGGCTACTATTCCGGTCTGTATATGATAAACGGACGTCTGTTCTATAATGATCAGGATTCCATCTACAGCATCAAGCCGGACGGGACAGACAAGAGAACAGAGTTTACGCCGGAAAAGTCGGATAATAACCGGATTTACTACAGCGCGTACCGCAATGGAGAAGTGGTCTATGCCATGCAGACAAGTCCGAATCTGTCAGAGTGGCAGGATGTGTTGACAGCCGAGATTAAAGAAGGCGGTGAACCTGAAGAACAGGGAACTTACAAGATTACATATATACTGGACGACGGTACGAACGACAAAGACAATCCGAGTTCCTATACGGCAGAAACGGCAGAGATCATTTTAAAAGACGCTGCCAAGGCAGGATATAAATTTGAGGGCTGGTATAAGGATGCGGAATTTGAGGAAAAAGTAACGAAAATCCCTGAAGGAAGCACGGGCGATATCACGCTCTATGCGAAGTGGACCAAAAAAGAAGGATTAAATCATGCAAATCTGGACTACGGATTTCATAAGCTGGATTATCAGATAGTCACGTCGCATGCGGACGGCAAGCCTAAGGTATTGATTTTTGGTACATATGATTCATTCACTCGGAATACGTTACAGGCTGTCCAGAGTGAACTGGATAATCCCGACAGCGTTCTGCACGGCGTAGATCTTTATTTGGTTGGGACCGGAACATATAATGTAATCGAAAACCTTAGTTTAGCGGTTCCGTCTGATGAAATCATCTATACCTTTGACTATGAGAATGACAACAGCGATAAACAGCAGATGTATAAACAGCTGTCGGGATGTTTTGACGACTCCCTATACAATCCTACGATCGTTTATATCGATGAAGAGGATATTCTGCAGTATGTATATCCGGGCACAGACTGGGACACGCCCACGGCGGCGGATATCATAGCGGCTTTGAAGAAATACTGTGACTATCCGTCACAGAAGCCGGGGACCTACACGATCACCTATGAGCTGAACGGCGGCACGAACAGCAGAAACAATCCGAGGACTTATACGGCTGAAACGGAAACGATCGTTTTAGAAGACGCCACGCATAAAAATTCAAATATGAAGTTCAGAGGCTGGTATAAGGACGCGGAATTTACGGAAAAAGTGACGCAGATCCCGAAGGGAAGCACAGGTGATATCACGCTCTATGCGAAGTGGAGAAAAACGGGAGAAGGATTCGGACTTGCCAATCTCGACAAGACGTTCACTGCGCTGGACGGCACAACAATCCGTTCCAAGGCGGACGGCAGACCGAAGCTGTTGATATTCTCTGATTTTAGTGATAAAACCTTTGATCGTTCCAGGACCATGGTAAAGAATATCAGTAATAGAATAAGCGAGTTTGACGGGATAGACATATATGCAATTGACTATTCCATGTGTTCACGGGATGAGGTAAACAAAATCAAGGAAGAGTGCGGATGTGACAAGATTACGTTTGCTTATGACGAGGAGACTGACGGCGCGCAGGCTGTTTTATCGGAATATCTGTATGTGGCAGGAATATCTACGTCTGAGGCATATCCTCCTACCATCTGCTATATTGATGAGAACGATATCTTACAATGGATATCACATTCCAGTCGGGATTTTAATGAAACCGTATCGGAGGTTTTAGCTAGTCTGAAGAAATACTGCTATCCGTCCGAAACGGAAGAAACTTTCGATATTACATATGTACTGGACGGCGGTACGAACGACAAAGACAATCCGAGTAGCTATACGCCTGAAACGGAAACGATCGTTTTAAAAGACGCTTCCAAAATGAACTTCAAATTTGAGGGCTGGTATAAAGATGCGAAGTTTCAGGAAAAAGTGACGCAGATTCCGAAAGGAAGTACGGGAGATATCACGCTCTATGCGAAGTGGAGCAGGACAGCAGGAAAAGATGGGGTGAATGCCGAGAATCCGTACTATTCCTTGACGACGCTGGACGGTGAGGAAGTCAGCACCAAGGCAGACGGGAAACCGAAAGTGCTGTTCTTTTTCCGACCGGGCTGCTTTAATTGCCAACAGACGAATTTTGGCCTTAGTGAAAATATTAAGTCTTTTGACGGTGTAGATATCTATGCGATTGAAATCTCAGGAGCGGCAAAGGAGGATGTTGCCAACTTTAAAAAGACATACGGATGTGATGAGATCATCTACTGTTATGACGAAGAAGGAGAGAATAATTCGTATTTCTATAAGTATGCCGAAATTGCTCAGGTCGATGGCACAGCCCTCACCCCTCTCATCGTCTATATTGACTCGCAAAACCGTGTGCAGTATGGTTCTTACGGACTGAGAAGCTACACGGAGATATTGACGAATCTGGTGGATTATTGTGATTATAACTATGGGGATGCGGAAGGCATTTATAAGATCACCTATGAGCTGAACGGCGGTACGAACAGCGGGAAGAATCCGAGCGTCTATGCAGCCGACTCACAGACCATTGTTTTGCAGGAAGCGCTCAAAGCGGGATACCTGTTTGACGGCTGGTATAAGGACGCGGAATTTAAGGAGAAAGTGACACAGATCCCGAAAGGAAGCACGGGCGATATCACGCTCTATGCAAAGTGGCAAAAGAGATTGAGCGCTGCAAATCCGGAATATACCCTGACGACGCTGGACGATGAGAAAGTCAGCACCAGAGCGGATGGAAAGCCGAAAATTCTGTTCTTCTTGAGCACGACGTGCGGGTATTGCAGGACGACCAATCAGGAACTCAGAGATCATATTGAGGAGTTTGACGGCGTAGATATCTATGCGATCGAAGCGTTTCTGGGAAAGACAAAGGAGGAAGTTGCCCAATTTAAAAAAGACAACGGATGTGACGAGATTACCTATTGTTATGATACAGACGGGACGAATAAGAAATGCGTCTGGGATTATGTCCACATGCTCAATCTTGATAACTATGGTCAGGTCAACACTCCTGTCATCGTCTATATTGACTCCAAAAACCGTGTGCAGTATGGTACTGCCGGAGGAAGAAGCTGGACTCAGATATTGGAGGATCTGCAGAAGTATTGCGGTAATGATGATTATTATTGGATTAATTACGAACTGGACGGAGGCGAAAACGACAGCGAAAATCCGGAAACCTATAAGAGCGACGGGGATACCATCACTTTGAAGGATCCCGTCAAAGAAGGATACAAATTTAGGGGCTGGTATAAGGACGCAGAATTTACGGAGAAAGTGACGCAGATCCCGAAAGGAAGCACGGGTGATATCACGCTCTATGCAAAGTGGATCAAGGCGGGCGATGGACTTGGCGTTGCCAATCTCGACAGGACGTTCACTGCGCTGGACGGAACAAAACTGAGTTCCAGGGCGAACGGCAAAGCGAAGCTGTTGGTATTTGTATGTAAAGTTGATGAACGCGATACTGCCGCAAGCGACGCGGTAAAGGATATCAGCCAATCCATCAGCAAATTTACCGGAGTAGACATATACGTAATTGATTATGACCAAAACTCCAAAGAAGATGTAAGCGGCTACAAAGACCTCTACGGATGTGACGAGATGACGTTTGCTTATGACACGTCTACCGGAACAAGAGATATTTTGGTGGAATATCTGAAAGCGGCAGGACAGCAGACAATGTGGACAACGCCTCCCGTCATCTGCTATATCGATGAGTACGACATGTTACAATGGATAACACAGGGGAAGATAAGCGCACAGACAGTTTTAGATAATCTGGACATATACTGTGACTATTCGCCCGAAGACTACGTTCCCATGCCGTCAGGAACTTACAAGATTGCCTATGAGCTGAACGGCGGAACGAACAGTACTGAGAATCCTGCGACGTATACGACAGATACGGAGACGATAACACTCGCGGACGCAGTCAGAGAAGGTTATATTTTTGAGGGCTGGTATAAGGACGCCGGATTTAAGGAGCGGGTGACACAGATCGTCAAGGGAAGCACAGGGAATATCAGGCTTTATGCAAAGTGGAGAGAGGAGGGGACTCCGGATGATCCGGATGACCCGAATGATCCGAACGATCAGGACGATACCGGCGTGTATCAGGTCGTATTCAATGTACAGGGACACGGGACGGCGCCGCAGACCCTTGCGGACATAAAAGCGGGTTCCACCATCGACCGTCCGGAGGAACCGACGGCGGATGGATACCGTTTCGACGGCTGGTTCAAAGATCCCGCATGTACGAAGCCGTGGGATTTCGCGACGGATATCGTGCAGTCGAATCTGACTCTCTATGCGAAGTGGCTTGGCATGAGCAGTGACGGTGAGTTTGCGGTACAGGAGATCTCAAACCTCTACTATAACGGCAAGGCGCAGAAGCCTGCTGTCAGCGTATATGATGAGAACACGCTGCTTAAGGCCGGGAAGGATTATACGGTCACGTATTATAATAACATCAATGTGAATAAAGACGGTGTGCTTAAGGGTGAGATATTTAACACTGCACTTCCGTACGTAGAGATCACGGGCAAGGGCAATTATAAAGAGACCGTTAAGATCAATTTCAATATTCTGCCTGCATCGATCGGGAATGATTCCAGGCCGGCAGCAGGGGTAACACTTAAGCTGAACGACCAGCTCGTGAAAGCAAATAAGGAGCAGAAACCCTTCGGGTCGATTAAATACGGCAGAAACCTGAAGGAGGGCACGGACTATGAACTGGAACTCATGGCAGTGTCCGTCCGGGATCAGAGCAACACAGAAATCAATAATACAGTTGCATTCACCGGAGCGAAGGTACCTGCGAATTATAGCGGTGAATTCATGCTTACAGTAACGGGTACAGGCAATTATACGGGCAGCATCAGCCGGATGGTTTATGTGGCGGATAAGGCCCACCTGATGAAGAACATGAAGATCACGCTGGGTAAGGACCTGAAGAACATTCCTTATACCGGTTCGGAAATCGAACTGAAAGCGGCACAGAAGGCGAAACCGGCAAATGACGAATTCGTAGTGACTTATGGCAGGACGCTGCTCAACCCGGGTGTGGATTATGATGTGAGCTATAACAACAACGTCGGCGCCGGCAAGGCGGAGCTTGTTGTCACAGGAAAGAACGGGTATGTAGGAAGTAAGACCGCGACGTTTACCATCAAGGGAAAGACATTTGCAAACGGAACGGTCACCGTAACCGGGCTGCAGGATCAGGCTTATACTGGCAGAGCGATCGTACAGAATGCTGACCTTACATGGAAGGCCGATGGGGCTAAGCTGGTATATGGCGTAGATTACACCGTAAGCTACAGCAAGAATATCAATAAGGGTACTGCCACGGTAACATTTACCGGTAAGGCGAAAGCCGGCTACAGCGGTAAGATCAGTAAGAAATTCAAGATCGGCGCGGCGGATATAAGCGAGGTGACAAGGGCTGCGTCGATGAAAGCGATCACTTTACCGTATACCAAAGCGGGCGTGAAGCCTGTGGATGAGATCATCCTGACCAATGAAAGGGGAATCCGGTTAAGTAACGGTAAGGATTATACCCTCGCGTATAAGAATAATAAGGCTGTAGCGAATGCTGCTGCCGGAAATGCGCCGACAGTTACTGTCAAAGGTAAAGGAAATTACAGCGGTTCCTTCGACGAGAAGTTTACCATCGAAAGAGCAGATCTGCGCGGGGAGAATATCACGATCGAGTGCGCTCAGACAGCGTATAACAGCAAAAAGGCGGCTGATTATGAATATAAGCCCGCAGTCACGATCAAAGACGGCAAAGCAAAGCTGAAAGCGGGTACGGACTATGAGATCAGCTATGTAAGGAATACACAGGCGGCGTTCGAGGAATATGCAGACAGCGGGATGGCAGGGGGGCTCAAGCCTGTAGCTGTCATTACCGCAAAAGAAGGTTCCGCTTACAGCATGCAGGGTTCCTTCGAAGTACCGCTGGAGATCTACAAGGAGAAGCTGACGAAAAACAATCTGCAGGTGGATATCGGCAAGGCTGTATATACCGGCGGACAGGTCAGACCGCAGGTGACAGTTACGTACAAGGGAGAAAGCGGAAACAGGACACTTATTGAAGGCAGAGACTATACGCTGATCTATGGCGCGAACACTGCATCGGGTAAGAACAAGGGAAGCGTTACCATCAAGGGCTTAGCGCCCGAGTTTGGCGGAAGCGTGACCTATAAGTTCGAGATCATCAGGAAAGACCTGAAGTATAATTGAATGGTAATAAAAGGGAAGCCTGCCCTTGTTCCGTGAACGGAATGAGGGCAGGCTTTTCAGTTACCATTGCACAGAGAAAACAAAAGAAATAAATACTTGAAACTGTCTGATCGTGTGCATATAATTACAACTAATGAAGTTGTATGAAAAAGGACAAAATGAAAGGGATAGCAATGAAGCGGCTGTTTTTATTGGAAGATGATCTGAGTTTAGTCAGCGGACTTTCCTTTGCCGTAAAAAAGCAGGGATATGAGATAACGATTGCCCGTACCACACTGGAAGCAGACGCATTATGGACAGACGGGAAATATGATCTGGTCATTTTGGATGTGTCACTCCCTGACGGCTCCGGCTTTGATTTCTGCAAAAAGATACGGCAGACCTCAAAAGTACCTATCATGTTTCTTACTGCTGCCGATGAAGAGACAGATATAGTCATGGGGCTTGACATTGGGGCTGACGATTATATGACAAAGCCTTTTAAGTTAGCTGTGTTTTTATCGAAAATCAACGCTTTGCTCCGCAGAAGTGAAAACTTCAGCACTGCCGTTACAGAACTGCATTCAGGCGTTATCAATGTTCACCTTTTAAAAGGTGAAGTATATAAAAGCGGAGAACCGGTCGAGCTGACAGCAAGTGAATATAAGCTGTTATGCCTGTTTATGGAAAATCCTGACCGGATACTTTCTCCGGAGCAGATTTTGAGTAAACTGTGGGATTGTAACGAAAGTTATATAGACAACAGTTCCCTTACTGTGTATATCCGCAGGCTTCGTACAAAAATTGAAGATGATCCGGGAGAACCGAAACGGATCGTCACGGTCCGCGGCATGGGGTATAAATGGAATACTGTGGATCGAGGTGCGGAATGAAACTATTGGCAAACAGGAAAGTCAAATCGCTCTTTGGCAGTATTTTGTTGTGTATTCTGGTTTTTTTAGTGATTGCAGTATTGTTTGCGAGTCTTGCTGTTAGGAATAATATGGTTTACATAATAATCTGTTTTTGCCTGATGTCAGCAGCAATACTGCTGCTATGTTACAGGTATTTCAGAGAACAGCATGAAATCATGGAAAGCGCCATTTCGCAGATTACCGAATATTTAGCCGGCAACAAAGATGTTACGATCGAATGTAATGATGAAGGAGAATTATACAGACTGTTCCATGAAGTAAATTCTTTGGTTGCTATCTTAAACGCTCATGCTGAGAATGAAAAAAGAGCAAAGAAATTCTTGAGAAATACAATTTCTGATATATCACACCAGTTAAAGACGCCGCTGGCTGCCCTCAATATTTATATCGGTCTGATACAGGACGAGGCAAAAGAACTGCCGACGATTCAGGAATTCTCACAACTCTCCGAGCAGGAGCTCGACCGGATAGAAGGACTGGTGCAGAACCTTCTGAAAATTACAAAGCTGGATGCAGGCACGATCGTGTTAGAGAAATCGATGGAGAATGTGTCGGAAATTGCAGAGAGCGTAAAAAAGCATTTTCTGTTCCGGGCTGAACAGGAAGGAAAAGAAATCGAACTGGCCGGTAATGGTGAAATCACCCTTTTATGTGATCGGAATTGGCTTATGGAAGCGATCAGTAATCTTGTGAAAAATGCCCTCGACCATACTGAAAAAGGTGGCTGTGTCCGCATGGAATGGCGGGCGTTTGCTTCTATCGTTCAGATCACCGTAAAGGATAACGGCAGCGGTATTTATCCGGAGGATCTGCACCATATTTTCAAGCGGTTTTACCGGAGCCGTTATTCGAAAGATACGCAGGGTATCGGTCTGGGACTGCCGCTTGCAAAAGCGATCGTGGAAGCCCATAACGGGACGATTGAAGCAGACAGCATATTGGGCAGCGGAACTTCCTTCACAATGAATTTCCTGATCTGAAAATCATATTCCTACACAATTGTAGGAAAACCGTAATATTGGTGTAGGCTGTCTCTGCTATATTGTGTCTATCAAAAAGAAAGAGGTGACTGCACCATGAATTTATTAGAAGTCAGTAATATCTGTAAAACTTACGGGAGCGGAGAAACCGCTGTAAGGGCATTGAAGGATGTCAGCTTTTCCGTTCCGAAAGGAGAGTATGTCGCCATTGTCGGGGAATCCGGTTCCGGTAAAAGCACGCTCCTCAACATGATAGGCGCCCTTGATATGCCTACTTCCGGTAAAGTAACGATCAGCGGCAACGATATTTTTTCCATGAATGACCGCAGACTTACCATTTTCAGACGGAGAAATATAGGCTTTATCTTTCAGGCATTTAACCTGATTCCGGAATTGACTGTAGAGCAGAATATCATCTTTCCGGTGCTGCTTGATTACCAGAAGCCCGACAGAAAGTATTTAGAGGAGCTGCTGGAAGTGCTGAATCTGAAAGAGCGGCGGAATCATCTGCCGAGCCAGTTATCCGGTGGACAGCAGCAGCGTGTGGCGATCGGGCGTGCGCTGCTTACCCGCCCTTCGCTTATCCTTGCCGATGAGCCGACAGGAAATCTTGATACACAGAACAGCAGTGAGGTAATTGCCCTGCTGAAAGAGGCATCGAAAAAATATGAGCAGACCATTATCATGATCACGCATAACCGCGGTATTGCACAGACCGCGGACCGGGTTTTGAATGTATCGGATGGGGTACTGACCGATCTGGGGAGGTGCCGCGAATGAAAAGCTATCTCAGTCTTATTTCTATTTCTGCGAAAGTAAAGAAACGACAGAATCGAATGACGATTTTATGTATTATCATTTCGGTGTTTCTAGTGACGGCTATTTTCAGTATGGCAGACATGATGATTCGTACAGAAACCGGATTTATGATAAACAATCATGGGAATTGGCATATTGCACTGAAAAATATTACACAGGATGTTGCGGATGAAATCTACAGCCGTTCAGATGTTACAGCGCTTGGTTTGGCTTCCACATTTAATTTCGATGGGTCACAGCCATACCGGGTCAATGAAAAAAGGGCTGTTTTGTATGGTACGGATGAAACATATATCAATCAGATTTCAAATGGAATTACGGAAGGAGTTTTTCCGGCAAATGATAAGGAAGTGATGCTCAGCCCTAATGCGGTAACTGCTTTTCAGGTACAGCTTGGAGATAGCATAATCTTGCATACTCCTGCCGGAGATTCGGAATTTATCATATCCGGTTTTGGCACTGATGATGAGAATTATTACAATAATCAGACTTTTTTAATAGGTGCTTATATGTCGCAGAGTGCATTTGCTTCTCTTATGGAGAAAAACGGAACTGCGAATCATGAACTGATCTATTATGTGCAGTTTGAAAGCGCTGCAAAAGCAGCAAATGCAATAACGGAATTGCAGGATCAGTATCAATTACCTGACAAAAGTATTTCTGAAAATATCGGTGTAATGGGTATGGCGGGCAGAAGCAGAAATTCCGGAATGCATGCAATGTATGAGCTGGCAGCGATTATGTTCGTTTTAGTATTGCTTGCAGGCGTATTCATGATTTCCGGCAGTATGAACAGCAATGTCGCACAACGGACGCAGTTTTTCGGAATGATGCGATGTATCGGTGCAAGCCGAGAGCAGATCATTCGCTTTGTTCGAATGGAAGCATTGAATTGGTGTAAGATGGCAGTGCCTATCGGGATAGCTTTTGGAACAATCGTCAGTTGGATCGTCTGCGCAGCGCTTCATTATGGTATTGGCGGCGAATTTGCCACAATGCCGGTATTTAAGATCAGCCCTGTCGGATTGATCAGCGGTGTGGCAGTCGGAATTGTTACGGTTCTTTTAGCTGCACAGTCTCCTGCAAAAAGGGCGGCTAAAGTTTCTCCGGTATCGGCAGTTTCCGGTAATGCGGAAAACAAACTTTCTGCCCGCCGTGCATTCCGGATCCGTTCAGGAAAAATTGACCGATTATTAGGCATATATCATGCATTAGAAAAGAAGAAGAGCTGGTTCCTGATGACCGCGTCGTTTGCATTAACTATTATTTTGATCTTTTCTTTCAATGTACTCATGGATTTCGCAAGGCTGCTGCTTCCGTCATTAAATGCTACATCGGCGGATATAGCATTGAGCAGTTATGCAAATGAGATGAATATTGACCGTAGTCTGGTCGATGAGATCAGGAAAATAGATGATGTTGTAAATGTTTATGGAAGCAGCTATATGGCGAATGTTTCTGCAACATCTTCAAGAGCAGGGATAGATCATATTAACATTGTCTCTTATGATGACACATTGTTGGATTATTCGAAAGGAAATATCGCGCAGGGCACATTGGATGCAGTTTATGGGGATAGCAGCAAAGTAGCAACAGTCTTCAATAGAAACAATTCTCTGAAGGTTGGTGATACGATTCAGTTCGCAGGCGAAGAGGTTGAGATTACCTGTGCCCTATCACAAGGGTTATTTGGAGATGATCTGATCGTAATCTGCTCTCAGGAAACGTTCGACAGGATGATGGGAAATACAGAATATGGTCTTATTGGTATTCAGCTAGCTCCGAATGCTTCGGAAGAAACGGTGGCACAAATCAGAAATTTTGAAAATGATGATATGATAATAACGGATCTACGGGAAAGTAACAGACAGGATGCGGCCACCTATTGGGCGACGCAGATTGCAAGCTATGGCTTTTTATCCCTTATCTGGATCATCTCGTTGTTTAACATTATCAATAGTATTTCTATGAGTGTGTCTGCAAGGATAAAGCAGTACGGTGCAATGCGGGCAGTTGGCATGGAGAGTAGACAGCTGAGGCGGATGATTTCTGCGGAAGCATATACTTATGCAGTTTCCGGCTTTGTTGTCGGTTGCAGCATTGGGCTTCCACTCAGCCGTTTTTTACATATCAGCTTGATCACGCGCCTAATGGGAATAGAATGGCATTTTCCGCTCCTGTGGTTTGGAATCGTATTCGTTTTCCTCTTTGTTTCTGCTGTTGCAGCGGTAACAGCTCCGGCAAATCGGATTCGCAAAATGGCAATTACCGCGACAATCAATGAATTGTAACGATGTAAATATAAGGTCATAACCCCTCAGAATACTTCATACAATGTAAAAAAGTATTCTGAGGGGTTTTCTCTTGAAGGTTTATATTGAAGAGCGGGCGATGAACATTGCAAACTATATTATCGAGCACAATGCCACAGTGAGGCAGGCTGCGAAGGAGTTTGGGGTTAGCAAGAGTACGGTACATACGGTAGTAACAAAATAGAACGGTTTGTGTGGTGGGTAAAATAGGGAAATAAAATCTGGATAGTGGAAGTTTATATTATGAGGGGAGTTATGAGTCCATGGAAGTGGGTTATGGATCCCCTTACTTGTGGTTTGGAAAGGTCATCTTAGTAAAATTTCATATGATAATGTGAGAAAAAATCTGATGATATATAATAAGTTTCGCAAATTAATATCCAAAAACAGACATGGTCTATTGCCGTTTGGTAGGGACCATGCCTGTTTCATCAGTCGCTTAATATGCTGATTTAAATTCAAATGATATTCTGCCATTACCCATAGATACAACATCCCCATTTGAGATCTCTTTTCTTAAAGGACCTTCTGTGCCGATTTGTCTTTTATTTATTTGAATTGGATTTTTATTTTTATCTATGTTTATAAAATATTTATCATTTTCTTTTGTGATGACACAATTACTCCGGGAAATGGTAGGTTCATCAATCACGATATCATCGCTTTTCCCTCGTCCAATAAAAATTTTTTCATTTCTAAAAATTATTTCTTTTATATTTTTACCATCCAACGAAAAATTTAAAATAGGAGAATTTATCATTTCCAGTAATTCATCTTCTTCTATTTTTTGTGTCATATCAGATATGACAATATGGTCAGTGTCTTCTTCTTTTTTTTCAACAAGAAGAGCGCGATTCCTATTTTGGCTTTTTTTGTAGCAATATATAGCATACCTATATTGCTTTAGTAATTTATAATAGGTAATGAAAACTACTACAATTTCTAAACAAATAAATATGAAACTCAAAGCATTAAAGAAATTACCCATTTATCTCACCCTCTTTTGTTTTTTCTATTATTTCTTTAATTGCACAAGCAATCTGTACACCGCCGCCTAAGAATACAGCTAAAACATACATACCTATGATATAACCAAAATGATCTATTATAATTTGATTATCAATTGGTTCCTTTGAAAGTTCTGCAAAAGAAGGAATACTAATAAGTATACTACATACTACAATATTTGAAATATTAATGAATATATGGATGAGAAATATCATGCTATCATTATCAATTTTACTTTCTGATATATCTTTCATATTGGTTGAAGATAATATAATAGTCATAAAAAGTATTTCAGAAAAATATAAAGAAAGCTTTTTCGGTTCCAGATTAAAAAAGTGAGCGATGATCTGGTTAAAAACCATAGGTGTCCACGAAATCGCAATCGTAAATATTATATATTTTATAAGTTTTGTGCCAACTTTTTGAGGTGGCGCCTGTTTCTTTTCTGTGTTATTCATAAATATCTTTTGCATCCTATATCCTATTTTATGGCTATATTATACTATATATTTAAAATGAAATCAATATGTAGTACAAATTTATTTAACACAGCACATCATATAGTATACGGCAGTCAAATGATAGGAACGGCATCCGTGTTTTTGATGCTAATGCGATAACTATCATGGGCAATGCGATCAATGATTGCATATGCCAGAGGACTGTCATCCGCAAGGGGAGATGCACCGCCTCTGAGCTGCTCATACCATCCATCACTCCTATACTGGGAGCAGAAGATAGGAAGGATTTCTTCCTCCTGCGATGGAGCAATTCAAAGATATTCTTCTGTTCGTCCTGTGTAGGCTTCATGCTTAATTATGTAACGACAAGGAGCCGGGTAAGGCTCCTTGTTTTTATAGACTGTTTTGCAACACATTATTTTGGGTAATATTATGACCACTATAGCGATGGTGATAATTGAAAAGGAAACGATGCTTTGATATAATATAAATTGGATTTTTATATAAACTCACAAACAATGAATTTTGAAGAAGTCAAACTATAGGAAGATTTTATTACTCACGAAGGAGTTGGTTTTATGGAATATACTTATTTACCATCAATTCCCAAACCACTGTTAAATGATTTTATAACCGGCAGAGTAATTCCATTTGTTGGAGCAGGGTTTTCAAAAAACGCTGATATACCAATGGGGTTATCTATGCCTGATTGGAATGAATTAGGGAAACTAGTTGCTAATGAAATTCCTGATTATGAATATGACAATAATGCAATAGATGCGCTTTCATATTATGAAGATCTGTATTCACGAGCAAAATTAGTAGAATTATTAATGAGGGAGCTTCATTTTGGAGAAATACAGCCTGGGGCTACATATAAAGCTTTTTGTGACTTGTTTACAGGAACTATATGTACAACTAATTTTGATTCCTTACTTGAGGATTCAATGACATTGTTACAGCGCCCTATATCGGTTGTCGTAACTGAGGATCGGTTAACAGTTGGTAGTAATAATGAGAGTAAAATAGTAAAATTGCATGGCGATTTCAATCATCCGGATAAGATGGTGATTACTGAGCATGATTATGATGTTTATCTAGAGCAAAATCCTATTTTTGCAACATATGTAGCTAACCTTTTTATTACGAACACAATGCTCTTAATAGGCTATAGCCTTGATGATAACGATTTTCGAGGTATATGGCAAATAATCAACAGTAGATTGGGTAGTATGGCACAACCTGCATACTGTATAACTGTGGGTGCATCCCCCGAAAAAGTTGCAAAGTATAAGAGACGCAATATAAGGATTATCAATCTGGAAGGGGAACCTCAAAATTATAAAACTATATTATGTGATCTTTTTATTGAGTTAAAGGACTATATTGACAACGAAAAAGACAAAACTGCGAAAAGTATTGATGAAAGAATAAATGAGCAAATGATAATTCCGGCAGAAAACAACAAACTCTGTTTTATTTCCTGTGCCATGTCTCGAATAGCGCAACTTTCTGCTCTAATAAATCCTGTTCTTAATAATCTTGGAATTACACCAGTACGTATTGATGACATGCTAATGCCTGGTGACAATTGGATTGATATTTCACAAACAGCAATTAGAAAATCGAGGGCTGCTATTATAGATATTTCCGATTCTTCTAATAATGTAATGCTTGAATTCGGATTGATTAAATCTACAAAGCAAAAGCAAAACATTTTAATACTCTGTGAGGAAGGTACGAGTATACCCGTATCGTTGATTGATCAGCCAATATTAACTTATACATTTGACATTGCTCGTGAAAAGATAAATAATAATTTTGCAAATGAATTGGTAGAATGGAGCTGCCGAGTTTTTGGTGTTGAATCTGCTGGTTGCGATAATAAAAGGGAACATGCTGTTTTTGCAGATGCACATAGACTCTTTGAAAAAGGTGAGTATTCGGCATGCATTGTTTCTGCCTTTTCAGAACTAGAGTACCAGATTCCTCTAAACTTTATTGATTCTGGGTGTGAAGATTATGATTCTTCACCTCACATTCTTAGATATGTCCGATATCTAAGGAAGGCTCAAGAAGGCAATATTAAAAATGCCCATAAATTGATCGAACTTCGCAACAAAATTGTACATCAGGGATATGTGGCAACTCAAAAAGAGGCTCGTGATTTCCTTCACTTCGTTGAGGCGGTATATGAATGTGATCGTAAGACACAAGGATAGAATTTAGGAGATTTTATTGGAAGTGTAGAGCATATCAAATAAGCGGATTAAACAGAAAATGCGAAAAGGATGAGAAATATATAGCGTTAGGAGATTGCATAGTTATGAAGACTACATATGAAAATGAATTAAGGAGCCTACAGAATTGGGTTAATAATGTGAATAATGGACTAGCATCTGGCGTGACTATAGTAATTGATTTGGCTTCAGCAAATAATACATGTGATCAAATTAAGGCTGTGGCAAATGGAATTGAGAGTGAATATCCTTTTTATGCAACAGAGCTTAAAAATATATCTACGAACCTTTTTAATATACCTGCATATGGGTTAATTTCTCTAAATTGTGCAACATTTGGAGAATTATTTATAATTATTCATCATATAGTGCAGGAACCGGTCGATATGGCCGTTTGGCATGAGGTTCATCCACGTATTATAGGAACTTCACAAGGACTCTTTTGTGATGGATATTATGATTCAGCAGCAGAAAAAGCAGTAAAAGAAGTGGAAAGTAGACTGAGGGAGCTTTTTCAAGAGTTAAAACCGGATGCTGTAGTGCCAGCTAAAGTCGGTGACATTATTGGTGCATTGCTTTCAGAGAATGGAGCATATCATTTTGCTGATCTGTCTACAGTTAGCGGGCGGGATTACCGCAAGGGTATACAATCCTTGTTTGAGGGGATTTTTTTCGCATATAGAAACCCATCTGCTCATAAGAACCTTCCATGTACAAAAAGGGAATCCATCGAGCAGATCATGTTAGCAAGCCAATTAATGTATGTATTGGATGAGTAAAGTAATACCTGTTATATATCAAAAACCTTGAAGAACAGCGGGGAATCCCAGATTTTCTTTCTGCATGTGACGATGACGAAGCTATCAGTTATGCAAAGCAGGAGCTTGATAAGTGGAAGGAGCTCAAAAAGGGACTGTTGCAGCAGCTTTTTGTGTGATAGGGATGATAGATTATGGCTGATAAAATTAAAGAGCGTGAATGTTTTGAAAAAGTATTGAATTGCAAGACCGTAAAAGGTCAGTTTGCGAGAGATATACGTAGTGCATTGCTTCAGAAAAAGGAATACATTGATTATAGCTGTGAAAGACCTGATATTATAATTCAGGACGACTCTGAAGTCATCGGCATAGAACATTGTCAAGTAGATGTGCTGTTTAGGAAAAAGAAGAAAAAAGCGCAATCTATGGTAGGAAAGCAAAATAATCAAATTAAAGGGTTGATTGAGAAATACAAGGATGAGGAATTGCTTGAAAAGGATATAAGCAATGGAACGGCATTGACATCTGTCTTGAAACTGGTTGAAGAAAGAGTTGATTATAGAAATTTATTCAAGTATTCTGATTTTATAGAAAATTTTAAGAGAGTTTGTGGAGAACATAATAACAACTGCAAGATTTATAGAAAAAAACTGAATGCTATTGCCGCAGGAAAGAATATTTCTCTTGCTTGCTTGGTAGAAATACCATATTCAAAGGAAACGGTATATCGCATTACTGATGCCAATGGGACACGGAACCAGGCGATACATGGATTACCTATGACAATAGATATGCTGCTTGCAATTCAGAGTATGAATGGCTTTGATTTTGTGATTCTATGTATGTACTGCTTAAATGATCCGAAGAAAGAGAAAGATATAATTTGTTATTTCTTTTCGCCCCGTGCAGTTGTGCTGGGTATAAACCAGCAGAATATAAAACCAGTATATTCATTTGAACTCTTGAACTCATTTGGACTCCCTTTTAAGACAGACGTGAGATTTCCTGAAGACAAATTCAAAATAGATAATGGGAATATAACTTTTAAAGCGGTAGTCACGAAGAAATGATACTACTGTCAAATATCAGGGTATGACATCTTACAGAGATGCTTGATAAGTTGAAAAAAAGTAAAAAGAAAATAAATAAATTTGGATATAGAAGGTATTGTTTTTTTGTAAATCTATTTTCACACAACTAGATAGAGAAGGTTATAAAATAATTTGGGGTTGTCATTTGCCCGGCCGTAATGAGATGAGTTCTATTTTTAAATGTATCTAGGTATAGAGGGCTAGAACGGTTATAAAAAATATTTGTGAAATTATTATTATGCTTGTGTTTGGAGGAAAAAGTGAAAACATTTATGAATTATAATGAGAATTGCATAGTAACTCGTATAGATCAACACATATGTTCTTATCAAGGACAAATAAGTGTTTTAGAAAACTATCGTGTAGTAATAGAAATTATTGATGTACCACGTGAAGTATGTTTACAAATAAGAGAAATGGAAAATGCTATAGTATGTTTAAAGACAGATAATAAATATGTAACAGCAAGAAGTTTTATATTTAGGAAGATGATTGGGAAACAAGCAGATGAAAATTTTGTATATCACTATTTTAATGTGACAATTGAGGCAATTGATGTTTGTTGGGGAGAAGAGAGTTGTGCAGATGATATTGAAGAATTTCTTTTTGATGGTTTCTCTTGTAGTGTTACCGAGGGAACAGAGCTGATTGGATTGACACCTTATAAAGAGATTGACAGCTTGAAATTTTATAATAAAGAAATGGATTTAAATATAAAAGCGGAAGTAAAGGAATTGCATTCAGTGTCAGGATTCTCTTGTTGTGCTTTTCATGATGTCACCAGAATAAATTCAGAGATTAGGTTTGGCATAAAGAGCCAAATTCAATATCAGGCAAAGGAAAAGATAGGAATAGATGATATAAAAGAAAATTTATTAAACATGATTCTGTTTCTGGAAATATTGAGTGGTGAATTAATTACAACTACTCAAGTTACATTATTTAAGGATGAGAAAATATTTGACTATTTGGGGAATTGCAATTTTCCCAAAGATAATCTGATTGTTTTTAGGAAAAATAAATTTGATAGCAGATCATTCATAAGGGAAAGTCTATTTAAAGTATCTGATTTTACAACATTTTTGGATGATGCGGTTGACAAATTTTGCTTATTAGTTAAATGTAAGAAATTAGCCTTTGATTCTTATAAACAGGTATTGTTAGATGATGATGTCGGTATTTCTACAACCAACAAGTTTCTAAAGATAATGCAGATTATTGAAGGTATGGAAAGAAATGATGTTAATGAAGAAGAACAGAAAAAGTTTGATAAGCAAAAGGAAGATATTCTTTGTAAGCTGAATAGCGAGGAGGATAAGATATTTGTAGAGAAGTATTGTACAAATAATGGGGATAATTTTAGTAAGTGTATTCAAAAAATAACAAAAAAGGCTATAATGTCGTTATCAGGTCTTAGTAATAGTGAGTTTAAAGAATGCCATACACATACGTTACTGTGCAACATTAAAAATGACAGAGATGTTTATACGCATGCATCTCATACGAACAATCCTATATTAAGCATAGATGAAATTTATTGGGTAATTACTTGTTATAAAGTGTTCTTTAGGGTTGAAGTGCTTTTAGAATTAGGAGTGGATATAAGTCTTATCAGGAAAAGATTTTCTCATGATAAATATTTTGTAGGAAGTTATGATAAACTTTTTAATTTGAAGATAAAGGTAGAAGATTTTGAAACTGGAGAATATGACAGAATAATGAGAGGATTTAGCTGATATGAAACTATAATGACATTAACAGAGTGCCGGTAATAAGATTATAAACAAGGTATGATTTTTCTAAATAACTTCTTTATCAATGTATTTACAAAAGATTCTGCAAAATGCACTATCAGAGATATAATAACCACAGAAACATGAAAGTAGGTATGAAAATGTGTGGACGCTATTACGTGGATGACGAAACAGCCAGAGAAATAGAAAAGCTGATAAGACAGGTTGATGAGAAGATTCAGAAAGCTGAAGAGATTCATCTGCAGGCGGGAGATATCCACCCGTCTGAGGTCGCTCCGGTGATCGCAGCCGATCATAATGATTTGTGCTGCCGATGGAAGAGGTGGGGGTTCCCCGATTTTAGTGGCAGGCAGCTCATTTTTAACGCAAGAAGTGAATCAGCCTTAGAAAAAAAGATGTTCAAGGAAAGTGCAGAGCATCGGAGGGTAGTTGTTCCCGCTGCCTGGTTCTATGAATGGAACAGGAATAAAGAGAAAAATATCTTTTATAGAGAAGGACAGCCTATCCTTTACATGGCTGGACTCTATAACCGTTATCAGGATGAGGACAGGTTCGTGATCCTGACAACGGCAGCCAACGCATCCATGAAGCCTGTCCATGACAGGATGCCCTTGCTGCTGGAACAGGATGAGATTGAAAAATGGCTGTTTGAGGACGATCTGACAGAAGCGCTCTTGCAGAAAACGCCTGCCTTGTTGGAGCGGAGATCCGACTTTGAACAAATGAGTCTGTTTCCTGTGGAAAATTCCCAATAATTCCCTATTGCAAATCGAACATACGTTTGCTATAATGAAATTCCAACCAAAGGAAGTGAGCGTGTGTGAATAATATCATATTTCATATAGACGTAAATTCAGCCTTCCTATCGTGGGAGGCTGTTTATCGTATCGCCCATAAAGGCGGCAGGCAGGATCTGAGGGAGATCCCATCTGCCGTAGGCGGAGATATGGCTATGCGCCACGGAATAATCCTGGCGAAGTCCATACCTGCGAAGAAATACGGCATCCAGACAGGAGAGACCATATTGGAGGCGCAAAGGAAATGTCCGAATCTGGTTCTGGTGCCGCCCAATTACAGTCTGTATGAGAAGTGTTCCGCTGCATTTATGGATATCCTGCGTGAATATTCCGATATTGTGGAGCAGTACAGTATCGATGAAGCATTTGTTGATATGACGGCAAGCTGCCGGCTGTTCGGAGAGCCGGTTGAGGTGGCAGAGCAGATCAAAGACCGCATCAGAGAAGAACTGGGATTTACGGTAAATATAGGTGTATCCGGTAACAAGCTGCTCGCTAAGATGGCAAGCGACTTTAAAAAGCCTGATATGGTACACACTTTATACCCGGAAGAGATACAGAGTAAGATGTGGCCGCTTCCTGTATCCGAATTGCTTTTCGTGGGAAGGGCTACGGCTAAGAAGCTGTTCGCCGTTGGGATCAAGTCCATAGGAGAGCTGGCCACAGCTGATCCGGTGTGGCTGAAAAGTATCCTAAAGAAGCAGGGAGAGGTCATATGGGGCTTTGCCAACGGGATAGACCTTTCTCCTGTATTAGATCAGCCTCCGGCTAATAAAGGGTATGGCAACTCTACGACTACACCATACGATGTGACGGATGCAGAGACGGCTGACAGGGTGCTTCTGGCACTGGCGGAGACGGTAGGGAACCGCTTAAGGGAAGATAATGTACAGATAGAAGTGGTGTCCGTGGGTATCAAATACAAAGATTTATCCTATGTTTCCCATCAGAAGGTATTACAGACAGCCACCAATCTTACATGGGAGATCTATCAGGCAGCCTGTGAACTGTTTCTGGAACGGTGGGACCACGGACCGATCAGGCATTTAGGGATACATACAAGCAGAGTGATAAGCGGTGATTTTTACAGGCAGCCCACCCTGTTTGATGAAATAGATTATGACAAGCTGGAGAAACTGGATAAAACAGTGGATTCTTTGAGAAAGCGTTACGGTATGGATTCAATCATGAGGGCTTCCTTTATCAAGCAGCCAATAGACCACATGAGCGGGGGGATCTCCAGAGAGAAACGGACGGTAGATTATGACAGGATAACGATAGAGTGAGAGGGGATGGGGTTACATGGCATTTGGGATAGGTACGAATACACAGAAGGCAGATGCCGGTTTCATTAAGGGAAAGCAGAGGGAGATAGCCTGTCAATGTTGGTTTACCAGCAAGGGCAAGGTGACACCGCTCATGCTGAAGATCGAGGATGAGGACGGTGAGATACGTACAGTCCGCCAGATACAGGTACTCACACAGGAGGAAAAGAAGTATGCCGGAGTGCGGTCATTGGAGTTTGACTGCATCATAACGATCTTAGAGCAGAAGATCGATGTACAGTTGATCTATTACAAGGAAGAGAACAGGTGGGTGTTAATCTATCGATAACATGATATATATTATTATCATGATACTATAGTAATCCTTGTGCCGTTGACGGCACGGGGATTTATCTTGGAAGTTGCGTTTTGGCGGGTAAGAATAACAGGGGAGTGCATCAAAGCAGCTCCCTTGTTTTCCTGGCAAGGTACAAAGGAAGAGTTGTTATATACCCATCCTTCCGATAGCCGCGTTTTGAGAAACGCAGCGCATATTCAGGTTGGTGGTCAGCAACATATTTTTTGAAAGACGGGGCGGATTTGTCTTCACCGCTCTTTACTTCAATGGGGGTGATCTCAGCGCCATATTGCAGTACGAAATCAATTTCATGATTCTTGTCGGAGAAGTAGCGGGGTTCAATCTCGAACTGTCCTCGGAGCTGCTGCAAACAATAGTTCTCAGTCAGCGGTCCTTTGAATTGGTAGTCAGATTTCAAAAGGATGGCGCCGTTGTCAATGCCGGCCATGTGCTTGAGAAGTCCGGTGTCAAAAACAAAAAGTTTAAATTGATCCAGCTTGTCAAAGGCTGAAAGAGGATGCTCCATTTTGGAGACGTTGTAAACGCGGCTGAGCATACCGGCTGAGACAAGCCATTCAATTGCTTCTTCAAAATCACGCGCCCTGCCGCCTTCACGGACGGCACCGTACATGAATTTCTTGTTGGGCTTGGCAAGCTGCGTGACAATACTGCGGAAGACCATGAGGATACGTCCGCTGTTTACTTTGCCATTATGCTTTGAAAAGTCATTTTCATAGACTTCAATAAGTTCATGCTGTATTTGAGATATTTTCGCCGGATCTTTGTACTTAACCCATGAGGCGACACATTCCGGCATACCACCGATGATGAGATAGTAGTTGTATGCTTCAAGCAGACGATTGTGAAAAATATCTTCAATCTGCTGATTTTTTTGTATGCTGACATAATAGTCATAAAGAGATGGATCAACGGCAGCTAGAAACTCGTCAAAAGTCAGTGGAGAGATGTTAAGCAGATTTACCGTGCCAACCGGATAGGATTTCGGCTTTGCAAGGAGTGCTCCGAGCAGGCTGCCGGCTACAATGACATGGTATTCATTGGCCTTCTCTTTGAAATATTTAAGCGTATTTAGAGCCTTCGGGCATTCCTGAATCTCATCGAAAATAATGAGTGTTTCGCTCGGAAGGATTTTTTCCCCGGCAATCATGGAAAGAAGATCGATGATTCGGTGAGGGTTTTTGCTGGTTTCAAAGATGGATTTTAATTCATCCTCTTCGTCAAAGTTGAAGTAGACAAAGCTGTTATAGTAGTTCTGACCAAATTCTTTCATAAGCCATGTTTTACCGACCTGACGTGCGCCTTTTAAAACCATGGGTTTTCTCTCTTCGCTGGATTTCCAATTGATCAAGTCCTGAATAGCGTTGCGGTTCAAGTGAATTCGCCTCCTTTTAAAGTGACTAATATCAGTATCACACATTTTTCCAGAACTTACAATTGGATTTTTACACATTTTTCTGACAAATTTGAAGAAAATGAACACAAAAATATTAGATGAGTGTACTTTTGGAATATTGGATTGTGAAATAAAAAGGCTAAGGGTATAATAAAACCGTATTATGTGTAAATTTTGGGATTTCCTGTTATAATAGAAGTGACTAAAAGGAAATCTGATATATGAGTACACTGGAGGTTAATCTTGCATTATTATTAACGATTCCGGAAGATTGTCAGGAAGAAATACAGAGTTATCTGCTGACAAACTTTTGTACAGATAATCCTTATAAACCGCTAAGTGGCAGTGAGATATTAGCAGAATTGGCTGAGTCAAGGGCATGTTATCAAGCGGGAGAGGGGGAAGAGCTAGGTAAAGTCCTTGATGAGATTGGTGAGAGATATGGTATATAAAGTTATCATTATGCCACCCGCAAAACGCAGGCTGGATATGTATGTATTTTATACCGTAATTGGGCAACAGACAGGCGGCAAAAGCAATCCTTGCGGATGCAAGAGATATTACAATCACGAATTGCAGGATTATGAAGGACTGCTTACAGATGAGCTTCATTTACAGTAGTATGTTTCTGTTCGAAAAGGTTTGGACATAAACGAAAGTACATATGAGTATCTGCAATAGAGACAAGCAGAAGAATCTTGAATGATAAATTGTACAGTGGCGTTGTTTCTATCGTAGACAGTGGATGCTTATTGAATAAACAAGTTGTTTTACCTCTTAAACCGTCATAGCCACAGTGAGGCAGGCGGCGAAGGAATTTGGGGTTAGCAAGAGTACGGTACATACGGTAGTAACAAAATAGAACGGTTTTTGTGGAGAATAATATAAAAGGAACAAGTGGAGATTTTATACAAAGGGTTTGTATAAAACGGGTTTATCGCTTATAATAGAAAAGAATAAATGAGAAGAATTATTGGAGAAGCTATGTTAAGGTCGAAAAAGGCTAAGAGAGAAAAGCGAGGTGATGTAATATGCTCACAGCGGAGTTAACAAGAAAAATAGATCTTCTTCCGCGAGAATCTTATATCAAAGTGGAAAATTTTGTAGAGCAACTTATAGCTTTGGATCAACAGGCTGAAAAAGAGAGCGCTTTTAGGACATTTATGGATAAGATGAATCTGGCAGAAAAATCTGTACAGGAAAATGGCTATTATTCTGAAGAAGAAGTGGAAGAAGAATTGGATAAAATATGACATACAGGAAAATTGCTTATTCAGAGACAGCCTTGTCAAAACGTAAGGCTATTAAGAAAGATATAAAAGAGAGATATGGTAAAGAAAGAGCAGATGAGTTTTCGAAATTTATTTCAAAAAATATTGCGGAATTAAAGAAGTTTCCGGAATTAGGAGTTTCTTTGCGGGATAAGTATGATTTAGACTGCGATTATTATATGCTCTTTATAGAGCATAATTATTTCATTTATCGGATACTTGATGAGTTGATCTTAGTACTTGAGATATTTAATGAGAAAGAAGATTTCATGTATCAGATGTTTGGTGTAATTACTACATCGCAGGATACGTTGGATTATTGGGGTGAGTAGGCTTGATGTGTCAAGAAAGAAGATTGGACAACTACACTCCTGAGATTATAAAAAAGTAGATTGAGGTCGTTAGAATCAGAAGATTTCAGCGACCTTACATTTTTACAGACTATGATTGCGTAAGGATTCTAATTGGTGAATTACTTCGGCCAAGGTTTTTGCATCGGCCTTAATTTCCAGATAAGTCTTTTTCCAAGCTAAATCTTGTCGTAAACTTTCTGAGGAAGCATTAGAAACTTTACTGGTTTGAAGTTTTCTTTGATCTGGTTGTATTCTAATGGTGTCATGTGAAATCTCCTTTTTATACTGGCATAATTATAACTTACTTATTGAAAAATAGAAACGTCAAGTTATCGCCAAATTTTGATAAATCAAAGAGAGCAATTCAGAATAAAATATGAGAAAAATATTAAAATCAGATTACAAAACCGAAAATCAGTGTATATAGATACTAGATAGAGATAGAAGTTATGTTATACCAATTTTTCAAAATAATTATAAAAGTATCCGTGAAGAGATGACTTTGCCAGAAGAATCCAGCTGAACAAAGAAGTTATTTGGATTACTGCCCTTTATCGCAACAAGTCCTGTTGTTGGCATAACATTAGTAATTGATGAGTTGGATTCAAAATACATTCGGAGTTGCTACATTATGTAGTCTTATTGTATAATAATATGGAGACTAACAGAAATGGAGCACAGTTGATTTTTATTTCACATGATTTATCCACCATGTATAATGATGTATTTCGTCGTGTTGAAGTTTGGTTTGCTGCAAAGGGAAAGGAGCAGAATTCTAAACTCTATTCTTTAGTTAAATTTAAGAATTGGAGATAAAGTATATTTTGTCATAGATGATAAACAAATTTCTATACTCAGAATGTGGTATACAGCGTATTATCAGGGAAAGATAGAACCATTACAAGGGTATTCAAATAGGATTATAGGTAAATTATGTGCCAAATGCAGAGAGGAAACGAAGCGGTATGATCTGATTTAACCACAACAGGATAGTTACACAGCGTCAGAGCGTATAGAAGTGATATCTACAGGCAAAGAAAGGAAGACGGAGACATGATTCCGATGAAAGAAAAGGCAGTAGAGATGATACGGCGTATGCCGGATGATTTTGATCCTGAAAAAGAGCTTAGTGAAGCGAGGGCAGAAAAGAGGCGGAAGTTTATAAGAAATCTCATTAGCTAAGAATAATCTTTGAACTAACAAACCGTCATAACCCCTCAGAATACTTCATACAATGTAAAAAAGTATTCTGAGGGGTTTTCTCTTGAAGGATTATATTGAAGAGCGGGCGATGAACATTGCAAACTATATTATCGAGCACAATGCCACAGTGAGGCAGGCGGCGAAGGAGTTTGGGGTTAGCAAGAGTACTGTACATAAGGACGTCGCAGAACGTCTCGCCCAGATCAACCCGTCCCTTGCGGCGGAGGCCAGGAAAGTGCTTGACGTGAACAAATCCGAACGTCACATTCGTGGCGGACTGGCAACAAGAGAAAAATATCTGCATCAGCATGCAGGCTGAGAAAGAAACGAAACACACTGCATTGCAGAATATATGGCAAAAACGCTTTACATTCCCGCCAATTGGGCATAGAATAAGTGAAACGTCTGGTGTGGATGCAGGATGAAGGGCAATGAGGACAAAGGAGAAGATTCAGGGAACTCTATACAGCAACGAACAGCTTAAGAAACTGATCCTGCCGCTTATCATGGAGCAGCTTCTGGCTATTTTAGTGGGAATGCTCGACACGGTCATGATCTCCGGTGTGGGAGAGGCGGCAGTGTCGGGTGTTTCACTTGTGGATAATATCAATATCCTGATCATACAGGTTTTTTCAGCGCTTGCTACCGGCGGCGCTGTGGTAGCAGGCCATTCTCTTGGACAGAAGAACCGTGATCAAGCGGGACATTCCGCTTGGCAGATGGTTCTTTTTCTGCTGTATACGTCCGTTGTTACTACGATCATCTTAGTCGGTTGGCATAAGATTATCCTGCGCACAGTGTTCGGGCAGGTGGAGCAAGCAGTCATGGACAGCGCGGCAACTTATCTGATCATCACAGGATTGTCGATCTGTCCGCTGGCGCTCTATAACGGTTGCGCAGCATTGTTTCGCGCTATGGGAGATTCCAAGACGACCATGTACATCTCTCTTTTGATGAACCTGTTGAACCTGATCGGAAATGCTCTCCTCATTTTTGGATTTCAGATGGGTGTTGCGGGTGCGGCTATTTCTACCACATTTTCAAGGACAGTGGCGGCGGTTCTCATCTTTTATTTCCTGTTCCGGGAAAATCGTGATATTCATTTCAGGCATCGAGTGACGGCAAAGCTTGAACTCGGACAAATCAAGAGAATTCTGTATATCGGCGTGCCGAACGGCTTGGAAAACAGCCTTTTTCAGCTGGGAAAGATTTTGCTTCTGAGTTTGGTTTCCACCTTCGGAACTTCGGCAATTGCCGCGAATGCGGTTTGCGGAACGGTGGCAAATTTCAATGTCCTGCCGGGCATGTCGATCGGCATGGCGATCCTGTCGGTGACGTCCTATTGCATTGGGGCAGGAGATTACGAACAGGCCAGATATTATACAAAAAAGCTGATGCGGCTGACAAGTGTTTGCATGATAGCAGTATCGTTGGTGATGATCCTTATCTGCAGAAAAGCATTATTTCTCTATCATTTGACACCGGAGACGGAGGAGCTGGCTGTACAGGTGATCCGCTATCACGCTTTTATGTGTATGTTTGCCTGGGCGCCCTCCTTTTCCCTTCCAAACACCTTACGCGCGGCAGGCGATGTGATGTGGACGATGCTCATCGCCATTGTGTCTATGTGGGCGTTCCGTATTGGAACGGCATACTTTTTCAGCAATGTGTTTCACTGGGGACTGATCGGAATCTGGATTGCCATGACGATTGACTGGATGTTCCGCGGGATTTGTTATGAGGTAAGATTCCATAGCGGGAAGTGGGAGACGGCGATGAAGGGGAAGTGAAAGTAAATATGCTTTGACAAGGGTTTTGGAGGTGCAATATAATAAGGCATGAAGGGAGCGAAAGATAAGATGGAGAGAGAAACGGTAATCGTGTTGGATTTCGGCGGACAGTACAATCAGCTGATCGCGCGGAGAGTCAGAGAATGTAATGTGTACTGTGAAGTGCATCCTTACAGTTTAAGCCTTGAAAAGATAAAAGAGATGAACCCAAAGGGGATCATTTTTACCGGGGGCCCCAACAGTGTGTACGGGGAGTGCGCTGTGTTATGTGAGAAAGAGATTTTTGAACTCGGCATTCCAATTCTGGGTATCTGCTACGGCTCTCAGCTGATGGCGCATCTGTTGGGCGGTAAGGTGACGACTGCGCCTGTGAGCGAATATGGGAAAACTGAGGTAGAGGTAGATCAGAGTACAGTGATATTTACGGGTGTGTCCGAGAAGACGATCTGCTGGATGAGCCATACCGATTATATTGAGAAAGCGCCTGCAGATTTCAAAGTGACAGCACATACGCCGGTCTGTCCTGTTGCCGCGATGGAATGTCCGGAAAAAGGATTGTATGCGGTGCAGTTTCATCCGGAGGTTATGCATACCGTAGAAGGTATGACGATGCTGAAAAACTTTGTGATGCATATTTGCGGTTGCAAGGGCGACTGGAAGATGGACTCTTTCGTCGAGACGACGATCGAGGCGGTTCGCAGTAAGGTGGGAAGCGGCAAAGTGTTGTGCGCCCTTTCCGGCGGTGTGGATTCTTCCGTGGCAGCAGTCCTTCTGGCTAAGGCAGTGGGCAAGCAGTTGACCTGCGTGTTTGTGGATCATGGCCTGCTTAGAAAAAACGAGGGCGACGAGGTGGAGGCTGTTTTCGGACCGAACGGGCCGTATGATCTGAACTTTATCCGCGTCAATGCACAGGAGCGGTTTTATCAAAAACTGGCTGGCGTGACCGAGCCGGAGCAGAAGCGCAAAATCATTGGAGAAGAATTTATCCGTGTCTTTGAGGAAGAGGCCAAGAAGATCGGCGCGGTGGACTTTCTCGTGCAGGGAACCATCTATCCTGATGTGATCGAGTCAGGCCTTGGCAAGTCGGCAGTGATCAAATCTCATCACAACGTAGGCGGTCTGCCGGATTATGTGGATTTTAAGGAGATCATTGAGCCGCTTCGTATGCTTTTCAAGGATGAAGTAAGAAAGGCCGGATTGGAGTTGGGGATTCCGGAGCACCTTGTGTTCCGTCAGCCCTTCCCGGGACCGGGACTTGGCATTCGTATCATCGGCGAAGTGACCGCCGAGAAGGTGCGGATCGTGCAGGATGCGGATTATATCTATCGGGAGGAGATTGCCAAGGCCGGCGTGGACAAAGGGCTGGGACAGTATTTTGCGGCGCTTACGAATATGCGGTCCGTGGGTGTCATGGGAGATGAGAGAACCTATGATTACGCGGTGGCGCTGCGGGCGGTGGAGACGAGCGATTTTATGACGGCGGAGGCTGCGCAGCTTCCCTGGGAAGTGCTGGGCACTGTGGCGAATCGGATTGTGAATGAGGTGAAGGGAGTCAATCGGGTACTGTATGATTGCACCGGAAAGCCGCCCGCGACGGTGGAACTCGAGTAGGTTTGGCTATTATTTTTGCAGGCAAAATTTTTGCTGATGGCATTTTATATTTTTGGCTGAGTTCATCGGAAACAATCTAATAAAAAGCTAAATTCGGGACCTTGTAGAATTCGTTTTTACAAGGTTCTCTTCCGTTCTTTAGTCTTTATATTATCAAAAACCTTCTGGATATGATAAGGTTCAATGAGCATCCTGTCACAATAGGAGAGAGACATGATTTATATTGTAGACAACATTTCAAATTTTTTAATTTATCTGTTTATCATTCGTTTTGGATTCAGAATAAGTCCAAGAAAAAACAGGCTTTACCTTGGCGGGTCTGCTTTGATTATGCTCTTTGCAGGTGCTTTTAATGCATATTTTGATACAAACTCTCCGATCGTCTATATGCTTTGGAGTGTGCTAGCCATATGTTTATTTTTCGAAGACCGTTTTGGGCATTTGCTCGTATTAAGTGCCGCCCTTATGTATTTTACCGGAATTGTTGATACATTCAGCGTTATGCTGATACAGGTTATTTTAATAGGTGGTGGAATTTCCGGCGCAGATATAACATGGTGGATGGAACCTGCCTATCTGATATCGTTTCTGGTATATCTTCTGGTATACTTACAGATCCTTAAAAAAAATGAAGTATACTTATGCGATATAGGATTAAAGTATAAATTGGCACTTTTAATACAGGGCAGCATATTCCAGATGTTCTACAATTTTGTTTTTGTCTTTTTTGATGAAAATCACACAATGTACAGTTGGGATGCATATGCAGTATTTTTTATCAGTATAGCAGGTGCGGTTTATTCTATCTTTCTTACACTCAGCCTTGCAATAAAAAATATACACTCAAACAGGCAGAACAGGGAGCTTCAATCTTTTATGCATATGCAAAAGCAGCAATACGATTACCAGTTACAGCAGTCGGTGGCTGTGCGGCGGTTTAAGCATGATCTGGTAAATCATATCGGCGTTCTCAGGGAGCTGATGAGTCAAAAAAAGACAGAGGCAGCCAAAGAGTATATAGATACCATTTGGGATATTCAGGATGAATTTGATTTAAAGATTCACACAGGAGACAGTTTTCTCGATGTTATTATGAATTATTATTCCTATTTGGCGGTAAAGGAAAATGTAGAGTTTTTAGTATCAGGAAGATTGACTGAAGACATGCATCTTGAAATGTTTGATCTTACAACATTGATAGGAAATATATTGCAGAATGCTATTGAAGCAGCGGTAAAAGCAGCTGATCCTAAAATCAGGGTTGAGTTTATAGAACATAAGAAGGAAATTTTTATTGTCGTCAGTAACAGTGTCGCTGAAATAATTGATACAGAAAAAGGTTTTTCTATGACATCCAAAAAAGATAAAGTAAATCATGGATTCGGTCTGAAAAATATTGCTGCGGTAGTTGAAAAGTATTGTGGTGAATACTATATGGAGTCCGTAGTGGAAAATGGCGAAGCATTGTTTAAAATCAGTATTGCTATCCCAAGGGGGATCAGGGTATGAAAATAAGTATCGTAGAAGATGAAGCAGTATGGAGAGAGAAAGTACAGGATGCTGTTGAAGAATATTGCCGGGATAAAAGCGTTTCTGCACAGATCAGTTCATATAGCAACGGAAGAGAGTTTATGAACGGCACAGATGTTGATTTGCTGTTTCTGGATATTGAACTTGCAGAAGGTGAAGATGGTTTTGAGATAGCGGAAAGACTGATGAATTCCGGAAACCAATGTATAATATGTTTTTTAACTTCACATACGGAACTGGCCAGACAAGGTTATAGAGTGAATGCTTTCAGATATATTGATAAAAAGCATTTAGAGGAAATTGATGAGGCACTTGATTCTTTTCTTAAAACAAGAATACAGGATCGGATGATCTATTGCAAGGATTCTTCCGGAATCTGCACAAAAATAAACCTGAAAGAACTTTTGCTTGTTGAGACAAATGGAAGAAAACTAAGATATCTCATGCGGGATGGCAGTGAACATTCGTGTGAGGGAAAGATATCTGAAACTGCGCAAAGTTTATCCCAATTTGGCTTTTTTCAGATACAGCGGTCGTATATTGTCAATTTAAAATATATTGAAAAGGTAAACAGCCATGAGGTTACCCTTTGTAATGGGTTAAAGGTAGTGATTGGAAGGGTTCACAGTAAGGAGTTTAAGAAAGCATTCTTTCAATGGAGAATGTGGTTTGATAATTGATTTATGTCGTTTATGCAAAAATTATGTCGTTTGTGCATGCGGTATTTTATTATCTTTCGCACTGTGATATATGTAAAGGGTAATAGTAGCGGAAATGGGAGGTATGTATATGTACAGACATAAAAAGATAGCGATATTGGCATGTGTTTTTCTGACAGCTTTGCATATTGCTGCTTGTGGGCCACTAAAAGAAAATGAAACCATTAACGAAAGGGAATCTGTTATGGATCAGCAGGAAAGCAATAAGCAGGAGGCTGAAGATACAGGTTTAGAAGCAACAGCGGAGGAACTGTTAGATTTATTTATCAATGGCTCAATAGACGCAGTTGACTCCGCAGATTTGACATCGACGTTTCATATTAGCGATTTAACTATGGATTCTGAAGAAGAGGACGCATATTCTATTGGAGAGAAAGTCGATCTTGACAATGACGGAGAAAACGAACTGATTATCAACGGCCCTTACGGCGGAATATACCTTGATGCGCGCGATAACAAGGTATATGAATTTGCTGTGGCAGACGGCACTGCTCTCATTCTTTCTTATACCTATTATAATGGAGCCGTATGGATTATGTATAGCAACAGGTCGAGTGCAGGATTTGAATTTTACCATATGGAAAAATTTGAAGGAGCTGACAACTTAGTTGCAGAAATGAATTTCGGCGAAGAATTTGACATCGATCATGCGGAGGCTGAATTGAAATATACGTTGAATGGAACTGAAATTTCATATGATGAATATACAGAATTATGCAGCAAAATTTTCGCTGCCGAGGTAAATACTAACTTTTAGAATAAAGCAAATAATGATTTTCAGCTAAAAAATATTGAGTTGCAAATCGGATAAAAATTTTTACATAGACAGCTATTATAGTAAATAAAAGACCCTGTGAACAAAGAGGTAATCATTGCTTTGTTTACAAGGTCTTTTCTGTTTAGTTGTGAATTGCCTTTTCAATAATGCCAAAACCAAGCGGATAGGGACCGGTGTGTACACCGATCGTAGCCCCAATCTGATAAGTAGGCATTTTGGTGATCTCGTATCCCTTCTTCTGCAGGGTGGAGAGTGCCTGATCGCGAAAGGCAGTACCTTCTTCCTGATCATATCCGTATCCGACAGTAAGACTGTAGCAATCGATTCCCAGACTGCTTTCCTTCAAGTATTCCAAGAGAAGATCTGTCGCTTTATTTAAGGTCCGTTTCCGTCCTCTGTCGATACCGGAAGGGAAGATTTCACCCTGTTTTAGGGTGATCACGGGGCGGATGTCCAGAACGCTTCCTGCGAGAGCAGCTACCTTGCCGATTCGTCCGCCGTGTTTCAGATATTCCATATTTCCTACTGTGAAGAAAATTCTTCCGGTACTCTTGATCTCTTCCAACCGTTTCACTGCGTCCTGATAGCTGACGCCGTTGTCCCGCAAATCTACTGTTTCCAACACATACAGACCCTGCAGAACCGTATCGACAGTGGAGTCAATGACAGTGATTTCCGCATGGGGATATTTTTCCAGAAGGAGTTCTCTGGCGCCGAGGGCAGACTGCATGGAACCACTGAATTTTGTGGTGATGCAAATGCAGATCACAGGAGTTCCTGCCTCGACAAAGGGCAGAAACGCCTCTTCATAATCCTGGATGGAAGGCATGGAAGATTTAGGGTATACGCCCTTTTTGTCTACCATCTGTTGATAGAAGTCGCGGATGCCGATCTCTACATTTTCCTTAAAATAATGTTCGTCGTCAAAAGAGACATAAAAAGGAACTACCGTGATATTTTTTTCCTGTGTCAGCTCCGGCGGCAGATCGCAGGAGCCGTCGCTGATAATATGAAACGCTTCACTCATGTCGAATAACCCTTTTTCATTTGGTTTAATGGTATTAATTTATCTCGAAAAGAACGAGATAACTCTAACTGATATATAGAATACTATGTTTATGCGGTAAATGCAATCTTTTTGTATGCAAATATTACAATACAGAGAAATAAATACTGGTTAAAGTAGTTTTCAGTACTAAATATGATATTTTTGTCAAGTTCATTGCTTTTCATAGGGATATTACTATATAATAAATGGTAAATAGCATTTCACATGTACCGATACCGTGAAATGAAGAATGATGAAATACTAAATAATGGATAAGGAGGCGCTTCCCTATGAAACAAGATCTCATCGTAATTTTGGATTTAGGCAGTACGCAAAACACCGTTATCGCCAGGGCGGTTCGTGACCTTGGAGTGTACAGTGAGATACATCCCCATGATATTACCATGGACGAATTGAAAGCTTTAAAGAACGTAAAAGGTATTGTGTTGAATGGCGGGGAAAACCGTGTTGTTGACGGACAGGCTGTGGAAGTCAGGCCGGAACTTTATGACATGGGCATTCCGATGCTCTCCATAGATTATCCGCAGTCGAAATGCGAGAAGCGGCTTGATGCTATGCCCGATGAGGAGACGCTTAAAAAGTTTGTCTTTGAGGACTGTGGGGCAGAGACTAACTGGAATATGAAGAATTTCATCGAAGATCAGGTTGAGCTGATCCGGCAGCAGGTAGGAGATAAGAAGGTACTTCTGGCTCTGTCCGGCGGCGTGGATTCTTCCGTGGTGGCGGCAATGCTGATCAAGGCCATCGGGCAGCAGTTAACGTGTGTACATGTAAACCACGGCTTGATGCGCAAGAATGAATCTGAAAGTGTTGTAAAAGTGTTCCGGGATGAACTCCATGCAAACCTGATTTATGTGGACGCTTCCGAGCGTTTCCTGGGTAAGCTGGAGAACGTGGCAGATCCGGAACAGAAGCGGAAAATCATCGGTGGTGAATTCATTCGTGTTTTTGAAGAGGAAGCAAGAAAACTGGAAGGAATCGACTTTTTGGGACAGGGAACTATTTATCCGGATATCATTGAGAGCGGCACCAAGACAGCGAAGATGGTAAAATCCCATCACAATGTGGGCGGACTTCCGGAAGATCTGAAGTTTGAATTGGTAGAACCGTTAAAGCAGCTCTTTAAAGATGAGGTGCGTGCCTGCGGCGTGGAATTAGGACTTCCGCACGATATGGTATATCGCCAGCCATTCCCGGGGCCGGGTCTGGGCGTGAGATGCCTGGGCGCGATCAGCAGAGACAGACTGGAGGCGGTGCGCGAGTCCGATGCGATCCTGCGGGAGGAATTTGCAAAAGCCGGATTGGATAAGAAGGTATGGCAGTATTTCACTGTAGTTCCGGATTTTAAGTCGGTCGGAATGAAAAATAATGCACGGGTGTTTGAGTATATGGTGATCATTCGGGCGATCAATACCATCGATGCGATGACGGCATCTATCGAGAAGGTGGATTGGGATGTGCTGGAGAAGATCACGGAGCGGATTTTGGCTGAGGTGGAGAACGTGAATCGGGTTTGCTATGATATGAGTCCGAAGCCGCCGGCGACGATTGAGTTCGAATAGTAAACAGAGAGCCGGGAAGCCGCATAAACAGCGGACTTTCCGGCTTTTAGTATGTGGCGTGATACCTTTTTGATACCTATATTCTCAAATTAATTTATTTAGTATATTTCCTAAATAAAGTTGCAGTAAATAATGTCATGATTATAGAACCGCATAATAGTTCAACAGACATGGCTATTTGTGTAATGCCGGATGTGGGAGCAGCGCTGCCTTGTCCCACTGT
Organism: Lachnospiraceae bacterium; assembly: GCA_029067085.1. Lineage (GTDB taxonomy): Bacteria > Bacillota > Clostridia > Lachnospirales > Lachnospiraceae > UBA3282. The sequence continues at coordinate 79,890 of JAIEFE010000018.1, read as the reverse complement.
TATAAGTGTAAAAAAGCTGTAATATAGACTTTGGAGCCAATCAAATACTGTCTGACGATTAATAGCAAAAGTGCAATTTTTAAAATAGTTGATTGAACAAGTAGAGGAATTAGGAGTAAATCCAGTAAACATATAAATAAAGCTGAATAGTAGTATTAAGAAGATTATACTTATAAATGCTTTGAAAGGTTTTTCTCCATATCCTATTATTGCTTCTAATAAATAATAAGGTAAAGCAGATATGCCTTTTTTGCTTCTAGTTTCTGCTTTCTTGCGTTGGTAATAAAAATTAGCAATATGATTATCATCTTCTCGTATATGATTGGAAGTCCATATTTGTTCTATTGCATAATATGTATCAGCAATTTCGTTATATGTGGAAGAGTTGAATAGTCTATGTGTCCTATATTGATGAATTGTAAAATTAACAATGTCATGATAGCAAAAAGCAGTAATTTTGCACCTTGAATCAATATGAAAATCCTCCATTGAACCACGAAATATAATGTTGAAGTTATGTGAAGGGGAAAGAATGGAAGTCTGATTCATGATGGTTTTTCCTAAAAATACAACATGATTAAAATTTATTCTATGAAATACACATTTACATAGGGTCATACTATCAAAGACAGTGTGGGATAAAGAACCTATGCTGAAGAAAATATTTTCTAAAATACAATTTTTGAAATTGCAATTATAAAATTCACATGCGCTAAAGCCTTGTTTAAAATCTGGAACTATAAAAAGACTTGGTGTTTTACAAGAAATTATATTTGAAAAATCGCAATTTCTAAAAATACAATTATGGAAACATATTTTTTCTAGACAAACAGATTCAAAAATTACGTTATTGAATGTTATTCCTTCAAAAAAGGTTGAAGGCTTTATAGACGTAACCTTTAATTTTGGTAATTTACTTAAAAATGCTTCTTGACCACTGAAATTATAATTATCTTTTTTATCAGGGAAGCGTTGGAAAAATAATAGTGGTCGTTGTGAAATTTTCTTTGCCCACTCAAAGAAAATCAAATCATCGGAATTATCAGTTAATTTTAATTCAGTATTGCAACAAATTTGCGTATATTGGTTATTATTTTTGAAACTTTTGAAAAAAGGTTCTTTGGGTTCATATTTCTTTTGGATTATAATGTGTCTTATATAAATGATCCATAACCATATACATTTTTTCAAGTCATGTGAAGCGATATGGAGTGTGTTGCAAAAATGTTTAGCTAATGCTTTTATATTTATGAGATACTTGTGTTTTGACATTATGTTTTTCTCCACTGATAACTATTATTTTTCTTATCGTTCCCTTTTTCATCAACACTACTACTCGTAGCAGGCCAGTTGATTTTCCACTCGAAATATTCGTCCTCTGAAATCTCACCATTCTTTAATTGCTCTTTTCGCAGACACCATTCACGCATAAAATCATTGACTAAACCATACTCTAACCACATACCTACTGGAGCATGAGCAGGCCAATCATCATTGTCATAGTAACGCACCGATTTATCATCAGAAGCATTGCACTTGCCGGGATTGCGGACAAGCTGAAATAAATGAATAGTGCTGCGGTCATCTTCGTCAAGCCAAAGGAATGTAAGCATAATATCCTCGGCGCAACCGGGAGTAACACCAATAAAATGGATATAATTGACGTTCAGTATCTTTGCCATTTCCATTAAAGTGTTATTTTTGGGAACACGATAGCCGGATTCATATTGTGCTATACGAACATCAGCATTACGTTCCTCATATCCTAATTGCAAGCCTAATTCACGCTGTGTCAAGCCTCGGAAAGTACGTATTCTTTTAATTCTCTCGCCTAAAACCATATCTGTCCCTTTCTATAATTTATTTGTTTTATCTTCATCAAAAATTTGTGCGTCAACATCAATGATATTCTGCTCTTGCAATTTTTTATAGTAATGCGGATCGCATAGGTATAAATCCTTAAAACTATTTTTCAGTTTTTTAGCACAAGGTTTAAATGTTACATAGGATAGACCACCAGTAACAACACCTCCAATGACAGGAACTACTTTAGATACACTTTCTGCAAAAATTTGTTTAGTCATTCTAATTCCAACTGTTTGAGCAATTTTTTTGACAACAGGGTATACCGTTCCTTTTGTGAGTGCTTTTTGCGCCAGTGATTTTGATACTTTTTTAGCCGCAGCTTCGGCTATCTTTTTTACGCCTGCATTTGCGCCTTGAACGCCGAACATAACACCAAGAAAAACCATTATTTGGTTCAATGTTTCATCACTAATCGTTTCCTCATTGAGTTCAAAATCTTCAAAACCATATAGATATGCCAGTTTCTGCATAACACGAATCATGTATCCGAAATACTGTGCTATATCGGCGGGCACTGTAGCAGCCATAGCAAGTCCTCCCGGCATACCAGCAACAAAAGAAATAGCAGATACTTTTTTAGTTTCATAATTTATGACTTGTTTAGATATTTCATTGATTCTTTCTTTTTCGATTCCTGCATATGCCGGATTTTTCTTAATTGCTATATTGACCACATCTTCGGAATAATACCTAATTAATTCCTTATGCAAGAATTTTTCCCTATTAACCTTTACAATTGGCAATTTCATTGCTTGCTGTATGATATCTTCTGCGCTGATGTCACTAACCTTGTCAACAACAGCATTTTTAGCTTTGATTAAGACATTTTCTGTTTTTTCTTTTGGCATATTTATAACCTTTCTAAAAATTGAACCGTTTAACAGAGTCACTATTATATTTTCTATATTTTAACATAATTCAGATAATACAACAACAAAAACTTATCAGAAATGCTAAATTTAATAAAAAAGATAAGTTTAACAAATAAGCTATTGACAATAACAGAAATGTTAAGTATAATACGAATACAATATTTAACAAAAACGCTAAATAAAAGGAGGATATTGAATGAAGAATGAACTATTTGTAACTGCTGGGGAGGTAGCGCAGGAGTTGGGTGTTTCCAAACCATTTGCTTACAAAGTGGTACGACAGATGAATGAGGAACTGGAAGAAAAAGGTTTTATCACAATTGCCGGGCGTGTCAGCAGAAAATATTATGAAGAAAAATTCTACGGTATGGCACAGGCGGCGAACTAAGGAGGGCAGATTATGGCGGCATATAAAGATGAACAGCGTGGAACATGGTATGTATCATTCCATTATTACGACTGGACGGGGAAGAATTGCCGGAAAGTAAAGAGAGGTTTTAAAACGAAAAGGGAAGCTACAGAGTGGGAACATCATTTCCGTATGAAAGAAGCGGCTGACTTGGATATGACTTTTGGGGAATTTGTGCAGGCGTACACAAGAGATATGAAGCCGAAGCTGAAACACAATACTTGGCTGACAAAGGAGCATATCTTACGCACAAAATTGTTGCCGTACTTTGAGAATAAGAAAATGTGTGATATTCGTGCAAAAGATATTATCCAGTGGCAGAATGAGCAGATCTCTTATCGTGATGAAAAGGGAAAGCCTTATGCGCCGACTTATCTGAAAACGCTGCAATCAGAATTAAGCGCATTATTTAATCATGCAGTACGGTTCTACGAATTAAAGAGCAATCCTGTTGTCAAAGCCGGGCCACTTGGAAAAGGAAAAGCGGAGGAGATGCTTTTTTGGACAAAAGAAGAATATCTGAAATTCATTGAAGCAGTAAAGGATAAGCCATATTCCTATCAGGCATTTCAAATTTTATACTGGTGCGGCTTGCGTGTGGGCGAACTTTTAGCGCTCACGCCGCAGGATATTGATTTTGATAACAAGGTCATTCAGATAACAAAATCATATCAGCGGTTGGAGGGGAAAGATGTAATAACAGATCCAAAGACACCGAAAAGCAAGCGCAATGTCAGTATGCCGGACTTTTTGTGTGAGGAATTAAAAGAATATATTGGTAAACTGTACGGACTTCTCCCAACTGACCGTATCTTTCATCTGACAAAAAGTTTCCTGCACCATGAAATGACAAGAGGGGCAGGGAAAGCAGGAGTTAAACGTATTAGAATCCACGATTTGCGACATTCGCACGTTTCGTTATTAATCAGTATGGGATTTTCGGCGGTATCAATCGGGAATCGGGTAGGGCATGAAAGTGTTGATATTACATTTCGATATGCTCATATGTTTCCGACAGAACAGATACAAATGGCAGAGTTATTGAATGCAGAATTTAAGGAGGGTACAGAGAAATGAGCGGCACGCACAAATATCCAACAATCAGCTTTCGCATTTCTCCCAGAGAAAGGGAAGAAATCGAAGCGAAGATTTTTGCAAGTGGCATGAAAAAGAAAGATTATTTTGTCCGTTCCTGCATTTACAATCGTGTATGCGTGGTAGGGAAGAAAGAAACCGTATATCAGATTGTGGAAAAATTACAGGAAATGCAAAACTGTATGGTAGAACTGGCAAGGCAGATAAATAAAGAAAAGCCGGAGGTTACTACCGAAGAAATCAGAGAATTACAGACATCTTATGAAGATATGTTGAAAGCAATCTTTTGGATGTTGGACGGAGCCAAATACTTATGGCAAGTCAATACCAATGGTACAGAAAATAGCCCCGACAGCGGCAACTGTTAGGGCTGTGATAACTGGAAAACCTCTGTTATCAGTGTTTTGCAATACAAGTATAACAGAGGTTTCTTTCAGTGACAATGATTTTTCAGAAATGGAGAGCTTATGGAAGAAACTAAAACAGAATTACTTTTGATTAAAATGTCCGAGATACAATCGCAGGAAGTTTCTTGGCTGTGGTATCCGTTTATCCCTTATGGAAAGCTAACAATCGTTCAAGGTGATCCGGGCGATGGCAAGACAACACTTGTCTTAAATATAGCGGCAAAGCTGTCAAAGGGAGAGGGCTTAGATAGTGAAATGAAATTTACAGAGCCTTTGAATGTAATTTATCAGAGTGCAGAAGATGGACTTGCTGATACGGTAAAACCACGATTAGAAATGGCAGGGGCAGCTTGTGAGAGAATCGCTGTCATTGACGAAAGTATAAAATCACTTTCCATGATAGATGAACGGTTAGAAGAAGCAGTTATAAGGACAAAGGCAAGGCTGTTGATTTTAGACCCGATACAAGCTTACTTAGGTGGCGGTATGGATATGAACCGGGCAAACGAAGCAAGGGATATGACAAAGAAATTAGCGGCACTTGCAGAGAAATATCAGTGTGCGATTGTCCTTGTTGGGCACATGAACAAAGCGGCAGGAAATAAAGCAGCATACCGAGGCATGGGTTCGATTGATTTCTTTGCAGTCGCAAGAAGCGTTCTTTTAGTCGGTAGGGTTGAGGGCGAGGAAAATATAAGGGCTGTAGTGCAGATAAAAAATAACCTTGCGGCGTTCGGACACCCAAAAGCATTTGAACTGTCGGAGAACGGTTTTCAATGGCTTGGGGATTATGAGATTACAGCAGATGAAGTCTTGGGCGGTATTGCTCCCAAAGCAAATAAACTGGAACAGGCGAAGCGGTTGCTCCGGGAATTGGCAAAAACAAACAATGCTATGCAGAGCAATGAGATATTCAATCTTGCGGACGAGCAGGGTATATCGAAGCGGACACTGGAAAATGCGAAGAAAGAGTTAGGTGTGCGGGCAAAGCGGATAAACAATACTTGGTATTGGGAACTGGATAAAATCGGACAGTGACGGACAAGGCAACAGTGCAACAATGCAGGGTATTAGAATTTTGCAGTCTTGAAATTGCGTTCTTGAAGATTGTAAGGTTGCAAAGATTATAGACATTGCAATGTTGCGCTGTTGGTAAAAGCCGAATTGTGGCGATAGAAAGGCGGCGTAAAGCCGCCACCGTCCGCAGGACGGAAAGCCCCCGGCAGGGCGCAAAACCTGCTTGCAGGTTGCATTTTTGATAGGCTTGCCTGTCAAAAGTGCTTTTGCGTTACTTTCGCAGAAAGTAACAAAGGCTATGCGCCGTATCCGGCGCTTATTACCCGATAAGGGAGAAAGGAAAACTTATTGAAACGGACAATTAGCGTTATGACAGGAAAAGGCTCTGTCAACCACAACCGCAGAAAATTCCATGCAAAGAACACTGACCCGGAGCGAAGCAGTCTGAACGTGGAATACTGCAACGAAAATATCAAAGATGTGTATCATGAATTATTTGATGAAGCACTCGCCCAGTACAATGAGAAGCAGACCAGAAGTGACCGCCGGATTGATGATTATTATGAGAAAATCTGTTCCGGCAAACAGGAGAAGCCATTTCATGAGATTATTATACAGATTGGCAATAAGGACGATATGGGGGCAAAGACAGAGGACGGACAACTTGCTGCAAAAATACTTGATGAATATATGCAGGACTTTAAGCGGTGCAATCCCACGTTGAAGGTATTCTCGGCACATCTCCACATGGACGAAGCGACGCCGCATCTGCATATAGATTTCATACCCTATACGACTGGAAGCAAGAGAGGACTTGAAACAAGAGTGTCATTAAAAAAGGCACTTGCGGAACTTGGCTTTAAAGGTGGCACAAGGAGCGAAACAGAGCGTAATCAGTGGGTGGCGGCAGAAAAGGAACGGCTTGCGGATATTATGTTACAGCATGGTATTGAGTGGGAGAAAAAGGGAACACATGAAAAACACTTGTCTGTTTTAAATTTTGAGAAAAAGGAGCGTGCAAAAGAAGTTGCCGAACTAGAAAAAGTTATTTCTGATGGGAAAGAGGAATTATCGAATATTCTTCATCAGCAGATTGCGGCAGATCAGGAAATAAAGCAGGTACGGAAAGAGGGCGAAGTGATCCGACAGGAAGTATCGGAACTTTCTGCAACAAATCGTCTTCTGAAAGGGCAGACAGAAACGCTGACAGAGAATAAAGAAAAGCTGTTATTCGAAAATGAAAAGTTGGAAAAACAGCAGAAAAAATTACAGCAGGAAATCAACAAAATGGTACAGTCTAAGGAAGTCATGGAGCGGAACATACACGCCTATGACGAAGATGCGAAATGGCAGTTGCCAGAGCCGGGAACATTGATGAGCGCAAAGGCTTACCGGGATAAAAAAGCGATACCGCTTGTGGAGATGCTTAAAGAGGTGGTAAAAAATCTGACGATCAAGTGTGTACAGCTTGCGGAACAGGGAAAAAAATTGACTGCTAAAGTGGACGGACAGAAGAAACAGATTAGCCGCTTGACGGATAAGGTAATGGAACAAAGCAACACCATAGACCGATTGCAAGAAAAAGTGTCTGATTTGGGACGTTTGGAGCGTCATTTGGGCAGGGAACAGGTACGGTTGATAGTAGAACGGTCAAAGACATTAGAAGAGGCAGAAAAGGTAAATAAACACCCGAAACGTGCCTTTGAAATGAGCCGATAGAAGGGGGATTGATAAGATATGACGGATATGGAAAAGAAAGTCATGGTGCGGCTGTGTGCAAAGATTCTGACAGAAACAGAATTATATGATACGGATATGGAAGTGCGAAATCTGATTGACTGGATATGTGTGTCGGAGCAGATAAAGACAAACAACAATACAATCCGTAATCTGACCGGGGAATACAAAAAGATAGAGCCAGATTGCCAGAAGGGAGTGAGGGCGCAGTTGGATCGCATGAAAGAACTCTGCAAAGAGCGCAATAATCTGTATGAAAAACAGAACGATTTGAAAGGGCAGAAACAAAAAATTGAGAAGTCGTTGGAACGATAAGAAATGTGGGGCGTGGCGATTGCTATGCCCTGTATTTTATGGTGGTAAATGGAGAATGGAAATGGTATAATGGACAAAGCAGGAGTGGAGAAATTATATGAATAAGAAAACAGAAGAATCAAGAATTGCGTACAATAAAATAGCATCTGAATATGATATGTCAAGAGAAGGACAATATACAAGATTTCATATTATGGAACTTTCTAATACAGTAGATTTGAGTGCTGGTAATGTCGTTCTTGATGTTGCATGTGGAAACGGAACTCTGTTGAGGGAATTATCGAAAAAAGCAAAAATTCAGGCAAATGGAATAGATATATCAGAGAATATGATTTATTCTGCAAAGATGCGATACCCTAATATGAATTTCAAGGTAAAGCCATGCTATCCGCTTGAATGGAGTGATGAAAGTATTGATATTATTACTGTATGTTGTGCGTTTCATCATTTTGATAATCCGCAAGGTTTTGTAAGTGAATGTAAAAGAGCTTTAAAGAAAAATGGTACAGTGTATATGGCTGAACCTAATTTTGGAGTAGTAGTCAGGTTTATTGCAAATAAATTTTGGTTCCCCTTTTCAAAAAGTGGAGATGTAAAAATATACAGTAAAAAAGAGTTAGAGCAAATCTTTTACAATTGTGGATTTAAAACAGTGCATATTTATAGAAAAGGAAAAGGAGTGTTTCTTAAAGCTAAAATTTAACATAAAATTCCGTCTGTAAGAAAGGCAGAATATTTTTCCTTAGTAATGATTTGAACATGGTGCTAGCACCATGTAAGTTAATGCGGATAAGGAAAACGTGGTAATGTGGCAGTTTACAGTATTAGGCGAATTGCCATATTTTTATGGAAAAATAAGCGGTAATGTGGTAATATATAGAAGCAAGGATAAAAACACAACGCAAGGAAATCTTGCAGAACTGGTAGGTAGTCCAGTCGCACCATTCTGGTGTAAGTAGCCCTCCCTCCTTAGGGTCGTCCGTTCTTTGTTCATCACAATCATTTTAAGGAGGAATTGTTATGGATAAAGTTTCGGGAAAGCTGACAGTATTTTTTGAAGAACCCTTTTGGGTGGGAGTGTTTGAACGTGTATCAGAAGGAAAGTTATCTGTGTGTAAAGTTACGTTTGGCGCAGAACCAAAAGACTATGAGATTTATGATTTTGTTCTGAAAAATTACTATTGGTTACGATTTAGTCCGGCTGTGGCGACTGATATAAAAGAAGTTGGTCGCAATCCTAAACGGGTGCAGCGTGAGGTACATAAACAGGTGCAGAATGCTGGAATAGGAACAAAATCGCAGCAGGCTTTGAAATTACAGCAGGAGCAGTTGAAAATTGAACGCAAGACTATGAGCCAGGAACAGCGGGAAGCAGAGAAACAACGGCAGTTTGAACTGAAACAGCAGAAAAAGAAAGAGAAGCATAGGGGCAGGTAATATTGCCCCAATTGCACTGAATTTTGTAATTGGAAAGTGGGGAAAGTGGAAATGCCATATATTACAGTCGAAAGTGGAGCATTATCAGACGAGCAAAAAGAACTGCTAATTCAGCGATTAACAGAAGTGTCTTCTGAGATTATGAAAGTACCACAGGAGTTTTTTGTTACCACAATTAAAGAGGTATCTGATAAAAATTTTGGTATTGGTGGCAAAACGATTGATAAGGTTAAAGAAGAATATATAAAGAATCATCAATAGTTTTTCACAAATATGTGAATAAAAGTTTAGGGCTAGTGGATAATTCTTTCCGTGATTATAATGTATTGGCGACAATAAAAAGAAGTTTTTTTCGAGGAGAAATATAATAGTGAATAATCTAAAAAAATTAGAATTAGAATATAAAGGAATAAGGAAAACTATTTTAGATTATACTTCTGAGGGTAATATAGTTAATTTCTTAGATGGACTAGAAAAACAAATTGACATAAAAGACATAGAAGCAATAGCCTATTATATTAATGAAATATGTGTTTGGTATGAGAGGAATATAAATCAAATATATGAGAATGAGTTTGTTGTGGATCCGTCAGCACATGATAGAAATAAAAAGATATTAGAAGAAATTCAAGCCGGATTTCAAACGAAGACAGGAATAGGAAAAGAGGAAAAGCAAATGTATTCAAAAATTTTTTTGAGTCATAATTCATATGATAAAAAATACGGTGATGCTATAAGAAATCTTTTAATGAGTTTAGGGTTAAGAAAAGAACAATTGATATATACTTCACATCCTTTACATAAGATTCCGACAGGTAATAACATCTTTGAGTATTTAAAACAAAATATACAAAAAGATATTTTTGTTATATTTCTTTGGTCGAATGAGTACTTAAAAAGCGCAGCATGCTTAAATGAGATGGGGGCAGCATGGATAATAGAAAGTGATTATATAAATATGTATACTCCAGATTTTGATTTTAATAACCCACAATATCATAATTGTGCAGTCGATATAAGGAAAATGGGTGTAGTGTTAAAGAATGATGAACATTGTAAAATGGGAATGGTGGAATTGAAGCAGAAACTTATTCAAAATTTGGGATTAGCAATAGATGAACAGGAATGGATATATAGCTTAGATGAATTTATGAAAAACATTATGTAGGGAGGACAGTTATGGAACAGAGAGAAATTCAGGTATTAGAGGAGCTAGCAAAGAACTTATCTTTATTATCTTCAAAAGGAACTGTTACGGCTACGGAAGCCAAAATAAAGGCTATTCAAGTTGAAAAAGACATTGAAAAAATTAGAAATCAGTATGATGAGATTATTAATGAATTAATAGCAGAACGTGCAGAAGCAATTCGTATTGCACAGGTATATAAAAACGAAATGGAACGATATGTAATTAGCGACAGCGATATTGAACATTTGCATAATACTGTAGAATTAGTATTAGACATTATTAAAGAGATGAGCCCGGATACAGATGTAGCAATATATCAGCAATTAAAAGAGCTGATTTGTGTTGATGTTTTAAAAGCAATCCAACTTTTAGGATTTAATTATAAGGAGGCTATAGGCGAACCGTTAACTCAATTATGTGCAAATGCTATATTAAATAAAACTCAAAAGGTTAGTCAAAATAGAAAAAGATAAAGAGATTTTGTGATACCTGTATGATACCTGTTTGCACTAAAACTGTAAATAAGGCGTAAAATGTGAATATTATGGCTATGAAAACCAGTAAAAAGCAACTAAATATTTAACAATTATGTTATAGTCATAGGGAGTTCGAATAATTGGAGCTAAGCCGCAAAGCCCGTAAACACTAGGGTTTGGCGGCTTTTTCTCTTTGTCATTGCATTATTATTGCATTTTTCTATTCTACCTCTCTGTGATAGATTGCGGTATGCTGATAGGGTATTAAAATAAATTATTTTTCTAATAAAATGGCAATGGTTTCACAGTCTTTGGAATATAATTTACCTGCAACATCACTGAAAATATCACATATTTTAAAACCATTTTTCTTTGCTTCTGCTATAAGGGTTTCTTTTGTAAAATAGGTAGTCCATAAATAATAGGGTGTAATTTCATTTTCTGTAACAATGGTAATGTGTTCTAATGATATGCAGGGCGAATAAGTGTAAAAACCATTTATAGCCAGATATTCATTTTCACGCCAGAACCCACCGTTAGGACAGTGTTCCCATATTTGTTTTTCTTCAAAATGATTGTATTTTTCCATTGAAAAAGCATCTAATAGGAATTTACCGCCGGGTCTTAAATGTTGATACACCTTTTGCATGACTATATCTCTGTCCTCTGCCGATAATGCGCCATAGTCGCAATATATCATAGTGCAAAAATCAAATGTGGTATCTAAATTAAGTTTCAGATAATCTTGGTAAATATAGTCAATACAGATTTCTTGTCTTGCGGCTTCTTTTTGGGCGTAATTTATAGAACGCTTTGAAAAATCAACACCAGTTACATGAAAACCACTTTTAGAAAATCGTTCTGCATATAGTCCAGGACCACAACCTATGTCTAGGAGTAGTGGATAGTCCATAGAGGGTACAAGAGTATTGATCCACGCTACGGAACTATCAATAAAATTATGTTTTCTGCTTGCTGCTTCAAAATCGGGAGCAAGATGTGCCTTCAACATTTGTTTTGAAATGTAGGGGTCGTCCCAAAAGGCAACTTTCGTTTTTTCATAGAGAGTTGGTTTCTCTATGGCGTTCATAATGTTTTTCATGCTATAATTTCTCCTTTCTGAAATTGAACAAAATAAAAAGCCGTAGATTTTACTCTACGGCTAATCTTTCAAATGTGAAGACAAGTTAAGAGTAAAATAAAATCAAATATAAGCATAAAAATTAACCTGCTCAAACAGGTACATTCGCTTATGAAATTGATTTTATCTACTCTTTTCCAACCATATCAATGTCTTTGATTTTGTGACATCTGATATGTCGGAGCTTCATCACACCTTTTGTTTAATTTTCAACTAATATATTATAAAATAAAATGCAAATCGTCAATTTGTTTTTCGACTGAAAAAGCATGAAAAAATAGTCAAAAAACGCCATAAATTATGAAATAACATGGAACAATAATCAGCAGACTGCTATTTCATGCTATTTGACTTTGGAGCGATAATAAGTGTGACGGTTGCTATCATACTCCATATTTTTAGTGGTAAATGGGGAATGAAAGTGGTATAATCAAATTCATAAATCAAAAATTGTAATTTGAAAGGAATAACATCATGGAAGAATTAAAGTATATTATGGAGAAGTTTGTTGCATCTGGTTGGGATTTGATATCTGTTCCAGCACAAGAATGGCTAGAAGGAAAGGCAGATAAAGATACTTTAGTATCAGCAATCAAGCAGGCAGACGAAGAATGTGGAAGCTGTGGTTGTGATTTAGACCCGCTTTATAAAAGAGCATTGGAGTTGATTTAACAGTATTGCCAATTTTCGGTCTGTGAGGGAAAAGGGATAAAATTTTTCTTAATAGTGATTTGAACATGGTGCTAGCACCAAATTCGCGAAACTATCAAGCTGAGCCCGATTTTTACGAAAATCGATACGGAGGCTATGTACGCGCTGTGGAAAGCGTTTGGAAATGACATTGCATCTTTCCCGAGCAAAGAGTCACTGTATAGCAAAAACTGCTTACTGAGATACCAGCGCGATACCGGAGAATTGGAGTATATTATCGGAACCTACACAATAGAAAATCTGACCGATGGTTTTCCGATTACGTCTGATAATCCGCGCACCTACTACCGTGGGCTTTATGCTGAAGAAATTTACTACGATGATAATTATGATAGCACTGCCGCCGAGTTCTTCAACCGCCGTAATGTTTCGGTTTGTATGTATTCTGATGGCATGTCATATTATGGCGAGAATCAAGCAGCGACTATTGGTATACCAAGAATGGTTTCCAATACTTGGGGGCCCGTATGTTTTGTCGTGGCTCTACCGAATCAAACTACGCCAAAACAACCACACGGATACGATTACAGCGGCATCCACGTTGGGTTTTGCTACAATAATTACGGTTCTCATGATGATTCTATCTATGCCCCATTTATGTTGAAATACTATACAAAGGAGGTTGAATGATTATGGCAGTAGATGGAGCGGGATATCAGCGCGACGTTGATATGAAAGTTTTTTGGGTGAAGCGCCTTCATAGTGGAGATGTGCCTGAGCCTGAGCATGTATATGTTCCGATTAAAGAAATGTATTTGACAGGTAGCGTGTCAACTAGTCAGATGTATAAACCGGAGAATTATTGGAGGGAGCTTTTTGGACGGCATCGTTGCATAGCCTGTGGGAAGCCGTTTTGGAGTCAGGAGGCAGCATTTGATTGCCATCCTGAAGCGTCAGCCTATATTGTCTGGGAGAAGTTCAAATCCAGCGGAGTATGCTGTACTCCATCGGCGGAAGACTCATTCAGGCTGGCTTCTGCCGCTATCTATCGTGACAGCTTCACATCCGGGCCGTTTATCTAACTTGCATGCGACTCGCTTGACCGTGGAGAGGTGGCACTTTGGTGCCAGATTACGTGAATTGCCTCGAAGTAGAAATCAGGAGTCGTATCATTATCACGGCCCAGCGCAAACTGGCGCTTCTTACTCGTTGCTTTGAGCCAAACGGAATTTCAGTTATTTCCGTCGCTCACCCCCTCCTAAGAAAATTTTTTACATAGATTATTTTAAATGGCAGATAGTCTATATGATGATCTGCCATTATCCGTATTATTTGTATGTTGTAAAAACCATTGGAAATTTTGTACCCAATTGGAAGTGGGATAATGAGCGGATAATTGGAACAATTTATTAAAACAGAGAAGCGGATTGAGAAAAAAGCCTTTTGGGTATATAATAAATATGGAACTCGTATTGACGGTATAATATAAACAGCAAATAGATTTGTTTTGGAGAAAGGCGGAGCTTTCATGTTGACATTAAAAGAGCAGGTAGTTCAAAAAGTAAATGGACTGTCAGAAGATAATCTGCAGTTCATATTGGAAATGATTAATCGCTTTATGCAATCAGATCCTACGGAAAAGAGAGTAATACCGGTTTCTAAGAGAATTGGTATTGCGAAGGGAGAGGATTTATATGAGGATGATTATGACTTTGATGAAATGAATCCTGAAATTGCGAAATTATTTGGGGGTATGTAATGAAGCTGCTATTGGATACGCATATTATTCTCTGGGCGCTGGACGATAATCCTAAGTTATCCAGTCAGGCCAGAAAACTGATCGTAGATGCAGGAAATGATATTTATTACAGTTCTGCGTCTATTTGGGAGACAACGATCAAATATATGGCGAAGCCGGATAAGATTTATATTAGTGGTTCACGGTTATCCGATTTATGCAAAGAGGTGGGGTATCGGATGTTGCCTATTGCTGATAATCATATAAAAATGCTGGAAACGCTGGTATATCATGATCTGGGTCAAGTACATAATGACCCGTTTGATCGTATTATGATCGCGCAGGCAAAAGCAGATGGATTGAAGTTTATTACTCATGACTCTAAAATTCCGTTTTATGAAGAAAGTTGTATCATTGCAGTGTAGTTTTGGATCTATTTATAGCCGCTGGTTCTAAAAATGCTTAGAGCAATATAAAAACTGTATGATGTAGTGGATTAGTGAGATGAAAAGGGTGGGAAAGGATTAAAAGTATATCCTCGTTTGAGGAGCAGGAGGGAGTTCCTGATGAGAAGCATTCTGGAACTGGAAAAAAGAATACAATGTCTGGAAAAGGAAAACCAATATTTGAAGAATTTGCTGGCGGATGCAGGGATTTCTTATTCGATAAAAGATATAGATGACGTCGGCAATGAATATGATCCAAATCAAGGAGCAAGAATTATACCAAGAGAAATTACGGAAACAGAAGCAAAAGCGTTCTTTAGTATGTTTTGGGGACGTACAGATGTATATAGCAAGCGTACTATAAAGAAATCTACCGGGGAAGTAAATTATTATACACAATGTTATAACTTTTGGAAAAATGGCTGCCCGAGAATTGCTGGAAGTAAGGTGAGATGTCAGGATTGTCAGAGACGAGCATATAAGGAGTTAAAAAAGGAACAGATTATTGACCATTTGAAAGGAAATTTAGAGGATGCCACAGATGTCATAGGTGTTTTTCCTCTTTTAGCAGATGATACCTGCCGATTTATTGCTTTCGATTTTGATAATCATGAAAAAGATGCAGGAAAAAGCGATTTTGCGAATGATAACGATTTGTGGAGAGAAGAAGTAGACAGCTTGAGAAAAATTTGTGATATTAACGGAATTGATGCGCTGGTAGAGCGTTCACGCTCGGGGAAGGGCGCACATCTTTGGATATTCTTCCAAAAACCCATAGAAGCTGATCTTGCAAGAAAATTTGGTTTTGCTCTGTTAAACAAAGGAGCGGAGTCTGTAAATTTAAAGTCATTTCGCTTTTATGACCGTATGTTACCCATGCAGAATCATCTTCCGGAAGGCGGAGTGGGCAATTTGATTGCACTGCCATTACAGGGACAGGCATTAAAGGAGGGAAATAGTGCCTTTATAGATGAACACTGGAATGCATATCCGGACCAGTGGGAAGTGTTGCTTAACAAGAAAAAACTTTCAAAAGAGTTTATTGAGGATAAGATAAAGGAATGGACAGAGGGAAGTACATATACTGTTGCAGATTACAAAGATATTTTTGAGAGCAATAATGAAAAGCCATGGGAGAAAGCAAAGCATTTTCAAAAGGAAGATGTTGATGGGATTCTGCATATTACATTGTCAAACGGTGTGTATGTGAATACAACGAATTTACAACCCAGAATACAGAATCAAATCAGAAGGATGGCGGCGTTTGACAATCCTGTTTTTTATAAAAATCAAGCTATGGGATTGTCTAATTTTGAGAATTACAGATATATTTATCTGGGAAGTGATGAAGGTGGATTCATCATAGTTCCAAGAGGTATTTTGGAAAATATGATCGAAGAGTGTGAAAAAGCCAATATTGAGTATGAAATAGAAGATAAGCGGAGCAAAGGAAAGCCGATTCATGTGGAATTCATTGGAGAATTAAAAGAATCACAGATATCCGCTGTTGAAAAGCTTCTTCAACTTGACAACGGAATTCTTAATGCTGCCACAGCATTTGGAAAGACGGTGGTGTGCTGTAATGTTATAGCGAAAAAGCAGGTAAACACACTTATTCTTCTTCAGTCATCAGCATTGATGGAACAATGGAAAGAGGCACTGGAAAAGTTCTTATATATTAATGAGGAACTTCCAGAGTATGAGACACCCACAGGTCGTAAGAAGAGACGAAAAAGTATAATTGGGAAATTACAAGGGTCACATGATTCCACGACAGGTATCATTGATATCGCGATGGTTGGTTCGCTCTGTAAGAATGGTGAATACCATAGGCGCTTAAAAGAGTATGGACTCATATTGGTGGATGAGTGCCACCATGCCGCGTCGGATACAATAGTGGATATTTTACAGGAAGCAAATGCAAAATATGTGTATGGAGTAACGGCTACACCATTCAGAGGGGATGGTCTGGAAAAAATAAATTATATGCTCCTTGGACCAATTCGTTATCAATATACTTCAAAGGACCGGGCAAAGGAGCAGGGGATAGAGCATCTTGTTTATCCGCGATTTACAAGAGTGGTTGCGTCAAGATTTTCACAGGATAAAATGCATCCAAACGAGGCGTATGAAATAATTCGTGATAATGAAGACAGAGACGAATTAATTATAAGAGATGTAAAACAATGCGTGAATGATGGAAGGACACCGGTGGTTCTTTCCAAATATGTGGAGCATTCGCAGCGATTGTACCAACGGCTGATTAACTATGCAGATAAAGTCTTTTTACTGTCCGGCAAGAATTCAAAGAAAGAGCATAAAGAAATTTTAAAACAGATGGATCAGGTCAAGCCGGAGGAAAGCATGATTCTTGTTGCAACAGGTAAACTGATAGGAGAAGGATTCGATTATCCGAGGCTGGATACACTTATCATGGCAACCCCTGTGGCATGGAAGGGCGTTGTGGAACAGTATGCCGGACGTTTAAACAGGGATTATGATGGCAAGAAAAGCGTGATTATATATGATTATGTCGATCGTCATATATCTATGTTTGATAGGATGTACCATAAAAGGCTTAAGGCATACAAACAGATTGGATACGATATTTTTTCCGGGGTTGGCACACATAAACAAACGGCCCATGCCATTTTTGACATAGATAATTACGCAGATATCTACCGGAATGATTTACTAGCTGCAGAGAAAGAGATCATAATTTCCAGTCCTGCTATTAGTACTAAAAAAGTATATGATATGATTCATTTACTTAGGGAAAAGCAGGAGGCTGGAATTAGTATAGTCATTGTCACATGGAAACCGGACTGTTATGGGTATGGAGACAGTGCATACTGGCAGGAGTTGCAGGAACAGATGCAAAGAGCTGGCTTCGAGATGAATCTTGTAGAAGATTATTGTGAACATTATTGCATTATAGACCACGAAGTGGTCTGGTATGGAAGTATGAATTTCCTGGGAAAAGAGGATGCAGAAGATAATCTCATGCGTATTGTGGATGGTAAGATTGCGAACGAACTGATTGAGATGACATTTGGAAATGAAAAATATCAGGGTGAAACAATGTAGAAAAATAACACCGATGATATTGCAGAGAAGGAGTTTAAAATGATACTTAAATCGTCTGGGTACAATTTGGGTACACCAGCTTTGAAACCACATAAACAAGTAATAAAGTCGAATCAAAATGATACGGTTTTGCGAGGGGAAGCAATAAAAAATACACCCTGCCAACAACAGGAAAAAGAGTTCGAGTGATTACTTTTTTGCATAGATTATTTTTGATGGCAGATAGTTTATGGGATTATCTGCCATTACTCATATTATTAGTATTTTATGAAAATAAAGAAAAATTTTGTACCCAACAAGAGACATATTATCCAGTCCGGATTATTTATACTTGAAGAATCTATAAAGAACAAGCAGATTACTATTGTGATGTTATGATGTGAGTACCAAAATGCAAAGGAGTCTTAAGGGTGGAAATATCAAAAATTGATTGGAAACTTTATAGAAAGAAAGTAGCTGAATGGCAGGAAAATTTTATGGCTCACTTGAATAATGAATATATAGCTTTATTAAGTGCAGATGATAAAATAGCATCTGAGAAATTTTGGGAGCTTGAGAAGCGAATCAAGAATGACAGATGTCATCCGGGAGTCATTATCGAAATGTCAAAATCTAGTGCTATATTTGATATAGTACGTCTTATAAAACTTGATGTGATTACATATGATGATTTGTCTGATTTTAGTGACGACCTACAGCAAGCGGTAAAGGTGTTGCTTGATGGGGTATAGGAAATGAATAAAATAAATCGTTTAATTGGGAATTATGATAAGAAACAGCTGCGAGAGCTTATTGCATATATTGTCAGTGCAAATGGGCTGGCAGAAGAATTGCTGCTTGATTATTGCCAAAGAAAAGAGTCAGATGTAAAAACAGATAACCATACACTGATTATTGAGAGTAAAATAAAGCAGTATTGGAAAAGTGCGGAGCGAATTATTGAAGAATTTGATATGTATGGTGGAGGGTCTGAATCAGACGAGGATGATGCGTATGGTATGCTGGAGAATATGATGAAATTACTGGAAGATAATGAGGTATCATGGATTGTAAGAAAAGAAATATTGAATAGGATGCTTGAATTTGTTACATCCGATAATAGTGGATTTACAGATTATCTGAGGGATATTGCTGATATCATGTGCACAAATAGGCAGGAGAAAATTTATCTGGCAGATTTCCTGATTGAAAATGCGAATTCATATTATCGGGGACTGGCAGCGAAGCTTTATCTGAAAACGGTGAAGAGTAGAAATTTGTTGAAAGTAAGAAGGCAAATCTGCAATATGGTTCAGATTATTTAGAATTGGCAGCTTATTATAAAAAACATGATGAGGAGGAAACGGCTTTAAAAACTATATTGGAAGGGCTGGATAAAGCAGATGGGAGATTGGATGAGATATATGAGTATTTGTTCCGATATTATGAAAAGAATAAAAATGAGGCCGCATTAGAAAGTTTATATGAAAAATCGGAAAAAAGAAATAGGGATCAGGATACAATAGTGGTATTAATGAATCAGTATTATCAGAAAAAAGGAGACTACGCCAAACAGAAGGAAACGTTATTAAAGCTTTTATCATGCTGTGACAGCAGAAAATTGTACAAACTTTATCAGAAATGCAGGAAGGAATTATCGGATGTAGACTTTAGAGAAGAAGAAACTGCTATTTTAAGTATGATAAAGAAACGTAATCTGTCGATTTATTTTGATATTCATAAGTGAGAGACAAGAGAGATCATTGAATATATAACACAGCATCAGCAATACAGAGGTTGGGAATTAGACCAAGGGCATTATTTCAGCAAACGTTTATCTTGTGAATATCCGCGGGAAGTAGTTGATATGTACTGGAAAGAAGTTGCTTTTTATGTCAGTCTGGGGAAGGAAAAGAATTATGGTCATGCAGTGAGGGTGCTAAAAGAAATACGCACACTAATGAAAAGGAACAAATGGATGGACGAATGGAATGGCAGATATAAGACTTTTTTAGAAGAACACAGGAGAAAAAAATTATTGTTAAGGGCATTGGAAAGTATTAAGGAATAACTGATAAAAATGCTTTTAGGAAGGGTGGTAAACTGATGTTTTGGTATTGATTGATAAAAAAGTCTTTTACATATATAATATATATGGGATTGTTATTGACACCATTAAAATGAAGAAAATAATGAAGAAAAGAGTATTAGAATATAGAAGCTATGGGGAGGATGAGACGTTATGATAATGACTGAATCTGTAACAATAAATGTGCCGGTAGGAATGTCAAAATATTTGAATCATATGAACGCCGAAACGGAACTTACCAGAAATGCGCTTTTATTGTATCCGTATATATTAAATCAGACGATATCACATGGCGGCGCGGCAGAGATTTTAGGAATAAGGAAATCTGAATTGATAGATATTTATGACAAATTGGGATATTCATATTTGGATATGACAATGGACGAATTGGATTCAGAACTGGAGACTTTCAGACAGCTGAAAAAGAAGGAGGCGTCGGAATGATTGTTGTATCAGATACAACACCATTAATATCGCTTCTTAAAATAGATCGCATAGATTTGCTTGAAAAATTATTCGGACAGGTTTTGATACCGCAGGCAGTATTTGATGAATTGGCTGCAGACGAACGGTTTAAGCATGAAGCTGATCAGATTAGCCAGAAACAGTTTATCATAGTTAAGGCTGTTAAAAATTCGGAATCTGCCAGTATACTTAAAAGAGCAACTGGACTGGATCAAGGGGAGAGCGAAGCCATAGTCCTGACGGATGAGTTAAATGCAGATGTACTACTGATGGATGAAGCAAAAGGAAGAGCGGTATCGTCTCAGATGGGACTTAAGATTATGGGAACAATTGGTATATTAATGGCAGCTTATGAAGAAAAAGAACTGATGGCAGATGATGTAAAGCAGTGTATTGAAGGCTTGCAAAATGCCGGAAGGCATATCAGTCAGAAGCATTATCAGATGCTGATTGATAAGTTGGATAATTGATTTTGCATCTATGGAATGGACTGTGGAACAGGTAATAGTAACGTTTTTGGAATTGGAAGAAATGTTTGCTCTAATATTGCAACAGAAAATCAGCAAGCCATGCAATTATGCCTAGAAGATATGAAATATTAAGGAACGAAATGATGGGACTAGTAGACTCTTTTTTAAAAAGAAAGCAAAATGTAAAAGTACATTTAGATAAAGAGATATCCGGCAAGTGTTTGCAACTTTTGGAATGGAAAAAATATCTTGATGACATTGAAAAGTCAAATCACTTTATTTCACGTAAGGAAGTTAAATCTCAGATTGCTCAGTATTCCGAGGTAATGAATTTCTTTATTACACTGGCTGAAAACGATATTTTGGAAGACTACTGTTCAAAACATGGATTCGATGCGGATAATGCGCAAAAACTTTGTCACCAGTATCAACATATTGTTGAGATTGTTGATGGGTTGAATGACAGATATATAGCTTCAAAGCTGATTGAAGAAAAAGACTATTTGGACAATATTCTAAAAGAAGTGGATACTGCTATCAGCCTTGATGGAGATCAGAGAAAAGTAGTCCTTTCGGACGAGGACTATAGTCTTGTAATTGCCGGGGCAGGAGCCGGTAAGACCACTACAGTTGCTGCAAAAGTAAAATATTTGGTAGAAAAGCAAGACATAAATCCGGAAGAGATTCTTATCATTTCTTTTACGAACAAAGCGGTAAATGAGCTTAAGGATAAGATCAATAAGAGGCTTAATATTTCTTGCCCGATTGCAACTTTTCATTCCACTGGAAATGCTATTCTGCATAAAAACAGTCCGGAGCAATTGAATATAGTTGATGGAAGTAAGCTTTACTATTGTGTGCAAAATTATTTTAGAGATAAAGTTCTGAGAGATCCCAGTGTAGTCAATAGTTTAATACTCTTTTTTGCTTCTTATTTTGATGCTCCGTACGAAGGTGATGACATCAATATTTTTTTCAATCATATGGCAAATGCAAACTATGCGACGATGCGTAGTGAATTAGATGATTTTAAGAAAGAGATAATTGATCGAAACAGTAAAAAGAAGATTACTATTCAAAATGAGATTGTGCGATCTATACAAGAAGTAGAAATAGCTAATTATCTGTATATAAATAATATTGATTACACTTATGAGCCTGTTTATAAATATAACATTCCAATGGCTCAGAAACCATATACGCCTGATTTTATGATACAGCAAGGGGAGAATATTGCTTATATCGAGCATTTTGGGATTACTGAAAGCGGAGAAAATTTCTTATATGATAAGGATGAGGTGGAAGCATATAAAAAAGCAATTAATGATAAAATCAAATTACATAGGCAGCATAATACCGATTTAATTTATACATTTTCATCATACAATGATGGAGCGAGTATTTCATCGCATCTCGAAAAAACTCTTATTGAACATGGTTTTGAAATAAATAGACGATCCAATGAAGAAATTATAAAGAAGTTAATTGCTTCGGAAGAGAATAAATATATTAACCGGTTGGTATTTCTGGTTATCAATTTTATCAGGAACTTCAAAGTTAATGGTTATGATGAGAGGGATTTTGATAGATTGTCTTTGATCACAAGTAATGTCAGGACAAAATTATTCCTTGATATTGCTCATGCGTGTTTTTTGGAATACAAGAGATTTCTGGTTGAAAATCATGCCGTGGATTTTGAAGACATGATTAATGAGTCGGCCAGAGTTTTTGAAGAAGTAAAGGACATGAAGCAAAAATTAGATTTTAAATATCTTATTGTCGATGAATATCAGGACATCTCCAGACAGAGATTTGATCTGGTAAAAGCATTTTCTGAAGTGACGGATGCCAAAATTATGGCAGTAGGAGATGATTGGCAGTCAATCTATGCGTTTAGCGGATCTGATATTACGTTATTTACGCGCTTTGAAGAAATCATGGGATACGCAAAACTCATGAAGATTGTAAAAACTTATAGAAATTCCCAGGAAATAATTGATATAGCGGGAAATTTTATTCAAAAAAACACCACTCAAATTACAAAGTCACTTGTTTCTCCAAAACATATTGAAGAACCGGTAATTATTTATACTTACGATAGTACGGCAAAAGACCCAAAGTCAGATCGAAGAAGTGGTGCGAATTACGCCATGGCATATGCTGTTCAGACTGCGATTGAGCAGATTATAATGTATAACAGGCTGGAAGATAAGCCGTGTGAAAAGACCAATATCCTGTTATTGGGGAGATTTAACTTTGACGGTGACAGGTTGACTAGAACTGGCCTTTTTGAATATATTAATCGTGGGTCTAAAGTTAAGTCAGTTAAATATCCGGAACTGGATATAACATTTATGACTGCTCATGCGTCAAAGGGATTGGGCTATGATAATGTTATTGTTGTAAATGGGCGAAATGAAACGTACGGATTCCCTTCCAAAATAGAAGATGATCCCGTGCTGTCTCTTGTTGTCAAAGAAGACAAGAGTATTCAGTATGCGGAAGAAAGAAGGCTGTTCTATGTTGCAATGACCAGAACAAAGAACAGAGTGTATTTTATTGCTCCGGAGAAGAATCCATCTGAATTTTTACTTGAAATCAAGAAAGAGTATAAAAATGTCTTTTTGCGTGGTCAGTGGACAGAAGACGAGCCCGTTGCAATCTATAAGCGTACGTGCCCCATTTGTGGATTTCCATTACAACTTAAATATAAACCGTCATATGGTTTGAAATTGTATATTTGTACAAATGAACCGGAGATATGCGATTTCATGACTAATAGTCTGCGTGGGAAAAAGCTTTCTATTATGAAATGCCCTGATTGTCAGGATGGTTATCTGATAGCTAAGACTCCTAAGAATGGGGCACAATGTTTTCTTGGCTGCAGTAATTACAATAAGAATGGTCATGGGTGTAATAAGACACTTTCTATGAGAGATTATTACAAAATGATGAGATATGATTTGTCTGAAATAGACCAACCTGTTGCAGCAAATAGTATATTAAGTGAGCAAATTCAAGTATCCATGGTCACAAAAGCTGAAAGGCAAACAGGAAATAGAAGTTTAAATGAGTTTACGGAGAATAAGCAGGCTGAGAAAGAAAATTGGGAAAAAGATATTATTGAAAATACAAAACTTCAGGAAGTTGAAGAATCCCGATACCCTATTTACAATGAACACAGTATTCTTGAAATAGCAGAAACAGTATTGCTCTGTCTGGTTAATATCAGTGCAAAGAAATACTATAACGATACAATATTAGTTCGTACTTTATATGGTTCTTCCGACAAAAGAGTATTACAGGGCGAATTAAATTTAGTACCAGAGTATGGAAAACTTTCATATCTGGATCGTGAATCTATACATAAAGTTGTAAATTGGCTGATAAATAAGCATTATATTCTTGAGACAAAAGGTACACACTCGGTATTGCATATTACGAATGAAGGACTTCATTATAAAGATCATATGACACCGAGAAATATGAAAGGTCTTGTAGATGTGTTAAACGGGATGACCGAAGATATAAAGAAGCAACAGAAAGTCAACGCTGGCGCAAAGTGGAGTAAGGAAGAAGATGATAGACTTGATCAGGAGTTTTCTTCTGGTATGTCTATTTCGGAAATTGCAAAGAAGCATGAAAGAAGTTATGGTGCGATAAAGGCGAGGCTTATAAAGCATGGATTGATTGAAAATGTATAATCAAATCTGTGTAAAGTGTGATGCTCCATTGCCGGAATATAATATAAATACATCAGGGATTATGGTGTTTTGTAAGGCGTATGATAAGTATTTGGAGTTGCTGGATGATAAGAAAGATTTGCATCTTGGTCAAAGTGATCAAGATAATGACCAAGTTGTAAAGATGAGGTTTTGGAGAATACGAGAATTCACTATTCACGTGTAGCGAATTGAAAAAAGAGTTCGAGTAGTACGAGAATATATCATTTATTTTATATGGCAGGTGGTCTATGGGATTGCCTGCTATATTTCAAATGTATTGATATATTGATTATGCCGACAGTCTTGTTGTAATAATGTTGGGAGAAATAAATGGAGATATCTAAATAAGTACAAAAGGGAGCTGTGAAAAATGGAGTGATTGCAACTTCATTTCTCATAGCCCCTTCTGATGGAAGGAAATATAGCCGCTGTTGTTAGTCAGCACATGATTCTTTAAAGGCATTCGCGTATTTTTTCTATCATCTCTTCATACTCGGTTTCGCTTAAGTATTTTTTGTCCGGATTCATCTGGAACACGCCACCCCATTCATCCTGATCTTTGTACTTGGGTACCAGATGCATATGTAGATGACAACCTGTATCGCCATATGCGCCGTAATTAAGTTTATCCGGGGCAAAGGCTTTGTGAATCGCTTTTGCAGCTCTGGTTACATCCGCAAAAAAGCGATTCCTTTCCTCATCGCTGATATCCACAATTTCGCTAACGTGATCCTTATAAGCTACAATGCATCTTCCCGGTTTACTCTGTTCTTTGAAAAGAATCAGTTGACTTACATCCAGATCACAGATCTTGATTCCAAATTTTGCTAACGGTTCTCCGCCGCAGCAATAACCACAATTACTATCCTTCATGTTCTACCTCCTGTTTTATAAACCTGAGAAATCACCTTTGCGTATTTTGATTTTGTATAAGAATATTATACAGGTATTTCATGTATTTGGCAATTCTCCGGCCTGCATAGCAATATATCCAGCTATGGTGTCAAGACTGCTTGTAATATTTGGGAAGCTATTCATAGCCATTACGATACCTGGATTTTACGGAATATTTTAATAAAATACAGAATCTCCGCTATCGCGGTGATAAGCCAGGAAAACACATATAGCAGATACAATGATTCAATCGTTTTGAAGTAAGCAAACACCGTATAGATCCAGAAAATGCGGAAAACGCAGGAACCAAGGATGACCATAACAGTGGGAAGTATGGTTCTTCCCAGTCCTCTGGATGCGGCAATGGAATTATCCATAAATGCAGATACGGAATAGGAAAGCGCCATCACGGATAAGCGTTTGATACCGGCATTGATTACAGAACTGTCGTTGGTAAACAATCCTAGAAAGGGATAACGCAGCAGATAAATTCCCACACCCAGAATCAGACCAACCAGAAAAGAGTAAAACATACAGATGAGGAAACTTTTTCGGATGCGGTCTTTTTTCTGTGCTCCATAGTTCCGGGCGATAAAACTGGTGCATGCAGTATAAAAGGCGGCCATCATATCATATACCAGCGGGTCGGCATTGCTGGCGGCTGAATTTCCCTCCACCATCACATGATCAAAAGAATTTACGCCCGTTTGCACGAACAGGTTTGCAAGAGCGAAAATAGCGTATTGAAAAGCGGATGGAATTCCAATGCGTATGATTCGTAGCAGTTTATTCGGGGTAATTTTCAGGGCGCCCGGTTTAAGGCCGAAGCATTCCTTTGTTCGCAGAAGAAGGACAAGGACCATCGCTGCAGAAAAATACTGTGCAAGAATACTGGCAATCGCAACACCTGCCACATTCATGCGGCATACAATGACAAAAAACAGGTTCATCAGTACATTCAAGACACCAGCCAAACTTAAAAAATAAAGGGGCCTTTTTGTGTCACCGGCAGCGCTCAGGACAGAGTTACCAAAGTTAAATATCCCCAGCGCAGGCATTCCCAGCAAGTAGATTCTCAGATAGATGAGGGCATCTTCAATCAGTTCCTCCTTGGTATGCATAGCAGTCAGAATAGGCCGGGAAAAGGCGATTCCAAGCAAAGTAATGGATACGCCGGTACAAAAGCAAAGGATAGCGGCAGTATGTACGGTTTCTCTTACACCCTTTTCATTTTTGGAGCCGATGTATAGTGCCGTGAGAGCATTGACACCACTGGACAGTCCCAGCAGGATTCCCGTAAACAAGGTTACAAGGATGCTGGTGGAACCAACAGCGCCAAGAGCGATGGGGCCCGCGAACTTACCTACAACAGCCACATCGGACATGTTGAACACAACCTGCAGTACGTTGGAGAACATCAGGGGAATACTGAATAGAAATATCTTTTTCCAGAGAGAACCCTCACAGAAATCCATTTCATAAGATTTTGTTCTTGTTTTCATCGTGCATAATGCTTCTTTATCAGTAAATTCAACTTTGTTTTCGAGTTTGGCAAAGAGTATTCTATCACATTGTTTTTTCTATAGCAACTATGTATTGTTATATTGATATTTTACTTTCGGCAAAGGAAATTGATTGGTTTTTATAGATAAGCCATGTAGGGGGTGGCGGTTGCTGCGTCCTTATTTTTTAGTGGTAAATGAGGAATGCAAGTGATATGATAAAAATGTATTAAAATGAAGAAAGATATAAATAAAGTGTTAGCGAATATACCTGCAACAACTACTTCATTATTGAGTCCTTCAAAAAGATATAAAGACTACAATTTTGATGAATTACGAGATTTAATAATTCATTCTAAGTGATAAGTTCAATCCTTACAAAGATTGATTTTTATAGAAGGATCTTCCTGTGTAGGGAAAACAACAGTGACACAAAAGCTTTTACAGCTTATGAAACAGCGCTTTTTTCGTCGGTGCCTGTTGTGGATAAAAGTCATAAAAAACGCGGAGATACAAATGAATGTTTTTCTGGCTGCATTTAAAACCATATGAAGGTGATTATGTTATTAATACAGATAAAGAGAAGTTTGGTTTAAGTAACACAAAAATTTAACATTGCTCATACACATCCCCGGCAGGAATGCGGGCTTTTTGCTTTTTTCTACTATTGGATGAACTGTTATAAATATTGTAAAAGCCCTATGAGGTCATTAAGTCTCATAAGGCTTTTATGTTTTTCCACTAACACATTATCAATCTTTTTTTTCAACAAAAAGAGCAAGTAAACAACCTGAATCATCGCTAATTTTAAGCTGATACTGTTCTTTGTTCTCATCATATGTTATATGAATCAAGAAAAAGGAAGTGTCAAAATGTATTTCATTACCATCATTGCACACAAAGCCAAGGTTAGAATATTCATCAAATTCTACCTTTGTTTCAGACAGAAAAAGCATCATGCGATAGGGCTCAATGGGTTCAACATTTACGGTACTATCTCCAATATCATCTAAAAACTCTTTTAATGTAACGTCTCTTAACATTTTATATTCTCCTAATATTTGATAAAATTATCTTCTTTTCCTCTGCCATATTAAGCAGTAAAAACACATAACGATTAAGTCAGAAACAGTATAGCATGAGCACAGGAAAGATTCAATATTACAAAAAATAAGTACAACAAGATTACCCTACAAGAGCCTAGCAGAGATATCGCGCTTTTTTCTTAATGGTTTTCCACTATACATCTTTTTGCGCTTCCTGCACAGGAAACCTGTGCCGGTCACTCTCCCGAAAGGAGGAGTGATTCATGGGCAAAATAGGCGGTTATGAAATCTGCCCCACAGGCAACGGAAGAATCCCATAAAAACGGGATTTCCGTACAGACAAATGAACGCAAACAGGAACACGGAAAAGGAGAGATTAAAGAAATGAGCAATGTTACCTATTACAAAATCAATGAGGAAGCCGCACGCAGGGCGAAAGAAATGAACAGCTTTTATGAGTACAAGCCCGGCAGAGCCACAGAGGAATATAGGACAATGGTAGATAAGGCGGCAGAAATTGCCGAAGCACAGAAAAAGCACGTTGACCCTATGTATCATGAAAAGATAGACAGCCTGCTCGATACCTACGCCCGAAAACTTGCGGAGAACATGAACAACGGATATGCGATTGACGCACGTGTACCCTCTGTGATGATTGCCGGGCCTGCAAACTTCCCGACGCGGAAAAAAGAAAAGCAGAACTCCGCAAGAGAACGTAACATGCAGGAATGGAGGGATATTCAGGAACTGCTGAACAAAATAAGGGGCGTAGGGACAGGAGGTATTAGCGCAGACGACCCGGGTGCGGTGGAAAAATTAAAGAAGAAGCTTGAAAATCTGGAAGAATTACAGGAGACGATGAAGTTTGTCAACGATTACTACCGAAAGAATGGTACATTGGACAAATGCCCGTTTCTAACACCGGAGCAGAATGATCAGTTAAAATCTGATATGGAATCCAAGTGGCATTATGGAAAAGCACCATATCTCCAGTGGCAGTTTACCAATAATGGGGCTGAAATCCGCAGAGTGAAAAAGCGGATTGAGGAACTGGAACATAAGGCAGAGGCCATATATGCCGGCTGGCAGTTCGATGGTGGATATGTGGAACCGGATAAAGAGGATAACCGCCTGCGGATATTCTTTGATGAAAAACCCGACGAGGAAATCCGCACCATATTAAAGAGTAACGGTTTCAAATGGTCTCCAAAAGCGAACGCATGGCAGAGACAAATCACAGCAAACGCTTTTTATGCCGCTGACCATATCGCTTGTATTCAACCAATCACAGGGGAAAAACCGTCAGAATTACAGGGAAAGGGATAAATGACATGAAGAAAAAAGAGTTCATTGCCGTATTGGAACACACCCTGCTGTGTGCGAATCTGGATGTAACAGAATTATCCCTGATAGATGATAATACGGTACAGATTACATTCAAAGGCGGCGGCAAAAGGCGTGTAAATATCGAGGCGGACAGTTACGGTGCAATCATAGTGGATGTTATGAAGCATGTGTTCTAGCGGATTCTTTAATCCGGAAAGGGGCAGACTGATATGCCCGGTTGCCCCACTGCCTGCCTGCTGGTATAATGTAACTATCGTTTAATTGGAGGTGTGTCTGATGTTATCAACCTATGAAGATTATGAACCAGAGCCCATGTCCCTTACCCTGGATGAGATGGCTGCCCTGCATCAGGAAATGGCAGGGGAAATCAAGGGTGATACAGAAGCCCTTGAACTTTATAAAGACCTGTATACTGCCGCCGTAAAATACTCCGAATCGCGATCCAACTGGCCGTTATGGGATAAGGAGGAGAAACTGGCGGAGGATTCTGTCCGTACTTCCCGTCATAATAAAGTCATCATAGCTTTCAACATGCTTGCAAGATACCTGAAGATACTGGGGAAACCCGCTTCATGGCGTGATACGCTTGGGGAAGAATCGGAAAATCCCTATTACAGGAAGCGTATCGGCGATTTTGCCTGCTATATCGTCTTTATCGGGGGCCTCAATGCGAGGTAATCCATATCTTAAATCCACACTGTTATCTATCATCTAAAAGGCCGGGCAGCGGAAACTGCCCGGTTTTTTCCATTCCTGCCCGGTAAATGCAAAAAAAGACACCCGGGCTACATACCCATGGGAACTTTCTGCACATCCCTGCTCAGGTTTCTACCAAATTCCCCCATATTAAGACCATACTATAAGGAGGGACGTAGGGAATACGGCGCTTTCGGCGCCAGAAAGTAGAACCCTTCCCTACAAAAAGTCGATTCCTGTTCTACACAAAATAGAAGTCTGTTCTACAAAGACATTTTATAAGGTTGTTTCTATGGTCTGGTGCTACCAGCACCCGGTAATATCAGGGGGTTATTTTTATCCACGTCGCCTGCAATAAAAAACCCTGTTACTGCTCCTGCCCGCCCACCACCCAAGCGGCTAAAACAGAAGTTGCCATATAGACATTTTAATAAAGGATGTTTGGATTGTCAAGCGCTGTCCTGCTGTCCAGCACCGGTCATATCAGGGGGATTTTTCCTTTTCCCGGGACGCCTGCCTGCGGCATCGGCAGGAACCATCACCCTTTCCCACCCGCCCCCGCCGCCACGCTTCCTTGACATTTTACAAAAGGCATTGGGCAGCTTGCACTGCCCCGGCTACCTTTTTGTAAAGTGTAAAGACCCGGCAGAGTGCCGGAGAGGGAGGAACCTATGGGATATAAAAAGATACCGCTTGAGGAACAGCTTGAAAAAGCAGGGAGATACCGCGTGCACCCGGAACATGACGCCTGTGCGGTGCGTGCTTTCGGCGATATGCCGCTGTCAGACTATATGAAAGGCTGCACTCTGAGGCTGGGCATGGCGCTCGGCATACCGCCGGAACAGCTTGAAAAAATGACTGTCCGTGAAGCGGCAGTCCTGATAAGCAGGCGCAGAAGGCCCGGACAGGGCGTGCTCCCGCACAGGCAGCTTTTACGCCTGTTTGCGTCTCCCATGAACGAAGCTTACCGGGTATGGAAGGAGGTACAGGATGGAAAAAAAGAAGAAGCTTGAAGAAAGGCTTGCCGCCTGCGGGAACGAGGAGCACACATACCCGGCTGTCTGCTGGCTCGACACCCTCTGCTATTTCAGTGCGCTGTCCGACATGCGCGGGAATTTTTACTACGCAGACATTTATAACTGCATGGCATCGGATGAGGCATACGGGGATGTGTCCGACAGCTTTATCGCGGAGATTCTTGCAAAGGCATACCGCGGGGAAATGCCGGAGCTTATCTGCGACGAGATAATCTACCGCATCCTCATTGAGCCGTTCTGTGACAAAAACATCATCTGGAAAAAAGGAGGGAAACGCACATGAACCTATTTCTCATGACACCGAACATCATCAAGGAAAGTTCCGAGGGGACGACCTACTGCCCGATACAGGACGAGCTCTTTTCAAAGCACCGTTCCGTTGAGGTGGTGGGCGAGATAACGAGGGAATCCGTCTATTCGCTTATCTTACAGCTCCGTTACCTGCACCATGCAGACCCGGAAAAAGAGATAACCATGTATATCAACAGCCCCGGCGGTTCCGTCACGGACGGCCTTGCCCTGTATGACGTGATGGAAGGAATCTCATGCCCGATAAGAACCGTGTGTGTCGGCATGGCGGCGTCTATGGGCTCACTGCTGTTTGCGGCTGGGAATGAGAGGGACATCCTGCCGCACGCAAAAGTCATGATACATGACCCGCTCACGACTGGAATCAAAGGGAATGCCCTGAGCGTGGAGGAAGCAAGCAGGCGCCTCATGGAAACAAGGGAGATTACCGCTTCCATCCTTGCAGGGCACACAGGGCATTCCATTGAGGAAGTCTATGAGAAGACAAAGACAGACAGCTATTTCAGCGCAGAAGAAGCGGTTGCGTGGCACCTTGCCGACCGCATCATCCATGAGATATAAGGAGGTGGGAAATATCATGGACAATACTTACAGAATCCTTGCGGATGGGCATACCATCAGCAACGACACATGGCAGACCGGGCTCAACAACAACGACTTAATCATAGGCCCGAGCGGCGCAGGCAAGACAAGGGGCTATGTCAAGCCGAACATCCTGCAATGCAGCGGGAGCATGATTGTTACGGACACAAAAGGGGCGCTCTGTTCAGACGTCGGAACGCTCCTTGCACAGGAGGGCTATAAGGTGATGGAGATAAACCTTGCCGACTGTGCCTTATCCCCTTACGGCTATAATCCCCTTGCCTATATCCGCCAGGACAGGGAGGGGCATTATCAGGAGCAGGATATCCTGACCCTTGCCGCCTGCCTAATGCCCGTCGAGAGCCGGCACGACCCCTACTGGGAACTGACGGCAAGGATTTACCTTGAATCCGCCATCAGCTACGTGCTTGAGACCCTGCCGGGGGAGGAGCGCCATCTGGGGAGCGTGGTGCGGCTTATCAGCGAGATGGGAAAGGACGGGAAATATAAGAGCCTCATGAGGGAACTGGAAGTGGTAGACCCGGACAGCTTCGCGCTCTCACGCTACCGGCTGTTTAAATCCGTTTCCGACAATGCGGAAAAGACCGCCGCCTGTATCTTCAGCTTCCTTGCATCCAAGCTGGCGCCGTTCTCTTTCGGCGGGGCAAAGGGGATTTTCGATAACCCGAAGAAGATAAACCTGAAAGAGCTTGGCAGGAAAAAGACGGCGGTGTTCCTTAACATATCCGATACGGACGACTCCATGTACCGGATTGCGAACGTGTTCTACACGCAGGCACTGCATACCCTCTGTGACCTTGCGGACAAAAGCCCGGGGCACAGGCTGAAAGTGCCTGTCCGGTTTTATCTGGATGATTTCGCGTCAAACGTGGTGATACCGGATTTTGACAGAATCATATCCGTGATACGTTCGCGGGAAATCTCCGTCAGCGTCATCATCCAGTCCCTATCACAGCTTGAATCGCTCTACGGGCAGGCAAGGGCAATGACGGTAATCAACAACTGTGACAACCTGCTCTGCCTTGGTGCGGGGCGCGACCTTGAGACAGCAAGGTATATCAGCTATCAGGCCAATAAGCCCGTCAGCGCCATACTTAACACGCCGCTTGACAGTGCGTGGCTCCTCACAAGGGGCAGCAAGGCGGAACAGGCGGTGAAGTATGACCTGAGACAGCACAGGCTCTATCACCGGCTCCCGGAGGCGGCGCAGCCTGAAAGCAACACCTTAACACAATACCAGAATGAAACAGCAGGCATGGCCCCGGCGTTATAGGCTCCGGGGTCTTCCTGTGCCAGAAAACAAGGAGGAATGAAAGATGGAAACTAACAGGAACGTGGCAGTAAGTTTTGAGGAATTTGTCAGTGTAATGCAGGGACGGCTTCAGGCCCGGTATCCGGACTGTAAGGTCAGGGCTGTCCCCGTGGATAAAAATAACGGCATACATCTGACTGGAATCGTTATCATGCCGGAGGAGCAGAACGTGGCCCCGAATATCTACATGGAAAATTTTTACGGAGAGTATCTGGCAGGACGTCAGATAGAAGACGTTGCGGCCGACGCAGCGCGGCTCTATGAGGAACATAAGATACAGGAAGAACCCATCCTGCCGGACGTGGCGGATTTTGAAGCCATTAAGGACCTTATCTGTTTCAGGCTCATAAACATGGAGCGCAACCGTGAAGTGCTTAAATCCATGCCCCACAGGCAGTTCCTTGACCTTGCCGTCACCTATTACATCCCCGTAACAGTAACAGGCAGTACGGGCAGGATTGCCGTCACGGACAGCCATTTCTGCATGTGGGGAGTGGATGAGGAAACCTTATACCGCCATGCGGTGGAAAACACGCGGCGGATACTGCCCGTGGAACTGCGCTCCATGGAAGAAGTGGCCCGGGAGATACTCTCGGAGGAAAACAGCGGTATCGAACTGCCTGAGAAGCCAGACGGTGTACCTGATTTCCCGATGTATATTTTGCGCTGCGTGAAAGAGGCGCAGGCAACCGCCGCCGCTTTCCTTTATGAGTCCGTCCTTCGGGAGTTCGCTGACCGGCACGGGGATTTTTATATCCTGCCGTCCAGTGTCTTTGAGGTCATGCTGTTACCTGCTGCGAATCCGTCCCCGTGGGATTCGGCATATTACAGAAGCATGGTGAGGGAAGTCAACCGGACGCAGCGTCTCACGGAGGAGGTGCTTTCCGACAGTGCCTATCTCTACCATGCGGGCACAGGGAAAATCGAAATCTTCCCATGAGGATTATGCGCCTTGCGGCGCCGGTCTCTCTTACGAACAGCCGGAAGCGTCCAGACGTCTGAATGCCCCGGCAGAAAAAGCAACGGAAACTACCGCAGCCATGCGTGAATTGGCAGAAAGGAGATATACGGTATGAGGAAATCAGAAAAGGAACCGAAGACAGAAAAGTCGGTTGCTCCTGTCCCTGCTGGAAAGGGAGGCAGGGAGGAAGCTTCCAAGGAAAAGAAGCCGAGAAGGGGCAGGAAGCCCAAGGCGGAGAAACAGCAGGAGGAAGCGGGAGCCGCCACACCGGATTCCAGTGCAGAAACGCGGATCAATGCTGCTACGGAACCTGAAAACATTACGGAACCGGAATCCCCTGTGCAGGAACCTGTCGCAGAGGGTAAAAATGCCCGTGAAGAGGCTACAGGGGAAAGTGGCAACACGGAGGAATCCGTGGAAGAGCCGGAACCTGAACAGGGCATTACGGATGAAAACGTGGCCGCCCCTGTCCCTGTCACTACGGCATCCGCGCAGATAGTGGAATCCCCCTTGAAACAGATGAAAAAGGAGTTCCAGAGGCGTTCACAGGTCATCCGCGATGAAATGCTCAACATCCAGAACTCGTTCGTCACCATAGGCTTTCAGTTACACTGGATACACAGGAATAACATGTTCCGTGTCCTGAACTATAAGAGTATCTACGAGTATGCGGAAAAGGAATGCAACATCAAGCGCACCACCTGCTGCAACCTTATCTGCATCATTGAGAACTATGCCGACAGGAATGAGCAGGGCGAGGTCATCGAAAGCATTGCCGACTGCTACCGCAACTATTCCGCTTCACAGCTTGTGGCCATGCTGGGAATGCCCGAGGACATGATACAGCAGGTATCGCCCGATATGAGCGTGAGGGCAATCAACAGGCTGAAAAAGGGCGAACCGGAACCGGGCACGGTGGAGACATCTCCTGCCCCGTCGGAGGAGCCTGCGCCCGTAAAGGAGGCTGTAAATCCTGCTCCGGAAGAAAAAACTGTACCGGATGATACAGTCCATGAGGAAGAACCGGAAACTGAGGAAATGCAGGAACCGGAAAGCCCCGGAACGGCGGAGGAAGATACTGCCCACGAAGAAGAACCGGAAGACACAGGGGCTGCGCAGATGGATGATGATGTGCGGGAACTGCCGGAGGAAGCGGTTCCTAATGAGAATATCGGCACCCTTGCGGAGATAGACAGCTACACCGACTATCAGAGTATGCAGGATGAACTTGACCTCATCATGCGGAACGTGTTCGCTGAGGATTCTTCCGTCAGGGTAAAGATTGTATGCGTGCAGGGATAAGTGCCGGGACGTATATGGGGGATGGGGAAAAGCCGCGTTGCCGCTCCCCGCCCGTATGCGGAAAGGCGGCTTTTTTTAGCCTTGAAATACATACACATGTGCTGTATAATGGAATGTACGAGACGAATAAAAAAGGCAGGACTTGAAAAGCTGCAACTTTTCAAGCCCCTATGCAGGAAGTCGGTCCTAGCACAACGTAAATATATCACGCGCCAATACCTATTTTACTAGAGATTCCCTTTTTTTACAATACAAGAATCTGGTGATTTGGGTCCGTGTGCTGTACTTATGGCGGTGTGGGTAATTAAATCCTGCGCCGCCTGTTTTATTTGTCCCGGCAGTGCAATGACCCGGAGGGGACGGAAATCTCTGTTCCCCCTCTGGGATAACTGTTAAGGGAAAAGTACACGCACATGGACGGCGCTTTCAGGCCGCCCTGTTTTGGGACGGTCTTTTTATTTTTTTCAGGGATATAAAACCTGAGAGCCATGCCATGTGTCTGATACTATGGATAATCCAAAATCCGGTTGCAGGAAGGAGGCGCATGGCAGGGAACAGTATAAGGGGCAAACCGGGAAACAGCCGTTAAGGATGTAAGCAGGCTGCACAGCAGCCCGGTTGCATATATGGACAGGATGGTAACTGTCCCGACATCCGCTGGTGCCGAAAAAGGGAGGTGTGGCAGCGCACACGCAGGCATACGGGCGGAGACACAGTAACAACAGACAACCTATATTTCAAGAAACTAAGGAGGTAACTTCGATGAAGAAAAAGAATTTAGTTGCAAAAGGTATGGCTATGCTCATGGCATGTGCCCTGGTTATCGGCAATACAGGTATCACCGCTCACGCATACGTTGCAGACGACGGTACGGTACACAGCGACAGAGAAGCAGGTGGTTCCAGTGCATCCGACGGTTCCGATAATATCGGTGGCGGTAGCTCCAGTAGCGGCGGTTCCAACTCTGGCGGTGGCTCCAGTTCCAGCTACGATGACGGTTGCGCACGCTCCGACAGAGAAGCAGGTGGCTCCAGCGCATCCGACGGTTCTGATAACATCGGCGGCAGCTCCACGGCATCCGCTCCCAAGGCGGCAGGCACGGAAGCGTCCGCAGGCAAGGAGAAGTTCAGAGCAACTGCGAATGCTGGCGCAGGCACCTATAAGGTGACCCATAAAGGCATCGACATCGCTACGTTCAAGCTCATGGACGCTGACAAGAAGAACGTCTCCTGCACAAAGGTTACTCTCAAGCAGCGCGACGACAAGAAGTATGCCATCGACTTTCAGGTTGCGGACGCAAAGGGTCTGACAGTCGGAGCACCGCTCGACAGGACTTACATGTACAACACGCTTGGTGTAAGCTATGTAACAATCAACGACACCGTCGTGATTGACATAGAGGCGGAGGCACAGGCGGCTGCTGCAAAGTAAATGTCGGCAGAATAAGCAAAATAAAATAAGTAAGGCTGAGGGCTCCATGCAGAACGCATGGGGCTCTTTTTGTTCAGACGTCTGAACGATTCCGCGCCGATCTTCTGCCTCACGTCTCACTTTACTGGGTGCGCCTGACGGCGCCGGGCGCAGTTCTGAAACCGGATGTCGTTATGGCGTCGCGTGCCTGCTTAATTGCGGGAACGCATCGGGGGCTTTTAAAGCCCCTCTCTTATTTTTATTGTCATAAGCTGATTTGTAGAGCTGTTACTCTGGCAGTCTTAAAAGACTGTCCGGGTGGCAGCTCTTTTTTTCTGGTGGGCGGTCTTTGTATGCGCCTGAAAATGGTCTTTGCAAATACCATAAAAAACCCGTGTAAAGACCACTTAGGGGCATAAAAAGGAAAGTGGTCTTTGTGAAGCCCATAAAAAGCTCATGAGAAGACCATCTGCGGGCATGAAAAGAAAGGCGGTCTTTATGAGTGCCGTTTAATGGTCTCTGTGAAAACCACTTATGGGAATATCCGGCGGTGCTGGTCTTTATAAAGCCCATAAAGCGGTCTTTCCAAAGACCATAAAAAGACCAGCAAATCTGAACGTCACAGGGGGCATATGCCCTTTTTATTTTTCCCGAATCCCTCTCCGGGCATCCTGCTCTCGCTTTATTTCCTTTTTAGAATCAAAAGGGAAATAAATTTCTGGCACACATAGTTGACGTAATACCGTAAAACTGGCACGGGGTGAATTTAAGTCCAAGTGAGGGCACTGGCGGAAAACGCAGGGATTTAAAATCAAAACCTGCCCCCGATAAAACGGGCTATCCGGGGCATTTTCATGAATTTAGGTACTTTAGGGATTTTAGGTTCCAGAAATTCCGAGGCGGAAATGAATTTATGTCCACCCAAAATGCCATTTTCGGACGCTGCCGCAGGCACGAATTAAATTTCCAAGTGAGGGCACTGGGCAGAATTGCATGGAAATTTAATTCAAAAACACCCCAGTAAAAATGCGGCTTCCCGAATTTTTCTTCCAAAATGGAAATTATGGAAATTTAATTCGGGGCGAAAAACGCTTATTTGGAAATTCTACAGACCGCGTTTTATCAGGTGTTGCGGGACTTTTCTGCATTTTCTTACGAAAAAGCATAAAAATAGGGTGAACAGGATAAGAGAGGCTCACTCACTTCGTTCGGTCAGCATAGCTGACGGCCTTTCGGTGCCAGCAGGGCACCTCACCCACTCCGCGCTTCCGCACTCCGGGGCTCTTACTCCACTGCGCCGCTTTGCGTCTCCGTTCCGCCCGCTCCGCACTCCGTGCTCCGGGGTCCTGTCTTCCTGTGCAGGTGGTTTTCCTGCCTGCGGCAGGCGCATGGCACAGTGTACGGTATGCCGTAAATCACAGGCACAAAAGGAATGCTATTTCCATTTTCCGCTTTTTTTCCATAACCCCTGTATCATAAAAATACATTCCAGTGCATTGTGGATATATTTCTTTATGGCACAGGCATGAAACATGTGCATCTTTTTTATGGTTCCGTGTGTAACCTTTTCTTTTTATAAAAAAGGGAAATAAAGCTATAAAGAAGCCTATAAAAAGCTCTGGAAGCCTTGATTTTACTGGACTTTTTCTTATTCCCATTTTATTTCCCTTTGTGCCTGTGCCTGAAAAAAGGAAATAACGCTTTCCGGGATGTGCCCGCAGATACCGTAAACGCTGGGCTCTGCCGTTTTCCCCTGTGCCGCCCTTATTTCCCCTATTTTCATGGAATCCGGGAAATGGAAATAAACCACCCGTTTCTTTTTCCCCTGTGCGTGCAGTTTATTTCCCTTTTTTGTCTCTTTTTGGGAAACGGAAATAAAAAGGGACATAAGACTGGGGAGGCGGAGCCTGTTTTATGTCTGTTAAATGGCACGGTGCAACAAGACTGCGCGCTATGGACACAGGGCTGAGGAAGGCAGGGCGCCACCCTTGACTTCCCTGCGTGCCTGTGGGGAAGCACGCCTTACCGACGGCACGGGAACTCAGGGGCAGGCAGGACGCGCCCAGCCGACGGACAGGGGCATTATACCACAGCCACGCAGGGAACCCAAGGGCAGGCCGGCGCAGCGGCACCGGTGGCTGGTTCACTGCCTCTGGCTGTGAATCTAGGGACAGGCAGGGGACTCTGGCACCTGTTACGCTTGCTCCTGTGCGTGGGTTTTATGGGAGGCTTTACGGTGGTACTGTGGCCACATGGCGGCCCGGCTGTGTATATGAAGATAAAACTTATCGGCTGAGAAAGAGAGGGAAACCACTATGAAGAATATCAGGAATTACGGAATCGTAACAGGGCGGCTGACCAAAGACCCGGCGGTCTACAACAACAATGACGGATCGAGAAAGATACGGTTTACCGTGGCGGCACAGAACCAGTTCACGGACGGTGAGGGAAACCGCGGTTCCCAGTTCATTCCGCTGGAAGCCTTCATTCCGGCAAGACAGCAGGGCAACGGCGCATTTGACTACCTTGACTGCGGCGATTTGGTATCATGCTCCTACACGGTGCAGAACAACAATTACAAGGGGAAGGACGGGGAGATGGTATACAGCCTTGTGCTCCTTGTGGACAGTATCGCGTTGCTCGAAAGTAAGACTTCCAAAGAGGCTCGTCTTGCGGCAAAGGAATCCGCCGCATAAGCCTGACATACAAAAACAAAAGCCCAGCGGGTGAGACGGACTAAACACCGTCCTGCAAGTTGGGCTTTTTGCTTTTTTTCACTGAAAACACGTTTCAATTCAAACGATTGAACGCTCTGGCGTTTTTGCTAATCTAAATTACCAAATGGGAGCTTCCCGTCATTATATTTATCTTTAACCGGAGCCTCATCGGTAAGCGGCGGCTGGACGGTCTCTTTCACGGCAGGGGGAATATCCGCAGTATCAGCTACAGGCAGTTCTTTTCCTTCCCCTGTCTTCTGGAGGCTCAGGCTTCTCTTTCTGTTTTTCCGGGCTTCTTCCTTTTTCTCTTTTTCTTTTTCCTCATCTTTCCTTCTGGCTTTCTCCTGTTCATCGTCATAATACTTCTTCAGACCTTCCACGTTGCTCTGGGGTATCCGGGGGTTATATAGCCACTGCCCTTTTGACGCAAATCTGGGATTTATCTGGTAGCATCCCCTGCTCACCTTACGGATGATATTACATTCGCAGAGAGCCCTCAGCCCCTTCATTAGGCTGTCCCGGTTCGTCCAGCCCATGATTTTCATTATCTCATCACGGTACGGCTCTCCGGTCATCACCAGTTGGCTGTGCGCCAGGTCAACACTGTCACAGTAGCCCATCCTTGCCGCGAGTATGAAAAACAAAAAGCGGTAGGCCGCGGGGAGCGTCAGATGGGCAGTATCTTCCCCATCGGCAGCGTTTTTTCCCTGGGCAGGGGCGGTCTTTTTCCCGGCAGGGGATTCACCCTTAGCCAGGGTCTTCTTTTTAGGCATCCATGCTTCGGGGTACAGTTTGATGAAGTCCGGCTCGCCTGTCTTCTCTACTGTCCATGTGCGCTCGGATTTTTTTTCCTGAATCACATTCCCTTCACTGTCAGTAACGGTCTGCGTGTCTTTAAATTTTGTAACTCTGGAGCCCATCACAAATCCCCCTTTAGTCTTCTCAATGCCAGCGGCATCAAATGTAGAATCATCCTCTACAAATTTAGCACAGCACATTTGGATTGTAAAGCGCTTTCCAGCACCGGCAGTATCAGGGGGATGTTTTTCTCCCGGACGCCTGCCGGAGGCACGCAGAAACTTCATTCCTGCCCA
The DNA here is from genome assembly GCA_029067085.1 of Lachnospiraceae bacterium. Taxonomy (GTDB): domain Bacteria; phylum Bacillota; class Clostridia; order Lachnospirales; family Lachnospiraceae; genus UBA3282. The sequence goes on along the minus strand of JAIEFE010000018.1, from coordinate 39,049 downwards.
CCCACCGCCCCATCTACAGCCAGCAGTTTTTTTAGGTCACTGCATGGCGCCGCTGAGACTGGAAAGCCGGATGTATAAAGCGGGAAAATACGTTGCTTCCGCAACACTGTGCATACATAAATCAAAAAACGAAAGGAGAAAAACCTATGGGCAACAATGCAAAATCTGCTTCATCAAACAGTACAACAGGAGCAGGCGTAAACTCCCCACAGTCATTGCCTGTTCAAGTGGCAGGTGTCGGCGAGGAAATGCGCGACCAGATTGTATTAGAAATAACCCGGGCATGTCTGGACGCGCTGAAACAACAGAACATAACGGAACCAAGCCGCATAAGCGCGACGATTATCAACAACGTCGCAAATGAACTGGAGATACGCAACGCAGGAATACTCAACAAGAACCGCAAGATGAACATACCGATGACGCTGGAACCGTTCCAGCTCGCCGAGACGCTGCTTGCAATGTACGACATTAAAAAGATATGCTGCCTTGAAAAAGCAGCAGACTCCAGTTATGACCTTTTGGGAATATATCAGGAAGACGGACCCAACATGGGAACTTATTCTGTATCAGGGCACGAGATAACAAGGCTGTGCTATGAATATGTCCCCGGGATTACCCGGAGAGGAATTGACGAAGTAGAAGCAGTCCTCTTGGCAAAGAGCGGGCGTGTATTCAGAACCAAAGACAGGAACCTTGTGCCTGTGAACAACGGTATCTTTAATTTCGATACGAAAAAGCTGATACCGTACAGCCGCGATTATGTATTCCTCGGGAAATGCCATGTAGATTACGTCCAGAATCCGGTAAGCCCGGTCATCCATAATGATAAGGATAATACTGACTGGGAACTGGAAGAATGGGTCAGGGCTTTATCTGACGACCCCGATGTAGTAAACCTCATATGGGAGATAATCGGTGCCTGCATACGCCCCAATGTGAGCTGGAACAAAGCCGCATGGCTCTATTCCACCCAAGGCAATAACGGCAAGGGTACGCTGTGCGCGCTCATGAGGAACCTCTGTGGCGACGGGAACCACACGGCGATACAGCTATCCGCATTCAGCAAAGACTTCGCCCTGGAATCGCTTGTGAAAGCATCCGCCATCATCAACGATGAAAATGACACAGATGTCTACATAGACAAAGCAGCCACATTAAAATCTGTCATTACGGGCGACGTGTTCCAGATGGACAGGAAGTTTAAAACTCCAATCTCATTCCAGTTCAAGGGATTCATGGTGCAATGTATCAACAGCTTACCTAAGGTGAAAGATCGCTCCAACTCCTTTTACAGGAGGCAGCTCATTGTGCCGTTTTTGAAAAACTTTGCAGGCAAGGAACGCAAATACATCAAGGATGTTTACCTTGCCCGAAAAGATGTCCTTGAATACGCCCTGTGGCGTGTACTCAACATGGATTACTACGAACTTTCGGAACCGGACGCCTGCCGCGCACTGCTCCTTGAATACAAAGAGGTCAATGACCCTGTGCGCCAGTTTTGGGCGGAGATGGAGGAACAGTTCGTATGGGATTTGCTCCCTTATGAGTTCATCTACGATGTGTACTTAAAATGGCTGGATGTGTCTAATCCCGGCTCCAAGCCCCTTGGAAAGACCAGATTCAAGAACCATCTGAAGGAGATTGTACAGGCCACAAGCGACATCTGGTGGGTGCCGCCGCAGGAAGAATACATGGAGATGTTCAAGGGTAAGCCTGTGAAGAAACTCAGGGACAAGCTCTTTAACCGCAAGGATATGATGGATAGGCCGGAAACACTCATAAAAAAGTACAGGTTGCAGGACTGGGGCGACGACACATATAAAGGCGGCGACGAAGCCCGCAAACTCATACCATCCCCCACGAGGAAGCAGTTCCGGGGGCTCATGCGGTTTTCACTCGCTGTGACTGACGGATGGTGTGATAAGGACGGGAACCCATTGCAAAAACGCGGCGGGAAAGCACCGGTTTCACAGGGCGCCATGCCGGCTTTGAAGGACAACCCGGAGCCTGAACCGGAAGCATAAATACCAACAGACTAAAGGGCGGCGTGCATGGGTGCGCCGTCCTGCATAAGCTGGGAAACTGTATCCGTTCATTCAACTGAACGGACAGCCCGGTTTGTGCAAGATATAAATATTTTTATGCCAAAGGAGGCAGCAATTATGTACCATCAGGATTCAGCTATACAGGGGGAACTTCCCCGCATTATCCCCCACGATAACGGAAAAGGCACCTATAAGGAAACAGACATAAAAGACGTCAGGTACAGGGTATACAGTTCCTATGAGGGTGACGCCGATTTCCGTGAACTCTATGAGAAATGCCTTTCTTCCCGGCTGTTGAAGCTTAACGGGCAGGGCTGCGCCGGGGACGCAGCCGGTAGCTGACGGGAAAGGAGGTCTTGTACATGCAGGAAGAAAAGATTTATAACGCCGCAGTCTATGCCCGTCTGTCAAAGGAGGACGCTAGGGCAGGCGATTCCGTCAGCATCGAATCGCAGATAAACATGCTCACAAAATATGTTGCTGATAACGGCTGGAACCATGTGGAAACGTACAAGGATGACGGTTTCAGCGGCACCAGTTTTGAACGCCCGGCATTTCAGGAAATGATGTCACGTGTACGGAAAGGCGAAATAAACCTTGTTGTCGTAAAGGATATGTCCCGTTTCGGACGGAATTACCTTGAAGCAGGCATCTATATCGAAGACACTTTCCCCGGTTTGAACTGCCGCCTTATCGCTGTCAATGACAACTATGACTCTTTACGTGACGGAAATGACATGATGGTGATATTCAGGAACATCTTCAATGACTTTTATGCCCGTGACACCAGCACCAAGATACGGGCTGTGCGGAAATCCGCCATGCGCGCCGGGAGGTTCATGGGAGCGTTCGCTCCCTACGGCTATGTGAAGGACCCGGCTGACAAGCATAAGTTCCTCATTGACGAGTCTGCGGCGGAAGTGGTGCGGCTGATATTCTCCATGCGTGCCGGTGGTATAGGCTGCCCGAAGATTGCAAGGGAGCTCAATGAAAAAGGCATCCTTCCCCCGCGGACATACTACTTTGACGCAAAAGGGAAAGCAAACCCGTATGAGAGGACGAACAAGAAATGGAACGACTGCACCGTGCGACATATCCTTGAAAACGAGGCATACCTTGGGCATACCGTCCAGCACAAGGAAGAATGCGTCTCCTATAAGGACCACCGCTTAAAGGCAGTCTCCCCGGATGAATGGATAAGGGTGGAGGACACCCACGAGCCCATCATCACAAGGGAACTGTGGGAGGAATGCCGCCGGGTGGACAGACTGCGCAGCAGACCCCACCAGAGCAGGCTGAAAGAGGTGAGCCTGTTCAGCGGGCTCCTCTACTGTGCCGACTGCGGTTATTCCATGAGGTGTCAGGTGACGACCCGCAGGAAGAAGAACGGCGTAAAAGCGAACTATGAAGCCTATATGTGCGGAAGCTATTCCCGGAGCGGTCATACTGCCTGCACCACCCATTACATACCGAGGCATGTGCTTGAGGAACTGGTGCTTTCCGATATACAGGCTAAGGCAGAGGAAGTGTGCATCAGGGAACAGGAAGTCATAAGACGGATAACGGAACAGAAGCAGACACAAGGCAGGCAGGAGACAGCCGCCATGGAGAAGTCCGCAAAGGCTCTGAAAAAGCGGCTTTCCGAACTGGACAGGCTGATACAGAGCACTTATGAAGAAAAGGTTCTTGGGAAGATGCAGGAAGCCATTTGCATTAAGCTGATGACAGGCTACCAGTCAGAGCAGGAGGAAAAATCGGCACAGCTTAAAGAGCTGGAAAAGAAGCTTGCAGAACAAAGGAAAGTAACGGAAGACGTGCAGGAATGGGCTGACCTCATAAGGCAGTACCGTGACGCGGACTTACTCGACAGGGATATGCTCTTAAAGCTCATTGAACGGATTGAAGTCAGCGAAGCCTGTGTGGTAAATGGGCAGAAAGAGCGTCAAATCAGGATATGCTACAAATTTGCAGGGAATATCGGGTGAAAGCCCGGTGTCCCCTGACGCTGCTCCCAGATAGGGATTGCGGCTTTACTGCATGGACGCCTTCAGGCGTCAAAAGAAAGAAACAAGGGGCACATAACCGGCTTGTATCAGTGATACAGCGGCTATGTGCCCTCTGTTTCTTTCTTTTATTTTTTGTGTTACTTAAACCGAAATTCTCTAATAAAAGTGTTCAGCAAATAGTCGATGAAATGAAAGCTATTATAGATAGTGAGGGAAATGAATCGTGGAATTTAAAACAAATGGTTTAATACTGCGAACTGTGACTGAAAACGACATTATGGAGATAACAAGAATGTGGGAATACCCACATGAGACAACGTTAGATAGGGCATACGAAGCATTAAAGTACATGGAAGATACTCATAGTAAGAATCGACAGAAATCAATTTGCCATTTATGTTTAGGTGTTTTTCAAAAGGAAGAGCCAAATGTGATAATAGGCTGGTGCGGACTGGACGGCGAAGCTGAAATAGGAAAAACAGTTCTCTTTTATATGATTGATGAAAAATACCGTAATCGAGGGTATGCTACACAATGTGCTATGGAATTGATAAACTATGCGTTTGAAGAGATGGAATATGATATAATTTATGGAGGATGTGCAAAAAGCAATGTAGGATCATATAAGGTAATGCAAAAGGCGGGAATGGTTCAAAATTCCTTTTATGAAAATGGGGACTATATTTTTATGATTGATAGAGAAGCATTTATAAAAGGATGAAGGAAGATTAATCGGAGAAGAAAATTTTATGATACCAGTTTATGTGAATGATATAAGGTGCGCGCTTAAAAATAAATGTTATTTCACGGCATTATCTCTCACTTTGACTTTGCCGGATATATGCGGTATAGCCGAGTTTCCAAATAAGCCGGTGTCAGAGCGATATATTACGTGGTATGATAAATACCTTGGAGCTTATATGGCGCATGGTAAAGGCAGTCTGTGTGAGAATGATCCCTGGTTAAGTGGAGAGATTGTTTATAATTTGAGAAATACATATCTTCATCAGGGTAATCCGGGAATTGCGAGTGATAAAGTTAAAGAAGAAGTAAATCAGCTTGATAAGTTTATTCTTATGCTTGGTGATGGAACTGTTTTACAAACGGCAACCTTTAATATAGAGGCTGGAAGAAAAGAAAAAATTACATTTAGGGCAATAATTGTTGATCTTACCTATCTGTGCGATAGTATTTGTGATTGTGCGCTATGGTATTATGAGAATAATCAAGAGAAATTTATATTTAATTCTCATGTCATTACGCAGGAAGAATTTATACACCCATCAGAGGAAGCACTTCAATTTGTGCAAGGTGATGTTTGTGCGAATATTCTTAATCAAAAGTTGGAAAAAGAAGGCAGCACAATAAGGTTTGTGGAAAATCCAAATCATAGACCATTGGCTAGAGTGGGAGAAGGTTTAGGTCTCATATTTTCTGATGAAGCTATGAAACAGCGGTTCCTGCATGGGGAATCGACATTTTCATTTACACATCCATTTCGGCCTATGGATTTGGTTGAAACAAGAAATAACGATATGAAGAAAAAGCAATCATCACCGAATGTATCTAAAGAAAAACGCGAGGCACAAGTGCGCTCATTCTTTGGCAGGCATTTTAAGAAACAAATATATCTTAATAAAAAAGAAGAAATAATACAGTCTGTGCTTAAGTCAAAGACCAAGCAACAGGTCAACAACAATCTTATGAAGCATTTTACAAATAGAGAGGTAAGCACGATATATCAGAGACTTGAACCGTTAATAAAGAATTTACCGGGAAAGTAAGGATATGAGTAAGATTATCAATGTGAGCGGATATAACATAATTTGACACTCAAATCTTTTACAGCAAAATAAAGAAGGAAGGTATAAGAAAGATATGGTTATTATTGTGACTAAAGAAGTGGACAACTACATATATCTTTGTGAAAAAATTAAGAACAAGGATTTTCAAAAACGGGTAAAAAACAGTTTAGAGTATTATATTAAAAATGCGAATTTTTACAAATTTTGGGGAATGGTCTTATCGATTCTGGGAATCGTATTGCCTGCGCTGGCTACGATCTTTACAGTATGCAGCGCAAATAAAATCCTGATTGCTTGCGTTACATCAGCTGCAACAGTTGCATCAGGGATATTTGCCTATTTGAAATGTTCCGATAAACAGGAGGCTTACCGGAAAGCGGCGGAAAATATGAAAGCAGAACTGGTCGCTTACGCTGCCGAACAGGGAGATTATAAGGGTGACGGGACGAAGTCCGTTGACAAAGATGCAATTTTGTTTGAGCGGATAGAAAACATTATCCAAAGCGGATATGACAGAATTGTAGAAATAGATAAGGAAGGCGAAAAACCTGAGGATTGACATTTTAGAAGTCGTTAGAATGATAAGAAATAAGGAGATACAGGAGGGTATCTTGATGCAATATAGAACCGTATCAGAAGATGATGTAAAAGGATTGGCGGCGGCGATGGCAATGGCATATGCTGAAGAGCCTTGGAATGAAAAATGGAATGAAGAAAAAGCGGTACGCAGAGTCCGATCAATCATGGGGAATTACGAGTCTTGTGGTATTGCGGCGGTTTGCGATCAAGAGATCATTGGCGCTGCACTTGGGTTTGTAGATCCTTATGCGGACGAAGATTTTTTCTTTGTATCAGAGCTGTTCGTTGTTCCTGAATGGAAGAGAAAAGGCATAGGAAAGTGTCTGTTGTCTGAACTGGAAAAGCATTTACGGGAAAAAGGGATAAGTTCGATACAGTTGATCTCAATTGAGTCCAATCATGCTTTTTATAAAAAGGCAGGCTATGATCTGGATTGTGTTTCGGTGCTTTATAGAGAAATTGAGCCGGCATCGGATGCGGATTGAAGAGGAACTTTTCATTTCTATAAATTATACTCGATGGAGGTAAAAAGTGAAACGCTGCATTGTAGTAACCGATATAGTCGAACAATAATTATCAAAACATGGAGGATTTTAAAATGACTATATCGGAGAAAAAAATTTATCCCAGGACAGGTGATACGCAAACAGTTTATTTGAAGAATGTGATCACCAATGACAATATAATAATTGGCGATTATACAATGTACAATGATTTTGTGCATGACCCACGAGAGTTTGAAAAGAATAATGTGTTGTATCATTACCCGGTTAATGGAGATCAGTTAAAAATCGGCAAGTTCTGTTCTATCGCTTGTGGAGCAAAGTTTCTGTTTACCAGTGCAAATCATGCGATGTGTTCCCTTTCAACATATCCCTTCCCAATATTTTTTGAGGAATGGGGACTGGATGTAAAAGAGATTACAACTGCATGGGACAACAAAGGCGACATTATAATCGGCAATGATGTTTGGATCGGCTTTGAAGCTGTTATTCTGTCTGGTGTCACGATTGGTGACGGAGCGATTATTGGTACAAGGGCAGTTGTCACAAAAGATGTACCGCCTTATACGATTGTTGGAGGTGTTCCTGCCAAATCAATACGAAAACGGTTTTCAGACGATGTGATTTCTGAATTACTGAAACTCCAATGGTGGAACTGGCCTGAAGACAGGATCAAGAAAAACATTACAGCGATCCAGTCAGGTCGAATTGAGGATTTGGATTAATTGGTAACATATTGTATGACGATATGCGGAGTGGGAAACTGCTCCGCATTTTCAAATAATGTGGATAAATTTTATTGAATGATATTGTACAATGTTTTCGGTGTCTGTTATTACAAAATTATATGATATTGATTTAAAGCAAGTTTTATGTTAGAAAGTGATCAAATACAAAAAGTAACACTTGGTTTACAAAATTCCATGCTTGGGTGATAGAATTGCAACCGCTTGTAAGTGTATACTAGCTACAAAAAAGGGAGGTCATGACATGAATGTTGCGGATAGAATTCAAAATTTAAGAAAGATAAAGGGAATATCGCAGGAACAATTGGCGGAGGCAATTGGTGTTTCGAGACAAGCTGTTTCTAAATGGGAAAGTGAACAAAGTACACCGGATTTGGAAAAGATCGTATTGATGAGTGATTTTTTTGATGTAACAACAGATTATCTGTTAAAAGGAATTGAACCAACAAATGAAGCAGAACATAGGACAGTTGGTGATGTGATAGATAACAAGATATTGACAGACGCGAACGGAAAGCGTATGAAGAGAATACTTAGATATGTACTGTACGTATTGATAGGCGTATTGGCAATTGATTTATTGTCGTTTATTATTTATGTCCTTATATATGGTTTGCCGGTATAGGGGGTGAGATAATGAAGACAAATAAAGTAATAATCGGTTCTATTGGCGCTGTTTTTGTGCTTGTTTTTTCTCAGATTGCTGCACAGCTGGTTGGCAGTGTGTTTCATTTAACTGGAATCAGCATAGGGATCTGCAATATAATTGCCGGTATTCTTTATCTATTGCTTTCGTATTTCCTGTTAAAAGTATTAGTAAATAAATTCCTGAAAACAGATATTAAAATATTCTGTATCACAGTAAAGGTAAGGTGGATCATTACAGCCATTGCGCTGCCGGTTATTGTTAAGGGGATTTTTTTATTATTGCCGGGAGAATTTGTATCATCGGGGATGGATAAAGATCAGATATTTACTACATTAAGCTCTGGAATCGTATTTACAGGTATTGCTGCGGGACTGGTTGAGGAAATGGTTTTTAGGGGTGTCATAATGAATCTTATAAGGGAAAGATGGAACACAACGGTGGCAATACTTGTTCCGTCAGTCCTATTTGCATCGGTGCATCTAATTGGGATGAATTTTTCAGCGTTGAGCTGTATTTTACTTTTGGCAGCAGGAACGATGGTAGGCATTATGTTTTCCATGATTGCTATGGAAAGTGATTCCGTATGGAACAGTGGAATTGTTCATGCAATCTGGAACATCATAATCATTGGAGGAGGTCTTGGCATTAGCGAAAGAGCAAATGAGTATTCCGTTATGACCTATGTTTTGGATTCAAAATCCTTTGCAATAACGGGAGGCGAGTTCGGAATTGAAGCATCAGTTATTGCCCTTATTGGATATATTGTTGTTGCGTTAATAGCATTTGTTATGATAAAGAGAAGGATAACGACTTCATAGCAACATTTTGACAACGGAAAATCAGCAAACTAGAATAATTTATTCGTTTCATAATTTAAGATTAAATCATGCTGATTTTAAAGTAATGGGTTATAAGTCATAATTTAAAAATAATCTAAAATAATTTTCGAAAAGATGGCTTCTGAATCTGGTTGACTACATAATGTGGCCGTGGTATTGTTTTGTTAGAATTAATACATTGAGAACGCTGAAACTTCAATAAGGAAGTAACATATTCAAATGAAAAAGAGGATATCTTGACAAACTAAGGAGAAAATAAAATGAAAACTTTTATATGGAATTATGGTAAAGAACAACTTTCTTTCAAAGAAGAGTTTGATGAACATAAGAATTGGGCTGATACTTTTAAAAATATAGTATACTCTAGCTTTGAAGAAAATTTTAGCGAAGATGTTTATGAATCAGAAAATAGTCTAAAACAGCCTAGTGAATATCTTTTTGACGTTCACCTTTTGAAATTGATGAAAAATACCATCTCAAAGAGTGAATACAATATTGCAAATAAAGACATGCATTTAGGTTATGATATTGCTCAAAAATTTTTGGCTTATAATAAAGGACTTCTAGCTGAAATTGATAAATCCATAAATTCAGAATCGAATGATATTGATTTATGTGAATATATATATCGCTTTATAAATGCTTGTCGTAATACATGGCAGAATGATAAATCATTTGATGAAATTCGTGAAGAATTTTCCGCATTTTTTGACGAGAATAGTCAATATAATGATGAAATAATTGCTATAGAAAAATATTTCCGAGATGAAAATCATCTTAGACAACCCTATTATTTATACGAAAAACTTGTTAAGAAGATTTCACCATTAATCCGGGAACGTCGTCAATTAATTCGAATGATAAAATATATTTCACCATACAGGCTTCGGGCTTATAATCGTGAACCACTTACTTGCCAAATGGTTCTTCATGACGAGTTCTACTCTGACTTTATTAAAGAAGCAGACGATTTGATAGTATCAGATGCAACAAAAACAATAAATGATTACTTGGCATCAACATCAATTGACGAAGCTGATTTTAGAAATTCTGTGAATCATATGATTGATTGCATTAATTCCTGTGATAAAGGTGGTTATCATAATTTTGGATATTTCAGGAGTAACAAAAGAGGATGCTTTTGCGTTTTTGATATCAATACTGATGAATATATTTCGCTTAGCGGTCCATTCGATGTCACTGATCCCGTAATAGAGGCATATTTTGGTTATGATCAAAACAAGAAACGTTCGAATAAAGCGTTGATGACTAAAATAAATAGCATAATTCTAGCTGATTCTGTCTTGCAAAATTCAAAATATGCTGGACTTAATTTATTAACTAAGAGATATCCATATACTAATGGTCCTAGTATTCCTTCTAATGGAGAAACTGTTGAAGATGCTATAAAAAGAAAAATAGATAAAAATGAAATACAGGGCGGTTATTCATGTTGCGAGCGTAAAATTTTTTCATTCATAAGTGATACCGATTTGGGGCAGTGTTATATGTTCGTGAAACATAAACCATGTCAAAGATGTATTCCAGCTATAAAGAAATTTTTACAGAATCCCGGAAGAATAATGAGAATATTTTATTATGATAATGATTCAGTCAAAGAATTTGATATGAGTACCATATAATAGCAGATTAATCATGCTGAAATATAGTTCGGAGTATAAGGATGCAGATTTTTAGTTATATGATACTGGTGGCAGGCGCGATGCTGGCTGCTTTTTCTATTGAAGAATTTCTGGTTTCATGTACGATTCTGGATGACGGGATTGTGGGAATCTCGATTGTGATCAATGATCTTAATAGAATTTTTCGTGTTTCTGCTAATCTGTTGACATCTCTATTGTTATTCTATGGCTTATTATGACTCTATCTGAAACTCCATAAGCCGTTCCGGACCTTATAATAAAGTTATCATTTTTTTGCCAACATACCTTGACAGGCGAGGTATATTAATATATATTGTATATCATCAGAACAGATACTATGAAATGAAATGTAATATATTAGAGCATACGAGAAAGGAGGAAAGAGCATGTCGATTACATCAGATATTATCAGAGGACACACGGAAGCGATCATACTTTCGCACCTTTTGGAACAGGACAGTTATGGTTATCAGATCAACAAGGACATTATGAAGAAAACCAACAATGCCTATGAATTGAAAGAAGCGACGCTCTACTCAGCATTTCGACGGCTGGAACAGGCTGGCAGCATCAGAACCTACTGGGGTGATGAGACAGTCGGGGCAAGGCGCCGCTACTATGCCATAACGGCCGAGGGCAGAAAGGCATATCAGGGTTATAAGCAGGAGTGGCAGGAAGCTAAGGAAATTATCGATCAGCTTTTAAAATAAAGTTGACAACATAAAAAAGCAAATCAGAGGTACAAATATGAACAAACTTTTTAAACGCGATTTTACAATGGTTGTTATCGGCCAGATAATATCGCTTTTCGGAAACGCCATACTGCGGTTTGCTTTGCCGCTTTACCTGCTTCGCGAGACGGATTCTTCTTCTCTTTTCGGAGTGGTAACAGCCTGCGCATTTATTCCAATGGTGTTTTTTTCTCTCTTTGGGGGAGTTATTGCTGACAGAAAAAACAAACGGAATATTATGGTGGCGCTTGATTTTACAACAGCGGCGGTAATTTTGATATTCAGCTTTGCTCTGGGAAAAATTTCGCTTGTTCCGCTGATGATAGCTGTGCTGATGATACTGTACGGTATTTCGGGAATCTATCAGCCCACCGTTCAGGCAAGCATACCGCTTATTGCGGAAAATCAATTTCTTATGCAGGGCAACGCAGTGATAAATATGGTAAGCACTCTGGCGAGCCTGCTGGGACCTATAATAGGCGGCGCTCTGTTCGGTGCGTTCGGGATAATGCCCATTCTTTTTATAAGCGTCGGCTGCTTTGTTTTTTCGGCAGTTATGGAAATTTTCATACATATCCCTTTTGAAAAAAATACCGACGGCAAAAGTATTTTTAGTGCGGTGGGTTCCGATCTGTCGGACAGCTTTAAATTTATTAAAAACGAAAAGCCGATTTTCCTTTCGGTACTGGGAATGATTGCACTGTTCAATCTTATTTTGTCGGCAATGATGATTGTGGGTATTCCTGTAATTGTGGTGCAGATTTTGGGAATGTCCGATACTGCTATCGGGATAACGCAAGGCGCAATGGGTTTGGGAGGGCTTGTGGGAGGAATTATCGCGGGCGCAGCGGCGGAAAAAATTCGTCTTAAGAACGGATATGTATTTTTAATAATATGCTCGCTGGCGGCTCTTTTTATGGGAATTTCAGTTTTTGAAGCAATACCGAAAAACATCGGATATTTCATAATAACCGCCATAAGCTTCGGCGCAATGTGTGCTTCCACAATGTTCAGCGTGTCCATGATGACAGCGGCGCAGCAGCAAACTCCGCCTAATCTTCTCGGCAAAATAATGGCTGTGATTATTGCCGTGTCAAGTTGCTCCCAGCCTGTTGGACAGGCGGTTTACGGAGTGTTGTTTGATGTTTTTGCCGACAAGCCGTATTTGGTAATGATAGGCGCAGCGATTTTGGCTATGGCAGTTTCGCTGTACTCCAAAAAGGTTTTTATGGTTCTTGAAAAGGAATCCGCTGTAAAATAAAATGAAAGAGGCAATTTATATGGAGGAGAAGACTATGAAAGAAAAGATCACACTGCATTTTAATGAATTATTTGAAGATGCACCCAAGACAAGAAAGGCACTCGATCTGAAACAGGAGATGATGCAGAATGCCATGGATAAATATGATGACATGGTGGCAGACGGATATTCCGAGGAGGATGCCTATCATAATGTGGTAGAATCCATCGGTGATGTGACAGAACTTTTCCCGGAGCTGGAGGAGCGGAATCTGCTTACGCTGTCTGAAAAGGACAGAAAGAAAAAGGCGATGTTCACAGCCACTGCGGTAGGATTGTATGTTTTTGCGGGAGTCGTATTCTTTTTCTTTGGTTTGATCAGTGAGATAACAAGGAGTTACAGGTATGATCTGGCAGCGCTTGGTTTTGTGCTTGCTCTGCTGATATGCATTATACCGACAGTCATGCTTGTGTATGCGGCAAACATGTATCCCGGATACACAAAAAGGGAGAAAGATGACATGGTCGAGCTGTATAAGGAGGCAAAGTACAATAGCAATAAAGAAAAGGCAGTCAGGAGATCCGTTAATTCTGTTATATGGACAGCGACATTGGCCCTGTATTTTATCATAAGCTTTATTACTTTTAAATGGTATATCACTTGGATCATTTTCCTGATCGCAGCTTGCGTGCAGGCGATTGTTAAACTTATTTTTGATTTGAAAAAGCAAGATAATTATTTTGAATGAAAGGGATGACGGAATATGAGAAATTTAAAAATCGGGCTGCTTGTGATGCTGTGCATTTTGACTGTTTTTTTGTGCGGAATATTTGCTTATGGCATGACAGGGCACAATATATACAGGGGCTTTCGAGGCGGATATTATAGTAGAGACTATGCCGGCATGCATCTGGTGCTCGAAAAAGAAGTGCCGATGGAGGGAATCGACAGCATTTCCATTTTCTATAGTAAGAACAGCAATGATATTTATCTGTACGAGGGCCAGGGAGACGTGTTGGCGATAAAAGAGTATAACGAGTTCGAGCTGAATGAGAATGAGCTGTCCACAGTGTCGGTGAATGGCAGCAGGATCGAAGTAAAAGGGAAGAAGAGAAGCAGAATACGGGCAGGATTTTTCCACTTTGGGTATGGAGGCGGTTACACGGAAGTCTGGCTGCCGGCTTCCTACAAGGGGGAACTAGCGCTTGCAACGTCCAGCGGCAACATTACTTCCGAAATGGATCTGATACTGGAAAAGGATTTGAGCGCAGCATCTACAAGCGGTGAGATTACTATGCCGGATGTCATGGCAGGCAATGTATCATTGGCAAGTACCAGCGGAAATGTCAGGGTTGAAAAGATTGATACAAACGGAAATGGAACCGCCGGAGATATCAATATAGCGACCACCAGTGGAGATATCGCGGTAAAGCAGCTTGTGGGAGAAACGAACATAGCAAGTACCAGCGGGTATGTGAATGCGGAGACGATCACAGGAAATGCGCAGATAGCAACCACCAGTGGAGATATCACGGTACAGCATATTGACGGAAATGCTGCCTTTAGCTCTACGAGCGGGAATGCGAAGATCATGGAAGGAAGCGGTGATCGTTCTGTATCGACAAGCTCCGGCGATGTTACGATCGATGGAGCAGACGGATTATGGAAGATTCATACGACAAGCGGTGAAGTTCGGGTAACGGGGCAAAATGATAACGGGTCGATTGAGACGACCAGTGGCGATGTCAACCTAGAGGTCGTGGAGCTAAGCGGGAGATTGGACATCAATACCAGCAGCGGATCTGTGAATGTGAAACTTTTGCAGGACAGCACATTTGATTTCAGTGCAGAGACCACGAGCGGGGATATCGAAACTTTCTTTGATGACGACCTGAAATTCTCCAAGAGGGGGAACAGCGCTCAGGGAACCCATGGACAGAATCAACAGGGGAACAGCATACGGATCGGAACAACCAGCGGAGACGTAAGAATTATGAAGTATTAATAGAATTACACTTCCCGGATCAGAGAAGATGCAGGCAAAAGCCGAATTGAGGCTTCTTGCCTGCATTGTCGTTTGTTTACCTTTGCCTTTCTTCTGTACATTCATTTCAGACTATGCTATAGTAAATTGATAAAGCATTTTGAATATTGACAGATGCCTAAAGTACTTTCGGAGGAAACTTATGAAAAAGCACAAATTACCCTTTTTAGCGACTAGTATGCTGATGGGATTGATTCCCTTATTTGTAGCATCTGCTACGATCTCTCTGGTAGCGATTTTTAAGATGAAAAGCAATTTGGAAGAAGATGTATATTTGCGTCTGCAGGCGGCGTCTACGGCAGTCAGAGAATATTTTGAGTGGGATATCAATGAAGAAATTCTGGCGGTAGATGAAGCCAGTCTGAGTTTTATTGACAGCTACAAAAATCAGGATATTGAGCTTACTCTGTTTATTGAGGACGTTAGATTTATCACGTCCATTTATAAAGAAGACGGGGAACGTAATATCGGTACAAAGTCGGCGGAAGGAATTTGGGAGACTGTCAGACAGGGAAAAGATTATTATGCTGATGGGACTGTAATAGGAGGAGAGAAGTACTATGTCTGTTATCTTCCTGTTTACGACGAATCAGATGATGTCGTCGGCATGGCGTTTGCCGGGATACCGGAATCCATTGTAGGAGATAATATCGCAAGCAATACCAGGACGATCGTGTTAGTGTTCGTATGCGTGGCGGTGATTTGTGTAGCTGCAATTGTAGCTGTCGGTTTAAAAATACGAAAACCGATCGTCAGGATAGCCGAATACACACGTTTGCTTTCAAGCGGCAGTCTGAGTATTGATATAGCCAATGCATCGTCTATTAAGGAAATTTCGACGCTGATAGACTCTGCGGAAAGTCTTCAGAGTAATTTGAAAAATATTATTTCTAAAGTGGATGACAAGACGTTAAGGCTGTATCAAAATGTAAAAATGATCCACAGTGGGATTCAGACTTCTAATGAAGCAACAGAAGGTATAGTAGATGCCGTAAATGAATTGTCGAAAGGTTCCGTTTATATTGCGGAATCAGTTCAGACCACGGCTGCATCCATGCAGAATGTGGGGGAGAGTATACTTTCCATTGCTGAAAGTGCGGTGACAACAGAAAAGGAAGCACAGGAAATTGAAACGATCAGTAATGAGGCAAAGGATGATCTGACCCTTCTAATTGATGCGAATAAAAATACAGTTATGATATCCGAGCATGTTGTAACGGGGATTGATGAGGCAAATGAGGCAATTGAACATATCAGAAATGCGGCAGATGCGATTACAAACATTGCGAGCCAGACCAGTATGCTGGCGCTGAATGCCTCAATTGAAGCCGCAAGAGCAGGGGAAGCAGGAGCCGGGTTCGCGGTCGTTGCCGCCTCTATACAGAGTCTGGCCGGTGAATCTGACAGATCGGCAAAAGAAATTCAAACCATTATAGGTGAAATTATTGAGAAATCTCAAAACAATGTGCAGCTTGCAAATCAGATCAAAGAAGCGGTTGATTCGGAAGGAAATGCACTGGCTACGGTAAGTGACAGTTTTGATAGGGTCAATGATAAAATCCACATTACGGTGGAGACCATTCATGATATATCAAAGGAAATAGATGCTCTCAATCATGATAAGGAAAAGGTACTTGAGGAAGTACGCAGCCTGTCTGCCGTATCGGAAACAAATACTGCCAGTTGTCAGGAAACGACAGCTTCTATAGAAGAGCTGCGAGAAAATATTGAAATGATAAGCAGCCAGACAACAGATACCAATAACGTATCGGAAGAATTAAAAGAATCTGTTTCCTATTTTAAACTTTGATCACAGTACAGGAAGGCGGATCGTAAAGGTAGTTCCTTCCCCCTCTGTGGAAACAGCGTCTATCTGCCCGGCGTGTTCTAAGACAATGGTGCGGGTAATGGCAAGTCCCAGTCCTTGTCCGCCTTTGTCGCTGCGTGTAGTGTAGGAACGGCTGAAAATATTGGGGAGATCTTTTTCCGGTATGCCGCAGCCGGTATCTGAAACCGTGACGTAGGCAAATTCTTCGTCAGCTGTGAGGAAAAGCGTTATCTTACCCTCCGGCGGCGTAAAGTCGGCTGCATTGTATAACAGGTTTTCCAGTGCACGGAAAAGTTGTTCGCGGTTTGCCATGATCCGGCAGGGACGTGAGGTAATATTTTTAAGGAAATTGGGGCCGTATAGTTCTATGATCGGGCGACAGGTGCGATAAAAGTCTGATAGGAACGTATTGAGCAGCAGTGATTCCATTTTGACAGGAGAGCTTGTCTGGGCAGCTATCTCCTGAATGGATTTAAGACGTTCTGATAAAATATCACACTGCTCTTCTATGTGAAGCATCCTTTTACGAGTGTCTTCATCCAGCATAATATCATTCAGCCGTATAATCTGCGCCATATTAGAGAGGGATGTCAGAGGAGATTTCATATCGTGTCCCAATTCTGTGATAAGCTGTCCTCTCTCTACGAGAAGCTTTTGCAGATGTTCTGTTTTTTCATCAACTTCCTCTTGCAGATGAAGATTAAGTTTTATGTTTTCTGCAGTCATTTCTCTGCTGCGCCGCACCATCAGGGCGGCGAAAGCGATCACCATACAAAACGCGCCATATTCTTCCGGATAAGCGCCGGCAAACGGTTCGTAGTAACCGATTGTCAGGACGCTGTAGAAAAGGCAGATGCCGTTTGCGGTAGCGGCTGCAAGAATTATTTTGATATGATGCAGTCCTATAAAAGCGCCGTAGACGGTCATGCTGATCAGCAGGAAGGCCATGATTACCTTATACCATGAAATGAATGGCCCGTACCATAGCACAAGAGCGGGAACAGCAGAAAATACAAATAAAGGCGCAATGATAACAATGCCGCAGACGCTTAAAGAAAGAATGTGCAGCGCTTTTTTCAGCCGTTTCAAACTATCCGGCAGGAATAACAAGAGGGCGATCTGTACGGAAAAGTAAATGCCCGATACAGCGGCGGCATCTTCTATCACATAAAGCGTGCGTACAAGCGGCACGCCGGACAATCTTAAGAAGGGATAGCAGATTCGCACTGCAAAGGACAGGCTTAACAGGCCAAAATAGAATGTGGCAGCTTTGCTGCCGTCTTCTTTGCGCTTCCAAAGTACGATACAAAATAAAGAGAGTGTGAGTGTTGAGAAAAACAGCAGCCCATAGATAATCATGCGGGCGGCAATGAGATGACTGACGCTGTCCGCATCTCCTATTACAGGTACATACCAGATTCCGCCATAATAATGGGTATAGTTGGCGGTCTGGATAATCAGTTCCGCCTCGCCGTCAAGATAAAAGGAATAAGCGGTGTCTTTTATAAGGGGAGAGTATTTGTCATGAGTTACTTCGCCGGTTTCGCCCAGGCAAAGTCTGTCCACATAGACTCTTGCGGCGCAGAGAGGCTCCTGCAGATAGAGCATGACATTACCGCTTCCGATAAGGTGCAGACGCCACGTTGCAGTCCCGTAAGGGTTTCTATCTTCATGGAATAAGGAGAGGTTTGGATATTCTCCCGCCCATGTGCTGTAATAGGACGGCGCCTTTTCAGAAAAATCCTCCGGAAAGAGTAAAAGATCCGGATAAAGCTCCCAACCGTCCACAAGAGAACAATAGCCTTTTTCTGGAATGATACACAGATTGTCTTGTATAAGCACTGCCTTTGTTATATATTTATTATCATGGCGGGTAATCGTCAACAATCCAAGCAGGCTGAAAATAATGGTGCCTGCGATTACCAGAATTGTTTGAAATGCAGATTTAGTAAATAGGGTTTGCTTCATGATATTTGATCATCCTTCCAAAATAAAGATAAAAGGTAACGGTTCAGTACAGTTTTGATAAAGGAATAACTATATGAAAAAAACGTGTAAGTTCTTATTGATACCGGCGCTGGCAATCGTGTTTTCATTTTATATGACAGACACAGTTGTTGCAATGGCCAATGAGGAGCTGGAGCCAAGTTTGGATTTCGTTGTAGAAGCAGACACGGAAGAGAATACGGAATTCGCTGCCGAGTCAGAATCAGAGCAAAACATTGATCTCTCTTTAGCTTCAGAGCCAGCCCCGGATTTCGTATCCTCCGGCCCGGCCTTGATCGAATGGCTGGAGGTTCACAAGGAAACCGGCGGCACAGTAAAATTATCGGATGACGTAGTCCTGGATGGGTATTACTGCTATTGTCCCAATGGCGTGAACAGACCCGCTGTTTTCGTTGATACGGACAAATATACGATCACCGTAACCGGCGAGATTGAACTTTTGAGTGATGATCATCTCACCTTTTCGGGCCGGCCGGACGGTAAAGGTATCTGTTATGTGGCAGAAAAAGGTGCACTTTCCATGATGGGTGTTGCGGTGGAGAGCAAACAATGCGCATTATGGCAGGAAGAAGGCGCTGGACTGGTAATCGAAGACTGTCATATATCAGGGCAGATTCATTATGCGGAGACTCCTTTTGTGATATATCAGAATCCAGTCTGTGTCGTTGTGGAAAAAGGACAAACTGTAAACGATGTACTTCCGACGGAGATCAGTTGTACTGTCAATCGTCAAGGAGAGATCAGCGCTCATGAGCGAGTGCCTCTCTCATGGAATATGGAAGGATCCGAATTGCAGCAGGCGGAAAGGCGGCGTTTTCAGATGCAGGGTTCTTTCTTACAAGCGGCATCCGCAGAACCGGCGCTGTGTACTGTGGCTTATAATGATTATCCACTGACCTTTACGGATGTGAAGGCAACGGATGATGGCGCAAGGTATACGTTTCGGGGCGGATATACGAAGCCGGAAGAAGCTCTGCCGATCACGGTAATATCAGAGTATTCGTTCGATGGAGAAAACTGGATTGTGTATGACGAAGCGAACGTAAATGATATAGATGCGGGCTTCTTTATCGGTTTTCGATCGGAAGAGCGCGAAAGGGCAGCGTCTCCCAATATTTATATTCGTTTGCAGTGGAATGATAACGGTACACAATATTTTTCCAATGTGCTTTGCTATGCGGCGGCCAATTTAGAACATGTGGAGGACATAGGCGGCAGCCGGGGCGGCGGAACTTCCATTATAAATCCGCCGGATGATCCGCAGAAAAGCGGTGGCGAGGCTTCTTCGGATACAAACCCAACGGAAAGTGGAGACGGAGATAGTGGCTCGAATGCGGCGAGTGACGGGCAAGCAATAAATGCAGGAGCCCTATCCAATATAGAGCAGTCGTCCTATGCGGAGTCCTCAAACACCAATGTAGATCAGCCGTTATATTCGGAGTCAAAAGCATCCAACACAGATCAGCCATCCTATTCAACACCAAATACTGACATTAGTGTCAGATATACGGACAATATTGAAAGCGACGAAAGTAATAAACACAGTGATTCCAATATCTCTGATAAAGAAAGAGTGGCTGTCGCCGCTATATTCGCAAAGGAAGATGATGTCGCTGATCTGCCCCAAATGAAGGAGCAGACACAGCGCCCTGATATCCGTGAGGGCTATGCCGCCTTTATCGCAACAGGCTTTGTGCTGCTGTCGGTGCTTGCCGGAATAGCATGCTTTTGCGTTCATTCCCAGTCAGGAACAAACAGGTAACCCTTGTAGCGTTTGGTCTGGATATAGTCGTGATTCGGGCAGACTTCATAGAGTTTCTTGCGGATGCGTCCCATAATGACCTGCAGGGATTTTTGTCCTTTGTTCATCGGCGCCTTCCACACCGAGTCGTAAATCTGCTCCGGCGTATATATTTCATTGGGATGTCTTGCAAGAAAGTGCAGCACATCAAATTCGTAGGAAGAAAAGTCTACAGAGTATGTTTCATAACTCACACTGCAGGAGGAAGGGTTGATAGACAGCGAACCGTAAGTAAGCATCCGGGGCGGTTCGGCGGCCCTGCCGGAACGGATGCGCGCCCGTACCCGAAGTTCTAATTCCTTTAAGCTGTAAGGTTTGCATACATAGTCGTCTCCGCCGATGGACAATCCGCGGATACGGTTTTCTTCTTCGGTATAGCCGGAAAGGAAAACAATGGGAAGCCCCGTCTTTGTGCGTATTTTTTCGCACAATGCGAAACCGCTCATATCGGGCAGGTCAACGTCCAGAATAACGCAGTCAAGCGCATTGGATAAAATGATCTTTTCCCCTGCCTGCGCAGTATCTGCACAGATCACTTCATATCCCACGGCACCGAAATATGTCCTATTATCTTCTAATATTGTCGGATCGTCATCCACCATTAAAATCTTGTACATATTCATTCCCTTATTGTCTTGGTGTGTGAGTTTGGGCATAAGCCCAAATCTCACGATTAAAAATCTTTGATTTTTAATCAAGTATAGCATAAAAATGTCCCCCGAATCATGATTTTCATTCTGAAAATGAATACGAAAATAAACGTCAGGTAACATTTTCGACCCGACGCTTTTCTTATGAAAAAAATATTGTAGAATTATGCTAGGAAAGTGCGAGAAAAGATGAAGTTTTTCTATGGTGCCAAAGACAGTCACCTGAGAAAAGCAAAATGATTTCCGAAAGAAGACTTGACGAGAAAGGGCACAAAATTATGTCTAAAACAATTAAGGGAAGACTTACAGTCAGTGTGATCGGCATCGTAGTGGCAAGTATTCTTTTGACTACGATAGGAATTATTGCAGTGGCAGCAAAGCGGACGATTCAGGATCAGACACAGGCTTTGCAGTTGAATGCAGATAAGTATGCGGAAGAGATCAATACGTGGATCGAAAATGAAAAAATGCTTGCGGACGGAGTGGCCAAAAGTATAGCGGCCGGAGGAACGATTGATACGGAGCAGGTGCAGACTGTCGTGGATACCCATGCGGCGGGCAGGCAGGAGCTTTTAAATTTGTATTGCGGAACAAGGGACAGCAGATTTATCTGGTCCAACAGAGAGATAGAGATGCCTGCGGATTATGATCCGGTGGAGCGCGGATGGTATAAACAGGCGGCGGAGACAGGGGAGATCATTGTTACAGATCCCTATTGCGACGCACTGACCGGACAGATGTGTACGACGATTGCCGCACCGGCATACATAGACGGCGATCTGGCGGGCGTTATTGGTCTGGATGTGACACTCGGAACCGTAACAGAGCTGACGGGAAGCATTAACTATGATGAAGGTGTTTACGGTTTCCTCGTGGACAGCACCGGACTATATATATCGCATAAAAACAAAGATTACGAGCCGACGGAAACGATTACGGTTTCTGTGAAAGATATTCTTCCGGAATTCGGAATCATGATGGAAGGAAACGAAAGCGGCGTACAAAAACTCAGAGACTATGATGGCAGCATATGTTATTTTGCAGTGACGGAAATAGACGGCTGCGGATGGAAGCTTGGAGTCGTAGTGCCCTCGAATAATGTTACGGGGTCATTAAGGACAATGCTTGTGATAGCGGTTGTGACCGCACTTGCGATCATCGTGTTTGTAACGGTATTTATGACAGGATTGATCGGAAGAATGCTGGCGCCGGTACAGATGCTGAAGCAGTTTGCCTCCGGTGATTTCTCCGAGAATACTGTGGTAGAAAACACGATTCCCGCAGAATACAAAAACGAGACGGAGCAGATCAAGAAGGCAACAGCAGAGGTCAAACAGCAGATCAGGGACATTATTCTGAATACCAAGCAGGAAGCGGAAAGTATCAGCACCATTGCAGAAGAGACTTCTTCAAAAATGACAGTGTTGGATCAGGATATTTCCGGCATCACGGATTCTGTCAATGTGGTTATGGGACAGACCGAGCAGGCGAGTAAGCTGGCGGAAAGCATAAAACATAACGGACAGGAACTGCGAAATGCCATTGAAAATGTGGCAAAAAAGGCAGGCGAGGCAGCAGAGCAGTCAAGCGACATTATGGAACGTGCAGGCAGGCAATATAATGCTTCCAGGAAATCTGCCCAAGAGGCTGTTTCCATTTATCAGGAAACCAGGGGGGAGATGGAGCGGGCGATTGCAGACAGCAAACAGGTAGAGAAGATCAATGCATTGACAGAGGAAATCCTTGCCATCAGTTCAAAGACAAATCTTCTGGCGCTGAATGCATCCATAGAAGCGGCAAGAGCCGGAGAGGCGGGCAGGGGATTTGCCGTTGTGGCAGAACAGATCAGAGAACTGGCGGATAATTCCAGACAGGCGGTGGATGAGATTCGTCAGGTGACAGAGGGCGTGGTGGATAACGTTTCCTTTTTGTCGGAAACTTCGAGCAAGCTGCTGGAATTTATGAACGGTAAAGTGATAGAGGACTATAAGGGAATGACAGAGCTTGCAGAAATGTATGAAAAGGATGCAGAGTTTTACAGTGATATTTCCGGCGATCTGGGGGCGGCCTCACAGGAGATGAGCGCCAGCATGGCAGGGATCAATGAGTCGATCGTTGCGATAACAGAGCTTGTGGAAGAGATCGCAGAATCCATGCAAAACATGAGTAAATCGACGGAGGATTCCTATGAGAATTCCGGAGCAGTCATGAAACAGACGGAGGAGCTGTTCAGGTTGAGCGAGCTTTTGAACCGTACGGTGGCGTCCTTTAAAGTATAAATCCGCAGGGAGGAGATCTTATGGAACAGGATATTTTTTATGAAAACGATGCCAGAGTGACCAGAACGGCAGTCAAGGTGTTGCCGTGGCTGATCCTTGTATTTCCACTGTTAATTGTCCTTTCAGCTGTCGGTATTTTTCAGATGAAGATAGGGGAGATGCTCCTCCTTACAGCGGTAGCTGCTGTTGTTACGATAGGACCAAGCATAGCCTATAAGATGAATACGCCGATCGGTGTTATGAAGTATGTTACGACTTTTGCGCTTGCTGCACTCATAGCGCTTATGGCTACGAATGCGGCGATCGGTATCTATATGACGTACGCTTTTGCGATGTTATTCAGCCTGTTCTATTATGATAAGAAGTTTACGATACGCGTTTCCGTAGTTTCGTATATTTTATTAGTTATTTCTCTGTACTTTCGCTCCCTGAATGTACAGCAGATCGAGTATGACACGAATTTTATGTGGTTTTTCACACGCTCGCTGGGTTTTCTTATGGAAAGCGTTGTGATGAGTGTCTTTTGTGTAAAGATTGCGGAGCTGTCTCATCAGATGCTTGAAAAGTTTGCAGATACGAAGCAGACTGTGGCACTGGTGGATGAATGTGAAAAGGCGTCCGAGGAGTTGAAGGATGTGGTAAAACAGTTAGAAACTTATATTCACGGATTCGCGGGTACAAATGAAAATATTACAAAGTCTGCGCAGATGACACTGCATGACTGCAATGAGAGTTTCCGTTTTGTGGATTTGGTACGGGATTCGATGCATGAACTGAATCAGAATGCCGACGGTCTTGTAGGTAATATGGAGCAAATGCTGGATATATCACGGGAAACGTCAGACAAGATAAACGGTTATATCGAAATGATGCAGAATACGACAAAGGGGATCGAAGTCATTGAGGATTCCGCAAGACAGACGAAGACCATGATAGAGAGTTTGGAAGCGGGCATGAAAGAGATTTCCGAGTTTGCCAATACGATCGTGAGTATTACCAGCCAGACCAATCTGCTCGCCCTCAATGCAGCCATAGAGGCTGCAAGAGCAGGAGAGATGGGAAAAGGTTTCAGCATTGTGGCGGAGGAAGTGGGACATTTGGCAGGCGATTCCAAGCAGGCAAGTGACGCAATCACCGGAATCATTCATAATATATCCAGTTTGTTAAAGGAAGTGCAGAGTTCCAATCAGGAGAACATCGACCATGTAACAAAAGAAATCGAAAAACTGCGAGAGGCAGAACAGGAAGCGGAAAAAATAGGAAGTCTGCAGGAAGAATCAAGAGAAAAAGTGCGGATCGCGGCCGATTCCAGTTCAGATACGCGTGAGCGTGGCGGGCAGGTTCTTGACATGATAAAACAGATGGAAGATCTGGTGAAAAGTACCATCGCGCAGGCAAATCAGATTGTCGAAGAAACGCAGACACAGAAAAAAGTTACCGTGGAAGTGGAGGAATCCTTCCTTCAGGTAAATCATGTGTCGGATAATCTGCTTAACATCAGTCAGGCAGGAAAAGAGGGATAGAGGATTTGAGTTTACAGCGTTCTTTTGCAGAAATCCATTGTCCTTTGCATGACATCCTTTAAATTCTCGATATTTTTCAAGGTATCATTACATTCGAGGGAATGGCTGCAGCCTTCATATACAGTGAGCGGAATGTGATTTGCCGATGAGAGTCGAATGATCTCATCGATATTGCTCCATGGATCGGCTGTCCCCATAAATGCTATCGCACGATCTGGCGCAAACTGATAGGTTTGCGCCAGAGGTGTATATAAGACGTGTTTTGCATTCTTTAATCCATATTTCTCCGCATACGATGTCGCAATGATGGTGCCGATGCTTTTGGAAATAAAGAGAATATCATCATATTCAGTCCAGACAATATCAGCAAGTTCGGCTTCCGTCTGTGAAAACAGCGCTTCATACGCTTCTTTCATTTTTTCTTCATTACCACGGATGTTTCCGGCCTTATACGTGTAATTCACATTTCTATAATTTTTATAACCCAGTTCATAGGCGATATCCCGGCTGTAATAGAGAAGGGGTTTGTCACAATGGTATCCTATGCCCGGAAAATAAACGGCTATCTTTGACATGGTATTCCCTTTCAATTTTGGTGTTTTTGTTTTATAATATCATAAGCTCTTTGCTATTTCTATTCTTTCTTAAATAAATCGAGCGGTGGAGGACAATCAAAGATGATCGACTATAGCATTCAAAATAAAAAGGCATGGGAATATAATGCGTATGAGTTTTGGGTGAAACAATCGGGTACACCGGCTGAAAGAGCAAAGGAGGATTTGGAGAATCCTAAGGTTATGCTGAGAAAATATGCTGATTACTTTGACACTTACAGCGGTGTTAAAATAGCAAACATATGCGGTTCCTGCGGAAAGAAAGCGGTTCCTTTGGCTGTTTTAGGAGCGGAAGTTACTGTGTTTGATATTTCAGAAGATAATAAGAAGTATGCGCTGGAAGTTGCAAAAGCCGCAAAAGTTGATCTGCATTTTGAAGTATGTGATATATTGGAAATTGATATGGAGAAGTATGGAAATTATTTTGATGTAGTGTTTATGGAAGGAGGGGTATTGCATTATTTTCATGATATTGATGAGTTTATGAGTATCATGTATTCCTTATTGAAAGAAAATGGGAAAATGATATGCAGCGATTTTCATCCATTTACAAAAATATCCGATATATTGCATTTTGAACAACCTACTATGAGTTACTTTTCAACAGAAGTTTTTGAAGCAGAAATGGCACATGCCCGCTTCTTTGAGGAAAATGTTCGAAAGCAGATGCCTAAGTGCAGTTATAGAAAATATACGATGAGCGAGATCATCAATTCAGTTATAAATAATGGTTTTACGTTAAAAAAGTTTGACGAGCATCCTGCGTGGACGGATGAAAAGGTGCCTGGAGAGTTTACGATTGTAGCGGGGAAAGAATGAATGAATATTACGGTATGCAGACTGAATCGGAATATGGCAGAGGAATATATTGACTATTTTGATAATAGAGCGTTTTCAGATGGAAGCGCCGAAAAAGGATGTTATTGTGTTTGGCATCATTGGACAGAACAACATGAACATGAACGTAGTTTAATGCCGGAAAATGAAAAGCAATATTGCAAGAGGAATTATGCAAAAGAACTAATACAAAATGGTGTATTAAATGGGTTTGTGGCGCTTTGTGATAATCAGATTGTAGGCTTCTGCAATTCAGATTTAAAAGATAATTATTTTAGGTTGAGCAGAGAAAGTAATCCAAATAGTTGGCAGAGTGTAAATGAGAATGACAAAATACTTTCTATTGTATGCTTTATTGTTGATCCCAATATGCGTAGAATGGGAATCGCAAAAGTATTGTTAGATTATGCCTGCCGATATGCAGAAGAAAATGGATACGATTATGTAGAAGGGTATCCGGTCAAAGGAGAATTTACAATAAAAGACTGTGGTGGTTCTGCTTCTATGTATATTAGTCAGGGATTCGAGATCATCGATATTCCCAATGGTATTATTGCAAGAAAGAAAATTAGAAAGTAAATGAATGGATAAAAATATGATTAAGGAAATACATGAAAAAGACATTGCAGAATGTGTTAACGTGATAAAAGAAAGCTTTCTTACGGTTGCTGACGAACTGGGCTTTACGGTTGACAATGCCCCACGTTTTACGGCATTTGCTACAACAGAAGACAGACTGCTATATCAATATCAAAATGAGCATAGACCTATGTTTGCATATTATGATGATAGCAAAATTATCGGCTATTATTCGTTGTCATTACAAGATGATAATGAGTGCGAGCTTAATAATTTATGCGTTCTTCCGCAATATCGTCATAAACATATCGGGGCAGAGCTGCTTGAGCATGCTTATATACATGCGAAAGAAAGCGGATATAAAAAAATGAATATCGGAATTGTAGAAGAAAACATAATTTTAAGGAAATGGTATGAGGATCATGGCTTTATTCACATTGGGACAAAGAAGTTTGATTTTTTTCCGTTTACTTGTGGATATATGAAAAGAGATTTGTAAATTATCATACTTTATGATTAGGAGGAGAAAATATGGCAGTAGTTACATCTTTAGGATTAGGTAAAACAATGGAGAAGAAACTTCGTTCGGTTGGAATTCATTCAGCCGAAGAACTAATTGAGATTGGTAGTAAACAGGCAACTTTTCGGCTGAAAGAACTCTATCCGAATACTTGTGTTGTGATTCTGTATCATTTAGAGGCTGCGATTCGTGGTGTTGAAATAAAGCAGCTTGATGATACGAGCAGAGCAGAATTAAAGACCTATTTTAAGCAATTATAACTTTCGGTTTGTAAGCTTTTTCCATAAGTTTTCCCAATTTTCAAGGCTGTGCACAATGCCAGCCTTGAAAATGTGTAGAGACTACAAATAGTAAACAAAATTTTACAGTTTCACCACAGGGCGCAGCACCTGATATCCACGGTCATTCCACATATGACGTTGGTAATCCTGGCAGTTTTCTTCATTCCAAGCATACCCAAGTGTCCTAGGATCGAAATTCCATGCCATATCTTCCACGCATTTCATGACCTCGCCATTATCCCGATAATAATCATATTTCGGATGACCGAAGACCAAGTAAAATCCGGCAGGAATGCTTCGGCGAATAAATCCATAAGGAATTTCACCTGTGTAGTCCGGAAAAACACCTGTTCCATAGAAATACCCCTTTTGTCCGTTTTCATAGAACCAGCCAGCGTGATGCGACCAAACAACCGGGTGCTGGAATGGTATCATGCTCTCCAAAACACCTTCTATTTTGTCAAAATCCTCACGTTTTTCAAAATCTACATATCCTTTTGCGTGGATATCATACAATCCGATAAAATGATGTTCTGGAATGTACTCAACCCAAACTGTTGGGACAGTTACTGTTGTTTCTTTCATTACAAACACTCCTTTCTGAATAAAATGTAAAGGTGTCAATACCGCTTTCTGTATGGACAGTGGGATAGGAATCGGATTTTTCCGATAGGCTGCCGGTGTACATCCGTAAGCCTCTTTGAATGCTCTCGTCAGAGCACCCTGGGAAGAATAGCCGAACTCTAATGCTATTTGCGTAATAGGCTCTTTTGTATCCCGAATGCGAATAGTTGCGGCACAGAGACAGCGACCGGCAACGTATTGTCGGAAAGTCAGTCCCAAAATCTTCTGAAACTGCCTTGAACAATAATATTTAGAATAGCCTACTTGGCGGGCAACACTTTCCAATGAACACGACTGCCAACCATTTTTTATTTGTAACTCGATACAGTCGATCATTTCCTGCACGGTAAAATCCCACTCATACACGGTATCGCCTCCTTTCTGTAACTGTTATATCATAAAAAAGTAAAGTCTGTATTCTCTTGAGTTGCTAAACATCATAATCATGACACTGAAAAAGACAATCATCAAGTGGTTCATCTATTGCCAAAGCTTTTCAATCAGTTCTTTCCGCCCAATTTATTCTGTGTTATAATTTTTTACAGGTTTTCCCTTATGAGAGTTCGTAACATGAGAGAAAAGGATATAATACAAGGGAAAGAATAAGGGTAAACTCACTTGCTATAAATTTAGAATTTTCAAGGGTTTGCGAACTTTTACAGATAAGATATAATAGTTAATTAATGTTATAAAATGTGACTTATCAGAATTCCTGTTTATAGTGGAATTTAAGAGATTAAAATAATCAGCGTTTGTGTAGGTGATCATGATGGTTAGATGGTTTAGGGTTTTAGGAGATCAATATATTGGATTTTGGATAATAGGACTTGTTCTATTTGCTTTACAAGAAATTCCGTATATGGTTATGCCGCTTTTTAAGTTGGAAAACAATCCTATTATGAATATGCAAGAGTCATCAGCAGTATTAGATGTATGTGAAAAGGTGTTAGGCGTATCATGTATTGTGATGATGACATTTATAGTTCATGAGAAGGCAACTTTTTTTCGTATCGGAAACGGAGTATGTAAGATCGGTTTTATCTTAGCAGTATTTGTTTTGTTACTGAATTTTGTTGGATGGGGATTATATTTTAGTGGTCATCAAACAATAGGAGTCATGATGTTTTTTATTGTTATACTCCCTCCGTTATATTACGTTTTTGTTGGCTTGTGGCGAGAGAACTGGTTGTTATTGACTGCAGGTATAATATTTGAGATCGTTCATTTTTGCCATGTTTATGGCAATTTGAAAATGTAGATGAATCATATTTCAATGAGAAAAAGTAGAAAAAGAAATTTAGCGGCAGCTCTTTCTAATAGAAAAATACAAGATAATCTTCGGGATGGATTACCGTATCCTTATACGGTGCAAGATGGGACGGACTATATTTCTGCTATGCTTTCCGCAGATGAAAATGAAACCTTTGCATTTGCTGTTACGGCAGATGGCAAAGTGATTGGCAGTATTGGTGTCTTTCGTCAAGGAAACATTCATAGGCAGACTGCCGAGTTGGGATATTACATAGCAGAGGAATACTGGGGTAAAGGAGTTATGACCGAAGCAGTAAAACAAATCTGTGAATACGTCTTTGACAAGAGTGAGATTATCCGTATCTATGCAGAACCATTTGCACACAATGTTGCGTCTTGTAGAGTGCTTGAAAAAGCAGGTTTTCAGTATGAGGGAACATTGAGAAGCAATGCTGTTAAAAATGGTAAAGTTATTGATATGAAGATGTATTCTTTGCTGAAAGCAGGGGTATAGCTTTCGCATGCTGTTTAGCGGTGAGTAGGCAATGCCACTTGTGCAAAAGGGTTGACACCAAATATGACACCACATATAATATAGACAGGGGGTATTTAAGATGTCAAAGTGGGATAAACTATTAGCACGCATATGTACCCTGTCAAAAGACCTCCGATTTCATGAATTGTGTAAGGTGCTGGAAAGCTATGGGTATGAGATGAATGCCCCGAGAAGCGGAAGCAGTCATTATACATTTAGGAAGTCAGGCTGTCAACCGATCACGATACCAAAACATGAGCCGATCAAGAAAGTTTATGTAGAAATGGTGAAGCAGATTGTAGAAAGTGAGGCTAACATAGATGAAGACGCTGAATGATTATATGGCAATGTCATATAAAATGGAAATTGTAGAAGATAAAGATGAAGGTGGCTTTGTGGTTTCTTATCCAGATCTCCCGGGATGTATTACCTGTGGAGAAACAGTGGAATCTGCAATAGCAAACGCGCAGGATGCAAAAAGAGCGTGGCTTGTGGCGGCACTTGAAGAAGAAATAGAGATTTCTGAGCCGGATAATTTGGAAGAGTATTCCGGACAGTTCAAGTTGAGAATACCTCGCAGCCTGCACCGATTATTGGCGGAGCATTCTAAAAAAGAAGGTATTAGTATGAATCAATATTGTGTCTATCTTCTTTCCAGAAATGATGCTGTTTTTTCGAAATGAGATATAGTAGTAATATAGTTAGAACATACGTAAATAGATGAATGGGTGGGTGTATAACAGTCCGCAGTGTAAAGCGGACTGTCATTTTATGATGATGATCATATTAGTTTGGTCTATAATTTATCCACCAGTTTTTACGTAATAGGATATGGAATTTTTATAAATGAAATCGAAAGAGGGCGTTTCATCATCTATATGCCTGCAATCATTCATAATGCGTACCTATACAGCGCCGACAATTTTACAGTCAATTTCTGCCATCAATCCCCGATCATTTTTTGATTCTCCGAAACGCTCAACATAAACCTGTAATTCGGGAGATGTGATAATGGTTTTTGGGGGAGGTTCAATACCCTCCGGAATGAAAATGGCTTCATATAAAAATTATTCAGTAGCGGATATTCATGTTCCGGTATTTCACGTATCGTATAATCCATAATATAATCTCTCAATTCTGAAATCGCAAGGCAGGGCATAGGATGGTATAACAGTTCTAAAATTGAAAGTAGCTGATTTGAGGAAAGAAGCATTTGGCTGATATATAGTAGTTACATAGCATTGGGTATAGGGGTATAATGTTCGGTTTGACGGGTACGGTTTTCATTGATATGATGATATCGGAGGTAATGTCTATGTCAGATAATGTTACAAAGTCGAAAGATTCTATGAAGGAGATTTTTAGTTATGTGATGCTGATGGTAGGTGCGATGATTGCGGCCTTTTCCATTGAAGAATTTTTGGTTCCATGTACGATCCTGGATGGCGGGATTGTGGGAATTTCGATTATGATCAATAATCTTACCAGGTTTCCTCTGGGAGTACTGACTCTGGTACTCAATCTCCCGTTCCTGATTGCCGGTATGCGGAAGCTGGGGAAAATATTTATTGCCAAATCTGCGGTTGCTATGGTGACATTTTCGTGTTTTCTGGAAATATTTGCGCCGCTTACGGTTATGACGAAAGAGTATCTTCTTGCGGTCTGTTTTGGAGGAGTGTTTCTGGGAATAGGCGTAGGACTCGTTATTCGCTTCGGCGGATGCCTCGACGGAACGGAGACGGTGGCAATCTTTCTGAACCGGCGATTTAATCTTCCGGTGGGACAGACGGTTCTTTTCATCAATATCGTAATCTATACGACCGCAGGTTTTCTGTTTGGATTTGACCGGGCTATGTACAGCTTGCTGACGTATTTTATCACATCGAAAGTGATCGATTTTGTAGAGACAGGTGTAGAGCAGGCAAAATCCGCCATGATAATTACAAATGAGGGACGCAGGATTGCGGATGAGATTTATAAAAAGATGGGACGCACCGTGACGATCTTGGAGGGTGAGGGGCTGATTAGCGGGAAAAAGGTAATTCTCTACTGCGTACTGAACCGACTTGAGATCTACCAACTGAAGCAGCTGATCAAAGAGGTAGATGCGAGTGCTTTTATTACGATTAGTGATGTGTCAGAGATTATTGGAAATCATATTAAAAAGAAGGCAGATAAAGATATGTCATAAAGGGATATCGAGTATTGTGTAATGGAGAGGTGAGATTTTACATGGAAGAAAAAATTACTTTGTGTGGAGATAATTGTATAGAATGTCCAAGGTACAATGCACATAGTGAAGCTGAGCTAAGAGCGGTTGCGGAGTTATGGTATAGGGTAGGCTGGCGTGATAAAGTGCTCTCCAACGAGGAGATTGCCTGTACAGGCTGTTCGTCTCATAAAGTATGTACATATGGATTAGTCGATTGCACAAGAGAGCATGGTGTGGAGAAATGCAATCAATGTAAAGAATTTCCATGTGATAAGATTGAGGATATGCTGGAACGTTCAAGAGAGTATCAGAAAAAGTGCAAAGAAATGTGTTCGGAAAAGGAATATATTGCGTTAGAGAAAGCCTTCTTTGATAAGGAAAGCAATTTGAGAAAATGATTATATTTCATGCAAAATAATTGTTTGCCATATAGTATTTTGAGGTAAAGAAAGCGATAAACAAATGAATACAAGATATAATATGATTCTTATTAAGGGTGAAATAAAGACATCAGAAATAATGTCATGCCGATATAATAGAGAAACCTATAAATGGGATGTCAGATTTAATAATGGCAAGACATATTCATATGGATATTCAAATGTTGAAAAATTGACTGATCCAACCGTTTTAGATCCCAACATGTATCGGATTAGTAGGGGCGGACGAGAATTTTTTGATATAAAAGCTATATGTGTATTTAGAAGTGAATACGAGTCATACTGGCATATTTGTTTTGGAGATGGTGCTGAGAGAGATTATCGCCAGAGCGACTTAAAAGTTGTTGAGTCATGCCTTAATCAAAGCCGATCTGCAAATGTGTTTGAATATATAAAGCAGATTGCAGGTCTGAGTGATATTAGGAATGAAGAGACCGGCGAAAAATTATTGGCGAAGAGGTTTGAAAAGATATCTTTTGTGGCTGATGATGTAGCTTTAGCGAAGTATTTAAATCCGTCTTCGTTGCAGATTGGAGAAAAGAAGCGTGAGCACATTCCAATTTTCCCGTTTGGTTGTAACAATAGTCAATATAAGGCTGTAAAAAGTGCTATGGAAAATCAGGTTAGCGTTATTCAGGGACCGCCGGGAACAGGTAAGACACAGACTATATTAAATATAATTGCTAATATATTAATGCAGGGAAAAACGGTACAGATTGTATCTAATAATAATGCGGCTACTGAGAATGTGTATGAGAAGCTATCTTCTCCGAAGTACAATTTAGGCTTTGTTGTCGCAACATTAGGAAGTTCGAAAAATAAGAAAAATTTTGTTGAACATCAGGATACGAATTATCCTGATTTTTCGTCTTGGAAAATGGAAGAGGATCCAAGCGTTTTGCGGGAGAATATATCAGAGCAATCCATGCAGTTAAAAACTGTTTTTGACAAGCAGGAGAAACTGGCATGTTTAAAGAATGAGTTTTCCCAGTTGGTCACGGAACAGGAATATTTTAATCAATATGTAGAGGAGTCAGATGTCAATACAGAAAGCATAAAGTTTGTTAAAAAGCGATTATCTAAAGATTGGATGACACTATGGCAGGAATGTCAGATGATTTCAGAAGAGAAAAAGAAGATAGGTTTTTTGTTTAAGCTAAAAGCCTTTTTCAAATATGGGATAAAAGATTGGAGTTTCTATAAACAAGATATTGCAAAAATAATTACTACATTTCAGGCCATGTACTATCGCGAAAAGCAAGCGGAGTTGTCTGAGAATATTGCAGATATTGAAAAGTATCTGAATAGCGTGGATCAGAATTTGGTCGAGAATTTGTGTAATCTGTCAATGACTGTACTTAAAAACAAGCTGGCAAGAAAGTATGAAGGTAACAGCAGCCGTAAAATATTTAATGAAGATAATTTGTGGAAAGAACCATATGAAGTTTTGGCGGAATATCCGGTCATACTAAGTACAACTTTTTCGTCAAGAAACAGTTTGAATTCAGATGTTTTGTATGATTACCTCATCATGGACGAGGCATCACAGGTAGATATTGCAACCGGTGCGTTGGCACTTTCCTGTGCAAGAAATGTTGTTATTGTAGGGGATACCAAGCAGCTTCCCAATGTTGTTACAGACGACATGAGAGCTAAAGCAAACGCTATATTCGATAGTTTTCATGTAAATGAGGGATATCAATATACGAAAAGCTTTTTGCAATCAATTTTGGATATTATGCCGAATGTGCCTCAAACATTATTGCGGGAACATTATAGGTGTCATCCCAAAATAATCAATTTTTGTAATCAGAAATTCTACCGTGGGGAATTGATTATAATGACAACGGATCATGGCGAAGATGATGTTTTGTCGGTGGTTAAAACAGTAGCGGGAAATCATGAGCGTAACCATTATAGCCAGCGGCAGATAGATGTAATCAAAAATGAGATCATACCTAAATACGGTTTAAACCCGCAGGAAACAGGAATTATTGCACCATATAAAAATCAGGTAGAGGCTTTAAGCAAGGAGATTACTGATATTAATGTTGCTACGGTACATAAGTTTCAGGGTAAGGAAAAGGAGAATATTATTATATCTACGGTAGATGATGAGATATCAGATTTTGCTGACGATCCGTACTTGATTAATGTTGCTGTATCAAGAGCAAAAAAGAAATTAATGTTGGTGGTGACCGGAAATAAGCAGGATAAGGAACGTAATATAACAGATTTGATAGATTACATTCAATATAATAATTTTGAGGTTACCGACAGCAGGATCTACTCTATCTTTGATTATCTTTATAAGCAGTATACCGAGGAAAGAAAGGCATACTTGCAAAAACATAAAAAGATATCTGAATATGATTCGGAGAATTTAATGTATTCGTTGATAGACGACATCATTGCTGATACTAAGTATTCAAGCCTGGATGTTGTTTGTCATTTTCCGTTGAATATGCTGATTAAGAACCCGGAATTACTGAATGAACAGGAATGTCAATATGCAATGAATCCGGCTGCGCATTTAGATTTTCTGATATACAACAGGATTAGCAAAAAACCTGTGTTGGCGATTGAAGTTGACGGATACGAATACCACAAAGAAGATACGGTGCAGGCTTCACGTGATTTGCGAAAGAATCATATATTGGAGCTGTATGAAATTCCATTATTGAGATTTAAGACAAATGGCAGTGGTGAAAAGGAAAAGATTATGGAGATGCTGGAAAAGCTGCTTGCATAGACATGGCTTTTCATGTAATACGGAGTTAACGAGATGAATAGAGCGACAGGATACCTATTATTGATACCGTTTTTGATGATAAGATTTGTATTATTAGCTATTTTAAATCCACAAGCGATACAACGTGCTGCTTATTTCGCACCGGTTCAAGGGAAAGAGAGAATTGCTTATTATATTTACCAATTATCAAATGCAGGAATATTTTTGTATCTATTTTTTTTGAAATTAGTTATAGATTTTTCGTTGCAATTTTACTTGGGTTTATTTTGTTATCTTGCAGGGATATGCTTATGCGCGATAACAGTTGTAAACTTTTCTGCACCTGATGACAGCGGGCTAAATATAAATGGAATTTATAAATATTCCCGAAATCCCATGTATGTGGCGTACTTTATTAGCTTTTTAGGAATGGCTCTGTTGACGCAGTCTCTGATATTGTTAGTTGTGGTAGTGATATTTCAAATCTCTGCGCACTGGATCATTCTTGCGGAGGAAAGATGGTGTATTGATAAATTTGGTGCAATCTATGAGGAATACATGAAGAATGTAAGACGTTATATTTAAGAAATACACAAAGGGTCCTCCGCTTGAAACATTATTTGGTGATTAGCATATTACATCTGCTCCATAATTCATCTTTATATGAAAATACATCTTTGTCGATATGTCTTTCGACAAAACCGACTTTTTCATAACATTGTTTTGCTGAGATATTTTCATTAAATACATTCAGCTGCACTGCTTTTGCGCCGGTTATTTGAAAGGCATACTGCAGAGCCAGATTCAGCATTCGTTTTCCGTAACCATTTCCACGTTTTTCTTTATCGACGATCACAAATTTCAGAAAGCCGATGTTGTCTTCTGTATTGACAGAATAACAGAAAAAGCCTACCGGTTGTCCGTTGTCTTCGGTTGCCACATAAGCAATGTCTGTCCACTCTATTGAAATTTGCTCTAAGAAATCATGGAAAGATTTTTGCGTTATAGGATAGGACAAACGGTTTGCACACCAATAGGCATGCGTTCGTTCATCGTTGATCCATTTTGACAAGTATTCGTAATCTTTGCCTGGTATGTACGGTCGAATTCTCATAAATGGAATCTCCTTTCTTCGATTTATAGATCATTCACCATAATGTACTCTTCTTCGTTCTCCCTTACAATCTCAAAACCAACCTTTTGATATAACTTTGTAGCATAATTGGCTTTTTGAACAGAAAGAGAGACGCGTTTATATCCATCCATTTTTAGCAGGACAAGAATTTCTTTCATCAGGGCTGTTCCAATTCCGAATCCGCGGTACTCTTTATAAAGCGAGATTGCCAAAGAAGGAGTTTCATCATCGATATGGCCGTAATCATTCATAATGCGAACCCAGACAGCACCGACAATCTTACCGCCAACCTCTGCAACTAAGCCCCGATCGGCTTTTAACTCTCCAAAACGCTCAACATAAACCTGTAATTCGGGAGAGTCGATAATGGTTTTAGGCGGGGGTTCGATACCCTCTGGAATGAAGATCGCTTCATATAAAAAGTCATTCAGCAGCGGATATTCATGTTCCAGTATTTCTCGTATTGTATAATCCATAGATAATCTCTCATATTCAGATTTCTTGTAGTTTATCTGTATTGTAGCATGATTTAGATAATAGAGCGATAAAATTTTTTGCATATGATCGAGGATTCCATAAGTAGTGCTAATAAATAATTCATTTTTATATCGTATAGTGGTGAAAATAGAAAAAAAGTTGTATAATCAAAGTTATAAATCTCGTTGTTATAAGGGCGGATTATGATATATAATGAAAAATATAATAAATGGCAAATATCGGGGGTAACAATATGAGAGAGAGATATCTTGAGAAAATAAATAAGCTGACATTGATAGGACATTTCAGCGCCATGATATTCATTGCCTTGGGAATGGTCTCACAGATGACGATGTCTGATCTGCCTCTGGTGAGCAGTGTTTTGCCACTGGCGGCGGGAATCATAGTTACTGCCGGAGCGTTCGTTATGTATGTGAAGTACAGGGAAAGCGTTGCTTTCACCAGATATATAGCCGTTGGTTTTTCGGTGGTATATGTAACGATGCTGCTTTTGGCTTCGTCAGGGTCGTCATTCCCGTATATGCTGCCATATCTGCTCTGCATCATCTTGTCTCTGGATGTGTGGTCCGTGAATGTGGCCTGTGTTGTTTTTGCGGTAACAAATTTCGTACGGGTGGGCATGACTCTCGCGGGAGCGGCAGAGGTTACGCTGGTGCTGGAAGCGGTTATGATAGAGTTGATCATCACGATACTTGTGACATTGGGATCGTTGCGTGGAGTGAAACACCTGAATACATTTTTTAGAGAGTCAATGGGTGAGATACAGGACGCGATGCAGAAGAACGAAGCGGTAGCGCAGAAGATCGTGGAGGTCGCGCGAAATGTGGAGGAACGGGCGGAATCTATGGCCGGGGATCTGGAAGCGATCGAAGCGGCCACCCAGACTGTAAGTGAGTCCATGAATAATATTTCTGTGGGGATCACTGATACGGCGGATGCGATCACACATCAAACCGCGCAGACGCAGGATATCCAGAATATTTTGGATGAGACACGGAACAGGACGGATAATATCGTAGAGATCACCAGAAGTGCTAAAGAAGCGCTGGACAGCGGAACCAGGGTAATGGGTACGTTGTTTGAGCAGGTAAGCGAAACGATAGAAAACAGTGAAGTGATGGTGCGGACAGCAGAGCAATTACAGGAAAAATCCAATGAAGTAAAGGGAATTACCAGCATTATTCTTGGTATTTCAAGCCAGACAAACCTGCTGGCATTGAACGCTTCCATTGAGGCGGCAAGAGCAGGTGAAGCCGGAAAGGGTTTTGCGGTGGTCGCGGATGAGATCAGAAAGCTTGCGGAACAGACAAGGCAGGAAACAGAGAATATTACTGCGCTGATTGATGCCCTGTCCGAAAATGCACAGTTGATGACGGACAAGGTGACGGTCAACGTGGAGAAATCAAGACAGGAGAATGAGGCGGCGGAGCAGGCGGCGGCACGGTTTGCCGAGATCACAGAGAACGTGAATACACTATCCAGTCATATCCATGAAGTAAGCGGGATGATGAACTCTCTGGTGGAGTCCAATAATGCGATCGTTGATAATGTAAATACACTTTCCGCGACCAGTCAGGAGATCAGCGCCAGCACACAGGAGGCATACACCACCAGCGAAAAGAATGTGGAGATGGTTGAGAAATTTTCGGTTTCCATGGAAAATATTCTGCAAGAAATGGAAGTGCTTCGAGGCTATACAGATCAGAGTGACTGATAGGTTCAGGATGCTGTTTTTAAATTGATAATCTGAAGAAAAGCATGGCAATTGCCATGCTTTTTTTGGTATGACGGGCATGCCCGTGTTCTGTGGTGAAAGTCCACATAGGCGTAGCTACCGACGAACTATATAG
>JAIEFE010000017.1 GCA_029067085.1 Lachnospiraceae bacterium | reverse complement strand
AGGCAGCCATGGTTTTATTTCTACAAAAGAAGGAGCGCCGCTCCATAACTAGAAATTAGTTATTTTGCGACACTCCCTAATCTTTCAAATGTGAAGATAAGTTAAGAGTAAAATAAAATCAAATATAAGCACAAAAACCAACCTGCTCAAACAGGTACTTTTGCTTATGAAATTGATTTTATCTACTCTTTTCCAACCATATCAATGTCTTTGATTTAGTGACATCTGATATGTCGGAAGTTCATCACACCTTTTTGCTTTATTTTCAGATATTATATTACAAAATAAGATGTAACTTGTCAATTCATTTTTCGCCGGAGTAATCAGTAAAATATTGTAAAATCCTATTGACTCTGACGTAGCGTGATAGATTAAAATGGAACTACACGGGAGGAATAAATTATGCGAACCGTAAGGGAAGTCAGCAAACTCACAGGTGTCAGTGTGCGCACACTACATCACTATGATGCAATCGGACTTTTGAAACCTACGAAAGTAACCGAAGCAGGCTATCGAATGTATGACGATACAGCACTTAGCCGTCTGCAAAATATCTTATTGTTTCGTGAATTGCAGTTCCCCTTAAAAGAAATCAAAGTAATTCTTGACAGTCCTGATTTTGACCCATCAGAGGCAGTTGCCCTGCAAATCGAACTGTTAGAATTACAATACAAGCATATAGGCGAACTTATTATCCTTGCTCGTGAAATGCAAAGCAAAGGAATAACAACAATGAATTTTGAAGTTTTTGACAAAAGAGAGATTGAACATTATAAAGCAGAGGCTAAAGCAAAGTGGGGAAAAACACAAGCGTATCAAGACTACCTGCAAAAATCAGCAACACAATCTGAAGAGAAACAAAAAGAGATAGCTGATCAGTTATTGGGCAAGTTTTCCGAACTTGGGGCACTTCGGCATTTACCGCCTACAGCAAAGGAGGTGCAGGAAAAAATATCTGTTTTACAGAATTTTATCACGGATAACTACTATGTGTGCACCAACGAAATCCTGAATGGATTAGGGCAAATGTATGCAGGAGATGAGCGCTTTAAGAAAAATATTGACAGGGCAGGCGGAGGCGGTACTGCTGAATTTGTCAGTCAGGCTATTTCTGCGTATTGCTCTCATTAAGAGGATGTTATTATTCCTTTGAAGGAGGCTGTTATGATTGTGAAGAGTGTATATTCACCGGATGTTTACTTTAAAATAATGAATGCAGATCAGGATAAAAAGGATGATATATACCGCTACGAATTGATGCTCCCTTTTAAGGGTAAATGGGATTGTTACCATATCCCCATTAAAGCGTCTAAAGAAGGCGCTTATGACATCATCATGGCGAATAACAGGATGGGGCTTTTACCTCCGTCCAAAATGAATTTGACGACAAAGGATTGGATTGAAGCCATTTCTGATCAGAGTCTATGGGATGTCTGTCAAAAATCCATCGAAATTGCGCTGGAACGCTTTATCAACAAGGGGATTGAACTCAAAGTTCAGGAGTATTTGTTCTCTGTTTTCCTGGCAGATCCAGAGAATGCTTATACGAAAATGAATGAGGGCTATTGTGGAGACGGAGGTATCCCCGGCTTTGTGATGGGATGGTTGATACCAAATGAAAAAACTTTGAAAAAGCTCCCTGCTGCGCTTGCACATGAAACAAATCATAATGTCAGATACCAGTTTATCAAATGGACGAATGATATTACCTTAGGCGAGATGCTTGTGGGAGAGGGTTTGGCGGAGAACTATGCTACGGCAATACATGGCGAAGAATTTCTCGGACCATGGGTGAGCAAAACAGATCCCGAATTATTACCGCTGATAAAAGAGATCATCTATGACGGTTTAAATACAACCGGCTTTGAAAATATCACAGCCTATTTGTATGGCGATGAAATGGCGAGAATACAATGCTTTCCCGAAGTAGGTCTTCCCTATTGTGCGGGATATGCTGTCGGATACCATCTGATTAAATATTATCTGCAAAAAACCGGTATCAGCATTGAGGAAGCTACAATTCTTCCCCGCGAAGAAATATTGAAAGAGGTTGAAGAATTTTGGGAAACGTGATGTTAATAGTATTGTTTTCATATTGAAATAAATGTGGTGGAGGACGGAAAGGGAACAGCTTGAAGAAGTGCCGACACTTCAAACGAACGGGTGAGGGTGTGCCACGACCTTGTATTTGCGGAAGTGATAAGCTATAATAAAGTCAATCTTGAACGTGTGGAACAGAACGAGAGCAGACAGCAAGGCAGGGCTAAGCGGAGTGAGGAAGAATTGTGATTATGGAAGGAATAGTTGGATTGATTTGTTGTATTTTATGTGCATTTCCTTTTATTATAATGGGGCATTACAATAAAAATAGTGGAGAACCCATTATTTTTTGGGCAGGAGATAAGTGTTTAAAAGAAAAAGTGAAAGATATTCAGGGATATAATAATGAAATATCAAAGTTATATATAAAATGTGCCTTGGTATTTGTGGCAACAGGGATACTTTGTTTGATATTTTTTTGGTTCGGAATGATTTGTGTTTTACTTGAAAGTACATTGGGAATATATGTTGTATGGAGGATATACAAAAATATTCTTTTAAGACATTCATGAATTTGGGTATGCCATTTATAAAAGCATTTCTGAAAAAATAGCAAGGCTTATATAAAAATGATTTAACAAAGGAATTGGAGAGGGTTTATGAATAGCAGAGATATAATAGAAGAATTGCAGTCACTGGCTTCGGAAAAGTATAAGGCAAATGTGGTAAAAATGGGCATACCAGAGGAACATTGTATAGGTGTACCGACAGGGGAAGTAAGAAATATTGCCAGAAAAGCAGGAAAATCTAATGAACTGGCATTTGAACTATGGAATACTGGTTATCATGAAGCAAGACTTTTGGCGGTTCTTGTATTTGATAAGAAAGGCATAACACATTCAGATATTGAGAAACTTATGAGTGAAGTTGTTTCGTGGGATTTGTGTGACCATTTATGCAAAAATCTGATAGCCAAAATGAAGGACTATGAGGAATTTGTTTATAAATGGATTACCTCTGCCCATATTTACAAAAAACGTGCTGCTTACACATTGATAGCTACGTCTGCTATACATGATAAAAAACTGTCAAATGATACTTTGGATATGTATTTGAAATTGATAAGAGAAGCGCAGGACATTGAACATGAGCATATAAAGAAAGCTGTAGCATGGGCTTTAAAAGAAATCGGAAAAAGAGATTTTGATTATAATGAAAAAGCAATTTTGGTTGCGCATGAACTGTTGGAAAACGGTAATAAAACACAGATATGGATTGCCAAAGATGCAATAAAGGAATTGGAAAATATGGTTAAGGTTGAAGGCAGAGCACGTTTGATTTCAACAAAGACACAAATGGGTAGTGGAGTTTAAGTCCCATTTTACAAGGAAGGATATAATTTTTTGAAAATCTGAAAACTTTTGCCTAAGCCATGACAATATATAAGTGTAAGAGTAAATATTTGCAAGTAGGCTTAGAAGAAGCAGGAGGTAGGATATATGGATATGGACACAATAGGTGTAATTGCGATTTTGTTACTTGTGGTAAGCAGTGCTGCTTTGATTGCTAAAAACAAAAAGAAAAAAGATGGAGATGATAAAGAATAAATTGACGGGTATAAAAAGCAAATACAGAAACAAAAATGAAGATGGGCATTGCCATTCGGTTCAGAAGCGGCAATGCCTGTTTTTGTAATTCAGTTTGGTTTTATAATTAAAAAATATAAAGTAAACTGAAAACTTTTTCTTAAGCCACGACAATATATAGATGCAAGGGCAAATCTTTGCAAGTCGACTTGAAGGAAGAAGGAGGATGGCTGCTATGAATAATGATGAATTCGAGCGGTTTGTCCTGAAGTTTGGAAAGGATATCCTGCGATTCTGCCGGATGACAGCCGGAGACGCAGAAAATGGGGACGAACTATATCAGGACACAATGCTCAAACTGCTGGAGAAAAAGAAAAGGCTGGACTCTACGCAGAATACAAAGAGTTACGCTTTATCCACTTCAATTTATCTTTGGAAGAATAAAAAGAAAAAATATGCAAACAGGATGAGACTGGTTCCGATTGACAGTATGGATGAGATGTCCGAAGAGGGTTACGAGATTTCCGATCATGATATGGAAGCCTCGCCGGAACATATTATTATGCAGCAAAATGAGGTAGATATGCTTCAGGAATTAGTGGCAGCTATGCCGGAGAAGTACAGAATTCCAATCTATTTGTATTATTCAGCAGATATGCAGATAAATGAGGTATCTAAGATTCTTGGGCTACCGGAAGGAACCGTCAAAAGCCGGATGCGGAAAGCAAAGAAACAGTTAAAGGAAGAATTGGAGGCGATAGGATATGACAGATGAAAAATTGGATCAAATCTTAAAGCAGGCCCTTGCTCCTGAAATTAGTGACAGAGAAATCCGGGTACACAGAAGGAGGAAGGGTAAAGTGAAGAAATTTAGTAAAATAGGAAAAGTTGCAGCAGCGGCTGTTGCAGTGGCTGTTATTGGAATCGGTGGACTGGGTTATGTTAATCCGGTGCTTGCAGCAAAGATTCCGCTGATTGGCAAAATTTTCGAGAAAGTTGAGGATGATGTCACATATTCCGGCGACTATACGGATAAGGAAACTGTCCTGACGAATGAGGATCATGCAGGCAATTTGGATACTTCGGACTATTCCGTATCTGATCAAGGAATCAAACTGACTGCATCGGAGATCTACTGTGATGGATATTCCATATTTCTCACGGTAAATATTGAAGCAGAAGATGCAGATTTTACTCATATTCCGGAGCATTATACAGGCATGAATGTCGCAGATGACCGGACAGCTGCAGGATTTTATATAGGCGGAACATGGAGTGTTGATGGAAGTTCACCTGAGATGCTAAAAAATACATTTGAGGGAGAGATAATCGACAGCCATACATTTGCAGGCATGTTGAAGATGGACCTTGCGGAGAAAGTTTCAGGCAGCGGCGAACTTAACCTAAATGTAGACGGTCTTGGTTATGACGATGACAGGATGCTCGACAGTGAAGAAATATCTGCATCCCATTGGACGGACGGCAGTTGGAATATTGTCATTCCGTTTGAAGTGAACAGGACAGATGTAAAGGTTATTGAGGTGGGTGAGAAAAAAGAGAATATTACGCTTGAAGATATAATGGTATCTCCGTATCAGGTAATTGTTCATGCGACAACACCGGGAGAGCAGAGAGAACTGACAGATGACAGGAGGGAAAAACTGCTTTCAAAAGATCCCGATATGATGGATGCAGAGATGTATGAACTTCTTGGGTGGTCTTATGAACCCTGTTATACAATCGTATTTAATCAGGATGGGGAAATTCTTCACCCGGATATGGAAATGGCAGGCTGGGCGGGATTTGCCGTTCAGGGAAAAGAAATAAAAACCCTGCATATCTTCATTTTTGATAATCTTGAT
Source organism: Lachnospiraceae bacterium (assembly GCA_029067085.1). Lineage (GTDB taxonomy): Bacteria > Bacillota > Clostridia > Lachnospirales > Lachnospiraceae > UBA3282. The sequence continues at coordinate 183,706 of JAIEFE010000017.1, read as the reverse complement.
GACTGGGATCGAATGGAGTCGGAGGGAATGAACAGCAGTGTCGCAGACAAGGCGGTCATTGCAAAGGAGATACGCGTAGAATAGATAAGCGAAAGCGTTTGTTGGAAAAACCAAGTATGAAAGTGTTTATTTGGATGAAAACTAATGAGCATTTTTGAGCATTTATTTGAAACCAAAGGAGATTTTTTGACGTCTAATGAATGTAAAAAGGTGGCGCGCGGATTTATGGGTATGAGCACTAACTTTAGAAAAATGCGGGCAGAATCGGAAAAGGTGACAGCTTTTCCGATTCTGTGACAGGAACGAGAGGATTGGCGTATTTTTTCACGTGGGAAACACAGAAGAGAGGAAGAAAAGTGGGGCAGGCACAAGTAAACAGACAGCGAAATGTACCGCATAGGAAAGCGGAAATTATATATAGAGATTGGAGCAGTGGAAGGGGTTATTCTGACAAGAATCATAGGAAACGTACAGCAAGAAGAAATGAGATGGTAAGTCAATACTGCACAGGGAACAGGGGTGGCAGAAGCGATACCGCGAGCGAAAACAGCAAAAATCATAGAATAAATGGGAACAGCATCCGTTATAGGGTAGACGGGAGAAATCAGGTTGGCAGCAACAGCGGCAATTATAGACGGCGCAGGGCAAGGAAAAGAAAGGAATATCTTGCGAGAATGACAGCAGCAATCATTTTTGCAATTTTTTTTTCTCTGATTTTCTTTTTGACAGGAGCGATTTATCAGTGTGTGCAGCGTCATGTTTTAGAGCCACCGCGTGATGACAGTAGCATGGAACAAACCGAGCGCATATCGGATGAGGTTGTGGAAGAGCGGGTGGCATCACCAGAGATCATTAAAAACTTTTTGGAAATCAATGATTTTTCACGTCCGGGGACAGAATTGGAGAACGTAAAAAGTATTTTTGTGCATTATACGGCAAATCCGGGTACGTCGGCGGCACAGAACAGAAGCTATTTTTCCAATCTGGCGCTGACACACGAAACATCAGCGAGCGCACATCTTATCATCGGTTATGACGGAGAGATTGTGCAGTGTATTCCCTTTGACGAACAGGCATACGCGGTGATGACAAGGAATAATGATTCCATATCCATAGAATGCTGCTATGTTTCCGATGATGGTTCTTTTACACAGGAAACTTATGATACACTGGTACATACATTGGCGTGGCTGATAGACAAATATGATCTGACGGTAAACGATATTCTGCGGCATTATGACTGCGGCGGTAAGAAGTGTCCCATATATTATGTGGAACATGAGGACGCGTGGGAACACCTGCTTCGGGATGTTTCAGCATATAAAGAGTTTTAATGGCGGTCAGACCGTATAGTGCACTTGTAAAGGGGTTTCTCTCCGATATTAATAAACTTGAATATATCAAAAAGTATTATAAATTCTTTATAGCTGAAGGTATAGCAACAGTAAGTTGCTTGTTGAAAGTACAGTATTCGATTAAAATAAATGCATATCATTATTGAGGGGAAACAGTTATGGAGGTCAAGGACATTCTTAAAAGCCTGCGTGAGAAAAACCGACTCACACAAGAACAGTTGGCTGAACGCATAATGGTCACCAGACAGGCGGTCAGCCGTTGGGAGACCGGTGAGACACAGCCAAATACAGAAGCGCTGAAGTTCTTGTCACGAGAATTTGATATATCGATCAATACCCTTCTTGGTTCTCCCAGACAGCTTGTCTGTAGATGCTGTGGAATGATATTAAGCGAAGATGACCTGATCAGTCGTGAACCGGATGGAAGCTATAATGAGGATTATTGTAAATGGTGTCATGCAGACATTAGCTTAAAAAGAACAGTTTTAAAACCGAATTGGAGAAAAAAAGATATGAGTATCTATGAAACATGCCCTGTATTAGAAAGTGATAATTTCTTAGTAAGATTAGTTAGAGATGAAGATTGTGATGCTTTGGTAAAGGTTTACAGTGATAAGAATGCCCTGCCTTTTTTTAACAGTGATAATTGTGACGGGGATAATTTTTACTACCAGACAAAAGAAAGAATGAAAGAGGCTGTTGACTTTTGGAATTCATCTTACGAAAACGGCTGGTTTGCCAGACTTTCCATTGTTGATAAAGCAGCATCAGACATCATTGGAACAATCGAGTTATGCTTACGTGTTTCCGCAGATGAGTTTAATAATATGGGAATATTAAGGGTTGATGTACGAAGCGATTATGAAAAAGAAGAAGAATTGTTTGAAATCATCACTCTCATAACCCCTTGTATTCCGCAACTACTGGGGTGTACCGGTATAATTACCAAGGCGCCGATATATGCCGTAGAAAGGATTAAGGCCATTCAGAAAGCAGGTTTTTCCAGATCAGGGCATTTATTGATTGGAAAGACAGGATACGCATATGATGGATATTGGGCAATGGAGTCGAATCTACAGTAATGGTAATAAAGATGGGCTTCAGCCGCCGTTCATGAGCCGTGCACCGAAATATGCAGCTAAGTGACATGGATTTTGATGAGCGCTTGTTGGGAAACCAATGAGCGCTTTTCTGTGTACACACTGATACATAAGAATTTTGTTTTTTACAATTTAGAAACATTTTTGAGGTATACTTATAATTACTTGAAAGGAAGTGGATAAAAATTGGCTGAAATACTAATTGTGGAGGACGAACTTTCCATTAATGAATTGATACGCAAAAATCTAGGTCTTACAGGGCATCACTGCACACAGGCTTTTGATGGAGTATCTGCGGTTACATTGTTGGAAAATGGAAGCTTTGATTTGGTTGTTCTGGATATTATGCTGCCCGGGCTGGACGGCTATCAAGTGTTTGAAAGAGCTTCCGGAACTCCGACCATCTTTCTGACAGCGAAAAGCGAATTAACTGATAAGCTGAAGGGGCTGGCTATGGGGGCGGATGACTTTCTGACAAAACCTTTTCAGATGCTAGAACTGGCAGCCAGAGTGGAAGCAGTGCTGCGACGGACAAAAAAAGTTGAGGCAGAATTTATGATGGGTGATCTGAAATGTGATTTTGACAGACATCAGGTTTTCCTAAATGGAACAGTTGTCGAATGTACACCCAAAGAATATGAGCTGTTGGAGGTGTTGATCAGAAACCGTAACATTGCTCTTTCCAGAGAAAAGCTGTTAGATATGGTGTGGGGATATGATTTTGACGGGGGTACTCGTACCGTTGATGTCCATATACAGAGACTGCGCCATAAGCTGCATTTGGAAAATGATATTAAGACAGTATTTAAGCTTGGATATCGGCTGGAGGTTCATGAATGAAGAAAAAGATTTTTTTTGTTGCGTTGATTCTATTTATCGTATTTCTTAATTCGATGATCCTAATTGTATCCGTTGTTATACTGACGGATAAACTGTCTGCTGCACGTGATAAATGCCTGGCGGAGCATTACGTTATTGCGTCATCTTTGATTGGAGATATGCAGGCACTGGAACAGCGGGGAAATAATGCGGAAGAAAATATAGACAGCCTGATTCGCTTGTATTCCCGGTATTTGCAAGGAAAAGGAAGCGGACTTGCGGTGGCATTTGCAGGAGAATGGATTTATGAAAGTCCTGCATTTGCAGCGGAAGAAAACATAATTTTACCGCCGGATACAGGATACAGCCAGGAAAGGCTTGTTTATATGGAAAATGGGAGTAATCCTATTCTTTGCGTTTATGGCAGTTTCCCAGCTCCGTGGCAGGATTACGGACTTATGTATATTGGGAATCTGAGTGATACCATTCAGTCATGGCGTCATACGAAAAATGTTCTTTTTCTTACAGGCACTGTGGTGATATTTATCATGTCGTTTTTTCTGTTTCAATTCCTGAATATTATTTTTCGTCCACTTAGGCAGATTTCCAGTACATCCGCGAAGATTGCAAATGGAAACTATGGGAGCAGGATTCCGGTTCATGGAAAGGATGAAATTTCCAGTGTGGCAAGCAATTTTAATCTTATGGCCAAGCAGGTAGAAATTCAGATTCAGCAGCTTGAGGATGCCGCAGAACAGAAACAGCAGTTTATTGATAATTTTTCCCATGAGTTACGGATTCCGCTGACAGCAATTTACGGATATGCAGAATATATTCAAAAAGCGCATATGTCAGAGGAAGAACGTTTTGAATGTACTCAATTTATCATGTCAGAGTGCAGCAGACTCCAGAATATGGCTTTTCAGCTTCTTGATATGGCATTACTTAGCAGAGATGAAATGAAAAACGGCGATTGCTCTTTGAAAGAGCTTTTTGCACAGTCAGAAAAGGCTATGCATATGAGGGCAGCGGAAAAGAGAATACGGCTGATTTATGCTTTATCTCAAGATTATATTGTGAGGGGAAATATGGAACAGCTTCTGATACTGACAAATAACCTGATAGATAATGCAATAAAGGCGAGTCGTCCGGAAGAAGAAATCCGTATTTGGGCGTATTTGGAGGAATCTAATATTATAGTGGAAGTGGAGGATCATGGGATTGGCATGGAGACGGAGCAGGTACCCCGTATAAAGGAGGCTTTTTATCGTGTTGATAAGGCACGCAGCCGTGCCGCTGGCGGGGCAGGGCTTGGGCTTGCTATCTGCGAGAAAATCATACAGATTCATCATGCAGATATGTCATTTATTTCTGAACCGGGAGTAGGAACGATAGTGAAGCTGTCTTTTCCTGCGTCATGAAAACTAAAAAAATAAATTATTTTACAATTTCATAATAACTCTGATATTTTTCTGATACAGAGAGGTTTTATAGTGTATCTATCAAAACAAGAAAGGAGTTTCACTATGAAACAAAAAAACATTTTAAAATTGACAGCAGCAACACTTGCCATTATTGGCGCAGGTACTATTATTTTTAATTCAGCGGCAGAAGTGACCCTTGCAGCGAATGGGGGAAAGGTGGAGAAAGTTCCAACCAGCTATCAGGTTTCGGACAGTCTGGAAACAGCATTGCCACAATCTGAAATAAAAGGGGAAAGCGGCGGAAAAGCAAACTATTCTGTAAGTATGGACAGCCTGAATACCGGAACGCCTACGAATGTGGATTTAACGATGGAAGAGGCGGCTGAAGCAGGAACGGGGTATTTGAGGGATATTTTCGGTCTGGATTTAGAAGGTGCTTATGTATATATGAGCTATTGTCCGGGAACCGAAACATTCCCCCGTGCTTTTTGGTCAGGCGATGTTCTGTTTCAGAAAGAGCAGACACCTGAGAGCACAAGATGGACATATATGGTGGATGCCGTGACAGGAGAGCTTTTCAATATTGGCTATGACAGACAGTTAGATGTAAGCGTCCCACTGGGGCTTGATGCAGCACTGGAAAAGGACTACAGCATATATGCAGAACTTGCCAAAAAGAAAACAGAGGAATGTAGACTGATAGATAGTCCGGTAGACAGGGTAGAGTACAATTGTCAGGGATATGCCGGAAATGATCCGACGATTGCAGTGGATGTTATTGGGAAGAACGGAGAAATTGTCAATATGTCTTTTTCACGGTACGATCAGATGTTTTTAGGATTCATTACAGACACTTCACGAAAAGTAACGGAATCGGCACTGGACAATGCTGTTGGGGAGGTAGTGGATATTGAGGCAGAAAATATTGATGGCAGCACAGTAACATGGACAACGAGAGTGGTAAAGTAGTAAATTGAGTTTGGCATAAGATTAAAGTATGAAAGCACTTGTTTGGAAAAATCTAATGAGTGCTTTTGTGCATTTAACAATAATATTACACTTTCTTTTCCCTCAGAATTGACTTTGTCTCAGATGCAACTAATTTAAAAAGACGAACCAGGCCATGATAGATAAAGGGGGATAGAACATATTTTTCTGATACTTTTGAAACCAAAAGAGATTTTTAGACGTCTAATGAATGTAAAACAAAATGAAGGACGCTTTATTTGTTTTACATTCATACGCGCGTAGGAGAAAGCTAATGAAAAGCAGTGAAACAAAGTTTTGGGTAAAGAAGGCGCAAAGGCATGATAAAGACGCATTTACCGAATTAATGCAGTTCTATATGAAGGATATGTATAGAACTGCCATTGCAATTCTAATGAATGAGGAAGATGCAGCAGATGCTCTTCAGGATACCATTCTCACTTGTTGGGAAAAGTTATATACACTCAAGAAGCCGGAGTTTTTTAAGACATGGATGACAAGAATATTGATAAACCATTGCTATGATATCAGAAGGGACAATGCAGTTTACGAGAATATGGAATCGTATGAGGAACCGTCAAAGTGCGATGAGTATAATCTTGAATTGAAAGAGGCATATGCTTCTATGGACGAACGATATCGACTGCCTATGGAATTGTATTACAGTCAGGGATTCAAGATAAGAGAAATTGCGGAAATGTTATCAATACCGCAAAATACCGTCAAGACGAGGCTTTCAAGAGGAAGAAAACAACTGGAAGAGTATTATCGCGATTGTTAGGAGAATAAAAATGGCAAATAGAAAAAATGTATTTTCTGAAGAAATAGAATTATCGGAAATTGTGTTGGAGAAAACAAATCATGCCTTTGAGATGATCAGGCAGGAGGATGTTGTTCGTATGAAAAAAACAAATACCAGAGGGAAAATAATGTTTAAATCACAGGCTGCAGTTATCGCAGGTGTCTGTATATTGGCAGTCAGCAGTATAAGCGCCGTTGCCGCAATACGTCATTACTGGGGGAGAGGCATGAGCGGAAATATTCAGGCGACTGAAGAACAGCAGCAGGTTCTTACAGAAAGGAAGATAGCCAAAGTGTACAGTGAAGAGCCGGACAGTTCGTCACTTGCTGTGACAGATAACGGTGTTACAATAGAACCGGACACAGTTATTGTAGATGAAAGGTTTGTATATATGGCATTTCGTATTTCCGGTTATAGCGTAGCGGATAGATTGGAGCCGGGATTTGACATGGTAAATGTGTATCTGGGAGATGATCCGGAGGCTGAAAGCGCATGGGTTGATATGAGCGGAACCATGTATGATGGAGTTATTCCTGATGAAAACGGTAAGCCGGTGTATGAAGACGGCACTCCTTTAGAGAGTTATGAAGACGGAAGTATTATCAGCCATTATACTGATGATAATGGAAATCTGGAATACATTATTCAGGCAAGTGTTGTAGATGAGAATGATTCATTTCTGGGCAAGACAATGCACGTTGAATTCAAAAATTTGGGAACACTCTCAAAAGCAGCGTTTACTCCGGTGGTGGAGGGGAACTGGAATTTTACAATAAGTCTTTCTGATGTAAGCTCATCCCAAAAGATTGAGGTGGGACAGAAAGTGGAGGGAACGGATTTCACGATGGAGGATATCGATATCTCTCCCATTTCCATGAAGGTGAATTATTCTGTCAGTGCGGCTCCGGAGGAACATGAGGATGATCTTGGCATTCCTGAAGTAGTAGGAGTTGTATTAAAAGACGGAACGAGAATTCTATACTTAACGAATGGAGGCGCAGTGGGATATACAGACAGCAGCAAGACCAGCGCGTATCAAATGGCAGGTTATGATCGGGTTATTGAGGTTGATGAGGTAGCTGCGTTAATTGTCAGAATCTCGTCTAAGGATGAAAAGGTTGAGATTTCGATCTCAGAATAATATTTAAGGAGATAGAAAATGAGAAAGGTTGTTTGCATATTTATAACTCTTGCCGTATTGTTTTCGTTCACGGCTTGTAACGGAAAAACAGATGATGCGGCAACATTTCGGGCGGTCTTATTAGAGATACATGATGATTGTTATCTTGTCGAACCGGTTGAAGGAAGCGCAGAGTTGAACAGCGCAGACCAGATAACTGTTCTTATGACAAACGTTGATGTTTCATCGGAACCAGAAGTGGGAGATATTCTGGAAATTGTATATGACGGTGCGATTGCGGAATCATATCCAGCACAAATTACCAATGTTTACAGCATTAGTGTTGCCGAATAAAGAGTAACGGAAATATTGATAAAGATTCCTATTTATTGCAGAGTATTTACGTTTGTTTTCTTTGACCGTCTATATGTTACATTCAGAGGATATAGAAATGCTCAACCTTAGAGTTTAAGGATGAGATTGTGTGATTCTATATAGGAAGAGATTTATAGGTTGCAGAAGAAAAAGGGAACCAAGCAGAGATAGAATCATACGCCTGTCGGGTTCCCTTGTTACATATCGGTGTGGGGAGAAGGACATTGGGAGATATCAAAAAACGTCTGCCTGCTCTTAAAGGTAGTTGTACAGTATTTTGGTAAGGTCAGCGGTACGGGCTTAATCCTGAGTCCAAAATCCTTGTTGGAGTTACAAGATTTTACCCAAAGTTTACAAACACACTTGTCAATATCTCTCTGAGGAAGGCGTAGGAAATGCCGTAGCAAAATGCGGGCTGCCGAGAGAAGAGTTTTTTATTACCACCAAGGTATGGATATCCAATGCGGGTTACGAGAAAGCGAAAGCCTCTATTGAGGAATCTTTAAAGAAGTTACAGGTTTCTTATATTGACCTGTTGCTCATCCATCAGCCGTTTGGCGATTATTATGGGACTTACCGGGCAATGGAGGAGGCATACAAAGAAAGAAAGGTAAGAGCAATCGGCGTATCCAACTTTTATCCTGACAGGTATATAGATATCCATCATTTTGCAGAGATCAAACCGGCTGTCAATCAGGTGGAGACTCATGTATTCCAGCAGCAGAAGATTGCGAAGGAATATCTGAAGAAAAACGGTACACAGATCGAGTCGTGGGGACCGTTTGCGGAGGGAAAGAATGATTACTTTAATAATCCGGTTTTGAAAGAGATCGGTGCGGGTCACGGTAAATCAGCAGCACAGGTTGCCTTACGGTTTCTGATCCAGAGTGATGTGGTGGTCATTCCGAAATCCACACATAAAGAAAGGATGGAGGAGAATTTCAATGTGTTTGATTTTGAACTGACAGCAGACGAGATGGCAAGAGTGGAAGCGTTGGACGGCGGAGAGAGTTTGTTCTTTTCCCACTACGATCCTAAAACAGTAGAATGGTTTATGACGTTTGCTTAAACGCGGAGACCGTATATATAAATTGCTTGAAATCAAGGGTTTTCAGGCTTGGAGGGGTTCACCGGAGTGGTTGGTGAGCCTCTCTTTTTATTGTTTTTTGATACCGCTGATAACATAGCAATTGGGGATTAATGGATACAATTATTTCAATTGTATAGGGTTTTACCGAAAAGTATAGAGGTTTTGCCAAATAGTGTATGGTAGAATTACTTTTCATCCTAAAACAATGGGGTAGTTATCTGTTTTTATCGTTGATTTGGAAAATGAACCCTCTTAAGGAAAAATCAAAATGTAGCATATAAAGAGGACGCTGCAAATTGATTGTTTCCAGTCAAAGAGCAACGTCCTCTCACGATTTTTCATTTAATCAAAAATCAGGTTAGCAGTATGCTTTCTGGAAGATTTCCAAATAGTCTGCATCGGAAAGCGGCAACGGGTCAGCAGTGATGTCTCCGCCGAGAACCTCATGTACTTTTGCGGGGTATAGCTTTAGTTCATCTTCTGTAATGCCTTCCTCGCTCATTTTAAGATCGGCGCATCCAACGTCTGCAATCAGTTTGTCTAAGGCTTTGATAAAATCTTTTCCGGAAGCCGGGTTCTCGATGCCCATGACTTTTGCCATTTTTTTCATAGGTTCTTCGGCAGCCTGACGTTCTGCAAAGAAATTATAGTATGCGTGTGCGATCTCGATCAGTCCCGCACCATGGACAAGGTCATCGTGGAAGCTGCCCATGACATGTTCCATTGTGTGAGCGGAGGTACACATCATATAATAACCGGCAAATGTATTTGCAAGAGCCATGTAAGCGCGTGCTTCCTTGTTGCTGCCGTCTTTTACTGCAACCGGGAGGTATTTTGCCACAAGCTCAATCGTCTTTAAGGCGAACATCTCTGCCATGGGGTGTACGTTTTTATTGACCACTGTTTCGGAAGCGTGGAAGAAGGCATCCATGCCCTGGTAGGCGGTAAATTTGGGCGGTACGCTCATCATGAGGTCGCTGTCAACGACGGAAAGGGTCGGGAACATGGATGGGAAAAAAATCCCTGTTTTTTCCTGTGTTGCATCGTTAGTGATGACGGATGCAATATCCACTTCGCTTGCCGTGCCTGCTGATGTGGTGATACAGACAATCGGGATGGCGGGAAATTCCGCATTCTTTTTTCCGCCGTTTGCGCTTAAGGAGTAGTCCCAGATGTCGCCGGGATTGGCGGCCATGAGGGCAATGCATTTTGTGCAGTCCATAACGGAGCCGCCGCCAAGGGCGATGACAAAATCACAGCCGTTTTCCTTAACGGCTTTTGCACCATCCATGACGTTGAGATCGGTAGGGTTCGGACGTATTCCGGCAAAAACTGTATATTCTATACCGGCAAGGTCAAGCTCCTTTTTTACCCTGTCAAGATAGCCGTACTTTATTACGGACTGGCCATTTGTGGTTACAATCAGTGCTTTTTTTCCGGGAAGCTGCTCTGTGTGCAGTTCATTCAGTTTGCCGGGGCCGAATAGCACTTTGGTGGGCATGTAGAAATTAAAGTTGTACATGGAAAAATCCTCCTTATGTTTGCTGTCTGTGGAAACAGAGAAGCGCCCCGCTTCTTCGTTTCTGCAACCATCATAACCGGAAAGGACGGATTTTGTAACGCTAAATCTAAAGGGAAAGAGTGGCATATCTTAAGATTATGTTACCGGTATTCCCTTGGGGATGTATGGTAATACCCACGGAATGCTTTGTAAAAATTACTGGAGTTGCTGTAGCCGAGCATATAGGCGATCTCCTCCACGGACAGCTCTGTGGCTTTAAGCAGCCCGGCGGCACGGTCCATCCGTTGCTCCAGAAGAATTTCGGAGAATTTTTTTCCGGTTTCCTTTGAGAGCAGGGATGAGATGTAATTTGGGTGGTAGGAAAATTTTGCAGCGATGTCGGAGAGAGTGACTGTATCATAGTGTTCGCTGATGTATTTTACAATTTTCTCGCATGGCGTCTCCTCTCTGTCTGAGCCATTCGTTTCTGCATACTGCGAGGCAGCATACTGCCTTGCTATCTGCATAAAGAGGGACAGTACAAGGGGCTTTAGGATATATTGCGTGTCATCTGTTTTATTTCCATATTCAATTACCATCAGTTCCAACAGGCAGCGGACGGTATATTCGTCATCGAATCTGAGGTGGATATATTCATCAGAGGATTCGTCCATCTGCGGGTTTAAGAAGAACCGGAACATTTTCCGGTCTGCCGAAAGTGCATGGAAAAAGGTTTTGAAAAAGGCTTCCTTCTGTATCAGCACTCCGATAATGATGATTTCCTGTTCGCTTCTTCCGTTGGGGGCATACCCGGCTCCCGGCTGTCCGATGTAGCATTCGCCTTCCCGGACAACAATACGGTTGTCGAAATGGTAGCTTAATGCGCCGTAATCCCCCTGATAGGCAAAATTAAAAAAGAAAAAATCCTGCCTGTGGAAAAGCTGGTTGATATAGCGGCCTTTGTAGACGCAGATCATGACATCCTCATCCGGTTCGCCCGGCCAGAGTTCTGTTTTCTCCAGGTTGCTGCCAGGAGGGGCTTCGATATATTTCCAGTCAATATGGTCAAAGATTTCTGCCAGTTTGTCTATGGCGGACAAAAGACGTTCGCTTTTCATAAAAGGATTTGTCTCCTTACCTGCATTCTTTTTCATTTTCAGGGACATTATATCATGCTATCTTAAAAAAAGCCATATTTAGTATTAAGATTTAGCGCTGTAAAATAGAAAATGTAAGTATAAAATAGGTGTTGGATTGAAAACCCCGTTTCGGTTTGGCAGACAAGGAAAGAAGCTGTGGTTTGTGCTATGGCTGTGTGGCAACACAGGGAGGAATGGATTGTGTGCGTGATGTTAGATAGGATGAAGGCGGCGAGTGACTGTTATAGAAAGGGCTGCACATGTTCGCAGGCGCTTCTCTGTGCTTATGCGGATGAGATGGGGATAGAGAAGGAAACAGCTTACCGTATGATGGAAGGATTCGGCTGTGGCATGGGAGAGATGCAGGAATTATGCAGTGCTTTAGCTGCAGCAATCTGCGTGATAGGTTTTCATGCAAGCGAAGGTATGCCGCAAAAAGGATGCGGCGGGGTTAAAGACGGATGCAGCAGCTTGGGAACATATGGACAGGTAAAGTATGTTATGGAAATTTTCAGGCGGGAATACGGCGGGGTTACCTGCAGGGATATCCTGCGGGGAACAAATCCGGAGGAGATAGATTGCGGGATGAAGGTCAAAGACATGGTAATTATGATTGACAGGGTTCTGTATGAGATGGAATTAGAAAAGGAATAGAGGAATGGAGGAATACGGATGGAAAGACATGTGACACAGGCATTACAGAATTACGGGAAAGGTTATACTTGCGCTCAGGCGGTTCTTTGTGCATATGCGCAGGATATGGGACTGGACATGGAAACGGCATACAAGATGATAGAGGGGTTCGGCGGAGGTTTTGGCGGGATGCAGGAGGTGTGTGGCGCATTGTCGGCAGCTTTTGCGGTTATCAGTTATTATAGCAGTGACGGTAAAATAGAGGGCGGGCAGACAAAGCTGGAAACATATGCAAAGATAAGGGAAGCGGCTGAATATTTTAAGAAAGAGTATGGATCGGTGGTCTGCCGGGAAGTGTTAGGCGGTGCACAGCCACAGCCTTTTAAATGCGGGGCAAAAGTGAAGCTGGCGGCGGAGATAGCTGGAAATTATTGTCCGAAGGGCATTATGGGAACTTCTGATTTTACGAGATAAAGAGCGGGGAAGTTTGGAAGAAAAAGCAAATAGGAGAATGATACTATGGAATGGCAGAAAAGGCATAATAAAAAAGAATCTGGTACGGTGGATATGACTCAGGGGAACCCGGTCAGGCATATACTTACCTTTGCAATCCCCCTGTTTATAGGGAATATTTTTCAACAAGTCTACAATATCGTGGATACCATGGTTGCAGGATACAATCTTGGTGATTCCGCAATCGCAGCAATCGGGGCTACCAGTTCCCTGTATGGGCTGCTTGTCAATTTCGCATGGGGTCTCAACAGCGGTTTTGGGATTGTGGTGGCGAGAAAATTCGGTGCAAAGGATGAAGAAGGATTAAAGTCCAGCATTGCAGCGATGATTGTATTAAATACAGTTATTACAGCACTGATATCCGTGGCTGCACTGGTTTTCTTAAGGGTATTTATGAGAGGGCTGAATGTTCCCGAAACGATATTTGAGGAGGCTTATGATTATCTCGCTATCATCGTGGCAGGGATGATTGCCACAATTTTGTATAATATGTGCGCAGGAATCCTCCGCGCAGTTGGTAACAGCAGGACACCTTTGTATTTCCTGATATTTTCCAGTATCCTGAACCTGTCAATGGATGTGCTGTTCATCATGGGGCTGGGCTGGGGCGTGCAGGGGGCGGCAGCAGCGACAGTGATTGCGCAGAGTGTCAGCGCCCTGTTGGCAGGCGGCTATATTATGAAGTATTACAAGGATATTCTGCCGGAAAGACAGCATTTCCGGTTTGAGAAGACTTTCCTGATGGAAATGTTGGGAACTGGATCTTCTATGGCATTCATGCTGTGTGTGGTGTCCTTGGGGTCTGTACTTTACCAGAGGGCAATTAACGGGCTTGGCGATACCCTGATTGTGGCGCATACAGCAGCGCGGAAGATCATCGAGACGCTGATGATGCCGCTGTCTTCCATTGCTACCGCAAATTCCACTTTTGTGAGCCAGAACTTCGGAGCAAAGCAGTATAGGCGTATTGAGAAATCCATTCGGAAAGTTCTCGGGATGGAAGTTTTGTGGGGCGTATTGTCATGTGCTCTTGTATATCTGTTCGGCAGGCTGGCAATCCGGTTCCTCACGAATACAAAAGACGAAGAGGTAATCTGGAATGCGGTTTTAAGCATCCGTATCCATTTTATCTGTTATCCAGCGCTTGGCATCCTGCTTGCCTTAAGGACCAGCCTGCAGGCAATGGGCAGCAAATTTGTGCCTATCATTGCAAGTAGCCTTGAACTGGCAGGGAAAATTGTAACCGGATTTGTCTTAATTCCGGCATTCGGATATCTTTGGGTATGCCTGACAGAACCAATCATCTGGGTGGTCTGCATGGCATTTCTGATTGTGGTTTTTGTGGTAAAGAATCCGTTAAAAAAGGCGATGGAACTGGATCAGATAAATACTGGAGAAAAAAATAAAAAAGGGATATTTGAAAAAGAGGCAATAGATACATGCGCAAGCACAAGGCTGGGCATATGTACAAAATAAAAGAGCAGGAGGGCAAAGCAGTATGACTGAACTTGAAAAAATGGAAGCAGGAATGGAGTATGATTTTTGGGATGACGAAGTGAACGCAAGAAAAGCAAATGCCATGGACATCTGCAAACGTCTGAACGAGCAGGACCCAAAAGATGAGGAAAAGATCGCGGACACGCTGCGGGAGCTGTTCGGAAGCGCGGGGGAGATTCCCTGGGTAGGGCCAAATTTCCACTGTGATAACGGCAAGAATATCCATGTGGGGAAGCATTTTATTGCCAATTTCAATGTGACAATACTGGACATCCGGGAGGTCCGCATCGGTGACCACTGCATGATAGGTCCCAATACGCTGATCACAACCGTAGGGCATCCGCTATCCCCTGCAAAGCGCAGGATGCATACTGGAATTGCGAAGCCTGTCATCATCGGGGATGATGTGTGGATTGGCGGCAATGTGACAATTCTTCCCGGTGTGACTATTGGTAATAATGTGGTTGTGGCTGCGGGGGCCGTTGTGACAAAGGATGTGCCGGATAACTGCGTTGTTGGAGGCGTGCCGGCAAAAATCATTAAAACGATTGAAGACGATGTGGAGAGAAGAATATGAAGCGCATGATGGTGATGTTTATAAGCTTGTCCCTGATAGCGTTGCTTTCTTCCTGCGGAAGGACGGAAAGAGATGCAGAGGTGGATGACAAGAGTACAGGATCTGTTTCTGTGGAGCCAAGCTCAGATGCAGAAATGGCCACGGAGGTGGATATGGCCGATAAAGAGAATGGCGATCACATGACGGAAAAAGAGGAGGAATCAGAAATGGCAGGAAAGGCAGAAAGCGGACAGACAAATCTTCTGGGAGGGCTGTCCCCGGAAGATGCGTTGGAATATATGAAAACTACGGAAGGGCTTGTGATAGTGGAAGTGAATACGGCGCAGTGGAAGAAAGAAACGCCATTTATAGGAGCTATGTGGATTCCACATGATGAAATGGCAGAGAGGTATGATGAGATACCGGAAGGATGCCCTGTCATCCTGCACTGTGGGGCAGGCGTCGTATCCGTCCCGGCTTATGAGATATTGATAGAAAAGAGACCGGATATTCCGGAGCTTTCCTATATTGACGGGGCACCGCCGATTAAGGAATACAATGAATGGCTGGAAGGCCGTTAAGAAAAAATAGTAAGGAAGATACGGTCAAGATAGATAGAATTAAAATACAGGGATTAAGGAGGCGGAAGGCTGTGCTGCGGAAAATTCAAAATGCGGAGGATATCTGGAAATTGGTACAGGAGACGGGTTTCCTGCCACTGTTCCAAAATGAAATAAAAGGGTTTTCCATTGAAGAATGTACGCCTCCCCGCCTTTGGTTTTCGGATACGGACCCGGGCCCGTGGGAATGGAAAGGCCCCATTATCCGGATGGGCGATTGCTTCTATGGGAAATTTTTTGCAGGAAAAGCCGGGTTTATCAGTAAGGAATGGTTCCCTGCCTTTGCGAATTACCGCCGGGACGGTTATGATTTTGACGCCCTTTATGATGACGGAAAAGCCGCAAGGAAGGATAAATACATTTATGATACAGTTATGGAGAGCGGAAGCCTCCTGACAGGTGAACTGAAGAAAAAGTGTAATTATGTGAAAGGCGGAAACAAAGGCTTTGAGACAGTCATCACAAGGCTGCAGATGGAGACATACCTTGTGGTGGAAGATTTTGAATATATGCGGGACAAGGCGGGAAATACATATGGCTGGGGAGTGGCAAGATACTCCACACCGGAGAGGCTGGCCGGAGAAGACTTCTTCTACGGGGAATATAAAAAGGAGCCGGAACTGTCAAGGAAAGCAGTGTACGGGCATATAAAAAAGCTGTTTCCGGAGGTATCAGAAAAGCAGCTTGTAAAACTGTTTAAGTAGGAGGTGCCTTATGGCTAAAGCTGCAGAGGAAAAGTGGAACACAAAAGGGCTTCCGATGTGGGAGAGTTGGTCTGGGGCCAGAAGGGGAGTCCCGGTATATGACACATGGCTTGACGGCTATAAAGAGGCGCTGGAACGGCACAGGGACAGCGTCATCCTGGATCTTGGGTGCGGTACGGGCGCAAACACGCTTTATCTGGTGGAAAGAGGGTTTCAGGTTCTTTCGGCGGATTATTCCAGAGAAGCACTTGCAAATGTCCGCAGGTATATTCCGGGCAGCAGGACGGAATATGTGGACATGAACAGGACGCTTCCTTTCAGTGATGAGAGTTTCCATATCATTGTAGCTGATATCTCGCTACATTATTTTGCGGAATCGGCAACCATTTCCCTGATGGGGGAAATCAGGCGGGTCCTAAAAACGGGAGGGCTTCTCCTAGCGCGGGTTTCCAGCATGAATGACACTTATTATGGTGCGGGAAGCGGCAGGGAAATACAGACGCATTTTTATGACCATGGCTCGTATGCCCAGAGATATTTTGACGAAGGGGATGTGGAACGCTTTTTTGGGATTATCGGAAGATGCACTTACATGGAGACATCCATGACCCGTAAGGAAGCATACTACTCCCATCCGAAGATGCTATACCAAGTAAAAGCAGAAAAAACACAGAATTAAATTTTAAGGAGGAGATAATCATGTCAGTTGATGTCAGCAAAATTTCAAAACTCGGTTTTGGCTTGATGCGCCTGCCGGAAAAAAACGGGGAGATTGATATTCCCCAGGTGTGCAATATGGTGGATGCCTATATGGAAAAAGGTTTCAACTACTTTGACACTGCCTATGTCTATGGAAAATCGGAGCAGGCCACGAGGAAGGCTCTGGTGGAGCGTTACCCAAGGGATTCCTACTATCTGGCTACCAAACTTCCTGCGTGGGCTATGAATGGACCGGAAGACCGCGACCGTATTTTTGGGGAGCAGTTGGAGCGGTGCGGGGTGGATTTCTTTGATTTCTATTTGTTACATAGCCTTGAGGATGGGGCAAACTACGATATTTATGAAAAATATGACTGTTTTGCATGGGCGATGAGGAAAAAGGATGAGGGGAAGATCAAACATTTTGGTTTTTCTTATCATGGCACGCCGGAGCTGTTGGAAAAAGTTCTGGATAAACATCCGGAGGTGGAGTTTGTCCAGATTCAGCTTAACTATACGGACTGGAATAATCAGATTTCCCGTTCCGGTGAGCTTTACGAGATTCTCCACAGTAGAAATATCCCGATTATTGTCATGGAACCGGTCAAAGGCGGTATCCTGGCAAATCTTGCGCCGGAGATTGACAGTATCCTGAAAGCGATGCGCCCTGATGCGAGTGCAGCTTCCTGGGCGCTGCGGTTTGTGGGTTCCCTTGACGGCATTATGACGATTTTGAGCGGCATGTCGGATGAAGCGCAGATGGCGGATAACCTGAATACGTTTACGGATTTTGAACTGTTGTCGGAAGATGAAAAAAATACCATAGCAGAGGTGGTGAAAAAAATACAGGCTCTGCCGCAGATTCAGTGTACTTCCTGCCGTTATTGCTGTACGGGCTGTCCGGCGGGGATAAAGATTCCGGATGTATTCCGGGGGTTGAATATGAAGAGGCTGTACCCTGATGATTTCAGAGTGGGACTGTTTTATAATGGACTGACCAGTGATTCTGGCAAGGCCAGTGACTGTATAAGATGCGGGCAGTGTGAGAGGGTATGCCCGCAGCATCTGCCTATTATGGAATTGATGGGAGAGACGGCAGAGAAACTTGGATAGAAACGGGAATGGTAGCAGATTTATTACATAAGTAACTCTTTTATATCTGAGGCACATGAAGAAAAGCTATAATGCACAAACGATAAAAGGGAACCAATTATTAGAGTTTTTTGGGGTAATGAACTGTCGAGCATCTATGAATTATCTATAACGGTTTGATGTGCAAAGGGAGAGTATTATGATAAAAGGGCATGGAAATGTACGAAAGCGTACAAAGAAAAGTATCGGCGGATTGCCACACAATAAAAGGTGTATCGTGATGAAGTGAGAGCTTCGGCACGGTACACTTTTTTTAATGGAATTTAGAGGGTTTTGGTATTTTTATCCATATTTTTGTTGGCAACAGACATTTGGGGAGAGTCATTTTGTCCTAAAAGTTTACAAAAACACTTGACAATACTTCTCTGAGGAAGGTGTAGGAAATGCCATAGCAAAGTGCGGGCTGCCGAGAGAAGAGTTTTTTATTACCACCAAGGTATGGATATCCAATGCGGGTTACGAGAAGGCGAAAGCCTCTATTGAGGAATCTTTAAAAAAGCTGCAGGTTTCCTACATTGATCTGCTGCTCATCCATCAGCCGTTTGGCGATTATTATGGAACCTATCGGGCAATGGAGGAGGCATACAAAGAAGGGAAGGTAAGAGCGATCGGTGTATCCAACTTTTATCCTGACAGATTTATTGATCTTCACCATTTTGCAGAGATCAAACCGGCTGTCAATCAGGTGGAAACCCATGTATTCCAGCAGCAGAAGATTGCGAAAGAATATCTGAAGAAAAACGGCACACAGATCGAGTCGTGGGGACCGTTTGCAGAGGGAAAGAATGATTATTTCAATAATTCTGTTTTGAAAAAAATCGGTGAAAGTCACGGTAAATCAGCAGCACAGGTTGCCTTACGGTTTCTGATCCAGAGTGATGTGGTGGTCATTCCGAAATCCACACATAAAGAAAGGATGGAGGAGAATTTCAATGTGTTTGATTTTGAACTGACAGCAGACGAGATGGCAAGAGTGGAAGCGTTGGACGGCGGAGAGAGTTTGTTCTTTTCCCACTACGATCCTAAAACAGTAGAATGGTTTATGACGTTTGCTTAAACGCGGAGACCGTATATATAAATTGCTTGAAATCAAGGGTTTTCAGGCTTGGAGGGGTTCATCGGGACGACTGGTGAGCCTCTCTTTTGTTATTCTGTTGTGACTGGAGGGGGATGCGTGATACAATCATAATGTCTTAGAGAGACATATTAAATTTGAAACTGCTAAAATTTTAGGCTGTTATAGAACACGCATTGCACATAGGAGAGGTAAATTATGCCTATAACAATTGACCATCAGCTGCGGGAGCAAATAACTCACGACGCATCCGTTTTTCCTATCACATACTTTCATGATGAACTTGCCACATTGCCGAATTGGGCGGGGCCTTTACATTGGCATCCCGAATTTGAGATTGCCACAGCTAAGAGCGGTATCCTGGATTTTCAAGTGGGACAAGAACACCTCACATTGGAAGCAGGGGACAGCATATTTATTAACGGTAATATACTGCATGGATTTCGACAGGTATCCGGCGATGTACCTGACCTGATGCCCAATATCGTCTTTTCCGATTCTATATTCGCACCGGGAACCAGTGTAATCTACCAGAAATATATTCGCCCCATCGCGGGCTCTGATGCATTACCTTTTATTATGTTCCGACACGGAAACGGCTGGCACGATGAGGTAAACCGTCTGGTGGAGGATATTTACTGTCAACTGCGGGAACGTGGCGTCTGCTATGAAATGGTCGTTCAACGTGACCTCAACAGTATTTTTGAATACTTATTCCGACATTTTGATGACTTACCCAAGTCCGAGGCCACACGCATACAGATCAATACCCAGATACGTATCCAGCAGATGCTGACTTACATTTATACGCACTATGCTGAATCTGTCACCCTTAATGATATTGCCCGTGCCGCTGAAATCAGCCGCAGTGAAGCAGGACGTTGTTTCAATGCATATCTGGGATGTTCGCCGGTAGACGCTTTAATCCGGTTCCGGCTTCAAACTGCTTACAGGCTGCTTGGTGATACAACGCTGACTCTTCAGGAAATCAGCCATGCCTGCGGCTTCAACTCTGTAAACTATTTCAGCCGTCAATTCCGACGAACTTATGGATATGCACCCAGTCAAAATCGCACTTTGGGAAAATAGTGCTGCTTTTAGACGCTATTGTATCTTTTTGTGCTCTATTTTAGATGATATAATGCATTCGACCAATGAAAAAAGCTTAAGTTTTCGTATTGAGGAGGTTTTAAACAGGCATTACACGGAGAAAAAATGACATGACCAAACAACTAGGCTACCGTAAGACGCTTTTGGCCTGCTATCTCGGCTTTATCACGCAGGCTATCTCCGCCAACTTTACACCACTCTTGTTTCTGACATTTAAGAGTACTTATGGGATTCCGCTGGAAAAGATTGCACTGATTCCGACGGTATTCTACCTGACGCAGTTACTGATAGATTTTGCTGCCGTAAAATTTGTGGACAGGATAGGTTACCGGATCTGTGTGGTAGTTTCCCAGGTGGTGTCCGCAGCAGGACTTGCCTTAATGACTATCTTGCCGGAACTGCTTCCTGTTCCACTTATAGGAATCCTAATTGCAGTTGTGCTTTATGCTTTGGGCAGCGGTCTTGTTGAAGTATTGGTAAGTCCGATTGTTGAAGCCTGCCCCTTTGAAAACAAAGAAGGTATGATGAGCCTTCTACACTCTTTTTACTGTTGGGGTGCAGTAGGCGTGATTTTGGGTTCGACACTTTTTTTTGCAATATTTGGCTTGGCACATTGGAAGATTCTTACACTGATCTGGGCACTGGTGCCGTTATATAATGCATTCAATTTTATTACCTGTCCTATTGAACGGTTGGTAGAAGACGGTGAGAGTATGCACACCGGGCAGCTGCTTAGGTTACCGCTGTTTTGGCTGTTGGTGTTGCTTATGGTATGTTCTGGTGCGTCCGAGGCATCTATGGCGCAATGGGCATCCGCGTTCACAGAGTCGGCAATGGGTGTTTCAAAAACCGTTGGTGATCTGGCAGGCCCCTGTTTGTTTGCGGTGTTTATGGGAACATCCCGTATACTGTATGGGAAGATGAGCGAGAAGCTGGATTTGACCAAGACTATGTTAGTGTGCGGTATACTATGTGTGATTTGCTATTTGATGGCATCTCTATCACCTTTGCCGATCATAGGGTTGGCAGGCTGCGCACTATGCGGCGTTTCGGTAGGTATTATGTGGCCGGGTACGATCAGTATCTCCGCACAGAAGTGTCCCATGGGAGGCACGGCCATGTTTGCTTTTTTGGCTTTGGCCGGAGATCTGGGTGGTACGGTGGGACCGTCAATGGTAGGGCGCTTTTCCGGCATGGCCGGCGGCGATCTTAAGATTGGCCTGCTCTTTGCCGCTATATTTCCTGTAGTATTAATCTTCGTATTATTTGTTTTGAAAAGAATGGTAAAAATCCGTTAAGTAAGTAACAAAATCATTATTTATTTGAGACAGATACTGTTGTATACTTTGATTGAAAACGTAAGATTTTATCAAAAACCACCCATGAGGAGAGGAACATTAAATGGATGACGGAGCTGCGTTAATGTTGATTTATGCCGTGATTTTTGGCATAGCTGGCATTTGTTCTATAATACGGTTTATCAAGAACAACGAAATGATGGATGGGGTAAAAAACATAGACGGTATCACATATCTCATCAGAGATACGGATGTTAATTATGTGATGTATAAGTTAAGCTCTACCTGTATCAGTAAGAATATAAAGGACAAAGAGTTTGAGGTTGTAGGTGAAAGGGAAGGCATTCTTATATTTGGCGGTGTTAATTATACTTTAAATTCGAAAGACATCGGGAATAGCCGGAATCTTGGCGCAGGCTACGCATATAGGATCAAACTGGAACAGCGTGAGAAGGATATTATCATGAGAGTATCCTTTGAAGAAAACAGAAATACGAATTGGCTCACAGGAAACAGAGGGCGTCATGATGATATTATAAATCAGGCGTACCATCGCTTTTTCAAGGAAGTGTTTGATGTGCAGGTGGTAAAGTAATTGTAAAATTGGTGGAAAGCAAAGGATCATAAAAATTGAGCACAGGAGTTCACCGGAGTGAAAGGTGGACTCCTCTTTTTTGTTAACTACAGTGAGATAAATATGTAGGATTAATATTTCCGAAACAAAAACGAAACAATCCACAAATAATGCCTTGTTATTCTTGCATCATCAACTGAAGCAAAATCATTCAAAAAGAAAAGGAGAATAGAATTATGGCAAAATCAAAGTTAGTAGAGGCAAATGAAAAAATTGCAGAAGGGGTAGTTGGAGGCTACAAGAAAATCGAGAATGGAGTGGTCAGCGGTTATAAGAAAATCGAAGAAGGAGCAGTGGGCGGCTTTAACAAAATTGCCGACAAGTTCGTGGACAATTTTCTGACGAGGGAAGGCGAGTCTGTAGAAGAAGCAAAGGTGCGGTTGGCAGCAGAACAGAAGGAGAGAGAAGAAAAAGGAAAGGCAGGTATGAAATAATGAAAAAGAGTACATTTGTAGCAATGATTTTAGGAACAATAGGAGGAATTCTTTTCGCACTTGGCATGTGTATGGGGCTGGTAGAGGAATGGAATGCACGCAGTGAAGGCATTATTATGGGAATAATCGGTCTGGTTGTGTTACTCGTTATGGTAGCAGTGTGGAGGAAGATGGAAAATAAGGAACCTATCAAGCTGTCGGGAAAGGCAATCGGTGCAACGTTGATCGGGATTTTCGGAGCTTTGCTCTTAGGCGTCGGCATGTGTCTGTCCATGGTTTGGACCGGCTACATGGTAGTCGGCATCATAGTCGGAATCGTGGGTATCGTAGTTCTCCTGTGTCTGATTCCATTTATCAAAGGTCTGAAATAATAGCGGGTGCAATGTGCAGCAGAAAACAGATCTGCTGCACATTTCTATTGTTTGTTCATAATTTGTTCACAAACCATAAACAAAACACAAACAATAGAGGAGTACGATGAAAAGAACAGAAATGCAGAATAAATACAAAAGCTGCGAGAGACTGGGTCATGAACATACAAAAAATGAAAGAAATTTTAAAGAAGATTTTTATACTCCCGCCGGTTCCTACACTTTTGATTGCAATTCCGTCATATGTACTGGTCATTTATGTACTCGCAAATGGTATGATGAATCAGGCAATTTCATATGCTGCCTACTTACTGTCGGCATATGCCTTGATCATTACGATTACAGGTATGGCAGGGATAGTGCGCCTGATCAGGGAGGGAATAGACAAACATCCGCTTGTAAAGAAGGCGTTGGATGATCCATTGGTGGGCAGATATCTGAGGGAAGACATGTTTCGGGCAGAGGCTGCTCTATATCAGGGATTTTTCATTAATCTTTTGTATGCAGGGATAAAAATGTTTTCCGGAATCTTTTACAGATCCGTATGGTTTGCTACATTGGCTGTTTATTATATTCTGCTTGCGACCATGCGCGCCTCCCTGCTTTATTATGTGAGGAAAGATGGAAAAAATAAGATTTCCGAATGGCATAAATACCGCTTATGCGGAATTAGTTTATTGTTTATGAATATTGCGCTGGCAGGTATTATCGTTCTGGTGATCCATCAGAACAGAGGGTTTGTATATCCGGGAGTATTGATCTATGTCATGTCGATGTATGCTTTTTATGCGACGATCACAGCTGTTTGGAATGTGGTAAAATTCAGAAGATATGGAAGTCCTGTTATGTCCGCCGCCAAAGTGATCAGTCTGACGGCGGCCCTGGTGTCCATGCTTTCATTGGAAATAGCCATGCTGGCACAATTCGGGTCAGATGATGATCAGATGTTCAGGCTGATCATGACGGCATCCACAGGGGCCGGTATTAGTATGATCGTACTTGGAATGGCAGTCTTTATGATATGGCGCTCCACAAAGCAGTTGAAGCAGTGCAAACAGGAAAAGGAGATTTGAGGCATGATAAATATTCTTGTAGTGGAAGATGATGCAAAATTGAACCAGATCGTGTGTACTTATTTAAATGACAGCGGGTTTCATGCAACAGGATGTCTGAATGCTAAAGATGCCTATGATGAAATGTATAACAATCTGTACGAGCTGATCATTTCCGACATTATGATGCCGGAAATTGACGGGTTTGAGTTCGCGCGGATAGTCAGACAGGTGAATAAAACGATTCCCATCCTGTTCATGTCGGCGAAAGATGACTTGCCTTCCAAGCAGAAAGGGTTCCAGCTTGGGATAGATGATTACATGGTAAAGCCCATTGAACTGGACGAATTACTGCTTCGCGTCAGGGCGCTTCTGCGCAGGGCGAATATCGAAATGGAGAGGAAGATCATTGTGGGGAATCTGGTGCTGGATGCAGATGGCATGAGCGCGGAAATAAATGGTGAAGAGGTCAGTCTTACTACAAGAGAATTTAATATTATTTATAAACTGCTGTCATATCCTAAAAAGACCTTTTCAAGAGCGCAGCTTATGGATGAGTTCTGGGGTGTGGACAGTGATACCAGCTTACGGGCGGTGGATGTGTATGTGACAAAACTGCGGGATAAATTATCGGCCTGTGACGGGTTTCAGATTGTGACGGTAAGAGGGCTGGGTTATAAGGCGGTGTTGCTGTGAAAAGGAAAAGTGTCAGCCATAATAACACGATGAAAAAAATACGATTCATATTGTCCCTGTTTGCGGCTTATACAGGTGTTTTATTCCTGATGTCAGGGATGCATATCGGACTGCTGGTGCTTATGGACAGATTCCGGTGCGGAGCAGTTGTCCAGTCTGCTGTGGCTATGGCGTATTGGGGAATCGTGGCGGCAGCCATTACATGGTTTACAGTGAGCAGGATCAGGAATACTTATGAGATCCCCATGCATCAGCTTGCTGAGGCTACGTCTAAGGTGGCGGCAGGAGATTTTTCGGTGTATATACCCACGCTCCATACGGCAGATAAGATGGATTATGTGGATGTCATGATCAAGGATTTCAACAAGATGGTGGAGGAGCTTGGGAGCATTGAGACATTGAAAACGGATTTTGTTTCCAATGTGTCCCATGAGATGAAAACGCCTATTGCCATCATAAAGAATTATGCGGAACTGCTTCGGGCAGACAAGATAGAAGACGGGCAGAGAAAAGAATACGCGGAGTCCATTGAGAGCACTGTGACACGCCTTTCAGACCTGATCGGCAATATACTGAAACTGAACAAGCTGGAAAACCAAAGGATCACGCCGGAAGCGGAGGATTATGATGTGTGCAGGCAGTTGTGTGAGTGTATCCTGCAATTTGAGGATGCGTGGGATGAGAAAGAAATTGAACTGGAAACAGAAATGGAAGATGTGGCAATGGTGAGGGCAGATGCAAGCCTTATGGAACTGGTGTGGAACAACCTATTAAGCAATGCGATAAAATTTACGGAACCGGGCGGCAGCGTCACTGTCATTCAGACATCGGATGAAAACTATATCAGGGTTTCTGTTTCTGATACAGGCTGCGGCATGAGTCAGGAGAGTATGAAACATATTTTTGATAAATTCTATCAGGGTGATACTTCTCATTCAAAAGAAGGGAACGGGCTTGGGCTGGCACTGGTCAAGCGGGTGTTGGAACTTATGGATGGGGATATCCAGATTGCCAGCGAGGAAGGGAAGGGGAGTACCTTTACAGTCATGTTGCCTGTGACTGGTATGTATCAGGAGCAGGAGGTGTATATTCATGGGTGATATGGAAAGACAGCAGAGAAATTTTGTGGGGTATGAGTATAAGGAGCTGCTTACGGAGGGTAGCAGATATTCGTTCCTGCTTGATGGGTATGAAAGTTTTGGGTGGGAGTTAGATGAAAATCTGCCTGAAAATGGAGAGAGAAGGAATCCGACAGTGCAGCAGAGAAAAGTGCTGCGTCTGAAGCGAAACCGTAAGATCGTCAACAAAATGGAATTGACCAGACTTGAGAGAAATTTTGAGGCGTGTGTCAATGAAATAGATCTGTTGGAAAGGGAGAAGACTTCTACAGCGACAGTGTATGGGATTGTGTTAGGCGTGATCGGGACAGCGTTCATGGCAGGCTCCACCTTTGCGGTGACAGCGCAGTCGCCAAACTATATTTTGTGTATCATTCTTGCCGTACCGGGATTTTTGGGATGGATATTCCCGTATTTTCTCTATAAAAGGATCGTGAGGAACCAGACAGAGCGGGTGACGCCATTGATAGAAGAAAAGTACGATGAAATCTATGAGATCTGTGAGAAGGGAAATAAGCTGTTATTTTAAATGTAGGCCGTACCTGTAAGGAGAAGAGGGTACGGCCGTTTTGATTTTGGAGGTTCTTGTCGAAACAGAAATAGCAAAATATATTGACACGGTGTCAGAATGCGTGTATAATAAAGATGCTGACATGGTGTCAGAATGCAGGAAAAAATAAGGAGGTAAAAATAAATGAAGAAAAATATCGGTTCACAATTAGCGCTGTACCCCATGCCTGTTACAGTGGTCGGTGCAATGAATGGAAATAAGCCTACATGGACGCTGGTGGCCCATGTAGGGATCATCGGGCATGACAGAGTTCTCGTCAGCCTTGCGGCACCGCACTTTATTAACGGGATCATCAAACAGACCAGAAAACTTTCCATCAATGTGGTGGATGAGGGAATCCTGCCGGAAGCGGATTATGCAGGAAGCGTAAGCGGGTCAAAAGCGGATAAGTCGAAACTGTTTGCATATGAGAAGGGGGATGACGGAGCGCCGGTCATTACGAAGGCGCCGCTGTCACTGGTGTGTACCGTGGAGGATATTTACAACACGCCGGGATTTGAGAGTTTTATCTGTACGATTGATAACACCTATGTGGAAGAAGAACATCTGAATGCCGATGGAAAAGTGAATTACCATACCTTAAAGCCCGTGCTGTTTGAATTCCCCACTTATGAATACTTAAAAACCGGGGACGTTCTTGGAAAGTGTCTGTCATTTAAAGAAAATACAGAAGAGTAGGGAGAAAGGTTATGCCAAAGGGATCGATTGAACTTACAAATGCCAGGAGAGAGGAAATTATTGCAGCCTGTAAGTCATTGTACAAAACGAAGGGCTTTAAAGAGATCACGATCAAAGATATAGCGGAGGAAACTTCTTTTACCCGCACATCCATCTATAATTATTTTGAGACCAAGGAGGAAATCTTCCTTGCCATCCTGCAGGAAGAGTATGAGCTGTGGGTAAAGGAATTGGATGGATTGGCGGCGGAGCACGAAACAATGAGCAGGGAGGAACTTGCAAAAGCTCTGGCAGAATCGGTAGATAAAAGGGTATTGCTGCTCAAGATCATGAGCATGAACCACTATGATATGGAAACTAACAGCAGGATGGAGCGGCTGGTGGAATTCAAGAGAGCATATGGAGCGTCCATCAAGGCGGTGAACTGGCTGCTGAAAAAATTCTGCCCGGAAATGGCAGAGGATGAAAGACAGGACTTTCTATATACCTTTTTTCCATTCATGTATGGTGCCTATCCATATACGGTAGTGACAGATAAGCAGAGAGAGGCAATGGAACAGGCAGATGTAGGGTTTGTATATCTTTCCATTTATGAGATGACATACACTTGTGTGAAGAAACTGCTGGGGGTAAAGGAATCATGAATATATTGATCTTATGCGGAAGCCCCCACAGGGAGGGAACTTCCAATACACTTGTAAAAGAATTTATCAAGGGCGCAGAAGAGGCAGGACATAGGACAACAGTCTATGACTGTGCTCGCGGCAATATACATCCCTGCCTTGGGTGTGAATGCTGCGGTATGAACGGGGACTGCGTCCAGAAAGATGATGGGAACGAGGTGCTGAAAAAGCTCCTTGCAGCGGATGCTGTGGTATTTGCAACCCCGGTTTATTATTTTGGAATGAGTGCACAATTAAAAATGATGATTGACCGCTTTTATGCAAGAAACGGTGCGATTACACGAAAAAGAATGAAAGCGGCTCTGATCGCTACGGCATGGAACGATGATGAAGTTGTCATGAAAGGCATCAAGACTCATTTTGACATCATTTTTGACTATCTGTCTTTCCAGAACAGGGGCATGGTCCTTGCAAAAGGGGCAGGGACGGTCGGGATGATGCCGAAGCGTTATGATACAGAAGCGTATGATCTTGGAAAATTAATATAGGGCAGGAAAGGAGCAGGATATGAAATACACAAAATTAGGAAAATCAGATTTGACCGTTTCCCGCATCTGTATGGGATGCATGGGTTTCGGCGCTGCGGGAGAAGGGCAGCATTCGTGGACTTTGGATGAGGAGCATTCACGGGAGATCATTAAGAGGGGCATTGAGCTTGGCGTAAATTTTTATGATACAGCGATTGCTTATCAGAGCGGTACCAGCGAGCAGTATGTGGGGCGGGCGCTGAAAGATTTTGCAAAACGCGATGAGGTTATAATTGCCACAAAGTTTCTGCCCAGGACACAGGAGGAAATAGAGACAGGCGTGTCCGGACAGCAGCATATTGAAAAAATGGTCAATAAAAGCCTTCAAAACCTTGGTATGGAGTACATTGACCTCTATATTTACCATATGTGGGATTACCAGACACCAATCTATGATATTCTGGAAGGATTGTCTAACGTAGTAAAAGCAGGTAAGGTGCGTTATATCGGTATTTCCAACTGTTATGCATGGCAGCTTGCCAAAGCAAATGCCCTTGCAGAGAAAGAAGGGTTCCCGCAGTTCGTATCCATCCAGGGGCATTATAACCTGATTTTCCGGGAAGAGGAACGGGAGATGGCGCCTTTTTGTTACGAGGAGGATATCGCTCTCACGCCATACAGTGCGCTGGCAAGCGGCAGGCTTTCCAGAAAACCGGGAGAGGACAGCAAGAGGCTTCAGCAGGACAGCTTTGCAAAATTTAAATATGATGCAACAAAGGAGCAGGATGAGGTCATCATCCGCCGTGTACAGGAAATTGCGGAAAAGAGGGATGTCACCATGACAGAAGTATCTCTTGCATGGCTGCTTACAAAAGTAACCTCACCTGTGGTGGGTGCAACAAAGTTCCACCATATTGAAGGAGCAGCAAAAGCGGTGGAATTGGAGTTGACAGAAGATGAAATACATTATCTGGAGGAGCCGTATGTGCCCCACACACTGGCAGGAGTCATGGCACAGAATAAGCCTGAGAGCGCAAAGGGAAAACATGTATGATTCACCGGAAACCAGAAAATAAAAAAATGTGAAAGTAAGGAGGATGAACCTTGTGAAAAGGACAGTTATGGCGCTGCTTATGGCAGTTATGGTAATATCCCTGACAGCATGCGGCGGAAATTCCGGACAAAATGCTAACTCTTCATCGGATACTTTGGACAGGGAACAAAGCCCTGTACCTACAGGGGAAGCGGAAACTGAATCTGTCCAGTCGGAAACAGGCAGCACACCTGAACCATCAGAGGACACAGCGGTGGCAGAAATGGAAAGTACAGATGCAACCGATAGTCAGGATGCTCCGGATAAAGAAGGGGGCAAAGTCTTAGTAGCGTATTTTTCAGCGACAGGGACGACCAAAGGAGTTGCTGAGATCATAGCGGGAAATATGGGTGCGGATATTTATGAAATCGTACCCCTGGAACCTTATACGAACGCAGATCTGGACTGGCATGATGACAGCAGCCGCAGCACCATTGAGATGAATGACAGATCATGCCGGCCTGAGATTAACGGTGCAGTGGAGGATATGGAACAGTATGATATCGTGTTCATAGGCTATCCGATTTGGTGGGGTGAGGCACCGAGGATTGTGAGTACATTTATGGAAAGCTATTCTTTTAAAGGCAAAACACTGATCCCATTCTGCACCTCATCCAGCAGCGGGCTTGGTTCCAGCGGAAGGAACTTGGAGGAACTGACAGGCGGCGCACAGTGGCTGGAAGGCATGAGGTTTGGCGGCGGAGTTTCCGAAGCTGATGTTCAGGCATGGATTGAAGGATTGGATCTATGAATACAAAAATGAGATGGAAGATTGCCATAGACATACTGATGTCTGTCGTGCTTCTGCTCCTTATGGCTTATCAGGTTGTGGGGGATTATCTGCATGAGATATTTGGGACGGTAATGCTTGTGCTGTTCCTGATACACCACATCCTGAATGTCCAATGGTATAAGAGCCTGCTGAAAGGAAAATATATGCCGCAAAGGATCATTAGCACAGTGTTGAACGCGGCGCTTCTGGCAGCAATGCTTTCCCTTGCATATAGCGGGGTGGTGTTGTCGCGGCATGTATTTGATTTCCTGCCGATCACAAGAGGGATGGCATTGGCCAGAGTGATGCATCTGTCTGCATCCTATTGGGGCTTTGTTCTGATGAGCCTGCATATAGGACTCCACTGGGGCATAATGGTAGGGACGTTCCATAAACTCGCAGGAGGGAAAAGGAGACCGGTTCTTGCATGGATTGCACGTTTCCTGGCTGTGGCAATTGCCGTATATGGGGCAGTCTGTTTCCGGCACGCAGATATCTTTTCCTATATGTTTGTGAAAGTGGAGTTTGTATTCTTTGATTATGAGAAAAGCGCCGCACAGGTATTTGCGGAGCATATTGCGATGATGGGAACATGGATTTTTGCAGGCTATTATGTGCAGAAAGGAATTGTAAGACTTGCAGCGGGGAACAGAGAGAAGGAAAAGAGCAGAATGGCATAGTTGAAATTTGAATGGAAAACAGACGAAGGAATCGCTTAAATCATGGGTTGAACGTTTGTAAAAACAGAAATGGAGGATAACAGACATGAGTGAAAAAATAGTACAGACCGCAGGACGGGAGAGCCTTGGAGAATTTGCACCGATGTTTGCACATCTGAATGATGATGTGCTGTTTGGAGAGGTATGGAATGAAGATACGCTTTCCGTAAAGACAAAGTGCATCATTACGGTGGTGTCGCTGATGGCATCCGGCATTACAGATTCTTCCCTGACCTACCATTTGCAGAATGCGAAAAATCATGGGGTGACAAGGGAAGAAATTGCCGCGATCATAACCCATGCTACCATGTATGTGGGCTGGCCAAAAGGATGGGCCGTGTTCCGCCTGGCAAAGGAAGTATGGAATGAGGAGAATTAAAATGAGAAGAAAGCTTTTAGCGCTATTTTTGGCGATGGGAATGGTAGTATTTGGTATGGCGGGCTGCGGACAGACCGAAGGAAACCGGAATGCGGGAGATCAGGCACAGGGAAATGGGCAGACAGTAGAATCCAGTCAGACAGAAGAAAACCGCCAGTCCACTACACAGGACAGCGGGCAGGCGGCATCGTCACAGGAGAATGCAGATGTGCAGGATTCCGGCAGCGCGGAAAACACTACTTCGGAAAATACAGGAGCACCGGTGGTTTATATGACCACAGATATCAGCTCGAATGGGTTGATGGCTATCTATAAGGCATTGGGAGCATCACCGGAAGGCAGCATTGCGGTAAAGTTGAGTACGGGAGAACCCGGAAGCAATTATCTGCGGACGGACCTGATCGGGGAACTGGTGCAGTCCCTGAATGCAAGCATAGTTGAGTGCAATACGGCTTACGGAGGTTCCAGATCCAATACAGCCATGCACTATCAGGTTGCGGAGGATCATGGTTATACAGCCATTGCCACAGTGGATATCATGGACGAGAACGGCTCCATGACACTGCCTGTCACAGGGGGAAGCAACCTGACAGAGAATTATGTAGGGGCGAATTTTGCCAATTATGATTATTATGTTGTTTTGTCCCATTTTAAGGGTCATGCCATGGCAGGATTTGGCGGAGCGATAAAGAATATATCCATCGGCATTGCATCTTCCGAAGGAAAAGCTCATATCCACAGCGGAGGAACCGGCGGCAGCATGTGGGGCGGCGATCAGGATGCATTCCTTGAGTCTATGGCAGAAGCAGGAAAGTCGGTAGTGGATTACCTGAATGGGAATATCCTTTATATCAATGTGATGAACCGCCTGTCTGTGGACTGCGACTGCGACGGGAACCCTTCTGAGCCGGATATGCATGATATTGGAATTTTGGCATCCTTTGACCCAGTGGCAGTAGATCAGGCCTGTGTTGATTTGGTGTATGGGGCGGAGGATGGCGATTCTCTGGTAAAGAGGATCGAATCCCGGAATGGACTGCATACATTGGAACACGCACAGGACATCGGACTCGGAAGCAGGGAATACCGGTTAGTGTCCATTGACGAGTAGTTTTTTATGATGCACAAAATAGAACGGGGTGATTCCAGATGGATATTTTAAGGCGGGAATTTGTCTATGTGTGGTACTATTTCACCGTTCAACTGCAACAGATATTCCGGTATTGGGTGCTGGGCATGGTGCTTGGCTCTGCCATTTCTGTATTTGGAAAAAATAAGATACATTCTGCATTTTCCGCCCTTGGGGATAAAAAGCTGGGTGCGCTGGGGCTGATTCCTGCAAGCCTGCTTGGAATTGCCTCGCCTTTGTGTATGTACGGGACGATTCCCATTGCGGCATCCTTTTCGCAGAAAGGGATGAAAGACGATATGCTTGCCGCTTTTATGATGAGTTCCATCCTGTTAAATCCCCAACTGTTGATCTATAGTGCAGCGCTTGGGAGCACAGCAATGGCAATACGGTTTGTTTCCTGTTTTTTATGTGGGATCGGGGCAGGGCTGTGTGTCCGGTATTTTTATAAAGGAAAAGGCTATTTTGACTTCAAAGGGTTTGAGGAATCCAAAAGCAGGGATATAGATCCCAATCTGATTTTAAGATTTCTGAAAAATTTAGGACGAAATATCAGGGCTACCGGACCATGGTTTTTATTTGGGGTATTGCTGTCAGCACTGTTTCAGAGATATGTTCCCGCGGAAGCGTTTGGCAGGTTGTTTGGGGAGAATAAAGGGTTCGGGGTGCTTATGGCGGCAACCGTGGGTGTTCCGTTGTATGCCTGTGGCGGAGGAACGATTCCCCTGTTGCAGCAATGGCTGGCATCCGGCATGAGCTTGGGGTCCGCATCGGCATTTATGATCACTGGACCGGCGACAAAGATCACGAACCTCGGAGCATTAAAGATTGTGTTAGGAATCAAGCGTTTTGTGCTGTACCTTGCATTTGTGATGCTGTTCTCACTGGCAACAGGTCTGTTGGTCGATCTTTTGATTTAATGGAGGTGCAGGATGAAGAAGGCAGTTTTATTAATAGTTACCGTTGCAGCGGTTATTTCCCTTTCGGCGTGTGCAGGCAGGGGGAACGAAAAATTATCGGATGTAACGGACAATATAGCCGGTACGGAACCCATAGAAAATGTGGCGGATCGTTCTGATACGGAGACCGTCAACAATGCAGATGAAGAGGAACATTCCCGTATACTGATTGCTTATTTTACATGGGCGGAAAACACATATGTGGAAAATCCGGAAGCCGTGGATGTGGATGCGACGACATCCGCAAGCGTACTTCCACCGGGCAATGCCGCAAAAATGGCAGGATGGATTCAGGAGGAGATTGGTGGAAATCTGTTTTCTATTGTGGTGACGGAACCTTATTCCAGCGATTATGATGAATGCCTTGACAGGGCGGCGGATGAGAAGGCGGATCACGCAAGACCGGAACTGCTTCACCATGTGGAAAACATGGAGGACTATGATATTGTTTTTCTGGGTTATCCTAACTGGTGGGCATCTATCCCCATGCCGATTGCCTCTTTTTTGGAGGAGTATGATCTCTCGGGAAAGACCATTGTTCCATTCTGTTCTCATGGCGGCGGACGTTTCGGACAAAGTTTGACAGCTATTGCAAAGCTGGCACCTGATTCCACAATCGGAGAAGGGCTTGCGATTTTATATTCAGGAGGTTCCGGTATGCCGTCTGATGTATCGGCATGGCTTGACAAAAATAATATATGTCAGATCACATCCAGCTAGAGACAGTCTCCATCGGGTGCCGCCTGTCTGATCCGTATTTCATATAGTAAGCCGCTTTATCCTGATACATTCTTTTCTCGGCTGCAGAGATCAGTCTGTCCACGCCGCCTAAGCTGTTCCGTTCCCAAAGACCTCCTACCGCCATGTGAACGGATTTTTTTCTGAGATTTTTCTTTAATTGTTCGATACCCTGCCACAAGGCCGACTCGTCGATCGAGCTACAGAGCGCTAACAGCTCATCGCCGCCGATGCGAAACAAATTGTATTCGCCAAAACTTCTTTGCAGGCAGTCGCAGGCATCGATGATCAGTTTGTCACCCCATACATGGCCTTTTTGGTCGTTCGTCTGCTTCAGTCCGGTTATATCGCAGTACACGATTCCCAGACTTTGTTCTCTCTGCAGATTGTCAATGCATTTATTCATGGCATGACGGTTTCCGATACCGGTAAGCTGGTCACGGTAGCTCATTTCTTCTAATTCCCGGATGAGACTGTTCAGCTGCTCCTGATCATTGATGTCAAAAGCAAGTGTCATGCGATAGTGTCTTCCGTTTTCCGTTATCAGGGTGTCCTTGCGCAGTACCTGTCGATCCAATGTGGGATCATACTGTCGCCGTTCGATGAAATAACCCTGCTTCAGCTCATGATTGTTGCACATGGTACAGGGAGCGGCAGCATTTTGAAGTACTTCATAGCATTTCTTTCCGGCTAATTCATCGAGCGTGTGAAAGCCGTAGGTGAGAAGCGCTTTTTTGTTCATATAGATCATTTCATGGCTGTCAATGTCTGAAACATAGACAAGTTCGTCCATTGTTTCATAAAACTCCCATATTTTACTCATCACGCGAGCCTCCTCATCAAACTGTAAAACAGTAAAATACATCTATACTATATATCACATTTCCGCCGCTCCTTTTTCCGTTTTGCGTGAATGGTAATTATACGGTGCGAATTACCGATTGGCGAAGGTTTACATTTAACAGCCGAAATGTTAGAATTGCAGTAAGAAAAGAGAAAGAAGAGACAGATGCTGGTACAGATATTATCATTTATACATAATCTAACTACTATGCTGTTCGGAATATACATTTCCGCTTTCTTTTTGGGTGTTAAGCAGAACCGAAAAAATATCTCTATCCTGTTTCTGGTGTTTTCCTGTGAAGGAATTTTATACATTATCAGTTTCTTATTATGGGGCACGGCTATTACCGATCGACTTTATGCAGTCATCATACATTTGCCGCTGATTTTATTTTTGGTTCTATATTATAGATATCCTATTGTTTCATCTTGCGTTTCTGTGTTTTCTGCTTATCTTTGCTGTCAGCTAAGTAACTGGATCGGATTGTTGGTCTTGATGATCACGGGAAGACAGTGGTGCTATTTTGCTTCACGAATCCTGATCACGATTATTGTTTTTTTCCTGCTGCGTAAATTTATATGCCGCACAACGGAAACCATATTTACAAGGGATACGCGAGAGCTTTATATTATAGGTTTTCTGCCTACCGTATATTATGTTTTCGATTATTCTTTTACCAAGCTTTCTGACCTGCTTTATTCCAACAACAAAGCGGTGATTGAATTTATGGGATTCGTTTTTTGTATCTTTTTTCTTACCTTTTTGCTTGTATACTATCGGGAATATGAGAAGAAACAGGAGATCGAACAGTACAGCGAGCTGATGAAAATGCAGCTGCTTTCTATCCAAAAGGAAATTGAACAGGTAGAATACAGCAAACAGAAGCTTTCCATATTAAGGCATGACATGCGTCATCATCTGAATATGATCCTGACGCAGCTTCAAAATGATAATATAGAGAGGGCAGTGGACTATATTGAGGAAATCGGCAACAGTTATGATGATACGATGATCACGACCTATTGCCAAAACGAAATGCTCAATTCCGTTATTTCCATTTATCAGACAAGACTTACCGACAGGGGAATCAGGCTGGATTATAACATCTGTGCGGGAGAAACGCTTTCCTGCCCGGATACGGCTATCTGTACCATTTTATCCAATGCCCTGGAAAATTCCATGCATGCATTGGAAGAGATCTCTGCGGACAAAAAGTGGGTAAAGCTCACTGTCTCCGAAAAGAATAATCATCTTTTGCTGCAAATTGAAAATCCGATTGTAAAGATACCCAGATTTATTGACGGCATTCCCACTTCCGGAAAAAAGGGGCATGGAATTGGCGTAAAAAGCATTGTATACTATGTGGAACAGTTAAGCGGGCAATGTGATTTTTCCCTGACGGACCATTCCTTTGTTTTAAGAATCATTATTTAGCGGGAAAGGCTTTTTGCTCTGACGCGGAGGTAATCATGAAAATAGCCATTTGTGATGATGAAATGCAATTTATAGATGCGGTTTGTTTCCTGTTGAATGAATGGGCAAAGGAACGTAACATTAAACTGACACTCTATCGGTTTACGAATGGAGACGATCTGATTGATGCGCATCGGAGCGAATGTATGGATTTGATCATTTTGGATGTGATCATGCCGTTGTTAAACGGTATAGACGCTGCCAGAGAGCTTAGAAATATGAATCAGACGGTTCCCATCGTTTTCCTTACCTCATCCAGAGAATATGCCGTGGATTCCTATGAGGTGAAAGCTTTCCATTATCTTATGAAACCCGTTAGCCGTGGAAGTCTATTTCCTATGCTCGATGATTTTCTGAAAACATTCAACCCGATGAAAACTTTTTTTACGGCGAAGACGACAGAGGGCTTTTGCAGGATCGCGATTTCCGATGTAGATTATCTGGAAGCACAGAACAAGCAGGTTCTCGTTCATCTGGCAAATGACAGAACGATCATTATCAGGGAATTGTTCTCAAAATGTGCGGAAATCTTTTCGCCGAAAAACGGATTCTGCTGCTGTCACCGCAGCTATATTGTGAATCTGAACAATGTGGAGCAATTCTCGAAGACACAGATTACCACCATCCATAATGCGGTCATACCGATTTCCCGAAACAGTTATACGATCTTTAAAGAGACTTATTTTAATCATATGTTTGAGTGAAAGGAAAGGGCGGGTTTCCCTTATTTACGGTTCGCCTGCATTCAAATAGTTTAAGGTTCCCTCGGCGACGCCCGTACCCTGCTCTAACAGAGAGATCAGTCCCCGTATGGTGTACTCGCAGTCCTCCGGCGTAGTGGAGAGAAAGGTGTTGTTCAGTTTAACGCCAAGAACGATCAATACGATCTCCGCTAATGCATCCGGATAGTCAAAATGGATCTCTCCGGCATCAATGCCCTGTCTGATGATCTTAGCCAGATTCGGCTTTAATTCAAATATCAGGTAATTTAAATATTTCTGATGCAGATAAGCAGATTCCTGAATTGTGATGGTTCTGCTTTTTTCACTGCCTTGCCTTAAGAATGCAGCGGCGGAGCTGCGGCATGCCTGAAACAGCATGGCCATTCGCGTAAAAGGCGAAATATCCGTCTGGTCTGCCAGATTCTTGGCAGTTTGCAGGGGAGCTTCGTAGTTTCTTTTGATCAGCGCGTCTAAAATTGCCTCCTTAGAAGGGAAATAGTAATAGATACTCCCTTTACCGATACCGGCCTTGGCGGCAATGTCGCTCACGGAGATGTTCGACATGCTTTTGTCTGCCATGAGCTGTTGAAGCGCATCCAGGATTCTGTCATATTTTTGTGTGTCTGCCATAGTCAGTGCCTTTCTGTTTATTACATAGGAAAATGCGAAGAGCGGAACTTGTGACGATTGTATCACAGTTCAGCGCTTTGGACAATCGTCAGATAAGAATTGCGTAAAATATTTATGATATATATTGACCATCGGTCGAAAGGTGTGGTATCTTTAGTGAGATGAAATCGACTGACGGTCGAAAAATGTTGAAATGGGAAAGATGGGAGAGGATAACTCCCGGGAGGAGGAAAAGGAAAAATGACGTATGCAGATTTCTTTTATGACATTAAGGGAAGATTCATGGGGGCGGATGTGAGCGACATTCATGAGCATCTTGCTTTTGAATTTAACATTGAGGATGAAGAGGCGGGCGGCGCCTTTTATGTGGAAGTAAAAGACGGACAGCTCTACGTGGAGCCTTACGAATATTACGACAGAGACGCGAAATTTATCTGCGCGCCGGAGGTGCTCATAAAGATCGCGGAGGGGGAGATGGATCCCGTTTGGGCATTTACCACCCAGAAGCTCAAGGTGGAGGGCAGCATTGACAAAGCGCTCCGCTTAAAGGATATCATTGAGGCAAAGCAGAAGCAGGTGAAAAAGGAAGCAAAGGAAGCTAAGAAAGCGGCGAAAAAGAAATGAGTAAAAAGACAGGAAAGAAAGGACACGGTCTTTTAAAGGCGGCAGTGGCAGGCATAGGCATTGCCGCGGCGGCAGCAGGCGGAGAGATCGCTTACTTTTACGGGCGAACCATGAAGCGCGGCAAGGCAAAGACCGAGCGCACCATCAAGATGGCGGGTACGGACTGGAATCAGTATATGGATATGATTCAGGAGCGGAAGACCGCCATGCTTGCGAGGCCCCACAGTGACTTATGGCAGGAGAGCTACGACGGCTTAAAGCTTCACGCAACTTATTTTCCGGCGGAAACTGGGGCAGAAAATAAAAAGATTGTGATCTGTTTCCATGGCTACACCAGTCAGGGATTGTCGGATTACATCGGTCTTTCGGACTACTATCAAAAGAGAGGCTTTGCAATGCTTATGCCGGATGCAAGGGCGCATGGCACAAGCGAGGGCGAGTATGTGGGCTTT
Source organism: Lachnospiraceae bacterium (assembly GCA_029067085.1). GTDB lineage: Bacteria > Bacillota > Clostridia > Lachnospirales > Lachnospiraceae > UBA3282. The sequence goes on along the minus strand of JAIEFE010000017.1, from coordinate 144,899 downwards.
GGCTGTCTTGACAGGAAGGATGCCCTTGTGTGGATTGATTGGGCGGTCAAGGAGCTTGGCGAGGACGTTGAGATCCTGCTTCACGGCACTTCCATGGGAGCGGCTACCCTTTTGATGCTGAGCGGTCTGGCGCTTCCGGATCAGGTGAAGGGAATTGTCTCCGACTGCGGCTTCACTTCCCCGAAGGAGGTTTTCACCCACGTGCTGCACACAATGTACCATCTGCCGGCTTTTCCGGTGATCCCGGGGGCAGATGTGATGAACCGCCGTCTTGCGGGCTATGGAATGGATGAGTGCAATGCGAAGAGAGAGGTGGAAAAGGCAACGGTGCCGATCTTGTTCATCCACGGCAGTGCGGATACTTTTGTGCCCTGCAGCATGTGCGACGAGGTCTACGAACACTGCGCTTCGCCGAAGCGTAAGCTGATCGTGGAGGGAGCGGCCCATGCAGAGAGTTACTATAAGGATATGGAAGGGTATGAAGCAGCATTGACGGAGTTTATCGGAGAGGTTATGCAGGACGATGGAGGAGGTAAGTAATGAAGACGAGAAAAGGCTATAAGACCTATCCGCTCACGGTGGCGCAAAAGTTTCACATCTACTACATGGATTTCTGCCCCAAGAAAGAAGTCTTAAACATCGGAACCAGTCTTACCATCGAGTATGAGTTGGATATCGAGGAACTGAAGCGGGCGGTTTATAAGGCATATGAGCGCTGCGAGTCCATGCGGGTGCGCTTCGCTTATGATAAAAAGGAAAAGCAGTGGTATCAATATCTGGTGGAGAAGGAAGAGCGGGAGATCGAGTATGTGGACTTCACGGGAAAAACCATGGAGGAAGCTGCTGAGATCATGACGGCATGGACACAGGTTCCCTTCCCGAGAGAGGACAGCCCAATGAACCGCGTTGTAATGATCAAGACGCCGGACGGCTGTCAGGGGCTCTATGTGCTTGGAGATCATATGCTGATGGATGCCCAGTCGCTGATCTGTTTTTTGCGGGATGTGATTGAGCTTTACTGTAACGCCAAGTTTGAGGGGATTGCCTATCCGCTGGATATGCGTTCCTATCTGGAACAACTGGAAAAGGACTTTGCCTACGAGGCGGGCAGCAAGGCGCAGGAGCGCGACAGGGAGTATTTCCAAAAATTGATCGGGGAGTCGGAGCCTATCTTTAACGGCATCAAAGGGCCGGGGCAGCTGGAGGAGGCGCGAAAGAAATTCCCCGGAACGAGGGCAGCGTTTTCTGCGACCCGCGTGGTGGACTCCGCGCTGGATATCTTCCATCTGGAGGAGGAGCCGACCCAGCGGCTGATGCGCTTTTGCGAGGAGCAGCATGTCTCCTTACAATGCCTGCTGATCATGGGAATCCGCACCTATCTGCAGAAGATGAACGACAATGACGATGTTTCCATCAATGTGGCTTACGCGAGACGGGCGACTCTCTCAGAGAAAAAGTCCGGGGGTACGAGGATTCACTCATTTCCTTTTCGCACGATCTTGTCAAAGGATCAGACCTTTATGGACGGCATTCTGGCGATCAGAAACGGGCAGAATGAGATATTCCGTCATACCAATTACGATCCGGTGGAATATTTCGCCTACAGGAGTAAACTCTACAACACGCCGCAGGGTGCGACCTATGAGCCGATAGCTTTGACATACCAGCCATTGACCTTAAAGGATAAGGGATTAGATCAGCTGGGCGATATCCGTTACAAGACGAAGTGGTATCCCAACGGTGCGACCACGCAGGCGATGTACCTGACAGTGATGCATCGTCCTGATGACAACGGGCTGGACTTTAACTTTGAGCATCAGGTGGCGGCTGTGAGCAGGGAGACGCTGGAGCAGTTCTACTATTACATGTGCAAGATCATGTTCAAGGGAACGGAGAACCCGAATCTGAAGATCGGGGATATTATCAAGCTGATTTAGTGCTGTTGCGAATGGCGTGAGCTGAACTGTTATGTTTATAAAGAAAAGGAGGTTAACATAATATGTTTGATCAATTAGCGGAAATCATTACGAACTATGTGGAAGTGAAAAAGGAGGACATTAAGCCGGAGTCCCGTTTTATGGAAGATCTGGGATTTTCGTCTTTTGACTTTATGAGTATGCTCGGCGAGGTGGAGGACACCTTCGACGTGGAGATCGAGCAGGAGGAAGCGGCCGGCATCCGCACCGTGCAGGAAGCAGTGGAGTATCTGCAGAAGATATCATAGAAAAGGATCAGGCGTGGAGGATGAAATATGGTTGAGATGAGCAGTACCATCAGGGAACTTTTGGTCAAGGCAGCCGAGCAGTACGGGCCTCAGGACGCTGTCCGCTACAAGGTAAAGCGGGAGGGCAAGAACGGCAAGCGGGAGACCGTTGTGGAGGCGAAGACCTACAACCAGCTCAAGGACGACAGCGAGCGATTTTCAGCGGCCATCGAGAAGCTGGGAGAGCAGGGGAATCATGTAGCGATCGTGGGAGATACCTCCTACGGCTGGATCGTGTCTTTTTACGGCACGGTAAACGGAGGCAGTGTGGCAGTTCCTCTGGATGCTAACCTTCCTGCCGAGGATCTGTGTGAGCTTATTGACAGGGCGGACGCGACAGTGCTCGTGTTTGACAAGGCGAGGGCTTCTATGGCGGAGATGTCGCTGGAAAAATGCCCCAAGTTAAAGTACAGGATCACGACAGAGCCTGCTTCTACAGCGGAAGCGCTTCCGGCGGGAACGCTGTTTTTTGAGGAAGTGATAGGGGAGCAGTCCCCTGGCTTTGCTTTCGAGCCAAAACCCGAGGATCTCTCCACCATCATGTATACTTCGGGAACGACGGGAAAGAGCAAGGGCGTCATGCTCACGCACAGAAATCAGGCGGAGAACGCTACGGCTCAGGATATGGGCTTTGAGACGGGGATGGTGCTTCTTTCGGTACTGCCGATCCATCATGCCTATTGCCTGAGTCTGGATGTTCTGAAAGGGGCATCGCTGGGTTCGGTGCTCTGTATCAACGATTCCCTGCTTCGGGTCCTGAAAAACATAAAGCTGTTTGAGCCCAATATCATTCTCATGGTGCCGTTGATGATCGAGACTTTTGCCAAGAAGCTGGAAGAGACGGACTGGATTCCCGCGCCACTCGTAAAAGCCAAGGTATTCGGCAAGCAGTTTCATACGATCTGCAGCGGTGGCGCGTACTTAAACCCGGATTACTTAAAACGTTTTGAAAAGTACGGCATCACGATCCTGCAGGGCTATGGTATGACCGAGTGTTCGCCGGTGATCAGCACCAACTCGCCGAAGGAGAAAAAGGCCGGCTCCATCGGCAAGTGTATGCCAAACTGCGAAGTGAAGGTGGTGGACGAGGAGCTTTGGGTGAAGGGAACAAGCGTCATGCAGGGCTACTACAAGATGCCCGAGGAGACGGCGGAGACGCTGGTGGACGGCTGGCTTAGAACAGGAGATCTGGGCTATGTGGACGAGGACGGCTTTCTCTTCCTCACGGGCAGAAAGAAGAATCTGATCATTACGCCAAACGGCGAGAACGTATCCCCGGAGGAGCTGGAAAATAAGATCAGCAGCGCGCGTCTTGTGCAGGAGGTTCTGGTGCGGGAAGCGGACGGCGTGATCGAGGCGGAGATCTTCCCGGATATGGACTATGCTTCCAAGAAAAAGATTAAGGACGTGGAGGCCGAGATTCAGAAGATCGTGGATGCGTATAATGAAAAGGCGCCGCTCTACAAGCGCGTGACGAGTGTAAAGCTGCGGGATAAGGAATTTGAGAAGAACACTACGAAGAAGATCAAGAGATTTTAGAAATCAGTCAAGATTTGATAGGACTGCGTAATAAACATAAAAAAACCGCCCTCCGCGATGTCGCAGGAGAGCGGTTCTTTTGTTCCTTAAATGTTAAGCTATGACCGAGTCCGCGAAGCGGATCTCGAGAGGTTAATTCCGAAGGAATTTACCTCAGTTATACTGTGAAATCAAAATTCCTGCCGGGCATGGGAATGGTGGTCTCTTCCTTTACATTGTCCCAGTTGAAGTTCTTGATCTGCTCGAGCAGGTCTTCCACGCTGTCGGAGGAGACGGTAGCGCGTTTGCTGTGTTCGTAGTTATATTTGTCCTTCCCCTTTGCCGCCTTCTCAGCCTCAGCCTCCTTTGCAGCTTCCTTCTTGTCCTCACGGATCTTATCTACGAATTCTTTCTGACGCTCACCGGCTTTCTCCAGCTCTGCAAAGTAAGATACCTTTCCGTCCTTGCCGATGTTCACGCCGAGGGATACGATCTCGTCCTCGCGGCCGGTCTTCTTTAATTCTTCCTTCATCTCGCTGAGCTTGCCCAGAGATTCATCCAGAAGGGAGAGATTCTGCTTCTTTACGTCCTCATCGTTCGCCATGCGCTCCAGCTCTTCGGGATCGATCAGGACGCTGTAGTCCTTGGAACCGCGGGACATATACTCTGAAGCTTCCTCCTCGGATTCGTATTCAGCCACATAGAAGTCCGCATTGTTGTAGGTTTTTTTCAATTCCTGTAAAAGAGCCTTTGCCTTATCGCTCAACTGTACGGAATTATTGTTTGCCTTTTTTGTGTCGTTGGTCTTTTTGTCGTCGGCCTTTGCAGCCCTTCTGCTCTGCGTTGTGGAACTGTAGACGTTTTTCTGCATTGCATTGTAGCTGCCGATACCGTTCATATTGTTCATGTTTTCGCCCTCCTTAGCTTTCGCTGTTTAAGCCGTAAATCCGTTTACCTGTCTTGGGATTCGCACAGAGTCCCCTCTTATCATATATATCGCCAGCGGGCAGGTTTTACTTAATAGGGAAGATAGGAAAAAAGTAGCATTTTTGTGGCTGGTAAAAAGAAATATGACGACAAAAGGTTGAAAAACAATAAAAAGGATTATATAATATTAAAAAAGGACAAAAAGAAATGATATAAGGGAGAAACAGTATGGGTATAACTCTAACGGAAATTCTGAGGATCAAGGAAGAGAGAGGTTACAGTGTGGCTAAGCTCTCTGAGTACAGCGGTGTCCCTGTCGGGACACTGCAGAAGCTTTTGCGGGGAGATAGTGCCAATCCCAGGGAAGCAACGATGGCGGCCCTGGAACGCGTGCTGTATGGGGATGAGAGTCTCTATCCCGGCAAAGCGTACATGTACCAGACAGAGAGCAATCAGCCGGGTATGGTGATGGAACCCGCTGCCGCTTATGGTACAAAGACTGTGAAAAAACAGGGAGAGTATACAGTGGAGGATTATTATGCCCTTCCTGAGGAAAGAAGGGTGGAGCTGATCGATGGGGTGTTTTATGACATGAATGCGCCGATTCCCCTGCATCAGCAGATCCTGGGGAGGGTATATGCGGAGGTGCTGGATTTTGTGGAGAAAAATGGAGGTGACTGCCTTCCTTTCTTGGCGCCTACAGACGTGCAGCTGGATTGCGACGACAGGACGATGCTGCAGCCGGATCTGTTTATTCTGTGTGATCTGAAAAAGCTTAAAAAGATTAAAATTTTCGGCGCACCGGAGTTCGTGATGGAAGTCTTATCCCGCTCCACGAAGAAAAAAGATATGATGATCAAGCTTGCAAAGTATCTGGAAGCGGGCGTGAAAGAGTATTGGGTGATCGATCCGGAGCGGCGGATCCTCATCGTCTATCTGGCGCAGGAGGAAGGAACGCCTCATATCTATCCTTTGCAGGGAGAAATCGGTGTGCAGCTCTACGAGGGGCGCTTGAAGATCGATCTGGGGAAGATAGACGGGATCATTGAGAGGATGAATCGGATCACGGGAGAGGAGTAGGAAAAAAGATGAATTGGCGTAGTACAAAACTTACGCCAATTCGCTCTTTTTATAGGCAACTGCAAATAACCCGGAGAAGAGAAGCATATTTGCTGCAAGGATGCAGACACTCTCCCCGGAAAAACGCGGGTCGCTGATTCCGGCAAGCGTCAGCCGGATCTGTTCGGAATAGGTAAATTTTGCAGCCTTTGCGATCGTGTTGTTAAAGAGGGACAGCATGGGCAGAAAGGAAAAGAGCAGCATGATCGGCACAGACAGGGAGGTGGCCATCATCTGTGTTTTGCTAAAGGTGCCGATTGCTGCGCCAAGAAGCAGTGACGCTATAATGCCGACAGCCATGGCGAGCATAAAGTAAGCGCTTTCCTTTAAACTGTAATTGCCTGCGATGCAGATAACGCCGGAACCAAGCATACAAAAAAGCCATACATAGCTGCCGATCCCGAGCAGATACTCGTGTGGTCTCACATTTGACATCAGCAGTACCCGAAGCGTATTCTGTTCTTTCTCTTCCGATATGATGGCGGAAATACTGACGAGGGGAGCCATCCCTATGTACATTGCGGCAAAGAGCAGGACAAAGAAATTCTCCGGTATTTCATCGAACTGAATCGTATTGTTCATAATGAGAGTCATGATTGGAAACATAACAAACTGAATAAAAATAGCTTTATTTTTTAAAGTGTCTTTGATCTGTTTTTTGAAGATGGTGATCGCATGATTCATATCAGTCCAACCCCTTTCCCGTTAATTCGATAAATACGCTTTCCAGTGTAGGCTCTGTCGAATGGATCGCAGAGATCTCATCCTTTTCCAGATATTCTGTAAGCGGCGCAGCGGCTGCTTTATTGTTTTCGAGAGAAACGACTTCACCGTTCTTTAATGTGATCTGAATCCTGTTTAAGTGATTGTACTTTCTGCATACCTTCCTCGGCTCCCCGTATTCGATGATCCTTCCGTTGCTGAGCAGCCCCACATGGTCGCAAAGGGTTTCCGCCTCAAACATGTTGTGTGTGGTAAGGAATATGGTTGTTCCCTTTGCCCGCTGCTTTTGCAAAACAGTGTGGATTTCCCGTGTTGTGGCCGGGTCAAGTCCGGAGGTCGGCTCGTCCAAAAAGAGGATCTTTGCATTGTTCATCAGGGCTCTTGCTAAAGATAAGCGGTTCTTCATGCCTTTGGAGAGTCTTGAGACTGCCGTCTTTCGGGCCTCATACAGCCCCATGTTCTTTAAGATATCCGTTATCATATCCGATATCGCGCTGTGAGGTACATGGTAGATCTCCGCGTAAAAAGCCAGATTATCATAGACGGACAACCTCTCATACAGGCCAAAGTTATCCATCATGGTGCCGATTTTGGCGTGTTCGTCTTTGCCCAGCTTTCCCGTATCCGTTCCGAGCAGCTTGGCATTGCCGCCTTTTTGTTTGAGCTGACCCGTCAGAATTTTGATCAGCGTCGTTTTTCCGGCACCGGACGGCCCTAACAGACCAAAAACTTCTCCTTCCTGCACCTTGAAAGAGATATTCTCTAAGACCGTGTGCGTTCCAAAATTGTGAGACAGGTTCTCTGTTATGATGGTATCATTCATCTTCGGATCCTTCCTTTTTCTTTAATTTGCTGAGCGCATCATTGAGTTTTCGGTTTTCTGTTTTTTCCTTTAGCAGCATCACAGAATAACTGCCGAGGAAGCATATGACAAAACAGAGGAGAAACATTGCCCATGCCTGCCACATATCTACCGGGAACCATTGGAAGCGGATAATAAACACCACAGCGATCAATACCACGCTTCCCAGCATACAGACGGTTCGCATCGGGATCGCCATATTTTTGATCAGTCTGTCCGTGAAGAACAAAAAGCGCATTCCCACGATCAATGCGGATATGGCGAGATACTGAAATGCCATTTCCACGGGAAGTCCATTGCTGCCCATTGCGAACATCGAGGATAATCCCTGTGCGGAGTCGCCAAACATAACACAGAAGATATTCAGAACCAGCATGGAAAATCCAAAGACGACCATCACCCGCGTCAAATAGTCAAAAATACCATTATTCTCATCCATTTATTTCACCCCCAATCTCTTTTTCAGTTCGTCGGCATATTGTCTGGATGCAATGATCTCTTCGCCGTTTGACATGGTAATGCGGATTCGCCTGTTGATATCGGCCTTTAGTGACTGTATGCTTGGCAGGTGAATGAGAAAGGATTTACTGACCCGGAAAAAGCCGTACTCCGCAAGCTGCTGTTCCAATTCGTAGAGAGGAAACTCGGACTCGTAAACTTCGTCGGCCGTATAGACAAAGCACTTTCGTTCCACGCTTTCTATATATATGATCCGGGCAATATCGAGCAAATAGATCTCGTTATTTTTTCGAACGACCATCTGGGAGTCCATCATTCGCAGGGTGGCCAGAATCTTTTCCACTTTCGGAGTCAGTTTTTTACAGGTGACGATTATTTCCATGTCTGCCGCATTTTCATCTACATTAATTTCTATCTTCAATATTTCACCGCCCTTCAAAAACATTATACAGAATAGAGTCTGTGAAGCAATCGCCTGAAACATAAGTTGCCGGATGAGAGACATAAGATGCCACAGAGGGCAGTTTGGTTTTCAGTTGACAAAACAAAGCTGATTCCCATATAATCATTTCAAAATTTCAGGAGGAAGATACATGATAACAGAAGCTTTTGACAACCAATCACCAGCGATCATCAATCCGCAGATTAAAGAAAATGTGCCGCAGGTCGATGCGTGTATTTTGACGTTTTCCCATGTGATCGAAAAGTTTGTTCTGGAGAATTACGACTGTAGACAGATTGCGTCCTTTTGGTTTGCGACGGGCAGCACGCCGATTTATGCTTTAGAGCATAAAGGGAAGAAGTTTGCATTTTATAAAACATATGTGGGTGCTCCGGCGTGCGTCGGAACAGTGGAAGATACCTTGGCGGAGATAAAGACGGACAAATACATTGTATTCGGTGGTGCAGGCTGCCTGAATAAGGAAATCGCGCACGGAAAGATTATGATACCCACACAGGCCTGGCGGGATGAGGGCACTTCTTACCATTATGCGCCTGCATCGGATTATATTACCGTAAAAAATGCGGACATTGTTGCTGCCTTCATGGAAGAAAACGGGATTCCCTATGTGAAAGGAAAGACATGGACAACCGATTCTTTTTACAGAGAGACTGTTAATAATTTTGAAAAGCATAAAGCGGATGGCTGTATTTCAGTAGAAATGGAATGTGCTGCTTTGCAGGCGATGTGTGATTTCAGGGGACTGAATCTATACACCTTTTTTACAAGCGGAGATCTGCTCGATGCGCCCAAATGGGATGAAAGGAAAAAAGAAGGGCAGACGAAAGGCACGCAGCACGATGCAGGTCATTTTGATATTGCATTGGAACTTGCGCGGTATGTGGCGGAATGAAAGGGATGTAAATCAGATGGGCGCACCTTGACAGTGCGCTCTTTTTATTGTATAACATTCTTATAAAACATATTAACACGATAGGAATATAGTAGATTTTGACGTTGCGTCGCAGAGAACGGAGGAAATCGGTAACTATGAAAATATCCACGAAAGGCAGATATGCGCTCAGGTTGATGTTGGATCTGGCGATCCACGATACGGGGGAACCAGTCAGGATTCGGGATATCGCGGCGAGACAGGAGATATCGGAGAAATATCTGGAGCAGATCATCTCCATCTTGAATAAGGCAGGCTATGTGAGAAGTGTCAGAGGCCCGCAGGGAGGCTATCATCTTATGAAGAAGCCCGCACAGTACACGGTGGGGATGATACTCCGTCTGACAGAAGGGTCTCTTGCGCCGGTTGCCTGTCTGGATGGTGATGTCAATACCTGTGAACGGCAGGAGAATTGTGTCACCCTCCGACTTTGGAAAATGTTAAATCAGGCAGTCAGCGATGTGGTGGATCAGATAACGCTGGCGGATCTGGTGGAGTGGCACGAGCAGAAGGGAGTAGATTATATCATATAAAAAATCGTCGCAATTTTCTATCCCATAAAGAAATCAGAAAGCTCAGTACGGACGCGCTGAGCTTTCTGATTTCATTTGTATTTTTTGCAATTCTAAGAATATTCTCGCAAATTCACAAAATTCTGAAAAGGAAGAGCGTTTTTCGTATACCCATTGGTACGGATTTCGATATTTCGACTTTTCTCCTTTTCATAGGCCTCGTCCAACACCTCTGAAAAGAACATTCTGGCGAGAGTTTTGGATGAGTTTTGCTTGGACTGACGGTTTTTGTCTTCTGAAGCTGCCTTCTTCAACGGGTTGACCGCCATAACCGCTTCCACTTTATAATTCCATTCATTTGCATAAACTGCGGTGATCCCTCCTTGGATTCATATTTGTGCTTGCGATATGGCCATATCTTTAACTGCACAGCGAACTCCTTGTTCTGTTAAAGATATCGGCAGGAATCACGTTTCCTTAACCCTATCTTAGCAGTTTTTTTCAACAAATAAAAGGGAGAAGACTAAAAAAATACAAAAAAAGTACAAAATGTCTGAAAAATAAAACGTTATGACGATAAAAACAGACAAAATTAAAGAAGTAAGTCAAAAAAAGAATTGAAAAAATGGGTTGACAAATGCCTACCTTTCGCGTAAGATGAAGAAAAAGAGGTAGGCGTTTGTCAACCAAAATCTTTCCACCCTGTGCGGGTAGGAAAGGAAAATAGAGAAAACGAACAGGATACAGGCGCAGTATGAGGCGTGGAAGGGAGGAAAGCGTGATCAGATTATCGGAGGCAGAATGGAAGGTCATGGATGTTCTGTGGGAGGAGGCACCCCGGACGATCATGCAGCTGACCCGACATTTTCAGGAGACGACGGGATGGACAAAGCATACAGTCATGACTTTTTTGAAGCGGATGGAGGAGAAGGGCGCTATCTATCATGAGACGGGAGAGCGTGCAAAACATTATTTTCCGAAGATAGATCGGCAGGAAGCTGCACTTCAGGAGACGGAAGAATTTTTAGATAAAGTCTTTGGCGGACGGATGGGATTGATGTTGATCACCATGATGGAGCGGAAGGCTTTGTCGGGAGAGGAGATTTCGGAGCTCTATGAGATTTTGCGCCGTGCGGAAACGAAGAGGCAGGATGCTGAGACAGCGCCTGTAAAGGGAAAGACTGCGAGAGACGGAAAGGATGGTGGATCGCAATGATACGGATGCTGTTGATCACTTCGTCGGTGTTGATTCTGGGGATTTTCTGTCTGAGAAAGCTGACTTTCGGGCGAATCACCATGAGGGTCCGCTATGCGCTGTGGCTTCCGGTGGCGCTCAGGTTACTTTTTCCTTTTTCGATGGGAGAAAGTCCGATCAGTGTGATGAATGTGTTTTCCGCCGGACTGTCCGAGATTCAGCAGATACAGGCAGGAGCGAAAGAACGCGATACCGTTCGGGCTGAATCCTCTGTGGGAATCGGCAGGGAGGCTGCGGATCTTATGATAAAAAGCGAAGACGCCTTGGAAGGAGCAACTGCTTTCGAAGACGGCACGGGAGGGTATGGCGCGCTCCGGCAGAGTGGGTCGGCAGAAAATCGTGTTTCCGGACAGAGCGCGGAGGCGGTAGAGCGCACAAAGCGGACGGATACGGAACGACAGGCAAGTGTTTTGTCAAATCATCCTTATATTCTGAGGATAGTTCTCGGCGGCGTCTGGCTGATCGGTTTTCTGTCGGTGGGCTGCTATATGCTGCTTTCCGTGTATCGCTTTATGAGGTATCTGAAAAAGAACAGGAGCGTTCTTTCGGAAGATATGCTTCCCGAAGATTTTGCAAAATGTCTTTCCGCGCGAGATATGAAGGTGTATCAGGTACAGGGACTTCCCAGTCCCTGTCTGGTGGGAGGGCATATCTACGTCGGCGGACGGGCGGCGGATGACCCGCAAAGTCTTTCACACATCCTTGCTCATGAGTACAGCCATGTCCGGCATCTGGATAGATTTTGGGCATTTCTGCGCAGTTTTCTCACGGCGGTCTACTGGTTTGACCCGCTTGTCTGGGCGGCGGCCTATGCGGCGAGACAGGACAGCGAGCTTGCCTGCGACGAAGCTGCGGTCAATCTGCTTGGAGAATCGGAACGGTTTATGTATGGCAGGACGCTCTTGTATCTTTTGGAAAGCGGAGATGGAAGAGAGGAATGCCCGGGGCTGACTTTTATGTTGAATCGGGGAGAAAAGAGCGTTAGGGAGCGGATCGGCGCTTTGGCCGGATGCGGCAGGAGAAAGGGTGTAGCGCCTGTACTGGCGCTTGCGGCAGCACTTTTCCTTTGCGGCTGTGCCTTTACGGGTGCGGCGCAGGGTGACGCGGAGGAAGCGCTGGCAGTTTTGGAAGAAGTGAAGGAAGAAGCAGCTGAAGGGCAGGACGCTGCAAGCCGGGACGAAGCGGCCGGCGGGCGGGATACTGCGGGCGAGGACAAAACGGCTTTAGGACAGGATGCTTCCGAAGGAGGGAGCGGTGACTCTGGGCAGACGCCGAACGAGCCTGCGGAAGTGCCGAGCCGTGAGACGGATGAAGCAGCTTTTGAGGAAGCCTTGAATTATCACGGCGTGATGGAGGGAAAGGACGATAGTGAACTTTTCCTTAACCGGGAAGTGGATTACCAGAGCTATTTTGCTTTTACCAGAGGTGAAGCGGAGAATCCCATGGAGAACGGCTGGTATCTGCTCTGCCGCAATGAAGAGGCGGGGATATCTCTTTACGGGCTTTATACGGAGGAGTTTGGGTTCCGCGGATTGAAGACCCTGATCGACGATGATGTGAACACTTTTGACGGAAAATGGTGCGCCTCCCTGATGAATGTAAGCAGGAATATCCGGGTGCTGGAGCAGGGGGATGACGGCCTTCCCAGACGGTTTGTGTGGAAACTGCTTGCGGAGGAAAGCTCGACGGTGGAAATCTGGCGGCTTTACAGCGCCTACCGGTATGACACGGGTACGGTGGATGTGAAGATGCTCTCGGAGGAGGAGTGCCTGGCCTGGGCGAAAGAGTATCTGACTTTTGCGGTCGATCAGGAGAAAGCTAAGGTATACGTGACGTGCGACGGGGACATGTATCTGGGAGCAGTTGATATTTCCGACTATCGGGATTGGGAGACGGAGGAAGTGCGGATCGTACCCGATGTCACCGACTTTGTACTGGATGATCCGTTTGCGGGGCTCTATTCCGATGTACTGCATGAAGGAACGGCGGTGCATCTTGCGGTGGGACTGAAGCTGAAGGGCGTCGAGGGACTCTGGAATAATGGTCTGCCGGTATTGACGGTACAGGTTGTGGAGGATGAGAACAGCGCATCCGGTTTCCGTCTGGCGCACCCGAGAATAGATGAAACTTATGTGGTGCAGACACCCTGGCAGGAGAAGGAGCTTTCAGAGCTGCGGGATGAGATCGCTTTTATCAATCCCTGTCCCGATTATAATCGCATTTCGGATCCGTACGGCGAACGAACCCATCCTGTTACAGGGGAAGTCAGGCGGCACGATGGTGTGGATCTTGCTGCGGACGAAGGTGCTGACATCCTGGCTGCCGCGGACGGCACGGTCTCCATGACGGGATTTGACGCGGAGATGGGAAATTATGTGGTGCTCTGGCATGAGCAGAGCGGGCGAATGACTCACTATGAGCACTGTAAGACGGTCGAGGTGGAAATAGGACAGCAGGTGGCGCAGGGAGAGAAAATCGCCACTGTGGGACATACAGGCAGGGCAACCGGATCCTTCCTGCACTTTGCGATCAGCAGAGAAGATAACTGGGAAGAACCTTACTTTTTGGACCTAAATTAAGATTTTTTGCAGGAAACGCGATAAGATTCTTCCTTATCGCGTTTTTTTGTGGTATAATGAGCGCAGTACTGTGGTGGAATAGGTGTGAAGACCGCGGACGAGAACGTTTACTTTGGAATAGGGGATAAAAGATCATATGAAATATAAGAAGATCAATGATGCAACAGTACAGTGTATCGTCTCGGCGGATGATATGGCCGAATACGGACTTGCGTTGTCGGACATCTTTGAGCGCAGTGAGAGAGGCGAGGAGTTCTTAAGGATCATCATCGAACGGGCACACGATGAGGTCGGCTATCAGATCAGCGGGGGCAATATCGCTATGCAGATCACGCCCCTCAAAAATGACGGACTGGTAGTCACTTTCACCGATGAGCGGCCTGCCGATTTCAGAGGAATGCTCCAGCATATCAAGGAGGCGCTGCAAAGCCTGAGTGAGGAACTAACTGAAGAGGAAGCGGTACCACGGACATTTGATGACAATCGTCGTATGTTCGTCTTTTCATCTCTGCACCAGACCATGCAGTATGCGGCTGCGATCCCCAATACATATTCTGTGAGAAGCCATCTCTTTAAGGAAGGGGAGGACTACTATCTGGTCCTTGAGAAAAACAGACTTTCCTACAAGTCTTTCAACAAGATCAGCGCAGAGGCCGTGGAATTCGGCAATCTGATCGCAGTTTCCGAGGAGCGGCTTCAGTATCTGGAGGAACATGGAGAGTGTCTGATCAGGAATCGTGCGGTGAGCAAGCTTCGCAGAATTTATCAGTCTTAAACCTGAAAAACTATATAGAAGAGGGCAATCATGCTGCCATGCCATATAGGCTGGCAGCAATTGTTATGTAAACCATTAATGTGCTGACAAATATAAGGAAAGGATAACATGAGCAGGAACAAAAAGAACAGTAACGAGGAGTTTGACGCTTTTTTGGAGAAGGAGATCCTGACGGCAAACCGCTATGACGGCGATGACGAGACAGAGGATAAGGCGGAGGGGCTTCGCTATGAGGAGGCGGGAATCGACAAAAGGATCCTGCGGGCCGTAAAGGAGCTTGGCTTCGAGCATATGACCCCCATTCAGGAGCAGGCCATTCCGCTTTTTATGACGGGGCGGGATATCATCGGACAAGCCCAGACCGGTACCGGCAAAACGGCGGCCTTCGGCATTCCAATCCTGCAAAAGATCGATCCTGCGGATCGTTCGCTTCAGGCGCTGATCCTCTGTCCGACCAGAGAACTCGCCATGCAGGCGGCGGATGAACTGCGCAAGTTTGCCAGATACATGGACAGTATCAAGGTGCTTCCGGTGTATGGCGGACAGGAGATCTATAAGCAGATTAAAAATCTGAAAACAGGCGTGCAGATCGTGGTGGGAACACCGGGCCGCGTGATGGATCATATGCGCAGGCACACGTTGAAATTTGAGAAAGTCCATACCGTCGTTTTAGATGAGGCGGACGAGATGTTAAACATGGGCTTCCGGGAGGATATCGAGACGATCTTAAAGGAGATGCCGGACGACAGACAGACGGGACTTTTCTCCGCTACCATGCCGAAGCCTATTCTGGATATCACGAAAACTTATCAGCGGGATGCGGCCTATATCAAGATGACGCCGAAAGAGGTCACCATTCCCCTGATCAAGCAGGCATACTATCAGGTGCGCAAGCAGGATAAGGAGGAAGTGCTCTGCCGCCTGATCGATTACTATGACCCCAAGCGCGCGCTGATCTTCTGCAACACGAAACGCATGGTGGATGAGCTGACGGAGCATTTGAAGGGTAGAGGTTACGAGGTGGAGGGACTCCATGGTGATCTGACGCAAGGCCAGCGCGACACGGTGATGAATCTGTTCCGCGGCGGTAAAACGAATATTCTGATCGCGACCGATGTTGCGGCAAGAGGTATCGACGTGAGCGACGTGGAAGCAGTCTATAATTATGATGTGCCGGAAGATATCGAATACTATGTGCACCGCATCGGCAGAACCGGGCGTGCCGGCAAGACGGGAAGATCCTTTACACTTGTGGTCGGCAGGGAGGCTTATAAGATCCGGGATATTGAACGCATCTGCCACACAAAGATCAAGGAGCGCAAGATACCGAATGCTGCGGATATCACGGCCAGAAAGTCGGAGAAGATATTAAAAGAAGCCTATGCTGTGATCGAGAACGAGGATGTCAGCAGGGCGATGGAGAGTATTCTGGATGCCGTGGCTCTGGGACAGTACAGTGCCGTTCAGATCGCGGCGGCCTTTATGAAAATGAAGCTGGGAGATGAACCCAAGGACATCCGCACGGAGAAATTTTTCTTTGAGAAGAAACCCGGCAGAGGCGGTCGTGACAGTAAGAGCGGTCGAAACGGAGGCAAGAACGCTTCCGGTGGGAAAGACGGTCGAAATGGCGGAAAGAATGCTTCCGGCGCAAAAGACAGTCGAAACGGCAGCATGAATACATTTGGCAGCAGAAGCGCACGGAATAACGGCGGTAAAAATAAAAGAGACTGGGACAGTTACATCACAAAGGGTGAGAAGAAGAAAGATAAAAACAGATATGAAAACGGCAAGCCGAAGGATGTCAGACGGGACGGCACACCGTATGGGAAGAGAAAAGACGGCATGCCGCACGGAAACAGGCGGGAATCCGACTACGAGCCACGTTACGGCGGTCTCCGCATTAAAACAAAATGGGATTAGAGAATAAGCTCCTGTCCGTGCTCCTTCAGCCACTTGCGGTGCGCGCGGTAATCGGGGCAGGCGCTCTCCACAAGCGCCCAGAAAGCCTTTGAATGGTTCATGTGCGTCAGATGGCATAGTTCATGGACAACCACATAGTCGAGGACGGCGGGAGGCGCCAGCATGAGACGCCAGTTGAAGGAGAGCGTGCCCTTCGCACTGCAGCTTCCCCAGCGGGTCTTCTGGTCGCGGATGGTGATGCGCTGATAATTCCCACCCGTGATCGGCGCAAAGTAGGCGGCCCGCTTCGGGAAATAGTCTTTTGCGGCTGCGATGTAGCGTTTCTCCAGGGCGGTTCGCTGCGCGTCTGTCAGATCAGATACAGGGCGGCTTGCGGTGCGCTTAATGGCTTCCAGATAGTGCGTGATGATCCAGTGCTGCTTGTCCAACAGAAGACGGCGGATCTGGGATTCGGAGGTGCGAAGGGGCAGCCGCAGGGTGATCTTTCCTTCGGCAGAAATGCTGACAGCACAGGTTTTACGCCGGCTGTAGACCACTTCGTAGGGGAGTTCATATAGTTGGCTCTGATACTTGATACGGAATAGGTGCTCCATAGTTGCCTCCATCTCAAAGCAGTCTTCTGCGGCATACATCGGATATGTTTGTCAACGTTATCATTTTATCACAGGAAACGACACAATTCCATTTCGGATTCTTTTATGCCGCAGTTGCGGAATGACTTTACACTTTTTCCTAAAACGGCTATAATGGTGTGAGAAGTACTTCTAAAGACGTCCCGCCATAGGACGGGACGCCAAGAAGTACTAAATCTCACACGGGAGAATGCCTGAAATACAGCATTCTCCGTATGGAGGTTAGATCACGGAGAGAGAGCAGGCGATCGTATGTTAGACGACTTAGCGGTTATCAGAGATGCCATAAACGATTTCCAGAAGGTGCAGAAACGTATGTTGTTGGCAAAAGAAGAAAATGCAGTGAGAACATATGCTGATCTCAAGGAGGATTATGTTTCATTAAAAGCGCTGCTTACAAGCTTGGGAGTTAATCTTACAGAGATTGATAGAATAAAAGAGTAAGAGAGAAAAGGAGAAAAATCATGGGAAGTAAGAAACCGGCAGTATTGATGATCTTGGATGGCTACGGCCTGAATGAGAAGAAGGAGGGCAATGCAGTGGCACTGGCGAAAACGCCGGTGATGGATAAGCTGATGGCTGAGTGCCCTTTCATGAAGGGTAATGCCAGCGGTATGGCGGTAGGCCTGCCGGACGGGCAGATGGGCAACTCCGAGGTGGGACATCTGAATATGGGCGCGGGACGCATCGTATATCAGGAACTCACCAGAATCACAAAGGAGATTCAGGACGGTACCTTCTTTGAAAATCCGGCCCTGCTTGATGCGGTGAATAATTGTAAGAAGAACGATTCTTCGCTGCACATGTTCGGTCTGCTGTCGGACGGCGGCGTGCACAGTCACAACACTCATCTCTACGGCCTTTTAGAACTGGCAAAGAGAAACGGCTTAAACAAAGTATATGTGCATGCATTTCTTGACGGGCGTGACACACCCCCTGCCAGCGGCAAGGGCTACGTGGAGGATCTGGAGGCAGAGATGAAGAAGATCGGCGTAGGCGAAGTGGCAACTGTGACAGGCCGTTATTATGCGATGGACCGGGACAATAACTATGACAGAGTGGAGAAGGCTTATCTGGCGCTTACCAAGGGCGAAGGCCTTGAGGCGGAGAGCGGTCCTGCCGGCATTCAGGCTTCCTATGACAGGGACGAGACAGATGAGTTTGTAAAGCCCACGGTGGTAAAGAAAAACGGTGCGCCGGTGGCTACCATTCAGGACGGTGATTCCGTTGTGTTCTTTAACTTCCGTCCGGATAGAGCCAGAGAGATCACCAGAAGCTTCTGTGACGATGATTTCAAGGGCTTTGCCAGAGAGAAGAGACTGGATCTGACCTATGTGTGCTTCTCGGATTACGATCCTACAATCCCGAATAAGGAGGTGGCGTTCCACAAGATTTCCGTCACCAACACGTTCGGCGAGTGGCTCGCGGCGAACGGCATGAAGCAGGCGAGGATTGCGGAGACAGAGAAGTACGCGCATGTGACCTTCTTCTTCAACGGCGGCGTGGAGGAGCCAAATGAGGGAGAGACCCGTATTCTGGTGAATTCCCCCAAGGATGTGGCGACCTATGATCTGAAGCCTCAGATGAGCGCTTATGAGGTTTGCGATAAATTAGTGGAAGCGATCAAATCCGGCGACTATGACGTGATCATCATCAATTTTGCAAACCCCGACATGGTAGGACACACCGGTGTGCAGGAGGCGGCAATCAAGGCTGTTGAGGCGGTGGATGAGTGCGTTGGAAAGGCTGTTGATGCCATCAAAGAGGTGGACGGCGTGATGTTTATCTGCGCTGACCACGGCAATGCGGAGCAGCTGATCGATGAGGAGACGGGTGCACCCTTCACGGCGCACACAACCAATCCGGTTCCCTTCCTCTTAGTGAATGCGGATCCCGCTTATAAGCTGCGTGAGGGCGGATGCCTTGCAGATATCGTTCCCACCATCATCGAACTGATGGGAATGGAGCAGCCTGCGGAGATGACAGGGAAGTCCCTGCTCGTGAAATAGGTGCACGACGGATCATGAAACAACAAATCAATCGTCGGGAATGGCTGTTGCGTCTGTGTTTTTTGACTGTCGGCCTTGTCATTGCGCATCTGGGCGTGACACTGTTTTTGATCAGCAATCTGGGAACAGATACGTTCACTGTTTTTGCAGCCGGCATTTCTCATATCACCGGGATTTCGGTAGGGCTTTGTCACAGTGGTATCCAGTGTGTGTTGATCGTGCTGATGATCCTGTTTACGAAAGGATATATAAAAACCGGCTCGTTTATATGCTGTCTTTTGGGCGGTCCCATTATCGATGTTTTTAACTGGCTTTTGGGTAGATTTGTGACGGTGGATTCCCCGTTCGTTCTGCGTCTTACTGTTATGGCGCTGGGTTGTATCATTCTTTCCATCGGCATGGCTTTGGTCATTGTTTCCGATGCGGGTACCGGGCCCAATGATCTGGTGGCGGTTATCCTTACGGATAAACTGCACAGATTTCAGTTTCGTACCGTCCGCATTTGCTGTGATCTCTTCTTTATTATTGTCGGATGGCTGCTTGGTGGTGTTGTGGGTATTGGTACGGTGACCGCCGCTTTTCTGGTGGGGCCGGTAGTTCAGATCTTTCTTCCTGTTCACAGGCGGAATATAGAGCGTATTCTGGATAAATATTGTTGAGGAAGCTGTAGAGAGAATACGAGAATATAGCAGACAGTGTCTAATGTAGCAAAATTTCATACAACATAAGCCTTCCGGTTTCGGAGGGCTTTTTTTCTGTAATGATTGAAAATTTCTCTAAAAACAGTTCATTGTTGATTTCAAATAGTTCATTGACACGATGACCCTGGTGTGATATATTGTACTTGTACAATAAGTACAATATAGAACAAAGGAGGGGCATTGTGGAGATCATCATAAGCAGTAATACCAGCAAGCCGATTTACGAGCAGATAACTTCACAGATAAAGGCCAAGATCATGAGCGGCGAATTACATACCGGCGATCCTATCCCCTCTATGAGAGCGTTGGCAAAGTCCATTCATGTAAGCGTTCTCACCGTTCAAAAAGCGTATGAAGATTTACAAAGGGATGGCTTTATTGAGACAACAGTAGGCCGTGGCAGTTTTGTATCGGCGCAGAATAAAGACTTTTATCAAGAAGAACAACAGCGATTGGCGGAAGAACATTTACAGGAAGCCGCCGATATTGGACGAACAAGTGGGATACCCTTAGAGAAACTGATTGAACTTCTGACTATGTTTTATCAAGAGGAGGAATGACCATGGATGCTATTTTGCAAGTAGAGAATTTGACGAAGCACTACCCTGATTTTACATTGGACCATGTTTCGTTTTCTGTCCCTAAGGGTACGATTATGGGATTGATTGGTGAGAACGGCGCAGGAAAAAGTACAACGATCAATGCGATTCTTGACCTCATCCACAAGGATGACGGCATGGTTACTTTTTGGGGACAGGAGTTATCTTCTGCGAAGCAGCTTAAAGAGGATATTGGCGTTGTATTTGATGGTATCAACTTCTATGAAACGCTGACCCCCGCTAAGGTCGGAAAAATTGCAAAGGCAGCATACAGTCGGTGGGATGATCATTTATACAAGGAATATTTGAAACGTTTTCAACTTCCTGCGGATAAAGAGATCAAACAAATGTCTAAGGGCATGAAAGTAAAATTGTGCATTGCCGCTGCCCTTTCCCACAAACCTAAACTGCTGATTTTAGACGAAGCCACCAGCGGCCTTGACCCGGTGATGCGGGATGATATTCTGGATGTGTTTCTGGAATTTGTGCAGAACGAAAATCATTCTATTATGATGTCATCCCACATTACAACCGATTTAGAGAAAGTTGCCGATTATATTACCTTTATCCACCAGGGCAAGGTTGTTTTCAGCAAAAGGAAAGATGACCTGCGCTATCATTACGGTATTATTCGATGTGAGGCTGCCGTTTTTGATCAGATCGACAAGCAGGAAATCCTTGCCTGCCGCAAAGAGGATTATCAGTGGAATGTACTTGTAGCTGACAAAGAAAAAGCTAAGAAAAAATATAAAAATGCAGTAGTAGACGATGCAGCGATTGATGATATTTTGCTGTTGTATGTGAAAGGAGTGCAGACCAAATGAGAAGTCTTGTTTTGAAAGATTTGTATAATATCGGACACAATGCGAAATCCATGCTGTTCATGCTGGCGGTACTCGCACTTATCCTTATCCCCACATCCGGCGCGCCTGCATATATCATTGTAAGTGCTGTTTTGTGCAGCATGATGATTGTAACGACCTTTACTTTCGATGACAATTCCAAGTGGTCACGATATGCCATGATAATGCCCGTATCGAAGAAAAATCTGGTCGCAGGTAAATATGTTGTAATGGTAATCTTCTGTGTGATTGGAAGCCTGTTTGGATTGATAGTCAGCATGATCGCAGGGCTTGCTCTAAGAAAAATGACTTTTGACATGGAAGGGATCGTAGAGCTGCTCATTTTGGCACTGGTGGCATTAGCTTTGTCACTTGTCTCCGGCAGTATGTCAATTCCGCTTGTGTTCAAATTTGGAGCGGAAAAAGCCCGTGTGTTACTGGTAGTGTCTATTTTCGTCCCATTGGCTGTTTGCTTTGGAATTTACCAAGTCCTTGTTTTGCTGGGAATTGAACTGACAGAGCAGCTTATATTTGTTTTGTTGTGCTGTTCCCCCGTTTTCGCTTTGGTTTGGTGCTATTTGATGTATTGTATCTGCTGCCGAATTTTTGAAAAGCAGGAACTTTGATATGGAGGTATTTTTACGAAGGATAAAGATAAAAAGGTGTAAAGCCTGATTCAAACGAAGGCTTTACATCTTTTTTTGTGAGAAACTTTGCTGATCTGCTTGTTGACAAAATTTTCAAACAGAGGTATATTAAGTGTACCACCACTAATAGTACACTTAATATTGTTTTTTTCAAATATGTAAGAAAGGAGAAGACATGATAATCATAGATTACAAAGATACCCGACCGATTTATGAACAGATCGTGGAGCGCTTTAAAACGCTGATGTTGAAAGGCGCCATGCAGTCTGATGAGCAGATGCCGTCGGTGCGCAATCTGGCGATGGAACTTTCGATCAATCCGAATACGATCCAGAAGGCCTACGCGGAGCTTGAACGGCAGGGCTTTATCTATACGGTCAAGGGAAGGGGCAGCTTCGTATCCGGGGATAACAGTCTGGTGGACAAACGGAAGAAGGAGTATATCGAACAGATCCTGACACTGGTGAGAGAAGTGCTGGAGATCGGATTGACAAAGAAGGAGCTTATTTGGGAAATCGAAAATTTGCATGTGTAGGCCTGTAGGAAGGATTTATGAATCAGACATAAAAAGACAGGACACTGCTGTGCAGTGGGAAAAGAGGAGCTTATGATAGAAATACATAATGTGACGAAGCATTTTGAAAAGATCAAAGCCGTGGATGAGGTCAGCGTCAACATTCGGGAAAAGACGGTTTTTGGTCTGATCGGTACGAACGGCGCGGGAAAGAGTACGGTGCTGCGCATGATAGCCGGCATACTGAAACCCGACGAGGGTACGGTGGCTGTGGATAATATGCCGGTGTACGACAATGTGGAAGCGAAAAAGGCGCTGTTTTTTATCGCGGATGAGCCTTATTTTTTCGCTAATACCAATGCCGGGACTATGGAGCGGTATTACAGCGGCATTTATGATGCGTTTGACAAAGAAGAATATTATCGGTATCTGGAGAAATTCAATCTGGATAAAAATCGTAAGATCGGCACCTTCTCCAAGGGTATGAAAAAGCAGCTGGCTCTGCTTCTCGGTATCTGTGCCCGCACGAAGTACATTCTCTGCGATGAGACTTTTGACGGTCTGGATCCCGTCATGAGGCAGGGGATCAAGTCGATCTTTGCCAAGGAGATGGAGGAGCGGGGACTGACACCGGTGATCGCCTCCCACAATCTGCGGGAACTGGAGGATATCTGCGATCATGTGGGACTGTTGCATAAGGGCGGCGTTCTGCTTTCCAAGGATCTGGAGGATATGAAGTGCAATATTCAGAAGGTGCAGTGCGTCTTCTCCACAGTGGAGGATGAATTGAAGGCATTGAACGGTCTGGAAATCTTAAAAAAGGAGCAGCGGGGATCGCTTTCCACGATCACCCTGCGCAGTACAAGAGAGGAAGTGGAGGCGAGATTCGCCACGGTGGACACGATCTTTTACGAGGTGCTTCCCCTTTCTCTGGAAGAGATCTTTATCAGTGAGACGGAGGTGGTAGGCTATGACATCAAAAAACTCATTCTGGGCTAGCTGCAAAGAAAATCATAAACGCCGGATCTGGCTCTGGATCGTGGCGGTGCTGTCACAGCTTTTGCCCTATGGCGGTATCACGATGATCTATTTAAGCCGCATTAAAAATTATAATGCGAACGGCATATACAGGACAGCGGCGGAGTTTCAGGATGCACTGTATCAGGCGGCGAAGGATGCCCTGGGATTTTCGACTGATATGTGCAGTATCATCGCTCTTTTGGCGGCGATTATCGGGATGCAGGGATTTTCTTATCTGTACGACAGACGCAAGGTGGATCTGTACCACAGTGTTCCTGTGACCAAAACCAGAAGATTCGCGGTAATCTATAGTAATGGGCTTTTCATGTATCTGACGGCGAATCTTATGGGAATCCTCTTTGGCCTGGCTGCTGCAGCCTCGCAGAGGGCAGTGAATGCGTCGGTACTGGCGGATGTGGGTCTGGCATTTTTGTGGAATCTGGTCATGTTTTTAGCATTTTATCATATGATGATCCTGGCGGTGATGCTGACGGGGAACTGGTTTGTGACGGTCTGCGGATTCGGTGTGATCGCACTGTACGAGTTTGTTGTGTACCTTCTGTTGGGAGATCTGAAGGAGGGATTTTTCAGGACTTTTACCAGCTATTTTTACTCTGCAGAACCGAAGCTGTCGGTGTTTACGGATGTGAGTTTTAATGCTCAGAGACTCGAGAAGCTGCCGGATCTGACAGCCAAGGCGCAACTTGCGCTCCCGCTTATAGGAAAGTGGGTTCTGATTGCGGCAGCGCTTCTGGCGCTTGCCTATGCGGCTTATAGAAAAAGACCTTCCGAGGCAGCGGGCAAGGCCATCGCCTTTCCGGTTTTGGAGCCCGTCCTTAAGGTGGCGGTGGTGATTCCGGCAGCGCTTCTGGTAGGCACATTGGTGTACGCCACCTCTTCTGAGAATGAGATGCTCATGGTGCTTGCCATGGCAGCGGCGGGCGTGATCTTCTGCTGCGTGGTGGAAGTGATTTATGATTTTGACATTCGCAGTATTTTTAAGCATCTGGTATCCAGCGGTGTGGCGCTTGCGGGTATTTTGGCAATATTTTGTATCTTCAAATGGGATATCTTCGGGTATGACAGTTACATACCGGCACAAAATAAGGTGGAGAGTATTGCAATTTTAACAGATGGATACTATGATAGTTATAGCTATTGGGACGAGAATCAGCGCTATGTCGGTGCCGATACCTATGCGAAGGAGAATATGTTTTTGACGGATACGGAGCCGGTTCTGGCTCTTGCGCAGGCTTATCTGCAGACAGATGAGGCGGCTGTGGAGAAAATGACAGCGCCCAGAACCATGCGGATCCTGTACCGCCTGCGCTCCGGACGAGAAGCAGTCAGGGCGATCGTAGTGGATTATGAGGAACCTGAGACAGAGGCGCTTTTGAATCGGATCTTTCAGGCGGAAGCGTTCAAAAAAGGAACCTTCCAGGTGATGACCGATGAGACTTCCTACGACAGAGTAACAGCGATTTCCTACACCAATGGCGCTACCATCGTGGCAGTTCCCACGGAGGAGATATGGCGGCTGCGGGAGGCCTGGATTAAGGACATGGAACAGTTTGACTTTACTATGGCAAGAGATGAACTTCCCTGCGGACGGCTCAATGTGGAGTATGACAACTATTCTCAGAGACAGTGGTGTGTGTATGACGGCTTTGAAAACACCATCGCGTTACTTGACGAGCAGGAGGCCTATTATCCGGCGCAGCTGGATGCGAAGGATATCGACAGCATTACGGTGATCTGTTATCATAATGAACTGACGCAGGATGCGGAAGCTGCCTTATATCATGGAGATCCGGGGTATGCATTGTACAGAAAGGCTCATGCAGCGGAAACTTTTGCAACGGCGAAGTCTGTCTATGAGGATTATACCGTGCGTGAAACCTTTTATGATGAGGAGCAGATCGCGCAGATCCTGCCGCACATTCATGCCGATTATCTGAATGCCCTCTGGGGAAATTATAAGGGGATGGATCAGAATTATTCGGTTGAGGTCGTGTTTAAAAAAGACACCACCTATCCTTATCGGAGAGACAGCTATTATTTCAGCTATGATTTTATCGACGGACAGGTGCCGGATTTTGTGGCGGAGGCCACGGCATATACGGAATAAAAAACTTATTTCTATAAGTGCGATAGCGTACAACATTGAAGGAGAATGCGAAGCATTCTCGGGATTAAGTGCGCGGGCACTTGATCGGGGGAAACGGATCGTGAACGACAACAGATGGGACAGACCTGTGATCGAGGTAAAGGATCTCTATAAAATATACCGGGTCGGGGAGGAGCGGGTGCGGGCTTTAAACGGTGTCAGCTTTTCCATCAGACGGGGACAGTTCTGTTCCATCGTGGGCGCTTCCGGCTCCGGAAAATCAACCCTGCTCAATATGCTGGCAGGACTGGAAAAGCCCACCAAGGGCGAGATCGTGATCGCGGGAGAGCATATGGAGAAAAAGACGGAGAACCAGCTCGTGGCTTTTCGCAGGGAACACATCGGCTTCATCTTCCAGTCATTCAATCTGATGGGCACTATGAATGCGATTGAGAATGTTGCGCTGCCCCTGACCTTTCAGGGGATGGACAAAAAGAGCCGCAATAAGAGAGCCGAGGAGATGATCGATCTGGTGGGACTGACTAAGCATAAGAAACACAGACCCAACCAGATGTCCGGCGGTCAGCAGCAGCGTGTGGGTGTGGCGAGGGCTCTTGTGGTAGAGCCGGAGATCATCTTTGCGGATGAACCTACGGGAAATCTGGACTCGAACACCTCCGTGGAGGTCATGAACCTGATGAAAAAGGTGGTACGGGAAAAGAATCAGACGCTGGTGATGGTCACGCACGACAATTATCTGGCGGGCTTTGCTGACGTGATCATTCGGATCCGGGACGGAAAAATTCTGGAGATTGATGAACGGGATGGTCAGGATGTGCCGGAGGAGATCGCGGTGCAGGAATGATATAATGTGTAGTTGCAGGGAAGAAAGAGGGACGGATGGTAAAATGAAAATGAGAGAGTTCAACAGAAGAGGATCAATTGCGAGAGAAAAAATGGCAGGTAAGGTTGTCCTGAGCATGCTGCTTTGTGCTGCTATGCTTCTGGCTGTGCCGTCGGTCTTTCCGATTCCCGGGGGGATGCGCTATGTGAAGGCGACGGAGAGCGAGAGCGGCAACAGCACGTACATCGAGCGTACTTCCAATCGGGCGATCACGGACGACGACCGCGCGGATGCCGACAAGGATCTGCTCTTCTATATGCAGAGTCTGGAGGTGCGGTATCATCTGGACGAAAAGGTGATGGAAAGCCTGCATAAGGTCTTCGACAGTGCAGTCTATTATATCGCCAACACGGAGATGTCTCTGTCGGAGTTGTGGGCTTACGTATCTACGGTCAAAGGCAATATGGAGTCTGCGGCGGTGGCGAAGGTGACCCAGACCACCAGTGAATTTTTGCAGGTGGCTGACAACTGGGAGACACCCATCGTGAGCTACGGACAGAGCGTGGCTATCGTCCTGCCCATCGTGAACTTCGGTACTGAGGAGTTAAACGATCTGATCGTGGAGCCTGTGATCTCCAATCAGGTGACGGAGTGGCCTTTTGAGCCGGATACAACGAACTACCTGCAGACGGAGCCTTACATTCCCGGCTGTACCACCAAAGAGGCGGCCATGGCAAACCGCAGAGAGTTTACCTTTCATTTTACCACCAGAAGTGATGTGATGAGCGGGTATTATCCGCTGAAATTTAAAATTTCCTATACTAAAGCCGGCATCCGCAGCGAGGAACCGGCGGAGCTTACGGTGTATGTGAAGACCATCGGCAAGCCCGGCAGCGGTATTATCGGCGGAAACGGTCAGGAGACAACCGGCTCTAAGCCACGTATCGTGGTGACGGGCTTTGAGACCGATCCGGCTGCGGTCTTTGCGGGGGAGACCTTCACGCTGACGATCCATGTGAAGAATACCGCAAAGGATACGGCGGTGACCAATGTGCTTTTTGATATGCAGGCAGCGCAGGAGGGAGAGGACAAGACCAACACGTATTCTGCTTTCCTGCCCACGTCCGGTTCCAGCTCCGTCTATATGGAGCAGATATCTCCGGACACTTCGGCGGATATCGTGATCGAAATGACGGCGAAGGCGGATCTGGCACAAAAGCCATATGTTCTCGACGTGAATATGAAATATGACGCGGGTACGGTCTTCGACCTGACGGATAAGGCCAGCGTGTCGATTCCAATCTCGCAGGAAAGTCGTTTTGACACCAGCATTCCGGAGGTGGTGCCCGACAATATCGATGTGGGATCCCAGTCCAATGTAATGTTTAGCATTTACAATACAGGAAAGACTACCCTCTACAATGTACAGGTGAAATTTGTCGCGGATTCCGTTGCGGAGGCATCGGCTTTTGTGGGAAATCTTCAGTCCGGCAACACGGGGAATGTGGACGTGATGTTGACCGGTGCGGCGCCTACTATGGATGACGGAATCGTTAAGCTGGAAATCTCCTATGAGGATGACGCGGGAAATGTGACTGTGACGGAGAAGGAGATCACCCTCTTTGTGAACGAGGCCTTTATGGATGATATGATGATGGGCGGCGACATGATGATGGGTGATGATATGATGATGGGCGATGAGGAAGGCGGCGGCAAACCTAAAACGGGGCTGATCGTAGGAATCGCTGCTGCGGTGATCGTTGCGGCGGCAGCAGGCTTTGGCGTGTTCCTGCGCTTACGCAAAAAGAAGAAAGCAGCACTTGAGGAGGCGGCGGATCTGGCGGATCTGGAGAAGGATCTGTTCAAATAGTCAGCCGGTTTAGTCAGGAATTGGATGCGGGATGAGGTAGACATGAAATTTCTCGATTTGCTGCGGATGAGCAGCAGTAATCTCTGGAAAAGAAAAGTGAGAACGATCCTGACGGTACTCGGCGTAGTGATCGGTGTGGCTTCCATTGTGGTCATGGTTTCTCTTGGTCTCGGACTGAGCAGATCACTGATGGCGCAGTACGAATCCTACGGAAGCCTTACGCAGATCACGGTGAACGAGCCGTGGGGCGATTCTTCGGATGAGGTGAAACGTCTGGATCAGGCACTGATCAATGAAATTCTGGCCATGGAGCACGTGGATTCGGTTTATCCCGTGCTGGAGACGCAGGCGTATGCCCAATACGGAAGTTATCAGGGTTATCTGCAGATTCAGGGACTGCCGGAGGAAGCTTTTCAGGACATGAATATCACGGTGGGACAGGGCCGGCTGCCCGGAAAGGATCAGGATCTGACCTTCTTTTACGGCTGTGAAGTACTGCAGAATTTTTATAATTCCAAGGGAAGCGGCGGCTCCTATTGGGAGACGGGTGTTTTGCCGGATATCGATCTGATGAACGATCCCATTTTTGTTATCTTTGATATGAATGCCTACTATGAAGCCGGTTCCACGGATGAGAACGGGCAGACGAAAAAGCCGCCGAAAAAGTATCTGATCGATACTTGTGGTGTGGAGGCGGAACCGGGTGAGAATCAGTGGTCTCAGTACGGCTGGTATACTTACTGCGATATCGATCAGCTCGCAGCGGAGCTTAAAAAGATATTTAAAAACAAGGTGATTCCGGGGCAGCCTACCACAAAAACAGGAAAGCCCTACAAGGAGATTTTTTACAGTCAGCTTCTGGTGAATGTGGACAGTATGGACCATGTGGTGACTCTGCAGAAAACGCTGCAGGATCTGGGTTACAATGCCTACAGCCAGGCGGAATGGGTGGAGTCTGAGCAGAAGACCATGGGTTACATTCAGGCTGTGCTCGGCGGAATCGGAGCAGTTTCCCTCTTCGTGGCGGCCATCGGTATCACCAACACCATGATGATGTCCATCTATGAGCGTACCAAGGAAATCGGCGTGATGAAGGTACTGGGGTGCGATCTTAGGAACATCCGCAGTCTGTTTTTGATGGAAGCCGGGTTCATCGGTTTTATCGGCGGTGTGATCGGCCTCGTCTTAAGCTTTATTTTGTCAGTGGTGATCAATCGGGTAGCGTCGCAGGCCAACGAATATATGGGTACCACAGGGGGGATTTCCTATATTCCTATCTGGTTGGTATTCTTGTCTCTGGTATTTGCAATTCTGGTGGGAATGGTGGCTGGTTTTTTCCCGGCAAGAAGAGCGATGCGCTTGAGTCCGCTGGCAGCAATCCGGAATGAGTAACAATGCAGGAAGAACTTCGATAGATGATCCGCCTTGAAGCGGGACAGCAGGAAACACTATATTTTGTGTACAAGAACGCCTGAACACGGGCGTTCTTCGCATATATTGGGATATTTTGGTGAAAAGGGCTTGCATTTTTTCACGGAAATGTTGTATGATAGATTTACATAAATAATTATTATGGTAATCTATTATACATCAGAGGATGGAGGAGTGCATATGAAAAACAAGAGAGGAATGTGGCTGTATGCAGCGATTCTTGCGGTATGCGGACTGTTACTATTGCCAATGTCAGCGCCGAAGTTTAGTGTGCAGGCTGCGGAGGTCATCGCCACAGTACAGGGTAAGGTGATGGATGGAACGACGGCGAAGCTGCTGTACTTAGATACATCCGACGGCAGGATGGAGATTAAGATAGACGCAGATACGAACACCGGCGGCTGCAAGATGCTTTTGCCGAATAAAAAGATCTATGTTGCTATCTCTCACGGTTCCGATGGTTATCTTCACGCGGTCACGATTTCCGAGGAGGCAATTGATACATCTGTTTCTTTGGATATGTCGAACGTTTCAAACGTGACCGGCACAGTGGATAAAAAGACAACGGATGAGATTCTCTATCTGGATACTGAACAGGGCGAGATGGTGATAAAGCTGGACAAGTCTACGGATCTGAGCGGCTGTTCTCTGCTGGTGATAGAGGGAAAATATACCGTGCGCTGCGTGCGGGGTTCTGATGCAGTCATGCATGCTCTGAGCATTTCGGATGCGACAGCGGAGCTTGTGCCGGCTCCGGTCCGGGCAGATGCGTCGCGTTACGCAGACAGTCAGACAACAGCAGTCAATGCGACGGGAGAAACCAGAACCGTTTCGGGAACGGTGAAAGAGAGCACGAACGAGTATATGCTGAATCTGGGAACTTCGGAGGGGGATTTTACCTTTAAGATCGCCGACAATACAAATACGTCGAAGGGAATGATTCTGACACCGGATAACAAGCTTATGGTTACCTATTACAGAGGGACGGACAATAATCTTTATGCCAGCACGATCACGGGTGTGAAGGACAGTTCCTCGGCTGCGGTGGACACTTCTTCGCCGGCTACAGTGACCGGTACGGTCAAGAAAAAATCCACGGAGAATATCCTTGTGTTGGATACATCCGCGGGCGAGATGGAGTTGAAGCTTGACAAGGTAGAGAGCCTGAGCGGCTGCAAGGTTCTGGTGGCGGGAAAAAAGGTTTCCGTGACCTGTGCCAGAGGCGACGATGCCTATATGCACGCACTCACTATTACTGCAGTCAATGCAGCAAACAGTGCGGCAGACAGATAAATAGTACATGATTTGAACCTCCTTTGCGCATACTAGATTCAAAAAAGTGCGCAGAGGAGGTTTTTTATGGGCAGTAAGTTACGAATTGTGGATGTACATGCAAGACAGATTTTGGATTCCAGAGGCAATCCCACCGTGGAGGCGGAGGTGGTCGTAGAGAAGGAAGTGGGCGGCAGACAGTACACGGGCCGGGCAGCCGTCCCAAGCGGCGCCAGCACCGGACGCTTTGAGGCGGTAGAACTTCGGGACGGGGAAACAGTCTATTTCGGTCTGGGAACATCCAAGGCAGTCAATAATGTGAACACGAAGATCAGAGAGGCGCTTCTTGGCAGGGATGCCTTTGGACAAAATGAGATCGATCGTACCCTGATCGAGCTGGACGGCACAGACAATAAGGGTAATCTGGGAGCAAATGCCACATTGGGCGTCTCTATGGCCTGTGCCAGAGCGGGTGCAGCGGCGCTGGGAATTCCCCTCTACCGCTATCTGGGCGGCGCATACACAAGGCTTCTGCCGGTACCCATGATGAACATCTTAAACGGCGGCAAGCATGCGGATAACACCGTGGATTTTCAGGAGTTTATGATCATGCCCGTGCAGGCGGAGAGCTTTGCGGACGGGCTGCGCATTTGTGCGGAAATATATCATAATTTAAAAAAGATATGTAATGACAGGGGCCTTTCCACAGGTGTGGGGGATGAAGGCGGCTTTGCACCGTCCTTACCCGATGCATCGGCGGTACTTGACTTGATCGTGGAGTCCATCAAGGCGGCGGGCTATACGCCGGGACAGGATATCAAGATTGCACTGGACGTGGCGGCTTCTGAGCTGTACAATGAGGCGGACGGTGTGTACCATTTTCCGGGAGAGACAGAGTTGAAACGCCGCAGACAGAAGGTGGACGGCTCTCAGGTGTCAGAATGTTACGAGGCAGGATGTATAGATGCAGGGGGCGGGGAGATGCCGGAGATCACCCGCAGCACGGAGGAGATGGTGGCATACTATGAGGAACTGGTGGAGCGGTATCCCATCATTTCCATTGAGGACGGACTGGCGGAGGATGACTGGGACGGCTGGCAGATGATGACTAAAAAACTGGGCGAGAAGATCCAGCTTGTGGGTGATGATCTGTTTGTGACCAACACGAAGCGTCTGGACGCGGGTATTAAGCTGCAGGTGGCCAATGCCATTCTGGTGAAGGTCAATCAGATCGGCACGGTCAGCGAGGCCATGGAAGCGATAGAGATGGCGCAGAAAAACGGGTATAAGGCAGTTATTTCCCACCGATCCGGAGAGACGGAGGATACCTTTATCGCGGATCTGGCCGTTGCAGTGAATGCGGGACAGATCAAAACAGGAGCGCCCTGCAGAAGCGACCGTGTGGCGAAGTATAACCAGCTCTTGCGGATCGAGGAGGAGCTGGGGAGTGTGGCGTGTTATAAGGAGCCGTTTAACAAAATATAAAGCTTTTGCAGGAACAGGCGCTTCCTGGATGCGGAGGCGCCTGTTGTTTTGAGAGGAGCAGAATATGAAAAAAATCGGCGTTTTGTCGGATACGCATGGAAAATTGAGAGATGAGGTTGCAGAGATTCTGAGGGAGTGTGATGTGATTCTCCATGCGGGGGATATCAATACCCCGAAGCTGCTGGACAGCCTGCGGAAGATCGCGCCGCTCTATGTTGTCCGCGGAAATGCAGATAAAGAATGGGCGGAGGGACTTCCCGAAAAGCTGTCAGAGGAAATCTGCGGACTGCGGATTTTCATGGTACATAATAAGAAGCATATTCCCAAGGAGACGGGAAATTATGATTTGGTTGTATTCGGCCATTCCCATAAATATGAGGAACGCAGGGAGGGGAATAGTCTTTTCCTGAATCCGGGAAGCTGCGGGCCGAGACGCTTCTCGCAGCCCGTGACTATGGCGGTTGTGGAGGTGGATGCGGGAAAAATCCGGGTGTTCAAAAAGGACATTGCGCTGCATGGGGCGGAGGCAGTGCCCGGGAACGAAAACATGACAGAGAAGGACTTTCCGGCGGAGAAATTGCATTTGATTCTGCGGGATGTGGACAGGGGAAGAAGTGTCTCCGAGATTGCCGCAAGATACGGAATTTCAAAAGAAACGGCGGAACAGGTCTGTCGTCTGTATCTGACCCATCCCGGAATTGACGCGGCGGGCGTAAAAGATAAGATGGGACTTCCAAAAGACAGATAGCCTGTACTTTTCGGGGAAGAAATGATAAGCTGATAGAGAAAAACCGTAAGCGTAAAGGGATGCCATGATGCAGATTATAAGAAGCAATAAGGAACAATATGAATATGATATTCAGGCCATGCTGAAATCTTTTTATCCGGAGTGGGAGCCGAGAATGCTTGCACCCGGCTCGGAAGTGAGGGACAGAAGGATTTTGGAGGGGGAGCCGGTGATGGAGCTTTTCTTCGGCGAGACTGAAGTGACCTTACAGATCTTGAATGGTTTACATAATTCCGAATTGAAAGATGGAGAAGCGCAGAACGACGCAGGAAACATGTATATATGGCGCCCGGAAGAAACAGCGGGTACTCCGGAATACAAGAATTCTTTTAAACGCTTCTTCTACCGCTCCATGCAGGAGGAGACAGGCATTGTTCTGCCGTGGGGTAATCTGACGGGTATACGGCCCACGAAAATTGCCATGACCATGATGGAGCAGGGAAAGAGCAGGAAAGAAACTGCTGATTATTTGAAGACCATGCATCTGGTAAGTGAGGAGAAGACCGCGCTGGCCCTGGAGATCGCAGAGAGGGAACAGCAGATTTTGAGCACCCTGCATTATGAGAACGGGTACAGTCTATATGTCGGAATTCCTTTTTGCCCAACGACCTGTCTGTACTGTTCATTTACCTCCTATCCCATCGGCGCGTGGAAAAAGAGGGTGGGAGAGTACCTGACGGCTTTGGAGAGGGAAATCAGTGCAATGGCAAAGCTGTTTCGGGATAAAATACTGGATACTGTTTATATCGGGGGCGGTACGCCAACTTCCCTGTCGGCGGAGGAACTGGATCGATTATTAAAGAAGTTAAAGAGCTCCTTTGATTTCAGAACAGTTCAGGAATTTACGGTGGAGGCCGGGAGGGCCGACAGCATCACGGAGGAAAAACTGCGGGTGCTTTTAGAACACGGTGTAACGAGGATCTCAGTAAATCCTCAGACCATGAAGCAGGAGACGCTCGATCTCATCGGCAGGCGGCATACCGTGGAGCAGGTGGAAGAGGCATTCCATCTGGCGAGAGAAATCGGTTTTGAAAATATTAATATGGATATTATTTTGGGACTTCCCGGAGAGGACGCAGCGGATGTGGCGCACACCATAGAGGTAATCAAGCTCCTTTCTCCGGACGCTCTGACCGTGCATTCCCTGGCGGTGAAAAGAGCATCGAAGCTGGGGCGGTGGATTGAGGAAAACGGCGCTACAGCCTATAATAACACGGAGAAAATTATGGAGATCGCGGCTCGCGGGGCCGCGGAGATGGAGATGGTGCCCTACTATCTCTACCGGCAGAAAAATATGTCCGGGAATTTTGAAAATGTAGGGTATTCCAAAAAGGATAAGTATGGCATCTATAACATTTTGATCAACGAGGAGAAGCAGACCATAGTGGCGCTGGGGGCTGGTTCCATCACAAAAGGCGTCTTCCCTGACGACAGGATCGAGCGGTGTGAGAATGTGAAGGATGTGGCGCAGTATATTGAGAGAATCGACGAGATGATCGATAGGAAGAGAAAGCTTTTCGGAATGTGCTTATGAAGAATGGAAACGGGATCAGATATCTGAAAACTATTCTGCTCGGCGTAATTCTTGCGTTCCTGTTTCGAATGGGACAGGCGTATTGTCTGTCAGTGGAGCATCAGAAAAAGCAGAAAGAACCGGAAAAAACGACAGAGACTGCATTGGTACAGGCGCCTGAAACGGAGCAGGAGACGCAGACTCTACAAGCGGATACCGGGACGGTGGAAGGGAATACTGTTTTTTCGGAGGCGGACCGTGAAACTGACAGCTCAGAAAGGCAAGGGAAGGAGTTGGAATCTGAGCAGTATGCGAACAATGAGAAAACCGCAGGCGGCAGCGGGATTCCCGGAGAGGAAGGAGGCTATCCCATACTGGATCGCTATAAGGACTTGTACTTAGAAAACGGCGATCTGGCGGGCTGGCTGTCCATCGAGGATATGAGAATCGATTATCCTGTCATGCAATGCGAGGATGACGAATACTATCTGCATCATGATTTCGAGGGAAAAGACAGCAAGTACGGCTGCTTGTATGTGAGGGAGCGGGCCGATCTGGAGGAAGGAACGAATTTCATTATCTACGGGCACAACATGAAAGACGGCTCTATGTTTGGCGATCTGGATTTCTACAGGGAGGAGGACTTTTACCGGGAGCATACGAAAATTGCTTTTGACACCCTCTATAAGGAATATACATATGAGATCGTTGCAGTTTTTTTGTCCCGGATCTACGAAGAAAATGATGATGCCTTTAAGTATTATCAGTTTTACGAGGCTGAGACAGAGGAGGAATTTCATGATTTCTACGATAATATCAAGCAAATGTCCCTGTATGATACGGGCGTGGAAGCGGAGTACGGGGATACCTTCCTGACCCTGTCTACCTGCGCTTATCATGTGAATAACGGAAGGCTTGCGGTGGTGGCAAAGCGGGTGAAGTGAAGAGAAAAGAAAAATCTATTGGTATGGATGCCGGTCCTTGAGAAAGCTATTTCTATTTGACAGGGAAACATTTGTCGGATATAGTTAGAATGATTATATTTTAACATTGCAGTCAGAGTAGCGTTGACCCTTTGGCAGTCTCAGGTCAGTCAGGTGCGTCTGAAAGGAATCTCGGAATGAATTATTTAGAAAAACTCATTTTTATTGATAATGAGCAGCACTGTGAAGAACTTTGCCGGATTCTTGACAGTAAGTACGATATAACCATCGCAGGAGATATGAAAGCCGCAGGGGATATTCTGAGACAGAGCAAAGCGAATGTAAGTGCGCTGCTGATCAATGCGAATCTGCAGAATGAAATCTGGAATGCGATCGAGTATGTTAAAAACAGCAACAAACTTATCTCCATACCGATCCTTATCTTTGCCGACGAAAATACGCCTGAAGACAGTTTTGCATGTCTCGGATCAGGTGTTGTTGACTGTATTTGCAAACCATACATCAGCAAGATCGTGAAAAACAGGATCGCGAATGCCATTTCCCTTACGGACTCTATGTCCTTTTACGGTATCGAAGCACTGCTCAAGCATCTTCCTTCCAATATTTTTCTCAAGGACGATGAGTGCCGCTATGTTTTTTCGACAAAGTATTGGCATCATTTGAAAAAGCCGGATGATGATCCCAACTGGACGATCAGAGGATTGACCGACCCGGAGGTGCGCAAGGATAGAGACAACGCCTTAATGGCTCATAAAAAAGATATGGAGATCATTGAGACCGGCAAGGGGACGACATACACGATCGAGATCAATGAAGACGGAATACAGGAATTTTTCCAGGTCATAAAGCAGCCGCTTTTCAATGAAGAAGGATTTGTTACCGGCATTGTCGGCCTGATCAACAATACGACAGAATATGAATTGCTGAAAAAGAAGCTCAGGGAACAGGCAATAACCGATGAACTGACAGGTCTGTATAACAGAGCGTATCTGGATGAGTTTATCAAAACGCACGATGATGACTATTATCCGCTCGGCATTATCTCCGCTGATTGCGACGGACTTAAGGAAATAAACGATACATACGGTCATACTGCGGGGGATGAGTATATTAAAGCTGCGGTGAGTCTGTTTAAGCAGGTTTTACCAAAAGACAGCATCATGTTCCGCATGGGAGGCGATGAGTTTGTTATTCTGCTGCCGGCTACTTCAAAAGAAGCAGTCATGCACGCAGCAGAGCAGCTGAGAGATACGGAAAAGACATTCCACATAAAGGATCAGGAATTAAGTATTTCCTTGGGAATATCCGTCATGGCCAGCCGGCTGGATGGTTTTGACGTGTGCGTTGCCGAATCTGACAAAAATATGTATCTTGAGAAAAAAGGAAAAAAGAAAGATCGAGACGGGAGGTAACCATGACATTAAGTAAAAAACCGATGACAGGAATGAAGGATATCCTTCCGGAGGAAATGGAGATCCGCGATTATGTGATCGGCATCATCAAAGAGACTTACGGAAACTTCGGCTTTACCTCGATCGAAACGCCCTGCGTGGAAAATCTTGCGAATCTGAACTGCAAGGCGGGCGGAGAGAACGAGAAGCTGATCTTTAAGATATTGAAGCGGGGCGAGAAGCTGCGTATTGACGAGGCAGAGAGTGAGGAGGATCTCACGGATGGTGGTCTGCGTTACGACCTGACGGTGCCTCTCGTGCGGTATTATTCCAACCACGCAAACGAACTGCCGGCGCCCTTTAAAGCTTTGCAGATGGGCAATGTATGGCGGGCGGACAGGCCTCAGCGGGGACGCTACCGTCAGTTTATGCAGTGCGATATCGATATTCTGGGGGAAGCCTCGAATCTGGCGGAGATCGAGTTGATCCTGGCCACCACAACGACGCTTGGCAGGATTGGTTTCAAGGATTTTAACATACTTATCAACGACAGGCAGATTTTAAAGGCTATGGCGGCTTACAGCGGCTTCGCTGAGGAAGACTACGATCAGGTATTCATCACGCTGGATAAGATGGACAAGATCGGCAGGGAAGGCGCTGCGGCGGAGCTTCTGGAGGCCGGTTTTCCGAAGGAGAGCGTGGACAAGTATCTGGCGCTGTTCGAAGGGATGGAGACAGCTGACGATGCCATCGCCTATATCACGGAAAAGCTGGAAGGTGTGCTCCCGGAAGGCGTAAAAGAGAATTTTCAGGAGATCATAGACAGTGTGGAAGCCACCAAGGGCGATTTCTTCAAGCTGGTGTTTGACCCTACGCTGGTGCGCGGCATGTCCTATTATACGGGCACGATCTTTGAGATCGATATGCCCCAGCTTGGTGCAAGATGCGGCGGCGGCGGAAGATACGATAAGATGGTCGGAAAGTTCACCGGAAACGACGTACCGGCCTGTGGTTTTTCCATCGGCTTTGAGCGGATCATCCTGTTGCTGTTGGAGAGCGGCTTCAAAGTGCCGAAGGCAGGGAAGAAAAAAGCGTATCTGATGGAAAAAGGGCTGCCTTCCGAAAAGCTGCGCGAAGTGATGACGAAAGCGCAGGCGGAGCGGGAGAACGGGAATCAGATTCTGGTAGCTCGTATGAACAAGAATAAGAAGTTCCAGAAGGAGCAGCTGACCGCGCAGGGATATGAGGAATTTGAGGAATTTTACAGAGAAGAATTAAAGAGATAAAGAGCATAGATGCATCAGTAAAAAGGAGATCGTAATTATGGCAGAGTCGATGAAGGGCTGGAAAAGATCCCACCGCTGTGCGGAACTTTCCCTGCGTAACGCGGGCGAAGAAGTGACCGTTATGGGATGGGTGCAGAAACAGAGGAACAAGGGCGGGATCATATTTGTGGATCTACGTGACCGTTCCGGCATTCTGCAGATTATTTTTGAGGAGAGCGACTGCGGAGCGGAAGCCTTTGCCAAGGCGGAGAAGATGAGAAGCGAATTTGTCATCGCCGTAGTGGGTAAGGTGGAGAAGCGTTCCGGCGCAGTCAACGAGAATCTGAAGACAGGAGAGATCGAGATCCGTGCCGCACAGGTGCGCGTCCTGTCTGAATCCGAGACGCCGCCTTTCCCTGTGGAGGCGGATTCCAAGACGAAGGAGGAGATCCGCTTAAAATACCGTTACCTCGATCTGAGAAGACCGGATATTCAGGAAAAGCTGATGCTGCGAAGCAAGATCGTTTCCGAGATGCGCGCTTTCATGGCTGAAGAGGGATTTCTGGAGATTGAGACGCCGATCCTGTGCAAGTCCACGCCGGAGGGAGCCAGAGATTATCTGGTGCCCAGCCGCGTGCATCCGGGAAACTTTTACGCGCTGCCGCAGTCTCCGCAGCTCTACAAGCAGCTTCTCATGTGCTCCGGATACGACAGGTATTTCCAGATTGCAAAATGCTTCCGTGACGAGGATCTGCGGGCGGACAGACAGCCGGAGTTCACACAGGCGGACATGGAGTTGTCCTTTGTGGATGTAGACGATGTACTGGATGTAAATGAACGACTGATCAAGCATATCTGCAAGGAGGCCATCGGGCTGGATGTGCAGCTTCCCCTGCCGCGCATGACCTGGCAGGAAGCCATGGACCGTTTCGGTTCGGATAAGCCGGATACCCGGTTTGCGATGGAACTGACAGATGTGTCAGATATAGTGGCGGACTGCGGCTTTGGTGTGTTCACCTCCGCTCTGGAAAACGGCGGTTCCGTGCGTGGCATCAATGCGAAGGGACAGGCGGCTATGCCCCGGAAAAAGATCGACGCGCTGGTGGATTTTGCAAAAGGCTACGGTGCAAAGGGCCTTGCTTATCTGAGTATTCAGGAGGACGGCTCCTACAAATCCTCCTTCTCGAAGTTTATGACACAGGAGGAGCTGGACAGACTGGTCAGCACGATGCAGGGAGAGAAGGGAGATCTGCTTTTCTTTGCCGCCGATAAGAAAAATATTGTTTACAGCGTCTTGGGTGCGCTTAGAGTGGAGCTTGGAAAACAGCTCGGATTGATAGACGAATCGCAGTTTAACTTCCTCTGGATCGTGGACTTCCCTCTTCTTGAGTGGAGCGAGGAAGAGAACCGCTTTATGGCGATGCACCATCCTTTTACCATGCCGATGGAGGAGGATTGGCAGTACATTGACTCCGATCCCGGCAGGGTGCGTGCGAAGGCTTACGACATCGTATTAAACGGTGTGGAGCTGGGCGGTGGTTCCGTCAGGATCCATCAGGACGACATTCAGGAGAAAATGTTTGAGGTGTTGGGATTTACAAAAGAAAAGGCGTGGGAGCAGTTTGGCTTCCTGTTGAGTGCATTCAAGTATGGTGTTCCGCCTCATGCAGGGCTGGCCTACGGTCTTGACCGCTTTGTCATGCTCTTGACGCATACGGAAAATATACGCGAAATCATTGCTTTCCCGAAGATCAAAGATGCGTCCTGTCTGATGACGGAGGCGCCGGGAACTGTGGATGAGACGCAGCTTGCCGAGCTGCAGATTGCGGTGTTGCCCGCACCTGTTTCAGACAGTGAGGCAGATGCAAACGGTCAGTAGGGGCAGCGATAAGCGTTTCGGAACGGAGAAAATGAAATATGGAGGAACCGAGAATAAACAACAAGACGCTGGAAGAGGCGATAGAGATTTTTCGCGCGGATAAAGAGCGAGAAAGCTATGTGAAGGTGATGGAGCTTTTGGAGAAATCCATTGTGCTGGTTCCGGCCAGGCAGCCGGAAGATCTTTCGCCCGAGCTCACGGAGCAAATGCAGGCGGGAAGGCCTGTATTGCTCCCGAAGGAGACTAATATCGCGCCATGTCTTCTCACGAAAGATACAGGAGAACAGGCGCTTCCTGTTTTTACTTCGCAGGAAAAGATACCGCCGGAAAAGAAGAGTCCGGCGCTGATTGCTATGCCCTTCATGTCCTGCGTCGCCATGGTCATGGCAAATCAGGATAAGGTGGCGGAGGTGGTGGTCAATCCCTTTACCGGCATGATGATTTTGAATCGGTCGATTCTGGAAATAGCGGAAAAACGCAGACAGGCGGTTCAGACTATGCAGCTTACGCCCAAGCAGTTTCGCGATTTCGCCTATAACGGGGTGGCGCTTTCCCTTCTGCCGAAGTATCTGTTTGAGCAGAAAGAGGAGGGCCTTAAGAAACTGCAGCAGGAGGAAGGTGCATTTCTTCTGCAGCTTTTTGAAGAGATCTATCCTGAGGGAAAAAAGATCGACTGCAGGGCGGAGGACTTCTCCCTGATGACGCTGAATCTCACGGATACCATACAGCTTACCCGCCTGGATATGCCGGATGAAACGAACAAAAAGGGAATGTGTTACCGTGTCTATGCGGCATGGAAAAGGGACACGGGAGAGGTGCTGTATTATACGCTGGAAAACACGGAGGAAGGGAAATATATCGCCAGAGTCACACAGGGCGGAAAACACGAGCTTGTAGAACCTGTACCTGACAACGGAGCGGAGATCGAAGCGATCATGAATCTGCTGTAGCTTCTTCCGTCTCTTCCACGGCAGGAAGTGTGATCAATACCTTCACAATGCGGTTATCCTGCACGCCGCAGGCCTGCAGGGTGATGCCGTTCTCCAATTCTACGGATTCCTGATCCTCAGGCAGGCGGTTCAGTTTCTCCAGAATGAGGCCGCCGATGGAGTCGTAGTCCTCGGAATCCAGAGAGATGTTCAGGGCGTCGTTTATGTCGTCCAGCTTCATGCCACCTTCCACCAGATACTGTCCTTCCTCAGTTTCCTGAATCAACTCCTCCTCGTCTGCATCGTACTCGTCGCGGATCTCGCCGACCAGCTCTTCGATCAGATCCTCCATCGTGATCATGCCGACAGTCGCGCCGTATTCGCTTAAGACAAAGGCAATATTGCAGGACCTTTCACGGATCTCCATCAAAAGATCCGATACATTCTTGTATTCATAGGTATAGTAGGCCTCGCGCAGGATTTTTTTGAGGCTGAATTTCTCCTTATCTTTCACCAGAATAAAATCTTTGATATTGACAATGCCGATGATGTGGTCCGGATCGTCGTCATAGACGGGAAGACGTGTAAACATACACGACTGAAAGGTGGATAAAAGTTCCTGATAGGTGGCGCTCAATGGCACGGTGGTCATCTGGATCCGGGGAATCATAATGTCCTTGGCGACGGTGTCCCCGAAATCGAAGACGTTATAGATCAGGGCGCGCTCCTCAGATTCGATCACGCCGCCTTCGTGGCTGACATCCACGTAGGTCT
The DNA here is from genome assembly GCA_029067085.1 of Lachnospiraceae bacterium. Taxonomy (GTDB): domain Bacteria; phylum Bacillota; class Clostridia; order Lachnospirales; family Lachnospiraceae; genus UBA3282. Next base: position 103,138 of record JAIEFE010000017.1, on the reverse strand, counting down.
TCAGCTCTTTCTCCGTAATGTGGAAGTTGTTGCCCTCAGAGCTGATATGTAAGAGACGCAGGATGCAGTTGGAGAGCTTGTCCACCAGAAAAATGACAGGCGTTAAAATCGTCATCAGCAGACGGATGAAAGGTGCAAACAGAAGGGCAATAAATTCCGCGCGCTGCATGGCCCAGGTTTTGGGAATGATCTCACCGAACATTAAGATAACGAAGGTCAGAACGCCGGTAGCGATGCCTACTGCCGTACTGCCCCAGAGATTGATTGCAAGCGTGGTAGTCACGGAGGAAGCGGACAGATTGACAACATTATTGCCGATCAGGATCGCACTCAGCATTTTACCGTACTGGTCTAAAATGGCGAGCACCCGGATGGCTTCCTTGTGGTTTTCTTCTGCAAGGGCGCGGAGTTTTACTCGATTGACTGTGGAAAAGGCAGTCTCTGCCGAGGAAAAGAAGGCTGACAACAAAACGAGAATAGCCAGTGAAATGAGTTGTATGACACCTGTGGTATCCAATGTAAATGTTCACTCCTTGTTTTTGGTAGATTTTATGAGACAGTTTAACCACACATGGCTGAACTGTAAAAATATTACTGTAAGAACAAGATTGTGTCAAGTTTTTCTGCTCCGAAGAATATATATGTAGCAGAAAAGACAAGGGGGTTATCATGGGGAAAAAAGAGATATATACGGAAAAGGCGATCTTTATCATCAAGTGTATGCTGGGGGCTTATATCCTGACAGCAGGACTGCTTTTGCTTCTGGCATTTATGCTGTACCGCTTCGGATTGTCCGAAAAGGTAGTATCCATCTGCATTATTTTGGTTTACATAATTGTCACTTTCCTGGCGGGACTGCTTGCAGGAAAACGGGAGGGAAAAAGAAAGTATCTCTGGGGACTTGTCATGGGCGTACTGTATTTCGGCATTCTGGTGGCTGTATCTCTGGTGGTAAATAAGGGAGTAGAGGATGTGGCAGGCAATATGATGACGGTATTTTTTCTGTGCGCGGGGAGCGGGATGTTAGGCGGGATGGTAAGCTGATCCAACAGTTCAGCCAGACCGAATTTGCCAGGCGAATGGGCGTGGGCTGAGCTGCCGAATGACACTGTAAATCGTGCTGGACGTATGGAAAAATTTATGGTATACTACAAAAAGTTATGAGCAAGTTTATACATAAGGAGGACATACCGATGAAACATATTAAGACTTTATCGACCAGAAATTTAAAAGAATCCATGAAGAAGGGCGGCTGCGGTGAATGCCAGACATCCTGCCAGTCGGCTTGCAAGACCTCTTGTACAGTAGGAAATCAGAGCTGCGAGAAGGCGAGATAAGTATTCCGCATCTCAGGTATGGCGGCAGAAAGCGGAGAAAAGAAAAGATGAGAAAAGAAGGCAGGCTCGGCATACGGCGTATGACGGGTCTGCCTGTCTACTTGTCAGTTCAACGCTTCGGCCGGAGCAAAAGATAAGCATAAAGCAGTCAGGAGAAGAATTGTGGTACATCAATATAGTAACAATGGCTATTATATTGTCATGGATGTCAACAGCGGCAGTGTCCATGTGATGGACAGGCTGGCCTACGATGCGGTTCCGGTTGTGGAACGCCTGCTCTCACAGGGTACGCAGGAAAAGAAAGTGATCGCTGAGACAGTGGCGGGAGAACTTTCGGCAGGATCTGCTGAGGCTGAGGAGATCGTGGAGGAACTTCTTGCCTTAAAGGAGGCGGGACAGCTCTTTACGGAGGATATCTACGAAAACTACATCGATGCCTTTGGAAAGCGGGAGATCGTGGTGAAGGCACTCTGTCTCCATATTGCCCATGACTGTAATCTGGCTTGTAAATATTGTTTTGCGGGGGAGGGTGAGTATCACGGAGACAGGGCGCTTATGAGCCTTGAAGTGGGAAAGAAAGCCCTCGATTTTCTGGTGAAAAATTCAGGGAACCGGGTGAATCTGGAGGTGGATTTCTTCGGCGGAGAGCCGCTGATGAACTGGCAGGTGGTAAAGGGACTGGTGGCTTACGGCCGTTCTCTGGAGGAGCCGCACCATAAGAAATTCCGTTTCACTCTGACCACAAACGGCGTACTCCTGAATGATGAGATCTTGGAATTTGCAAACAGGGAAATGTCAAATCTCGTTTTAAGTATTGACGGCAGGAAGGAAATCCATGATAAGATGCGTCCTCACAGAGGCGGGCAGGGGAGCTATGAGGAGATTCTTCCCAAGTATAAAAAGGCCGCCGAGAGCAGGAATCAGATGAATTACTATGTGCGGGGCACTTATACGAGGAATAATACGGATTTTTCCGAGGATGTGATTCATCTGGCTGACGAGGGTTTTGAACAGATATCGGTCGAACCTGTTGTAGCAGATAAAAGAGAAGATTATGCGCTTCGCATGGAGGATGTGCCGAAGCTGCTTGCGCAGTATGACAAACTTGCTTTGGAATATATTCGAAGAAAAAAAGAAGGAAAGGGTTTTCAATTCTTTCATTTTATGATAGATTTAGAAGGTGGTCCCTGCGTGGCAAAGAGATTGTCGGGCTGTGGGGCCGGTACGGAGTATCTGGCGGTGACCCCGTGGGGAGATCTCTATCCCTGTCATCAGTTTGTGGGGCAGGAGGCATTTCTCATGGGAAACGTGGAGGAGGGAATCCTCCGGAAAGATATTCAGGATAAGTTTAAGGCGTGCAATGTCTATGCCAAAGAGGCGTGCAGGGATTGCTTCGCTAAATTTTATTGCAGCGGCGGCTGCGCGGCAAATGCCTACCATGAGAGCGGCGATGTGAACGGCGCTTACGAGCTTGGCTGTGAGCTTCAAAGAAAACGCGTGGAATGTGCCATCATGATAAAAGCGGCGCTTGCCGATGAGGAAAAGGAGAGTCAGTTATGAAAAAGAGCAAAGCGGTTGTCAGTCTGATCGTCTATGTGCTGATCCTTGGACTGTTGGGATATACGGCAGTCTTCGGTGTCGGTTCAGACAAATCAGGTGCGGCGGGCAGCATTAAGCTGGGACTGGATCTGGCGGGCGGCGTCAGTATCACCTATCAGGTGGTGGGAGACAAAAATCCCAGCGCGGAGGACATGAGCGATACCATCTACAAGCTGCAGCAGCGTGTGGACGGTTACAGTACGGAAGCGCAGGTGTACCAGGAGGGAACCGACCGGATCAATATCGAGATCCCCGGTGTTACCGATGCCAACGCGATCCTGGAAGAGCTGGGTAAGCCAGGAAGCCTTTACTTTATCGCGCAGACGGACAGCGAGGGCAATAACAACTACGAATTGGGATACGGTGTTGATGCCGAGGGAAATCTGACGCCTCAATATCAGTTGACCAAGACCATTGAGGAATTGCAGGCGGAAGGCTCCATCGTTCTCTCCGGTACCGAGGTTGACAGCGCGCAGGCAAGAACGCAGCAGGATTCCATGGGTAATCCGGAAAATGTGGTTTCCCTGAGCTTCAACGAGGCCGGAAAGCAGGCTTTTGCCGAAGCAACAACGAAGGCATATCAGAATGGCGAGACCATTGCGATCTACTACGACGAGGAGCTTGTGAGCGTGCCGAATGTCATCGCGGCGATCACTGACGGCAATGCAGTCATCACAGGGCAGAAAACGGCGGCGGAGGCGGAGCAGCTTGCTTCCACCATCCGTATCGGTGGACTGAAACTGGAACTTGAGGAGCTGCGTTCCAATGTGGTAGGCGCACAGCTCGGGTCGGCGGCGATCCAGACCAGTCTGGTTGCGGCTGCGGTCGGTTTCGCACTGGTGGTCATCTTTATGATCGCAGTTTACTATGTGGCAGGTTTTGCGGCATCTCTGGCGCTGTGCCTGTATACGGAGCTTCTGGTGATACTGATGTATGCCTTTGAGGTGACATTAACTTTGCCCGGTATCGCGGGTATCATTCTGACCGTTGGTATGGCGGTGGATGCAAACGTGATCATCTTCGCCCGTATCCGGGAGGAGATCGCGGCAGGCAAGGGTGTGCAGAATGCGATTAAGATCGGTTTTAACAAAGCCTTATCTGCTATTATAGACGGTAATATCACCACCCTGATCGCGGGTCTGGTGCTTTATTTCATGGGCAGCGGTACGATCAAGGGCTTTTCCATCACATTGATGTTAGGTATCATCCTGTCCATGTTTACAGCGCTTGTTGTTACGAAGTTCTTGGTGAATATTTTCTATGCGCTTGGCATTCAGAGTGAGAAGGCTTACGGCGTGGCGAAGGAGAGAAAGACCATCAACTTCCTCGGCAAGAGATATCTGTTCTTCGGCATCTCCATTGCGGCGATTTTAGCAGGCTTTATCGCTATGGGTATAGGCAAGGCAAACACAGGAATGAGTTTGAACTACAGCCTTGATTTTGTGGGCGGTACTTCCACAACCATGACGCTCAACGAGGATATGAGCATTGAGGATATCGATGCGCAGATCGTTCCTCATATTGAGAAGATCACGGGAGACGGCAATGTGCAGAGCACCAAGGTGGCCGGCTCCAATCAGGTCATTATAAAGACAAGAACCTTAAATGTACAGGAGAGAGAAGCCTTCAATGAAGTAATGGTGAACAACTTCGGTGTGGACGAGAGCAGCATCACGGCGGAGACCATCAGTGCGACGATCAGTTCCGAGATGCAGTCCAGCGCCATCCGTGCGATCCTTGTTTCCACGGTACTCATGCTTTTATACATCTGGTTTAGGTTTAAGGATATCCGTTTCGGTGCAAGCTCCGTGATCGCACTCTTACACGATGTGCTGGTGGTGCTGGCGTTCTACGCGATCGTAAGGGTGTCCGTGGGCAATACCTTCATCGCCTGCATGCTGACGATCGTGGGTTATTCCATCAACGCCACCATTGTTATCTTCGACCGTGTGCGTGAGAATCTACGTGAGATGAGAAGCAAAGAGGGACTGGATGAGATGGTCAACAGGAGTATCACCCAGACGCTTACGAGAAGTATATTTACTTCCCTGACCACTTTCTTCATGGTGGCATCCCTGGAGGTGTTTGGCGTTTCCTCCATCAGAGAGTTTGCACTGCCTCTGATGGCAGGTATCATCTGCGGTACGTATTCTTCCATCTGCCTGACAGGTGCGCTCTGGTATGTGTTCCGCACCAAACTGGTGAAGAAAGCGGCAAAGTAATAAAGAAACGATAATGTACTATAAATTACCCTCCGGAAATGTTACAATGAATTGTGACTTTTCGGAGGGTTTGTTAATTTGGAAGAAAGGTGCGACAGCGACGATTTTTTATGGGAAAATGGATGGTGTCCGCCAAGAAAGCGGATTTTAACGGAATAGCGGCGAGATTCGGGATAGATCCGGTGATCGCCAGAATCATACGCAACAGGGACGTGGAGGGGGAGGAAGCCATAGAAAAGTTTCTTCACGGCACTACGGCGGATCTGTACGATCCCTCTCTTTTGATGGATGCCGAAAAGGCGGCCGATATCCTTGCCGAAAAGACGGTGGAGCAGAAGCAGATCCGGGTGATCGGGGACTACGACATAGACGGGGTCTGCGCCACCTACATTCTGACTGCCTGTCTGGAGCGCTGCGGCGCCACCGTAGATGCGGTGATCCCGCACCGGATCACGGACGGCTACGGCTTAAATGACAGACTGATCGAGGAGGCGAAAGAGGCGGGCGTCGATACGATCCTGACCTGCGATAACGGGATCGCAGCCCTTTCCCAGACGGCTCTTGCAAAAAGCTTTGGCATGACGGTGATCGTGACGGATCACCATGAGGTGCCTTATGAGGTGCAGGAGGACGGCAGCCGCCTTGAGACGCTGCCGGAGGCGGATGCGGTGGTGGATCCGAAACGGGAGGGATGTCCTTACCCTTATAAAGGTATCTGCGGCGCGGTGACGGCATATAAACTTATGGAGTTGTATCTGCGCAGGATGAACGGAAGGGGTGTTTTGCCGGAAACGGAGGTGGAGACATTACTGTCTGAGCTTTTGGCATTTGCAGCCTTTGCAACGGTGGGGGATGTGATGGAGCTTACGGACGAGAATCGCATCCTTGTCAGGTACGGTCTGCAGCAGATCGAGCGCTCTGCCAATCCGGGGCTGCGTGCGCTGGCTGCGGTAAATGAACTGACGGGGAAGAGGCTGACAGGGTATCATATCGGCTTTATTCTGGGCCCTTGTTTAAATGCGACGGGGCGGCTTGATACAGCAGCCAGAGCTCTTGCCATGTTTCGGACGCAGGATGAGGCCGAAGCGCTCATCATTGCCGGGGAACTCAAGGCACTCAATGACAGCAGAAAGGAAATGACGATTCAGGGGACGAAGCAGGCCATAGCAATGATCGAGGAGACGCCGCTTAGAGAGGATCAGGTATTGGTCGTCTTTCTGCCGGACTGCCATGAGAGTCTTGCGGGGATCATTGCCGGGCGGATCAGAGAGCGGTATCACAAGCCGGTCTTTGTCCTGACCAGGGCAGAGGAGGGAGTCAAGGGATCGGGACGCTCCATAGAGGCTTATCACATGTACGATAAGATGAGCGAGTGTAAGGAACTGTACTCGAAGTACGGCGGACATAAGATGGCTGCAGGTGTATCTATGCCGGAGGAGAATGTGGAAGCGTTTCGTGTCTTTTTGAACGCCCACAGCGGATTGTGTGAGGAGGATTTAGTGGAGGTCATACATATTGATGTACCCATGCCGATGTCCTATGTGACGCCTGAACTTGTCAGGCAGATAACGCTTCTGGAGCCTTTTGGCAACGGCAATCCAAAACCTGTCTTTGCGCAGAAAGGCGTCAGGGTACGAAAGGGCAGGATCCTCGGCAGAAACAATAATGTGGGGAAATACAGGGTGGCTGACGAGAGCGGCCGGGAATTTGATATGATGTACTTTGGTGATCTGGAACAGTGGCATGCCTTTTTGGCGGTCCATTTCGGGCAGGAGGAGATCGACAGGCTTTATGGGACGGGCAGCAGCGCGATCGTGACCAGTGTGATCTACTACCCGGAAATCAATGTGTACAGGGGAATCGAGTCAATGCAGATGATCATGCAGGACTATTCAGTGTGACACGGGCACGAAAAAGCCCGGTCGATCCGGGCTCTTTCGCAGTTTTCTTATGAGGGGGAGATAGTGAATTCATCAACTATCTTGATACCTATCATAACGGGTAATTGTGTCCAAACTGTGTTTAGTTTATGAAGGAAGAATAAAAAAAGATTAAGAATGCTTAAAGAGAATGGAAAGAGAATGAAAAATTGCAAAAATCGCGTTTTCGTGCTATCTTACTATATAATAATATAGTATGAAATATAGGAAATGATTGGAACGGGGTGAATTATGGCGGCTTTAAATGAATTATTAAAGGAAATATCCTATGAGTGTATTATCGGTACGCCGGAATTGGAAATAACGGATGTTATTTATGATTCCAGAAAGGTGACGGAGGGCTGTCTGTTTGTCTGCATACCGGGTGCGAAAGCGGACGGTCATAAGTTTGCGGCGGATGCGGTACGGGCCGGAGCGGCAGCCCTGCTTACGGAACATGAGGTGGAACTGCCGGAAGGAGCGGATGTGACGGTGATCCGGGTGGCGGATGTGCGTTATGCGATGGCCTTTGTCTCGGCGGCCTATTTCGGGCATCCCGCTGAGCAGATGAAGATCATAGGCATCACGGGGACCAAGGGGAAGACCACTACCAATTATCTGGTCAGATCCATTCTGGAGCAGGCAGGGAGAAAGGTGGGGCTGATCGGCACGATAGAGATCATTATCGGCGATACTCACATTCATGCGGAGAATACCACGCCCGAATCCTATTTGATACAGAAGTATTTTCGGATGATGGCGGATGCCGGCTGCGACACGGTTGTGATGGAAGTGTCCTCGCAGGGGCTGATGCTGCACAGGACGCAGGGATTTGTCTTTGATTTCGGCATTTTCACCAATCTGGAACCGGATCACATCGGGGAGAACGAGCATAAAGATTTTGAGGACTATCTGCATTGTAAGAGCCTGCTTTTTAGGCAGTGCAGGGTTGGTATCGTAAATGCTGACGACAGCCATTGGCAGGAAGTCACAAAAGACTGCACCTGTCAGTTGGAAACCTACGGGATCGATAAGCCAGCCGACCTGCGGGCAGAGAATATCTCCTTTTTAAACGAGGGAGGAAGTCTGGGGATGTCCTTTACTACAAAGGGGCTGACTGAACTCTCGGTCAAGACTGCTTCTCCCGGAAAATTCAATGTTTACAACGCTCTGACTGCCATCGCCATCTGCAGACATTTCGGCGTACAGGAGGAAAAGATACAGGAGGCGCTTATGGCGGCAAAGGTGAAGGGCAGGACGGAGATGGTGTCTGTTTCCGACGATTTCACTCTGATGATTGACTATGCCCACAATGCCATGGCGTTAAAGAGCCTGTTGGAGACGCTCAGGGCATACAAACCGCACAGACTGGTCTGTCTTTTTGGCTGCGGCGGCAACCGGGCGAAATCCAGACGTTACGAGATGGGAGAGGTCAGCGGCCGGATGGCGGATCTGACCATCATTACCTCCGACAATCCGAGAAGCGAAGAGCCGCAGGCGATCATCGACGATATTAAGATCGGAATTGCGAAAACTGACGGTGACTATGTGGAGATCTGCGACAGAAAAGAGGCCATTGCCTACGCGATCGACCACGGCGAGCCGGGGGATATCATCGTGCTTGCCGGCAAGGGACACGAGGACTATCAGGAGATAAACGGCGTAAAATACCCGATGGATGAGCGGGTGCTGATCCGGGAGATTTTAGAGGAGCGGGCATGACGAAGCGGTATGCGGATGTCATTATAGAGATTGCACATGAAAAGGTGGACCGGGTTTTTCAGTACCGGATCCCGGCACACCTTGCGGAGGCAGTGAGACCGGGCGTACAGGTGCGAGTGCCTTTCGGGAAGGGCAATCAGGAAAAGACGGGATATGTGGTGGATCTCTCGGATGAGACGGATTATCCCCCGGAAAAGATCAAAGCGGTCAGTGCGGTGGATGAGAAGGGGATGTCCGTGGAGAGCAGGCAGATTCAGATTGCCTACTGGCTGAAAAGCAATTACGGTTCCACCACCATTGCAGCCTTAAAGACCGTGCTGCCTGTGAAGCAGAAGACGAAGGCACTCGAAAGAAGAAAAGTCTGCCGTCTTTTGTCCGCCGAGGAGACGAGGCTGGCCGCCGAGACATGTGAAAGAAAGCATCAGAAAGCAAAGGCCAGAACGCTTTTTGCCCTTGCGGGGGAGGAGGAACTGCCCTACGAGCTGATCCGGCAGAAGCTGAATGTGGCCGCCGCCACGCTGCAGACCTTGGAGAAGCAGGGATATCTTGCTATAGAGAGGGAATCCTTTTATCGAAATCCTGTCAGGCTGGCGGACAGAAGCGAGATCCGCCACAGTCTGAATCAGGATCAGAGTCGCATCATCGAGGAGGTGATCGCACAGTACAGGGCGGGACATCCAGGCGTTTGTCTTGTGCACGGTGTCACTGGCAGCGGCAAGACAGAGGTGTATCTGGGTATTGTGGAGCAGATGGTTGCCATGGGGAAACAGGCGATCGTGCTGATTCCGGAGATCGCTCTGACCTACCAGACACTTCTTCGGTTCTATAAACGGTTTGGAGACAGAGTATCGGTGATGAACTCCACCCTCTCGGCAGGAGAAAAGTACGATCAGATCGAGAGGGCAAAGGCGGGGGAGATCGATGTGATCATCGGGCCCCGATCTGCGCTGTTTACGCCTTTTGCAAACCTTGGTGTGATCGTTATTGACGAGGAACATGAGGGCAGCTACAAGAGCGAGGCAAGCCCCAAATATCACGCCAGAGAGACGGCCATTGAGATCGCAGCAAGGAGTAACGCGAGCGTGGTGTTAGGTTCGGCAACGCCCTCTCTGGAAGCATATTATCGGGCGCTTCAGGGACAATATAAACTGTATGAGATGAAGGAACGCCCCGGGAACAGTATTCTCCCGGTGGTTCATACCATAGATCTCAGAGAAGAGTTAAAGCAGGGAAACCGTTCCATGTTCAGCCGGAAACTGAAGGAGCTGATGCAGGATAGGCTTTCTAAAGGGGAGCAGACCATTCTGTTTCTGAACAGGAGAGGGTATGCGGGATTTATTTCCTGCCGATCCTGTGGGCACGTGATGAAATGTCCGCACTGCGACGTCTCCCTGTCGGAGCACAGAAACGGTACGCTTACCTGCCATTACTGTGGCTATCAGGAGCGAAAGCCTTCAAAGTGTCCTTCCTGCGGTTCCCCCTATCTGATGGGATTTAAGGCAGGGACAGAGCAGATCGAGGAGGCTATTCACCGGGAATTTCCGGGCGCGCGGGTGCTTCGTATGGATGGAGACACCACCCGGACGAAGGAGAGTTATGAAAAGATTCTCTCTGCCTTCGCGGATGAGCGGGCGGATATTCTGGTGGGAACCCAGATGATCGTCAAAGGTCATGATTTTCCCAAAGTGACGCTTGTGGGTGTACTGGCGGCGGATCTGTCCCTAAATCAGAACGATTACCGGGCCGGGGAGCGGACTTTTCAGCTTCTGACACAGGCGGCGGGACGTGCCGGAAGAGGGGAGAATCCGGGCGAGGTTGTGATCCAGACCTATCGACCGGAGCACTACAGCGTGGTGTATGCGGCAAAACAGGATTACGAGGGATTTTATCGGGAGGAGATCGCCTATCGGGAAGTGATGGGATATCCACCCGTGGAACATATGCTGGCGGCGCTCATACTCTCCCGCGTACAGGAGGAAGGGCAGAGGATGGGAACAGAAATGACTGAATTGGTCAAAAAGGAGATGGAGAGCGTAGAGGGGCTGCGGGTGATCGGTCCGGCGGAGGCATCTATCGGGAAACTCTCAGACATCTACCGCCATGTCATTTATTTCAGACACGGAGATTACCAGACGTTGGTAAAGGTCAAGGACAGACTGGAACATTTCTGTAAGGAGCGGACACGAGGGAATCAGACGGTGCAGTTTGATTTTGATCCGATGAACACCTACTAGATACATAGTAAGTATGGAAAGAAGGCAGAACAGAGACAGGAGGAAACAGCAGTATGGCAACGAGGAAAGTCAGAGAGATGGGAGATCCGGTGTTGACGAAGCCCTGCAAGGAGGTGACGGAGGTCACCCCCAGGCTGCAGGAGCTGATCGATGACATGTTTGAGACATTGTATGAGGAGAATGGCGTAGGGCTTGCTGCGCCGCAGGTTGGAATTCTGAAGCGTATCGTTGTGATCGATACCACCGGCGAAGATCCGATACTTCTGATCAACCCGAAGATTATAGAGACCAGCGGAGAGCAGGATGGCTATGAAGGATGCCTCAGTGTTCCCGGAAAGACGGGAAAGGTGAAACGCCCAAACTATGTAAAAGCGCTGGCCTATGACGAGAATATGGAGCCTTTTGAGCTTGAGGGTACAGAGCTTCTCGCCAGAGCGATCTGCCATGAGTTAGATCATCTGGATGGGCATCTCTATGTGGAGAGAGTAGAGGGATCGCTGATGAACACGGAAGATTTGGCGGAGCAGGAGGAATAAGTATGAAGGTCGTATTTATGGGAACGCCCGACTTTGCAGTAGGAGCGCTCGAGGCGATCATTGAGGCCGGGCATCAGGTGGCGGCAGTGGTGACCCAGCCGGATAAGCCGAAAGGCAGGGGCAAGGAAGTGCAGATGACACCCGTAAAAGCGTGCGCGCAAAAGTACGGTATTCCTGTGTTTCAGCCCGTGAAAATCAAGGAGCCTGAGCCGGTGGAGACGCTTCGCTCTTATCAGGCGGATATCTTTGTGGTGGCGGCTTTCGGGCAGATTCTCTCGGAGGAGATTCTTACGATGCCAAAGTACGGCTGTGTGAATATCCATGCATCCCTCCTGCCGAAATACCGGGGAGCGGGGCCGATTCAGTGGGCCATCATCAATGGAGAAAAAATAACAGGCGTTACCATTATGCGGATGGATAAGGGCGTGGACACCGGGGATATGCTATTAAAGGCAGAGGTGGCGATTGCCTCTGACGAGACGGCGGACACCCTGCATGATAAGCTGGCGGCGGCGGGGGCGCGCCTGATCGTGGAAGCGCTTGCGAAGATCGAGGCGGGCGATGTGACGCCTGTGAAGCAGAATGACGAAGACGCCTGCCATGCAAAGATGCTGCATAAATCCATGGGGAAGATCGACTGGCAGATGGAAGCGGAGAAGCTGGACTGTCTGATCCGGGGACTGATCTCCTGGCCGGGCGCCTTCACGCTCTTTCGTGGGAAAACCTTAAAGATCTGGCGTGAGGAAGTGGTTTCGGAGCAGGAACTGACAGCTTTAGAGGAACTGACGGGACAGAGTCCGGACGGTTTCGTCAGGAATAAGCCGCCCGGTACGGTAGTCCTGGTGCAGAAGGATGCCTTATACGTGCAGACCGGAGATGGGATTTTACGATTGATAGAGGTGCAGCCGGAGGGTAAGAGGCGGATGGCGGTGAAAGATTTTCTGTTGGGGTATCCTATAAAGGCGGGAGAACGACTCGGAGAGTTTGCGTAAGTTTCAAACGGAATATGGAGGATATAAAATGTACGGATATTATGGATACAGATATTATGACCCGACTTATTTTCTGGTATTGATCGGAGCGATTCTGTGTATCGCTGCACAGATAAGGGTCAGCTCTACCTTCAATAAGTTCTCCGGAGTGAGGAGTCGGACGGGCATGACGGGCGCGGAGGCGGCACAGAAGATATTACAGATGTCAGGAATCACAGACGTACGTATTGAGCACATTAGCGGGAGCCTCACGGATCACTACGACCCGGTTCATAAGAGACTTCGGCTCTCCGACACCGTGTACGGCTCAGATTCCGTGGCGGCCATCGGCGTGGCGGCGCACGAGTGCGGTCACGCGGTACAGCACGACAAGGGCTATGCGCCTCTGCAGATACGTTCGAAGCTGGTGCCTGCGGCAAATATCGGCTCAAAAGCAGGTATTCCGCTGATTCTTCTGGGCGCTTTTCTGGGTATGAATCAAATGCTGATTCAGATCGGCATCTGGGTCTTTGCGCTGGCAGTCCTGTTTCAGGTGGTAACCCTGCCTGTGGAGTTCAACGCTTCCGGCAGAGCGCTTGCCATGCTTGGGGATTACGGGATGTTGGCAAATGATGAGGTGAAAAACTGTAAAAAGGTACTCAGCGCAGCAGCGCTCACCTATGTGGCGGCTGCGGCGTCATCTATTTTACAGCTTCTCAGACTGGTGCTTTTGTTCGGCGGAAAGCGGAGACGCGACTAATGGCAGGAATCAATGGGCGGGAGGCGGTTCTTGATATACTGCTGGAACTGGCCGGGCAAACTGAATACAGCAATGTTCTGATCGCGGCGGTGCTGGATAAGTTCGATTATCTGGACAGCAGGGAAAAGGCTTTTATCAAGCGGGTGAGCGAGGGATGCATTGAGCGCAGGATACAGATCGATCATGTGCTCGATCAATATTCAAAAACACCTGTTATAAAAATGAAGCCGCTGATTCGGGAACTTTTGCGCATGTCTGTCTATCAGCTTCTTTTTATGGAGCATATTCCGGACGCAGCGGTCTGCAATGAGGCGGTGAAGCTGGCGAAAAAGCGTGGATTTAAGTCCTTGCAGGGCTATGTAAACGGTGTTCTGCGAAACATTGCCAGAGGACGCGGAGAGATCGTTTACCCGGACAGGGAGAAGGAACCGGACGCCTGGTTGTCGGTGCGTTATTCCATGCCGCTCTGGCTGGTAGTGCATTTCAGGGAGACCTATGGGACGGATGCCTGCGAGAAGATCCTTGCGGCATCTTTGGAACGGCAGCCCGTGAGCCTGCGACTTAAGGAAGGGATTTCTGCGGAGGAGAGGAGCCGTCTGTTTGCAGCCTGGGAGGCTGCGGGCGTGACGGTGAGACAGCACCCCTATCATCCCTGTGCGGTGACAGTGCAGGGGGCAGCTGGTATCCGGAAACTTGCGGGCTACGACGAGGGGCTTTTTGCAGTGCAGGATGTAAGCTCGATACTGGCGGTGGAGGCTGCGGGTATTTCACCCGGAGACACTGTGATAGATGTCTGTGCGGCACCCGGCGGCAAGGCGCTTTTCGCGGCGCAGAAACTTGAAAAGAGCGGCGAAGTCATCGCCTGTGATGTGAGCGACTTCAAGACGGATAAGATCGAGGAAAACAGGAGACGGCTGGGGGTGGAGAACGTCTCTGTTCTGGTGCAGGATGCACGATCACGAAACGAGAGTCTTGTGGGGCGGGCAGATGTGCTTATGGCTGATGTGCCCTGTTCCGGGCTGGGGGTGATCGGACATAAGCAGGATATCAAATACCGGGTGACAAGAGAGTCGCTGGAAGAGATACTGGTTTTGCAGAAAGATATAATAACAAATGTTATAGATTATATCAAGCCCGGAGGAACGCTGCTCTACAGTACCTGTACCCTGAATCCGGGGGAGAACGAGGAAATGGTGGAGTGGATCTGTCAAAACTTCGGTCTCGAGCGGGTGAGTATGGCAGGACAGCTTCCGGATGCGCTTAAGGTTGAGGCGGAGAGCGGTATGCTGCAGCTTTTGCCGGGGATTCATGAGACAGACGGCTTTTTTATGGCGAAGCTTCTGAAAAAAGAGTGATGACGGCAGAGAGCACGATGAAAGAGAAAGCAGGTTTCTATGGAGAAGAAGGACATTAAGTCCCTCACAATGACAGAGCTTAGGGCAGAGATGGAGGGGATGGGCGAAAAGACCTTTCGCGCGGCGCAGCTCTATGAATGGATGCACCGGAAGCTTGCGCGCAGCTTCGATGAGATGACGAACCTTCCTCTGGCTATGAGAGAGAAATGTGGGGAAAGCTATATCTATACGGCGCTTCGCATCCTGACTGTGCAAGAGTCTGCTGTGGACGGTACGAAGAAGTACCTTTTTGCCCTGGCGGACGGGAATATGGTGGAGAGCGTATGGATGCGCTACAAGCATGGAAATTCGGTGTGTATCTCCTCTCAGGTGGGCTGCCGTATGGGCTGCCGTTTCTGTGCTTCCACTCTGAACGGACTGGTGAGAAACCTGACACCGGCGGAGATGCTCGACCAAATCTACGCGATCACTTTGGATACGGGAGAGCGGGTCTCGAACGTGGTGGTCATGGGGAGCGGGGAGCCCTTGGATAACTACGAAAATCTGCTGCGGTTCCTCACACTGCTCACGGATGAGAACGGTCTGCATATCAGTCAGCGGAATGTGACTGTCTCCACCTGCGGTTTGGTACCCCAAATGCGGGAACTGGCAGAGGAGAAACTGCAGATTACGCTGGCCCTCTCTCTGCATGCACCTACGGACGAGAAACGACGGACCCTCATGCCTGTCGCTGACAGATATTCTCTTGAGGAGCTGATGGAGACCTGCGCTTATTACTTTGAGCAGACCGGCAGGCGGATCACTTTTGAATACAGCCTGGTGCGGGATGTGAACGATACAAAGCAGGATGCGGAGACTCTCGCGGCTCTGATACGGGGGCTTAACTGCCATGTGAACCTGATTCCGGTCAATCCGGTCAGGGAGAGGGAATATGTGCAGTCCGAGCGGCGGGCGGTGGAGGCTTTTGCGGCGCTCCTTCAAAAAAGGGGCGTAAACGCTACGGTGCGGCGGGAACTGGGCAGGGATATCGACGGAGCCTGCGGACAGCTCAGACGACGCTTTTTAGAGGATTAACTTGCCCTTTTACGCTTTCTATGCTAACATTGTTAATTGGGAAAAAATTACAAAACAATTGCAAAACGGAGGAAAAGCTGTGCTCAGGTCTTATGCGCTGACGGATATCGGGCGAAGAAGACAATTAAATCAGGATTTTATTTACTGCTCCGAGACACCTGTGGGAAATCTGCCTAATGTATTTATCGTGGCGGACGGCATGGGGGGCCATAATGCGGGAGATTATGCCTCCGTTTTGGCTGTGGAGACCGTGGTGGAGGAGATAGGCACTTCCTTTGAAAAAAGTCCTGTGAAAGTGCTGGAACATGCGATCACAAAGGCAAACACGATTTTACGGCAGCGGGCCAGCGAAAACTTTTCGTTAAGCGGCATGGGAACCACCTTGGTGGCAGCCACCTGTATCGGTCGCTATTTAGAGGTGGCAAACGTGGGAGACAGCAGACTCTATGTGATTGGCGATGAGATCACCCAGATCACGGAGGATCACTCGCTGGTAGAAGAGATGGTCCGTATGGGCGGGATCGACAGAGAAGAAGCCAGAAACCACCCCGACAAAAACATCATTACCCGGGCTGTGGGTGCCAGGGACGATGTGGAGATTGATTTTTTTAATCTGGAATTACAGACTGGAGATATGGTTTTACTTTGTTCTGATGGCTTGACTAACATGGTGGACGACGAGATGATACGCCGGATTTTGAAAAACGGCGGCAGTCTCAAGGACAGGGTAGAAGAATTGGTGGAAACAGCCAACCGAAACGGCGGCAAGGATAACATTTCAGTGATCGTTATCGAGCCTTTGACAGACGAGGTAGAGCATGATTAAGATAGGTATGATGATAGGAGACCGCTATGAGATCCTTGAGAAGATCGGGACCGGCGGTATGTCAGATGTATATAAGGCGAAGGACCATAAATTGAACCGTTTTGTGGCGGTGAAGGTTCTGAAACAGGAATTCAGTGAAAACGCTAATTTTGTATCGAAATTCCGCATAGAAGCGCAGGCGGCGGCAGGGCTCATGCACCCTAATATCGTCAATGTCTACGACGTGGGCGAGGAGGGGGAGAACCACTACATTGTCATGGAACTTGTGGATGGCATCACCCTCAAAAAATATATTGAAAAAAAGGCAAGGCTCTCCGTGAAGGAGGCTGTCAGCATTGCGATTCAGGTCTCCATGGGAATTGAGGCGGCTCATAACAATCATATCATTCACAGAGATATTAAGCCCCAGAATATCATTATTTCCAAGGAGGGGAAAGTGAAGGTGACGGACTTTGGCATCGCCAAGGCGGCCACCAGCAACACCATCACCTCCAATGTCATGGGAAGCGTACACTACACCTCTCCTGAGCAGGCAAGAGGCGGCTACAGCGACGAGAAGAGCGATATCTATTCGCTGGGTGTCACCATGTTTGAGATGCTCACCGGCAGAGTGCCCTTTAACGGGGAGACCACGGTGGCTATCGCGATCAAGCATATTCAGGAGGAGTTTCCCTCCCCCAGAGAGTATGTGGCGGAGATTCCGGTCTGTGTTGAGCAGATCGTCTTTAAATGCTGTCAGAAGAGCCCTGACAGGAGATACCAGTCCATGTCTGAGCTGATCGTTGATCTCAAGCAGTCCCTGATCAGTCCTGATGAGGATTTCGTCAAAGTCGCGAATCCCGATGAGGAGGCTACCACCCGTACGATCACGGATCGGGATATGGTGCAGATCAAGCGCCAGTCGGAGAACAGGGATTCCATGGATGAGGCCATGCGCCTGCGGAAGGACAGACGGGACGAGCGGGTTTACGAGGAAGAAGAGGACGAGGATTGGGAGGACGATGAGGAGGACTACGATCCCAAGATGGAGAGGATCACTACCATATTGGCAGTGGTAGCCGCGCTCCTGATCGGCTGTATTGTGATCTTTATGGTTGGCAGGACCATGGGCGTGTTCACTTTTGGCGCACCGAAGGAAAAGGAAGTGCAGTCGGAGGGGACTGAGCAGGTGGAGATGATCCGCGTTGTCGGAATGCATGTGGACGAGGCCAAGAGGGCTCTGCTGGATCGTGGACTTACGCCGGAGATCCGTTATGAAGTGAATGAGTCCTACGACGCGGGAACGGTGCTTCGGGCCAGCGTGCAGGATGGTTTGATGATAGATAAGGGAACGAATATTATCTTAACGGTGGCGGAAGCCGCCGAGGGTGTGCAGGTTCCTTCCGTGACAGGGAAATCGCAGGCGGAAGCCACCTCCATTCTGGAGAAAGAGGGTTTTGTGGTAAGCGTGGTGGAGAGCCACGATCAGACGGTGGAGAAGGGCATTGTGATCTCTCAGTCGCCGGAGGCGGAAACCACGGCAACTGCAGGCTCCAGCATCACGATACGCGTGAGTCTTGGGGCAGAGGAGGATAAGGTCAGAGTACCGGAGGTGATCGGTCTCACGGAGATGGATGCGACGGCGAGCCTGACCGAGAGCGGTCTCAGTGTTGGAAATGTGACCCAGACAGAGAATGAGGATCCAGCGCTCCTTGACAAAGTGTGTTACCAGAGTTATTCCGTCGGCTCCTATGTTGACAGGGGGACATCTGTTGATCTGAAGATCAGCACAGGTCCTTCCCAGAAAACTTACCGCTATGCGGAGGGAATCACGGCGCCTACAGAGGATTCGTCCTACCAGAACGGAATGAAGGTGACGGTGACGCTCACCACGCAGGATGGCACCCAGCTTCTGAGTACCGAGACGGTAAGCTTTCCGGTGGCGGTCAACTATACGGGGATCAAGTCTCCTTCCGGAACCATCCGCTTTACCTTCACGGTGGAAACGGAAGCTACCACCATCACCGATCCTGAGACCGGAGAGACGACGACACAGGGTGGCACCTCTGAGATCAAGACCGTAGAGAGACAGGTCAACTTTATAGAAGAGTAGCGTGAAATCATGTAGGTTAGTGTGTATGCAGGGAAAGATCATGAAGGGAATCGCCGGCTTCTACTATGTCCATGTGGAAGGCAGGGGCATTTATGAGTGCAAGGCGAAGGGAATATTCAGAAAAGAAGGCGTAAAGCCTTTGGTGGGCGATAATGTGGAGATGGATGTGCTGGATGAGGCCGGGATGCTCGGCAACATCAGACAGATTCTGCCCCGAAAGAGCGTGCTGGTGCGTCCTGCTGTGGCAAACGTGGATCAGGCGCTCATTCTTTTTGCCATCGTGAAGCCGAATCCGAATTTTAACCTGCTCGACAGATTTCTGATCCGCATGGAGCGGCAGAATCTTCCGACTGTCGTTTGCTTTAACAAAGAGGATATCGCATCCCCGAGCGAGAAGGAAGCACTGCGAAAGGCGTATGAGACTTGCGGATATCAGGTGTTATTTTTAAGCGTGCAGGAAAAGAAGGGCATTGATGAGGTGAGAGAGATGCTTGCCGGAAAGACCACTACGCTGGCGGGTCCGAGCGGTGTGGGAAAATCTTCGCTGATCAATCTCCTCTCGCCCGCCACACATATGGAAACGGGCGAGATCAGCCAAAAGATAGAGCGCGGAAGGCATACGACCAGACATTCCGAGATCATTGCCCTGGGCGAAAATACATACATCATGGATACGCCCGGATTTACCTCTCTGGACATTTCTGAGATCAAAAAAGAGGAACTGAGCGGATACTACCCGGAATTTCGGGTATATGAGCCCTCCTGTAAGTTTCGGGGCTGCGCCCATATCAACGAGCCTGCCTGCAGGGTTAAGGAGGCCGTGGAAGAGGGCGCGATCAGTAAGGTGCGGTATGACAATTATAAAGTGCTGTATCAGGAGCTGAAAGAGATAAAGAGGTATTAAAACTAAAACCACTTCACCATTCCCTTCGCCCACGTCTTAAAAAAGAGCCAGTTTGAAGATACATGCTCGTCGATCATGCGGCAGGCATTTTCATAGTCAAAAGGCTGCCTGTTGCTGACCTGTGTGTACGTACCGACGGCTTGCGAATAGCCAAGCGCAATTTTGCCGCGTGCCATATCCCCTATCGCCACCTGTGCACCGTGTGCTGAAGCGCCGAAGGCAAACTGCCCGAAGGTCAATGCGCCAATGGAAAATATTCCACACGCGACAGCACCGATGCTGATTACGCCGACGCTGAAGCTGCCGAGTGCGATCAGACCAAAGGCAAGAGTGCCAAAAGCCAACAGTCCCAGAGAGACAATACCGAGCGAGAAGAGGCCCATCGATGCCAGACCGACGGCAAACCACCCCTGTGCAACCGTACCCACGGCGATAACACCTTTTGCCCGGCGAAGGCCAAAACCCAGATTGATATGCACAAGGGGCAGGTTTCCAATCATTTTTTTGCTCTTATATTCATAGTGATGTCTTCGCCCGAAGCGATATTCTACCCGTATTAAATCGTTTTCCCTGAGATTGTCTTCTGCCATACCATCCGTTTCTTCCGTTTCCTTCAGAAGATGATCCGTACTGACTCCAAAAAGTTCACTGATCGCCACGATCTTGTCTAATTCGGGAACCGATTGATCCGTTTCCCATTTTGATACCGACTGTCGGGATACGCCCAGCTTCGCTCCGAAGGTTTCCTGTGAAAATCCCTGCTCTGTTCTTAATCTGTAGATTTTTTCTCCGAGTGTCATAGTTGTCTCCTTCTATCATTTTATATATAATTTCTGTAGAACTGCCGGCTGATTCTTTTATCAGTCTTTATCATTTTGTGCCGGCATCCTTCAACTGATTTGATTATAGGAAAAGTTTCGGAAAATATCCATACAGACTACTTGGAACTTTGTCAACTGACAGTTGCAACAGCGAAAACAGTGGGTGTATGATTGTACAAATAGCATAAGCAACGCAGACGCGCTTCAAGGGTCTGCTTATGGTTATACTATTTACAAAATAGATAAGGGTATTAATATGAGTTTCGCAAATGCCTATGTAATCATAAGAAAAAGAGAGGAAAGATGCAGGATGGAGTTCACAATACAGGAATTACAGATAGCCGGGCTGTGTTGCCGCCTGTACCTGCCGATGGCTTACCATGAAAATGAGGATCGATACCCGACGATCTATGTCAACGGCGATATTCCAATAGAGGAAATATTGACTGAATTAGTCAAAATTGGTGTAAGGACAGAGTTTCTTCTTCTCTCCATCAAACCGGAAAGCTGGAACGACGATTTTACACCATGGGTGGTTCCGGCATTCCAGACAGGAGAAGAAGCTCCGCAGGGCAGGGCGGACGCTTATTTATCCTGCCTGACGGAAAAAATAAAGCCGTATATAGATGCGCATTACAGGACAAAACCGGAAGCGGCGCATACCGCTTTATTCGGTTATTCACTGGGTGGACTTACAGCGGTTTATGCGATGTATAAAACAGATGTATTTGGTGCATTTGCCAGCCTCTCGGGTTCACTCTGGTTTGACGGTTTTTGTGCGTTTATGGAGCGGGGAAAACCCCTTCGGACGGATTTAAGAGTCTATCTTTCCCTTGGGAAAAAGGAGAAGCAAAGCAAAAATCCGCGTATGGCAAGGGTGGCGGAGTGTACGGAGAGAGTAAAAGATATTCTGTTGGAGCAGTTGGAAGATAAGGAAGACATCTATTTTGAATGGAATGAGGGCGGCCACTTTCACGACATAGAGGGGCGGTTTGCGAAAGCGATTGCCTGGTGGGCAGAGAGTGGGCGCGCATAAGAAAATGAATTTGCGAGAGTGGAACCTGAAACAAAAGAGCAGGCCGTTGAGCGAAACGTTAATGTCTGATGAATAATGATAAACAGGGAAAAATATGGATAGAGGTTTTTGGTGGTATTGAATATCATCAGGAACCTTTTTTGATTCACAAAAGCTTCTATCTTCAGAAATTAGAAAAATGAATATAATTCTGTTACCTTTTACGCTCTTGATACGTGTTAAAGGCAAAGGAGGTGAAATACATGGACATCCACAAGAACATAAGAGAAGCAGTCCTAAAATACAGCGATACGCTTTACAGAGTCTGCATTGTCATACTGTGCAACGAGCAGGATGTTCAGGACGCCATTCAGGATACCTTTTGCAAGTATCTGGAAAAGAAGCCGGAATTTCGTGATGAGGAGCATGAAAAGGCCTGGCTGATCCGGGTGGCTACCAATATCTGCCGCGATATGATACGCTTCAGGATCCGGCACCCGAAGGTCTCTATCGACGAAATAGAAAACACGCTTGCGGCGCCGGAACAAAAAGAAATATTAAGGGAACTTCTCGAACTGCCGGTCAGGCAGAAGACGGTCCTTTATCTGCACTATGTAGAAGGATATCAGATAAAGGAAATAGCAGATATTCTCGGGACAACGGAAAGTGCGGTGAAAATGAGACTGCTGCGGGGCAGGAAACAGATGCGGGATGCAGTCAGCATGGAAGGAGGCGTATGACGAATGAACGGATATGATGTAAAGGAAGTAATGGATCAGATACACATTTCATCGGAAATGCAGGAGGAGATTATGATGAATATTCAGAGTCGAATGAAAAGTGAAAATAGCAGGACATGGAATGTTAGAAAGATGGCGATGGCTGCGGCAGCGTTTGTAGTGGTGGCAGGAGTTGTCAGTTTACCGGTTCGGGCGATTGTGACAAGCGTGGTAAAGGAGAGAATGGAAAGCATTCCCAAGGAAGAAGTGCAGAAAATCAACGATATGGTTCAGTCAAAGCCTACGGAGGCTGACACCTTTTCAAGGGAGTATTCTGACAGTGAGAAAGAACGCAATAAAGCGCTCTGGCAGGCTTATAAGGAGGGAAGATTCCCGGAAAATCTCCTTGAGCAAGTGGAAAATGCAGAGGATGCACCGGATGGAACAGTCTGCTATGTCAGATCTACGGGTATTTTCAATCTGCCGGATCAGGAAATGACTGACGAAGAAATTTTGGAGATCATTGATTTTCAGCATAAGATGAGCTATGCGGTCTCAGAGAGCTCGGCAGCGCAGGAAGCGAGAGCGGAGAAGCAGGCAGAGGAAAATCAGTGGCGGGAAAAGATACAGGCTGCAGGGGGGATCAGTGAAGAGGAAGCGATTGAAATCGCAAGGAAACAGATGGAGGACGAGCTTGGAGAGAGAGCGGAAGGAAAAGAGATACTGAAATATCAGGATGGTTCCCCGGCTGTGATCAAATTGGATATATCAGAGGAAACGACTTATGAGCATGAGGAAGATATGGCTTATATGGTACATTTTTATAATCCGAATGATCGTTCGTTCTATGAATGTATGATTGGCGCTGTGAGCGGAAGTATTCTGCATATTAATACGAATGAACCTGTGGCGGAAGAATAAACATCTCATGTTAGATAAATGGAAGGACAACATAGAGTCGGCACTGGCAGAAGATTTCCGCCAGCGCCGATTGTATTGTCTCTAAATGAGATAGATGATTACGGAGACGATAGTACTTGTCAGTCCCACGCATGCCTCATAAGGGATGACGGCAAGTCTTTCTTTGATCGTCATATTGACGGAACCGCCTGTTGCATGGAAGAAGGAGCCGTGCGGCAGCGAATCGATCACGGTAGCGCCGGCATGGATCATGGCTGCTGCGGAAACCGCAGCTACCCCTTTCTCAAGCAGTACGCCGGAAAATGTCTGTGAGGCTACGGTAGCGCCGGCTGTTGTGGAGGCTGTAGCGCCTGCCATCAGGATGCCGGATAAAGGTGCAAGGATAAATGCCGGCATATTGAGCACTTCAAGGATATTGATTACGTCTACCTGCAAGGCGGAAGCCTTAATAATTCCGGCCAAAGTACCGGTTCCGATCAGAAGAATGGATACGCCGATCACTTTGCTCAAACCGAATTCCGCAAAAGAAATTGTATTTTTTATATTTCTGGTGGCAAGTGAGCAGACAATACCACCGAGCGGCAATGCGATCAAAGGGTCCACACTGATTCCGAACAACGGCCGCAGGGCAAGCAGACATACGACGACAACCGGTCCCGCGATGGCGGCGATGAAAGAAGGTAGATTACTGTTTTCCCGTTTTTCCAGATCCGCATCCGAAATCATGGTTTTTCTCGTCTTTTTGGTGAGGATTGTTGCAAGTACAATGGTTATCACCAACGCGAACAGCGCAGGAACTACGTTTTTGATCATAAGTGCGGTAAGATCAACCCCGAATGCCTCCGACGCGGCGATCGTGTTCGGGTTGGGTGAGATGATGTTGCCGGCCTTGCCGCCTCCGATCATGGCAAGGAGGACGCTCGCCTTGTTAAAACCGGCTTTCTTGCCGATAGCAAGCGCGATGGGTGCTACAGTAATAACGGAAATATCAACGAATACACCGACTGCGCAGATGATCATTGTCGCGATCGCGATTGCGGCAACCGCTCTTTTCTGACCAAGTTTCTGCACGATGACATCTGCTATCTTTTCTGCAGAACCCGTTTTGATCAACATACCGGCGAGTATCCCGGAAGTAAGGATTCGGAGGACGGAGGACATCATTCCCTGTGCTCCGGTGACCATCGTGTTGACGGTTGTAGTAAGTCCGCCGCCGCCAATGATGCCGCCGATCAGTGCACCGGCAATCAGGCTGTAAGCGGGATGTATCTTTTTAATGATCATAAAAATGGCAATTGCCAAGCCAATTATGGCGCCAAGCGTGGTAAATTCATAGGTCATTTCTTTGTTCCCCCTGTTTGTTTTTTGAATTATTTTGAAAAGGTCTGAATCAACCGAAAGGCCTGCTCCACCGTGTCGCTCATGTTGGCAACGGCGTTTTCGGCTTTCATTGCTTCCTCTAACGTTACGACTCCGCGCAGAATAGGGAAAAAGGCGTCAATTCCGGATTCATTGCATGCGGTGGCATCCTTTGTCACGCACCCGGCGAAGGCAATGACAGGTTTTCCGCATTCCTTCGCGATTCTTGCAACACCGATCGGCGCTTTGCCCATTACGGTCTGCCCGTCAAGTCGTCCTTCTCCGGTGATGACAATATCAGCATCTTTTATGTATTTTGAGAGACATGTTTCGTCAAGGACAATCTTGATGCCGGATTCGAGAACCGCATTCGTAAATGTGAGAAATGCAAAACCTAAACCTCCGGCAGCGCCTGTGCCGGCCTGTTTCATATTTGCCTTTGGATATTTTTCTTTTGCCAATGCCGCATAATATGCCAGCCATTTGTCCATCTGCATGATCATGGTCGGATCTGCTCCTTTTTGCGGACCGTACACAGCACTGCAGCCCTGTTCACCGCATAAAGTATTTGTCACGTCACAGGCGATTTTGAAAGAACATTCCGCCAATTCCGGGATGACGTGTTCGTCTGTGATCTGCTCAAGTACGGATAAGCCGCTGGCTCCGAAGGGAACCTGTTTTCCTTCTTTGGTGAGCATTCCGTATCCAAGCGCCTGAAGCATACCGATTCCGCCGTCATTGGTTGCACTGCCGCCGATTCCCACAATGAATCGTCTGCATCCGCGTTTAATTGCATCTACGATCATTTCTCCCACGCCATAAGTGGTCGTGTTCATCGGGTTGCGCTCCGCCTCCGATACAAGCGTGATTCCGGCCGCCGCTGACATTTCGATAATCGCTGTCTTGCTGTCCTGGATGATTCCGTAGCTGCATGAGACCGGCTTTCCCAGAGGGCCCGTTGCCTCCATGGTGATCCATTCACCGCCCATGCCTGTAGTCAGCGCATATGCGGTTCCTTCGCCGCCGTCAGCCAATGGGCGGACATTAACCTCGGCCTGCGGGTAGACACGGCATATACCGGTTTTGATTGCCTCACCTGCTTCCATGGAAGAAAGGCTTCCTTTTAACGAATCAATTGCTACTGTCACCTTCATATGATATTACCTCCTTTATTTGGATGTTCCTGTATTTTATGTAATTATAGTAGCATGAATAGCATGTATATGATATGTTATATATAATGAATAGATGAATATGAAAATAAAAGGAATTGGTAAATGTAACATATTCTTGGAAAACAATATTATATTAGAATTCTACAAGACAAATTTGTGATAAAAAATGAATTCGTTACGCAGGTGATATGGAGGGGATACAATGATTCTGAATATCAGCCAAAAAACAGCGCAGCAGATTGTCGAGTCAGTCAGGGATGTATGTGGGCAGCATATCAATTACATTGACATGAATGGCAATATTTATGCCAGCACGGATAGGAGTCGGATTGGAAAGTTTCATGAAATTGGTAAACAGGTTGCATTGACAGGAGAGACGATCGAAGTGGAGGATGACGACACTTTTTTTGGGACACATGCCGGAGTTAATATACCGATCATCTATAACGGGGAGCTAATCGCGGTAATCGGCATCAGTGGGATACCGGATGAAGTCAGAAAATATGCATATCTTGCACACAAGATTACGATACTGCTGCTCAGAGAACAGGAATTTGATTATCAGAATAATAATCAAAAGAATCAGATGAACTATATCATCAGAAGCTTGATCGATGAGGATAGAACGAAAAACAGACATGTGATAGAATATATGAAAGAGCAGAGTATCAATGAGGCGGCGCCGTATCAGCTTGTGCTGGTGAAACTAAACAATCGATATCATCCTAACAATTTGAATATGATAGAGAATATGATATTCCGTGCATTTCAGTTCATGCGTTCGGAATTGTATACATTCAGCTACCCAAATGAGTATATCATGATCATAGAACAACAGGAGCTTAAAAAATGTTCTTATATTTTGGATAAGCTTGCGGAGGAAAATGAGAAAATACTGCGGGTTGCTGTCGGGGCTGTTCATGGGTTGTATGAACAGTATCAGTCCTATGATGAGGCCAGAGTGGCAGTTAAGTCACAGCAAAGAGGACGCGTAGCGTATTATTCCGCACTTGGACTGGAGATGGTTTGTGCCAATGCGGATGATGAGATCAAGGAGCTTTATATCAATAAGTTTTTGGGAGATTTGTCCGACAAGGATATTCATTTATTAAAAATTTATTATAAGGAAGAGATGTCCCTGGCCCGGACATGTGAGCAGCTGTATATGCATAAAAATACGATACAGTACCAACTCGACAGAATCTATAAGAAGTGCGGTTTTAATCCGCGAAACTTTAAGGATGCCTGTGGATTCTATACTGCTTTGATCATGTCGGAGAGTGTTTGAAAAAATACTTTAACAGTTATTTCATAAAAATAGGCATATAAATGTGTGATTTGACAAGCGGAGGAACGCAGATAATGAACAGAATTTTGATCATAGATGATGACAAAGAACTTTGTGCATTGATCAAACAGAGTGTTTTACAGGAAAATATAGAAGCTGACTGTTGTTATTCCGGAAAATCTGGTTTGTTGCAGATGAAAGAGAAAGAATACCAGCTTGTCATATTGGATGTCATGATGCCCGGTTTTGACGGATTTGAAACATTAGAACAGATCAGAAAAGAAAACAGCCTGCCTATCCTGATGTTCACATCAAAAAATGACAGTGCTTCAAAAGTGCGTGGTTTACGGGCAGGAGCTGACGACTATCTGACTAAACCTTTTGATATGGACGAGCTGATTGCCCGTATTGTGTCATTGATCAGGCGTTATACCCGTTTTAACCAAAAAGACGGGCAGTCACAGACGTTTGACTTTGAGGGGCTGATGATCGACTTTGACAGCCGTTCTGTTCATGCGGTAAACGGTGATTATGAACTGCCGCCGAAAGAATTTGATTTACTGCTGTTTCTTGCAAAAAATCAGGGAAAGATACTGACAAAGCAACAGATTTATGAAAATGTGTGGGGAGAAGATTATGTCTATGATGACAGCAATATTATGGCGATCATCAGCCGTCTGCGGAAAAAGATAGAAGAAAATCCGGGCAATCCTAAATATATACAGACAGTAAAGGGGATTGGATATCGTTTCAATAAGGAGGTGTGAGTGATGGGTACAGAAACAGTTACGGTAATTGCGTTAATGATTGCTTTTGTTTCTGTGGGTTGGGCTGTTTCTACAGTCAGACGTGTAAAAAAGCAGATATTGGAGATGGCTGACATTTTAGAAGATATAAAAAATGGGAATGGGAACAGGCGTATCTTATCGGAAACACATGAGCTTGTATCTCTTCTTGCTTACAAAATGAATGATATTGTCCTGTCCTATGAAAACAAGCTTTCTGCCTGTCACCAGACAGAAGAAATGAACAGACAGCTTATGACGAGCCTTTCCCATGATGTGCGGACGCCTCTTACCACGCTGATCGGATATCTGGACGCTGTGCATAAAGGGATTACCTGCGGAAAAGAACGCGATGATTATATAGAAACTGCCCGTCGGAAAGCCCATGACTTAAAAGAATATATCGATGTGCTTTTTGACTGGTTCAAGCTGGGTTCCAATGAATTTTCCATGAATATATCCACTGTTGATTTAACGGAACTGACGCGGAATATATTGATTGACTGGATACCGATATTTGAAGATGCTCAGGTGGATTTTATGATTGATATTCCGGAGCAGCCTTTTCGGGTGCGGATTGACCCGGACGGATATATGCGGATATTAAATAACCTGATACAAAATGTGATTTCCCACAGCCATGCAGATAAAATAGAAATAGCTTTGTCAGAACAGAGTGGGAACATTAAAATTGTGTTGTCCGACAATGGAGTAGGGATTGAAAAAGAAGACTTGAAACACATTTTTGAACGGCTCTATAAATGCGATAAAGGACGGTCTGAAAAAGGCAGCGGACTAGGTTTGTCGATTGTACATCAGCTTGTAATAAAGATGAACGGAACAATAACAGCAGACAGCGTACCGGGGCAGGGAACCGTTTTCACCATGCAATTCCCCTTAATAGATTAATCAATTTCTGCCTTTTATGGTGGGAGTAATGATTCATGACAATAGAATTCCGGCAATAAAATCTCCGTTTTGCGGGGATTTTATTATTTACTAAAATTTATTCTCGACAGATTGCAAGGTTAATGCAAGATACGCGTAAGGATAATGTAAGGTTGGCGTGATAGGATGGCAAATGAAAAAAGGAGGTTTCGTAATGAGCAAATATGTAATTGAAACAAAAAATCTCACAAAACAATACGGAACACAGAAAAGCGTTGCCGATCTGAATATCCATGTTCGACAAGGACGTATCTATGGTCTGCTTGGCAGAAACGGGGCAGGAAAGACAACAACGATGAAAATGCTCCTTGGGCTGACACAGCCTACTTCCGGGGAAGTGACAATTTGGGGGAAACCTTTAGCGGCGAATGAAAAAAAGCTATTGCCTCGTATTGGCAGTCTGATTGAATCTCCCGGCTTCTATCCTAATCTGACCGCTACGGAAAACCTGCGTATTTTTGCTACGCTGCGTGGAGTGCCGAACCGCAGCGCAATTAAGGATGCACTTGATCTGGTAGGTCTGCCTTACAAGGATAAGAAGTTGTTTTCTCAATATTCACTTGGCATGAAGCAACGGCTGGCGATTGCCCTTGCCGTTATGCATGATCCGGAACTCCTGATTTTGGATGAACCAATCAATGGTCTTGACCCGATCGGAATTGCAGAAGTACGTTCTTTTATACGGAATCTCTGCAATGAGCGCGGAAAAACAATTTTAATTTCCAGCCATATCCTTTCCGAGATTGCACTTTTGGCAGATGATATAGGTATTATTGATCACGGCGTATTGCTGGAAGAAGAAAGTCTTGCAGAACTGGAAGCAAAGAGCAGCAAACATATCCGGTTTACTGTTTCTGATACGGCACAGGCGGCAAAAATTTTAGAACGTATCTTCCATGAAAACCAATTTACCATACAGGACGATCACAAGATACAAGTGCATAATCTTGATTTACCAATAGGGAAAATCGTTACTGCATTTGTAGAAAATAGCTTGGAAGTGTCACAAGCCACAACCTCAGAAGAAAGCCTGGAAGATTACTTCAAGCGTGTAACAGGGGGTGAGGGGATTGCTTAAACTGATCATCTGCGAATTTGCTAAATTGAAACGGAAAAAGTTTGTTTTACTCGTTATGCTTTCCGCATTTATATTTCCTATACCTATTACAGTGATGATGACGACATCGCAAATGGCAGGGAGATTTGACAATGATATTGAAATTTTTAATGCCTGTTTTCAGTTTATTATGGGATATGGTGTGGTATTGCTTTTGCCCTGTGTGATTGGAGTGATAGCTGCTTTATTGTTTTTTATGGAACGGGATAATGACACATTCAAAAATTTGCGTACAATTCCTGTGACAAGCTCACAGATGATTTTTGCAAAAATCATTGTTCTGTTTGTTATGGGTGCTGTTTTCAGTCTGGCCTCGGCCTTGGCAGCGGTTTTATGCGGAGGTCTGGTATCCGAGGTAAACGGTGCTGCCTATAAACTGTCCGTAGCGTTGGAAACGGGATTTTTTATTACTGCCGGAACGCTGCCTTTGGTCGTTCTTGTTGTTTTATTTAGTAAGACCTATATTTTTTCCGTTCTGTTATGTGTTTTTTACAGTGTTTTAAGTCTGATAGTAGAATCCTCCTTTGGCGCATTGCCGAAAGCCTTATGCTGGCTCATGCCAATTCCCCTTACAACACTTTGGAGTGCGGGCGACATGGCAAAGCATGGGGTGATAAAGAGTATAGGAGCGCTTGTATATCTGCAGCCCACAACCTTTCAGACAACTGCCATTTTGGGTGTCTGGGCTGTTGTTTCGGTCATAGTCATTGATCATCTGTATAAAAAGAGGGGGGAATAATATGCTTCGTATGGTTAGAACTGAAATTTGGAAACTGAAACGCTATCATATCATATGGGCAGGCGTTTTCCTGATGCTTCTTTCCGTTTTATTGACATTGTTTTCCACTACGGCTTTGGACGGTACTGTTTGGACATTCACTTTTTTTGCGGAGCAGGTACTTAAAAACAATATTACAACGATTTTTCCTATGTGCATTACTTTACTTGCCGGGTATATCATAGCAAGGGAAGAAAGGGATGATACACTGAAAAGCATTATGACGGTTCCTGTTTCTTACCGCAATTTATTATGGGGAAAATTATTTGTCTGTGCTCTGTTGTCTTTGTTTTTAGGATTTGTAAGTGCTGTATTTACGGTCATGGCCAATTTGATCATGGGATTTCCGGGACTTTCTATTACATCAGTATCGCAGATATTTATTCAGATTATTTTGAACTGCCTGTTTCTGTATATTGCTGTAATGCCGGTAATAGCGGTAACGACCCGCATTTCCAACGGACATATGATAGGTACGATCATTGCATTTGCTTATGGATACGGGGGAATGTTTGCTGCAGGGAATATGACACTTGCCAATATCTATCCGATTACAGCGAGTATGGGACTGATACAGTACCGAAGCTATGATGAAGGTGTACACTGGAATGTTTTACTATGCGGGTTGAGCATGATTGCGGTTTTGCTGGTTTCCGCAGTTATTGTGGTGACTGCAAAAAATGTTTCACCTGCAAAAACAGTTAAGAAACAGAAAAAAGTCATTACAAAAAAAGGTTGGTAGATAAGGAGTTTTGCACATGAAAAATATAAAATTGTATCATTTACTTTTGACATTTGATATGCTATATAAGATTACTGGAACGTGAAGGAGTAAATACTTCTGTATATTTTATAACAAAGAATAAAAGAAACTGATGGAATATTATTCGCTGAACAAATATTTAAAGGATACTTTTGGAGAAAAGGTATATAAGATTGCGTTAAACGGTGGTTTTACCTGTCCGAACAGGGACGGCACACTGGATACGAGAGGATGCATCTTCTGTTCCGGGGCAGGTTCCGGGGAATTTGCCGGAAAGACGGAAGATTCTATTACCGTTCAAATTGAAAAGGGAAAAGAACGGTTAAAAGAAAAAATAGAGAACGGGAAATATATTGCTTATTTTCAGGCGTTTACCAATACCTATGCCCCGGTGCAGAGACTTAGAAAGCTCTATGAAGAAGCGATATCCCATCCGGATATCGTAGTCCTGTCCATAGCTACAAGACCGGACTGCCTTTCCGAAGAGGTCGTGCAGCTTTTACGGGAGATGAATGAACGAAAGCCGGTGTGGGTGGAACTGGGGCTGCAGACGATTCATGAGAAAACGGCTGAGTATATTCGGAGAGGATATCCGCTGCCTGTTTATGACGAGGCGGTAAAGAAACTGAAAATGGCAGGGATACAGGTGATCGTCCATGTGATCCTCGGGCTTCCCGGAGAGACGATGGAAGATATGAAAGCAACTGTGTCTTATGTCGGAAAAAGCGGCGCGGACGGGATAAAACTGCAGCTTCTGCATGTGATAAAGGGAACAGATTTGGAGAAGGAATACAGAGAAGGAAAGTGCAGGGTGATGGAATTGGAGGAATATGCCGCCCTGACAGCAGATTGTATAGCGCTTCTGCCGGAGAAAATGGTCATTCACCGTTTGACCGGGGACGGAGATAAAAAGACGCTGATTGCGCCCGAGTGGAGTAAGGACAAAAAAAGGGTACTGAACGCACTGCATAAAGCAATCAGGGAAAAGGAGAGGGAATGATGCAGTTTTATCTGGCTCCCATGGAAGAAGTGACAGGGTATGTATATCGGAAGGTGTATCATGCGCTGTTTGACGATGTGGATAAATATTTTACACCGTTTATTACACCGACACAGAAAAAGAAATTAAAAACCAGAGATCAAAAAGAAGTATCACCGGAGAACAACCGGGGAATTCATGTGGTGCCTCAGATTTTGACTAATCACGCGGAGCAGTTTGTTGATACCTGTAATATGCTGATGGAGTTTGGGTATGATGAAGTGAATCTGAATCTGGGATGCCCATCTGCGACGGTTGTAAAAAAGGCAAAGGGAAGCGGATTTCTGAATGATACAGAGAGGCTGGATCGATTTTTTGAAGAGGTATTTCGGAAACTGGATCAGGAACAGAGTCCGCTGAAAATATCTGTCAAAACAAGGATAGGACTGGAATCTGCGGAAGAGTTTGAGGATATTTTGAAAATATATAACCGGTATCCGTTTTGCGAGGTCATCATACATCCAAGACTACAGAAGGATTTCTATCATCATACGCCGGATCTTGACACATTTTCGGACGCGCTTGACAGATGCGTTCATCCGGTCTGCTATAATGGAGATATTTTTACAAAGAAACAGTATGAAGATTTTGTAAAAAGATTTCCGACGGTGGAAAGAATAATGCTGGGACGCGGCATTGTGATGAATCCGGGACTGGTTCGGGAGATCAGGATCGAAGAGAAGATTTCCGGAGAAGAACTAAGGCAATATCACGATATGTTGTATGCAGCTTACCGGGAGGCTCTTGGCAGTGACAAGGATGCGCTTTATAAAATGAAAGAGGTCTGGTCTTATCTAGGAAATGGATTTTCGGATGCGGACAGATATTTAAAAAAGATACGGAAAGCGGACCGGTCGGAAGAATATCTTTCGGCGGTCAGAGGGATATTTGAGAGTTGCAGGATAGATATGCAGTGAAATCAGGAAGAATAAAATCCCACAATTTACTTTTAACCCCAGATTTACCCGATTTGTAAAATGACGGTAAGTATGTTATAATCTCATCAAATCATAGAGGAATTAACGGATTGGAGGGGTTCTATGTTCATTTGCGCAGAAATGGGAAGTCAAGCTTGGCTCCATGCAAAGCCGGTGATAGGTGACGTTTGCATGGAGTAATAATAGTCACCTTAATCATTTCATTGGCTTTGCGACTTGATCATTATAATCAAGGAGGAAGCTTAAATGAAATATATCAATGCGACGATACTTCTTCCCGATGAATTGGTTAAAGAATTGCAAGGATACATACAAGGTGGTTATATATATGTTCCTGCAATTCATGAACGGCGAAAATGTTGGGGAGAGTTATCTGGTTATCGAAAAGAACTGAATCAGAGAAATAGCATAATCGTTGAGGGATATAAAAATGGCATTTCCATAGAGGAACTTGCTGACAGATATTATCTTTCTATTCATGCTATTCGAAAAATCCTTTATCAGAATTGATAATGAGAGACTGCAGAAATGCAGTCTCTTGTTATTATATAAGAAATTGCGACAGTGAAAAACATTTAGGGAGAATGCGAAGCATTCTCTGAATCGAGCGCGCGGGCGCTCGATTATTTATACAGAATTTTGCAGAAGTGTTTAGTGTATTGAGTATACCAGATGATAGTGTCAAGATTGATAGTATCGAGGAAATATAGTTTAGAAATGAATATGGAGATATAATAATTAACTATGACTGCCATGAAACATAAAAATGAAAAGAGGAAATCATAATGTTTACTTCATCAAGGACATTGGGTGTTTTTAAGCATATAAGACAAAAGCCTGCTTACAGTTTGAAACAGAACATTGCATATATGATATCACTTGCATGGAGACAGCGCTGTAGTGTGATTTTGTATGCTCTGATAATGATTACTGTTGCAATTTTGCTTAGTTTTACACAGCTTTTTATGGTACCGACTATACTCGGAAGAGTTGAAACCAACGCTTCGGTTGCAGAGCTTGCTACAATGATACTCTTGTTTACAGGGGCATTAATATTACTCAACGCAGCCAGGTCGTACCTTTCATCATGCTCACAGTTTGGACGTATAGAAATTCGGCTTATCATCGGTTCTATGATCCAGAATAAGGCCTTGACCATGTCATATCCCGATATAGAGGATCAGAATGTCCGGAAGAAAATGGATAAGGCTTCCATGCTTGTTACCAGTAATACGGCAGCTACTGAGGCTATCTGGACAACAATGATGAATCTGTTACAAAACGTAGTTGAATTTATTGTTTATTTCTCTTTGCTTACTGCTCTTAGTCCGCTGATGATCGTTGCTGTTTTGGTCACTACCGTTGTCAGCTTTTCGGTAAGCAATTATTTAGGCGGCTGGGGATATCGCCACAGAGATGAAGAATCGGAATATTCCCGTCGTATGAATTATCTCAGCGAAAGATCCAGAGATTATACATTGGCAAAGGATGTTCGTATTTTTGAAATGCGAGGCTGGTTAGAAGATGTATATAACAGCACACTGCGGCTGTATCGGAGTTTTGCTGCACACGGAGAACGTGTGTATATTTGGGGCAATATGATAGACATAGTGCTTACATTTATGAGAAACGGTATTGTCTATTATTTCTTGATCGGGGCTGTGCTTAAGGGTGAGATGCCCGTCGCACAGTTTGTGTTGTATTTTAATACAGTGAATGTATTTACCGGTGGTATAGGCAAGATTATGACTGACCTTGCAACCCTTCGAAAACAAAGCCTTGACATCTGCGCAGTTCGGGAATTTCTTGATTATCCGGAAACGTTTAAGATGGCGCAAGGTATTTCCATAACTCCGGATCTGAATATTCCTTATCAGATTGAGTTGCAGGATGTCTCTTTCCGATATCCGGGGACTGAAAAGGACACGCTCTCCCATATCAACCTGACGATCAGACATGGAGAGAAGTTAGCGATTGTTGGTCTGAACGGTGCCGGAAAAACAACTCTCATTAAGCTTATATGCGGCTTCCTGGATCCCACGGAAGGGAAAGTGCTGTTAAATAATACAGATATCAGAATGTATAACCGTCGGGATTATTATCAGCTTTTTTCTGCTGTATTTCAGGACTTTTCGGTTCTTGATGTGACGATTGCTGAAAACATTGCACAAACTGATGAAAATATAAACAGGCCGTTGATGGAGCGATGCATCAATCAGGCAGGACTCACAGAGAAAATCAGACGACTGCCTAACGGTACAGAAACGCATATAGGTAAGGTGTTTGAAGATGGTATTAATCTGTCAGGAGGAGAATTGCAGCGCTTGATGCTGGCTCGGGCTCTATATAAGAATGCTCCGATTATCGTTTTAGATGAACCGACTTCTGCACTCGATCCAATTGCTGAGAGTGAAATATATAACAAGTATAATGAACTTACGGATGGCCGGATGGCTGTTTATATTTCTCATCGCCTTGCATCCACCAGATTTTGTGACCGTATTATCTTGATTGCAGAAGGGCGTATTGATGAAGAAGGGACACATGATGAATTAATTGCCCGGAATGGGCATTATGCGGATCTCTTTGAGATTCAGAGCAGATATTATCGGGAAGGAGGAGCGGAAAATGAGAAAACGGAAGAAGAATAATCCAAGGAAATCCTCTGTTTCTTTCAGGGAAGCAGTGCAGTTTTCCCTGCGCGGATTTAGAGTCTGGTGGAAAGAAAATCCCGGGATTCTGCTGTCTGTCATGGTATGCGGAGTTGTCTCTGCCCTGACGCCATATGTAGACATTTGGTTATTGGCACGTCTTATTGATGAGATTGCCGGAGGACGTAATCCACAGACGCTCACAGTATATGTAATGGCATTGATGGGGACATCTGCGATATTTTCGCTGCTCTGCGCAGGATTGACAAGGTGGAAGAATGTTCAGTTAGCCTGTCTTTGGCATACGCAGAATAAAATATTCATGGAAAAGCTGCTGTCGATGGATTTTGCGGATATGGATGACGGCCATGTACAGGAACTTCGTTCCCGAATCTGGCAAAATACAGACTCAGGAGGATGGGGACTATATAAGCTTATCTATAGTTTTGAAGCAATTATCAGTTCCGTTATGTCTATGATCGGTGCGGTCCTGTTAACTGCGTCACTGTTCCTATTGCCGGTCACAGCGGGCAGTGGAAGGTTAACAATGCTTAATCATCCTATTTTTATTTTGCTTATTATTGCGATTATGTTATGCGTTACGTTTTCTGCACCGCTGTTATCTGTTAAGGCGGGTTCATACTGGGTAAAGTATGCGGATGAAAACCAATTGGGGAATCGGCTTTTTGGGTTTTGGCTTGGAGAGCTCGGAAATGACAGGTCGAAGGCA
This sequence comes from Lachnospiraceae bacterium, assembly GCA_029067085.1. GTDB lineage: Bacteria > Bacillota > Clostridia > Lachnospirales > Lachnospiraceae > UBA3282. The sequence continues at coordinate 66,540 of JAIEFE010000017.1, read as the reverse complement.
ATGGATGTGCGCATATATCGGCAGGATATTCTTAGCAGAGCAAATTTGAAAAAATATAATCCGTTTATTTCCACTTCAAAGCTGGCAAAAGCATCAAGAGGGGCTATGGGAGGATACCAAGCTCTATCCGGAGCTGTGTCACAGATATTTGTAGGAACCGCATATATCTTTGTATGCCTGAAAGCATTGGGAGGCGCCTTTGGTGTGGGGGCGATTGTGCAATATGTGAGTGCCATTATCGCATTATCCGGCGGGCTGTCCATGTTGATTGAAACGTTAGGTGATCTAAGGAATAACACTTCTTTTTTGCGTACGGTATTTGAATTCTTAGATATACCAAACAAAATGGATCAGGGGGATAAGGTTGTCAAGCAAAACAGCGACAAAGGATATGAGATTGAATTCCGTAATGTATCTTTTAAATATCCCGGACAGAAGGATTATGCGCTGCGTAATGTATCTATGACGTTCCATGCAGGGGAGAGACTGGCTGTAGTGGGTACGAACGGAAGCGGGAAGACTACTTTTATCAAGCTGTTGTGCCGCCTGTATGATCCCAGCGAAGGTAAAATACTGTTGAATGGAATCGACATACAAGAATACGATTATCACGAGTATATGCAGCTGTTTTCTGTTGTGTTCCAGGATTTTAAGCTGCTCTCTTTTGGACTGGGGCAAAATGTTGCCGGCAGCATGAACGCAGACTTGGATAAAGTGGAGCGGTGTCTTCGTGATGCAGGTTTCGGTATACGTCTTGATAAACTGCCGCATGGTCTTTCGACGGCCGTTTATAGGGATTTTGATGAGGAAGGGGTTAACATTTCCGGGGGAGAGGCGCAGAAGATTGCCATGGCAAGAGCCTTATATAAAGATGCGCCGTTTATTATACTTGACGAGCCTACGGCAGCGCTTGATCCGGTAGCGGAGTTTGAGGTATATAACAGAATGAATCGAATGATTGGGGAGAAGGCGGTTGTATTCATTTCGCATCGATTATCTTCCTGCCGTTTCAGCCATGATATTGTGGTATTCCACGATGGCAGGCTGGTTCAGCGGGGCAGCCATGATGTATTGGTGAACGACAGATCCGGAATGTATTACAATCTCTGGAATGCGCAGGCACAATACTATGAGGAGAAAGTCAATGAAAGGGGTTATGAGCATAGACGTGTTAAAGATGACATCAAAAAGCATATATGATACAATATTCGTGATTTATAAAAGGACAACCGAGGAGAAAATGAAATGCGCAAAAGAGGAATATCCGCGTTGTTGTTAGGATGTATCCTGTTATCTGCTTGTGGGCAAAATGAGAATAAAAGTGGAAAAACTGAAATTAGCATAGCAAAAGCAGCAAAAGAATATGGAGAGATGCCTTATGGAGAGTTTATGGCTCAAACAGGAAATGAAGCCGAGTTTTATCATGGGGATCGGTTTATCGCAGAGATTCCTGATTCTTTGCTTTGCGTAATATACATAGGAGAATATGATGAAGATGTAGCAGGGACAGTATTATCGGATGATGATATGCCGACTCGTATTCAAGGCTCTCTTGGTACTTTGATGGACGGAATCAAAGAAGAAATGTCTATTATAGAGTTGTCCGCTGCACTGTCTGTGAATGGCGCTACGGAAGCAGCTTATGAATTGCTGGAGGGTGCTGGTACTGCCTACTATATAGGAAATAAGTATGTGCAAATTCAATTTGACAGTGATAGAAATGGAGAATACGACAGACAGTTGCTGATTTCGCTGGATGAATCTGTAGAGGGAACTGTCAATCCGGAAAGTGCTGCGTGGTTGGAAATTTATAGGTGAGTCTTAAAATTCTAAAATTTACTTTTGAGATTTGATATGATATACTACCATAGATATTGTGGCTCTGTTTTGAAGGACAAAAGCTAATAAACATTCTGAATTCTGGAGAATTCGAGAGTGAAAATTCAAAGGAGATCAAGATAAAATGAAACTCGGAATCGTTATTTACGAGACTGTTTCATGTAAATCTATGTATCTCTATAAAATTGTTTAGAGGCTTTTAATTACAAGGGTTGAGGACAATTTGATTTCTATATAATTTTTTATATCTTCATATGGTTTATGCGAAATTGGTACGTAATTGGTACGTGGAAGTTAGAAACTATATGTTGAGCCTTAATACCGAATAAAAAAGGACAAGTCATGTGAGAATGTCTTGTCCTTTCTGCGTATCTGACGATTTTGCTGAGGTCAGCATAATCGTAGATGTTGGAAGAGTTGCTAAAATAATTGTGGAATAGCTTTTTGCAAAGCGCTTGCATTTCGCAAGCAAAATGGATATACTAATGATAAAGGAGGCGATTGTTATGGCACGAACATCAAATGTATTTGCACGAGTGGAACCTGAAATCAAAGAGCAGGCGGAGCAGGTGCTTGAACGTTTGGGAATCCCTATGTCTAATGCTGTGGGCATGTTTTTGAGACAGGTGGTTTTGCAAAGAGGTATTCCGTTTGAAATGAAGCTGCCGCAGACGGCACCGCTGAATTACGGCTCTCTTACCAGAGAACAGTTTGATGCGGAAATGGAAAAAGGCATGGCTGATGTAAAAGCAGGCAGAGTTTATTCGGCAGATACCATTGAAGCGGAAATGAAGAGAGACTTTGACATATGAGTTGGGATATTGTATATACAGCGCAGGCAAGACAAGACTTGCGTGATATTTATGAATATATAGCATTAGAACTACTTGCGCCAGAAAATGCGGCAGGGCTGACTCAGCGGATTATGAAAACGATTCGTTCCCTTGAAGAAATGCCTATGCGTCATCAACTTTATGGAGAGGAACCGTGGCATAGTCGGGGAGTCCGATTTTTGCCTGTAGATAATTATCTGATATTCTATCTGCCGGAAGAACCTCAGAATACAGTAAATATTGTCCGAATTATGTACGGCGGCAGAGATGTATGCAGACAGTTAAGCGAAACAGTTTTATAATCTCCTGATTGAGTGTGGTATGCAGGAGTTCACAGTAGTAAATTCTTTATATTCCATGGGAAATTTGCCTGTGGAACAGCGGACATAATGTATCTGACGATTTTCCTGAGGTCAGGCAAATCGTCAGATGCCAGAGGATTTACCAAGACCAGAGAAAAGTATTCAAGAGATTGAGAGAGAGCAGATGGCAAGATTGAAGGCGAAGGCGAAGAAAGGGACGATAATGCTTGATGAATGATGTGCTGTAGGAAATGGATTGATTTTTTTGAAAACCATTAACTGTTGCAGAACTTGCGATGCTTAATTCCAAAGATGGAGAATAATAGGACATGAAGTAAAATATTGAAAATCCTAAAGTATTTATTTCATATGCTTGGGGAAGTGATGAGTACCAAAGTAAAGTATTATCTTTTGTGAGTCAGTTGCGTAGTGATGGGATAGATACTGTTTTTGATAAATGGGATTTAACTGAAGGCAATGATACATATGCTTTTATGGAACAGTGTGTTAATGATCCATGCGTAACGAATGTTTTAATGCTTTTAGACCCAATATATGCTAAAAAAGCCGATGATCATTCAGGTGGAGTAGGTACAGAGACGCAGATAATTTCTGCAAAAGTATATCAAGAGGTAACGCAAGATAAGTTTATTCCGGTTGTCATGGAACGGGATGAAGATGGAAATGTATGTAAGCCAACATATCTTCAAGGAAGGCTTCATTTTGATTTATCGGTAGCAGATAATTACGACAAAGAATATCAACGACTAGTAAAAAAATTGTATGGTGTAGAAGTATATGCCAAGCCGGAATTAGGTCAAAAGCCAATATGGGTTGATAAGCCGATTGTTTTTTCACCCAAAAGTATAGTAGTATATGATTCTTTGAAAAGTTCACAAACTGCAAGAGTGAAAAAGGACTCATTTATAAAATATTTAAATAGCATTTCTGATAGAATTCTTGATTTTGTGAAGCAACATTCGAATCTGGATAATTTGGAATATCTTGAATTGTATGCTTCTACTGAATCTATAAAGACAGACTTTCTTTTGTTGCTTGAGTACACGTCTTATGTAGATGATAGTCATAAGGCGGTGGCGAGTTTCCTTGAAGATACATACAATGCTATTCCTAGCAATTATAGTGTGGGAGACGAAATAATCAGAGTCTTTATCCATGAACTGTTTTTATATATCATTGCACATTATTTAAAGATCAAGGATTATTTTTCAGTAGATTATATTCTTGGCAAGACATACTTTAACCAGAGACAGTATGGTTATGATTCTAATGCAGATGCATTTCATATGTTTTATAGTGGTTCGGAGCAAACAAATCTTGATAATGCGGTATGTGCTCGCGATGGTAAAAAATATCTTTCGGGTACTGCACAGTATTGGACATCAAATATTAATACAGATTTTTGTTCAAAGGAACAATTTGTATTGGCCGACTTAATCTGCTTTAATTATTCAGTTTATGGGAAAGATTATATTGATGGTCACGAATGGTTTCCTGTAACATATATTTACGAGAATCGATATAATAATTCTATTGAGAGAATTGCAAAAAAAATGATATCAAGAGAATTTTTGCAGGAAATAATTTACCTTTTTGGTTATGATAATGTTGATGATTTCGTAGAAAAAATTAGGTCAAAGGGAGAATCGTTAAATGCCGATTATAGGAATTATAGGTATTCAGGATCTTTTGAATCAGCCCCATTATTGGGATATTATATAAAAACAGAGCAAATAGCAAAGTTGCGATAAATGCGTCAGGATGGAGCCTGTGGGTAAATATGGATATAGATATATTTTTTATTGGATATATCAAAATCCCTTGATTTACTTTTGAGTCTTGATATGCTATACTAGCATAGCTGTTGTGGTCTTTTTCGAACTGATTTTGAAATAGGAACTGTTATTTTATAGAAAAAACTTACTTGAGTAAATATGGAGGATATAGATATGAAACTCGGAATCGTGGGTCTTCCCAACGTGGGAAAGAGCACCCTTTTTAATTCACTGACAAAGGCGGGAGCGGAGTCCGCGAACTATCCCTTCTGTACAATTGACCCGAATATCGGTATCGTGACGGTGCCTGACGAGCGGCTTAAGCTGCTGGGGGATATGTATCATTCTAAGAAGGTGACGCCCGCTACCATCGAGTTTGTGGACATTGCAGGACTGGTGAAGGGTGCCTCCAAGGGTGAGGGTCTCGGTAATCAGTTTTTGAGCAATATCCGCGAGGTGGACGCTGTTGTCCATGTGGTGCGGTGCTTTGAGGACTCCAATATTGTTCATGTGGACGGTTCCATAGATCCCCTGCGGGATATTGAGACGATCAATCTGGAACTGATCTTTTCCGATATCGAGATTCTGGAACGCAGGATCGCCAAGACGGCGAAGATTGCCAAGATGGATAAGACGGCGGCGAAAGAGTATGCTCTTTTGGAGCGGATCAAGGCGCACCTGGAAGAAGGAAAGCTTGCCAAGGTGTTTGAGCCGGAGGATGAGGACGAGCTGGCGTGGCTTGCGTCCTACAACCTGTTGACGTACAAGCCGGTGATCTTTGCAGCCAATGTGGCGGAGGATGATCTTGCGGACGATGGCGCGGGCAATGCTGGTGTTGCCAAGGTCAAGGAGTTTGCGGCGACTAACGACAGTGAAGTGTTCGTGATCTGTGCGCAGATAGAGCAGGAGATTGCGGAGCTTGACGAGGAGGAGACCGCCATGTTTCTGGAAGATCTGGGATTGTCGGAGTCCGGTCTGCAGAAGCTCATCCGGGCGAGCTATCGTCTGCTTGGGCTTATGAGCTTTTTGACGGCGGGAGAGGACGAAACCAGAGCCTGGACCATTAAGGTGGGAACCAAGGCGCCCCAGGCTGCCGGCAAGATACATACCGACTTTGAGAGAGGATTCATCAAGGCGGAGGTCGTCAACTACAAGGATCTGTTGGAACAGGGGTCCCTTGCGGCGGCCAGAGAGAAGGGCCTTGTCGGTATGGAGGGAAAAGACTATGTGGTGCAGGACGGCGATGTGATCCTGTTTAGATTTAATGTATAAGGTGGATCTGGTATGCAGGATATCATGGAAAGTATGGATATTGCCTTTCCGCATCTGGGAATCTATCTGCGGAATGTGCCGAAAAGCTTTTCTGTTTTCGGATTTTCGATAGCGCTCTACGGCGTGATCATCGCCGTCGGCGTCCTTGCGGGGGTACTCTTGGCGGCTCGCGTGGCGAAACTGGAAAAGCTGGATCCTGATGTGATCTGGGACTTTGCGATCTATGCGATCATCTTTTCGATCATAGGAGGAAGAATTTATTATGTAATCTTTTCCTGGGACAGATACAAGGACCATCTGCTCGACGTGTTCAATACGAGGAAGGGCGGTATGGCGATTTACGGTGCGGTGATAGCGGCCTTTCTTACGCTGTGGATTTACTGCTGCAAAAAAAAGCAGAGCTTTTTGCAGATGGCGGATATCTGCGTGCCGGGGCTGGTGCTCGGACAGGTGATCGGCAGATGGGGAAATTTTACGAACAGAGAAGTATTTGGGGAATATACGGACAGTCTCCTTGCGATGCGTCTTCCTACGGAGATGGTCAGGGCGAGCGATATCTCCGAGAAGATAGCAGCCCATATGCAGCAGGGAACGAATTACATTCAGGTGCACCCCACTTTTCTCTACGAAGGCCTGTGGAATCTGGCACTTCTTATAATTTTGCTCCTGTATCGAAAACACAAGAAATTCGAAGGTGAGCAGTGGCTTCTATATCTGGGAGGCTACGGTCTGGGGCGGGCCTGGATCGAGGGCATTCGCACCGACACCCTTTTTATTCCGCACACCACGATAGCAGTGTCGCAGATGCTGGCAGTAGCGCTGGTGATCCTATCTGCCACAGCAGATATCCTGATCAGACGAAAACTCAGAAAAAACAGCACTCATGCGGATAAAGAAAAAAAGACGGACACAGAGTAAAAGCCTGTGCCCGTCTTTTTTTTTAACGTTTTTTTCTATAATTTCCCTTGCATTATCCCCCTAAATGGTATAGAATTGTATTAAAAGTGGTGAAAAGTGGAGCGAAGTGGTTTAAAGTGGCAGAAAATCCTCTTTTCGTGGCAGACCACTTTTGACTGGAGAAAGCGTAGTGTACAAGGTACCTTCGGGCAGGGTGATTGCGGATGTTCATGGGAGAATACAATCACACAATCGACGCAAAGGGAAGGTTGATCGTTCCATCCAAGTTTCGGGAGCTTTTGGGAGATTTCTTTGTGGTGACCAAGGGTCTGGACGGATGCCTCTTTGTGTATGATAACGAGGAGTGGAAGCTCTTCGAAGAGAAATTGAGAACCCTGCCCATCACCAATAAAGAAGCCAGACAGTTTGTACGTTTCTTTCTGGCAGGAGCGACGGAAGCGGAAGTGGACAAGCAGGGACGTATTCTGATCCCCAATGTGCTGCGGGAATTCGCGGCGCTGCAGAAAGATGTGGTGCTTGTGGGTGTGGGCAGCAGGATTGAAATTTGGGGTAGAGAACGATTTGAGGATACAGCGGCCTTCGATGATATGGATGAGATCGCGGAGCACATGGCGGAGCTTGGACTTGGGATCTAGAGATAGATGGAGAATGAGATGGAATTTAAGCACACCTCGGTGCTCCTTGAAGAGACGATAGAGAATCTGAATATCCGTCCTGCCGGTATCTATCTGGACGGAACGCTGGGCGGCGGCGGACACGCCTGTGAGGTGGCAAAACAGCTTACAGATGGCGGACGGCTGATCGGGATCGATCAGGATGAGGATGCGATCGCGGCGGCGGGAGAGAGGCTTGCAGCTTATCGGGAGAGAGTTACGCTGATTCGCGATAACTATGTGAATGCACCGCGTCTCCTGAACGAAATGGGGATTTTTCAGGTAGACGGTATTCTGCTTGATCTGGGGGTTTCCTCCTATCAGCTTGACAATGAAGAGAGGGGCTTTTCCTATAGATACGATGCAGCGCTGGATATGCGGATGGACAGAAGGCAGGTTCTGAGTGCAAGGGAAATCATAAACGGTTATTCCGAGACAGAGCTGTATCGGGTCATCAGAGATTACGGGGAAGAACAGTTTGCAAAGAATATTGCAAAACATATCGCGGCAGCCAGAAAGGACAAGCCCATAGAGACAACGGGAGAGTTCAATGAGATCATAAGGGCGGCGATTCCGGCAAAGATGAGAGCTGTGGGGGGACATCCCTCCAAACGAACCTTTCAGGCAATACGGATTGAGTGCAACAGAGAGCTCGAAGTACTGAAGAGTGCATTGGACGAACTGATCGGGCTGCTTTCACCGGGCGGAAGACTCTGCGTGATCACCTTTCATTCACTGGAGGACCGGATTGTGAAGTCCGCTTTTCGGAAAAACGAAAACCCGTGCACCTGCCCGCCGGATTTTCCGATGTGTGTCTGTGGCAGGGTATCTCAAGGAAACGTGGTGACAAGAAAGCCCATTCTTCCGTCGGAGGAGGAAATTGCGGAGAATACGAGAGCAAAGAGCGCAAAACTGCGCGTGTTTATGAAAAGGCAGCCTGAAAAAGAGGCGTGAGGGGAAGTGAGAAAGATGGCGTCAACACAGCGAGATAGATATTATGTACAGGGGAATACGGTCAGGAAGGCACAGCCCGTCAGAGAGATGCCGGAGAGACCGAGAAAACGAGTCAGTAACAGTGTGAGAAAGAACAGGGAGCGTGCGAAACATATGAGCGCCGGTTATGTTCTGTTTTTAAGCGCGGCTTTAGCGGCCGCATGCGTCATTCTGGTGTACTATATCGGCCTGCAGTCTGATATTACGAACAGCGTGAAGCATATCGCAACACTGGAGCGGCAGCTTAACAGTCTTAAAGTGGCGAATGAGGAGAATTACAGCAGGATCAGCAGTAATGTGGATCTGGAGGAGATCAGAAGGATTGCGATTCAGGAACTTGGTATGCAGTATGCGGAAGAGGGACAGATCATTTCTTTCACCAGCGAGAACAACGACTATGTGAAGCAGTTGGCGGAGATCCCGAAGAAAGACTGACAGGTGATTTTTTGAGCGGACAGAGAGTAAAACGAAACGAAGTATTAAAATTTACGATTAAAATGCAAAAAAAGCTGCTGGTGCTGTTCCTTTTTGTACTGGCGGCTTTTGTAGGGCTCAGCGCCAGACTGTTCCTGATCAACAGAGACAATGGCGAGGAGTATAAGAAACAGGTATTATCGCATCAGGAGTATGACTCTACGATCATACCGTTTAAACGCGGCGAGATCGTGGATGCAAACGGTACGGTTTTGGCGGTCAGCAATAAGGTCTACAATGTAATCCTGGACACGAAGCTTCTGCTTCGCAAGGAGGATTATCTGGAGCCTACTTTGAGTGCACTGAACCGTTTTTTTGATATTGATACCGCCGCAGTAAGAAGCTACATTGCCGCACACCCGGATTCCTCCTACTATGTGATGGCAAAGCGGGTGGAGTATGAGAAGAAGACGGCATTTGAGGAATTCTGCGCCGATAAGGAGCAGGGTGCAAACATCAAGGGAGTCTGGTTTGAGAATGAATACAAGAGAGAATATCCGAACGGACGCCTCGCCTGTGATATGATCGGGTTTACCACGGGAGACAATGTGGGCACCTATGGTTTGGAGGAGTATTACAATGAGCTTTTGAGCGGTACAAACGGGAGAGAGTACGGCTATTTAAACGATGATTCGACACTGGAGCGCACCACCATTGCCGCAAGGGACGGCAATAACATCCAGCTCACTGTGGATGCGAATATTCAGACCATTGTGGAGAAATATCTGCGGGAGTTTAACGAGGATTACAAAGATAACGCAAGGCCCGGAAACGGCGCGCAGAATATCGGCTGTATCATTATGGATGTGAACACGGGGGGAATTCTTGCGATGGCGAGTTATCCCGATTTTGATCTGAATGATACCAGAAATACGGAGAATCTTCTGGGAATGCCGCTTCTTGACAAGGACGGCAAGAAGGTGAGCGGCGAGATCGTGACGCAGGAAGCCATAGAGGAGATGAACGATGAGGTTATGTATCAGCATCTGAATGCCCTGTGGAAGAATTTCTGTATCGTGGATTCCTATGAGCCGGGGTCGGTGGCAAAGCCTTTTACGGTGGCAGCGGCCATAGAGAGCGGATCCATCACGGGAAACGAGACCTATAACTGCGAAGGCATGCTCCACGTGGGCGAACACGATATCAAATGCCATCAGACTTTCGGAGACGGTCCGCTCACGGTACAGCAGGGGATTGAGCGCTCCTGTAACGTGGTTTTGATGAATGTGGCCTTCGCTTTGGGAAAGAATCAGTTTGTAGATTATCAGCATACTTTCGGCTTTGGCTTAAAGACAAACATTGACCTTGCGGGCGAGGCGCGAACGGCCAGTATGGTCTACAACAAAAGCAATATCGGCATGACCGACCTTGCCACCAATTCCTTTGGTCAGACTTTTAACGCAACCATGATCCAGATGATCACGGGCTTCTGCTCTTTGATCAACGGCGGCAACTACTATGCGCCCCATATGGCGTCCAGGATCACCACGGCGGACGGAGCCACCATTGAGAATGTTGAGCCGAGGCTCTTAAAGCAGACCATATCGCGCTCTACAAGCGACACGATACTGGAATACTGTAATACGGTGGTGACAGGAGAGTTCGGAACGGGAAAGACGGCGAGGCCCGCAGGGTATATGATCGGCGGAAAGACGGGGACGGCGGAAACCCTCCCCCGCGGTAATGGCGAGTATGTGGTCTCTTTCATGGGCTATGCGCCGGCGAATGATCCCCAGATCGCCATTTATGTGGTGGTGGACAGGCCCAACGTGATATCTGCACTTCAGGCTGATGCAAAGTTTGCGACCGGGATCGTCCGAAAGATCCTGACGGAGGTGCTTCCTTACCTGAATATCTTTATGACGGAAGAGCTTTCCGATAAGGAGAGGGAGGAGCTGGAGCAGCTGCAGATTCAGATCAGGACCCCTCAGGGGACGGAGGAGGAGCCTCAGCTTGACGAGGAAGGCAATCTCATTGATCCGGAGGGTGGTGAGAGCACAGAAACGCCGAAAGAGGGCGAGGGAGAAGAAGGAGAGAAGACGGAAGAGCAGCCTCAGCCGGATGAGTCGTGGAGGAACTTCCCGGTAGATCCCGAGACGGGATATCTGGTAGATCCTGCAACGGGCGCATACATCGATCCGGAGCTTGGTACCGTGATGGGCGGCAGCCTTTTGGGAGAGACGAGTGAACCGGGAATACCGGGAGAATCACCCGCAGAAGGAGATTAGATAGTAACAGAATAACGTGAAGTGAGAATAACCTCATCAAAAGGATAATAAATTGTAATAAAGCCTTTTGTGAGGTTTCTCTATTTTATGGAAAACAGGATGAGCCATAAGACTTACCACAGAAACAAGACGGTGACAGTATTCTTTCTGTGCGCTTTGGTTTTTCTGGGGTTGGCAGGAAGGCTTTTTTACCTGATGGTCTTTCAATCCGAATACTACAGCATGAAGGCCAGAGAGCTTCATGAGAGGGAGCGGAGCATCAAGGCGGCCAGAGGGCGCATTATAGATACAAACGGAAAGATCCTTGCGGATAATAAGACAGTGTGCACTGTGTCTGTGATCCACAGTCAGATCAAGGATGCAGACGAGGTGGTGGAGGTTCTATCCAAAGAGCTGGGGCTTTCGGAGGAGTATGTCAGGAAGCGGGTGGAGAAATATTCTTCCATCGAAAAGATCAAGAGCAACGTAGACAAAGCCACGGGAGACGCCATCAGAGCCAGAGCGCTTGACGGCGTCAAGGTGGATGAAGATTATAAACGTTTTTATCCCTATGGTACGCTTGCCTCCAAAGCGCTTGGTTTCACCGGCGGAGATAATCAGGGCATCATCGGACTTGAGGTGGTTTATGAGGAATATCTCAGCGGAGAATCGGGAACTATCTTAACGGTGACGGATGCCAAGGGCGTGGAGCAGGATGAGGAGGGAGAGGAGCGGGTGGAACCCGTAAACGGCCGCGATCTCTATGTCAGCCTGGATATCAACATTCAGAGCTATGCCACCCAGCTTGCTCTGCAGACGATGGAGACTAAGGAGGCAGACCGGGTCTCTATTCTGGTGATGAATCCTCAGAACGGGGAGATACTTGCCATGGTGGATGTGCCGGAGTTTGACTTAAATAACCCATACACCCTGCCTAATGGAATGGACGCCTCGGCTTTTTCCGAAAAAAAGCGTCAGGAGCTTTTAAATGCCATGTGGCGGAACGGCTGTATCAACGATACCTATGAGCCGGGTTCTACTTTCAAGATCGTCACGGCGGCGGCAGGCCTGGAATCCGGGGCGGTGAAGCCGACGGACACCTTCAGCTGTCCTGGTTTTATCATGGTGGAGGACAGGAGGATACGCTGTCACAAAGTGGGCGGACACGGTGCCGAGGATTTTGTCCAGGGTACCATGAACTCCTGTAACCCTGTTTTTATCACAGTGGGGTTAAGAATCGGGGTGGAGCGGTTTTATTCCTACTTCAGGCAGTTTGGACTCCTCGACAAGACAGGGATCGATCTGCCGGGAGAAGCCGGTACGATCATGCACAAAATGGAGAATATCGGGCCGGTAGAGCTTGCGACGATCTCTTTCGGACAGTCTTTTCAGATCACGCCGATCCAGCTTGCAACTACGGCGGCTTCTATCGTAAACGGCGGCAGACGCGTTACGCCGCATTTTGCGGTGAGAGCGGTCACGGCGGACGGGACAGACAGCCAGTCCTTCACTTATCCGGTGAAGAAGGAAGTGGTGTCGGCGGAAACATCTGAGACCATGCGCTACATCTTAGAGCAGGTGGTGGCGGACGGGAGCGGCAGAAACGGTGCTGTGGAAGGATATCGTGTGGGCGGCAAGACCGCTACCAGTCAGACCCTGCCCCGTGGAAGCGGTAAGTATATCGCCTCTTTTCTGGGCTTTTCACCGGCGGATGATCCGCAGGTTTTGGCTCTGGCGATCATTCATCATCCGAAGGGTACCTACTACGGAGGACAGATCGCCGCGCCGGTGGTCAGACAGCTATTTGAAAACATCCTTCCCTATTTGGAGAAAAAGTAATATAATAGCCACATAGGAAAAATAAGCGGCTGCGAAGCAGACAGTTATAAGTCGGAAATATTTGGAGGAATAATGAACAGCGTTATCTTAATATCCGTGATGGTTTCCTTTGCGATCAGTGTTCTTCTGGGACCGGTGGTGATTCCTTTTTTGAGACGCCTCAAGGTAGGGCAGACGGAGCGGACAGAGGGACCGGAGAGCCATCTGAAAAAAAACGGCACCCCCACCATGGGCGGCATCCTGATCCTGGTCAGCGTGGTGATTACTTCCCTGCTCTTCGTGCGTGACTATCCGGGGATCATTCCGGTGCTGTTCCTCACGTTGGGCTTCGGGCTGGTGGGCTTTCTGGACGACTATATCAAGGTAGTATTAAAACGTTCCATGGGGCTTAGAGCCTGGCAGAAGTTTGGTCTGCAGCTGGTGGTGACGGGGGTCTTCGTCTACTACCTGATGCACTACACGAATGTGTCACTGGAGATGAAGTTGCCCTTTCTGGAGGGGGCCTATCTGGATTTTGGCTGGTGGAACATTCCGATCCTGTTTTTTATCGTGATCGGTACGGTAAACGGCACCAACTTTACGGACGGTCTGGACGGACTGGCGAGCTCCGTGACGGTGCTGGTGGCAACCTTCTTTACCGTGGTGGCGATCGGAACGGACAGCGGCATTGAGCCGATTACCTGTGCGGTGGTGGGTGCCCTTTTAGGCTTTCTTCTGTTCAATGTGCATCCTGCCAGCGTCTTTATGGGAGATACAGGATCTCTCGCGTTGGGCGGTTTTGTGGCGGCAGCGGCCTACATGATGCAGATGCCGGTTTTTATCGCGATCGTGGGATTTATTTATCTGGCGGAGGTCATGTCGGTTATTTTGCAGGTATCCTACTTTAAGATGACAGGCGGGAAGCGGATCTTCAAGATGGCACCGATCCATCACCATTTCGAGCTCTGCGGCTGGCCGGAGACCAGAGTGGTAGCGGTGTTTTCCATTGTGACGGCTCTGTTGTGTCTGGTCGCGCTGATGGGTGTCTGGTGAAAAGGCGCTAAGGGGATATTTCTGCCGGTTTGATAAAGAGAGATTAAGAGGAGAGGAAATAACGAAGTCATGGAAACATCGGCGTTAAAAGGGAAAACGGTCTTAGTGGTAGGTTCCGGCATCAGCGGAATCGGGGCTGTGGAGGCTCTGCAGTATGTGGGAGCAAATCCGCTTTTGTTTGATGAGAATGAAAAACTGACCATAGAGGAAGTACAGGCAAAGTTAAAGCCGGAGATTCACGCAAAAATTGTGATCGGCGCGCTGTCGGAAGAGGAGAAGGCGTCTGTCGAACTCGTGGTGTTAAGTCCCGGCGTCCCTACGGACACAGTATTTGTAGAAGAATTTCGAAGCAGAGAGGTAAAGATCTGGGGCGAGATCGAGCTTGCCTACGAGATCGGAAAGGGCTCCGTGATCGCTATTACGGGTACGAACGGAAAGACTACTACCACTACACTGGTGGGGGCGATCATGGCGGCTTTTTGCGAGCATGTGGATGTGGTGGGAAATATCGGGAACCCATATACCCTGACGGCATCTGTGTCTCAGGAAGAGACCGTGACGGTGGCTGAGATCAGCAGTTTTCAGTTGGAGACCATAGAACGGTTTAAACCCAGGGTTTCCGCAATCTTAAATATAACACCGGACCACTTAAACCGCCATCATACCATGGAAAATTATGCGGCGGCGAAAGAAGCTGTCTGCAAAAATCAGACAAAGGCGGAAACCTGTGTATTAAACTATGAAAATTCGTACACAAGAGATTTCGGCGACCGATGTCCGGCCACGGTGGTATGGTTCTCTTCGGAAAGGCGCCTTACGGACGGCTATTATCTGGAGGGAGAGGATATCTTTCGGGCAGAGGACGGCGTGAGCGAGCGGCTTATGAACATCCGGGAGATGAGGCTGAAAGGAATCTGCAACGTGGAAAATGTGATGGCTGCTATGGCAGTCACACGGGCGATGGGCGTGCCCATGGAAACCATTCTTGCAGTGATCAGAGAATTTGCGCCCGTGGAACACAGGATTGAGTTTGTAGCGACGAAGCGGGGCATCGACTTTTATAACGATTCCAAGGGAACCAACCCGGATGCGGCGATCCAGGGTATCCGGGCGATGGATCGCCCAACGGTCTTGATCGGCGGCGGTTATGACAAACAGAGCGAGTATGACGAGTGGATAGAAGCCTTTGATGATAAGGTGAAATGTCTGGTGCTGATCGGGCAGACCAGAGAGAAGATCGCGGACTGCGCGAAACGTCACGGTCTGTCGGATATCGTGCTGGCGGACAGCTTTGAGGAAGCTTTTGCGGTCTGTGTGGAGAGGGCGAAGCCCGGAGACGCGGTACTGCTCTCGCCGGCCTGTGCGAGCTGGGGGATGTTTCCCAATTACGAGGTCAGAGGCGCGCGGTTTAAGGAACTGGTAGAGCAGATGGAGGAGAATGGTTAAGTGGCACAGAGAGGCACTTCCCGCAGAAAACAGGATAAAGGTGAGAAGTTCATGGATTACAGCCTGCTGTTCATCGTGCTGTTTCTTGTGGGCTTCGGCATTGTCATGGTGTTTTCCTCAAGCTCTTATGAGGCGAACCAGAAGCTGGGGGACTCCACCAGATATCTCAGACAGCAGCTTTTTGCTTCCATTTTAGGGCTGGTTGCCATGATGGTGGTGGCAAATATTCCCTATCATTTCTGGGAACGGTTTTCGGTGCTTGCTTATCTGGGATCCGTCGTTTTGATTCTTTTGATCATTCCTTTTGGCTACAGTTCCGGCGGCGCCACACGCTGGCTCTACATAGGTCCTATCTCCCTGCAGGTGGCGGAGGTGGCGAAACTGGGTATGATATTGTTTTTGTCCAGCCTGATCTGTGCGCTGGGGAAGGGAGTGCGGAGCAATAAGGGATTTATGATGGTACTCTTATCCCCCGTGCCGGTTGCTCTCATGCTGTGGCAGATCACCAACAATTTGAGTTCAGCGATCATCGTCATGGGAATCGCGGTGTTGATGCTGTTTGTGTCCTGCCCGGATTATAAGAGGTTCTTCTTTCTGGGAATTGCCTCGCTGGCAGCGGCTGCTGCAGTGGTATTTTATGTGGTACAGACGGCGGCAGCCCATGCGGATGAGCTGGACTTTCGAGGCGGCCGTATTCTGGCCTGGCTGGATCCCGAAGCTTATGCAAACGATAAGGGGTTTCAGACCATTCAAGCCCTCTATGCCATCGGAAGCGGCGGTGTGCTGGGGAAGGGACTTGGACAGAGTATGCAGAAGCGCGGCTTTTTGCCGGAGGCGCAGAATGACATGATCTTTTCCATCATCTGCGAGGAGCTCGGTCTTTTTGGCGGGATCGCGATCATCATCATGTTCCTGCTTTTGATCTGGCGCCTGATGATTATAGCAAACAATGCGCCTGATCTCTACGGCGCTCTTCTGGTGGTCGGCGTGATGGGGCACATTGCGGTGCAGGTTATTCTAAACATTGCCGTGGTCACAGCCACCATACCAAACACCGGAATTTCCCTGCCGTTTATCAGTTACGGAGGTTCGTCGGTGATGTTTCTCCTGATAGAGATCGGCCTGACTTTGAGTGTCGCCAAGGGCATACGTCTGAAAGATTTATGAGGACAAGATAATTTTTAGTCGAAAATCCATATAGATAGAATAGGTCATAAAAGAGAAACAGAGGTAATTTTATGGACGCTGTTCGTATCTATGGTGGAAAGAGTCTTTCAGGACAGACAAGGATACAGGGGTCTAAGAACGCTTCGCTGCCGATTCTGGCGGCGACCCTTTTGACAGACGGAATCTGTGAGATAGAGAATTGCCCGGATATTTCGGATGTGTATCATATGCTGCGGCTCTTAAGAAGTCTTGGCTGTCAGGTCGAGAGAGAGGAGGATATCATCCGTGTGGATACGACACGCTTGTCAGATTGTGACATGCCTGCCGATTCCGTGGGTGTCATGCGCTCCTCTATCATGCTTCTCGGTGCGCTGCTTGCCCGGACGGGTGTCGTCTCGATGGAATATCCGGGAGGCTGTGTGATCGGGAAACGTCCTATCGACCTGCATCTGTATGCGCTGCGGCGCATGGGTGTGGAGATTGAGGAAGATGAGTCGGGATTTTGCGCCAAGGCGGCAAGGCTTACGGGAACGACGCAGGAGCTTCCCTTTGTGAGTGTCGGTGTTACGGAGAATCTGATCCTGGCGGCGGTTTTAGCCAGAGGGGAGACTGTCATTCATCCGGCAGCAAGAGAGCCGGAAATACAGGCTTTATGTGAATTTTTGATCTGTGCGGGCGGAAAGATCGAGGGTGTCGGTACGGATCGTCTGGTGATAGAGGGTGTGGAGCGGCTGCATCCGGTGCGCTTTCGTGTGCCTCCTGACAGGATCGTGGCGGGCACATATCTTGCCGCTTGTCTTTGTGCCGGCGGAAGGATTTTTTTGGAGGATGCACCCTGCGAGCATATGGAGAGTGTGATCGCCTGTGCGGAAAGGTTCGGGGCCGGAATAAAAAGGGAAGCTGACGGCCTTTTGGTGGAAGGCCGGGCGGTGAAGGGACTGCAGGACGGTCTGACAACGGCGGTATATCCGGGCTTTCCAACGGACTTACAGTCCCTGTTTATGGTGGTGATGGCGTTTTCGGGGCAGAGCGGCTGGATTGAGGAGAGCGTTTTTGAGAACCGCTTTCGGATCGTGCCGGAGCTTGTAAAGATGGGCGCCTGCATACAGGTGGCGGGGACCAGGGCCTACATTCATGGCGGTTATCCGCTGCATAATACCATTGTGGAGGCGCAGGAGCTGCGGGGCGGAGCGGCTCTTGTTGTGGCAGCTCTCGCAGCGGAAGGGACCGGAATTGTAAAAAACCGTCATTATATTGACCGGGGATATGAGGATATCACGCTGAGACTCAGAGAGCTGGGTGCGGCCATCGAACTGGCATAGATTCGATACGGATGAGGATGAGGTTTGCAGATGAGCGGTGAAAAAACAGCAAAAAGAAAGAAGAGAAGAAATCCGAATCTGCGCCTTGTCAAGAACGGAGAGACAGCACAGGGTAAGCGGAAGCGGAGGCGGACCGGGCGGCGTGAAAAGAAAGAGGAGAAGGTACGTTTTGGTAAAGCCAAGCGGATCGGTATCCTGACTGCGGTTCTGTCCTGCCTGTTTCTTCTTCTTGCTGGCGCTTATATTTATATCATCAATAATTATAAAGTGACGACGGTTCATGTTGACGGTAATATCCATTATACCAAAGAGGAGATCACAGAGATGGTCATGGGGGACCGGTTTGGTGATAATTCGCTCTTTCTTTCTCTGAAATACCGGGACAGGGGAATCGAAGGAGTTCCCTTTGTGGAAACCATGGACGTCGATATTGAAGCGAAAGATACAATACGCATCACGGTTTATGAAAAAGCGCTGGCGGGCTATGTGCGGTATCTGGGACGCTATGTGTACTTTGACAAGGACGGTATCGTGGTGGAGACATCGGAAGAAGAAACAGCGGGAATCCCGCAGGTGACGGGTCTCGCCTTTGATCATGTTATCCTCCACGATGCGTTGCCTGTGGACAAGCCGGAGCTCTTTGAAGAGATATTAAATATCACCCAGCAGCTCTCCAAATACAATCTTTCAGCGGATCGCATCTATTTTGATGCCGGCTATCAGGTGACTTTGTACTTCGGAGAGGCGAAGATCGTTCTGGGAGAGAATAAGGATATCAATGAGAAGATCATGAAGCTGCAGCATATCCTGCCCGACTTGCTGGGAAAAAGTGGCACTTTGGATATGCGAGAGTACAGTGAGGACACGAAAACCTACAGTTTTGAACAGGATTGATGTCAGGATTCACTGCAATGTCATCATAAAAAGTCACAAAAACAAAAAAATAGGTTGCGAAGTCCGAAAAATAATTATATGATAATCTATATGAGTCTATTCGTAGTATGAGGGAGTAGAAGGAGGAATCACCTTGCTTGAGATTAAGTCGAATGAAGCGGAGTCCGCGGCAAAGATCATCGTGGTCGGTGTCGGCGGTGCGGGCAATAACGCTGTGAATAGAATGATTGATGAAGAGATAGACGGGGTGGAGTTCATCGGCATCAATACCGATAAGCAGGCGCTGCAGCTTTGCAGGGCAACCAGACTGCTGCAGATCGGAGAGAAGCTGACCAAGGGACTCGGCGCAGGTGCAAAGCCGGAGATTGGGGAAAAGGCGGCGGAGGAGAGTTCCGAGGAAGTGGCGCAGGCTCTGAAGGGAGCGGACATGGTGTTCGTTACCTGCGGTATGGGAGGCGGTACGGGAACGGGCGCTGCTCCTGTAGTGGCCAAGCTTGCAAAGGATATGGGGATTCTGACTGTGGGTGTTGTGACGAAACCCTTCCGCTTTGAGGCAAAGACTCGTATGGCGAACGCGCTGTCCGGAATCGAGAAGATCAAGGACAATGTGGACACGCTGATCGTCATTCCAAACGATAAGCTTTTGGAGATCGTGGACAGGCGTACCACTATGCCGGAGGCTCTGAAAAAAGCGGACGAGGTGCTTCAGCAGGCGGTGCAGGGTATCACGGATCTTATCAATATGCCTGCTATCATCAACTTGGATTTTGCGGATGTACAGACTGTTATGAAAGATAAAGGCATTGCCCACATCGGTATCGGCACGGGCAAGGGCGATGACAAGGCGGCTGAAGCAGCTAAGATGGCCGTGGAGAGTCCGCTGCTTGAGACCACGATCACGGGTGCGACCCATGTGATCATCAACGTTTCCGGAGATATCTCTCTGGCTGATGCCTCCGATGCTTCCGATTATGTGAGATCTTTGACGGGTGATGAGGTTAACATCATCTTCGGTGCGATGTACGATTCCAGCATGACGGATACCTGTAATGTGACGATCATCGCTACGGGAATCGAGGAGAAGGCAGCCAGACAGGGCGCGGGTCTCGGTTTTAAGAGCGGATACATAACCCCCACTTCCCTGCAGGGAAAGAGCACAGTAGGAACAGGAGCCGGTCTCGGCGCGTTTACGGCACCCGGTGTTGGCTTAAAACAGCCCATCACGGCGCAGGGCGGACAGGTTAAGACGCAGGCAGGCCTTAAACCTATCGGTATTCAGAAAACGAATGATATTAAGAGTTCAGTGGAAGAAAAGTCGCTGGACATCCCCAGCTTCCTCAGAAAATAGAGAGTTTCAGTCTTTGTTAAAATGGCAATGGACCACAGGAGAATATCCTGTGGTTTTTTGTTGTTATCTGTCTGCAAAAATAGGGGAAATGCTCCCTGCTTTTGACAGAATGTGCGCTCTGTTTTTCCTATAATGAAAGGGAAATACGGAGGTGGAATGTGTATTACAAATTATATATTGACAGCGTTTTCGTCCTGCAGATGACGATGAACCTGTATCTGCTGTCCCTGGCCGGACTGATTCTGCGGTGTACTGCCACGCACCGAAGGCGATGGCTGGGGGCTATGACGGGAGCCGGAATGAGCTGTTTTATTCTCACACTGCCTTTTTATACGGTGGGAGCCAGACTCTTCCTTGGCGCGTTGCCTGTCAGTATGTGCATGATGTGTCTCACCTATCGGATCCATGGTGTGCGAAGGCTTTTGGAAGCATCCCTTGCGATGGCTGCGGCCGGCTTTTTTTTAGGCGGTGCTATGATATGGATTCTGAATCGCTTAAGACCCGTTCTGAAGGGGAGGGGAGGTTTCTGGATCACTCTGGCGGCAGGGGCTTTTACCTGTCGGATTTTGGGGGCTTTGCTGAAAAGGCTGATGCGCAGGGAACGGGACTGCCTGCGGACGGTGCGTTTCCATGTGCCGTCTCTGGGAGAGGAAATCAGAATTTGTGCGCTTGTGGATACGGGCAATCACCTGACTGATCCCATAAGCGGCGCCCCCGTGAGCGTGATCAGTAAGAGACTGGCAGGAAGCATGGCTTCCTGCCTGAGACCTGAAAAATACCATGCAGTTCCCTATCGGAGCGTGGGACAGCCGGGAGGAATCCTTCCGGCATACGAGCTGCCGGAAATTTCGATAGAGGAGGCGGGACGCACGATCAGGAGAGAAGGTGTCATTGTCGCGGTTTGTGATGCGGGCATATCGCCTGAGAGCGATTATCAGATGCTGTTACACCCCGGTCTATTAGAAAACTAGGAGGAAAAAAGATGGTTTTAAAAGTGGCAATTCCCGGTAAAATTCAGTTTAAGATGGTGCATAGAGAACCTAAGCTCCTGATGAACAGACAGGGAGATATTCATTACATAGGAGGCGCGGAGGTGCTTCCGCCACCCCTTGAGAGTGAAAGGGAAAATGAGATCATTGGCGATCTTGGAACGGAATATGAGGACGAAGCCAAGTCTATTTTGATAGAACATAACTTAAGGCTTGTGGTGTATATCGCAAAAAAATTTGACAACACGGGAGTGGGAGTCGAGGATCTGATTTCGATCGGAACCATCGGGCTGATCAAATCCATCAATACCTTCAATCCTGAGAAGAACATCAAGCTGGCGACTTACGCTTCACGCTGCATTGAGAATGAGATATTAATGTACCTGAGAAGAAATAACAAGCACCGGATGGAGGTTTCCATTGACGAGCCTCTGAATGTGGATTGGGATGGCAACGAGCTTCTCCTCTCTGATATTCTGGGGACGGATGAGGATGTGATCTATAAGGATCTGGAGAATGAAGTGGAGAGAAAGCTTCTGATCCGGGCAATCGCCAAGCTCTCCGAGAGAGAGCAGACGATCATCCGCCTGCGCTTCGGTATCGGCAGCGCGGAGGGGAAGGAATTGACACAGAAGGAAGTGGCGGAGCTTTTGGGAATTTCACAGTCTTACATATCCAGACTGGAGAAAAAGATCATGCGGCGCTTAAAAAAGGAGATGAGCAAGGATACCTGATCGGATATCTGTTTGCTTTTTGGCTTCATGTGGCGTATAATGAGACGAAAAGAGTACCATACATAGTTTATTGGGGGACAAATGAAAAAGATAATCTTGATCGTGGACGACGATAGGCTGACACTTGCTACGGCGCAGAAACTTTTAGAGGGAAAATACCGGGTCGTGGCCGTGAATTCGGGAAAGCAGGCGTATAAATATCTCGAGCGGCATACACCGGATCTGATCCTTCTCGATATCAATATGCCGGAAATCGGCGGCTTCGAGGTTATGGAGACGCTCAGACAGGATAAGCGCTGGAGCAAGATACCGGTGATTTTTCTGACGGCTGACCGCAGTGCGGAGACGGAGACGGAGTGCTTTCGTGTGGGGGCTAACGACTATATAGCCAAGCCCTTTGAACCCAATGTGATACTTGGACGCATCAGAAGCACGATCGAACTGGACGGTTACCGCAGGGACTTACAGCGCAGACTGGATGAGAAGACCAAGGAGATGGAGCGTGTCACGATTCAGGCGATCATGACGGTGGCGAACACCGTGGATGCGAAGGATGACTATACCAAGGGACACTCCATGCGTGTTGCGGCATACTCTGAGCTTTTAGCGCAGCGTTTGGGCTGGTCCGAGGAGGAGATTCAAAATATTTATTTTGTGGCAATGCTGCATGACGTAGGAAAGATCGGCGTTCCCGACGCTGTGTTAAACAAGCCTTTCATGCTGACGGATCTGGAATTTCGGTTGATCAAGGGGCACACCCTGATGGGGGCTGAGATCTTAAATGACTTTAAGATGTTTCCCAATATCAGTGTGGGTGCAAAGTATCATCATGAGCGCTATGACGGCACCGGATATCCCGAAGGCTTAAAGGGGGAGTCGATTCCTCTTGTAGCGAGGGTGATCGGTCTGGTGGATTCCTATGATGCCATGACCAGCAACCGCGTTTACCGCAGACGGCTGCATGATGATGCGGTTTTGGAGGAGCTGCAGAAAGGAAAGGGCAGCCAGTGGGATCCCGATCTGGTCGATATTTTTGTGAAGCTGATCGAGGAGGGGGCACTGGAAAAACTGTGGATGCCTGAGGAAGATCTGGCGGCACCGATTTTTGGGAGCGGTAAGATTCTGGGCGCCACCATGGGCAACGAAGATGTGCTGGAGTCCCCGGTGGACTACCTGACGGGACTTTTGAGCAAGAGAAAGGGAGAAAAAGATATCTCCGATAAACTGCGGACCGAAGTCGGCAGCCTGATTCTGATCGATATGGATCATTTTGGACAGATTAATGACGCGTACGGGCATCTGATGGGAGATTACGCCCTGAAGATGGCGGCGGATGTGCTGCGGGAGACCTGCAGCAACGGGCTGGTCTGCAGAGTCGGCGGAGACGAATTCTTGTACTATATGCCGGGCGTGACCGATGAGGATACGATTACGAAAAAGGCGGAAGAAATTCTTTCTGCTTTCAAAAAGAAGCAGGAGGAGGTGGAGGTCCTGAAAGAGTCCGAACTCTCGATGGGTATCAGCATTTCCGGCGCGGATGGCAGAGAGTTTGAGGAACTTTACAGGAGGGCTGACAAGGCGCTCTATCTGGTTAAGCAGAGGAGCGGAATGCGCTACGGTTTCTATCAGAGAGCCGGCATGCTGCGCACTCTCGAACAATCCAAGGGAGATCTGGATAAGATTATGAACGCCATCAGAAAACATGATACCTATCAGGGCGTGTTTCAGGTGGATTACACCGAGTTTACACATATCTATGATTTTGTGACACATATGTCAGAAAGAAACAAGAAGGAGACGCAGCTTCTGCTCTTTACTCTGTTTTCTGCAAACGGCAGCGAGGTCAAACTTGAGCGCATGGAGACGGCTATGCAGTGCATGGAGCAGGCGATCTGCAAATCCCTGCGCGGCGTGGATGTGGGTGCGAGGTACAGCAGCTCCCAGTTTCTGGTGGTGCTTCTGGGGACGGAACGGGATAATGTTCGTATCGTGACGGACCGTATCGTGCAGAATTATTTCAAACTGTACGGAGAAAAAGATATCACGTTAACTTATGATATTGCAAAGTTCGACTGAGCATAAAATGAGTCTGGATATGGACAGCGAGACAACTTTTGTTTGTCTCGCTGTTTTTTATATCATTTAAGAGTTGCGACAGTGTAAAGCATTTGAGGAGAATGCGGAGCATTCTCTTAATTGTCGCTGCCGAGCGACAATTGGTTATGCCGTCAGATACAGCCGCATGGTCTTGAGCGCATTTTTTTCAAGTCTTGAGACCTGAGCTTGAGATATGCCGATCTTTTCCGCCACCTCCATCTGGGTTTTTCCCTCGAAGAAGCGCAGGGAAATGATCTCGTACTCTCTTTGGGTGAGTTTTTTCATAGCCTCCGTCAGGGAAATGTGTTCCACCCAGGTCTCCTCTCCATTTTTCTTGTCGCTGATCTGGTCCATCACATAGAGGGTGTCACCACCGTCTGTATAGACGGGTTCATAGAGGCTTAAAGGGCTCTGAATGGCGTCTAAAGCGTAGACGATATCCTCCTTGGGAATGCCGATCTCGGTGGCGATCTCCGTGACGGTAGGTTCTCTGGAATTGGTGCGGGTCAGGTGTTCTCTGGCGTAGATGGCCTTATAGGCGGTGTCCTTGAGAGAGCGGGATACGCGGATGGAGTTGGCGTCACGGAGATAGCGGCGGATCTCCCCTACGATCATCGGCACGGCATAGGTGGAAAACTTTACATTCAATGTGCTGTCAAAGTTGTCAATTGCTTTGATCAGCCCGACGCAGCCGATCTGGAAGAGGTCGTCCACGTTTTCGCTGCTGGAATGAAACCGTTTGATGACGCTTAAAACAAGGCGGAGATTGCCGTTGATATAGGCCATCCGGGCCTCCTGATCGCCTGCTTCGATCCGTTTGAAAAGCTCCTCCTTTTCCGCATTTTTGAGAAGAGGGAGTTTTGAGGTGTTTACGCCGCAGATTTCTACCTTGCCTTGTATCATAACGCTACCAGCCTTTCGTGTGGGGTTTTTTATCAAGGATGCGCAGCCGGCGGGAAATTATTCAAAAAATATTAAGGAAAATATTTGGGATAAGATTTTACAAAAGTCGAGTTTTTTGATACAATTCTAAAGATAGATGGAAAGTAAGAATGAGGAGAGAGAGCTATGGTATGTCCTGATTGCGGTACGCGCCTTACGGATACGGATCAGTTCTGTCCGGGATGCGGCGCGAAGATCATAAGAAAGAGACGTTGTCCCGAGTGCGGAGAGACACTCAGAGAGGGTGTGAAATTCTGCCCGGGGTGTGGCTCAGAGGTGACCGGGGAACGTCGTGTGAAAAAAACGGTTTCGGAGGATGTGCCGAGAAAAAAGGCAAATCCGGCACCGCCGCCGAAAAGGAAACAGGCGCCCCCAAAACCCAGGGATTGGGAGGATGAAGACGAAGATGATTACGAGGATGATGAGGAGGAAAGCGTGGATATCCTCTCCATCATGACTGTCGCGGTTGGCTGTATTCTGCTGGTGATTCTGGCGGTTCTCGGCTACAACTTGTACAGGCGATATATGCCCAAGGACTATGATAAGATAGCGAAGGAGCAGTCGGCGGAAGAGGATGCCGGAGACAGCGGGCAGAACGAAGAGCCCGGAGGCGGCCAGGAACTTTTAGAGGGACCGGAAGAAGATGCCGGGCCGGAAGAGGTGCAGACGGGCGGAACCCTTGTCACGACTGCGGCCGTAAATATCAGAGACAATCCGAGCACGGACGGAACGACCGTCATTACCAAAGCGAAGGCCGGAGAGACTTATGAGTACACGGAAGCTGTGGAGGGCGGTATGTGGTATCGAATCCTGCTTCCGAATGAGCCGGACTATGAGTATGGTTATGTTTATGCGGACTACGTGCAGGTTCAGTGATGATGGCACCTTTTTCGGGGAGAGTGCATAAGATGTAGTAAGCCCTCCTTTGGAGGTTCCCATGCTTTTTTCGGAATTAAAGAAAAAGAAAGTCATCAATCTGAGGAATTGTGAATGTCTGGGCAGAGTATGCGATCTGGAATTTGATGAGTGTACGGGGCAGATCTGTAAGCTGATCATTCCGGGAGAGAACAAGTGGTGCAGTCTGTTCGGGAATTCGCCTGACTATGTGATATGTTATAAAGATATCAAAAAGATCGGACCGGATATTATCGTGGTGGATCTCTGCCTTTAGCAGCCTGGAGAATGGTTTCCATAAAGTAGTTGACATAATGCTCTTTTTCCCCTATAATAATCATATTGAGGACTGTATCAGTACAGGGGGATAAGGAGGATATCCGGGATGAAATGTCCATTTTGTGGCCATGAGAATACCAGAGTCATAGACAGCAGGCCGGCGGAGGACAACAGCTCCATCCGCAGGAGACGTGTCTGCGACGAGTGTGATAAGCGCTTTACTACTTATGAGAAAGTGGAGACCATACCGCTCATTGTCATCAAGAAAGATAATAACAGGGAGACCTACGATCGTTCCAAGATTGAGGCGGGTGTTCTCAGAGCCTGCCACAAGAGGCCTATCAGCGCGAATCAGATCAATCAGCTGGTGGATGCGGTGGAGACAGAGATCTTCAACAGGGAAGAGAAGGAGATCCCCAGTCAGGTGATCGGTGAGCTGGTCATGAATAAGCTCAAGGATTTAGAGGCTGTGGCTTACGTCAGATTTGCATCTGTCTATCGGGAGTTTAAGGATATCAATACCTTTATGGAGGAGCTTAAGAAAGTGTTGGACAAGTAAGCTCCGGCACAGAGCGGGGAACCGCGGTACATAGTACCGCATAAAAACACCTTGCCTTATGGCGGGGTGTTTTGTTGAATATTCGAAAAATGCGACAGAGTAGAATATTGAAGGAGAATGCGCAGCATTCTCTGAATCGAGTGCGCGGGCGCTCGATTCGTTATGATGGAGTAGCCGTAAATAGATAAAGGAGAATTTTCATGCTGCAGCGTTTTTACCCGGATGAATATCTGGATTCCGCTTACGAAGTCGATTATGAGGGACTGTACCGGCAAGGCTTTCGTGGTGTGATCTTTGACATAGACAACACATTGGTGCCTCATGGAGCGCCGGCGGACGAAAGGAGCATTGCGCTGTTTGAGAGACTTCGCGGGATCGGTCTTGAGAGTGTGCTTTTGTCGAACAACAAGGAACCGCGGGTGAAAAGCTTTAACGATAAGGTTCATTCACATTATCTCTACAAGGCGGGAAAACCGGGGAAAAAAGGATATTGCAGGGCTATGGAGCTGATGGGTACCACGCCGGAGACGACTTTCTTTGTGGGAGATCAGCTTTTTACGGACGTGTGGGGTGCAAAACGAACAGGAATATTGACTTATCTGGTCAAGCCTATCCACCCCAAGGAGGAGATTCAGATCGTCCTGAAAAGGCGGTTGGAATGGATCGTATTGTTTTTTTACAGGCGCTCTCTGAAAAATCAGACAGGACAGGCATGGGAGGAAAAGACAGATGAACATAAACGGTAGGACGAGAACCTGCGGACTGATAGGCAATCCCGTGGAACACACTCTGTCACCGCTGATCCACAACACGCTGGCGGCAAGACTTGGGCAGGAGCTGGTGTATATGCCTTTCCATGTGGAGCAGGGGAAGCTGGCGGAGGCGGTCAGGGGTGCATATGCCTTAAATATTCTGGGGCTTAACGTGACGGTTCCCTATAAGAGCGATGTCATTGCCCACCTTTCTGAGATTGATGAGCTGGCGCGAAATATCGGTGCAGTCAACACGCTGGTGAGAACAGCAGAGAGCTACAAGGGCTACAATACAGATATGGAGGGGCTCTACCGGGCGATGGCGTCGGAGAGTATCAAGATTGCGGGAGAGCAGATCATCCTGCTGGGTGCAGGCGGTGCAGCCCGCGCGGTCGCCTGGCTGTGTGCGTCAAAAGGCGCAGAGAAGGTATATCTGTTAAATCGCACACAGGATAAGGCGGAGACGGTAGCGGAGGAAGTCAACGCCTTCGTGGGCAGAGAAGCGATATGTCCTATGAAGCTTGCGGATCACACGGCGATTCCGGAGGGCAGGTATCTGGCGATACAGGGAACCTCCGTAGGACTTTCTCCAAACGATGAGGATGTGGTGATCGCCGATGATGCATTTTACGAGAAGGTCCACACAGGATTTGACCTCATCTACAACCCGTGGGAGACAAAATTCATGCAGCTTGTGAAAGCCCATGGCGGCAGAGCGTATAACGGCCTGAAGATGCTGTTATATCAGGGAATCATCGCTTACGAGCTGTGGAACGGTGTGGATGTGCCTGAGAAAGAGGCGCAGATTATTTACGAGAGCTTGAAAAGCGCTGTATTATAAAAGCGAACGAATGAGGAATGTTATGGGAAATGTGATACTGATCGGTTTTATGGGCTGCGGAAAGACAACGGTAGGCCTGAAACTGTCCTATCGCCTGCGCCGTGCGATCATAGATACGGATAAAGAAATCGAGAGAGAGGAAAAGAGGACCATATCCGAAATCTTTGCCGCTGACGGTGAACCCTATTTCAGAGACCGGGAGACGGAATGCCTGCGAAAGCTGATAGAAACTACAAATAATCAGATCATTTCGGTGGGCGGCGGTCTGCCTGTGCGGGAGGAAAACAGACGGCTTCTGCATGAATTGGGGCAGGTGTTTTATCTACGGGCGAAGGGTGAGACGATCTATGAGAGAGTGAAGGATGATACCACAAGACCGCTTTTGCAGGTGGATGATCCTCTGTCGAGAATAGAGAAGCTTTTACAGGAGAGAGATCCCTGTTACCGGGCAGCGGCGGATGAGGTGATCGCGGTAGACGGCAAAAGCTTTGAGGAGATTTTAAATGAGATAGAAGAGAAGGTAAAGTAGAGAAGAAAGAATGCCTTGCGGAAAGGAGAGAACAATGAAATTACTGGTGATCAACGGGCCGAATCTGAACTTTCTGGGAATTCGGGAAAAGAGTGTGTATGGAACGCAGGACTATGACGATCTGCTGCAGATGATCGCGAAGAAAGGGGAGGAGACGAGCTGCACCATAGAGGTGTTTCAGAGTAACCACGAGGGAGCGATCATCGACAGGCTTCAGGACGCCTACTTTGACGGTACGGAGGGCATCGTGATCAATCCGGGCGCTTTCACACACTACAGCTATGCGATCAGAGACGCTCTGGCGAGCATTACCGTGCCCAAAGTGGAGATTCACATTTCAAACATTATGGAGCGGGAAGAATTTCGCAGAGTTTCGGTGACGGCACCGGTCTGCGACAGGCAGATTTACGGGCAGGGGCTGGACGGCTATCTGCAGGCGATCGACTACATCTTGGAAAATTTTCCGAAAGAGGTTGAAAAATAAAGCTTTTTAGTATACACTAGAAAAGAATTATATTTGTGAAGACTTAGGAGGAAATTAGATTATGGTATCAGCGGGTGATTTCAGAAACGGCATTACCATCGAGTTTGAGGGTAATGTTTATCAGATAATCGAGTTCCAGCACGTAAAACCCGGCAAGGGCGCAGCCTTTGTCAGAACGAAGCTGAAGAATATCATCAATGGAGGCGTGGTTGAAAAAACCTTCCGTCCTACCGAGAAATGCCCTCAGGCGCGTATTGACAGAAAGGACATGCAGTACTTATATTCGGACGGAGATCTGTACAATTTCATGGATACGGAGACCTACGACCAGATCGCGCTGAATGCGGATGCGGTAGGGGATGCCTTGAAGTTTGTGAAAGAGAATGAGATGGTTAAGATGTGTTCCTACAACGGCAATGTGTTCGCGATCGAGCCGCCGCTGTTCGTGGAACTTCAGATCACAGAGACAGAGCCCGGTTTCAAGGGCGATACCGCAACCGGTGCGACCAAGCCCGCCATCGTGGAGACCGGCGCAAAGGTTATGGTGCCCCTGTTTGTGGACAACGGCGAGGTGATCAAGATCGATACCAGAACAGGCGAGTATCTGTCCAGAGTATAAGAAAACGCAATATCCTAAAGCCCATAAGACAATACGGACGAAAGTCTGTATTGTCTTTTCTATTTGCCATGGAGAGAATGGGAAAGGATCATATGAATTTTGAAACATTTGTAGAGAATATTGTGGAAGCTTTGCAGGAGAAGATGGGGGACAGATATGAGATCAGAGTCATTCATGTGACAAAAAATAATGGTGTGGAGCTGACGGGAGTCGCCATCATCAGGCAGGAGGACAGTGTTTTTCCGACCATCTATCTGGAAGGCCTCTATGAGGAATATTTGAGAGGTGAGGAGATTGACAGCCTTGCGGGCAGGATCATAAATTGTCACGAGGAGCAGTCTATGGCGTTAAATCTGGACATGGATTTTTTTCACGACTATGACAGCGTGAAGGACAGGATCTTTTATAAGCTGGTCAGTTTTGCGGAAAATAAGAAGTTTCTGGAAGATGCGCCGCACATTCGCTGGCATGATCTGGCCGTTGTATTCTACTATGCGTTGGAGGATGAGGTGATGGAGGGTGCCTCGATCACGATCAACAGACAGCATATGATGATGTGGAAACAAAATGCCGAGTCGCTTTACCGCACGGCCGGGCGAAATGCGAGGCGGGATATGCCGGAGCTTCTGGTCTCCATACGGGAGTTGGTTGAGGATGTGACAGGGATTACCGTACAGGGAGAGGACGATCTGCCGTTGTATGTCCTGACTAATAAGGATAAGCGTTTTGGAGCCTCCGCCATGCTCTATTCCAGCCGGATGGAGGAACTTGCGGAAAGATTTGGCTGCGATCTTCTGATCCTGCCGAGCTCCGTGCATGAGGTGCTTCTGCTTCCCGACGATCACTGTCAGGAATATACCTTCTACCGACAGATGGTGAGCGAGGTCAATAGAACACAGGTGGAGGCGGAGGAGGTGCTTTCCTACAACCTGTATCGCTACAGCCGTGTTAACGCTGAAATCGAGGAAATTATTTCTTAGACGCCATTACTTGACAAGTGTGTCCGCTTGTAGTATGATGTTAAAGGTGTAACAAATTTGTAATATATTTGTAATAAATATACACCGATAAGCGGGCACCCGTAGTCTAATGGATAAAACGTAGGCCTCCGACGCCTTTGATGCAGGTTCGAGTCCTGTCGGGTGCATTTTAAGAAAGGTTGTGACAGATGAATACATCAAACAATACGATACAGGGCTTCCTGAAGGCGAAGTTTGATGCGTTGAAGGGATGGCTTATAAGATATTCAAAGATTGTACTGCCTGTTATTTTGATAATCTGTGTGGGTTTTACGATCATGATCGCGATCAATGCGAACAAACGTAAGGTGGAACAGGAGGAGTCGGCTGTTTCACAGGATAATGGTGCAGAGACGGATGGAACGCCGGAAGAAGTGCCGTTGGTGCCCCTTGAGAAAGATACGGTTTCCGGAATCAATGAGTTTTTTGAAACCTACTATAAGGCAGTGGTGGACGGAGATACCGAGACCATGGGTAATATGGTCTACTATATGGATGCCACGGAGAAGCTGCGTGCGGCAGAAACCAGCAAATATACAGAGTCCGCATCGATTGAAGTCTACACGAAAACGGGACCCAACGAAGGTACGTACATTGCCTTTGTCAGTACGGAAATAAAGTTTTATGATTACGACAATCTGCTCCCGGGATTGAATACCTTCTATGTTTGCACGAAGGAGGACGGTTCATTCTACATCAATCAGGATGGTGAGCTGAGCGATAATGAACGGCGTTATATACGGGAAGTGCAGCTCCAGGATGATGTGATCGACTTGAATAACAAGGTGACGGCGGCCTACAACGATATGGTGGTTGAGGACAGTACACTGGCGGATTTTCTGCTGGAGCTCACGGATGAAATTGAGAAGAATGTGGGCGAGACACTGGCCCGCGCTGAGGGCACGGAACAGATTGACAGCGGAGAAGGCGACGCAGAGGAAGGAGCAGAAGGCGAGGAAACACCGACTGACGACAATCCTACTTTGGAGACAGTGGTTACCGAGGTGAAGACCACCGATGTGGTAAATATCAGAACTTCTGACAGTGAGACTGCGGATAAGCTTGGTAAGGCGGCAATTGGCGATACCTTTAAGCTTCTGGAGGAGAGAGGAAACGGCTGGAGCAAAGTAGAGTATAACGGCGGAGAGGCATTTATCAAGAGCGATTTTCTGGAACCCTCAAAGACGGAAGTCAGGGATGCGGCATCGGCGGAAGAATCGACAGATACCGAAGAGACTGCTGCATCAGGCACGGTAACGGTGAAGGAAAATGTCAGGATCAGGAGCGGAGCCAGCGAGACTTCAGAGAAGATTGCCACTGCCTATAAGGGAGACAAGCTGGAAGTCATCATGAAACAGGCCGACGGCTGGACGAAAATCAAGTATAATGGCAAGACCGCCTACGTGAAGTCGGATTACGTGGAGTAGGCATTGATTAAAAACCGAAAAAAAGGCAAGACTAAGCAGGTGAGCAAGACGGGCTCACCTGCTTTCTTCGTATATAAGCAGAGTCAGGAAAAGGAGGGATGGAGCGACAATGAAGCATGATGATGAGATGATATTAAAGGAAATTCAGAAAAATACGCAGATGGGCATGACTGCTATCGACACGATCCTGGACAAGATTGAGAATGACGACTTTTCCATGACCCTATCCAGACAATCCCTGCACTATGCAGATCTTCACAACAGGGCGCTTGATATGATCCTGCGGGAGGACGGAGAGGGATATCGCCCCAATCAGCTCAGTGATATGGCATTAAAGGGCAGTATCCACGCAAACACTGCCTTCAATATCAGTAAGGAGCATTTGGCTGAAATGATGATCCAGGGCAGTAACAGAGGCATCACCAGTATGTGGAAGAGCTTAAAGCACAACGGGATGGCCGGAGATGATACCGTGGAGCTTGCCAAAGAGTTGATGGATTTTGAGGAGAGGAGCATAGAACGTATGAAAGAGTATCTATAGCTGTGAGGTTTTGTTTGTGCAGAAGAGTGAATGGCATGAATCATTTTCTTTATTAGTAATGTATACAAGTATTTTGGTATTATTGTACAATTTCTCTAAAAAAATCATAAAAATTTTTACACTTTAATTTGATAAATCGCCCTTGTGGATTTCCATATGGCATACTATAATGATACATGGTAATGTATACAAGCATGAAGGAGGACATAGAGCGATGTCATATGTTGATGAGGTTTACGAGTTAGTAGTAGCGAAGAATCCTGCGCAGCCCGAGTTTCATCAGGCGGTAAAGGAAGTATTGGAGTCTCTGCGCGTCGTGATCGAGGCAGATGAGGAGGCTTACAGAAAGGATGCTCTCTTAGAGAGACTGACTGTGCCTGAGAGAATCGTGCAGTTCCGCGTTCCCTGGGTGGATGACAAGGGACAGGTTCAGGTCAACAACGGTTTCCGCGTGCAGTTTAACAGCGCGATCGGCCCCTATAAGGGAGGTTTAAGATTCCATCCTTCCGTAAATCTGGGTATCATCAAGTTCCTTGGCTTTGAGCAGATCTTTAAAAATTCCCTGACTGGACTGCCCATCGGCGGCGGTAAGGGCGGTTCCGATTTCGATCCCAAGGGCAAATCCGATAGAGAGGTGATGGCTTTCTGCCAGAGCTTTATGACAGAGCTTTGCAAACATATTGGTGCTGATACGGACGTGCCTGCCGGCGATATCGGTGTGGGCGGCCGCGAGATCGGTTTCATGTTCGGACAGTATAAGAGAATCCGCAACCTTTATGAGGGTGTTCTGACCGGTAAGGGATTGACCTATGGCGGTTCCCTTGCAAGAACCGAGGCGACGGGCTATGGTCTGCTGTACCTGACAGAGGAGATGCTCAAGTGCAACGGCAAGGATATCAAGGGTAAGACCATTGCTGTTTCCGGCGCAGGCAATGTGGCAATCTACGCGATCCAGAAAGCGCAGCAACTCGGTGCAAAACCTGTAACCTGTTCCGATTCTACGGGCTGGATCTACGATCCCGACGGTATCGACGTAGCGACCCTGCAGGAGGTCAAGGAAGTGAAGCGTGCCCGCCTGACAGAGTATGCGGCAAAGAGGCCGAACGCAGAGTATCACGAGAAGAAAAACGGCGAGCATGGCGTGTGGAGCGTGAAGTGCGATATCGCTCTTCCCTGCGCGACCCAGAACGAGCTTGATTTAGATGACGCAAAGGCACTTGTGGCAAACGGCTGCTTCGCAGTGGCAGAAGGCGCGAATATGCCTACCACCATGGAGGCGACCGAGTATCTGCAGAAGAACGGCGTGCTGTTCTGCCCCGGCAAGGCTTCCAATGCGGGCGGTGTGGCAACTTCCGCTCTGGAGATGAGCCAGAACTCCGAGAGACTCTCCTGGACCTTTGAGGAAGTAGACTCCAAGCTGCAGGGCATCATGGTCAACATCTTCCACAGCCTGGACGAGGCTTCCAAGAAGTACGGCAAGGAAGGCGACTATGTGGCAGGTGCGAACATCGCGGGCTTCTTAAAGGTGGCTGAGGCTATGAAGGCTCAGGGGATTGTGTAATCACAACTTGCTAAGATAATAAATGATATAGTTAAGTCCTGTAAACATTGAGTTTATGGGACTTTTCTTGTTATGTTGTTAAAAAAGAATTGTCAGAATATTCATAAATTTATGAAAATTTAAGTTGTTTTGAGGTCGTTATATACACGTGGTATACAGGTGGTACACACTGTTTTAAAAGGTTTAAAAATATGATGAATATTGGAAAAATA
This sequence comes from Lachnospiraceae bacterium, assembly GCA_029067085.1. Taxonomy (GTDB): domain Bacteria; phylum Bacillota; class Clostridia; order Lachnospirales; family Lachnospiraceae; genus UBA3282. The sequence goes on along the minus strand of JAIEFE010000017.1, from coordinate 31,726 downwards.
TATTCAAGAGCGCCGTTTAGAGTGGAAAGGAACATTCCATGAGAGATCAGATAGTCAATACATATATTTCAAAAGACAAATGGGAATACTGCTAAATTTAAAGAGATTTAAGGACAGACACGATACCTCCTTGGTATCGGATATTGCTTGATGAGGAAAGTGTATAAGTTTTAGAAAAAGTGCCTTTTATTCTCTCATTTGTCAAATACTTAGCTTTAGCTGTAAAATTCTACGTTGAATTTTACAGCTTTCTTTCGTATAATATATATGTAAGTTGTAAAAATATATCTAGAAAGGAAGTTGATTTTATGCCTAATATATTACCTGTATCAGATTTAAGAAATTATAGTGAAGTATTAAAAAATTGCCGGACTGGCGAACCTGTATTTTTAACCAAAAATGGCAGAGGCAAGTTTGTGGTTATGGATATTGAGGACTATGAACGCGAAAAGGCTGAGAAAAAGTTGTTGATAAAGCTGCAGGAAGCAGAAGAAGCAGTTAAAGACGAAAGTGCATGGATGAGTATGGACGTGTTGAAAGCATCTGTCGGGGTGTAGTCTATGATGAAATTACGAATTAACCCTGTTGTAGCAGAGGATTTAAAGAATATTAAAGAGTATATTGCTGAAGACAATGAAGATATGGCAGTAAAAACCATTCAGGAGATATATGCTCAAATTGAAAATATACAACAATTTCCGTATATGGGAGCCGATCTCGCTAAGAGGGTCAGCTTCCGAACGAATTATAAGTATGTAATCTGTGGAAATTATGTAGTGTTATATAAGATCGGGGACGAGTATGTGGAAATTTTCCGAGTGATAAATCGCTATCAGGATATTACGCAGATATTTTAAATTAAGCTGAAAAGGCAAAACTTTTATATAATAAAATGAACTTTAAAAGTAATATGCATATGTTGTTTTGTGGGGATAAAATTGGAAGCATGTTTATGATGAACGCTAAGTTGTGAAGCAATATCAGAATATTATCGTGATATTTTAGATAAGGTTAAGAAACAAAAAGGAGAAAAATCTTATGCAAGTTACTTATATAGGGTTGAGTGAATATTTTCAAAGATGTATTCCCAAAGCAAAAAGTAAAGGCTATGTCTTAATCATATCTTTAATAGCGAGGTATTCCGATGCAAAAGATTTTTATGAAAAACTAGAGGAAGATTGGGCGTCGTTGAATGATTTAACAGGTGATAAAATATTATTTGTATTTTCAACGCCTAAGGCTAGAGAAAGAGCATCTTTTTTTCACATGCCTGGGAAAAAATCATATGAAGGAGTAATGTGTCCATTTGTCGAGCTACTAAATGGTAGAGGTGTAGAGGATAATAATGGACCATTTGAATATCTATATGGTGGATATAAAAAAATTAACTGGAAACAAAGACATTCACAGACGATTACAGAATTTGCTACGAGCTATAATATAACGGAGAAAGAAATTCCGTGTTTGTTTTTATATGACCTCATTGGAAATAGATATAAGGTAATACCAGTAGGACAAAGTACGAATATTTATGTGATGATAAAGGATATGGTTGAAAAAATAGCGGAATATATAAAAAAGAGAGAAAATATTGAGAATCAATTAGAAAAGTATAAAAACATTGAGAAATATTATTGCTTATATGAGAAGCTAAAAAATGAGGCTGAAAAAGGGAATTCAAAACAATGTAAAGCTATTAGAAAGGTACTGATAGAGGCGCAAGCATATAAGGAAGTTAAAGAAGACATTTTAGATACTAAAATAAAGAAGGATTTGAAGAGAATTGGACAATGGAAAAGGCAATATTTTAGTCACTTTGAAAAGGATGATGCTAATAAAAAGCATTACCTTGAGCTGCAAAAGTCAAAGCAAGACATTGAAAATGAATTGAATTCAATATGGGATAATTGGGAAAATATAATGAAAGAGAGGAGAAGAGAAAAAAGAAAGAATAGCGAAGTAACAATTTTACAAGATTTATTGGCGGCATGTGTTAAATTGCAATCAAATTCTACATACTTTAAAATATCAGAAAATAAAAGAAATGACTTTATAAGAGATTTGTTAAAAATGGCGAAGTATGATGTGATAGATCAAACCAGAAGAGGAAGCTCACTTGTTGGGAAATGTGCTGGTGAAGTTGATATTTTAATTGAAGAAGATTGTTTGCCTGTAACTATAATTGAAGCGTTAAATTTGGATAGTCTTAATACTTCATATTTGGATAGTCATATAGATAAAATTTTCAGTTACGATACTGTCGGTAATATTTTTAATATAGTATTGTCATATGTTAGTGTATCCAATTTTAGTGAGTTTTGTGAGAAATATTCTAAACACATAAAAGAATATCAATATCCGTATTCGCTAAGTTCGTTTGACGATAGTTTTAGAGTAGAAGATTTCCCTTACTCCGATATTCGTGTGATGAAAACTGTGCATAATAGAAATGGTTGTGATACTGTTTTATATCATGTCTGTGTGCTGATTGGGAGATAAAAGTGAGAGGAGAGGTGGAACTAAGTCTAGTATGAAATTGTCAGACAATCGCTATATACATACGGCATACAACCAACCTCAAAATTCCAGTAAATTTGTAGAAGCTTCAGAAGCGGCCATGAAGGTGCAGAGATTGTGTAATAACAAAAACATGGAGTGTCGAATAAGTCATAAATGGCTTGAATTCGACATTTCTTTATTTTGAAGACAAAATGGTTTTGTACAAAACTTTCAATGTTTTTGTAGAGTAACAATTCGTAATATATGTGTAATATAGATAACTGCCTGAATTCAGGGGAGAGAAATGAGAGAACGGCTGCGGCATTTTTCCGATAATATGAGAATCATATTCACGGCAATCATGAGGTAAGTGACCATAAATATGCCTGATATCAGGCCATACCGATAATACAGCATGAAAAAATCGACGGAGAAAATCAAGGCAAATGACACTGCGTGAAAAATGACCAGAATATTTGCTTTTGCATTGTTTTCTGCAAATGCTTTGTCATGTTCTTTCATAAAGAGCAACAGGACCGGCAGATAGTATACCAGAGTATACTCCCAGTTAGAGGGAATAAAAGAAACAAGAATCCCGCTTAAGAACAGAGCTTCCTGCCATTTCTTTTGACTGAGGAAAAAGAAGAAAATAGAAGCAGCAAAAAACAGATAATTGATTATAATTCCAAATTGATCGGAAACAGAAGCAGTCATACCGATTTTTTCTCCAAACCATTTTGCGAATCCGCATACCGTATTGGTTTTTTGAGAGTCAATGCCTGTGGCAAAATCAGTCAGGGTATGGATCAGGCTTTGCATCCCATGGAAGCCGCCGAAGAATAGAAACGGTACAAAAGTCACAATGATCCCGTAGAGGAAAAGTCTGGCGGCTCTTTTCCAGTCTTTCCTCTTAATATATAGTATGCCGGTCAGGGCGGGATACAACTTGAATCCGGCGGAAAAGGCGATGAAAAGCAGGGCGAGTTCCTGCTTCCATTTATTTTCGGAATCAATCCATAACCACGCTAATGTGAGCATGATAGCGACAAGTATGACAACGTTGCCTCTTTGTACGGATGTGCACAGAAAAGGATAAGACAGCAGAAGAGCAGTCGGCAGCAAAATCGTATATTTTATGCTCCAATTATGGAAATGCTGATGAATGCAGTACAGCATCATCATCATTAACAGCATGTTATATGCAACAAAAACAACCATGGCATTGTCGGCATTTCTATAATTTTGCCAGTTGAGTATACTTTCACTGTCCTTATAGGGATTCATACTCCATAATAAGGAATATAAGAAATAAGCAAATGGCGGAAACGAATAGGGGTCGCCATAAGAATACATGATATCGGTGTCAGAACTGCCGGCGATATGATAAAAATAATCTGAAAAAAGAAAAGAACTGCTCAATACACATTTCTCAAACAGCGCTCCTTTTGTAAAGACATTTCCTAACAGAAACATACCTGTAATGAAGAGACTTATGACTAAAAATAGGTCAATAGGTCTCAAATTTTTTAGATCCCATTTATTCATTTATCTTCAAAACCTCTCTTTAGTGCAATTCGCTTTGATTATAGCAGACTTCTCCTTTTGATGCAATACAATATGCAATACATAATAATTGCTAAAAAATAAATATTAGAAATGCAAAATGCAATACTCATAAAAATACTGTTTTGCAATAAAATTGTATTAGAAATGGGGGTGCAAATATGGCTTTTCAAATCAGGTCGGACAGAAAAGAAAGCGAAACGAAATCTATCCGCTTCCCTTTGGAATTAGTGGAGCGGATTGAAGAAGCGATTAAAGGGAATGATGTGACATTTTCAGGTTTTGTGATTCAGGCGTGTGAGTATGCGCTGGATCATATGGCGACTGAGGAGTGAAGAGCAAGCGCCTTCTCCCTTTCTTGACGTGGTATAGAGTGACCGCTATAATATAGAATGTGCAGCGTCATGTGCATCGGAGACGAGAGGAGATCAGTATGGATTATCGCTTTTACGGCTGGGAATGTGCGAGCGTTCCGGCCACCACACAAGAGTATAAAGGAATCGAGACGCCGAGGAAGCTCTACGACGCCCTGTCTGAAATCTGGTGTGAGTACACCTGTGCGCCCAGGCTGCGAGGGGACTGGAACGCGGAAAATAAGACGCTCGGACAATGTTCTATCACGGCATTTCTGGTGCAGGATATCTTCGGCGGGAAGGTCTACGGGATTCCCAGAGAGGGAGGAACCTTTCACTGCTACAACGTGGTGGGGGAAAGCGTATTTGATCTGACCAGCGAGCAGTTTGGGGAGGAAAAGCTTTGCTATCAGGATAACCCCGAGCAGTTTCGCGAAGTGCATTTCGCGAAGGAGGAGAAGCGGAAACGTTACGAATATTTAAGAGACGCGTTAAAGAAACGCTGCTCAGATGATTAGGGAGATTTTGACAAAAAACCCCCTGTTTTTGACATATAAGAGAAATTTCTTTTATTATTTAGTAAAATAGTAACTGCGAAAGAGAGTAAAAGCGCAGTCGGGAAGATTACAGACTGATAACATGAACGGCTGGTTAAGAAACCTGAAGTTTTCAGAAGTTATCACTTTTTGTGTCAGGAAAACGGCTGAGGAAAGGTGGAGGTAACGATATGGGAACTTGTTATGAAAGATGGTTTGCGAGAGAGGAAGAATGGATCAAAAAACAGAGAAAACAACAGATGCAGAGGACGGGGCTCTATTGTTTGATCGTGCCTTTTGCATTATCGCTTCTCTCTCTTGTAGGCGGACTGTCAAACGGAGAGCCTGATTTCTGGAAGGGGGTGCCGGCAAGTTTTTTGATCGGAATCATTTTAGGTCTGATCACATGGATCGGGATCGGCCTCAGCAATCCGGTGAAGCGATACGGAAAGAATATAAAAAAACTGCTTGAGGGTCTTTCACAGACAGAACGGGAGAATATGGCAAAGCAGATGCTGGGCGAGGAGACGGATATAGAGGTGCGGGAGCTTAGCTGGAAGAGCTGGTCTGAGGGGGTTAATGTAGCGCGCATTACCAAAGATTATCTGACCTTTTCCTGTGACAAAGGTGCTTTTCAGATCGTACAGCTATGGAAGACGGAGCGCATCGAGCTGGATGTGAGAGAAGATACTTACCGGGCCAGAGGCGGTGGTATGACAGTGCGTGTGTCGGATGAATCCTATCCGATGTCTTTTTATTACAGAGGAAATCAGACGCAGCAGAGCGATGATGTGTATATTTTTGGAAAGCGTTCGTGGCGTGACGAGGTGCTTCGGGCGATTCAGGAACTTTCGGGAGAGCAGTATGAAAATAATTAATCAGGAAGAAGTGCGAAAAGCCGAGGAACAGACGCCGGAAGGAAAGAAAAAGAAAATGCTTTCGAAGATAGGGACGCTTGTGTTTTTTGCAGTCCTTTTCATTGCGTTCTATTTTTTAGACCGTAACCATGTATTTTCCGGAGAGCCTTATCCGATTCGTGTAGCGAATATTACGGTAATACCGGGAGAAACAACCGTGCAGGAGATTCTGCAGGCGGGGTATGAACTTTCGGATAGTGAGCACGGCGAGTGGATGAATGACGTAGGAGGTTTCTATTATTCTGAGGTCATAGATCCGGCGGCGGAAGCAGATCCCCATTCCTATTATAATCTGATCATGGTGAAGGAAGGAACTGCCTGTGCGCGTGTCACGATCTATAACAAGGAAGAGTGGAAATCAAAGCCACTGCCGGAATGTCTTGTTTCCAAGATTGAAGTAGCAGCTTTTCATAAGGAATCGGATCAGGCATCAGTTTTGGACATACCTCTTTCGGAAGTGACAAAGGAAGCCATTTCAGAGCAGCTGGGAGCAGAGCCGGAGATTTTGGACAGCGGCAGGTGTATATGGAAGAAAGGAAAATATTCCCTGACGCTTGATCCTGATGACAGCACTACGGGGAGAATGATCATTTCTGAGTATGTACTCAACTAGAAAGACAGGCAGATACGGCATGGATACCGATTATTACGGATGGTATGTAGAGAAATTGATTGAGTGAAGATGGGGACTGGAGTCCTCATCTTTTTTATTAGATATTAATAAAAGGAGTTGACAAATGTATAACACCTTGTTATATTTACAATATAACAAGGTGTTATACATAAGGAGAAAGAAAAATGTTGCAGAAATTATCTGACGCAGAGTATGAGATTATGAGGATCGTATGGGAGAATCCTGGAAAGACGGCGCTGTTTTCCTACATTATGGATGAATTGACAGAGCAGGGAAAACCCTGTCAGAAAAATACGCTGATCGTTCTTCTATCCAGGCTAGTCAGTAAGGGGTATTTGAGCGCGACGAAAATCGGGCGGCGGAATGAATATATACCGCTTATATCAGAGACAGCATATCAAACGGCGCAGACCCAGCACTTTATCGACAGGGTTTATGAGGGAAGCGTAAAAGGATTAGTTACGAATCTGATTACGGGGAATCTTCTCACAGAGGAGGAGTACGAGGAGCTGAAAAATCTTCTGGAAGAAGGGAGAGGAAATCGATGAATCTGATTTTCAAGACGCTTCTGTCGATGTCATTGTCAGGAGCGCTGCTTATTTCGGTATTGCTTCTCGGTGGTCGGTTGCTGAAAGGAAGACTCGGCAGACAGTGGCAGTACTATATCTGGCTGATTGCCGTGATGCGGCTTTTGCTCCCCTTTGGGCCGGAGGCAAGCCTGATGGAACGGGTCTGCCAAGCGGTGGACCGCACGATTGTACAGGTGACGTGGAAGGCGCGTCCGGCAGAGCAGAGTCTTGTGGAAAAGAGTCCGCGTTCTTCCGCAGAAAAGGGTGAAGATTCCGACACCGAGAACAGAGAAGCGTTGCTTGATGATGCAGGGCAGACAGCGATAAAGGCAGATAACACGGATTTTGTTTTGAAAAGAAGTTCTTTCCTTGTGGAAGGGATGGAGTTGGTAAAGAATTACCTCTGGGTGATGTGGCTGACCGTGGCTTTTGGTATGCTGATACGAAAGATAACTGTGTACCAGAGTTATATCAAGTATGTGACAGCCGGTGCAGAGCGGGTCTGCGAGATTTCTTTTCTGGATCGCCTTGCTGTGATAACGGAGCAGGCCGGAATCAGCAGGCCGGTAGAGCTATGCGTGAATCCGCGAGTTTCGTCTCCGATGCTGGTGGGATATTTTCATCCCTGTATTGTATTGCCTGATTTGGAGATTGCGGAAACGGATTTTCATTATATTGTCATGCATGAGCTGACACATTATAAGCGTCATGACATTTTATATAAATGGCTGGTGCAAGTTACGGTCTGTCTGCACTGGTTTAATCTGCTTGTCTATGTGATGAGCCGGGAGATCGACAGGGCCTGCGAGTTTTCCTGTGATGAGGCGGTGATCGCTAAAATGGGTTACGATCATGTAAAGGATTACGGGAAAACGCTGCTTAACGCTATGGCAGTTGTCAGAACTGTCAGGGAACCTGCCGCCACTGTTACTCTGAGTGCTGATAAACGATTGCTGAAGGAAAGGCTGGGTGCAATTATGAACTGTGAGAAGAAATCGAAGAAAAAGAATGTAATAATGGCAGGATTAACGGTGGGTATTGCGCTTGGAACATTTTTCCTGGGAGTATATCCGACAGCAGCGGCGGAACCTGAGCGTGCTGAATCTGGTATGTTATCGGTAGAGGAGACCCGGACGGATGCAGAACGATACTATCAGGCCGGCAGTCTGCCCATGTTCCATATTGCATTTTATGACATGAACGAAAAGGAACGGGAAATGTGGCTCGACAGGATTTATGCAGACGGGGAGATAGATTTCTTTTCTGTCAGCGTATGGGCGCTTGATGCTGACAGTCCTCTGATACAGTCCTTTGCAGAGAAATTCTATAAGGATGGGGATATCGCCTTTTTCTCTGTTCTGGCGGATCAGATGGAGGAGAATACACTGGAAAGATGGTTGAATCAGGCGCTGGCGGATCAGAAATGGAATTTTCAGGCGATGCTCTATGATAGGCTGGATCGGGAAGAGGAGAAGGACGCTCTGGAAAAAGCGATGGATGAGCAGCAGATGGAGGCATACCGGGCAGTTGGCGTTACCTGGAACGGGAAGAATTGTTATTACAAAGGACAGCTAGTCCACATTTTTCTGGATATACACATGCCGAACCAATCTTTCTATACGCTTGATATGAATCCTGCGGGGACGGTCAATATCAAAATCGTCCGCTCAGCGGACGGTCAGATCACGGGTGTCGCCTACATGAGCGAGGCGGAGGAGGAAGAACTGTTTGGAGATATGCAGGAACAGGAGGCAGAGGAATTTCCCCGTGAGATGGTCGTAACGAAGCCGGTATGCAATGTCAGAGAGGGTGCCGGTGAGGAGTTTAAGGTGGTCTGCATGCTGGCGGAAGGACAAATTGTCAATGTTTTGGGAAAGAAGGAGGACAGTGTCGGCCGGATGTGGTATCTTCTGGTAAAGGAGCCACAGGCGGGGCAGCCGAACACTGCTGTGAAGACGGGCTATATCCGGGCGGATTTACTGCGGGCGGATTGAGTTAGATGATAGAAGTATTCATAATATATTTACAAAACAGCAGCTTATCCTTACGGACGGGCTGCTGTTTTTATGACGGGTTGACACAAAGTAAAACTTTATGTAATAGTAAATACAACTTGGTTGTTTGGCTGAAAACAATTTGATAATCTGAGGACGATGGATATGAGAAAATTTATAAAAACATGTAGAAAAAATGCCGGACTGTCGCAGGAACAGCTTGCAGAAAAGATGGGCGTTTCCGTGGTATCGGTTCAGAACTGGGAGAGCGGGAAGACAAATATTGAAATGCGCAGATACACGGAATTGTCGGCCGTATTTAATGTTCCGGTAGAAAAACTGATCAAGGAGATGCTTATTGAAGAGGATAAAAAACGTCCGGATCGATGGCCCGGGTTTCTGTTTCATGATGACACGAATGCCATTATCGATACCTTGCATCTGAATCTGGCACAGCAGGATTTGTTTGGACTATTGTATATTTACGATGCGGAATATTTGAAGAAGACGATGATCGATTTTAATACGATATACGATGATCTGAGAAAGATTCCGTATGGATTTATTGAAAAGGTGGGAAGCATTCAGTTCATGAATCAGGTAGACGGGCTTCATGATGTGATCAAGTATATCAGGACCGAATTTCTGATGAAAGTGTTGAAACAGAATCCGGAGTCTGAGTTTAATGTGAAGAAGCTGCCGAAGGAATTGATCTGTGAGTTTATCGATGAGGGAGTAAAGCCGGCAGATAATATGGCAGATTGGGGAAATGATTCCAAGAGATATGAAGCGGGTGATAGTCTTTATATGCCGATATCCATGAAAAAGGCAAAGATGATCCTTCCTGTTCTGGAGAAAGGGGAAATTCGTTTTAATGATGGACATTGGACGAATCCTCCCGGAGAAGATGCACCGGAAGAAGAGATACTAATGCATGGATTTAAGCCGGATTTGTGGCGTGAAGGCTATTATAGTAAATTAATTAGTCCATACGCTATTCTAGGCGGACTTAAGATCGTGACAGATTATCGGCCGATATCCGGAAGGAAGGCAGATGATAAGTGGTTTTTGGAGATAAATGATAGAGGACGTCAATTGCTGGAATGGTTTCGGGAACAGTAATACGTTTAATGAATTGCAATTATATTGGGAGGATGAGTTGATTGGATTACGGTTTATTAGATATTGAGATGACTTGTGATGGCAAGCAGGAGAATGGGAAATTTATTGATGATGGACGGATGAAGCATTCACAGAGAGAAATTATATCTGTGGGCTTTATTGTGTGTAGTGACACATATGATATCAAAAAAAGATATGCATCATTCGTGAAACCGGTTCACAATACTATGATTACAGATTATTGTATGAAACTAACGGGAATTACGCAAAGTGATGTTGACCATGGAAAGAAATGTAATAATGCTTTTCGGGATATTAGAGAATTATGTATGAGATATTCTGTAGATTACATATTCACGTTTGGGAATGCAGATAAAGATGGGATTAGGTCTTCTATTAAATGGAACAGGAAGGAGAAAGAAAAAGTAAGTAATTTGTTTGCTGTCTCAGAGAAGGTTATTGATGTAAGACCGGCAATCTTAAAAGGGATAAATTGCAAGAATTATAGGAAAAGTCCAAGTTTATCTAAAATTGCTGAACAGTTAGAAATTAAAATGAAAGGTGTGTATCACAATGCATTAAATGATGCAATGTTACTTTATAAAATATGCAGAGTACTTAATATACAAGTGGATTGAGTACCTTACAAATCTTAGTATTTTGGATCATCTGCATTTATATTGTCATATTTTGATTAACGATGTAAAATAGTAGCCAGAAATATTTTGTAATATTTTACGTCAGGTTATGTAAAAGGGGAAGACAATGAATGCAGTTTTTCGAGATATATTTCGTGCAATTCATGAGGGAAAATGGATAAGCATCGAATATCGCAACAGAGAAGAACAGAACACAAAATATTGGATCGGTATCCGTGATTTAGATGTTCGCAATCGCACACTCGCGGTGGAAGGGCTTCACCTCAGTCGGTATACGGTGGAAGCTTTTGATAAGATCAAGATAGACTCCATTCAGACTACCAGAATCATAGAAGGTTCTTTTTATCCTGTCAATGAAACATTAGTCAAGGATATTTACTTAAATCCCCATAAATATAATTCCATATTTGATAACACTGCGAATTTGAAGATACTTGGATATCTTGAAATGTGTAACCGATTGGATTCGGTACCCTATAAATCCGATTTCAATCTGGTGCGGTATCTTGACTATGACCAGATAAGAGGAGATTTTTATCAACTGAGTGCGGAACAGTTTCGGGAAATTGTGAAGAATTTTCAGTACCAGACAGAGAAAAAGGAATATGCGGACGGTAGATTACAAGTCAAGCAGCTGGCAATGAATGTTTTAAGCATTCATATGTCCAAAGGACTGTATGTTCTGGCATACCGCAAATTGAATTTGGATGTGAAGCAGAGTGCATTAAGACCCGATGATGAAATCACGATCTGTACGGAATTTACAATAGACGGTACAAAACAGAGTATCCGCAGATTTTTGGACGGGGATGAATACGAACTGCTTGCAGATTTTGAAGCAAATCAGGAGAGAATTAAAGATTGTATTACGAGACGCATGAAACGAGGCGGCAGTAATGTAGATGATATGCCTTATATTATAGGTCTGGAGGCAGATGTTGCGCTGGATTTGCATAAAGAATATCAGTCAATTATGAAAATGTATCAGAATGGTGAAGTATCGGTGCCGATCAGGGCTTTTTTCGGCGATTTGTTGGAGCGCCCGAGAAGGACAGCAGTTTATCCGATTACTTTGATCAATCAGAGAATTAATATGGACCAGCTGCTGGCCATTCATAATGCTATGAAATATCCGGTGGCGTATATTCAGGGACCACCCGGAACAGGAAAGACAAATACGATCATTAATACGATTGTGACAGCGTTTTTCAATGAACGCACGGTTTTGTTTGCTTCCTACAATAATCATCCGATCAACGGGGTGTATGAAAAGTTGTCTGCCATAAAATATCGTGGTAAGACAATTCCCTTTCCAATTTTGAGGCTGGGAAATAACGAAAAGGTTAAAGAGGCGCTTGTCACGATGAAAAGACTTTACGAGAGTGTAAAGAATATTCAGGTGTTTGAGCGTACGCTGGATCGAAATAAAGATGAGCGTAAAAATCGTGCAAAGCGTTTATCAGAGATGCTGAAGCGATATGAAGATCTGTTGGATTTAAAGGAACGAAAGGAAACGATTGACAGAGTACTTGAATTTGAAAAGAAAAAGGGAACTTCTTTTCAGATGATGTCTTTTGAGGAAGATCTGAGAGTCAGGCAGCAGAACCAGATCAACAGTAAGATCGAAGCGACAGGAGACGTATCGGAGGAAGCGGCAATTTCTCTTCTGGACAAAGATATTGAAACTTTAAAAGAATATCTCTATTATACTTCCGCCGGATATATTAAGAAGATTGGAGCACCCAGAAATGCGGAACTGAAAAAAATTCTGGAGATGGAAGAGGAAGGGAAACAGCTTGAGGCTTTTACAAAATATCTGGGACAGAAAGAAAATGTGATAAAGCTGCAGAAGATTTTCCCTATCATTGTCACAACATGTATTTCCGCGCATCGTCTCGGGGAACCGGTACCGATGTTTGATATGGTAATTATAGATGAAGCAAGTCAATGCAATATTGCAGTGTCTTTGGTGCCGATCGTGCGTGGAGAGAGTCTTATGCTGGTGGGTGATCCGCAGCAGCTTAATCCGGTTATTCTGTTAGATGAGATAACGAATGAAAAGTTAAAGAAGCGTTATACGATCACTGATGAGTATGATTACCGCAAGAACTCTATTTACAAGACCTATCTTGCCTGCGATGCAGTCAGCGATGAAACGCTTCTTCATAACCATTACCGCTGTCATAAGAGTATTATTGAGTTTAACAATCGTAAATACTATAATTCCCGTCTGAATATCCTGTCAGAAAGTAAGGAGACACAGCCCCTTCTCTATGTAGATATGCAGGAGGCGTTTTCGGATTATAAAAATACGGCGCCTGCGGAGGCTTACGAGATCGCAAAATATGCAGCGTTAAATCGGGATAAGAATATCGGTGTCATTACGCCATTTGTGAATCAAAAGAAATTGATTGAAGAAGAACTGGAACGTGCCAAGGTAACGAATGTAAGCTGCGGAACCGTTCACGCTTTTCAGGGAGACGAAAAGGATGTGATTTTGTTTTCGACAGCAATTACGGATCAGACACAGGCAGGCACATATGAGTGGCTTAAGAATAATAAGGAACTGATCAACGTGGCGACCTCCAGAGCGAAAGATAAACTGATCGTACTGTCCAGCAAAAAGAATCTGGAACGTCTGCATCAGAAAGAGGGCGCTGATGATCTATATGAGCTTGCACAGTATGTGTGGTCTAACGGGACATCCAGAGTGACGCCGAAACAGGCAGCGTCCAGGGCTTTGGGGGTAAAGCCTTTCAGCAGTGTTACTGAGGAAGCTTTTTTGCAAAATCTGACGCATGCGTTGGAAAACTTATGGCTGACACAGAGCCGGTATACCATACATAAAGAGGTTGCGATCGCCCATGTCTTTCAGGATAACGAGAGTTATAACGACTTATTCTACAATGGACGATTTGACTTTGTAGTATATGAAAAGCAAGGCAGGCGTGAGTTCCCGATTTTGGCAATTGAGCTTGACGGCAAAGAGCATTTTGAAAGTGAAGTTGTCAGAAACAGGGACAAAAAGAAAAACGCAATCTGTGAGGAACATAATCTGCAGTTGATCCGTGTAGAAAATTCATACGCCAGAAGGTATAACCATATTAAGGAGATTTTGATTAATTATTTCTCTGTTTCGCACTGATGCTTGCTGTCGAATTCGATTTTTTGAAAGATTCCGGAGATACAAAAGGAGAAAAATGGATATTGAATTTAGAAAAATAACAGAGTTTCCGCGAGGAACGCTTTTGGATTTGTTTCGTGGAATTCGACTAATCTACCTGAATCAGCAAAAGTCGGACACAATTACATTCTGACGAAATACAAGGGGAACGGCTATTGGAAATCACGGAGGATATGCGAATTGGAAAAATATCAAAGCACGGCGGTCAAATTAAAAAGGGTGTTTTCTGTCAAGCTGTGGCAAACGATCTGTGAAACATTACCGATTATCGTATTCTATCCATTATGGGGACATGGCACTTTGTTTATACTGGTTATGTATCCCTGCTTTTTGGGAAGAATATTGTTTCCAATAATGTGTATGATTGGCCTATATAGAGTGGGAAAAGAGATCGGCGCGTGCAAGAAAGCTGCGGTGCTATGCTTTGTGGATGCAGCAGCCCTTATGTTGAGATTTAAGATTGAAAATAATAGTATATCGTCCGCAATGAGCGGTACGCAGGGGGTGCGGCTATTTGGGTGCGGATCTGGGATAGAAAAAATGATTGGTGCTGCGCATAATGCAGGGCTGTTTCTGATGTATGGGATGGAAAAAATAGCTGATATTGTACATGCCGCGGCGCTGTTTTTAATGGTGTATTTTGTGTGTACGTCCGTTGCTGCAGTTATGAAAGAGCTGGGGGCTGAAGAAATAGCCGGGTCCGCTCAAATTGTCTGGAAGACGCAGCTGGTGGTCAACATATTTTATATGACAGTGTCGTTTTGGCCAGTGCAAAGCCTCATATATCTGAGCGCTTTTGAGGATCTTGTGGCATCGGTTTGTTTTCTTGCATTTGTATATAAGAGTTATCATGCTTTAGGTGCACTGAATAAAAACGGAAGAGTAAAAATAAAGAATTGCGGGGAAAAGACTGAATGAAGATTTTATTAGTAGAAGATGATACTGAGATCAGTGATATGCTGAAAAACTTTCTGATAACAGAAAACTTTGAAGTAGTACAGGCTTTTGACGGAGAGAGTGCCTGTCGGGAATTTTTTGCAGAGGAATACAGTCTGGTATTGCTTGACCTTATGATACCGAAAAAAAGCGGAATGGAAGTCATGAAAGAGATCCGAGAAAAAAGTACGGTTCCTATCATCATCCTGTCTGCGAAGGATACCGATTCCGATAAAACGCTGGGTCTGGGGTTAGGGGCGGACGATTATATTACGAAGCCGTTTTCTGTCACGGAAGTACTGGCGAGGATTAAGGCCAATATCAGAAGAAATACGCAGTATGCGGCGCAAGCCGTCAAAGCGGAAGAGGTTCTTACATGCGGCAGTCTTGCTTTGGATGTAAATGACTATTCTGTACAGAAGAACGGGACAAGGATCGAATTGACTGCGAAGGAATTTGAGATTTTAAAACTGCTTTTGCAAAATCCCAAAAAGGTTTATACCAAAGAGCAAATCTATTCCCATGTCTGGAATGACGCTTATTTGGGAGATGAAAATGCCGTCAATGTTCACATCAGCAGGCTTCGGAACAAAATTGAGGAAGATCCGCGAAATCCGCAGATCATCGTAACAGTTTGGGGGATCGGATATAAGCTGGGGGATATGGCATGAGAGAGGGATTGGTGATATTTTTCCTGACTGGCGCTGTCATAATATTGCTGTTTGTCGTGTTATACCAGCATTTTATCTATACGAAAGGCATACAGGCGAAATTGAAGAAGATCAGCAGGGAACTGTCTGCGCTTTTGGAAAATGACAGTGATGAAAAGATCATGGTGTTTACGGATAATGGGACGCTGATGGAGCTGTGCGGACAGATCAACTGTCTGCTTTTAGACCGTCAGAAGGTAAAAAGTGACTTTAAAAAGCAGGAGATTGCTTCTAAAAAAATGCTATCCAACATATCCCACGATATCAAGACGCCCCTGACGGTCATTTTAGGGTATCTGGAAATGATGCGCATGGATTGTCCAGAGGATGAAACCTTGCAGAAAGTGGAAGCAAAGGCTTTGCAGGTGATGGAGCTGATCAATCAGTTTTTTACACTGGCGAAGCTGGAAGCCGGAGATATGGATCTGGAGATCGGCAAAGTAAATATAAGCGAACTGTGCAGGGAAAATATATTAAACTTTTATGATATTTTGCAGGGGAAAGATTATGACGTGGAGATATCCGTTCCGGAAAAGGATATTTATGTACAGGGAGAAAAGGGCGCGATCGACAGGATTTTATCTAATCTGATATCCAACGCAGTGCGTTATGGGAGTGACGGGAAATACCTGGGGCTTACTCTGCGGGAAACCAAAGAGCATGCGTATATTGACATCGTGGATAAAGGAAAGGGAATAGAAAAAGCGTTTGCTGCAAATGTTTTTGAACGCTTATATACCTTGGAGGATTCCCGCAACCGCAATATACAGGGGAATGGGCTTGGTCTTACCATTGCAAAAAACCTTGCCGTTCAGCTTGGCGGAGATATTTATCTGGACAGTGAACCGAATGTGAAGACAACATTTACGGTGGAATTAAAGAAGTTTATGCATGAAATATATCACGAAAGAAATTTGTAAGAATTAAGCAAGAGTTTTGAAAATCTTAATCGTTACAATGGATTTCAAGAGCAGAATAAACTCTTGAAAGGAGACAGATAAGATGCCATATATTTTGCAGACTGATCATCTTACAAAAACCATTGACAGAAAGGAACTGGTAAAGGACGTAAGCATTCATGTAAAAAAGGGAGAGATCTATGGCTTCCTGGGGCCCAACGGGGCGGGCAAGACTACGGTCATGAAAATGATCACAAACCTCTGGAAACCGACGGAAGGGACGATTGAGCTTTTTGGGAAAAAACTCACACCGGTATCCTATGAATTTTTGAGAAGAATGGGGAGTATCATTGAATTTCCTGTCTTCTATGAGCATTTGAGCGGAAAAGAAAATCTGCGGCTCCACCGGGATTACATGGGATATTATCATCCGGGAAGTATAGAGAATGCGCTTGCCATGTTGGAGCTCACTGAGGCGGCCAATCAGCCTGTCAAAGAGTATTCGCTGGGCATGAAACAGCGCTTAGGCATTGCCAGAGCGATTTTGTGCAGACCGGAGCTGTTGGTGCTGGATGAACCAACAAACGGACTGGATCCTGCCGGCATGAAGAAACTAAGGGATCTGTTCAGAATGCTCTGCACGGAATACGGGATCACCATTATTCTATCCAGCCATATTCTTTCCGAAGTGGAAAGTATTGCTGACACGATCGGTATTATCGATCATGGAATCATGAAGAAAGAAATATCCATGCAGGAAATAGCCGAGATGAATACGGCGTATATTGAGGTTGCCACGCCCGATACCAGGAAGGCGGCGTATGTGCTGACAGAAAAGCTGAAACTGAACAATTTCAAGATCATGGATGAGCATAACATCCGCATCTATGACAGCCGGATCACAACAGAGGACATCGCAAGAAGGCTGACACTGGATGAGGTGGAGATCAGTGCTATCGGCAAAAAAACGGAGAGCCTGGAAGCGTATTTCTTAAAACTGACAGAGGAGGAGACTAGATCATGTTAAAGCTTATCAGACTGGAATGGAAGAAAAATAATATAATGAAATATATGCGGAATGCCATTATCATGGTAGGTGTCCTTTTGCTGCTTCTCATAGCGATAGCAGGAGAACTGGAGACGGATGAGACAAGGCTGGCGTACGGGAGCAGTATGTTAAAGGCGGGAGTTGAATTGTTCACTAATATGTCATTTATCGTTTTTACAAGCGCAATGTTAGCGTCCTTTATTGTGGGCGCCTATAAGAATAAAACGATGAATCTAATGTTTTCCTATCCCATCAGCCGGAAGAAGATCCTGTTATCCCAGATGCTTTCCGTGTGGATCTTTAACTTCACAGGGCTTGTTTTGTCCAAGATCCTGATTTACTGCGCTCTGGTGGCGGTTAAAAAATACACTTATATTACGGCTGAGAGCATTGCGCTGGGAAGCAGTATGTTTTATACGGAAATACTGTTAGATTCGGCAGTGATGATCAGTATCAGCTTTATAGCCCTGCTGATCGGACTGTGGATGAGATCATCCAAGGCGGCTATCATTACCGGCGCTATCATCGTGTGCTTCACGCAGGGGAACATCGGTGCGTATTCGCTGGTTGGTAATATTCCTTTTTATATCACATTGCTGGTGATATCCGCCGTATCTGTCTTCTTTTCGCTCTATAAAATAGAAACAAGGGACGTCTTATAAGTATACCGGTCAGTCTTTTTTGTCGGGTTTTGAAAAGAGTACTGCGGGCAGAAAATGAAGCAGACGACTCAGTGTGCGTGCAGTGTAGCCCACCAGAAAAGAGGCGATCAAAGTGCCCTCGCGGACACCTTCCAGCCGGTGTGCGAAAAGAAGAGAAAGCAGGACGGCAGTGACAGACATGGAGACATCACACGCAATTTTGGTAAGCCCGAAATCCGTTGCCCAGGTGGAACTGATTGCACGGACCAAGGATTCGCCGGGCAGCATGGCCACGTCTGCCAGCATCTCCAGATAAACGCCGGAGCCGAGAATAACGCAGCCGATCAGCAGATAAATAACGGCAGAGAAATAGTGCGTCGGCGCAACGAAAAAGAGCAGGAGCATGGTCAGATCAATGAAATAGCCGAATACTATGGAAATCGGTATCTGTAAAATGTGTTCCAGCTTAAAATTTTTCCGAAGAATGATCAGCTGCAGCAGGATCAGAAAAAGACTGAAAAGGATAGTAAACTGCCCCAGCGTCATCGAAAAATTCAGGCTTAGCACATAGGGGATGGAGGAAATGGGAGAAGTGCCGAGGCTGGCTTTTGTGATAAAGCTTACCCCCAGTGAGCTGATAAATAATCCGATCAAAAAAACAACATAGCGTTTTACTTTTTCCATGGTGTAAAAGCTCCTTCCTTGGTACATAAGTCAACAGGTTGTGTCGTGTATTTCTATCTGTAAAATATCCTCAAACCGAATCTTGGTATTTACGATCTGTAATAACCGGCTGGTCTCGTCGATGCGGGCAACCAGACCGGTTATCTTGATATATTCCCCTTTCTGAAAATAGATGATCGTTGCCATTTTTCCTTTGTCGAGCAGATGCATCCGGCGGTCTAATTCTTCCTCCATCTCCGGGGAGAGTTCCACCTTGGGAACGAGGATTTTTTCTTTGGCGGCCAGGGCTTCCGGCAGACCTCGCAGGGCCGCAAAGGGCATAAACTGTTTTGCCCGCTCCTCGATGGGCATTTTATTCATGGGTTTACTCGCCACTTTTATGCCCTCCGATCTGATGATTTCGTTCTCTGGTGGTGGCACCTTCCTCCAGATTCATACCCTTGAGAATGGCATCCTTGCCGAATTTGTTTTTAATGCTGATAACAGCTTTCTGTACTTTCCGGTTTTTCTCAAGTTCCTCGGCGTCCGCAAAGAAATTGTATTGATGGTATTCCTCCGGCATCACATGATTGCAGGTGATATTGATGCGGTGGATCTGCCATTCGGGATTGACGATCTTCTTATAGAGGTCCGCCACTGCCGGAACAAGAATGAGGTCTGCGTTGGTGTCTGTCTCCAGATTGGCCGTGCCGTGAGCGGAAGGGACGTTCAGGCGGTTGGAATAGCCTACGTGGAGGGTGACGGAGCGGGTGACCAGATTCTTTTCCACCAAATCCAGACATAACAGATCCATCATTTCCTTGGCGATAAGGCATCCTTTATCGAAAGGATAATCGCAGCCAAGCACCTGGCCGCTGGTGAGGCAGTTGCTGTGAGGGCGGTAGGTCTTGATATCGGAGATGGTGACCGGTTCCCGTCCCCAGGCATGGTCGATCAGAAGCTCCGCATCCACGCCGAAGAGATGATACAGGAGATTCTCATCGGCGGCTGCGATATCGCCCATGGTGCGGATGCCGAAGGTGTCGAGCCGTCTGGCGGTGCCGGCACCAATGCGCCAGAAATCCGTCAGAGGCTTATGTGTCCAGAGAGTTTTTTGATAGCTTTCCTCCGTAAGTTCCCCGATAAAGTCGTTGGCGTGCTTGGCAGTGATGTCCAGAGCTGCCTTCGCCAGATACAGGTTGGATCCGACGCCGCAGGAAGAGCGGATGCCGGTCTGCTCATAGATATCCTGCATGATGCGAAAGCCAAGCTCTCTGGCAGAGAGACGATAGAGGGCTAGATAATCCGTCACGTCCATAAAGGCTTCATCAATGGAATAGACGTGAATATCCTCTTTAGCGATATATTTCAGATAGATCGCATAGATATCTGCGGAGATATCCACATATTTCTGCATGCGGGGCGGCGCGACGATGTAATCTATCGATTTCGGGATCTCAAAAATGCGACAGCGGTTTTTAATACCCAGCGCCTTCATGGCCGGGGTGATCGCCAGACAGATGGTTTTTTCTGTCCGCGTGGGATCGGCTACCACCAGATTCGTGGTCATGGGATCCAGACCTCTTGCCACACACTCTACCGAGGCATAGAAAGATTTGAGATCAATGCAGAGATAGGTGTGCGGGTTCATGGAGGCTCCTTTCTATATCTGATTCGCAGTGTGCACTGCTCATTGTTTTCGCTATTATATCACATCTCGGATGCCATTATGGTGAAACATTTAAGAAAGAATTGCAACGCAATTCTTTGGTCGCAGGATGCTGATCCTGCGACGATTATACCACATCTCGGATGCCATTAAGGTGAAACATTTAAGAAAGAATTGCAACGCAATTCTTTGGTCGCAGGATGCTGATCCTGCGACGATTATACCACAAGAACATATGTTTGGAAAGAGGGGTTTGCAAAATAGAAAATAAAAAAGAGAGGACAAAATCACCAAATAATGTTAGAATAATTTTATACAAGAGAAGGGGTATAGGCATATGAGTGTTATCAGCAGCAAGGATGTCAATGAGATCATCCGCAAAACTCTCGGTATCATCAATAACAAGATCATGAGCCACGGGGAGATTACGGGCTATATCTTATACAAGATGATGGAGTATGAGAATACCTATACGGAACAGAAGTACACAGAACAGGAGCTGGTGGATTATACCATGCTCGGTATCCTGCACGACATCGGCCTCTATAAGGAGGATAATGTCAAGAATGTGACGGATTTTGAGACGAAGAACCTGTGGCCGCACTCGGTCTACGGCTTTCTTTTTCTGAAATATCTGTCTCCCATAGGGGATCGGGCGGAGATCGTGCTCTACCATCATCTGGATTATAACCGTTACAACATGATACAGAGCCGTTATCTGCATGTTATCGAGCTTTTGAATCTGGCGGATAAGATGGATACCGTTCTGCATTTGAAAGACGAGAAACTGGAGCCCGACTATTTTTCAAAGTATCGGAATGTTAAGTTTTCCGGCGCTGCACTTGATATTTTTCAGAAGGCCGAGAAGTGCTACGGTATCACAGGAAATCTGGTGAATGGCAAATATCGGGAGGAACTCGAAGTGCTTTTGGCAAAGAGAGCTTTCTCGGAGCAGTATAAGAAGGGCTTCCTGGAGATGTTGGTCTATACCATTGATTTTCGAAGCGAGCACACGGTGATCCACACGCTGGCGACGGTGAATTTTGCGGAGCAGCTCGGCAGGCTTTCCCGTGTCTCGGGAAAGGATCTGCGAGACCTTCACTACGGCGCGCTGCTTCATGATCTTGGAAAGATTGCGATTCCCCTAAATATTCTGGAGTCCACGGGGCGTCTGAGTGACGAAGAGATGAAGGTTATGAAGGCACATGTGCGCATCACGGAGATGATTCTGGAGGGCGTGGTGGACGATGATGTTTTGCAGATCGCAGTCAGACACCACGAGAAGCTGGACGGAACAGGATATCACAAGGGACTTTCGGCGGCGGATATGACGCTGCCCCAGCAGATCATTGCGGTGGCGGATATTCTGAGTGCCCTCTATGGGAAGCGCAGCTATAAGGAGGCTTTCAGCAAGGAAAAGATTTTGAGCATTATGAATTCTGATGCGGATAACGGCAAGATCAACCGCAGTGTGGTAACAACGCTTGAAAATAATTACGACAGTATTATCAAGGAGTTTGAGAAGGAGAAGGAGAATACCATCGGGCTGTATCTGAAGATCAAGGAACAGTATGCGGTTATGATCGAGCGTTTTAAGCAGTTTGAGTAAGAGTCAGAATAGAAGAGGAGGTGTGTGTTACATGGAAGCGTCAAAGGTATATTTTACATCGTTTAAGGCCACGGAGCATGAGAACTTATTGCAGAAGCTTCACCGCCTGATGAAAACGGCGGGTTTTGAGAACATTGATTTTACGGATAAGTACACAGCCATCAAGATTCATTTCGGGGAGTACGGAAATCTGGCATTTCTGCGCCCGAATTATGCCAGAGTGGTGGCGGACTATGTGAAGGAACTGGGCGGAAAGCCTTTCCTGACAGACTGCAATACCCTCTATGTGGGGAGCAGGAAAAATGCGCTGGATCATCTGGAGACGGCTTATGTGAATGGCTTTTCTCCTTATCAGACGGGATGTCATGTCATCATCGGCGATGGTCTGAAAGGGACGGATGAGGTGCTTGTGCCGATCAACGGAGAGTATGTGAAGGAGGCAAAGATCGGTCAGGCTATTATGGATGCGGATGTGTTTATTTCCCTGACCCATTTTAAAGGACATGAGATGGCGGGCTTTGGCGGAGCACTCAAAAATATCGGGATGGGCTGTGGCTCAAGAGCGGGCAAAATGGAGCAGCACTGTGACGGAAAGCCGGAAGTGGATCAGTCGCTCTGTGTGGGCTGTGGTGCCTGCGACAGGATCTGTGCCCACGGGGCTCCCCTCATCGAGGGCGGCAAGGCTCATATTGACCATAACAAATGCGTGGGCTGCGGGCGCTGTCTGGCAGTTTGTCCGAAGGATGCGATCGCGGCGAGCTTTGAGGATTCCATCGCCATGTTGAATTATAAAATGGCGGAGTATGCGTGGGCCGTTTGTAAGAACAAACCCTGTTTCCATGTCTCCCTGATCTGCGATGTATCACCCAACTGCGACTGCCATGCGGAGAATGATATTCCGATCATACCCAATGTGGGTATGCTGGCTTCCTTTGATCCGGTTGCTCTGGATCAGGCATGCGCTGATCTTTGCAATAAAATGGCACCGGTGGAGGAGAGTGTGCTGGGAGAGAACCTGCACAAGCTCGGCAATGAGGCGGGACATGATCACTTCTTCATGACGCATCCGGATACGGAGTGGGAGTCCTGTATCGCTCATGCGGTGAAGATCGGGCTGGGAACGGATCAGTATGAATTGGTGACGATTTAAGATTGTTTTTGACAGGAACTCTCCATCGGTGTGATGGGGAGTTTTCTTAGCATGAGAAAGCGACGTAGAAATGACAGACGAATTGAAAAACATCTCCCTCACGGGAAGGCTGTGCTATTTGTTTATGTGTATAGAAAAATATCTGGTTTCTGTTTATCCGGACAGAGATTGGATGCCGGTAGCGAAAAAGTGCTGGCAGTGGACAAGTGTCTTTTGGAATGAAGGCTGTGACGAATATGATAAGATTGTACCGTCATATCTTTTTGAGTTTGACAATTATAAAGAAACGAATGAACGGGAATTTGACGGAATGCTCTCTCAAGAAGAGTATGACACATTTGTGAAACTGTATGCAGGAATTTCCAATGGCAGGGAAGAGAGCGATATTGACCGCATATTGGTGCTGCCGGTAGAGTTTAACAATGTATGTGAATGCTCAGATTTTTGTTATGCAGATGAACCGACATTGGCAATTATACAGGAGGCGCAATCTATTCTGGAAAAACATAATATTGAGCTTCCGGATTTTGATAAAATTAAATCCTTAACCGCGGATCAAGAGAACGGGTGGGGAGATTTTATGGAGAGTGAGTGGCTTTCAGAGATTATTGGAAAAGGGTGAAAAGAAATCCATCCATAACAAAATTCAACCCATTGACAGCACTATGCCTTTAGAAATCCCCCCCTTTCTCCGAAATATAAAGCAACAAAGAGAAACAGACAAAAATCGAAGAAAGGCGGTTATCGTTTATGAATATATCCTGGGATCAGACCAGCGGCATTTTGCGAAGAATGAACTCTGCAGGGATGTTAAAGAGCACAAAGGACAGACTCGAGCGTCAGGAACAGACACAGAAGCAGGTGGATTTTTTTGAGAAGCAGAAAGAGAATCTGAAAAATGTCACTGCGGGGAGTGTGGAGGAGATCGCTGAGAAGCTGAAAATGTTCCACTCTTACGAAGATCAGATTGCAGCGGTAAAGGCGGCTTATAATCAGGAGCAGATGTTCCATATTCTGGATGAGTCCACGGAGCGTGGAGAGAAGATTGCGGAAGCAGTCGAAAAGATGGAGCCCAAGACCCCGGAAGAGCGGTTGGAAGAGATGGTCGAAGAGGCGCTTGGCATCGAGGATGGCGGCGAACTCGAGGAGATCATGGACGAACTCGAGGAAGTTGCAGAAGAATTAGCGGAAGAACTGACGGAAGACATGACCGAGGAACTGGCGGAAGAGCTGCCTGAGAATGCGGAGCTGTCAGTGGAAGAAGTCGCGGAGGCCGCAGCTTCGGCGAAGGCAGCAGAAAAGGAAGCAGCAAAAGCTGCAGGAATCCCCGAGGGGTATCTGCCTTTTGATGTGAGATTATGATCGCTTCGTTTATTCCGAGATATGTGAGCAATCGCGTTTTGCTCACAGCCTATCGTATTCTTGCCCTTTTGGGTGTACCGCGGTGTGTAAGAAAGAAACATTATCGGCAAAATCTAGTTCGGTTGGAAGAGACAAACTGGGGCTTTTGGAATGTGCCGGAAGCCTATATCGAGAATCAGAGCGAGTGGGTAAATATCCGGTTCGGTGTGGGACGGCGTCAGAGTATGAGCTATGCCGGCTGTGAGATCATCGCGACCTACAATGCGCGGAAGGCATTAGGCGGACCGGTGTCAAAACAGTACATGGCGGAACTGATCGGCGCCTATGAAGCGCGCGGCGCGGCGCTTTGGGGCGCGTTCGGCGTTACGCCCACGGCGATTGCGGCATACTTTAAGAAGACCGGCTTTACAGTGCGGACGGCCGACGGAGCGGACAAGGCGGCTGTGGAGGAGATCGCGAAAAACCATAAGGTTATGATCGCGACCGCCTACAATGATAAAAATGATATTACAGAGCAGATCCACACGGTCTTCATTACCAAAAACCGGGACGGCAAATTTGTGCTTCACAATGCGTACCGAAGAGATGAGAGAGGGCAGTATCGGGAGAGTCTGCCCTATGAGAGTTTGCTGGAAGCGGCGGCACATATTTCCCGGCGGGAGTCAAAGCTGATCTATCTGATCGGAATCAGGGAAAAGTCAGTGAGATGAAGCGTCAAGTGTCACGACCTTAGTCGCCACCTTCTCCCGAAACTGCACGTCATGCTCCACAAAGAGTAGCGTCGGCTGATATTCCAATAGCAGCTTTTCAATCTGCATCCGAGAGAAAACGTCGATATAGTTGAGCGGCTCATCCCAGATGTAGAGATGTGCCGGTGTCAACAGGCTTGCCGCCAGCAGCACCTTTTTCTTCTGTCCTTCCGAGTAATCTTCCATGTTTTTCACAAACTGTACCCGTTCAAAATCAAGTTGTCTTAAGATGGAGCAGAACAGGCTGTGATCCAGATTTTGTCTTTTGCAAAATGCAGGGAGACTGCCCGTCAGGAATGAGGTGTCCTGATTGACATAGGAGATCACCAGGCCCGATGCGGTTTCGCATAGGCCTGTTTCATTTACCGGCAGTTCGGAGGAGGTCAGCCCGGCCTTTTGTAAGATCATTTTAATGAGCGTTGACTTGCCACAGCCGTTTTCCCCGTGCAGAGCCACCCGTTCTCCCTGTTTGATTTCAAAGGTTAGATCGGTAAAGACAGGAGTTTTTGCGTTCGCATACTGCAGGCCGTAATCCCTGACATCCACAAGCCTGTCCTTGTGATGGGAGAGGGGCATAAGCTTTAAATCTACCGTCTTTTCCAGATCCTGCAAAAGACCTTCCTTTTCCTCGATCTCCCGCTCGATCCGCTGTTTCATCTGGGTTACCCGGCTCTGCATCTTTTTGGTTTTTGCACCGATATATGATCTTGCGCTAATACTACGATCATGCTCCTTAACGGGATCATAGCCGATTTTGCCGGCTTCATTTTTGGCGGCCCAGTCGGCGTTGCGTCTGGCAGCTTGTTTCAGTCTTCCGATTTCCCTCAGATGTTTATCGTTCTCAGCGATGACAAACTGGTCTTTTCGCTGCTTGTTTTCCCACCAGACGGAAAAATTGCCGCTCTGTACTTCTATGGACTGCCTGTTTAGCACCAGTACATGGTCAATGCAGGCATCCAAAAGATCCCTGTCATGGGAGACGAGAATAAAGCCTTTCTTGGAAGCCAGATACACCTTTACACATTCTCTGGCAGCCTGATCCAGATGGTTTGTGGGTTCGTCGATCAGCAGGAAATCATTTTCGCCGGAGAACAAAACAGCTAGTAGAAGCTTGGTCTGTTCTCCGAAGCTTAAGGTCTGAAAGGGGCGGTAAAGAATCTCCGCATCCTCTTTAAGCTGCGCCAGCTCGCAGATCACCCGCCACTCTTCGCATCCCGTTTTCAGTTCTTCGAGAAAGGCGGAGGCGGGGAGCTTTCTTTGCGTTTCTGTGACGATGTAGGGAAAGTAATCGAAGGCGGCGCTTGTGCTGATGGAGCCCTGATAGGCATAGTCTCCCGTCAGCAGGCGCAGAAAAGTTGTTTTGCCTTTTCCGTTGCGGCCGATGAAGCCCAGCTTCCAGTCGGTGTCGATGGAAAAGGAGACGTTTTCAAATATAGTATCGAAACTGCCCTCATAGGAAAACGTCAGATTGTTTACCAGTATTTGTGACATGTGCATCTCTCCCTTCTACATAAAAAAAGAACCGTCCGCCGCCGGAAAGTTCCGTTACATACCCGATAGCCTCTGTTTTGCGAAGGAAAGAGTGCGATGCTTAGATAGCAATGAAAAGCAATGCACGAAAAAAAGAGGCTGCGAGCATATAATCTACTTTTGGCGACACGAAAAACGGTACGGCACCTAATGTCCGTACAGCAAAAACTTCATGCAAACAAAAGCAGATTATTACTTCATCTTTTCACCCCTTTAATTAAGATAGAGGTATTTTAACATGGTTTTATTGCATTGTCAAACTCCGCTTGCCTTTCGACAGGCGGGATAGTATAGTGAAAGAGAGAAAGAAAAACACTTTTAGACCAGCAGGCATGGATTCAACCATCAGGCGAATTGCTTTTCCGGATTCACTTATTGCGTTATGGAAATAGCTCTCCGTTTATACTATGATAATGGAAAGCCGATACAGAGATCGACGATTGATTATTAAGGAGCAGCAGACTGCTCAGACGGGGAGGTTATTATGGATCAACTAAAAACAGGAGAAGTCATTTATAAAAGACGCAGGGAACTGGAATTAACACAGAATCAGCTTGCCAAGACCCTCAATATCTCATTTCAGGCAGTCTCAAAATGGGAAAACGGCACTGCATATCCCGATATAGAGATGCTTCCGAAACTGGCGGCCGCTCTGCATACAACAGTGGATGCATTGCTTGGCTATGAAAGCGTCGTGACGGATTATGATAAGCGATACGATACGGAGGAGTATTATTGGGGACTTTTGCCGAACCGTATCTGTTATGATATTATGAAGATCCTTCCGCCGGTCAAGCCCTATCGCGTGTTGGATATTGGCTGCGGCGAGGGGAAGGATGCCGTTTTCTTTGCAAAATGCGGCTATGCGGTGACTGCATTTGATATCTCCGAGCAGGGCATTGAGAAAGCAAAGAGACTTGCGGAATACAACAAGGTAGACGTGAAGCTGTTTAAGGCTGATATATTTGATTACCGCCCCGATACGGAGTATGACATTATATTCAGCAGCGGCGTGTTGCATTTCATGCAGCAGCCCGGGCGAGAGGAATTTTGTGACAGCCTGAAGGCGCACACCGCGGACGGCGGTATCAATGCCATGAATGTATTTGTAAAAAAGCCGTTTATCGAACGGGCTCCGGATAGCACAAGGGATGAAGAGAAAAGACACCCATGGCATTCCGGGGAGTTATTTGAATATTATTATGACTGGCTGTTCCATATCTGCAGAGAGGAAATATTTGACTGCAACAGCGGTGGGACACCTCATAAGCATTGTATGGATACGCTAATCGCGCAGAAAATAAATGCGGAAAATGAATTTGTGTAAAATGACAGCCGGCAGTAAAAAGGAAGATAAAAGAGGCGGGAGGGGATTATCTAATGATCTTAGATTTTGATGCAATCGGAGAACAGGTCATTCCCAATTTTAAGGGCGGGGAAAAGCAGTTCAGGACCCATATGTACACGGACGAGGCGTGCAAGATCATGCGGGCGTCTTTAGAGCCCGGAGCGACGATCGGCGTACATACGCACGAGACCAACAGCGAGATCATTTTCATGTTAAAGGGGACAGGAGTGGTTCTCTATGATGACGGCAGGGAGACGCTTTCTGCAGGGAGCTGTCATTACTGCCCGAAGGGGCACAGTCACAGCCTGCGCAATGAGAGCGATGAGGTGATTGAGTTTTACGCAGTGGTGCCGGAGCAGTAGAAACAGGTTCCTCAGCCGGGAGACTGCGCTATAAAGAGGGAATAAAAGGGCGGAACGCATCATAAGGTAGCAAGGGGTGATTTTTTGAAAGTGCAATGGAAAAACCTTGTTACCTGTCTTGCGATACCGCTTGCAGTCGGCAGTCTGTCTTCGCTTCTTTCCCAAAACGGCATGGAAGCATTTGCGATGTTGAACAAGCCGGCTCTTTCGCCGCCGGGGTGGCTGTTTCCGGTGGCCTGGACGATCCTGTATATTCTGATGGGGATCGCGTCCTATCTGGTGCTTACATCCGGGAAGCCGAACGAGGCCGCATTGACCGTATATGCGATTCAGCTTTTCTTCAATTTTTTCTGGTCGATCCTGTTTTTCAGGCTTGGCTTATGTATGCTGGCGTTTATCTGGCTCGTAGTGCTGTGGCTGCTGATTCTTAAAACGACGGTCATGTTTTATCGGATCGTAAAGGCGGCCGGGTATCTGATGATCCCTTATCTGCTGTGGGTAACTTTTGCCGGATATTTAAATCTCGCCATTTGCCTTCTGAATTAAAAGCCACAATTTCCAGATAGAATAAATCAGCCATTGATGATCGTTTCTGCAAAAGGATGCGGTTATCAATGGCTGTTCTTTGTTTATAAATAGCCCCGGATATCCTGGACAAGTTTTTCTTCCAGGGAGATCAGGCGCTTCGTGATGTCCTTTGCCTTCTCTTCGGCGGCTTTGTACTGGTTCAGATATTTGCTGAGAGATTTGACACCCATGTTGCATCCCTCCGTCATTAAGTCGGCAATGGTTTCGTCCGACTCATTCATAACCAGCTTCACATTTGTTTTCACCCACGACATACCTTTAGCCATGGGATTCGGTTCCTTCCCGTCGTCATGGTACGTTTCCAGAAGAACCTGAATCTCGTCTTTGAGCTTCTCGTGCTTTTCTTTGCAGTCAGAAAGACATTTCTGAAGCTTTTCATCATGTACGTAATCCAGAACATCATCAATCGATGCGACACCCATCTTAATGCCGGCGTCACATTCCCGCAGCAGTTTTATGGTATCTGATTCAATCATGGTGTTTTACACTCCTTTATTTTTCATGATAAAAAGAGTATTCCCGGTTTTTGATGAGATATTCTTTTTTCGCTGCCGCATTTGATGTTCTGATGCCCGCGTTGAGGCTGTGATTAGCATATGGCAACAAAACGTTACATTTTTTCAATAAATTTGTTATGTATAGTTGGTTGTATTGAATGAAACCATTCATTACAATAATATGAAAAATATGATATCAGGAGAAAATATGATAAAAGATAATCTGATTTTGCTCAGAAAACTAAATGGTTATTCGCAGGAAGAGATTGCAGAAAAAATAGGGATTTCCAGACAAGCCTACGGAAAATGGGAAAAAGGAGAAACAATCCCGGATATTGAAAAATGTGATTTACTTGCTTCTGTTTATGGCATTACGATCGACAGTCTGATCCATACAGAAAAATTAGAGGATAATACATTGGTACCACCTGCACCAAGAGGAAAACATATTCTGGGGACGGTTACAATTTCTAATCGCGGGCAGATTGTTATACCGAAACAGGCAAGAGATTTATTTGGAATTAAGGATAAGGACAGACTGATTGTATTAGGAGATGAAGCAGAGGGAATTGCTCTTATGAAAGAAAAAGTGTTTATGGACAGAGTTAATAAAGTAATGAAGTTGGCATCAAAAGAATTGCCTGATGATATTGAATGTTGAGGCGGTGGGAGATGAAAGTAGAGCAGGGAACAAGAGAGCTTCTGATAGGAAGCGCGAAAAAGGAGTTTAGTGAAAAGGGCTATATGAAAGCGTCTCTGCGCAAAATCTGTTCAGAGGCCGGCGTTACTACAGGATCCTTGTATTTCTTTTTTAACGATAAGGAGGAGCTGTTCGGCGCGCTTGTGGATGAGCCGATAAACGGGCTGTTCGGTCTCTTATACCGTCACTTTAACGAGGAAGATGAAATTCTTGCGCAGGCAGCTGCATACGCGTACACGGACGGAGAGCATGGCGGCTTTCCGGAGGAACTGATACGCCATCTCTACGATCACTACGATGCGTTTATCCTGCTGATCAAAAAATCGCAGGGCTCCCGCTATGGTGACTTCCTTGATGATGTTACCATGTTTCTCGAAAAAAGGTATTTCACATTTATGTCGGACTATGCCAAGGAACAGCATATGCCTGCTCCCAACGCTTTTTTCGTACATTTTATCATTCACATTGCCGTGGATTCGCTGGTACAGCTGCTGTTGCATGAGAAGGATGTGGAAAAGGCGGTTGGCACTCAAAAAAAGCTGATGGATTTTATCGTGAACGGGTCTGTCAGATTAATGTTTTCAACATAGAGTCGAAACTTCGGGTTGGAAGAATCGGGAATAGACGGAATTTCACCTGAAATGTTTCTTGCTTCCCATCATTCCGCGAGCAGCTCTTCATAACTTACGGCAAGGACTCTGGCAAATGTTTTCAGTTCAATATCAGTAACAAATCTGGCACCACTCTCTATGCGCTGAATCGCATTTTTATCCAATTCAATACCCTCCAACTGCATTTTATCAGCCAGGAGCCGCTGGGATACTTTAGGGCACAATTCTTTCCGGATGCGGGCAATATTGCTTCCGGATATATTATTTTTTCCTGAGTTCGCGCGGTTTTTATACATGGTGATATCTCTGCCTTTCTCATATGACATTTACTGCTTGTCATTTATTTCACTATATGCTATTATTAAAATTCGGATGACATTTACTGAATGTCATTTTTGAAATATAACCAATACTATAGGGAAAAACTATGAAAAATATGTTTTTACAAAGAATCTTCCCCCTTTTGACGATTTCTGCATTGACCGTCGTTATATTAATTAGCAGCAGCAAAACACCGGAAATAGTTATCAATGAAGTGTGCAGTAACAATTTTTCGGCTGCATGTGATGAAAACGGTGAATATTCTGACTGTATCGAGCTTTACAACCCGGGAAACTTAGAGGT
>JAIEFE010000016.1:52863-202664 GCA_029067085.1 Lachnospiraceae bacterium | reverse complement strand
CGCTATATAGTTCGTCGGTAGCTACGCCTATGTGGACTTTCACCACAGAACACGGGCATGCCCGTCATACCAAAAAAGGAAACGCTGTATCTATCAGCGTTTCCAAACTCTAGAAAGCAATATCATATAACAGAAATATGTTGGCTGTATTTCGTTTTATAATCTACTTGAATAAAACAGTCGAATATGCTATATTATAGATATAAAAGGAACAACCGCCCACAAGGTGGTTGACCTTACGAATATGACAGAATTGCCACCCTCGCTACCGGTCAAGTATACAAGGGTGGTTTTTCTGCACCTATTGCTAGGACTTGAAAAACGCTACTGACTTATCAAAACGATCAAGGTCAGTAATGCAAGAATGAACATTCCAAAAGACATTAGATCTTTGAAATCATATTTCATCCGCACCACCTCCCATCTTTTGTAATAGGAGGTCAACACCTTGCAGTGACGCGATTGTTCCCGTACACTAATCTTATCATATGGCGCACGATTTAGCAATCGTTTATAGTATACTTTTTATCAATGAAACGATTATCTGCATATATTGTTCAATTTTACAAATTGTAAGTTATCTGTTTATTCAAATACATTGATAATATAACCATCAATAGTTGTCAGACTGCAAGTTTTTCCACCCCAAGGTTGTATTTCAACTTTCGTAATCTTATCCCAACCTTTTGATGTAACATAGTCGTACATTTTCTCAATTCCCTCAACCTGCATAAATGAAATCAACCGCGATTCCGGCTCACCCAAAAACATTTGTATACCTGTAAAAGGTGCCAAGTGAGTGCGTTCTACTTCAGGCAACATATCAAAAACAACCCCATAACAACCCACTCCGTTATTATCTCGCTCAACAATATTGCTATACCAACCCAGTATATCTTCAAACCACTTAGCGGTTCTATCCATATCTGACGTCAGGTAGATGGGTGCATTTTCTTTTACCAAATATCCTTTTTCGCTAAATCTGCTCATAGTATCTATCCTCCCTATATTTTGCGCATTATTTTGCCTCGATAATCTATTTTATCAGGGCAACCACGACAATAGTATGTCATGTTTCAGAAACAGAGCGATATTTTTTAACGGACGCTCTCCGCAAAATGCAAATTTTCCAACGCTGTACAACATCATTCCGAGAAGATAAATATCTCCTCGATCGGCGCTTCCACGACTCTGGATATGTCTATCGCTAATTTCAATGAGGGATTGTACTGCGCCTTTTCCAGCCGCATGATCGTTTCTCTGCGGACACCCACTAAATCTGCCAACTGTTCCTGCGTCAATTCTTTTAGTAAACGATACTTTTTCAATCTGCACTCAAACTCTGCCATATCCGTTTATTCCTCCCTAACATCTTCGCCATAGCATTCGCTCATATCAGCCATCGACAGATTTTTCGTTTACAGAATCTTCATTTCCGCAATCATCGTGGTCATAACGATATAACAGATACTCGCTGAGAAAAATGGCAAGCGCAATTGATAATGCGATGAGGATCTGTCCCCCGACAAGCAAATGTTCTATGCTCATAATCATAAAATACTCACCTAGATCGAGAAAGAGAAAAGCAGCTATGATAACGCCAAAAGCTGCTTTTAATGCCATAAGCTGAGCTTTGATTTTATTTTCTCTAAATCTCTCATCCATTAAGGTATCAGACATTTTAGCCTCATAGAAAAATCCAAAAAAACCCCAAAATACAAAGTACGCCCAACCCTCCGTAAAGCCAAGAAAACCCAAAAAACCAAGGAGCCCCAATTTGGGATTTAGTTTTCGGGTTCTGTTTGTTTTGAGAACATTTTTCTTTTGCTGAATACCTGTCTTTCTCACACAAACCAACAAATAGCATCCATACACTATTGTCATCACGATCGAACACATCATAGGAAGATCTTTCGGACTGAACTGATATGTCTCTAAATCAGTCGGCACTATGAGTCGCGATTCATTGTATCTCACGGAATACCAAATGGAAGCAGCCAAAAAGAAGATACAAAGAATCCCCGGCATCACTATTTTATGCTTTTTCATGATTCACCTCCAAAAAGTGATATATTTATCTCTTTTCATGATACAAATATATCACTTTTTAATTTAGGTGTCAATGTGATTGTTTTGTTATACAGGAATGGATTAACAGATACAACCCTGAATCATAATCGAATCGTTGATTTTCCAAAATCGTTTGCATATACCACGATCGGATCATTTACCGCATAATCAGGCTTATCCCATAACAGATCACTCTTGTGATGATAAACCTTCCCTTGCCAAGTATAAGTATAAAAGATTATATAGGGAGATTCGCTCCCATACTGCGTATATCTTTGCCAATGTACTTTTTCTACGATTCCATTGATCTTAGTTCCGTTTATAAGCAATTCATTATTTAATTTATTTTTCCAAGATGAGATTGTATTTCTGGAAGAAGCAATTTAATTGAAATATCAATTTGATTGTGGTATTCTACTACAAATATAAGCCGAAATTTGGAGAAATCAAATGAATAAATTATTTAAAGATATAAGGCACAGCGATATTGAAGCAGTGCGGGCATCAATATCAAAGAATGCCGCTGTTGTAAACGAGGTTTACAATGCAAAAGCACCCAAAAAGGATATAGGGCAATCGCCATTACAAGTAGCGATTAAATGCGGAGAATTTGAAATCATAGAGTTATTGCTTGAAAAGGGTGCTGACGCCGATTTCATGGAAGATCCTGCACTTGTCCCGCCTCATAGTGCATGCATGTCTGTCCTGCATGATGCTATAATAGGTGTATTTTCTGCATTATGTTATAAACAGTATAGTGATTCCGAAAAGTATATCAATTTGATTAAAAGATTGCTTGAGAATGGAGCCAATCCTAATCGTAAAACATCATCAGGAGTGCTTCCGATAGGTAAGGCAATAAATCATGCACAAATGATTTTGGAGCGTAAAAGTGCTTCTTCAGCTTGGCTAAACAATCACTACCGCAATCAAAGATTAGAGTCTTACTCATATTCCGTTCTGATCGTGAATTGTTCCGGGAGATTAAAAATCTCTTTTTTCAAAAATATTGGGTAAAAATACGCATCCGATAAGCGCTCAAAAGAAAGCCATTCAAAGTCATGTATATGGTGACCTTCCCGAAGTGTAAACCTTTCTCCTTTTTCTAAAAGCCCGGTCTCCGAAATGTCCATCAAAAAATAAATACAGATTTCATGGTAATTCAGTTTATCGACATCCTCAGTGAAAAAGCTCTGGTTCAACCATAAAGGGCGAATGATCTCAGGAGAGATATTCAGTTCTTCTTCCATTTCTCGAATAACCGCATGTTCCGCAGTCTCGCCCATTTGAACTCTGCCTCCGGGCAAATAATAGTAAGGAGAACGCTCATCATGCATTGCAAGGATTTTACCATCGGAGATGATGATTGCACAAACTCTGTAATTAAACTTTTCATTTTCTAAAACATATGATATATCCATGTCTTTTCTCCTCACAAATCCAATTTTTCATTTCAATCAAACATCTTAACCAGGGAGACATGTCCTTCCAGTTCTGAAAAACCGTTCTTTTTATAAAACTCATATGCAGGAGCAATTTTATCTGTTTGAAGGAAAATGTGATTGATACCCAGACTTTTTACATAAGCTTCAATTTCATTTAAAAACAGGGTTCCCAGACCGTTCTGCTGCCGCTCTCTTTTAATACAAAACTCAAAGATATAATATTCAGCTCCAATCCACCAGTGCATGATGCTACCAAGTGAGAAACCTATCAGCTCATTTTCATCAAACAGACCTATTGCAAGCGAGTTCCTATTCCCCATCAAATCCAACATATATTCCGTAAGTTGTTTATCATTGCTCCAATCATCATTCCATGGCTCATTCATAAAAATGTCTTTAAATAGCAATTTGACTTCATCAAATTTATCGGATTCCAATTTTAGTACGTTCATTTCATCTTTTCTCCACGTTTTATTTGGGGTTTAGTTCAATCATAATTGTCTAAAGGTATTATTTATGTATTAAATTAATCTGAGACCAGCCCCTTCAATATAAACTGCCTGTCCATCAACAAGTTGAATTTCTTCACTGTCATCAGACAATTCCACTAACAGGAAGTTGTATCCTATTTTATATTTCGAAATCAGGAATCACTCCATTATTAACACATCTTACAATATTCAACGCCTCCTCTGTTGTTCTGTTGATTCCCTCAGGTGTATTCATCCAATTATCTCTTTTCGTTGTCATGTCATCCGCCGGACAAGGATATACGCTTATATGCGAGGGATAAAGATATTTTGCTATCTGCAAACTTCGGCGCATATGATATGTTGTTGTCACCAGCAATACACTTTTTATTTTATTAAGCCACATGGAACGTTGTAATTCCAAAAGTGAGCACAATATATTTTCTATTGTATTTTGAGAATTATTTTCGACAATAATGCTTGTTTCCGGGACGCCTAATTCTAGGGCTTTGTTATACATATTCTCTGCTTCTGTCATACTTCCATCTGAAAAGTCTCTGATTTTTCCGCCACACAGCATAATCTTTTCAGCTCTTCCCGAAAAAAAAGCCTTAGCCGCTACCGGAACTCTATATTTTGCCGCCTTTATACTGCCCAAAACAATAATGCAGTCAGCACTCGCTCCATTATCATTCAAACCTTCAAATAAAAGACAATCTATCACTGTATTCGTTAGATCCTCTTTTGTTATCTTTGATACCCACATTCTTTAACATTTCCTCGCAAAATTTACTGATCTGAGTATATCACACTCTTATTCTCCAGTATACAATTCATCTGATCAAAGACACAAAACGGAAAGCCAATAGGCTTTCCGCACATTTAATTAAATGATTTTTCTATCTAAAAACCGGCTTTCAGATAAAAACCGATATTCAGCAGGTTCTCATCGCGCATGGCAAAGACTTCTCCCTGCATTTTTTCCACAAGAAGCTTTACAATGGACAAGCCAAGACCGGTGGACTGGTTTCGCTCTTTCTTTTCTACGTAGAACCGTTGGAATATTTTGGATACATCCAACTCTGAATCTTCAGCAATCGGATTTTGGATGCAGATTCGGATCTTGTCTTTTGTCGCATCGTTTTGCAGGGAGCTCATAGATTTATCTGTATCCTGTGTGATGAAAACCGTCACTTCCCCAACAGAATACTGCAGACAGTTTTTCAGAAGATTCTGCATCACCCGACGAAACATCTCTTCCTCAGCCATCCCTTTGCAGATGCTATTTTGCTCTAAGCGCATCGTGAGACCTTTATCCTCAAACATCGGAATAAAATCTGTCATGATATCAGCAGCCATGTTGGTTATATTTAACAGTTCCAGCTGCGGTTCTTCGTCCTGATTCATCCAATAGGAGTATTCAAAGAACTGTCCGATTCGCCTCTCCAATTCATCCGTATGCCGAAAACAGACGGACAGATATTTTTTGCCTTCATCATCAGTCTCACAGTGCTCCAATAACTGCAGATATCCTTTCAGGACCGTCAACGGAGTCCGCAGATCATGAGAAATATTGGTAATCAATTCTCTATATTCATTTTCATGCATGTTCTGGATGCCGCGAAACTCCTCGTCCTGTTTAAATATCTGATTCAAAGCAGCAGTCAGTGCCATCAGGTCATTATCCTGTAATTCCAGTGCAAGCGGCTTTTTTACCGGTGCGCTGATACGGTATTCCAACTGCCGCCTCAAACTGCGCAGCTGTAATTTTAAACCCACAAGATAGATGATAAGAGTAATCCACAACACACTGATGACAAAAACTGCAAGCCGCATCGCTTCCTCCACTACTTTAACTCTGTCTTTCTAAATTTAAGATATCCGATCGTCCAGAAGAGAATGATCCAGAACAGACTGATCATAACTGTCCGGCAGATATCAGACCATGTTACATCTAATTTCAATACGTGACGATACAGTCCGAGCGGGGTGTAATTGATGATCTTTATGATATCTTCGGAAAGGATGGATGCCAGAAGATTTCCGCCAAATAAAATCCCGACAAAACAGATACCCATTGTGGCTCCGGTTTTCCGTACAAAGAATGCTATGATACCGCAGATCGTGATCACGCTGATATATGCCACACTACCGGCGACAACCATTCCGATAATATAGTGGATCTGAACTAAATTTCCACAGATGTCCGCTGTGCCCAGACCGTTTTTGAGTCCTGCCGGAAG
This sequence comes from Lachnospiraceae bacterium, assembly GCA_029067085.1. Classification (GTDB taxonomy): domain Bacteria; phylum Bacillota; class Clostridia; order Lachnospirales; family Lachnospiraceae; genus UBA3282. Next base: position 196,436 of record JAIEFE010000016.1, on the reverse strand, counting down.
CGCTGTAAAACACCAATATATCAGGCAAAGCACGATCACCACCATAGAATACATCAACATTTTAGCCAGATAGACACTGCTTCGTTTTTTTCCATAGGAGATAGATTCCTGAATCACTCGATTCTCGAAGCTTCCGCCGATCATCCACCCCGCAAATAAACTGGCTACCAGCAGAGCCAACGCGCCGTCACTCATCGCGCTGTAAACACCACCTCCGAAATACAGAAGATACATCTCATCCCATGCTTTCAAATTAGTAATATTGGCGGCGTCTGTAATCTTGCATCCAAAAATGACAGATGCAACTACCAAAATGATAACCGTAATTTTCAAAGACAATGATTTTCGTACCTGATACCATTCACATCGCAATAAACTAAGCATTTTTCTTTCCTCCGATCACACTCATAAAATAGTCTTCCAAACTTGTCTCACACACCGCGATTTTTGTAATGATCACGTCGTTTTCATGCAGAATCCGTCCCACCCGTTCTCTTTCGTCCAGAAAATCGAACAGCTTGACACTGTTATCCGGCATTACCTGAAAATTTTGCGTGTGCAATTTTTCTTCCAACACTGCTGTCAAGTGATTTACATTGACAGCTTCTAAGGAAATATAACATTTGCACCGGTCATCCAGTTCTTCGTGAGAAAGGACTTCACGAATTTCTCCTTCATGGATAATGATGAAATCAGTGGCAACCTGATATAGTTCCGGAAGATTATGACTGGAGATCAGAATTGTCTTATTCTCATATGTGCTTAGTTTTTTGAGTAGATTTCGGATTTCAATGACACCGGCGGGATCTAAACCGTTGATCGGTTCGTCCAGCATGAGCAGATCAGGATTCCCGATCAGTGTTGCAGCGATTCCGAGCCGCTGTTTCATACCAAGGGAAAAGTTTTTTACTTTCTTTTTACCGGCGTCTTTCAGACCTACGAGTTCCAGCAGCTCATTTTCAATCTCATAATTAGGTATGCCTTTCATCAGACATTGCAGGTGCATGTTTTCTTTTGCAGACATACCTGCCACCAACCCCGGAGCCTCGATCAGAGAACCGATGCGTTTGCCCGCTGCTTCTAACCCGCTGCGGTCTTCTGTTCCGAACAACAGAATGCTGCCCTGTGTCGGGAATCCCAATCCCGCGATCATTCGCATGAGTGTTGTCTTTCCGGCGCCGTTTTTTCCGATCAAGCCGTAAATCTTTCCCTGCTGCAGGCTTAAATTCACATGACTTAATGCCCGTTGAGATTTATACTGCTTTGATAAATCTCTTGTTTCCAAAACCATATTGCCCATAATCTGTTTCCTGATCACAGTCCGGATTTGCCGAACTGTAACGCTTCCTTTCTGTTATGTAGATTTTCAAAGAATGATTTCTTATAACTGAAAGTGTAGCACCCAATGGTTTGATAAACGTTAAGAAAATCATGCAAAATGTGTAAAATCGTAAAGAAAAGGTTAAGTTCTATTTCGCAAGTCGGTATCCCAGTCCCCACACCGTCTCAATATAATTGTTCTCACTGTGATTCTTCATTTTGGTTCTAAGGTTACTGATGTGTGTCTTGATGACATTCTCATCCCCCAGATATTCATAGCCCCAGATCGTTTCATAGAGATAAGCCTTGGAAAAGACTTTGCTCGGAAATTGTATCAATAATTCCATGATACCATACTCCTTGGCCGTCAGTTCCAGCTCGATACCATTGACTTTGAGTGTTTTACTCTCGGTATCCAGTGTCAATTCTTTGTATGTGAGCTGTTTTTTCTGATCCTTGCTGTGATATCGACGCAGATTTGAAACGACTCTTGCGGTTACTTCTCCCAGGTCAAACGGCTTTGTGATATAATCATCTGCTCCCAATGTCAGAAGATCGATCTTGGTACCCACCAGATCCTTTGCTGAAATCACAATGACCGGAATGTCATGATCTTTTCTGATCTCTTTTAACACCTCGTCCCCGCTCTTGTAAGGAAGCATCAGATCCAGTAACACCATATCAAAATGCTGCATTTGTAACTGTCGCATGCCGTCAAGTCCATTTTGGACAGATACGGTCTCATATCCGTTGTTTTGTAAATTCTGTGCCAACAGTTGATTCACATCTTTTTCGTCTTCAATGATCAAAATACGTTCCATATTGATATTGCTCCTTGTAACTAATTACTTTTTCCGATCAGAACCCTTAGTTTCGTCCCATTGATAAGCAAATCGCAAACATACAGTACGACCAAACCCAATATCAAAATTGCAATCTGTAAGAATCCCCGCGGGATTCCAAACGGCTCTAACATATTCCGGATCACGATAAGCACAATCTGATTCAGACACAAATAAACGATTGAATTCTTCCCGATTCTTTTTAGGAACTGAATAAGGGGCAATGATTTCCCATTTATCTTAAATTCTTCCAGATATTCAGATAAATTGATCCCAACAATACATGCTCCGATCGCATTCACCCAAAACAACGGAATGATTGCATAAAGACCTGTCCGCATATTGACATATCCATTTACAAAGATCAGGACTGTTACCAGAATAGCGCTAATTAACCATATCGCTTTATTCAGTTTAAACATCTTTCCTATATGCTTGTTTTCCATATGTTGTTTTAAGGTGTAGGCAATATGAAACAATCCGATCCCAACAAAGGAAATATCCAATGCATATGGCAGCCTGAACGGCAAGATTTTCGGGGCAATATTACCAAATAATGATAATATGATGATCAACACTGTTCTTAGTCTATTATCAGAAATGTATCTGTCCAACAAAAAATAAATAACATTTGTAAAAAATATTGCTGTTAAAAACCATAACGCACCTGCTATCGGCAATGCTGTTGTATTAATAAACAATAAATGCACTAAAGATTTCCATACTTTTCCCGTCCTCTGCGTGATACATAAAATCAAAAAGTGAAAAAGGCCAAAAAAACAATAGGGAACGATCAGGGTTTTACATTTCCTCTTGATATAATCTACGGTTTTCAATTGGTCAGATGATTTCTTTGAAAAGAAAAAGCCGGAAGCGAAAAAAAACAGAGGCATATGAAATGCATGTATGAAAAAATCAAATGTATCTCCAAAACCTATATGTCCCATTATCATTAAGATGATGCCAAGTCCTCTAAAAAGATCCATATAATCCAGCCTTGTTTGAAATTGTTCTTTCCCGGTATCTTTCACTATCATATGGTCACTCCTCATAATATAACCTGACTCTATTCTCAATGATTATATCACATACCGCTCTCTGTTCCATGTAAAAGGTTCAAAAAAAAGAACACCGCATTGATCGGTGTTCCCAAATAGCGAGAGGGGGACTTGAACCCTCGACACTACGGGTATGAACCGTATGCTCTAGCCAGCTGAGCTATCTCGCCATAAAACTATGGGGAAGCCGTTTTCGACTTCCCAAATGGGGCCTATAGGGCTCGAACCTATGACCCTCTGCTTGTAAGGCAGATGCTCTCCCAGCTGAGCTAAGACCCCATATCAGCGGGCCGCTCGTGCAACCCGCTTTGCTAGTATACAATTTTTGTGCATTGCTTGTCAAGTATTTTAAACTAAAATCATGCAGAATTTTATTTCCGTCATTCACAGTCTAGTGTGCTGCAAGAATCTCTTCCGCCATATCAAACAGTTCATCTGCGCTCATGTCAAGATCCGTGCATGACAGTTCATAGGTCTTTCCATCCTTTTCCCATCTTACGAGCATATTCTGGTGGACACTCACCTCATCATATGTGATTGAAAGAGAGTTATCGTCCTGACCTACGATAGATTTTCCGGTAGAAACGACACTTCCGTCCTCCGAAACGGCATAGGTTCCATGCTTCACTTCATCCCCATTTGCATCATTCGTATACACGGCGATCTGTGTATCTCCGTTCAGCGCGATCGTCGTGTATACGATATTGTAATCATCCCGCTGTTCGTTGATCTTATCCTCTTCCGTCAATTCATATGAGGCGGGAACAAACTTATTCGTATATTCATCATACCGCAGCTCAATATCTCCGCACATCCTTACAGCCTTCGGTTCCTTTTGCGATGCCATATCCGACACTGTCTCGTTGACATTCAGGTCAATCTCCTGACCGTCCCGACGGTATCTGATGTTCATCGAAGGAATGCTGTACATTTTGCCGCCCTCCTCCGTGCAGGCCTGCATGTTTTCCACACTCATACCGTAGAAGATATAACCGTTGTCAAAACGCTCCACACTGTCTACCGCATACCCCATTTCTTTCTCCGCCTGTTTGATCATGGCATAATCCGTGTACTTCGGCTCTATGCTGCTGCCGGTTACAAAAAATGCTCTGCCGCCCGCCCATACAGTGATCCCTGACACGAGCAGACATGCCGCTGCCACACTGATACATAATTTTTTCATACTCATACGCTTCATAACATTTCCCTCCTGTTTTCCGCAAATCGACTCATCGATCCTGCGTTTCAATGCTTCTGAAGCTGAAATGCCTTCACATTCTTTTTCCAAAGCAGCCCTCACTCTGCCGTCGTCATTCTGTTCTATCCACATATCAATCCTCCTTCTAAGAGTTTAAGATTCCATCTTTCTCTTCAGCATCGACTGCATCCGCCTTCTGGCGGTGTGCAGTCTGGATTTTACTGTTCCCTCCATCAGTCCGAGCATCCCCGCGATCTCTTTGACGGAAAAGGAATCATAATAGTACAGCACGACCACCGTCCGCAATTTCACGGGAAGCGCTCTGACCGTCGTCTGGATCATTTCAGCCTCTTCCAGTTGTATGACTTTATCCAGAGAAGAAGCGTCCGTCCGGTCTTCCAGCCGTTCGATCACCGTATCGTCCGCAAGCTCCTGCCTGCTCTTTTTCCCGACACGGTAAGCAGTTCTGACAAGAATCCGCATCATCCACGGCTTAAATCCACTGTCATTCTTGAGTTCACGGATGTGAAGCCACACTTTGACAAAAGTCTCCTGTACAACATCCTCACTGTCCGGCAGATTTCCCGTGACCAGATACGCCGTGTGGATCGCCATATTCTTGTATTTTTCGTACAGTTCATCAAAGGCCTCCCTGCTGCCCTCTCTCAACTGCGCTACCAGAATTTCTTCCTTCAAGCCTTCTTCTCCTCTTGCGTTTTCGGTGCACCTGATAGTAAGAGTCCGTTTCCCGAAAACAGGTTCATTATTTTAAATAAAGAAGCGGAACCCATCTCTCACGCTTCTCGTAAAAGATTGATTCCGCTTCCTGATCTTTTGTGAAATTCTCTATCAAAATATTCTCCGTTACATTCTCTCCGGTGCAGAAAAACCAAGCAGGTCAATGCAAACTTCCAGCACATCTCTGGTCAATGCCAGCAACGCGATCCAACTCTCCTTCTTCTGCTCATCTTCCTCCGTCAGGATCTTCGTCTCATGGTAGAAATGATTGAAGGCATTGGCAAGATCGTAGATATAAGCACAGATCCTGTGGGGCGCAGTCTCCTCGCAGGCTGCTTCCATCGTGGCGTTATATTTCGCCAGCTCCAGCATAAAGCTCTTCTCGGAATCGTTCACAGCCTCTTTGATGACCAGATCAGTCAATTCTTTTCCCTGCTCCCTGTATTTATTCAGGATTGACTTGATCCGTACTATAGTATAAAGGATATACGGACCTGTATCCCCTTCAAAGGAGGTGAAGCGATCCATATCGAATATATAGTCCTTTGCGGCCTGGTTGGATAAGTCTCCGTACTTGATCGCAGCAAGACCTACAATCCGTGCTGTCTCCGCAGCCTGCTCCTCATCCACCTCATAGCCCTTCGTCTCCGCATTCTCATGAATCTTGCGGATCATCTCCTCATTGATCTCGCAGATCAGATTCTCCAGACGCATCACACCGCCGTCCCTTGTCTTAAAGGGTTTGCCGTCTCTGCCATTCATGGTGCCGAACCCAATGTAGATAAGCTCCGTATCTTCATTGACCAAACCGGTCTTTCTAGCACAGCGGAATACCTGTTCAAAGTGAAGCTCCTGCCTCTTATCTGCCAGATAGATTATCTTGTTTGGCCGATACTGATCCATACGATCTTTGATCGTCGCCAGATCCGTCGTATTGTATAAAGAAGCGCCATCGGATTTCAAGATCATACACGGCGGTATTTCCTTGGTATCTGTCTCCTCTTTGACATCCACCACAAGCGCTCCGTCGCTCTCGTAGGCATATCCGCCCTTCTTCATATCTTCCACCATGGCAGGCATGATATCGCGTACGTCGGATTCCCCTTTCCAAAGATCAAATTCCACGTTCAGATTATCATAATTTCGCTTCAGATCCGGTATTGACACATGGATGATATGTTCTCCCAACGCCCAATAACCGCGGACACCATTCTGAAACTTATAGGTCGCTTCCATCGCTTCCGCCTTGTATGCTTCATCTTCCTTCGATTTCGCACTTGCCGTGGGATAGATCTCCTCCAGCTCCGATATGGTAAAGGGCGCCTCCACGGGGTACTCTCCTTCATAAGAATCATCAAAATAGACCATATCCGGATGCCTCTTCCGAAGCTCTGTCATAACCAGCCCCATCTGAAGCCCCCAGTCTCCCAAATGAACATCGCCAATGACCTCGTGCCCGGCATAGCGGCAGATCCGCTTAATGCTCTCCCCGATGATAGCAGAGCGCAAATGGCCTACATGAAGGGGTTTCGCCACATTCGGACCGCCGTAATCTATGATGATCTTCTCCGGGTTGACCGGTGTAGGCAGTCCAAATTTATCACTCTCTCTCATCTCGTTAAGATAATCTTTTACAAAGCTCTCCTTGAGCTTCAGGTTCAGGAATCCGGGTGCGACTGCACTCACTTCCCCGAAAACATCGCTGTCTGTAAGCTTTTCCGCCACCTCTTGTGCGATCATGAGCGGCGCCTTGTGATACTTCTTAGCCCCTGCCATGGCACCGTTACATTGAAACTCGCACAGATCGGGGCGGTTTGAGAGAGTCACCTTACCGAGTTCCCCGTCATAGCCCGCCGCCTCGAAGGCCTTTTTCATTTCCTCTGAAATCAGATCCAACAGCTTCTTCATACTATACCGCGCCTTTCTGTCACTGCCTTGTTATCTACTCTTATATGTCTTTGATACTCATGGGTTGTATCATAGCATTCTTTCCGAAAACAGTCAAATTTTTCATGTTGTGACTGCTCAAAATCACGCCTCCCGCGCTCTGCGTGAATACACGCACCCACAGTAATCCTGCCGATACAGGTCATATTCTTTCGACAGTTCAATGGAACGCTTGTAACCGTCCCGTTTCTTAAAATCCGAGGGAAGCCAGGGAATATCGTACTCCTGTGCCAGCCGTTCACCGATCTCGTTCAGCTTCGCCGCATTTTTTAAAGGACTGATGGAGAGTGTCGTGGTAAAATAATCAAAATCTCCCGCCTGCGCCCGCTTTGCTGTCTCCCGAAGACGCAGCTCATAGCACGCAAAACACCGCTCACCGCCCTCCGGGCACTGCTCTAAACCCTTGGCGATCTCATAGAAGCATTGTGGCTCATAATCTCCTTCTATGATTTGGATCAAATATCCGCCCTGCTCATCTTCGACTGACCCAGTCAACATTTTGTTATAAGCCGCGATCAGCCTTTTCTGCTCCGTCACCCGCTTGCGGTACTCCGCATCCTCGGTGATATTGGGGTTGTAGTAAAAAACGGTGATCCGAAAATACTGCCGCAGATATTCCAGCACATAGCTACTGCAGGGTGCGCAGCAGCTGTGCAGAAAAAGAGTCGGCGCGCATCCTGCTGCCGCGCCGAGCTTTTCTATTATTTTATCCAGTTCTTTTTGATAATTTCTGACTGTGTTCATATGTTTATTCCATTTAAGATTTCAAACTTCAATCGTCAGGCTCAATCATTGTAATCATATCCCGGCTCTTTATACAGACTTCCCAGATTCGGCGCGATCTGTTTATCCCAGACCTGTTCCTGCCACTCGTCCTGTGAAACATCATATATCGCAACGGAAACGCTGCTCTCTTCCGTCTTAAATATATTGACAACATCTTCCGTTATCTTCTCTGCCAGCGCCTTTTTCTGCTCCACTGTCCTTCCCGGATAACACTTAATCTCTATATGCGGCATTATTCTTTTCGTCTCCTTATCTTCTCGCGATCCCCGCAATATCCACCAGATCCAATTCTCCTTGCGACGCCGCATTCTCCAGACTGGTCACCAACGCCGTGGCGGTATCCATCGCCGTGATACAATTAACGCCTGTCTCAATGGAAGTTCTGCGGATCAGGAAACCATCCCTGTTCTTGTCCCGCCCCTGGGTGGGCGTATCGATGACCAGATCGATCCTATGTCCTAAGATCAGATCCATGACCGTAGGGGACTCCTGATGAATCTTGTTGACCTTGCGGGCCTTCACCCCGGCATCGTTTAAGGCCTTTGCCGTACTTCTGGTAGCGTAAATAATATAGCCCAGCTTCTCGAATCGGCGCGCCACCTCGATGGCTTCCCCCTTATCCGCATCCTTGACGGTTATGATCATCTGTTTGTGCCTGGGCAGATTGACCCCAGCACCAAGGAAAGCCTTGTAGAGCGCCTCGTTAAAGGTTCTGGAAATGCCCAGACACTCGCCGGTGGATTTCATCTCCGGACCAAGGCTGATCTCCGCTCCCCGAATCTTCTCGAAGGAAAATACCGGCATCTTGATGGCATAGTAATCCGCCGCCGGCTGTAAGCCCGGCTCATAGCCCAGATCCCGTATCTTTTTCCCGATGATCACCTCGGTAGCCAGATCCACGATGGGAATACCCGTCACTTTGCTGATATAGGGCACAGTGCGGGAAGAACGGGGATTGACTTCGATCACATACACCTCGTCTCCCACCGCTATAAACTGAATATTGATCAGACCAATCACATGGAGAGCCTTTGCCAGTCTTCTGGAATACTCCGCAATGGTCTCCTTCACCTTGTCGCTTACCGTGAACGCCGGGTAGACGGAAATACTGTCTCCGGAATGAACGCCCGTCCGTTCAATATGCTCCATAATACCGGGAATCAGGATGTCCGTGCCGTCGCAGACCGCGTCCACTTCCAGCTCTTTCCCCTGCAGATATTTATCTACCAGGATCGGATGATCCTGCTCATAGCGGTTGATGACCGCCATAAATTCTTCAATTTCTTCATCAGAGATCGCAATCTGCATTCCCTGACCGCCCAGCACATAGGAGGGACGGACCAGAACAGGGTACCCCAATCTGTTCGCCACTTCCTTGGCCTGCTCTGCCGTGTATACCGTGCCGCCGGCCGCTCTGGGAATCTGCGTCTCCTCCAGAATCTTGTCAAAAAGCTCCCTGTCCTCGGCAGCGTCCACGTCCTCCGCCCGGGTACCAAGAATCGGCACGCCCATCTTCATCAGGCTCTCCGTCAGCTTGATAGCCGTCTGCCCGCCAAACTGCACCACCGCGCCATCGGGTTTTTCCACATTGACGATGTTCTCCACATCCTCCGGGGTCAAAGGCTCGAAATAAAGCTTGTCCGCGATATCAAAGTCGGTGCTGACAGTCTCCGGGTTATTATTGATGATGATGGTCTCATAGCCTTCTCTCGCAAAGGCCCAGGTTGCGTGTACAGAACAGTAGTCGAATTCGATACCCTGCCCGATGCGGATGGGGCCGGAGCCTAATACCAGCACCTTCTTCTTCGGATGCGTCTCCTCCACCTCGGTCTCAGAACCAAACACGGAATAGTAGTAGGGCGTACTTGCCGCAAACTCCGCTGCACAGGTATCCACCATCTTAAATGCTGCCACGATCCCATTTTCATAGCGCATCTTCTTAATCTCTTCTTCTGGTTTCCCGGTCAGTCTGGCGATCACATTGTCCGGGAACTCAATTCTTTTCGCTTCTTTTAAAAGCTCTACCGTCAGAGGCCCTTTCTCCAATGCGGCCTCCATCTCCGTCAGAATAGCAATCTTATCTATAAACCAGTGATCCACCATGGTGATTTCATGAATCCTGTCGTAACCGATTCCCTTGCGAATGGCCTCTGCGATGATATAGATTCTCTGATCATCCACGATCTCCATGCGCTCCAATAGTTCTTCCTGCGTAAGTGCGGAGAAATCGTAACTGCGCAGACAGTCCACGTGCTGCTCTAAAGAGCGGATCGCCTTCATCAGCGCTCCCTCAAAGTTGTTACCGATACTCATGACCTCTCCGGTAGCCTTCATCTGGGTAGTAAGTGTCCGTTTTGCCGTTATAAATTTATCGAAAGGCAGTCTTGGTATCTTGACCACACAATAGTCTAGTGTCGGTTCAAAGCTGGCGTAGGTCTTGCCGGTAATGGCGTTTTTGATCTCGTCCAGCGTATAGCCTAATGCAATCTTTGCCGCCACTTTGGCAATCGGGTAACCGGTCGCCTTACTTGCCAGCGCGGAAGAACGGCTCACACGGGGATTGACCTCGATCACGCAATATTCAAAGCTGGTGGGATGCAGGGCAAACTGTACGTTACAGCCGCCGGTGATTTCCAGCTCATTGATGATGTTAAGTGCGGAACTCCTCAGCATCTGGTATTCCTTATCACCCAAAGTCTGAGAGGGCGCCACCACGATACTGTCACCCGTATGCACACCCACAGGGTCGATATTTTCCATATTACATACAGTAATGCAATTGCCGGCGCTGTCCCGCATGACCTCGTATTCGATCTCCTTCCAGCCTGCGATACAACGCTCCACCAGTACCTGTCCCACACGGGAAAGCCTGAGACCATTCGCCAGGATCTCCTCCAGCTGCATCTGGTCATGAGCGATGCCGCCGCCGGAGCCGCCCAGCGTGTAGGCGGGACGAAGCACCACCGGATAGCCGATCTTTTTGGCGAAAGCGACACCATCCTCTATATTTTCCACCACCAGAGAGGGCGCGCAGGGCTCCCCGATCTTCTCCATGGTCTCCTTAAACTCCAGCCGGTCCTCCGCCTTACGGATAGTCTTCGCCGTGGTGCCGAGGAGCGTCACGCCGTGAGCTGCGAGGAACCCTGACTCGTCCAGTTCCATGCCCAGATTCAAGCCTGCCTGACCGCCCATATTGGGGAGCAGGGAGTCCGGTTTTTCTTTTATGATGATCTGTTCCAACACCTTGGCCGTCAAAGGTTCTATATACACTTTATCTGCAATGTCACCGTCCGTCATGATGGTAGCCGGGTTGGAGTTCACCAGAATGACCTCCATGCCCTCTTCCTTCAGAGATCGGCAGGCCTGCGTTCCCGCATAGTCAAACTCAGCTGCCTGTCCTATCACAATAGGGCCGGAACCTATGACTAATACTCTTTTTACGTTTGGATTCTTTGGCATTGTACGCCTCCATTATCTATTGTCTTTACTTCAATCTCCAATGCGAAAAATAATGCGTCAGTATCACATTCGCATCATACTGATAAACCGGTCAAACAGATACGAGGAATCCTGCGGTCCGGGGCACGCCTCGGGATGAAACTGCACCGTAAAGATATTTTTGCCGGTGTAGGAAAGCCCCTCGTTGGTGTCGTCATTGACATTGATAAAAGCGGGGGTCGCTACCTTCGGATCCAGCTTATCCATATCCACCACATAGCCGTGGTTCTGGGAAGAAATGTAGACCCTGCCCGTGGAAAGATCCTTCACCGGATGATTCCCGCCCCGATGTCCATATTTCATCTTAAAGGTGTCTGCTCCCGTAGCCAGCGCCATCAGCTGATGTCCCAGACAGATCGCAAAGATGGGCGTATCGGAGGCATACAGCTTCCGGATCTCTTCTATCACTGCAGTACACTCTTTGGGATCGCCCGGGCCGTTGCTGAGCATAATGCCGTCCGGCTTGTCCGCAAGAATCTCCGCCGCCGTGGTGCTGGCCGGATAGACTGTCACCTCGCACCCTCTGGCCGTAAGCGACCTTGCAATGTTGTCTTTCGCTCCCAGATCAAGGAGCGCCACCCTAAGCCCCGCACCGTTTAAGCTTCGCACGAGGCTCGGCTTCTTTTCCCGGATTCCCGCCTTGTAATCTTCCCTTTTAAAAGAAGCGCTGCCGGAAAGCGGTCCGTTTTCAGCAAGCTCCTTTGAACCAGTCAGGGTATACTTTTCGGTGCAGCTTACCCGCTCCACTACCTTTCCTGTCGTATATGTTTTTAACTTGGGAATGATTTCGTCCAGATCGTAGTTTTCGTCGGTGGTGATCATACCGTTCATGGTACCCTTCTCACGAAGGATTCGAGTAAGGGCTCTGGTGTCGATCCCGGCGATTCCCGGTACGCCATTGTCCTCTAAGAATTGCTGAATTGTGATATCACATCTGAAATTGTTGGGAATCCTCGATAGCTCCCGTACGATAAATCCATCCGGCCAGGGCCGCCTCGATTCCATATCGTCCATACAGACCCCGTAATTGCCGATCAACGGATAAGTCATACACACTGCCTGTCCCGCGTAGGATGGATCTGTCAACACCTCCAGATAACCTGCCATGGAGGTGTTAAAGACAATCTCGCTGATGACCTCCTTTTGGGCACCGATATGTGTCCCCTCGAACACGGTACCGTCCTCTAAAATTAGGAATGCTTTCATTTTGTGTTCTGTCCCTTTCGCCGATTCGTCCGTTTCTTATTTATCAGTTTTATCAATCACTAATGCCGCTACAGTATATCATTGGTGCAGGTCGCCGGACCTGCACCGATTAGTGTGCAAACTCAAATGCCGTTATCGCTAAACATTGAGGAAAGAATTGCATAGCAATTCTTTGGGTGCAGGTCGCAGGACCTGCACCGTTTATTGTATCACAAGCAAAACGGAGCTTCAACTAATTTTCATGCCCTCTGTCATCTCTTTTACATACTCTCCCACATGCGCGGGCGCTTCCTTCCCGTACTTCTCAATGATCTTGATGATGGCGGAGCCGACGATGGCGCCGTCGGAGATGTCAGCCATCTTCTTTGCCTGATCGGGATTAGAAATACCGAAGCCGATCGCACAGGGAATATCCGTATTCTGTCTGACCACCTCCACGATGGATTTCAGATCCGTCTTGATCTCGCTCCGGGTACCGGTGACGCCAAGGCTTGATACAATGTAGAGAAAACCCTCCGCTTCCTTCGCGATCATGGCGATGCGGTTTTCGGAGGTGGGTGCGATCAGGGAGATCAGATTCACACCATAGGTATGGCACAAGGGCAGGAACTCCTCTTTTTCCTCATAGGGCAGATCCGGCAGGATAACACCGTCCATCCCGATCTCATTACAAGTGGAGAGAAAACGTTCCGCGCCGTAAGAGAAAACCACATTGGCATAGGTCATAAACACCATAGGCACTGTCACGTCCTGTCGGAGAGAACGCACCATATCAAATATTTTATCAGTGGTGACTCCTCCGGTCAACGCTCGCAGGTTTGCTCCCTGGATCACGGGACCTTCCGCAGTCGGATCGGAAAAGGGAATCCCCAGCTCAATAAGACCCGCGCCGTTTGCCACTGCTGCGCGCACGCAGGCCGCTGTGGTCTCCAAATCGGGATCTCCGCAGGTTATAAATGCGATAAATGCCTTTTTCCCGTCAAAGGCTTCTCTGATCTTACTCATGGATATCCTCCCCTCTGTAACGCGCGATCGCGGCGCAATCCTTGTCTCCTCTACCGGATATGGTAATGACGATAATCTGATCTTTATTCATAACAGGTGCTATTTTTCTCGCATAAGCCACCGCGTGAGCCGACTCGATAGCGGGAATGATTCCTTCCGTTTTAGAAAGATATTCGAAAGAATCCACCGCCTCATCATCCGTCACCGGCACATACTCCGCCCGGCCGATATCGTGCAGATGCGCGTGTTCCGGCCCGATTCCCGGATAGTCAAGCCCCGCCGAGATAGAATAGACTGGTGCGATCTGCCCGTACTCATCCTGACAGAAATAGGATTTCATCCCGTGGAATATTCCCAGCTTTCCGGTGTTTACCGTAGCTGCCGTCTCAAAGGTGTCTATGCCTCTGCCCGCCGCCTCGCAGCCGATCAGCCTGACACCCTTATCCTCTATGAAATGATAGAAACTGCCCATGGCATTGGAACCGCCGCCCACACAAGCGATCACCGCGTCGGGAAGGCGTCCCTCCTTCTCCATGAGCTGTGCCTTGATCTCTCTGGAAATAACTGCCTGGAAATCCCGCACAATGGTGGGGAACGGATGAGGCCCCATCACAGAACCGAGACAGTAATGGGTATCCGCGATCCGCGAAGTCCACTCCCGCATCGCCTCCGATACCGCATCTTTCAGAGTTGCTGTTCCCGTCTTCACTGGGATCACCTCTGAACCCAGCAGCCGCATGCGGTAGACATTCAGGGCCTGTCGAATGGTATCCTCCTCTCCCATGAAGACCACACACTCCATCCCTAAGAGCGCCGCTGCTGTGGCAGTCGCCACGCCGTGCTGTCCTGCTCCCGTCTCCGCGATCAGACGGGTCTTCCCCATCTTCTTTGCCAGAAGCGCCTGTCCCAGCACGTTGTTGATCTTGTGTGAACCGGTGTGGTTCAAGTCTTCTCGTTTCAGATAGATCTTAGCGCCGCCCAGATCCTTTGTCATTTTCTCTGCATAATAGAGACGGGACGGTCTGCCTGCATACTCATTAAACAATGCTGTCAGTTCCGCGTTAAAGGCGGGATCGTCCTTATAATGATTGTAGGCCTCCTCCAGCTCGATCACCGCATTCATCAGCGTCTCCGGAATGTACTGTCCGCCGTGAATTCCAAAACGTCCGTTTTGATTTGTCATATTCGTCTTCTTACCTCCGTTCTGTTTGTTATATCACTTCTATCCGTTCCTCGCATATTGCCAGCCATAAAATATTTCGTATTAATTATATATCAAGTGTTATCGTTCTGTTTCCCTTACTGCTCTTACAAAAGCCCGCATCTTCTCCGCATCCTTATACCCGTCCGTCTCAATTCCGGAACTCACATCCACGCCGTAAGGACGCCATCGCTTCACCGCCTCACCTACAGTGGATGCGTCCAGCCCGCCGGCAAGCAGATAAGGGCGGTTCATATTTTGCAGCAATGTTCTGTCAAAGGCTGTTCCCGTGCCGCCCTCTCCCGCATCTAAGAGCACCAGCTCCGCCGTACTCTTGCAGGCGCTTTGAATATCTTCCTCCCCTCTGACAGAAAACGCCTTGATCAGTGGACGGTCTGTCAGCCGCCGCAGAGCTTTCATATAAGTTTCGTCCTCTCCGCCGTGGAGCTGGGCCATGTCGATCACCCCGGAAGCGAGCAGGTCGGCCACCGTCTCTGTCCGTTCCTTTACAAACACCCCCACCGCCAAAATATCGGGATTAAGCAGCTTCCTCAAAGATGCCGCCTGTTCCGGTGAAACATAACGAATGCTCTTTTTTGCGAAGACAAAACCAATGTAATCGGGACGCAGCTCATTTGCAACTTCCATGTCGCAGGGACGGCGCAATCCACACAGTTTAATCTTGATTTTATTTTCTTTCATGATTTTACACCGCCCCATTTCTTTTTTTGCATCTTATGCTCTATGTGTTATACAAACCGGTCATGCATTACGCAAATCATATAACAACTGTTTTTTATTTTCTGCCCGCATCAGCGCTTCCCCGATCAGAACCGCATCCGCACCGATCTCCGTCAGGCGTCTCACATCCTCCGGTCCGCGGACGCCGCTCTCGGATACAAACAGTACCTGCTCCGGTATTCTTTCCCTGAGCCTGCGGCTGTTCTCCGTGTCCACCGAAAAATCCTTCAGATTACGGTTATTGACACCGATCACCCGCGCCCCGGCCCGGATCGCCATATCAGCCTCCGTTTCGTCGTGCGCCTCCACCAGCGCAGACAATCCCAGCTCGTCGCAGACCGCCAGATACTCCCTGATCTGCACCTCACTTAAGATAGCGCAGATAAGCAGCACCGCCGATGCGCCGAGCAGTTTTGCTTCATAAATCATGTATTCATCCACTGTAAAGTCTTTTCGCAGACAGGGAACGGAGACTGCCTCCGCGATCTCCCGCAGATACGCGTCGCTCCCCAGAAACCACTTCGGCTCCGTCAACACTGAGATGGCATCCGCACCCGCCGCCTCATACTGTCTCGCTATCTCCAGATAGGGAAAGTCCGGGGCGATCAGTCCCTTGGACGGGGATGCCTTCTTGCATTCACAAATAAATGAAATCCCCTGTTTCTGCAGCGCCTTCTCAAATGTGAAATCTCCTTTTTTTAAGAATAGCGCTTGTTTTTTTATTTCTGTTAACGGGATTTTTTTCTTTTTCTGCTCTGTGCGATAGGCTGCGTGCTCTGCTAACTGCTCCAAAATATTAGACATCGTTTTTTCCACTTCTTTCTACATTAAATCTTATTTTAATCATTTCGTCTTTTTTCATATGATTGATTTACCGCGTTCTGAATCTGCCAATATCGACGAATTTTATTTTTATAACAGCCGTTTATTGATTGCTCAGGGCAATGAACTGCTCCAGCGTCTTTGCCGCCTTGCCTGAGTCGATGATCTCCGCCGCCAGCTTCACTCCATCCTTCATGCTCTCCGCCTTGCCGCCGATATAGAGTGCCGCACCCGCGTTCATCAGGACAGCATTTCTCTTATGTCCCTTATGTCCCTTTTCTCCATTTAAGATATCACGCGTTATCTTAGCATTTTCTTCAGGTGTACCGCCCACCAGATCTGCCTTCGTGCACCGCTCAAAACCAAAGTCCTCCGGGCAGATCGTGTAGGTTTTAAACCAGCCGTCCTTAAATTCGCATACTGTGGTAGGCGCGCTCATAGAAATTTCATCCAGCTTATCCGTTCCGTATACCACCATGCCCCGCTTCACGCCCAGATTGATAAGCACCTGCGCCAGAGGCTCCACCAGATACTCATCATACACGCCAAGGAGCTGCATCTTAGGGCTGCCGGGGTTCGTCAGAGGGCCGAGAATGTTAAACACCGTACGGAAACCCAGTTCCTTGCGAATCGCCCCGACATACTTCATGGAAGCGTGATATTTCTGAGCGAAGAAGAAGCACATCCCTACCTCCTGCAAAAGCTTCTCGCAAAGCTCAGGACTCTGTTCGATGTTGACGCCAAGCGCCTCCAGACAGTCCGCCGTGCCGCACTTGGAGGAAGCTGCGCGATTGCCGTGCTTTGCCACTTTCATGCCACCTGCCGCGCACACCAGCGCCGAGGTCGTGGAAATATTGAAGCTGTGAGCATTGTCGCCTCCGGTTCCCACGATCTCAAAAATATCCAGTTCTGTTTCAAGGCGCAGGGCGTGATCACGCATGGCCGCCGCGCAGCCTGCGATCTCATCCGTCGTCTCCGCCTTTGCGCTCTTAGCGGACAAAGCCGCCAGAAAAGCTGCATTCTGAGTGGGGGAAGTCTCCCCGCTCATGATCTCATTCATCACGGCGTAAGCTTCGTCGTAGGTGAGATCCTCCTTGTTTACGATTTTAACAATTGCTTCTTTGATCATCTTTTCCTCCATTCCGAGACATTTCCTGTCTCTCTTCCTTATTTAGATAAAATGAAATTTCGCAGCATTCGTCCGCCCTCCGGGGTCATGATCGACTCCGGATGAAACTGTACGCCGTAGATGGGGTAGGTTCTATGCTGCACCGCCATCACCTCCCCGTCCGCCGTGCGCGCTGTCACGCGCAGACAGTCCGGCATCGTGCTCTCGTCCGCCGCCAGCGAATGATAGCGAGCCACCGGCATTTTCTCAGGGCAGCCCTCAAACAGAGGACAGTCTCTCTCGAAACTGATCTCCGACTGCTTCCCGTGCATAAGCTCCTTCGCATAAGTTACGACAGCGCCAAAGGCCGCGCAGATGGCCTGATGCCCCAGACAGACGCCCAGCGTAGGGATTTCCTTTCCCAGCGTTTTTGCAGCTTCCACGATGATCCCCGCATGTTCCGGCCGTCCCGGCCCCGGCGAAAGTATGATCCGCTCCGGCGCAAGCGCTCTGATCTCATCCACTGTCATCTCATCGTTGCGGACCACCCGGATATCGGGATTGATCTCCCCGATCATCTGATATAAGTTATAGGAAAAACTGTCGTAATTATCAATCAGCAATATCATGTCTGCCTCCTTCCCGAAGCACTGTTCCTTCATTATCTTAAACCGCCGTCCACACATTAACCTGAGACAGTGCTCACTCCTCTTCCTGTCCGAGCTCTAAGGCACGAATGACCGCCTTTGCCTTATTGATGCACTCGTTATATTCTTTCTCCGGCTCCGAGTCAGCCACGATCCCCGCCCCGCTCCTGACAAACACACGGCCGTTTTTCCTGTAGGCAATGCGAATGGCGATGCAGGTGTCCATGTTGCCGGTAAAATCAATGTAGCCGATGGCCCCGCCGTAAATCCCCCTCTTGTTCTGTTCCAGTTCACCGATCAACTGGCAGGCTCTGATCTTCGGCGCCCCCGAGAGCGTTCCTGCCGGCAGCACCGCCTCAATGGCATCCAGCGCATCATATCCTTCTCTGATCTGTCCCCGCACAGTGGAACCGATGTGCATGACGTGGGAATACCGTTCTATGGAATGGAGCTTCTCCACCTGCACGGTGCCGAACTCGCTGATCTTCCCCAGATCATTCCGGCCCAGATCCACCAGCATATTGTGCTCCGCCAGTTCCTTCGGATCCTGCAAAAGCTCCTTCTCCAGCGCAAGATCTTCCTCCTCCGTCTTTCCCCTGGGTCTCGTACCTGCCAGCGGGAAGGTATGAAGCACGCCGTCCTCCAGCTTTACCAGCGTCTCGGGAGAAGCGCCTGCCACCTCCACATCCGTGCCTGAAAAGTAGAACATATAAGGCGAAGGATTTACGGTGCGCAGCACCCGGTAGGTATTTAACAGACTTCCCTCAAACGGAGCCTCCAACCGGTTCGAGAGCACAATCTGAAAAATGTCGCCCTCCCTGATATGGCGTTTCGCCCGTTCCACGATGCCGCAGTAGGCTTCGCTGTCAAAGAGGGGTTTGACCTCTCCCGTCAGACGCCCCTTCTCCTCCTTTTTCTTCTCTCCCGTGCGCAGAAGGTCTGCCATCTGGGAAAGTTCCCGCAAGGCTTTGTTGTAACCGGTTTCCCCATCCGCCAGAAGCATATTCGCGATCAGAATGATCTTCTGTTTGAAATTGTCAAAGGCGATCACCTTGTCAAAGAGCATGAGATCCACGTCCTTAAACGCCTCCGTATCCTTGACGCCCGTACGGATTGTCGGCTCACTGTAGCCCAAATAATCGTAGGAAAAGTAACCCACAAGCCCGCCGGTAAAGGAGGGGAGACCGGACAGCCTCGGACTTTTGTATGCAGCCAGGATCTCCCGCAGTTTTTCGGAAGGATTCTCCGTGTGCAGAGTCACATCACCGATCTTCATCTCACCGTCCAGACAGTTGATCTCCAGCTTGGGATCGTACCCGAGGAAGGTGTAGCGCCCCCACTTCTCCTTCTCTGCTACAGATTCCAGAAGATAACAATGGGTTGATACGTTCTTTAAGATCCTTAGAGCCTCAATGGGCGTACAGATATCCGATAACATCTCACAGCTGATGGGGACGGCTTTGTAATCGCCGGTGGCTGCAAGCTTCTGCACTTCCTCAAACGATGGTAAGAATTTCATAACTGCCTCCTTATCTCTCTTTTCCAAATTCGCGCATAAGAAAAGTCCTTGACAAAACCTGAGTCTTGTCAAGGACGAATTTACCAAATCCGCGGTGCCACCTTGCTTCACGGGAAACCCCGTGCCCTTTGCAGGATACCAACATATCCCCGGCCTCTGACGCGGGCCATGCGTTGCAGAATACTCTGTGCCATGCACATTTGACTGCACCCTCCGCGGTCCATTTGATGACTTGTTTCTTACCTGATCTCAGCAACACAGGCTCTCTGTAAAGGCATCATCACCTTTATCTCCGCTTCAACGGTTTATCAGATTAAATTTTCTATAGAATAGCACTTGGCAAAACAGATGTCAAGGGGTCTGAAAAAATTTTAAAAATTTGCTGAAATCAATGGCAAAGTCCTCATAGATACCCGCCGGCACGGTCTCCCGAAACGTATATTTCTTTTCCTCATTTCTCGAAAATTGATGTACCTCAACTATTCTTTCAGCGGGATCTACGATCCAGTATTCCCGCACGCCCGCTGTTCTGTACTTAAACAGCTTTATCTTTCGATCCATCTTTACACTGCTCGGCGACACGATCTCTATCGCCCAATCCGGCGCTCCGTGACATCCCTTCTCGTCCAGCTTTTCCTCATCGCAGATCACCAACACATCCGGCTCTACATAATTATACGCATCATTATTAATATACACAGCAAAGGGCGCAAGATACACCTCACAGGCACCATCCCGCTCCTCAATGTAATTGGCGATCAACCGATACAATGCACCCAGAAGCCGCTGATGCACCCGGCTCGGACTCGCCATCTCATACATCCGTCCGTCGATCAGTTCCGCCCGCTTGCCCTCCGGCAGAGCCTCGATATCTCTAATCGTATAAATTTTCCCACTCTTCTCATCCATTTCTTTCCTTTCTGCTCTTCCCATCATTTCGTTCTCCTTTTCCGCAGGAGAATCATCTGTTTGTATTCAGTCCATCTCCCGCTTTTGCCTGTTTACCGGATTCAAAAGCATAGATTTCCTGAATGGTTTTTTAGAAAAATAAGATGCGCTGTGTGCGCTTAGATTTACAGAATATATGCTTTACAAAGATGGTATCATACAACAATGCTTGCGTCAATTCTTTTTTATACTTTTCACAAACGGTATTTCGTTTGTCATTGAAAACGACCTTAAAACGGGAACACTGCTCTCATTTTAAGGTCGTCAACTATTTTATGTAAGGTATTGTGCCATGTTCAAATGTAGTTTTACCTAAAGTACGCCACCCCGCTCTCAAAGATCTTCATATCCTGCTCTCCGAAGATATTGATCGCCACGGACTCGCCACGTCTCTCGGCATGGGCCATCTTTCCGAGACAGCGCCCGTCGGGGGAGGTAATGCCCTCGATGGATGCATAGGAACCGTTGATATTCCACTCTTCGTCCATGGAAACCCTGCCGTCCGCATCCGCGTACTGCGTCGCCACCTGGCCGTTTGCAAAAAGTTTGTCGATCCACTCCTGCGGCGCCACAAAACGGCCTTCCCCGTGGGATGCCGGGTTTACATAAGTCTGCCCAACTTCCACGCCTGCAAGCCATGGCGACTTGTTGGATACCACTTTGAGATACGCCATCTTGGAAATGTGGCGGTTCACGGTGTTGAAAGTCAGCGTAGGAGAATCTTCCTTCTGTCCCAGAATCTCCCCGTAAGGCACAAGTCCCAGCTTGATGAGCGCCTGAAAACCATTACAGATACCCAGAGCCAGTCCATCCTTCTCGTTCAGCAGCTTCATGACCGCCTCTTTGATCTTTTCATTCTGAAAAGCTGTAGCAAAGAACTTCGCGGAACCGTCCGGCTCGTCGCCCGCGGAAAAGCCGCCCGGGAACATGATGATCTGCGCCTGTCCGATCGCCTTTTCAAAGGCCTCCACGCTCTCCCGGATATCCTCTGCCGTCCGATTCCTAAACACCTTCACAACAGTCTCAGCCCCGGCGTTTGCAAAGGCTTTCGCGCTGTCATACTCACAGTTTGTGCCCGGGAATACCGGAATAAACACGGTGGGTTTCGCCACCTTATGCCTGCACACATACACTTCCTTCGCCTGATAAAGCGGCGATTCCACAGGCGACTTATCATGCCCTGCGGTGTAGGGGAACACACGGTTTAATGTGCCGCTCCACGCCCACTTCGCATCCTCCCCGCTCAGTTTCATGGAACCGTAGCTGAAAATGCCGTCTGCCGTCACGGTACCGATCTCCTCGTAGGCAATGCCCAGCCCCTTCAGGGCACGCACCGCCCCTGCCGGCATCTCCGCCACAATATCGCCGAGACCTTTGTCAAACAGTCTGTCCTTTTTATAGGAAGAATCTATCGCCACACCTAAACCGTTACCGAAAGCCATCTTGCTTACTGCTGCAGCCACGCCGTATGCATCCAGTGCGTAGGCCGCCACAATCTTTCTCTTCGCTATTTTAACAGAAATACCATTTATGACATCAGTGTCAACATATTCTGACATTAGTGCCGTTATTTTGTCATAAAGTGTCATAACCTCTTCATAAACCGGCAGATCGTATTCATCCTTCGGAATGCAGAAGCGCACCAGTCTGTCTCCGGGATATTTTAACTCCGGAGAGACGATATTGCCGCTCCGGTTTACATTCACCGCAAAGGACACCAGGGTGGGCGGCACATCAATGTCGTTGAAAGTGCCGGACATGGAATCTTTTCCGCCGATAGAGGGCAGTCCGTATTTCATCTGCGCATCATAAGCACCGAGGAGCGCCGCAAAGGGCTGGCTCCAACGGGAAGGCTCCTCACTCATGCGCCTGAAATACTCCTGGAAAGTAAAGCGGATCGTTCTGTAATCTCCGCCGTTTGCCACGATCTTCGCCATGGATTCCGTCACAGCGTAGACCGCACCGTGGTAAGGGCTCCAGTACGAGAGGTAGGGATCAAACCCATAGCTCATCATGGTGACCGTATCAGTCTTACCGGCAAGGGTCGGAAGCTTGGCTACCATGGTCTGCGTCTCCGTGAGCTGATACTTGCCGCCATAGGGCATATACACGCTGCCCGCGCCGATGGAGGCGTCAAACATTTCCACAAGCCCCTTCTGAGAGCAGACATTCAGATCTCCCAGCAGAGCAAGCCATGCCGTCCGCACATCACCGCGGGAAAGCGCCTGCGTGATCACAGGATTTGCCAACTTTTTGAAGTAATTTTTCTTCTCATCCGGCAGCTCCACAAAGACGTCCGTCTCCTGATGCGCACCGTTGGTGTCAAGGAAGGCTCTGGAGATATCCACGATCTTACTGCCGCGCCATTTGAGCACCAGACGGGGTTCCTCTGTCACCACTGCCACCGGTACCGCCTCCAGGTTTTCTTCTCCGGCATAGGCGAGAAACTGCTCTACGTCATCCGGGGAAACCACCACCGCCATGCGTTCCTGCGACTCGGATATGGCAAGCTCCGTACCGTCCAGACCCGCATACTTTTTCGGAACTTTATCCAAGTCCACCACCAGGCCGTCCGCCAGCTCGCCGATCGCCACGGACACGCCGCCCGCGCCGAAGTCATTACATTTCTTGATGAGACGGCTCGCTTCCTCACGCCTGAAAAGCCTCTGGAGCTTCCGCTCCGTGGGAGCGTTTCCTTTCTGCACCTCAGCGCCGCAGGTGTCGATGGATTTCTCCGTATGCACCTTTGAGGAGCCCGTCGCGCCGCCGCAGCCGTCACGCCCGGTCCTGCCGCCCAAAAGAATGATGATGTCGCCCGGATCGGATGTTGCCCGGATCACGTTCTTTCTGGGCGCCGCACCCATGACTGCGCCAATCTCCATGCGCTTCGCCACATAATTCGGATGATAAATTTCTTTGACCAACCCGGTCGCAAGACCGATCTGGTTGCCGTAGGAGGAGTAGCCGTCCGCCGCGCCTCGTACCAGCTTTTTTTGCGGAAGTTTGCCCTTCAGTGTATCAGCCACAGGCACCGTGGGATCCGCCGCACCGGTCACACGCATAGCCTGATAGACGTATCCTCTGCCGGAGAGGGGATCGCGGATCGCACCGCCCAGACAGGTGGCCGCGCCGCCGAAAGGCTCGATCTCGGTGGGATGGTTGTGCGTCTCGTTCTTGAAAAATACCAGCCACTCCTCCTTTACCGGACCGTCGCCGTAGTCCATCTCCACAGGCACTACCACGGAGCAGGCGTTGATCTCATCCGACTCCTCCATGTCCGCCAGCTTCCCGTCCTTTTTAAGCTTCCGCATTGCCATCAGGGCCAGATCCATCAGACAGACGAATTTATCCTGCCTCTCTCCGAAGATCTCCCTGCGTACGCTCAGGTAATTTTGATAAGCGTCCTCAATGGGTTTTCTGTAATATCCCTCCCCGAAGCTTACATTTTTTAACTCCGTAGAGAAAGTAGTATGACGGCAGTGGTCCGACCAGTAAGTGTCAAGCACCCTGATCTCCGTCATGGTAGGATTTCGTTTCTCTTCCTTGGCAAAATAATTCTGTATATGTAAGAAATCCTTAAAGGTCATGGCTAACCCCAAAGAATCGTAAAGCTCCTTTAACTCCGCCTGGGGCATATCGATAAAATCTTCCCGCTCCGGCATATTCTCGAACACCAGCACATCCGCCGGTTCCTCATATGCCATCTCCAGCGTATCCGGCTTGACCATATCTGTCTCTCTGGAATCCACCGGGTTGATACAGTAGGCTTTGATCCGTGCAAACTCATCCTCTGTGATTTTTCCATTGACCAGATAGGTCACTGCTGTCCGAATGATCGGTTCCTCATCCTCTTTCAGAAACTGGATGCACTGCACGGCGGAATCCGCACGCTGATCAAACTGCCCCGGCAGGAACTCCACCGAAAACGCCTGTCCATTCTCCGGAATCTCGATGGTCTCCCGATACAGGATATCCACCGGCGGCTCCGAGAAGACTGTGAGACAGGCCCTCTCAAAAACCTCGTCGGAAATATTCTCCACATCGTACCGGATAAAGACCCTCACCTGCTCCACGCTCTTGATCCCGAGAAAGCCCTCGATCTCCTCCTTAAGCTCTCTTGCTCTGACCGCGAACGGCTCCTTCTTTTCCACATAGATACGCCTTACATTTTCCATACTTGTCCTCTCCTCCATTGTCGCAATATCACCGGGTCCCTGTGTTAAAAAAGATACCCCTCTTCGAAGTATCTTTTTCTGTTTCCTATATTTCCGTGCTCAGTCCCTGCATAATGTAGAGCAGCTGCTCGTCCACCATCTTTTCCGTAATGCCGAAGGTCTGCGCATTGATCTTCATGCCCTCCAGCACATACATGATGTTGGCTGCCGCTCCCTTGGGATCCTCGCAGTAGAACTCTCCGCTGGCAATCCCTGCTTCGATCAGTTTCTCGATCACCATGACGCCAGCATCAAACTGCCTGCGAAGCATATTATCCTTATCAGTCGTTTTATGTACAAAGAAATATTCGTAGACCGCCACGGTCAAATTATCCTTTTTCCGCAAAAGCTCCTTCTTCTGCTCTTTTAAAAAGAGTGTCAGGATATCCGCCGCCGTATCTCCCTGCGCGATCCGCTCCGTAAATACGTCGTCTGTCTCGTCTGCTTCCATCTGCAGCACTTCCATCAGGATCTGCTCTGTGCTGTCAAAATAGAGATACAGGCCGCCCCGGCTGATCTCACAGGCTTCCACGATATCCTTCATCGTCACGCTCTGAAAGCCCTTCTCCACAAACACCTTTCTGGCATTTTCCAATATATGCCTCTTTTTCTGCGCTGATTTTTCTCCCATGGTTTCTCTCCCTAAACTCTGTCGCAATTTCCTGAATAACTAAAAAAATGTATCCTGCGGCGCATTGGGTTCGGCTTTTTTCTCCTGTTTCTCCGCTTCCTTAACATTGACTACTCTGGTCTGTACCGGAGTATCCCAAAAATCCAGATTTGCCTTCATTTTCTTGATCACATACAGGAAAATGCCCGTCTCCACAGCCTCTGACCACATTCGGCCTTTTGTCATACCGCCCATCACATACTTGGACAGGATTCCCTTCAACACATCCATCTCCTGAATGGTACATTTTTCGATGGTCCGAAGTTCGTCCTGCAGCGTACGGATCTTACAGCGCGAGTAAACATATCTGTAATTGCGATCCATCAGCTTCGTTCGCTGCGCTTCCTTGACAAAACTCATCAGTGTACTGTCGTACACCGGAAAGGATATGGAATGCTCCTCAATACCGGAACCGGAATAGCTCTGCTGCACACTGGTTCCCATCTTGCTTTCCAGCCAGGGCAGATAACGTGCCAGTTTCTCCACATCCGGTCTGTATTCATTCACTACCTGCTGTCTGTATGCGATATCCTCTTTTTCACTCTGTATCTTATCCATGACTGCTTCTCTCTCGCTTTCGTCTCCAATCACGATTTACAGATTATTCCCGATTTCTGCCGGTCAAAATGCTCCCGACAAGGCTGTCACTTTTCATTTTAGCATAAATTCGTAAAATGTACAGTACAAAAAATCGATCTGTTCTTGTGCAATCTGTCAAGCCGAGGAGACATATAAAAACCGCATTGTTTTTTTACCTTAGAAATAGTAGAATTATAAATAGATATGATATAAGGTTTTTGCCTGAATATGTGGAATGTGAGCTTAAGGAGGGGCAAACACAAAATGAAAAGAACTGTTATCGCAGCAGGACTTATCCTGCTCTCCGTAACGGGTCTCAGCGGCTGCGGCCTGAACCGGGAATTCACCGAGTTGACCACTGACTCTTCGGAGGAAAAACCGTTATATACGCCGGTATCTGACGAAGCATTTCCGACCGATGATGCGGTCTCCTATGAAAATGAAGGTTCTGCCTCACCGCAATTGACTGCTCTGGCGGACACTCCGGAAGAAGCGCAGGAAATTGCCGATCTGTACGGAATCGAACTTGACAGCTACTCATACGGCGTAGCCGTCTATCATACCGACAAGGATATATCGGAACTCATCCAGTTTGGACTGGATCATGATTATCCTACTCTGGCTCCCGATACCGAAGTTTATCTTCACACAGAAACAATAAACTAACCATACTTAAAGAAAGAAGAGGAAAAAATGAAACGAGTAAAGGTACTGTCATTCTTATTAGCAGGCTCTCTGCTGTTCCACACAGCAGGGATCGACGCGCTGGCAACTGCCGGCTTAGACCCTGTCTCTGTCAGCGAATCCGTTGATGAACCCGAAAATGAATCCTCCGAAGAGATTCCGGACCGTGAAAATCCGGAACAGCCTTCCGCTGAAGATGACAAGAACGGGGAGAATGCTGGGCAGCCCTCCGCCGGAGACGAAGAAACCAAGAATCCTTCTGATGACAAAGAAAAGGATACGGATAACGAAGAAACTACCGGAAACGGGGAGAACTCCGGAACCGAAGGGACCCCTGAGAACGGTGAAGGCTCTGCGGCCGAAGAAAACCCTGAGAACGGTGAGGACTCCGCAGCCGAAGAAAACCCTGAGAACGGTGAGGACTCTTCAGCCGAAGAAAACCCTGAGAACGAAGAGAACCCTGAAGATCAGGAAGCCGTCAAGGACGAAGAACTTCCTCCCGACGAAGAAAACGCCGAAGATACCGTTTCCGAAAACACCATTTCGGAAAACACGCTCCCCGAGGAAGACGAGGATGCCTTCGACATCTTCCCCGGATTAGGCGAGAATTATATCCTGTCCTCCCAACAGCTGGCCGACAAACGCGAATTGGCCGCTCATGTGGGTGACATTGTAGCGAAAAATACCGGAAAGGCCGAAGACTATCCCGATGCAGAGGGCATTTACGAGCTCGGCGAGGTGGTATATCTGGCTGAAACCGAAACAGAGGCGGCGGAAGTGGCTAAGGCATTTGGCGGAACAGTGGACAGCTACTCCTATGAGGTTGCCGTGATCAGACTT
Source organism: Lachnospiraceae bacterium (assembly GCA_029067085.1). Classification (GTDB taxonomy): domain Bacteria; phylum Bacillota; class Clostridia; order Lachnospirales; family Lachnospiraceae; genus UBA3282. The sequence continues at coordinate 168,865 of JAIEFE010000016.1, read as the reverse complement.
CCCGAGCAGGCTACGGTGGCTATGGCGATCGCTGCTGCAGCAGAGCCCGATTGCAATCTGCCCGCCGTGTGGCCTAACTACTACAGTTATTTGAATGATGACACAGATATTATGCCTGATGACTATCTGGCTGATGACTTCGCCTCTGATGACTTTACGTCTGATGACCTCGTGTCTGATGCATCCACGCCTGATGACTCCTCGTTTGATAACATCACGCCTGATGCATCCGCACCCTCAGATCCCGGATTTGCCAGACAATGGCATCATGACTATATCGGCACCCGCTATGCCTGGTCCGCCGGATATAAGGGCAGTGGAAGTAAAGTAGCTGTCATCGACACCGGGCTTCAGAGAAATCACGAAGATTTATCTGCAAATGCCGTGTCGGGCAGAAACTTTTCAAACGGAGCCGGCGGGACAGCATTCGATGGCGACAACGGTCAACACGGCACCCATGTGGCCGGTATCATTGCCGCTGCCTCCAACGGAAAAGGCGGTGTGGGAATTGCGCCGCAAGCGCAGATACGAGGCTACGCTGTCTTTAATAATAAGTCACAGACAGACTCCGCATACATCAATCGTGCCATCAACGCCGCCGTAGCAGACGGCAACGATATCATCAACATGAGTCTGGGCGGGCCGATGTATGACGGCAACTCCGCAAAGGTTGTCCGGAACGCCTACCAGAAAGGCGTTGCGATTTTTGCCTCCGCCGGTAATGATGACTCGGACGGCAATAATTTCCCTGCATCCTACCCCGGTGCTATCTCCGTGGGCGCCGTGGACCGAAACAGCTCCAGAGCAAGTTTCTCCAACTACGGAGGCGCTGTGAAATTGTCTTTCCCGGGTGTGGCTATTTATTCCACAGTGCCCGGCGGCTATGCTCTCATGAGCGGCACCAGCCAGGCATCCCCCGCAGCGGCAGGCACGGCGGCGGTGATCCTTTCCGCTAACGAAAGCATCAGGAATAAAAAAGGCAAGGCAAGAGTGGATGCACTCCTCTCCGCCATGAAGTCCTCCACCACCAAATGCACCAACTCCGGCATGGGCGCAGGCACCACCTGGCTGCCGGGTGTGTTAAAGCTCGCTACCGATATGACCACGCCGGCTGCTCCGACGATCACCATTGCCGAAAAGGCTTCAGACAAGGCCGGTAAAACTTACACAACAGAAAATGTTACCGTTACGCTCTCTGCCAAAACTGCTGTGGGCGTGGAACTCTACTATACCACAGACGGCAAGACTCCTGCTTTTAAAAACGGACAGATCACGGTCGGACAGAAATACACGAAAGCTTTCAAGGTTGGAGGCGCCAGAAATATGACCATCAAGGCGATCGCAGTCAATCCGATCACCGGGAAAGTGAGTAAGGCAGCTTCTAAGACATGCGTACTGACACCGGCTCCCACCTCGGTAACTGTGTCTTCTGCGGACGGCATCGCAAACGGCAAAGCAAAGATCGTTGCAGGAAAAAGCATAAAATTGACTGCGGCAGTCACTCCATCCTATGCAATCTCCACCAAAGTTGTCTGGACTGTAGACGATACCGCCAAGGCTGAAGGCATCACCGTATCAAACGGCACCGTAAAAACAAAAGCTTCCAAAACCGCTTCTACCAAAGCAGGTAAATATACCGTCACCGCTACCGCTACGGAAAAAGACGGCAAAACTGCTATCAGCACGGTAAAAGGCACCTATACATTTAACGTCATTGACAGTGCCACGATCAAAAAGGTAGCTTTTCTGGATAGCGACAAGAAGGCACTCAAGTCGCGGAATATGAATACGGTCAATGGCAGGACTTTTTCCTTAATAGACTACCTCACAGTAACCAAAACAGACGCGGTAAGCAAAACAGATATCGATCTTACCGGCGCCGCTGCTGCTGACGAAGTCGTCTGGTCCAGCAGCAACACCAAGGTTGCCACCGTTGCAAATGGTGTGATCACCGCCGTTGCACCGGGTAAAGCTGTCATCAAGGCAATCTCCAACGATGGCTGCAAAAAGAGCGCTTCCTATACTGTTACAGTGGCACAGCCCGTCACAAAAATCACCTTAAGCGGGCCGTTCAAAATGGCCGCCGGAAAGAGTATCACCCTTACCGCTTCCATCACCCCTTCTAATGCCACTAATAAGAAGCTTGACTGGAAAATCTTGGACAACGACAAAGTAACCGTAAACGCAAGCGGTAAAGTGACTGCGAAAAAGGATGCTACAGGAACCTGTACGGTGCTTGCTGCCACCAAGGATGGTTCTGACAAATCATATGCCTATGTTGTCAGTATCGTATCCGGAGAGATCACATCCATTAAGCTGTCCGCAACAAAACTGACTTTGTTTTCTCCTAAAACAGGCAAGCTTTCGACGGCAAAACTGACCGCTGATGTACAGGGTAAGACCGGCGTAGAAAACACTCTGATCAAATGGCAAAGCAGCGCTCCTTCTATTGCTTCGGTAGATTCGCAAGGTAAAGTGACTGCAAAAAGTGCCGGCAAAGCGACCATCACCTGCGCCGCCACAGACGGCAGCAACAAAAAAGCGACCTGTACGGTCAATGTCACGATTCCTATGTCCGGACTGTCCATAGGAACGACCAGCAGCTATGGCGAATATACTTCTTCCGGATACATCGGTTGTATCGCTTCCGGTAAGAGCATCAAGATGTCTGCCAAGTACAGCAGTAACTACGGTACGCCCACGAATAAAAAAGTGATCTGGAAGTCCAGCAATGAGAATATCCTGACCGTAGACAAGAACGGCAAAGTGACTGCCCAAAAAGGTGCCAGCGGTTCCGCATATATTACCGCTACCGCGGCGGACGGCAGCGGCGTCACCTCCAACAAGTATACCTTTACCATTACACCGCTCTACAAAAAGCTCACGATTGAAAATGGTTTCGTGGCAGTCGGATGGGATAGCACCGGAAAAAATGCCAAAAAATATGCTCCGGCCTATTACACGGTCACCGTGTCCGGCGGAAAAAACCCCGGACTGAAAAAGGGATATGACGGTATGTATTATTTTTATCCGATCCCCGGTCATGTGACTACGAATAAACCCTCCAGTTCCAGAATACTCTATGCGAGCGATCTGCAAAAAATGACTGTCACTGTAAAGCTTCAGGACGGTTCCGGTCTGACCGCAAAACGGACCCTATATGTCGCTCGATTTAAAGATGGAAGCGTCAAATTTTTTAGATAATCAGATAATTTCTACTCTGCGAAAAAGCCAGCCGGATCTTAGAGGTTCGGCTGGTTTTATTGACTTTTCCCATAAAAGAGCATAAGATAGATGCAGGGTCTTTTTACTAACTTTAAACAAACAGGGGGGTATTCCAATGGCTGTAAAAGAATTTCCGGCAGGCACACAGCTGATCCAGAGCGAACAGAATCTGACTGCCCTGCACGTCATCGCTAAGGGAAGCGTTTGCGCCTCCTATCCGGGGGGAACTTTCTATCTGAAAAAAGGGGATGTCATCGGCGTCTGTGAGATTTTTTTTGGTTCTCATTTTATCACTTATGAAACGGAGGAACCTACGGGAATCGCTTCCTATCCGTGTACGGCCGCACAGCTCTCCCTGCTGATGCAAAAGAGCGTGGATCTGACAAATATGATCGTCTCCTCGCTGTTTCGGCAGTTTCGTGAAATATATGACCTGTATGAGCTGATGAGCTTTGACTGTGAAAATACTTATCACTTTCTGATGGACCGTTATGAGGAATACAAGTCCTTTTGTGTCAAACACGGCATTGCGCCGAGAGCGCTGCCTGATATGGATGATTTAGCGCCGCTTACGCTGGAAGAAGATCTGGACAGCTGGCTGGATGGTTACTATCAACAATTGACCGCTTTGGTCACTGAAAAATCCTCCAAATTCCACAATACCGACTTCCTTGCGGGGGTAGTCCTGAAAGCTGATCAGGATATTCATCGCATTATTTCCATTTGCCGCATTTTTTATGACTACAAAGCGGACATTGCAAGTCTGTTGATGAATGAAAACCGTCTCGACTTATTTGATCTATACGCGGGACTATTATACAAGATCGGTGCAAACGATGCAGATTCCACGCCGCTGATCGCGACGATCTCCACCATGATGATCCAGCTTGAAGATCTGCCTTCGATCGACAAGGAAATGTATCGACAAAGAATCGCGGAATATCGAACTAAGCTGGAAACGCTCGGGGAACGCAGCGAAGAGGAAAGCACTACGGTGGACGATGTGCCTGACGTGGAGCATTCCATGGATACCATTCTCAACTATGCCGAAATAAGCGGTGAAACCGCAACCGCCTTCCGCGAGGCTGTCAGGAAGTTTACCAAAATGACGGATAAGAACGCATCCGATGACGCTGCCAGAAAACTGCGGCTTTCTATCACAAAGCTGTTCTATCAGATTTATGAGAAAGCCTTCTTAAAGAGCCTGAACGATACCTCCATTCCAAAGGTGGTAAAGATGTTCTTTAACTTCGGCTATATCGACGAAAATCTGGCCGGTCTGGAAAATGCCGCCTTTCTGTACAGAATCGTTGACAAGCTTCCCACCGATCCTGATCGCAAAGTTTACACCGCCTACGAATGGTTTACTGCCATCTATCAGGGGAAAAAGTCGCCGAGCCGCAACGAGTTTGACTCAGACTTCCCCACTTATCTGCGTGAACAGAAAATAACCGGCAATATTTCCGCCGCTGATGAGGCGCGGATGCTGAACGATCCGAAAGAACAGGTACTCTTTGAGATTCGCAATATGTTCCCTTCCGTCAATAAGATTACCTTTGGCCGCATCCTCAGTTTTTGCCCGATTTTTTCAGAGCACAATGTCTTAAAAGATCTGGACGGCACTCTGGTGTCTGCTGATCAGGTGGAGGAAGCTTTCCGGAAAATCCGGGATATCGACTTCAGCGCCTACTACCGCGACGTCATTTACACAAATCCCGAACTTGGCATCGGCAAAGAGTCTGTCGGCGTGGAAGTGCTCCCTGATATTATCCTGATGCCCAATGTGGGCACTCGCGGCATTGCGTGGCAGGAGATTGAAGGACGAAAGCGCACGACGCCGGCCCGCATGATGGTCTCCATCTTCCAGATGGAGGATCTGACCAATATTCTGGTCCGCTTAACCGGCGATTTCCGCTGGGAAATGTGCAAGCGCGTGCAGGGCGCCCGCTGGAACGATATTTCAGAAGCCTCCCTCACCAGCGAGTATTTCGATTATATCCAGTTCTACCGCAAAAACCGCGATTTGTCTGCGGATGCCAAGGATAAGATCAAGCTCAGTATGCAGAAGGCGAAAAACAGCTACAAAGAAATGTTCATCAGAGACTACGAGGCGTGGATCCTCTATGAGGGTGCCGGTTCTCCCAGACTGAACAAGGTGTCCCGCAACATTATCTTCACCTACTGTCCGTTCTCCAAGGAGATCCGCACAAAACTGATGGCAAACCCGCTCTACAAAGAGACCATGGCCCGCTATGACATTAAGCTGTCGCAGAAGATCCATCACTACGACAATGTATTCCAGAAGCTTAAAAATTCAGGGAGTCCGATTCCGAAAGAGCTTCAGGATCAGTATGAATATCTGAGCATGTAAAAATAGTTTCTGAAATAACAGAACCCCGAAGGCTTATGCTTTCGGGGTTCTCTATGATATCCATTTATATCATCTTACCATTTGGATTCTTTTCTTACACTGACTCCTGCCTTATTTCTTATCCGTAGTTGACGGCTTTACCAAAAACAGACTGAGCAGCAGGGCGATGATATAGAGCACGATCGTAAAGTACAGTACATTCTGATATCCCACAGGATTGATCTGTCCGCCGTGTCCGTCGTCTACAAAAGTTCCTGTATTGCTTACGATCAGGGTCGCGATCTGGTTTCCTGTCAGACCCGCAAAGGCCCATGCCGAAAGGGTAATGCCGTGGATCGCACTGATGCTTCCCATACCGTAGTGATCGGAGAGCAGCGTCGGGACGTTGGAAAAACCGCCGCCGTAACCCGCGTTCACCATGAAGATCAATGCCAGCACAAGGATCACCAGCAGGATATTGCCTTCGCCGTTTTTGATACCGCCTGTCAGCATTACGATACCCGTGAAGACAATGGAAAGAACAAAGATCAGTTTGTAGATCGTATTTCTGTCCTTCATAAGATCTGCCCATGCGGAGAAGCCCAGTCGTCCACCCGCATTGAAGATAGCGGAGATGGTGGAAATGATGCCCACCACGCCGGCGAGACCGATACACTTCACGATCATTTTCTCCTGAGATATCAGCGCCAGACCGCAGGTGATATTGATGTAGAACATCAGCCAGATACCCACATAGTTGCTGACCGGGCGAGTTTTGATGGTATCCATGATACCCTGCCCTTTCTCCTTTTTCTGGGGCTCATGCCAGTCTGCAGGCTTTGCCAGAAGAAGGTGGCCGACAAACATCATCACAAAGTAGACAGCCGCCAGAATCCAGAACATCTTATAGATGCCGCCCTCACCGAGATTCGCAAGGAGCGCCTGCATGATGGGGCTCGCAATTGCTTTCGCACCGCCGAAGCCCGCTACCGCAAGACCGGTCGCAAGTCCTTTCTTATCCTGGAACCAGAGCATCAGCGTCTTTACCGGAGAGAGATACCCGGTTCCCAGACCAATACCCATGATGAAGCCGTAACAGATGTAAATGCCCACGAGAGCTAATGCGCTCCCCTGATGGTTTCCGCCGTAGTAGATGAAGAAACCCGTGCCCGCCATGCCCAGCGCAAAGGTGATCGTGGCGATCAGAGACGATTTGTGGATGTCCTTCTCCACCACATTTCCCAGAAATGCCGCCGACATACCGAGGAAGAAGATCGCGAAGCTGAACGCCCACTCCGTAGCGGCCTTGGAAAAGCCTATGTAGTCAGCGATCTCCTGACTGAAGATGGACCAGCAGTACACCGTGCCGATACTGAAATGCAGGAGCAGCGCCGGAATTGCGGCACGCACCCATTTGTTTTGACAGTTTTTCATGTTTAGTACCTGTTATCCTTTCGCTTATATTGAGTCAGACGCCCGTCATGGATAACAGGAATCCAACCCTCTCACAAGAACTGTGTGTAACTTCTATCATTTTAAAACAAAACGATCGGAATTTCAAGCCACAGTTTACTGTAACACCAGCACCGAGAACCCCGGCATCACCGCCTTTCCGTTCTCAAAGCGTATCTTTTCCTCACCCGTGACCAGCGTTCCCCTGATCTCTGTCTCCGCGCCGATGTGCTTTCCGTTTAACGTGATCCCCGTAAGATCCAGTTCCTCCGTCTCCGCCTTCGTCACAAACACCAGCAGAAGTTCCGAATCCCCATAGGTCTTTTTGATGGCGCAGACACTTTCCTTTATATCCTCCATCAGAAAATCTCCCACCGTAACATATTCGGCCTTCCCGCGTGCGATCTCCGGATTCTGGTTACGGATCCTGATAACTTTCTTATAATATTGATAAACCGAATCCGCGTCCTTTTCCTGCTCCTCCAGACTGTCAAACTTCATCTTCACGGCATCCATATCCGCGGGGCCGTCGCAGATACCCTCCGCATCAGGATCCATGCTCCAGTACATGGGCGCACGCTTATTCTCATCTTTGCCGGAACCTTTCATGCCAAGCTCCTCCCCGTAATAGAGAAAAGCCGACCCGCTCATAAACAGGTTCATCGCGCCGGCCATCTTCGTCTGCGCCGCGGAATCTTCTCCTGCATAGTAGCCGGCGCTTCTGCCCATGTCGTGATTGGTATAAAAGGGCGCGTCAATATAGTCCGTATTATAAGTGCCGTACATCTCATCCAGAGAAGCTATCGCCGCACCGTATTTCGCAGCTGATGATCCGTTTAACACCTTTGAAATAATCCCGTCCTTGTCCGCAAAGGCGAAATCAAAAATGCTGTCGATGCCGCTCTCATAGTATTTGGCATAGTCAGCCATATCGAGCCATGCCTCTCCCACCAGATAAGCGTCCTGTTTCTGTGACTTAACTGTTTCGGTCAACCACGCCAAAAACTCAATATTTGACTGAGGCGCGCCGGAATAATATTCCTTCACTGCATCCAGACGGAAACCTCCTACACCCATATCCAGCCAGTATTTCGTAATCTTCTCAATCTCTGTGCGCAGTGCCTCGCAATCCAGATTCAGATCGGGCATCTCAGACCAGAACTGCGCCTCATAATACCAGTCTGTTCCCTCCACCTGATAGTATCCGCCGCCCTGCTCCTTCGAAAAATGATAGTAGTCAAAATAAGGACATTCCGCTGCGCTCGGCTGTGCGCCGCCCAGTCCCTGCAGATAGGCGCAGGCATCGCGAAACCATGGATTCTGTGAGGAGCTGTGATTCAGCACCAGATCCATAATGACCTTGATCCCCCGCCTGTCACACTCGGAAAGCAGTTCCTGAAAATCTTCCAACGTACCGTAGGCCTCGTCAATGGCGTAATAATCCGCCACATCGTATTTATGATAGGTGGGCGAAGGATTCACGGGCATCAGCCAGATTCCGTTACAGCCAAGATCCGTGTCCGTAGCGTCGTCGCCGTCATTGATATAGTCCAGTCGTGAGATCAGGCCCTGAAGATCGCCGATCCCGTCGCCGTCACTGTCACAGAAAGAGTAGACAAAAACCTCATAATAGGTTCGATAATTGTCGTCGATCATCTGTAACGGCAGACTTTCCCACGCTTCCGGAGAAGGTGCCTCTTCGTCTGCCTGTTCTTCCGCAGCATCAGTGTCCGTCGGTGCGTTCTCCTGTCCTTCTGTGGCCGTTTCGTCGGGCAAAGGTGTCTCGCTATTCCCCGCGCCGCAGCCGCTAAACAACAGAACTGCCGCCATCATTCCCGCAAGCGTTTTTATCTGTCTACTCCTCATTTTGCTGATCTCCCATCTTAATCCTTTTTGTCGTCCTTATGTTATGTAAACCACTATATTGAATACACAAGCTTTAATTTTACTTTATGTATACTAATCTCACAGAAACAAACAAGCTGCACTTACAATAGTGCAGCCTGTTTTATACAGTTGCTCTGATTTATCCTTTGACAGAACCTCCCGTAATACCCTCCACGTAGAACTTCTGCATGATCACGAACAACGCCGAGATCGGAATAGCGATGATCACACCACCCGCGCAGAATACCGAGAAGTACTTGTTGATCATAGATTTGCCTAACATATTGAAGAGTCCGATCGCTACCGTCCAGTCCGTTGCCACGCCGGAGTTGAGCATCAGCTTCGCAAACACGAAATCCGCCCAGGGCGCGAGGAAAGCATTGATGACCGTATACACGATGATCGGTTTGGACAGTGGAATGATCACCGACCAAAAGATCTTCGCCTCAGACGCGCCCTCCAGTCTCGCCGCCTCACTCAAGGAGATCGAGATCGTGTCCATAAAGCCTTTGCAGATCAGATAGCCGAGTCCCGCACCGGCGGAGTACACGATGATCATGCCCAGATGGCTGTTGGTCAGGCCCATGGTCTTTAAGATAAAGTAAATTGCGATCATGGAAAGCACACCCGGGAACATATTCAGGATGATCGCAAAGCTCATCAAGCCCTTTCTGCCTGTGAAACGCAGCTTACTCATCGTGTAAGCCACCATCAGCACCAGAATGGTGGAGATCAGGCAGGAAAATGATGCGATGACAAACGTGTTCCAGAACCATCTGGGATACTGCACGATGGAATCCGAGCGCAGAAAAAGCTGCGCGTAGTTATCCAGGGTCCAGGTCTCCGGGAAGAAATGGGAGGTGTTGATTCCCTTGTAGCCGCTAAACGACGTAACAAACAGCCAAAGGATCGGAATCAGCCAGACTATGGACAGAAAAAGCAATACGAGATGTCTTATCACAAATTTGATCGTCTTTTTCATTATTGAAACTCCTCCTCCTTATCTCCTTTGATGGTTCTGGTAAAGGTCACCAGAGTGAACGCCGCGCAGATGATAAATACGATGATACCGATGACGGATGCCATCTTGTAATTGTAATACTCGTTCGTCAGACGGAACAGCCATGTGACGAGCAGGTCGATCTCCTTCGCATTTGAATTTGCAAGGAGCTGGTCGCTCGTGACGAACACATCCTGCGTGAGCAGATAGATCACGTTAAAGTTGTTGATATTCTTGACGAAATCAGTGATCAAACTCGGCCCGGTCACAAACAGCACATAGGGCATCGTAATTTTGATAAAGATCTGCAGCGGGTTCGCGCCGTCGATCCTCGCACTCTCGATCTGGTCTTCGGGAATGTTCATCAGAACGCCCGTCGCCACCAGCATCTGATAAGGAATACCGATCCAGATATTGATGAGGATGATCATCACCTTCGCCCAGCCGGGATTCGTCAAAAACGGTATGTAGCTTAAGTTAGAGGGCACCAGCCCGATGTTTTTCAGAAAACCGGTAAAACCGATGCTGTTGCAGAAAGTATTCACAATACCGTTGTCTGCAAAGAAACTTCGCACCAGAAGCAGGGTCACAAACTGCGGAACGGCGATCGCTATGATGAAGAGTGTTCTCCACAGCTTCGGCAGCTTCGTGCGCTTGTCATTGATGAACTTCGCCATCAGGATACCGCCGATATAAGTCGTGAAGGTTGCAAACACCGCCCACTCAAGCGTCCAGACCAGCACTTTCTTGAAAGAATAGCCGAATGTAACAGTCACGGAACTGGTAAACAGATTCTTAAAGTTAGTCCACCCCACCCAGGTAAACAGGGCGTTCGGCGGCATGTGCTGCTGGTCGTAGTTGGTAAATGCAACCGCGAACACCAGGATCGGCAGAATATTCATAATGATGATACCGATCGCCGGCAGTGTCAGCAGCGTAATATGGAATTTTTCATTAAACATCATCCGCAGATCTTCAGGGAAAGTATTGATGTGTTCCCCGTTTTCCTTCTTAAGCTGCAGACGATATACGGCTTTCATGTTTGAAATATAGAAAAGTATAAAAACAAAAATGATAAACAACGAAATAATGGAATTTAACAGGATCAGGAATGAGTTGTCATAGTCATTGACCGTACTGGTCATAGTCAACGGATCAAAGACCTGTTCAAACTGTACCGTGCCGAGTGTTCCGAACTTGGCAAGGTTTGGCGCCGCATAACCGATGCACAGCACCGCAAACAGCACCTCCACCAGACACATGATGATACCGTTGATCACCTGTTTTCTCGCGAAATAACCTGCCCCCATCAGGACAGCCGACAGCTTTACCCCGATATCGCCTTTGGCAAGAGCAGTCCCGAAATCCTTAAAATATTTTCCCACTGCATTCAATGCGTTCTTCATATGAATCGAACCTCCATGTCAGAATGTCAGAAAATACCTTCTTACTTCAAGAAGAGGGCAGGTGAATCTACACCCACCCTCTTAATCTGTATAATCTTATTGCGCCGAGGCTGCGAAGCAGTCCTCGTGTGTGAGACATAGAAATTCTTCACGAAGCAGCCTTTGCTGCGAGTGTTAGAATTTCTTCTCACACGTTTATTCGATCGGTGCCGTGATACCTTCAACCGTGGTATCCAACAGCTCCTGCAGATCTGTTCCGTCAGGATTGCCGGAAGCAAGGATCTGACCAAGGGTCTCTGCGGGAGACCAGAAGTTGCCGCCTACACGCTGAGGCGTAGCGTAAGCTGCCTGCTCAGCCAGAGCTGCGATAGCCGGGTTGGACTGTACTGCATCGGAAGCTGCAGCTGCGCTGTTTGCAGGGCCAAGGCCTCTCGCTTCAAATCTTGCCTTCTGGGAATCCTCATTTGTCAAATACTCTGCAAGAAGCATTGCCCAACCGATATTTTTGGAGTGAGGATTAACGCCGATCAGCTTGTAACCGGAGTAAGAGGACATCTGGCAGTCCTTGCCGCCTGCCTTAAAGGTAGGAAGCTTGGTAGCTGCATAGTTATCGCCCCATGCCTCTGCTGCCGTCTCTGCTCTCCAGGTACCGTTTACGCAGGCAACTACATTGCCCTCTGCGATCTGGGTAGCCATGTCTTCATCGCCCATGTCTACCAGTACGTTGGATGCTGTCAGGTCAATAATTGCCTGTGCCACATCCGTACCGCCCGCAGCGTTCCAGGTACAGGTGTTTGTGCCGTCAGCATTCAGGGTAAGCTCTAATCCTGCACCCTGGAAGAAAGCGTAGATATACCAGCCGTTGGAGATATCCATTGCGATCTTCTTGCCTGCCGCATCTGCAACCTCGATCATCTTCTCTAAGGACTGTACATCGCTATCAGAGAAAACGGAGGAATCATAGAACATGAAATAACCGTTATCAGCTGTCATCGGATAAGCGTAAAGCTTGCCGCCCACACCGGCTGCCTCAACCGCACCGGCCACATTTTCACCGGCCACATCGTAGGTGTAGTTTGCCACTACCTCCTGCAATGCGCCCGCCTGTACCAGATCGTTGATCTGGTCATCCGCGAAAGCGTACACATCCGCAGCAGCTTCCACATCCGTAAGAACCGTGTCCTTTGCGGTGGACTCGGACTCAGCGCCCAGAGTGATATTAAATGTCACATCGGAATATAATGCCTTAAACTGATCGAGTAACTTGTTGGTGAGATCCTGATCCTCTTCGGATGCCCATACGGTAAGATCAACCGGACCGGTGGTAGCCGCGATCAGGTTCGAGATCGCATCATCCGGTGCGGAAGCTACCTCAGCTACGGGTGTCTCCTCTGCCGCCGGTGTCTCTGCTGCCGGAGTCTCCGCAGCAGGCTGCTGTGCAGGAGTTTCCGCAGCGCCGCCGCCACAGCCTGCAAGAGCTCCGGCCGTCATAGCAGCAGCAAGTAATGTTGCCAATACTTTCTTCTTCATAATTTCCTCTCTTTCTGACCTCTATCCGCGATCCGCGCGAGGTCTTTTGCTTTTTGCTTCTTCTATATAAAATGCGGAACCGCATTTTATATTTATGTTGAACAGGGGTTTTATATCCTATAGTTATAGGATATAGAGAAATGCCTAGGCATTTCTGCGTTTTTTGGGATTTCCGATCCCTGTATTTTTAATGTACCACTTACCGGATATCTTTGTCAATAGGAAATCGTTTTCTTTCGCTATGGGTGCGGATTTCAGGCTTTATGATCCCTGATGATCTCAAGGGCCGGCAGGGCATTTCCTTCATAGTCAAAGAGTGCCTGATTGGCCCATTCGTTGCCTCCGGGGCCCTTCTCCTCGATATAGTGCAAAGCCTCTTCGTTGGCCCAGCCCGAACCTGCCACAGGAAGCCAGGCTGGTTCCCAGTAGAAAAAGCCTCTGCCCTTCTTCTCGGGCACCTGATCGATCACGGCAAAAAGCGCTCTTAAGAAATCCGCCTGCCCCTCCTTTGTCATAGGGAAGGGGACCTTTGCCGCCAGCTCCGGCTTCGTGGCATATCCCTTGCGGTTCTCGGGAGGCAGTTTCTCATACCTTCCGTAATCCTCCATAGTAAAGCCCATAGAAACCTCCACCACTATCAGATCTTTGCCGTAACGGCTCGCCAGATCGTTCATGTTGTTCCGGAGATCTTCAAGCGTCCCATGCCAGAACGGATAATAAGAGAGTCCTATGATCTGAAAATCATCCTCACCCCGTTCCAGATAATGGTCGAACCAATCCCGGTACAGCGCATTGTTGCCGCCGTTGTCCAGATGGAGCATCACGGGCATTTCCGGATCCACCGAACGCACGCCCCGTATTCCCGCGCGGATAAACCTTGCCAGATTGTCATAGTTGCCGTACTCGGGAAGCTTTCCCAAAGGCCAGAGCGTCCCGTTGGAAAGTTCGTTTCCAACCTGCACCAGCTCCGGCAGGACGTCCGCCTCCTTCATCGCCAGGAGGGATTCCCGGGTAAAAGTATAGACTGCTTCGGTCAACTCATCTGCGTCCATTCCCCGCCATGCCTTGGGAACCCTCTGCTTACCCGGATCCGCCCAGAAATCGCTGTACTGAAAATCCAGAAGCACTTCCATTCCATGCGCCTTTGCCCGCTTCGCAAGTTCGATGGTCGTTGGCAGATCGTTCGTACCCGCCCCGTAAGGCGTGCCGTCTTCCGAGTAGGGATCGTTCCACAACCGCAGCCTGACAGCATTCGTACCATAACTTTTCAGGATCTCAAACACGTCTTTTTCCACGCCCTTGTCGTAGAACTTCCCGCCCAGAGCCTCCACCTCTTTTATGGTAGAAATATCCATTCCCTTGTAATATTTCATTTCCGTCTCCTGCTTCTGCCCGTCAGTGCTCTCAGTCGAAATCGAATTTCGTGAATCTCTTCATCGCATCTTTATACCGGAAGCGCACCAGCTCATTCTTCGCCAGCACATCCTCCTCCGTCCCCACATACTGACAGCGGATACAGTGAAACTCCTTCTTTTCCTTGTCATAGAACATATCAATGTCCAAATCCCTCATAAAGCAGGAGGGACATCTGTAATTCAGTTTGCCTTTGCCAGATTGAGCCATGTCGCAAATACCTCCTTATCCTTTAATTTGGTCGTATAGCCTAAAGTGAACATCGGAGAGAACGCGTACCCTTCTTTGATGTATCCCACTGCGTCTTTTTTCTCACAGCTTAGGGAGACCTTCGTCTCGATCTGGGGCACAACAGCCACAGCCTCCGATGCGCCCTGCATCTGCGCCTCACGGCACTTGTAAGCATAGTCGATCTTCTCGGCGTTCGTACCGTCGGTAACAGTCAGGGTGATACCCGTCATATCCTCGGAGTACTCCGTGGTGCCGTAGCATGCCACCATGTACTCATTGATCTCCACCTCGGCATCCGGATCGCTCATCGAAAGGATGTTTCTCTCAATCTTGATATTGGAGCTTCCCTCCTCAAAGTACATCTTTGTCTGCAGCTTCACAGTCAGATCGTAAAACTCAATATCTACGGGATCGAGCGTCAGAATCCTCGTGTTGCCCTCCTGGGAGAAATGAGCCTTCGTCCTGCACAGGCAAAGATCAACCTCCTCGCCGTTATGCACTAGCTTTGCGCTTCTGACTGTACCCTCACCCGCATAGTGGGTAAAATAACCGGCCCTGTACTTCTCCTGAATCAGGAAAGGATAGGAGGCATCCGTTACATGCTTCGTGCCGATTCCCACCGGCCAGTAGAGCTTTGCCGCATAAGGACGCAGATCCACGATCGCTCCGCCCTGGTCCATGTTTGCACACACTCTCATATAGGGGTCGCAGTACCAGAAAAGCTGCTTATCCGAACCGTAAAGGATATCCCGCCAAAGCGCACACTCCGGCTCCGTCAGCCTTCTGTTCTCACGGAAATAATCCGCAAACTCGGCCATGGTCATGTCGTCAAGCTTCCCTTCTTTCTTGAGCTTGCCGTAATATGCCATACCATCCTCGTAGGACTTTAAGAGAAGCTCGTAAGGCGCCTCCCAGCGGCCCATCTTATTCATCCAGCCGGGACCGACGAACATCATATTATAAGCGTATCCGTTGTTGTACTTCGCAAGTGCCCTGAACTGATCGATCAGGTTGTACATATAAGGGTATTCCCATGTTTTGGAATCGTAACACATACTCCGCAGTACATTCTGGGGATGGGTCCCGAAATTGGAACCGTTACCGTCATAACACGCGATCAGGTCACGAGACAGGTGCGGAATCGCCACAATACCGGAATCCTCCGCCTCGTTTGCTGCCGGTGCATGCACGTTCTGTTTGCTGGGAATCCAGGGCGCCCAGGGGCCGCCGTCCATGAAAGTGTACCAGGAATTATTGCAGGTATGGTAAGCTTTGGGGCCTTCCTCCCAGCAGGTAGCCACTGCACACTTCACCATGGGATATTTTTCTTTAATATAATTTACCAGATCCGCATCCAGATAGTAGGATCCCGTAGACTCCGGATAAAAACCGAAACGATCCTTAAACTTGCCAAACACATCGTCCACGATGGATTTCTTATCCTCCATGGAGAACATCCAGATACAGAAATCTTTCGTCTTATATTTCTCGCGGAACTCTTCACAGGGAAGTCCCAACAGTGATAAGGCTATCTCGTCGCCGTATTTCTCGTGATGCTCCTTTGCCAGCGCTACCGCCTCGTCATTAAACAGAGAAGCGTACGTCATCTGGATCGTCGTCTTCAAGCCGTTCTTATGTGCGATTGACTGCTGGGTCTTAAAGATATCCAGAGACTCCGTCAGAAGCTCCTTTCTTCCGATATCTTCTTCCTTACCGTGTCCGGTCACCTTCTCTGCATACTCCGGGACCATCTCCGGCCGATGGATGATGTTGACAATAAACTTATCCATGCTTTCCCGTCCTCCGTTTCCTATCCTTTTTTGTGCCTTTTTACTTGTTTTTTCTATATTTTTCATTCTGTCGCTCTGCGCTCTTGGTGGTTTTAACCATGCGCAACCGGTTGTTCTAATCAATAGAATAACATACTGCACAGACACTGTCAACGCGTTTTTGGAAAAAAGGAAAATAATCTCAAAGAGAAATGGAAATGCACTGCCTCCTGATCGCAAAGGCGTCAAAGTAACGGTTTTCCATGGGGATCCACTCTCTGACAAACCGTTCATACTGCTCTTTGCCGTTCCTTGCAAGGAGGCGTTCTTTCTGTACTTCCGGAGATGCTTCCACAAAGAAGCGTGCCTGATATACATCACCAAAGTAAGGATGACAGCTATAAGCTCCCTCGATAATGTTCAGCCGGCACCACGGCATCCGCACGGCATCCCCGAATGTCATGGTGTGACAGCGGAAGGGACGGTAGAAAAGGCCGTCCTTATCCGAAAGATGCGCGAGCACCTCCTCTTTAAAACGCTCGTAGTCCACATTTCCGCCGGCCTGTTCGTAACGCTCTTTCGTGCGCTGCTCCCGCTGCAGAAAAAAATCGTCCATATGGAAGAGTCTGCACGCATACTTTGCCGCAAGTGCTTCGCCCAGCGTGGACTTTCCGCCGCCGCAGACACCGTCTATGGCAACAATGACTGTTTTAGTCAATTCCGTTTCCGCAAGCGCCCGCTCTATGACATTGCAGACGACATCCGGTATTTCAAATCCTGCCGCACTCAATTGATCTCTCCGCTTTTTACTGCTTCGTCTCCTCTGCTTTCCGCCTCCTCATCCCGCAAAAGACCTGCGCGCGCAAGCGCCATCATAATAACGGGAATCAACACGATCTGCAGAATGATACCCGGTATCGCATTGAGAAGCGCACCGGATAAAAAGACCTGCGCGGTAAACCCATTCCCCGCCATGCCGAAAAGCGGAATGCCCACGATCCCCCAGGCGATCCTGCCTGCGACCATCGCACACAGAAGACTCACATAGAGATAAGGCGTCTTCTTCGGCAGTTTCCTGTACAAAAGTCCCGTCATGAGACCATAAACGGCCAATTCCACCGCCATCGCTGCCGCGGTGGGCATAAGCGGCGGCATTCCAAAGAGAACGCTTCTCAAAACAGGCGTGATAAATCCCACCGCCAGTCCGTACTGCCAGCCGCAGATAAATCCGCACAAAAGCACCGGAATATGCATCGGCAGGAGCATGTTTCCAATCTGTTGAATCTGTCCCGTCAGGAACGGCAAAACGATCCCAAGCGCCATAAACAACGCCGATAATACCAATCTTTTCGTCTGTCTCATCTTTCTTATCCTCTCTGTTTCAAAGAATCTTCTTCCGGCCTGCCGCAGTATGGCTATGCCCGCTTTGTCGAGCTCCGCATCCGCACCTCGTAGCCGAGCAGAGTCCGCGGCTCCACCTTTTCGCCCTCCAACATGGCTAGCAGCGTCTCGCAAGCCTTCTTTCCCAGCTCTTCCACGTCAAAACGGATGGATGTGACAGAGGGAGTCCGATTTGCCAACAGGGTGCTGTCATAGAAAGACACCACCTGCATCTGCTCCGGCACCGCGATCTGTCTCATCTGCAGGGCGTTCAATACGCAGCCGCAGAGAAAGTCATCCATACTCACAATGCACTCCGTTCCGTCCGCGAGAAGTTTTTCTACGATCTTTTGCACCTCCGCGTCGTCCTTAACATTCAAAAAAGTCTGTCTGCTGCCCTTCCATCCGTTTTTCTTTACAAAAGCGTCCTCAAAACCTTGCAGCCTGTTTTCCGTGACAATATGATTCTCATCACTGCCGATCAAGGCAAGCTTTCGTATCCCGCCTTCTAAAAGTTTCTCCGTCAGCTCCCTGCAGGCGTTTCGATGATCGTTGTCAATCTGTACGACCCTCTCATCGTCGGCGCTGCCGATCGCCACAAAAGGTACGTCATTCTGAAGCAGATACTTCATGGCTTTGTCATCGACAAGCGTTCTCGTTAAGATCACCCCGTCGATCTTGCGGTTTTTCACCGCCCGCTTTAACTGAGTCGTTTTCTGCGCCGTCACCATGGAAAGCAGCACATCGTATCCCCGGGCGGAAGCCACTCTGGTGATCCCCAGCATACATTTCTGGAAAAAGGGGAGTTCCGCCACATTGTAGTCTCCCGGCAGCACCACGCCCAGATTAAAGGTCTTGTTCTGTGCCAGCCCTCTGGCAATGATATTCGGGCTGTAATGGTGTTCTTCTATATAAGTAAGTACCCGCTTCCTTGTCTTTTCACCGATCCTGCCCTTGCCGGAAATTGCCCGCGATATTGTGGTCTTGGAGACACCCAGCTCCTCGGCAATATCCCCGATGGTCAGATTCTTATCTTCCATATTTTCTCCCGGTATCAGATATTCTAAGAATTCCTTAAAAATGTCAAGGAAAAATCTCTTTCATTATAATGGAAAAGGGCAAAAAAAGAAAGAGAAAAAGGGAATGAGAAAACTACAAATACTTAATTAATTCCTCCCTCACACCGTCCATGCGGCTGTCAGACAGACCAAAGTCCATCTCCTTATAATTCCATGCCGCTCTTGCAATCTGATATTTTTCAAACACGCTGCCTATGACCTTAAACCACTTCAGAGCATCTTCGGGTTCAGCCCTGTCGATCACACCATACTCTCCGCAATAAAGAGTTGTCCCGTTCTCTTTCGCTTTTTTCATAGCTCCCGCAAACTGTCTTTCGAAATATTCCGGTGTGATTTCCATATCTTCAAAACAAACTCTCGCATCCTGATCAATAAAATCCAGCCACGGTGCACCTTGATGCGTATATTCCATAGGAGAATAGCAGTGGAAATTGTAGATCACTTTGTCATCATAGGGCTTTTCCAGATCTTTCACCGCCTCGGCACTGTTGTTCCAATAGCTGCCAAGCAGAATCAACGTATCGGGCGCATAGACACGAATCCGCTTGATACACTCGCGCGAGATCCGATTCCATGCGTCGATATAATGCCGCTCCGTAACTTCATTCAAAAGCTCAAACGCCACATGATCCGAATATTTTCCGAACTGTTTGGCCAACGCTTCCCACAGCTTATAGAAACGCTCCTGATACGTTTCGTTCTCAAAAAATCCTGTTTCCTTTTCGTTTGCGTCAAAAGAAAATCCCGCCGTCTTGTGCAGATCGACAACTGTGTTCAGCCCGTATTTTTCGGCAAATCCAATGGCATTCTCGATACGCATAAAACCGCTCTCATTGTATGTACCATCTTCCTTTTCAAGAACATTGTAATCAATCGGAATCCTCACATGATCCATTCCCCAGGAAGCAATTTTTTCAAAATCCGGCTCGGTGATAAAATGATTCAGCCTGTCCTCGCTGTAATCACACTGTGATAACCACCCTCCAAAATTGACACCTCTGTAAAAACCTCTCTCTCGCAGCATGACATATCCACCTTTCTTTTATTTGATAGAAACCATAAAACGGCAACTTTTGATATGACCGCAATATCACTCAAATTCCACCACAATACTATACCTTTTGTCAATAGCCTTTATAACCGGTTCATAAACTTCTCTGACCATCCTCAGCGCAAGATCATCGGCTTCCTGTCCATTTTCGGCAGTATTGAATTTCGTCTCCAGCCGGCTTCTCAATTCCTTTTCAATTATGTTATAGTCTTTCACAGTCAGCTCAATATCGCCACGCGCCAATAATCCCTCTTTTACATCATCAACAATTACTTTGTCAGCGTCTATCTCAATGGTCTGAAGATACGCGTGTCCGATTTTAATGGTAATGATCCTTCTTTCTTTATCCTCAATGATATCTTCCCTTGTCAGATTGTCGAGATCCACAACAAAATAACCTTTCCCCGTATAGCTGACTTTCTGCGTCTTCTTTAAAAAATCAAAATCAAGTTTTTGAATCAATCTGTCCGAAAGTTCGGTCGATACCGTTGCCTCCTGTGTACTGACAATAAGCTTCCTTGTCTCCTCCTGTTTTCCCAGAAGGATTTCTGAAAAATCGACTTCCACGCCGCTGTTTTCCAGATAGATGGTATCCAGATCGATCTGCTCTACCCCATCGTCATAAGCTTCACGAAATACTGAAATCTTATTGTTCCTGCCCCAGACCAGAACAATAACGATCAAGATGAACAGGACAACGCAGGAACTGTTTAAGAGTACTCTCTTCATCACTTTTCCTCCTTGTTCACCCGGGGCGCCGGCAGACTCAGACTGAATAATTCCTTAAGCAGCCACCGAAAGAGTAGCAGAACGATCATTGGCAGGACAAATGTCGTCACAATCATAATGGCAATGGAATTCACACATTTTTTTAAGACATTTTCAAAATAAGTAAGCAGATCGGATATTCCCTGAACAGCAGTCTTAAATGCATCGGTAAGCTTTTCAAAAACGGATGCTTCCCCATCTCCTGAAGCCATGACTCCATTAACCTTTTCGGCTCCGTCATTAGCCTCCGATATGGTTTCATCCACATAAACCAGGTAATCTTTACATACTTTTTCCGTAAAATGTGTACTGATCGGTATAACAAATACAACTGCCAAACCAAGGATCATCAGCTTTGAAGCAAAAACTTTGCATATAGATTTCCCGGACAACACCGATAGTATATAAAGACCGCACGCCAACGGTATAATATACACAAAGGAAAGCATCATTCCTTCCACAACAATTAATTTTTCCACAAACAAAACTGCAAAAATGAATATGAAGTATTTGTTCATATCCGTTAACGTGTTAGCCAACGGACTGCCAAAATCATCCGGAAGCGCCGTAATTGCCAGAGAAACAGCTATTGTTGCACCGGAGAATTCAATAACGGTCATTTTACTCTCATCCAGGTTTTCAAGGGTCTCCTGCACAAACCGGCTCTCCGGAACTTTATGTGGCAGAACAAATATAGAAAACACCATAAGAAAAATTGCCAGCAAAATCTTCGCCAGCTTTTCGGTATGTATTTCCGTAAAATTTACTGTCAGCCATTCTTTTAGATTCACCTTCTGTAACCTCCACATTTGTTATTATCATTACATAAAATTTTACACCTGCATGACATACGCAGGCAAGTATAATGTCATCAGCTGCTATAAATGTGGGTCGTAAATAAAGTGGTCGAATTCGACCACTTTAGCTTTTACGATATCGATTATGCAGATAATAATGTCAAAACTCAAATCAAACCTTCTCCATTCTAACTCGGCAGACTCTCCGCCACACACAACGCCCCATACCCCTATGGAGTCAAGTTAATGTCACGAACTTTTTTCACTTTTTTTGAATCAAAATCCCCCAAAGCCGCATAACTTCGTTGGGGTTGTGGTAAATTAATGTCAAGTTCATGAAAAAATCGTGGTAAATTAGTGTCAAGTTATTCTTGCAATACAAACATAATTCACTTGTAATATGGCATAACATATAGCAATTAGTCTCAGTTTGGAGAACGTCCTGTTCTAATATAAATTCCAAAACATGTTTTAAATTCGAACTCTTTTGCACATCCGTTGCCAATACAACACACAAACACATTCTCTATTATTTCTTCCATCTAAGAAAAACTGATGTCACACTTTTGCAAATTGTCTAATCATAGATATTTGACTTCTTATTTGTCCTTACAAAATCCAAATTCTCTATAACTCTTCCGAAAAGCTTTTTATCCTAATATCCCGTACCATCAAATCAATTAAATGTTCCTGATAACCGGCTTTCTTTTCTATCTTCAAAACTTCAGAAAGTTTCCTTAGTTGAATATTTGCAATTTTATCCAATTTCTTTAAACGCTTCTCTGTAAGCTTTTCATCCGATATCGAGCGATAATAGTCCTCCACTGTCATTCTCCAGAGAAAAATATTAGCCGAATTTCTTGCCATTACTCTATCCGCTATCTCAATCCCTTCCGGATCAATATCGCCACAATAATATAATTCACAGTCAGACTTTACCAACATATCAATCAAAAATAAGGAAGCCGTTTTTAACTGGCCGGAAGTACACATAACAGAATATTCTTCCCCTCTGATTTCTTCACACACTTGGGAAAAAACCATTTGATTTTCGATAATAAATACTTTCTTCCTACTACTCCCTGCCCTTGTCAGCCTGCTTAAATTGGAAAGCGTCAAAACATATTTTTCGCCTTTTTCAATAAAATGCCAATAGGCTTCATGTTCTCTATCACCCTCATAAAAATGGATTCCATAGCATGTTGTGTAACTGGAAATGTCATCAGTATAAATTCCTGACAAATAATACAATGCCAAAACCTCCTCCTGACCCTTTGGCTCCTCTGTATTATAAATAAAACTTAGGGCGTTGATCAACAAACGCCCCGCAGCATTCTGCCTATCAAAGTAATGAGGATTCTTTGTTATTTTTGCCCCCAGCACAGCCAGTCTAACACCTTTTTTCCCATTCCCGTCCGCCAAATACTCCAATGCCCTGCATACTTCCATAAGCATGTCTTTTATAATATTCTCCGATTTTTCTCTTTCCTTCACAATAAGCTGATAGCCGTATCTTCGCTGCTCCCATACTACCCTCAGCCAAAGGACTCCCCTGGCTTCAGCGCCAAACCGGTCTATTGCCTCATTCAAAAACATCTCCCAGAACATTTTATTTGACTCAGTTTTTTCTTCTTTCTTTTGACTGTTTGACAGAATCCTTTCTTCAAAATATTTTTCTACAAGTTTCTCCACTTCGATATCACAATATTTTGTTTCATTTAATGCAGCCTGCAACTGTGAAATAGAAAATGTAAAGTCACCCGGCAACAGACTTTTTCCGAAAACCGCGCCTAAAGCTTTGCATTCTGTTTCAGATAGATTCTCAAGGCAGATTTTCCCTGAAAGCTTTCCATATTTCATATATTTCTTCTTCATCTCCATAAACATACGGAGATATGCTTTATTTTTTCTGAAATAACAAGCGCATTGTTCTAAAATATTTTCTTCCACATCACTGCTCCTCAATAATTCTCTGCTTTCCATTCCATAAATAGTAGATAACCGTAACCACCTGCGAATTTGCAGGCCTGAGTAGTTCTGCTATCCGCAAAAAAGGAACAGAAGCGTAACATCCCCACAGCACCTGTGAATTCATAATATAATCAAAATCAAACCTTCTTACAAGTTCAAACATACTGCTGATATTTTTATCATCTACACCTGCAAATGCCTCATCCAACGCGATCATTCTTGGTAAATCATCATGTTCCACTTTTTTATACTGTGCATTTACCGCCGCAAACAGAGGGACATACATTGCCATTGCCTTTTCACCTCCGCTGAAGCGATTAAAAGCTCCATTGGTTAATTCCTTCTTATTTTCATCATTCCTGTAGTAAAACATTTTGAATTCAAACCACTTCCGATAATCCAGCGCTTCTCTCACCAAATCAGAATAACTCAAAACTTCACCGTTTTCCTCTGCCATCTGCTTTACAGTATAAATCTTATTTCTGAAATGTGCGGAAATTTTTTCGATATCCTCTGTAGTCATTAATTCTCTGTCCCGGTTCAACAGCTTCTCCAATTCCGCTGTATCCAATTCACCTTCTCCACCTGCGGTCTTTGCTCTCCAGTCCAATGAAAAAGTCAATGACATGGAAGTATCCATTTTACGCATAAGAGAAGACATATCCTGAATCCACTTCCTGCTTTCGGCAATACGTACATTCAGCTTTCGGCTCAATGTGTCCGACAAAATATTTTCAAACAACTCTCTGTCCTTTTGGCGAATTAACAGTTCGGTTTCATCAATCCTTTCTTTAATTATTTTATAAAAATCTTCAAAATACAATTTACGTCCCTGCACATAAGAGACAATCCTATGGCGCTTACGCAACACCATCGCATCTTTTGTTTCTTCTGCGAAACACTCTTCCATAAATGTCCCGTAATTTACCAAATTTCCGATATGCGCATGGAAAATCCGGTCCAGATTCGATACAACCTCTGCTACCGACTTATTTCTGTCACTTTCCCTTATTATCCCTTTTGCCTGTTCAGCAGCTTCCGGTATTGTTTTGCTTTCTCTTGCAAATACAAGCCCCAGCGATAATTCCTCCTCAAAATATCTCCTGAGCCGGGTCTCTTTCTCCATTTTTTCCATAACTATATTTTTTTGCCTTTCAATATCCGGCTCCAGCTTTTTTACATCACTCTCCCATACAGCCTGCTTCTTACCTAATTCCCGTTCCTCCTCGTCCTTCTGATGCAGTTCTTCCTTGATTGCTTTCAGTCGCTCCGCTTTCTCTTTATTTTCGGGTGCATTGAGAAATTCTTCCAGTTTTTCTATTTGCAGTTTCTGTTCCTGTACCTCCTGCTCCCCCTTCTTTTTATAGAGATCTTCTGTATCAATTGCGTCTTCCTCTTTTTCAATCAGCTGCCTCTGCATATCTTCCCTGTCCTGCTCCGCCGAATAACGCACAGCAGCCATCTGAAACGATTCCAACTGATTCTTATACTCCCAAAGCGCCTCCAAAACTTCTTCATAACTGTCAATATTTCTTTCGTAGGGCAGTTCCCGGCAGCTGGTTATGACCCGCTGTGCAGACTGCTTTTTCCTGACTTCACACTCCTCTATTTCTCTTTGCTTCTTGCTGCACTCTTCACTGCACTTTTCAAGCGCCCAGTCTAAATCCCTCTTCATCGCAATTGCCTGGTCCAACTCATCAAATACTGGCAATCCACGATATTCTTCCCGCAAGATTTCAAGCCGTTTCTTTAATACATCACTCCCTTGTTCCAACGCATCCAATTCCTGCTGCAAGAACTGCAGTTCTTCCCTCTTTCTTCTGATTTGCTCCTTCTTCTTTTCCCTTCTTACCGCTTCTCCAATGTAACATGCCTCTTTTTCAGGTTTACTGAATCCTTCCACTGCTCCATGCCTGAAATAGCCATTGGGCTTTAATACAATCTGGTAGTCATCTTCTTCTCCGATATTGGTCAAAATCTGCTTTGCCATCTTCTGCAGTTCCGGGTCTTTGGCCGCTACTACCAGTTTGCCATATCCGTTCTTTCCAGAATCTTTTAACCAGAGAATCTTATCTGACCATTCTCCCAAAATCTGCATCGCCCTTACATAGTCTTTCTCTGAAACAACTAATGCGTCTAAAAGGCCTGCATCCTCTAACTGGCATTCCGTCAAATCTCTGTCCTGCATGGAAATACCCTCTGCAAAATCAACCGCTTCATAAAAGGGCAAAAAAGAAATATTGTTTTCTGACAGCCGCTCCCTCGTCCTGCACAGGATTTCTCTGCGCAAAGGAGTGATCTCCTGGGCTTTTTCCAACTCCTCCAGTTCTTCTGTACAAACTTTTACAGATTCCGTTTTCTTTTCCATTCGTATCTTCAAGGCAGAAAGCTCACTTCCCAGCTTCTGGTTTTTCGTCTCTCATATGTTCCCGATGAGATTGCGCACATCCCCATAATCCGCTATCCCCTGATATCTCTGAATATATCCTGATATTTGTTCCAGTTCTTTTTTGGATAAATAGAATTCTTGATTAAGCTGCTCCAACCCATAGTATGCCTCAATCAAATCATCCCTCAGCACATCCTCCATCGCTTCCGCGTCGTCCACCTGCTGTTTTACCTGCGCCTTCTTTTCTTCCAGACTGCTGCATTCTTCTGACAGCTTGTCCCATTGTATCTGCACTTCTTTAAACCTTTTCAGTTCCGCCAATGCCATTTCTACGTTTTTACATAATGTTTCAAGCTGGCTTTTTATTTCCTTACATTCCTCATAACCGTCCGAATTCTTCCACAAGCTTAAAACATGCGCATGTCCGGAAAAGCAGACGGTTTCCTGCAGCTCATCCATCTCATTCACAAGCTGCTCTATCTCCAATTGACATGCACTGATGCTCTTTTGTACCTCACGGATTATGGCATAATACTCCCGTATCGTATTTCTGTGCTGCTCAATACTTTGGCAATATTTGTCAACTTCCTTCTCTGCCTCTTCCTGCCGTTTCCGACACTGTCTTAATTTTTCATCCGCCTCCTCCAGGTCCGTTGTACCAATGGCTTCCTTCTCCCGTTCCAACAGACTTTTCTCTGTTTTGAGTTCGGCGCTTCTTGCATAGGATTCCCCTAACTTTTCTCTCGTCTCCCTTAATTCATCTTTTTCCGCTTCCAGTCTTCCTCTGGCTTCATCAACCAGTCCTTTTTCTTCCAGATATGCGGCTGCTTTTTGTCCCAACATATACTGATTATACTTTATGTACTCATTTCGTATAATCTGCAAATCTTTATAAGCTCTTTTTAAGCCGTCCAGCTTATCCTGTATATCATCCATTTTCTCCATGGCATCTACCATGGCACGTAAATCCTCATCAGACAAAGTCTGTAAAGAGTCGTTCAATATCTCATATACTTTTCTCGGCGTAAATTCCTTAGAAAGCTTCGGCGCTCTGACTTTTATCAAGAGCCGTATAAACTGCTTATATTGTTCCAGCCTTGGAAATCCAAATATATGTTTGTTCACAAAACTCATATATTCTTTCTGTACTTCCGTAAACAGATTACTTTCTCCCAGTTCTTTTTTCATTTCCTGCTTTGTATAAACAATCTTTGTATTCCCCACTTCCCGGTACAGTTTAAAATCATAACCAATTCTTCTCCCATCCAACACAACAAAGCCCCAAAAGCCCATCGCTTTTCCTCTTTGCACCTGCTGGCCGATTCCAATCGTCCGATAACGGTTTCCCTTTTGAAACTCCAAATACAAATAACCGGTCGCTTCCTCTTTCTCACCATCATGCAAAAAATAGTATTCCATTCTCCTGTCACTGGATCCAAAAGGATCCAGCCGGCTGGGTGTCCTGTCTCCATCCAGTATAAAAGGAATAAAGCTCTGCGTTGTAATAGATTTTCCTGAGGCATTCTGCCCGCGGAGCAGCAGTTTGCCCTCTGCAAAAGAAAATACTTCATCATCATACAACCAGAAATTTACAAATCCTATTCGGTTCATATGCCAACGCTCATTCATCTGCTTTCCCCTTTGTCTGAAAATCTGCGGGATAATTCCCGGTTGTCTTTCCTGCTGCCGGATAAATAACAATTTCCTCGTCACACTCTTCAATCATCATCCAGGATTTCATATAAGAAATAACTGTTGTCAGTAACTTTGTGTCTTCCATTTCCCTGTATTCCTTACTCCATGCCTGTCCATATCTGTCACGGCAATTATGAAGTTCCGCCTGAAACTCTTTTTGTGAAACCACAATACACTCATCCTGCCGCTCCTCCCAAACACCGGTTTCCACTTTTTCCCTGATTAACCTGCACAAAATCAAAACAAGCTCCGGAAGCATAGCCTCTCTGGGATGTCTTTCCCCAAAACATTCCTCCTCATCCATCACCAAAAAAGCGGCATTTTTATGTATATGGAGATACCCTCCCAAATATTCACTGATATTTTTCTGTATCCACTGCCTCTGATTTTTCAGATATATACTGTCCGGATTATCAGCCCGGCTCCAGTATAGGGCAGGTGCTGCAACGAGCTGTCTATACACACGGTTAATCCTATAATGTCCTCTGTCAGCTTCACTTTCTTCTATCTGCCGGTTTTCAAAATCTTCCCACGACTGAAAGTCTGCAATACTATATGCGAAGTTTACCGCCATGTATCTGGAAAGCCCTGTATTTTCATACAAAATCTCCTGCCCTATGCCGCTGCCGATATTATCAGAGCTCCCTTCATATGCTTCCAGCAATCTCATATTTTCACAAAACTGCAAAACTCTTACAAGAGACTTTCTCTGCGTAAATGATGTCCAATTCACATCAAGCACACCCTTCAATTGCAGTTCCAGCATGTCTACCAATTCTGATAATAAAAACTGCTCCTGCTCCTCCTTGTCTTCCAAGAAAGCCAGAACAGCACAAAACAGGCAGTAATCCCTGCTTTCTATAAAGTCCGTAATTCCCATAAAACTTTCCGCATGGGCAGGAATTTTTTCTGCCTTTAATATCTGCTCATTATTAATAATCGTCCAGCCTAACTGTTCACGAAAAAATTTTTGGCATTTAGACAGTTCCCTACGTACCTTTGTATATAATTCTTTATCTTTCTTTTTGTCGATCCAACAATTTTCTATTAACGCCCTTACCGCTTCCATTCTACTCATCCTCAAACTGGAATACATATATAGGCATCACCAGTTCCCCATCCTCGCATTTCAAAGTGTGGCTGCCCTCTAATATTTTCATGTGGAATGCCTGCCCATATTCTGTCATCCCACTTTTAGAAGCATTCAGATTCGCCTGGGCAATCCAACGTAGAAGAGTTTCCCTAGTGTCAACCGAAATGCAGTCAGTAATCCAACTGATATCCAGCTGCTTATCCTTGATATATTTTGTAACCAGCTTTTTGTCTTCTTCCAGCTTTTTCAAATATTGGTTCCGCTGTGCCTGCTTCTCCAAAGCTTTGCTTTCAAAACCTGATTTATGTATTCTTGGTTTATACGTTCTGGTGTGAGGCTTCAATTCATATACTGACGGTACTTCATCAAAAACACCACTGTTTATGCTGTCAGTAGCACGCGGGCCGTTTACTTTAAAGTGCCGCACGTGCTGTAATCCAAATACATGCGCCGAAAGTTTGTGCGCTGCTTCCACATTTTCACACTGCGCAAACATTTGAATAAATTTCTTATAATCTTCCTTACGGCTGATTCCCCAATTTTGCAATTGTACAATCAAAGCTGCATTTTGTATTATTTTTCGGATAACCTCGTCTGTAACATCCAACACTTTCTGGCTTTCGCTCGGATGCTTTTCCGTTGAAATAAACCAGTCCGACAGGCTCTGCCATTTTCCATAAATATTTTCCCTTATTGCATTCTCTCTCAAATTCTGTATTTCAGAATTCGGATGCGGAATTTCCAATTCACTTTCAATAACCCTCTCCAATACCTCGTTTACCATTTCTCTGGACAATTTTTTAATTGTATTTTCTATTCGTATGGATTTATTCTGAAGCTGCTGCACAAATTCCTGTAAATAAGAAATGAATCTGTCTTTGTGTACAACAAACTCTATAGATTTAAGAACTTTATCTGATTTTCCTGAATAGAACTCCCGCAAATAATCCTGATAATTGCGATTTAATCTTTTAAAATCTTCCTGTAAATTACTCCACCATTCATTCACTGCTTTGAGTTCCTGATGACTCATCTGCTCCATTTCAAGTAAAGCACTTTCTATCCGCGCAAAATAATTCATAGACAGATTACCGCTATCCAGAAAAAGAGTTTCCAGTTTTACCGTCATTCTCTCTATCTCCACCGCATATTCTGACATAGTCTAACGGAACTGCTTGTTTTTATATTCTGCGATTGTGTAAACTCTTTTGGGATCCTGAATAGGTGTGAGATTCTTCCAAGCAACCAATGCCTCTAAATCTGTTTTCAACTGCTCCATAGGATAATCCGAAAACTCTGGATACTCTCTGAGCAATTCTAACACATCTTCCTTATATAACTGAAAATGCATTTTTTCATATTCCATAAAAAAAATCCGCATAATACGTCTGTACTGTGGAGCGTTACCAGCGGATAAATATATCGTTTCCTGAATTGATTCCAAATATTTCAATTTATAATCCTCATGTCCGCCTTAGCGGGCTCATAATCAATCATTAAAGTATTTTTCTTTCAACCTTTCTTCTTAATATTTTTTCACAAAAATCGTAGTATAAATCAGCAAAAAAACTACATGCAATAAGTCTCTACCAACTCTATAATCTCCTGATTAGTCGGTATCCTGTTATCATCCTTTTTATAATAAATCGTAAGAAGATACACCTCCGCATCATCCCGAACTGCATAATATATAATGCGATACCCATTAGACTGACCCGCTCTGGTATCTGTATTGGCTGATCTTACTTTAAAGGTATGCCCATCTGTTGGAATCTTCAATCCGGGAATTTCCGTTCCTATCAGGTTTCCCTTTTCCAATTCATCTGTTATGGCCTTAATATCCGCGCCTATGTGCTTGAACCCTTTTTTCTTGATGTAATACTTTACATCTTTTTCAAACTGTTCAGTAGGTATAACTGTGTACATTTATCTTTCTTCCTCTTTGCTCCATTTTTCAATATTCGCAAATAAGTCATTTAAAGAACGTTTCGGGGTTCTGCCTTCGCGCATATCCTTTACTTCTTTACATGATTGCATGATAGATTCTGAAATCGTACAAGGTCTTTCCAAATTTGCTACTACGCTCATTGTCTGCTCCTCCTTCTCCATTACTATGCTCTTTCCCATTTTCTTACACATATCATACCACTTTTTAATATTTCTGTATAGTTAGTATGATCTCTCCAAAGAAAAATATCTAATCAAAGCGCAATTTATGTTTTGTTTAACGCTAATATACTAAAAAGAACTCATTAACCCAAAATTCACCTTAATCTTACCTCGGTAAACTATTTTCAACACACAACGCCCCATACCCCACCCGTGAATCCGGGTACTCCGCCACGCCCCGGATCGGCTTCGCTCCTTTTCGCAGATAGGCCTTCACCTTTTCCCCATACAGATACGGGTCATTTCCGAGAACGATTCCCCACTGCATGAGCAGGGCCGCTGCCCCCGTCACAAAGGGCGTGGCAAAAGATGTCCCCGTGACCGGCGAATACCCTCCATCCCTGTCGGGCGCAATGACACCCACTCCCGGCGCCACAAGATCGGGTTTGACATAAGCGTCCGAGGTACGGCTGTTCACCTGCTCCTGATAGAGATAGCCTCTGCCTGAAAAATCCGCATAGGACTCATACACCGGATCGTAGGCTCCCACGGTGATCACCCCGGATGCCGTAGATGGGATGGTGAGGGTCACATCAGGCGTCGGACGGACAAAGCGGGTATCGGCGCTGCGCACGGTAGCGGAGGGCAGATAAAAAGTGTAGTTTCCCGTGACTACCCGCAGGGGACGAAGGCGGAAGGTCCATACCCCCTGATCCAGATATCTGCTCCCCACCGCCGGAAGAAAATCAAAATAGAGTTCCTGTCCCGTCATATAGGGCGCAGGCTCGCCGTTGTAGAAAAGGATCTGCGTCTGTCCAAGCCGATATATCTGTTTACCGGATCGGTCAGTATCCGCCAAAAAGGTCTCTCCTGAAGGTGACACCACTGTCACAAGATAGCGATCGGAATACTCCTTCCAGAGCTGTACATTTAACCCTGTTTCATAGGCCCCTACTGTCATTTCCACAACGGTGTCCTGGTCAGTGACACTTGTGTCATATTGATTGACCAGGTTTGTTACTGTCCCGCTCGACCTGTCTGTTCGCAGGCTGCCGCCCACATGTCCTCCCGAAGCTCCCTCGTTGCCGCTGCCCACGCAGACGACCGTACGGCCGATCTCTGAGATATTGTCAAGAAAACGTTCCAGCAAAGAGGAACCGTTGTGAGCACCGTAAGTATTGCCAAAACTCAGATTGACTGCCAGCGGCATTGCAAGCTCACGCGCTTTATTGACCACATAAGTCAGTGCTCGCATCAGCTCCGTTGTTCGGGGAAAGGAATCGGTTCGGGGCATTCCCAGCCTCACGATCAGAAGATCACTCTCTCCGGCGATCCCCGCATAGGCCGCTCCCCGTTCTCCGCCGTTTCCCGCAGCGATCCCCGCCACCGCCGTACCGTGCCCGCTGGT
The DNA here is from genome assembly GCA_029067085.1 of Lachnospiraceae bacterium. Classification (GTDB taxonomy): domain Bacteria; phylum Bacillota; class Clostridia; order Lachnospirales; family Lachnospiraceae; genus UBA3282. Next base: position 136,862 of record JAIEFE010000016.1, on the reverse strand, counting down.
ATCGATGCTGGGAACGAGCTGCAGCGCCGCCTGCCTGCTGCCGGCCGCGAGCGCCGCATTGATCTCCTCCTCGCCAAACTCCCTGTCAAGCACCTGATCCCATAGGAATCGGATCCTCGTACTGCCATCAGCCTTTCTGAAATCATAATTCCAATAACTGATACCGGAATCTATGACCGCCACCAACACGCCCCGCCCGGTCAGTTCCCTGTACAGAGCGCTTCCCGGCGCAAAGCAGGAGGCTGTAGAGCCCTGCAGATCGGAGAAAAAGAGGCGTTTCGGCTTTTCCACATACTCGATCTGCTCGATCTGTGCAAGTCTTTCCATCTGCGTCTCGGGCACCGTCAGGATCGCATATCCTGCGATCAGCTCCTCCACTTGTATGCCAAAACCGGCCAGACTCTCCAGCGAGCCGTGATATTTAACGATCACCTCCCATGTTTTTTGCTCATCATTATAGCCCACATTCAACTCAAGTGACCGTTCTCTCTCTGCAGGCGCCGTATCCAAAGCCAGATTCAACAGATTTTCATTTTTTTGCGAGTCCATCTTCTCTCCGGCAAAATCGTTTTCTCACTATTGTATGCTTCCGCAGACTGATTGCCCTTACGTGATCAGTCCGAACAGATATGTAAGACTTAACTTATAAATGTCAGATTTAAATTCAAAATGTAATCTTTATCATTTATATGTAAAATATACTTGACGTTCATATCACAGAGTGCTACTCTGATGATAAACAGCAAGATAAGAGTGCTAATCTGATAAAAACAGAAAACCGAACGAACTGTCCTTTGGAAAGCAACGAATCGGGCATATTATCCTGTATGCAACGCCGAAAGCCCGTAGAAAGGAGAAAAACCGTCTGTTATGAAGAACCTGAAACTAAAGTTTGCCCGTATGGAAAAGGATATTTCCCAGACCGATCTGGCAAAACGGGTCGGCGTTACCAGACAGACCATCGGGATGGTGGAATCCGGAGATTACAACCCGACCCTGAAACTGTGTATTCAAATCTGTAAAGAGCTTGACAAGACATTGAATGATTTATTTTGGGAGGATGACAACGATGAAATGGTTTCAAAAAAATAATTTAGATGAAATGCAGGAATTGAAACTGTTAAAGATCGAGAGCAAGGGGTTTTGGATCGGCTTTTATGCGCTGTTTCTTTCCATTGTGGTGCAGGCATTTTTATACGGCCCGGGAAAGGCAGGAGATATGCTCGTCGGTGAATTTGTCCCGTTTCTGTGCATGGGTGTTTATCTCGTAGGCGGCTGCCTTCGCAACGGAATCTGGGACAGACGCCTTAAGGCGACTCCGGCAGTCAATATCGGATTCAGCCTTCTTGCAGCAGCGGCAACAGCCCTGTTCAACGCTATTGTATCCTACCGCACTTATCAGAGTGTATCCGGTGCGGTTGCGGTCTTTATTGTATACTTTTTCGTGGTAGGCGTGGTGCTTTCCGTCACGATCTGCACCTGCTCCGCTCTCTATCACCGGAGAAAAAGGCGGCTTGAGGAGGCGTATGACGATGAAAAATAACCGTTGCCGCAATTTCCTGCCTAACATATAATATAGATTGTATGCCAACACACAAATAAACATATCATTACATCATAAAGGAGAAAACTATGGACACAAAAGCTTACAAAAAAGAATTCTCAAGCATCGGCATCCGCATGCTCATCAGCACGGTGATCATCCTCGTGCTTCAGGTCGGTGTACAGGCGCTCGTTCTCACGCTTTTCCCGCAGTGGAAGGATAATTTCACGATCCTTTTAACCGTGACCATGCTGCCGCTCTATCTGCTGGGCTTCCCGATTGCCTTTCTTCTGATGCGCAACAAGGAAGTTCCCGCCATCGAGAAGCATTCCATGACGCCCGGACAGCTCGTGATCACCTTCCTGATGCTCTACGGCATTATGATCATCGGAAACCTGATCGGCCTCGCCATCACTGCGGGCATCGGTGTGCTCAAGGGCGCCCCTGTGCAAAATGCGCTCCTGAATGTGGTGACCGGCGGCAATCTTTGGGTCACTGCCATCTTTACGGTGTTATGCGCTCCTGTCTATGAGGAATTTCTGTTCCGCAAGCTGATCTGCGACAAGGTCATAAAATACGGTGAAGGCTGTGCAGTGGTGATCTCCGGACTTGTATTCGGTTTGTTCCACATGAACTTTAACCAGTTTTTTTACGCATTCTTTCTGGGCTGCTTTTTAGCCTTCCTCTATGTGAAGACAGGTAACCTTAAATACACTATCCTGCTGCACATGGTCATTAACTTCTTCGGAAGCGTTCTGGGCGGCATCATTCTGTCTCTGGATCAAACCGATCCCCTGGCGCTTGTTATCGCTGCTGCCTACTCCCTGTGCATCTATGCAATAGCCATTTCCGGTATCGTCCTTCTCATTGTGAAACGCCACAGATTCTCTCTGGAGCAGGGCGAGATCGTGCTCGAAAAGGGGCAGCGATTCAAGACCATGATCCTGAATCCGGGAATGATCCTGTTCTGTCTCGTCCTCTTTGCAATTATGATCGCGCAGGCGTTCTTTGTTTAAATATAGAATTGACAACTCCTCCCCGATATAAGAAAATCGTATCAGATAATCTTTATCAGGGAGGAGATTAAAATGGAATTTATAAAAAATAACGGGAAGGGGGTCGTGCTGTGCCTCTGCATTGCCATCCCCTCCTGGTTTCTCGGTAAACAGTTTCCCATCATCGGCGGCGCGGTGATCGCGATCCTTGCCGGCATGATTCTCACAATCTTTATCAAAAATAAAACGCCCTTTGAGGCAGGCATCAAATTCACTTCCAAAAAGATTTTGCAGTGGGCCGTTATCCTGCTAGGCTTCGGGCTGAATCTGCGCGTGATCCTGGAAACCGGAAAGCAGTCTCTTCCGATCATCTTAAGCACCATCACCGTATCGCTGGTGATCGCTTTTGCGCTGCACAAAGTCATGCACATACCGGGTAAGATCTCCACGCTGGTTGGCGTGGGTTCTTCTATCTGCGGCGGCTCCGCGATCGCTGCCACAGCTCCGGTCATCGATGCGGACGACGAGGAGGTCGCGCAGGCGATTTCCGTTATCTTTTTCTTCAATGTATTGGCAGCTCTGCTATTTCCTACATTAGGCAAGTTGATCGGCTTTTCCACGGTGAACGGCGAGGCCTTCGGCATCTTTGCCGGAACCGCCGTAAACGACACCAGCTCCGTGACCGCTGCGGCATCCACCTGGGATAATATGTGGGGGCTGGGCTCTGCGACGCTGGACACTGCTGTCACCGTAAAGCTTACCCGCACGTTGGCGATCATCCCCATCACACTGGCCTTGGCTTTTTTGCGGACGCGCAGCGAAAAGGCATCGGAGACAGAAGGCAAAAAGGTCAGCCTGAAACAGATTTTTCCCATGTTCATTCTGTACTTTATCGCCGCCTCCGTCATCACTACGATCGCCGTATCCTGCGGTGCCGATGCGGGAATTTTCTCCCCGGTAAAGGAACTGAGCAAATTCTTCATCGTCCTTGCCATGTCCGCAATCGGCCTTAACACCGATATCATTAAATTAATAAAGACCGGCGGCAAGCCGATCATCATGGGATTTTGCTGCTGGGCCGGCATTACCGCCGTAAGCCTTGCCATGCAGCATATACTGGGGCTCTGGTAGAAAGTCACTTCACGGGTATCATGATCTTTTCCCGACTTGCGGCAAAGAAGCTGACGCCGCTGTAGATGCCCGCTTCATACAGTTTTCCGATGATCTCAAGCATCCGCTGATCCAGTCTGTGATACAGCACCGGCTGATCCCAGCGGATGCCGCGTAAGTATTCCCGCTGCCTGCCATTCAGGCAGCTTATTTTCTCTTCTGCAATGGTAATTGCTCTGTTTATTTCACGTTGAACACCCGGCTCATCATGCTCCGTATTATCATATTGACTATATAGGTCATTCTCAGATTCTCCAAAAGGACAGGATACATAGCTGTACATTACTCCGTTCTTTTCGCACTTCTGATGTAACAACTCTGTCAGTTTTCCATCCCGCTTTCGGTCATAGACAGATTCCTTCCAGAAAAAAGCCCGTATTTGCGCGGCTTTTTCCTTCTGTGATAATATCGTGGAATCTGACGCATTCGTCACACTATTTTGACCATTTTGGTCAACCGATATTTTCCGCATACTGCGTCTTCCGTACGCATCCTGTTCCTGTACGAACTGCACCTTCTCTGCAAACAACTCCTCCGAAGGTTCTTCCCGCAAAAGAATGTGGCTCTCATACAGATATTGCATCATGATCCGCTGCACTTTCGCCCGGGATGCAGGATAGTCCAGCCGCTCCACGATCTGATCCAGCGTATAGCCGATATCTGCAAGATGCCTGACCGCGCCGCCGCAGGCTGCGTCTGTCACAAAACTCGACAAGGCGCTCTGAAAATAATTCGTCTCATCCATATACCGCCCTCCTGAAACCCAAAACTTTTCCGGCCGCCGCGCCGCTCTTTCTGCCATTTCACATCGCTATAGAAGCTATCCGCCGTCAAACCCTTCGCTTACAGATATCTGCCAGACAGCATCTGTCACAGTAAGGCTTTGTCCGTGCCGTGCATACTTCTCTGCCATGCAGGACGAAGCGGTGGCACAGGTCGTTCCCCTCCTCGGGCGGCACGATTTTCCACAGTGCCATCTCCACCTTTTTGGGTTCCTTGAGCCCGTCCACCAGGCCGATGCGGTTACACAGCCTGATACAGTGAGTATCTGTGACAATGGCTGGCTTTCCGAACACGTCGCCCATGATCAGGTTGGCGCTCTTTCTGCCCACCCCGGGCAGCGCGAGCAGGGCGTCGAAATCCTCCGGCACCTGCCCGCCATACTCCTCTTTCAACTGTTTCATACAGGCACTGATATCTCTGGCCTTGCTCCTTCCCAGCCCACAGGGATGTACGATCACCTCGATTTCCTCCACGGGAGCTGCCGCCAGCGCATCCACATCCGGGAACTTCTCATACAGCTTCTCCACCACCACATTAACTCTGGCATCGGTACACTGCGCTGCGAGCCGTACGCTGACCAGAAGCTTCCATGCCTCGTTGTACTCCAAAGAGCAGCCCGCATCGGGATATTCCTGTTTCAATCTTTCAATGACTGCGAGAGCCAGTTCTTTTTTTCTCATTTGTTACCTCCGTTTCGGATATCTCTTCAGATAAAATACGCTTAATAAAAGCCTTTGTTAATGTAATTACAAAAAAATGAGTGAATTATTGCAGTGCGGTTACAAAAAATGAGCGAATTATTAGCTCGCCATCACAAAAACATGAGGGAATCACATCTCCCCTACAATCTCCACCTGACACATCTTCATCGCTTCCAGCGCATTGCGGTGGCTCTGCGGCGTAACTCCGGCGCAGCAGTCTGCATTGACTCTTACAGTCACTTCCGGCAGAAAAGCTTTGATCACCAGCGCATTTGATATAACACATATGTCAGTGCAAAGACCGATCACTGTGACGCTCTCCAGATCCGTCATATTTTTCAGGTATTCCGCCAACTCCACGGACCCGAATGTCAGCTTGTCGAAAATCTTTGCCTCTCCGACACCCGCCTGACGCACCTCTTCCCGGATCTGCCAGCCTTCCGTTTCCTTAATACAATGCTCTACCGGCAGCTTTGCGCCCTCCTGCGTACGCAGATAATCTTCGAAGTGGGTGTCCCTCGTATACACCACCTCTCCCTCAAAATCCCTGATCTGCGCAGCGACCTTCTCTACAATGGCCTCCGCCTCCTTCGTGCCGAGTGCGCCGTCAATAAAATCGTTCTGCATGTCGATAACCGCTAAAACATTCTTCGCCATATACAATCTCCTCCGATATGCCTGCTTGTTTTTCTTTTGCACACATTATATCATATCTCAGATGCCAATGTAGTGAAACATTTAAGTCTCTATAAATTTTTGAAAAATAATAAATTAACCCGCACATTTTATCTTTTTGATCCGTTAAACATTATGATGGGAGGTATGACGGCGCATGGATCTGGAAGAACAATATGACAAAATATTCCGTTATTGCTGTTTCAAGCTGTACGACAAGCAATTGGCACAGGATATAACGCAGGAAACCTTTCTTCGATTTTACAGGCAGGATGTAAGACTTGAAAGCGGCAAAGAATTGGCCTATCTCTATACGATCGCCAGAAATCTATGCACAGATGTGTTCCGAAAAAAGACTGTTTACAGTTTAGATGCCATCGCTGAAGAAGCCGTCCAAGATACATCGGAAGAACTGATCAACGGCTTGACACTGAGAGCCGCCATCGCGAAACTTCCGCAGGAGGAACAGGAATTACTGTTTCTGCGATATGTCAATGAAATCTCTGTCACATCCATCTGTAAAATGACTGGAATGTCACGTTTTGCAGTCTATCGCAGGTTGTCTAAAACAGTAAAGCGGCTGAAAGAAGAATTGAAAAAGGAGGGATTTTTTGAATGAACCGGTATTTGAAACAGGAAATTAAAAAAGTATTTGAAGTCCCGCTTCCTGATCCGCAGGAGAAAGCGCGTTTTTTGAAAACTTTTCCCCAGCCTCACATCAGTATGCCGCAGTTTATTTTGACACAGATCGCATATGTGAGAAAATGGGTATTGGTTTTTTCTGTGCTGCTTCTGGTGCCCGCACTGATGAGCGCCCGCCATATAGATCCGAATACTTTGTGGCTCATATCCGCGCTGGTTCCTTTTCTTGGGCTGTTGGCTGTAACGGAAAACACACGCTCCGCTGTCTATGAAATGCAGGAATTTGAAATGTCCGCAAGATTCTCCCTGAAAAGTGTCGTGCTGGCAAGAATGAGCGTTTTGGGGCTGCTTGATGCCTTTGTGATCTGCTGTCTGATCCCCTTATGCGGTATCGGCAGCGACCTTTCTCTGCTTCAAACGGGAATCTACCTTCTCGTTCCGTATCTGCTGACCGTGAACATCAGCCTGTATCTCACCCGCTGTTTTCACGGCATCGAAGCGCTTTACGGCTGTACGTTCACCGCAGCACTGGTCAGCGTGGGAAGCTGTGCTCTGCATTTGTTTGCGGATTTTATCTACCAGTTTTCCTACCTTCACTGGTGGCTCCTATTCACAGTCTTATTAATCGGTAAAACCGTACGGGAAATCTATCAAACGATCAAGCAAACGGAGGAATTGGCATGGAACTCGTAATAGACAGGGTATCAAAACAATATAAGAATCATATCGCGGTTGACCGTATTTCCGTAAATCTTCAAAAAGGCGTCTACGGACTCCTCGGTGAAAACGGCGCTGGCAAGACGACCCTGATGAGAATGATCTGCGGTATCTTAAAGCCTACAAGCGGCACGATCACTTTCGACGGCATGGATGTGAGTGAAGAAGCTTATCGCTCCATTTTGGGATATCTGCCGCAGGATTTCGGCTATTATCCGGAATTTACCGGACAGGATTTTCTTTTATACATGGCGGCTCTAAAAGGCCTTACAAAGCCGCAGGCAAAGCGAAAAACGGCGGAACTTCTGCAGCTTGTCGCCTTACAGGATGTGGCGAAAAAGAAAACAAAAACGTATTCCGGCGGCATGAAACAGCGGTTGGGCATTGCGCAGGCATTGCTCAGCCAGCCCAAACTTCTGGTGCTTGACGAGCCGACAGCCGGACTGGATCCAAAGGAAAGAGTGCGGTTCCGCGATTTGATCAAGGATCTGGGGAAAGACAGCGTCGTGCTTTTGTCAACGCATATCGTATCGGATATCGAGCACATTGCCGATACCGTATTGATCATGAAGGACGGACAGCTGATCTATCAGGATAAGTGGGACGACAGCAAAGGCGCATTGGAGGACTTCTATATCCAACATATTGACGAGGAGGGAAAAGATGGGAAGCAAAATGAATTATTTTAGCGCTTTATACCGGTTTGAGTGCAAAAAACTGTTGGGTAAAAGAATCGTCTGGATCTCTTTTGGACTGCTTATCCTGATCAGTATCTTTGGTCTGGTTGGGCCTCTTCTGGGGAACCATTATATTGATGGAGTGTTAATCGACTCAAACTATGGTAGTTATCAGACAGACAAGAAATATGCCGAGGCGCTAAACGGCAGAGAGATCAACCAGAGTCTTTTGGAAGAAACAATCACCGCTTACAGAAAAATCCCGGAGATACCGGACAAACATTATACGGGAACAGAAGAATACCAGAAATATGCACGCCCATATAGCGAAATTTTTAACTTCATACGCAAAACATCCGGTATGCAGACATCAGAAATCATGTATTCCTGGCAGGCGAGTGAGGACGACCTGTATGCAAAAAGGCAGAAATATCTGATGTCATTATGGGAAGATATGAGGCTGTCAACGGGAGAAATAGATTTTTGGAGAGAACAGGAGTCGCAAATAAAAACACCCTATGTCTATGAAGAACATAGCGGTTATCAAAACATTATTTCCGATTATCAGATGCTCGGGATTTTTGTACTGCTGTTTATCGCCATATGTCTTTCCGGATTATTTACGGATGAGCATACCAGAAAGACCGATCAGATCGTTCTATGCAGTCCTTTCGGAAAAACAATGCTCTACTGGGCAAAGATAACAGCGGGAATCAGCTTTGCAGCGATCAGTACGATCCTTTTATTGGCATTTACATTTGTATCAACCATATGTCTGTATGGGCCAAATGGCTTTCAGGCAGCTTTTCAGTTACTATTCACACAAAATTCAAATCCGATCACCTGCAGTCAGGCAGTACTGATCGCTTTTGGAAATATGATCATCACTGCAGTCATTGTAAGTATTATTGTTATGGTTTTATCGGAAATGCTGCAAAGTAATATTGCCGCATTGGCAGTTTCAACCGGATTTCTCATCCTGCCCATGATCGTTCAAATTCCGATGCAGTACAGAGTGCCGGCGCAGATATGGGACTGGCTTCCGTGGAATTATCTGTCACGCCAAAATGTATTCGGACAATACACGATTTCTGTGTTCGGTCATTATTTCGCTCCCTGGCAGGCAGTTCCCGTCATTTATGCCGCGTCAAGCGTGTTGATTGCCGCCATTGGAAAACCGATCTATCAGCGTTTTCAGGTTTCCGGAAGATAATTATATATGGCTAAACTGCAGCAGCCATTTTGCCACTCCGTCCTCGTCATTGGAGGCTATCACCCCCGTGGCACAGGCTTTTAACTCCGGTCTGGCATTGGCAACGGCATAGCACTCGTCAGATATTTCAAACATGGGGATATCGTTGACGGCGTCCCCGAAGGACACGATCCTGTCACAGTGCCATATTTCTTTTAGACTTTTGATGGCCTCCGCCTTGGAGGCCTTTTTCGGCATGATCTCCAGAAAATACTCGGGACGGTACAGTTCCTGCTGTAAAGTACAGCGAAACCTTTGGTCTTCTGAAAAGATTTCATATAAGGGGAATAGCTCCTCTCTGTCTGCGATACAGGTGAAATAGAAGATATCGCCCTGATACATGCATGTCTCATCTTTCAGAGGCCGAAATCTCCGATCTCCTTTTCTGCGGTCCAGATAGCACCGGATACCCTCGTTTTCCCTGCCGGTCACATAGGAGACCCGTTCCACGCCATCCACATAGGCATAAACAAGCGGATTGGCGTCATTGTCCCGCAGGACGCCGATCGCATAAGCCGACTCCTCCTCCGTAAAAGAAAGGGAAGAGATCAGCTCACCCGTCGCAGGATGAATGATCATCGCGCCGTTATAGGCAATGACCGGAATGGTCGTCGATAAGCCTTTTGCCACGACGGAAGCGGATACAAGAGAACGGGCCGTAGCATAAGTAAACTGCATGCCCTGTGCTACCAGCCCGTTAATGGTTTGAATACTATATTGACTTATTTGGTCATTGCTGTTCAAGAGGGTTCCGTCCAAGTCAGTAACATAAAGTGTACTCATATTACCTCCCTATCGACCTAGTGATGCTCTTTCACTAAGCCGCGATTAAAATAGCAATGCATCAGCATGATATTTCAATCTGTCCTCCTACAGCTTCAGCTTGGAAAGCAGATCGCCCAGACTGGTGGAAACCGACTCTCCGGAGGTGTACTCCTGCGGTTCTCTTTCCTCCGCCACATCCTCCATGACCTCTTCCAGCGCCTTCATGCTGAGGCTGACCTTATTGTCATTGGTATTTAAGATCTTGACCTTGACCTTCTGCCCTTCCTTCAAGACTTCGCTCGGCTTCTTGATCCTTCTCTGGCTGATCTGGGAGATGTGTAGCAGACCGCTGATGCCGTTCCCCAGATTCACAAATGCACCGTAGGGCATCAGGCTCTCCACCACGCCCTCCAGAACTTCACCGGGCGCCATCATGGAGATTCTGTGTCTGCGCTCCTCCGCCTCTTTCTCGCGGGCCACCGCCTTGCCTGAGAGGACCACCTTATTTTTCTCCCGGTCTACCGTGATCACCTTTACCTCGATCTCTTTTCCGACCCAGGAATCCACATCCTCCACATAATCCGTTGAAAGCTGGGATGCAGGAATAAAGGCTCTCATCCCCTCCAGGAAAGCCACCACACCGCTTTTTACGCTCTCCTTAATTCTTACTTTCACGATGGCTTCCTGATCCAGCATCGCCTGTAACTTGTCCCATGCAAGGACATCGTTCGCTTCTTTCTTGGAAAGTTCGATATTGCCCTCTCCGTCATCCATCCTGATCACCGTCGCCTCGATCTCATCTCCCACGGCAATCTTGCCCGCCGCGAGAAAATCCGGGTCATTACTTAAGTTTTCCGCCTTGATGATTCCCTGCGCATAATATTTCAGATCAAGGATGACCTCCTCCTCGTTCACATCGATCACCGTGCCTTTGATGATATCACCCTCGTCGATCTTGCGAAAAGAAGCCTCCAGCTCCCGCTCGTAATCCTTCATGGTCTCCGTCGTACCGCTTTCCGTCTCCTCCGCAGTTTTCGCCACAGCGTTTTCTTTTACTTCTGCGTCCATCTTCTCTCCTCCGCTTATTTAATTCATTTTATATTTCTTTCTCAGCTTCTTCTTTTTCCTCTTTCTCTATCCTGCAAATTCCCAGCGCCGCCCCATAAAACAGAGCACCAATGCCTGAATGATTTAGCAGAACCAACCGCATAACTACCCGAAAATGGATGGCTCGAAGCTTTTCGGGAATCAAAGGCGGAACTGTCGAAGAGTCAAAATCCATCCGCAGTTTCCTCATCCGTTCGGACAGCCACCATGAATACGTTAAATCAATGGCCGTCCACAGTGTCAACACGGCAAACACTGCCAAAAGGGCAGCTATCACCCAAAAGAAAATACGGCCGATCTTCAGCGTTCGCTGCTTTCTGCCCTCCCAGATACGAATCCCGGCAAACGCCTTTGCCGCCTCCGCAATGCCCCATCCGAGCATCGCAAGTGCAAAGGGCCGAAGCAGATACTGTAATAGATATATCGGCGTAGTTCCAAAATATCTCCAACTGTACTGTTGAGCAAATGGTGCCAAGATACTGATCACCGTAAGCAATACACACGCTGCCGCCAGCGCCGCCACCGCCCTGTTTCTCTGTCTTTTTCTGTTCTCTCTCTTCTGAGGACCGTAGATCAGGTCGTTTATTTCTACTCCAAGCACTCCAGCCAATTCTATCAGAATTTCAATACCCGGCTCACTCTTCCCGGTCTCATAATTGCTGATCGTCTGTCTGGTACAATGCAGACGATCAGCCAGATCATCCTGCGTCAGATTTCTTTCTTTCCTGATCTTTTTGATATGCTTTCCCACCTCTGCCATGCCAGTTTCCTCCCGTCAGACATTTCTTACTCCGTCTTTCCCTAAACATAGCAGTTTCCGGCTGGAAAGTCACGCAAAGAATCCTTGCACAGGATAGCACGACAAAAAGATACCATAACGAGAAGTTTGTCTATTTGCTGTTTGCAAAAAATCCATCGATAAACTTCTTGATATCCTCCTCCGGCATGCTCTTAAGCAGATAGCCTCTTGGTTTTAATGCCATTACGTTCTTGACGCTCTCCGCGTCGCCCCTGCCCGTCAGAAAAACGACGGGGATATCCGCAATCTCCTCATCAGAGCGAATCATTTCAAATGTCTGCCTGCCGTCGCATACCGGCATCTCATAATCCAGAAGGATCAGATCCGGCCTGTTGACCGTGATGCTCTTGATCGCTGCTATGCTGGAATTGCTCTCAAGCATCTCATAATCATTCCCCAAAAGCCGAATGATATTTTCACGCATAAAGTCAGAATCGTCCACGATCAGGATCTGTTTCTTTCTGTTTTCCCCATCCAGATATTTTTTGATCTGTCCCATGGCATTTTCCGCATTGATGGGAGATACGATCTTTCCCTTTTCAGCGGAGGTACTGAGCGCACTGAACGTAAAATACCCAGCCCCCGTGTCAAACAGCATACTGCAGAAAGGCGGGATCCTGTCAAAAGTGGCCACAAGCTGCTCGTGCGTCAACAGTGACTCCCCTTCCATCTCAAACTCCTCAAGATGCGGAAAGCACTCCCCTATCTTCTCGATCAACTGTCTGGAAATATAGCGGGTGATATTGATCACCATATCATCCACCTTCAAATACTGTGCACCCATCAGATCGCTGACAACCTTGAGAAGCAGCCCTTCCTCGACGCCCCATATGATCTCCCAGCGTTCTTTTTTATTGCCGCGATAAGCAAAACGGAAACAGACGGTCTTTCCGATCGTCTCCCCTCCATACTGCCTGCTGATGGCTTTTGCCTTTAACTGGAACATCTGGCTCATGAGCTGGACGATCGTCTGTTCCAGCGCATCGATCTCCTCCTCAGGTGGAATATTCGTCCATTGGCTCAATTTCTTTTTCACAATGGCCGTATCTTCCGTTTGGGTATGGGCAACCAGCCAGCCTATGCTGACGCCCAGAAAATGCCGCATGGCCTCTTCCGAATAGCTCGTTTCCTCCAGCTCAGCCACCAGAGCAGGAAGCGTATTGTTCTGAAAATCATCGTGCAGACGTTTATGGACCTCAAAATCGTCATAATGATTGGAATACATATAGGCTTCTTCATGCTGAAAATGCTCGATCACATGGAATTTCAGATATTTAACGCCTTCCCTGCACGCCCACTCTTTTTTACCCTCTTCATCTCCCAGGGCAAGCAGTTTATTTACTGTCGCAAAAAGCTGCTTGTGCTGCTTATCAATCGAATCTACACCTATCTCATACCGTTTATTCCAGGGAATCGTCTTCACGTTATCCTCCTTCGCGTAAGTGCTGCACCGCCTTCGCCCGATCACTTGATTCTCTGTCAGACGACAATAACAGCAATTTAACCATATCGTATATTGTACACCAATTTGAACATCTGTGCAAATAGTATCATCTATATTATTATACACGCGCGTCATATATTTGCCCTTATGAGAACCGGCTCCCGATCAGATTTCCCTCCTCATCCCGACGGTAGGTCACTCTGCCGAAGTGCAGATATTCGGCCTCAGGCAACCACTTCAAGTCCGGCTGCGCGCTGCCCGTGAACGTAAAGTTCCTGATCTTTGTACAATCCTTCAGGAAGGAAAAGTCCGTCACCTTCGGCGTATCCAGCCAGAGATTCTCTATCTCCGTACAATTTTTTAAAACACTTACCTCCGTCACTGCATGAAATCCCAAATGATTCAGCCTCAGTGATCTCAAATTGGTACGCCCCCGCAGAAAATCCAGATTTTCCACTTTCTTTCCACTGTTAATGTTAATGGATTCCAGACGGGACATGACCGAAAGAAACGAATAATCCGGCAGATCGATGCTTAAGTATATTTCCTTCAACGCCGTAAAATTGACCAGATCCGCATAGGAATACTGCTGCCCGACTTCCAGATCAACATTCTCTTCATACTCATTAACGCGGAAATGAAGCCTCGGTTTATACGTTGTGTCCGCATTGTTTTTTCTGCTGAACGAGATATCAGTTATAGCCTCCATATCGCTTGCCATGACGGGTCTTGCCATAAACTGCGCCTGTTCGTCTTCATCCATCTGTTTAATCTCGATCAGAGCGCGTCGAACGACCTGCTCCGTAATTTCCTCCTCCCAGGTCAGTGCATGATCCTCCGTCTCTCCCTCTATGAAATAAGCCAGATTCTGTCCCGGCTGAATCGCATCAGAGTCCGCGAGGATATCCCGGTTCTGTGAAAAAAGCTGGGGATAACGGTTTCCGTCTCCCCACAGTTTCTCTGCGATCTTCCACAGATTGTCCCCATCCACTACCTTATACATGCCAATCCCGATAATCTGTTTTTGGAAGTCGTCCGTACCCGTAGATTCCGCCACACCAGCCACAGATTCCGATACAGATGAAGGCTCCTTCTCTGCTGCATTCACAGAGAAGGAGTCTTTCATTAAAATAGCGTATGTTATCAAAAGCAGACTCAGGAATCTGATCTTCATGTTTCCTCTCCGTCAATCCACCGCACTATCAGTTCTCTCCCATCTTCAATAGTTTCGCCGCCTAGATCCCCGCGTATCAGGCGGCATTATCAGTTCTCTCCCATCTTCAATAGTTTCGCCGCCTGGATCCCTGCCGATCAAGCTATTTTTCAATTCTCTCCCATCTTCAACAACTTTGCTGCCTGATCGGCGGCAATGCAGGCATCAAGGATTTCCTGAATATCCCCGTTCATCACTTTATCCAGCTTATAAATGGTCAGGTTGATACGATGGTCGGTAACACGTCCCTGCGGGAAATTGTAGGTTCTGATCTTCTCGGAGCGGTCGCCCGTACCGATCTGGCTTCTTCGAAGCTCCGCTTCCGCGTCATGTCTCTGCTGCTGCTCGATATCATAGAGTTTCGCTTTGAGCAGTGCGAATGCCTTGGCCTTATTCTGGATCTGGGATTTCTCGGTCTGGCTGTAAACCACGATGCCCGTGGGATAGTGGGTCAGGCGCACCGCCGAATCCGTGGTATTGACACACTGACCGCCATTACCGGATGCTCTCATAACGTCGATTCGTATATCCTTATCCTCGATCACAATATCGATATCATCGTCCACCTCGGGCATCACCGCCACACTGATGGTAGACGTATGGATCCGGCCTCCGGACTCCGTCTCCGGTACACGCTGTACCCGATGCACGCCGCTCTCATACTTCAAAACCGAGTAGGCGCCCTGTCCGGTCACCATAAAGGTCACGCTTTTCATACCGCCGATGCCGATCTCCTCCACCTCCATGGTTTCCACCTTCCAACGGCGTCCCTCCGCGTAGTGCACATACATGCGGTAGATTTCCGCCGCAAAGAGAGCCGCCTCATCGCCGCCCGCCCCTGCGCGGATCTCCACGATCACATTCTTGTCATCATTAGGATCTTTTGGCAGGAGCAGGATCTTCAGCTCATGCTCCAGCTCTTCCACCCGCTTTTTGGCCTCCGCAAGCTCCTCCTTCAGCATCTCCCGCATATCTTCGTCGGATTCCTCATTCAGCATAGCCAGACTGTCCTCGATATCCTGATTGCACTTTTTATATTCCTTATAGGCATTGACTATAGGAGTCAAATCACTCTGCTCCCGCATCAACGCCCGAAAACGCTCCTGATTGTCCGCCACCGTCGGCTCGCTCAGCGCATTCATGATCTCCTCAAATTTTCGAAGTAAATCTTCTAACTTATCAAACATAGCTACCTCCATAACGAGCAGTTAAAACCAGCTCCCATACACAACCCTGTCAAGGCCGGCAAAATCCTTCACGACGGCAACCTCGCAAAACCCTGCCTGCTCCATCAACCCGCGCACGGCCTCCGCCTGCCCGCAGCCGATCTCAAAAAACAGCATCCCGCCGCCGTTTAGATATGCTCCCGCCCGCTCCGTGATCCTTCTGTAAAAGACAAGGCCGTCCGCCCCACCGTCGAGCGCCATGAGCGGTTCATGTTCCCTCACTTCCGGCATCAGGGTATCAACAACAGATGTTTCTATATAAGGGGGATTCGAAACAATGATATCAAACCTGTTTCCCGGCGCCGTCCCGTCATCCGATGCCCTGCCGTTTTCCAGCGCCGCAAAGAGGTCTCCCTCCAAAAACCGCGCTTCCATCCCAGCCCGCTCTTCGCGCAGTCTCTCATAATTTTTGACCGCCATGGTCAAAGCTTGTGGCGACAGATCCGTGCCCACGCCTTCACAGCCGTTGGAGTAGTGCAGGAGACTCAACAGAATGCATCCCGACCCCGTGCAGAGATCCAGAATCCGCATCCCGTCATGAAGCTGTTTCATCACTTCCTCCACCAGGATCTCCGTATCCTGCCTCGGCACCAGCACATCGCTGTTCACGTAAAAAGGCAATCCCATAAATTCCTGCTCGCCCGTCAAATGCTGCAGCGGTACATGCGCAGCCCGTCTCCCGATCAGGTTACGGTATCTCTCACATTCCTCCCCGGTGACTTCTCTGTCCCCATGGACAAGCAGCGTATTCCGATCCGTCCCACAGACAAACTCCAAAAGAAGTCTCGCATCCAGCGGTGCCTCCGCAATCTCTGCCGCTTCCAGACGTGCCCTGCCTTCTCCATACACTTCTCTATACGCCCGGTTCCCAATCATCTCTCTATCTCTCCACAGAATCGAAGTCTATTGACAGTCTCATGCCTGTCAACGAATCCTGCTGCATACCTTACGACTTCTACTCCTCCATCCAGCTCTCGTCTACCTCGTACCCGAACTTCTCCTTGATATACGCCTTCCAGTCAAAAACAGCCTCTATCGCAGCGATGGCCACCTCTACCATGCTCTCGTCGGGTTCTCTGGTGGTCAGTCTCTGCAGCCACATCCCCGGCGCGGAGATCATGCGCACCAGAATGTTGTTGCTCCTTCCCGCAAGACGAATGATCTCATAGGAAATTCCCGCAATTACCGGAATCAGCGCAATCCGAACCAACACTCGAAGAGCCGGATTTTCTACCCGGATAAAGAAAAACAAAACCACGCTGACAAACATCACAAACAGAAGAAAGCTGGTACCGCAGCGCCTGTGCTGCTTTGAGCAGCGCATGACCTCCTTCACCGTAAGGGGCGCGCCTTTCTCTATACAGTTGATACACTTATGCTCCGCGCCGTGGTAGCAGTAAACTCTCCGGATATCCTTCATCAGTGAGATCGCAAGCACATAGCATACAAAGATCAGGATCCGCAGCGCCCCTTCGATGATCGCCATAAAGGATGCGCTTCTGATATATTCCTCAAAACGAGAAGTGATGTAGTAGGGCAAAATCATGAAAATACCGATGGCAAGTGCCAAAGAAAGCAGCATCACAACAGCACTGAACACCTTCTCCGCCTTATCCTTAAAAATCTTGTTGAGAACGCTGTTCGCCGCCGTCTGCTCCTCCTCATCCTCGTAAAAAGAAGCCGAGAAATCCAGACAGCGCATCCCTAAAATCAGCGAGTCAATAAACTGAAACACGCCCCGGACAAAGGGAATGTCCATCAGCTTGCTTGCATGAAGGATCCCGTTGTAATGTTCCACTTCCACTGCGATCTCGCCGTTCGGTTTTCTGACCGCCACCGCGTACTGTTCCTTATTCTTCATCATAATGCCCTCCAGGACAGCCTGACCGCCGATCCCGGAGTATTTCTGCATTTTCTTCGACATATTCGTTATCCTCATAATCTAGAAAAGGTTGAGATAAACTCAACCTTTTTTCTAAATCAGCTCTTTTGATTTGTCTATTTGCTTTCCACACCGTATTTCCGATTGAATTTATCAATACGGCCGCGAGCCTGTGCCGTCTTCTGCTGTCCCGTATAGAACGAATGGCACTTGGAACAAACCTCCACATGAATTTCAGGCTTTGTGGAACCGGTCACAAAGGTATTGCCGCAGTTACACGTTACCGTTGCCTGATAATACTCAGGATGAATTCCTTCTCTCATCGCTTTTAACTCCTTTCTCAGCCTGCGAATCTACGCCCTGCGCGTAAATCTGCTGTTGAAAGCATACGTTTCTTTCAACCCTATCTCAAGTTCAGAATAAAACGCTGTCACAGACCGACAGCTTTTACATTGTAGCATACGATTTTCGGGGATGCAAGCCTTTTTTTAGATGAACTTCATCTTTTTGACCATGTTTACAAATTCCTGGTTGTTTCTGGTTTTGGTAAACATATCCACGATCCGCTCGGCCGCCTCGTCCGCCTTCATTCCGTTTAATGCTTTTCGAATGATATTGATCGCTTCCAGCTCGTCGCTGTTTAAAAGCAGATCCTCTCTTCTGGTGCTGGATTTTGGGATGTCGATAGCCGGAAACACTCTCTTCTCGGAAAGCTTACGGTTCAATACCATCTCCATGTTGCCGGTACCCTTAAATTCCTCATACACCACATCATCCATCTTACTGCCCGTCTCCACGAGCGCCGTCGCCAGAATCGTCAGACTGCCGCCCTCACGCATGTTGCGGGCTGCGCCGAAAAAGCGCTTAGGCATATGCAGCGCCGCAGGGTCAAGACCACCCGAAAGCGTGCGCCCGCTGGGCGGAACGACCAGATTGTATGCTCTGGTCAGACGCGTGATGCTGTCCAGCAGGATCACTACGTCCTTCTTATGTTCCACAAGACGCTTTGCGCGCTCGATCACCATTTCAGACACGCGCTTATGATGTTCCGGCAGCTCGTCAAAGGTAGAGTAGATCACTTCCACGTTAGGGCCTTCGATGGCCTCCTTAATGTCCGTTACCTCCTCAGGGCGCTCGTCGATCAACAGGATGATCAGGTGGGAATCCGGCGCACTCTTTGTGATGGATTTTGCCACTTCTTTTAACAGGGTAGTCTTACCTGCTTTCGGCGGAGACACGATCATACCTCTCTGCCCTTTGCCCACCGGACTCATCAGATCCATGATCCGCATGGCCACCGAGGCGCCCGGCGTCTCTAACTTAAGCCTGTCGTCCGGAAAAATGGGAGTCATATCCTCAAAATTCATCCGGCGCATAGCCACCTCCGGCGCATAGCCGTTGATGGATTTCACATAAAGAAGCGCGCTGAATTTTTCATTCTGGGTCTTTATTCTGGTATTGCCTTCCAGAATATCGCCTGTTTTCAGGCCGAAACGCCGAATCTGACTGGGTGCCACATAGACGTCATTCTCTCCGGGCAGATAATTCTCACAGCGAATGAAACCGAAACCGTCAGCCATCACCTCCAAAATACCGCTGGCCGTGATGCCGCTGTCGAGCTCAGCGGGAAACTTCTCCTCATCCCCGGACTGCTCCGTTCTCCTCGCAGGTGCGCTTGTGGAAACTACCGACTTAACGGCCACTTCCTTGCCTGCCGCCTTGTCCTTCTCATCTTCCTTTAACATGGCCTCCACAACCTGCGCCTTCTTCATGGTAGAAGTGCCCTTGATGCCTCTCGCCTTCGCAATCTCTTTCAGATCCGCAAGCGCAAGCGATTCATACTTTTCTCTCATAAATTCCTCCTGTGATGATTACCGTACTCTTTCGTCTGGGGATTTCATGCCTGATCCGACTTAGAATTTGATTTTTTCGTTTGTATTGTTATTATACACTATCCTTTTCAAAATAGAAAGCATTTTTTAGAAAAAAGAACTTTCGGCCGCCTGTTTCTCTATGGTATATAGAAGTTGACAGTTCTGCGGATATGAGCGTAATATGTAACCAGATATCATAAACCGTAAAATTAAGAAAAGAGGTACTTCCATGACAACCAATGAAAAGGCTCTAATGCTGCATGAAGAATGGCGCGGAAAACTGGAGACTGTCTCCAAGACCCCCGTCAAGACCCGCGAGGCCCTCTCCCTCGCCTACACCCCGGGCGTTGCCGAACCCTGCAAAGTAATCGCACAGGACAAAGAAGCCGCCTACACCTATACCTGGAAATCCAACACGATAGCCGTGGTATCCGACGGCAGCGCGGTGCTGGGCCTCGGCAACATCGGTCCCCACGCGGCGATGCCCGTAATGGAGGGCAAGGCTGTCCTGTTCAAAGAATTTGGCGGTGTCAATGCCGTACCGATCTGTCTGGATACGCAGGACACCGAAGAGATCATCAAGGCCGTGACATATCTGGCTCCCGGTTTCGGCGGTATCAATCTGGAGGATATCAGCGCACCCCGCTGCTTTGAGATCGAGGAGCGCCTCAAGAAAATCCTCGACATCCCCGTCTTTCATGACGACCAGCACGGCACGGCTATCGTGGTGCTCGCCGGCATCATCAATGCCCTGAAGGTCGTGAAAAAGGAAAAGGAGGATTGCAGGGTGGTCATGAACGGCGCCGGCAGCGCGGGTGTTGCGATCGCGAAGCTCCTTCTGACCTACGGTTTCCGCGACGTGATACTGTGCAACCGGTCCGGCATCATCGGAAAGGATACGCCGGGTATTAACTGGATGCAGAAGCAGATGGCGGAAATCACCAATCTGCAAAACAAGACCGGCACCCTGGCCGACGCTATCAAAGGCGCGGATATCTTTGTGGGTGTCTCCGCCGCGAATACCGTAACACCTGATATGGTATCCTCGATGAACCGCGACCCCATCATCTTCGCCCTGGCAAATCCCGACCCCGAAATCCTGCCCGATGCGGCAAAGGCTGCGGGCGCGCGGATAGTGGGCACGGGCCGCTCCGACTTCCCCAATCAGGTCAACAACGTGGTAGCCTTCCCCGGCATCTTCAAGGGCGCTCTGGAAGGACGGGCCGAACAGATCACCGAGGAAATGAAGCTGGCCGCCGCACTGGCCATCGCAGGGCTTGTTCCTGAGGAAGAGCTCTCTGAGGATAATATCATGCCGGAGCCCTTTGATCCGAAGGTGGCGGAAGTGGTAGCGGAGGCAGTGAAATCTCATATAAAATAATAATCACGTAAATAGCATAACCAACGCAGACACGCTTTCGCTCCATTCCAAGCGTAATGCCGAGCCTGCGAAGCAGTGCTCGTGTGGTTAATTCCGTAGGAATTTACCACATTCTACAAGGGTCTGCTATTGATTATGCTATTTACGTAACTTAAACAAACATGAGGTTGTTATGAAACAAGACCCTTTGACACTCTATAAACTGATCACGCTCTATATGCTCGACCGGGTCACTTTCCCGCTGACAAAAGCGCAGATAGGCGACTTTATCCTGGGACATGACTATACGAATTTTCTGACTCTGCAGCAGGTGATCGCGGAGCTGATCGACGCGGACCTGATCCGCGCCGCATCCAGACATAACCGCACTTATCTGGAGATCACTGAGGAGGGAAGGAAGACGCTCTCCTACTTTGAGAACCGCGTAAACGACTCAATCAAGGAGGATATCTCCGCCTTTTTTGCCGAGCATGAAATGGAGATGCGAAACGAATCCTCCATCATTGCAGATTACTATAAAGCGACATCAGGGGAATACGAGGCCAGACTTTTGATCAAAGAAAAGGACGTGACAGTGGTGAATCTCACCCTGTCCGTCCCTGATGAAAATACCGCCGCCGCTCTCTGCGACAACTGGCAGAAGAAAAATCAAAGCATATATCAATATCTGATCTCTCAATTATTCTGATATTACGCCGCAACCCGTCATTCCATTTCGTCAGTGTCTCGAAATGACCTGATCCCAGCTTGTAATACCGATCACCCGCAAGGCAAAGTCCGTGTACTTTGCCGCTTCCGGTGTGTCCACATATTTGAAAGCCTCGTAAATAGACTTACGGCCGCCGCCCAGCGTACAGATCCCCAACGCCAGCCCCTGCGCCACTTCCTCCGACGCGTCCGTCTCTCTGGAAAAGAGCATACTGTCCACATATTGATTGGCCTCGATGACCTTGTAGGCGTAGACAAAGGAGGCCGACTGAAGCTCCTGCCCCTGCGAGGAGGTGTACCCCATCTCACTCAGGATCAGATGACGCACCTCACCGTCATCCGTGCGCATCTCAGGTCTCTGCAGATAGTTCGTCAATACATGAAGGTTTTTAATCGTGATAACGGGCGTCGTCTCGGTCTCCAGCACATAGGAGGCTGCCCGGCCGCCGCTGCTCCAGGCCTTTGCGCTCGTCAACGGGTAGTTGTACGGGTGCTGCGCCAGTCCCCAGTCAATATTTCCCTCCGCTTTCAGATTCCGGTTAAACTCGTCCAGAATATCCTTGGAAGCATAGCCGTTTTTGGAGTAAAGACTTTTCCCCCACTGCTGATCTAACGATATGTACACTCTGGCATTGCCGTTTACACTGAGCAAAGCATTGTAAAAGACCCGAAAGGCTCTGGCGTACTCGTCCACATAGCTCGCCGTGTCCATGTACTCAATGTAATTCCACTCGCTTCTGGCATTGATCTCATTGGCAATCACCCAATTCATGACCTTTCCGTTGCCTGTACCGGAATAGCGGCTTGCCAGGAAGGAAGCGATGGCCGCTATGGTCTCCGTACCGCTCTCATCTGTGGCATTGAAGGCATAGTAGGGCGCGTGACCGCCCGAACGGGCCTTTGGATGAATCAGCTCCGGACGGGAGGATCTATCGTTCAGAATGATCGCCGTGGTGATGATTCCCCTGTTTGAGAGAGAAGTAAAGATATAGTCGTACTCCGCCATGATCTGCCCGTTAAAGGCGTAACTCTTTCCATTGTAGGTATAGTGGATCGTGGGATAATAGTCGTTGGTCGTAGGACCCAGAATCCTGCTTAAGGGAATGTTGTAGGCCGCATGTCTTACACCCAGATCGTCCAGTTCATTCGTCCTCAGCTTCTCAGGATCCACGAGCAGCCCCTTTTTCGACTTCGTATCACCGAAGGAAGGCGTATATCTGGCAATCGCTTCAGGATTCGTAATGTAACGAGGTCTGGTGATCGGCAGATAGGCGCCGTCTTTTTTTACCGCTACAACAAACTTGGAAAAAAGCCTCGATGCGGTGGTGTTGTAGTTTAGATTGACCGAGAAAGTCAATTCTATATCTTTCTGATCCTCGATAATGTATTCACTGGTCGCAAGATCGCTCTGGTAGGTCTTTTCCTCAAAGAGATAATAGTAGCCGTCATCACTCACGGCAAGGTCTTTCGCCTTCATGATAATGTCGATCTTACCGGTCTCCGTATTGATCAGGCAGCTTTCGATGGAAGCAAAATCCGCCGCGTTCTCCGCTGTGACTTCTACCTCCTTCGGCCTGTTTCGGATTCCCTCTATCATGTAGCGCGCCGCATCTACCAGCGCCTGCGTGGTATCCTTGCCGGCGTTTTTCCTGACGCTCTCTTTTCTGTGCTGCGTCTTGCTGTACTCGGCTAATCCGACGGCCTCCATATGCACCATGGCCTCCACCGCCGCCGTCTCCGCTTTGATCAGCTCTGTGCGCATAGTCGTCGTATATCCCATGAAACCGCCTGCCGCAGACAGCAAAAGAGCGCAGACAACCAGAAGGAGCCATTTTCTCCCTCTCTTTTTTCCGTTCTTTTTCTCGATCGTCTTTTCGTCGTCCGCTCTATCGGTCGTTCCCATGGGATTCCCTTTTCTCTTGCTGATATGCCTGTCCGCATACGCGACAGTTTAGACCATTGTACTATATTGACTGCTAAAAGTCCAATCCCTTTCCCTCTTTTTTACCGCGCTACTCTAAAAGAAGCTCATCCACCGTCACAAACTCATAGCCCTGCTTTTGCAGAACATCCACAATCTCCAAGGCTGCCGTCACGCTGGAAGAATACTCGTCATGCATCAAAATGACGGCATTTTCCTTTGCCTTACCCGTAACCTTTTTTACGATTCCCGAAACATTGCTGCTGCACCAGTCCATCGGATCGATCGTCCAGAGCACGGGCAGCATCGTAAGTTCCGTCTCAAGGCTCTTATCCCAGCTCCCGTAGGGCGGACGTACAAACTGCACCTCCTCACCTGTTATCTCCAAAAGCAGCTCATTGGTTTTTACAAGCTCGTCTTTAAACCTTTCCCTGTTATTCTTCCCAAGCTGAATGTGGCTGTAAGTGTGATTGCCGATCAGGTGCCCTTCCTCCTGCATTCGTTTAATAATATCCGGATGCAGTTTCGCGTGTTCTCCGGTGACAAAGAAGGTTGCCACCACACCGCGTTTCTTCAAGCCGTCAAGCAGCTGCTCTGTGTAGTAGGGATGGGGACCGTCGTCAAAGGTAATCGCTATTCTCGGATTTTCCACCGTTTCCTCATAATTCATAGCACTCGTTATGTTTTCTATGATCCCGCCGGAATCCTCCCGATGCACCATCATACCAAAACCGCTTGCGAGCGCCGCACACAAAAGAAGCGCCGCGCTCATGATCAACCTGTCTTTCATGCTCACCACAGGACAACACCCGCAATTTTCTTCTTACTCTCATGTATATGCCGGATCATGCTGACAGATTCAGCATCCTGCACTGCTCCGCTTTATCCCGAAAAACGGATCTGAAAGGCTTTCGTGTAGCCCTCTCCAAAACGCTGGTTCAAGACAAGCCTTCCCCCGTGCATCTCCACGATCTTTTTGGCGATCCCGAGCCCGAGGCCGCTGCCGCCCTCAGAGGTGCGGGCCCTGTCCTCCCTGGTAAAGGGGTCAAAGATATGCTCCGCGAAATCAGGATCTATGGGCTCTCCGTCGTCCGCCACCGTGATTTCATAATCTTCCAGACGCACCAAAACCCGGCCGCCTCTCCTTCCGTAGCGAATCGCATTCGTGAGCAGATTCGTGACCGCCCGCCCGAGCTGCAGCCTATCCATATCAAATTCTGCATCCTCCTCCGATATTTCAGTCATTACGGTTATGCCCTTATCCTCAAAGTCCGTATAAAGCTGGGCTGTCATCTCCCGCACCAGTTCCGCCAGATTTCCCTGCTGCTTATGCAGCCCAAAACCCTCGCTGTCCAGTTTCACATATTCAAACAAAAGTGTAAGCAGCTCGTCCATCCGCAGGGATTTCTGATAGACCACATCCAGATAGGACTGTCTCTTCTCCTCCGCCACCAGCCCTTCCGACAAGGCTCTGCTGTAACCGCAGATCGTGGTGATCGGCGTCTTGATATCATGTGCGATGTCCGAAAGAAGGAGATTTCGCCGCCGCTCAAATGCCTGCTGCTGCTTCTTCTCCTCCTCTAAAACCTCATTCATCTTCCTCGCCACCATGCGGCAATAGAAGAAAGCACCCACCAGATAGGGCGCCATGCGAAGCTCCAGAAGAAACAGTACGATACAAAACAGGGCAAAACTCAGGAGACGACCTGATATGCCGCTGTCATGAGGCGTATTTACAGTGATCTGAATTCCCCATGTGCCGCTGTTCACCCCCTGTTTTACCCACTCTGAGATCTCATTTGGCAGCAAGTCCACCAGAAAATAACATAACAGGTGTAATAAATCCGCGATGACGCTGCCGTCGCTCACAAATTTGATATCCAGATAGGAAAGAAGCCTGTAAAGGAGCGGAAACCCCACGAATCCGTAAAAAAGTGTGAGCAGCTCCCCGCACAGATACATCCCTGCCATAAGGATCAGAAACCACTTTGTCAGGAACCACCTCAGATCCTGTTTCTTCATATGCGTTTTCTCACTCCTTTTCCAGACGATAGCCCAGTCCTCTTATCGTTGTGATATATTCCCTGCCGTCGTGGCTTAGCTTCGCACGCAGCTTGGAGATACACACCATCACATTATTGTCGGAAACCATATAGTCTTCCTCCCAGCCCGCTTCAAAAAGCTGCTGTTTGGTAAACACCTTGCCCGGATTCTCCATAAAAAGTTTCAAAATACGAAACTCTACGGAAGTCAGCTCGATCCGCTCCTCCTTTCGATACAGGAGGCATGCTTCCAGCTCCAGCCGCAGATCTCCCAGCGTCAGTGTTCCGCTCTCCCCGTCCCGCTTCTCTCCTGCCCCCAGCGCGTAAAATCTGCGCAGATTGGACTTCACGCGGGCGACCGCCTCCAGCGGAACAAAGGGCTTTGTGATATAGTCGTCCGCCCCCAGATCAAGTCCCAGGATCTTATCCGAATCGCTTGTCTTTGCCGAGAGTATGAGTACCGGGAGGTTATTCTCCTCCCGGATATTGCGAAGGACCCGGTAGCCGTCCAGTCCCGGCATCATAATGTCTAAGATCGCCAGATCTATCTTTTCCTTTTTCAGCAGCCTGTCAGCCTCCAGCCCATCCGCCGCCTCTATAATTTCATATCCCTCTTTTTCCAGATAGAGACGAAGCACATCCCGGATCTCCGCCTCGTCGTCTGCTATCAGAATTCTGTAAGCCATATGGATTTTCCTTTCAATCTGTATCTATATATTACTGTTGCACATTCATAACAGGTGTTCTTTTCAGTTCGTCATAGAGCGCAGCAAAGGTCAGATTGCGGTAAGGGTTCACATAGAAGATCTCTACTATGCCGAAAGTGAGCGTACCCAGAAAATCCCAGAGGATAAATGAAAGCCCCAGCACAAATGCCCTCCACTTATTACCCTCCATCATATCGCGGCTTCTTGCGAGAGCCTCATGGTACTCCATATCCGGATATTCCGACAGGAGATAAGGAACCATAAGGTACTGATACATCTTCACGATACCCGGAATGATAAACAGAAGCGCCCACAAAAAAATATAGAGTTCCTTATAAAACATGACCTTCACCACGTTTTTGTAGGAGTGATCGTACGCGAAGGTAATCTCCTTCACCTGTGCCACATCCTCGATGCTCTTTCGCATGAAGCGCTTTCCGCCCACATCAAATGGGTTGATCAGGAAAATGTCCACCGCCAGGATCACTGCCAGAAAGATGAAAAACACGATCAGAAAAACAATGACTGCAATGACACCCACGACAACGTCATCTACGATTCCATCAATTCTGACATTAATGTCATCCGGTTCGGCCTCGCTCCGCCCGATTGCCTGTGGCACCGACTCATCTGTGCCGTGCGCGCCCGCTGCACCGTCCACCACACTGCCGTTCTCCGTGACACTCTCCGCCCGCTCCACGCTGCCGTTTGAATTCGAGTTTTTCCAGACTCCCCCGGAAAAGTTGTACCCGCCGGCCTCACACCCCAGCAACAGCAAGAGCGCCGATACAAGCACAAGCTTCCAATAGTTTCTATGCAGGGCGGCCTTGGCCCGTTCCTTTAATTCACGTCTCGTCCACATAATTCTCCCTCTCTTTCGATATGGAATCTCGTTTCGTTCCTCCCTGACTACACCATAAGGATAGCACGCTATCCTTAAAGGAAAAGAGCATTCGCCTTAACTTAACCTTAAAGCGAACGCCCTCCTGTTCAATTCTCTTCCAAATTCATATATCGCAGATAAAGCGCAGCGAAATTCTCCTTCGCTGCCAGATTGATGCTTTCGATCACAGTTCCCGAGGTAAGCTTCTCCTCAAGCGCTCTTCGGTCAATCCTGCCCTGCCAAAGCGCGCGCCCCATCAGAAAAGCGCCCGCCAGTGAGGTATTCCCCACAGCTTCCACCCTGCCGCGCAGCTGAACCGGCAAAAGTCCGATAGCAAAGGCCGCCTCCACATCCAGCTCATAACCAAATCCGCCCGCCAGATACACCCTGTCCATCCTCGGGCAGCCCATCTCAACCCACAAGATCTCTATCCCTGCACGAATAGCAGCCTTCGCCATCTGCAGAGATCGTATGTCCTCTTTCCTGATCCGAAATGTATTCATTTGTCCCGATTTTTCAGCTGCGCGGACATCCTCTGCTTCCACGGGCACGCCTTCCGAAAAATAAGGTTCCGCCAGAAGCCCCGTCTCATCCAATATTCCCCGCTGCAAAAACGAAGCTGTAAGGGCGATTCGATCCGTCCCGATAAGAGCGCTTTCTCCGCTTCCCTCAAAAGCCGGCCCCGCGGCCGTGGCTGTGACGAGCATGCGTTTTCCGTCCGTGATCGCTATCTCACCGTTGGTACCCAGATCGATCAGGAAGCACACCCGGGGCTCATCCTGCGCCTGCAAATCTTTTCCATCCACAAAACCAGGCAGCATCCGCAGCGCGTAAAGGCCCGCTGTCATATCACCCCCAACAAAAGCACTGATCCCCGGCGTGAGATAGACGGGCAGAGTCATCAATGCAGCGTTTTCCCCAATCTGCACTCCTGCAAGGCAGGCAAAAAGGCCTGAGAGTGTTGTCTCCTGCACCCCGATCTCCACCGGTGTAAAGGGACTCCTCCCCAGGCGCTGCACATCATAGCCCATAAGTAGATGTTCCATCGCCGTGTTTCCCGCGATGCAGATACAGCGAAGCTGCGCCGCGTCAATCAATCGTCCTGTAAGAAACCGTTGCAGCCCCCGCAGGAGCGACTCACATACCAGTCTCTGCAGTTCTTCCCGACGCCCCTTACAGGAAGCCTGTATGCGGGAAAGTACATCCGCTCCGTAGCTTCTCTGCGGGTTGTGTTCACAGTAAGTATCGACCACCTCCCCCGTCGCCATACAATACAGCTGCATAGCGATCGTGGTGGTTCCCAGGTCCACGGCTATCATATGATCACCGGATTCCATAACGCCTGTGTTGTTTTTTACTTCGTCCGTCAATCCGTTCAGAGATTCCATAGCACCCGATGTTTGATTTTCAGATCGGTTTTTCCCTTGACTATTTAAGTCAATATCTTCCGACAAGGGAATCGTTTTTGTCAAAATGGGAACTTCCACTCCCTCCTTTTTCAGCAACTTGATCACACAGTCTGTACGTGGCCTGGCTATGCAGGCAAGGCGGTATCCCTGCCGCAGCTCCTCCGGTGAAAAATGCTTTCTTTCCAGCGGAGTAGGGATTGTCGCACCGCTCAAAAACTGTACTGCGCATCTGCCGCACTCCCCTCTGCCGCCGCAGAGACTCTCCTCCAGCAGCCGGTTTTCCTGTAATACTGACAGTAATGTCATAAAAGGATCCTGTGTCAACAAGATCCTTTTCGACTTCTGTTCTTCTCTTTCTGTATTCTGTTTATCGTCACTCATAACGACTGTAATTTTTATTTGTTCAGACAAACTGATTTTTCTCCTCATCGTAATGATAATCGATACTTTGCAGTTTTTCGATCAGCTCGTCGCGGTCCGCATCCAGATCCTCGCAGAGCTGATCCAGACTGCTATAAAAATCGCGAAGCTTTAAGTTTACATAACTCAACAGCATGACTGGGTCCTTTGGCACCTTACACACCCGCCTTTCCACAATCGTCGCTCGGCAGCGTACGATAAGAGTATGCCTGCGGCAAACTCTAAGAATGCTTCGCATTCTCCCTAAATGATCTACACTGTCGCCATTTTCTATATAATAGAATAACACATTGCCAATTTTCACTGCAGCGACATCTCCACCTGATAGGTGCTGCCATCGCTTACCACCCGTGCCATGCTGCCGCAGATCAGGGGCATCATCGGCGAGATATGACCGATGTCAAGATCCATGAGGATGGGCACGTTGTATTTTCTGAGCATCTCTGTCACAGCCTGGTACTCGTCAATGCCAAATTCACTTACATTCATTCCCACTCTGGGTCTGCCGATCAGAAAACCGCTGCAATGCCGAAACCATCCCGCGTGCTCCATCTGCCACATGGCACGGCGGATCCCCATGAGATTGAGGTCACAGGCCTCCAGAAACCAGAGGATGCCGTCACCCTGATAGCGCTCCACAAAGTCCGTTACTCTGTCATAGCCCGTGCCCAGCAGATTGACCAGACAGTCCATGCAGCCGCCGAGGAGCCTGCCTGAGAAATCGATCTGTGGTGTAACTGCCGCATCTGCACGCTCTCCGGCAATTACAAGACTATCCACATTCGTCCTGCCATCGGACAGAAGATATTTTATCACAGACGGTTCTGTCAGGTTATAGGGGACGCATGGATGCTCCTCATCCTTCAGGGATTCCCTCTCCCATCTGTCATACCCCGACATGGCAAGCTTATCTCCACGCAAAAGTTCCATCGCATCCGACAAGGATTCATGCCAGGGCTCCATACCGAAGGTCCCCGCGCAGGGGCCATAGATGGAGGCCGTATCACAGAGCGTGGTCAGCAGGAAGGTAAAGTTCGTATTGTCGGAGTAGCCCATATACCACTTCGGATTCGCCTTTCCGATCCGACCAAAGTCCACGTGATCCAGGATCTCACACATCAGCTCGCCGCCGCCGCAGGAAATCAGAATGTCGCTGTTCTTATCACAGTAACCTTCCGTCAGCTCCTGCCCGCACGCCTGCGGCGTACTGCTGATCCCGACGCCGTCTCCCGCGTAACAGTTGGGCCCAAGCTGCATCTGATATCCCATCTCCCGCCACTTTTTCTGCGCGTTATCAAAACCGGTCTTGTAGGGCTCGATGGCACACCCGCAGGAGGGTGCCACAAAGCCGATCGTTCCGCGTTCCTTCAAAAATTCAGGATATCTCATCGTCTTTTTCCCTTCCGTTTTTCGCTCATTTTGCTAAATCATGTTTTAGCTTTTAGCAAATATGCCCCACTTATCCACATATTTTCTGGAATTACAGCTGTTCTTTTTTGTTTTTTCACTCAATTCTGTTTTAATTTTTCCCATCGTTAATCCCACAGGGATTTACTATTTCTATAGCATAGGATACTTTATTTCTTCCGTGCCGTCAATGTCTCATTCTCCACCGTGATCAGAATGGTGTCCTTCGCCTCTACCTGGTCGGACAGAATCAGCTTCGCAGACAGAGTCTCTACATACTTCTGGATATAACGCTTTAAGGGCCTTGCTCCATACACGGGATCGTAGGCATTTTCCACAATGAACTGCGCCGCCTCGGGAGCAAGCTCAATGGACAACTCCCTGTCTGCCAGCCGCCTGTTCAGATCCGCCACGATCAGGCCGATGATACCGCTGATATTGTCCTTTGTCAGAGGCTTAAACAGAATCGTTTCATCCAATCGATTCAGAAATTCAGGGCGGAAATGGTTTCTCAGTTCACCCATCACCAGATTTTCCGCCTGCTCCGTGATCTCTCCCTGCGCATCGATCCCATCCAACAGATACTCCGCTCCGATGTTGGAGGTCATGATCAGAATGGTGTTCTTAAAATCCACCGTCCTGCCCTGAGAATCCGTGATGCGCCCGTCGTCAAGCACCTGTAAGAGCACATTAAAGACATCCGGGTGTGCCTTCTCGATCTCATCGAAAAGCACCACCGAGTACGGCTTTCTTCTAACCGCTTCGGTTAACTGACCGCCCTCCTCATACCCAACGTAACCGGGAGGTGCTCCTACCAGTCGGGACACAGAATGCTTCTCCATATATTCGCTCATGTCGATGCGGACCATGTTCGTCTCATCGTCAAAGAGCGATGCCGCAAGAGCCTTGGCCAGCTCCGTTTTGCCAACACCCGTAGGCCCCAGAAACAGGAAGGAACCAATCGGCTTGGTCGGATCCTTGATCCCCGCCTTGGAACGAATAATAGCATCTGTTACCTTTGTGACACCCTCGTCCTGCCCGATCACACGCTTATGCAGCTCCACATCCAGATGCAGCGTCTTGTTGCGCTCGCTCTCCGTCAGCTTTGCCACCGGGATGCCCGTCCAGCGGGAGATGATCTTTGCGATCTCCTCATCCGACACGCTCTGATGCACCAGAGTAAGCTCTTCTTCCCCGACATGCTCCTCCTCGTTCTCAAGCTGTTTTTTCAGGGAAGGAAGCTTCCCGTAGCTCAGCTCCGCCGCCTTCTCATAGTCACCGTCTCGTTGTGCAATCTCGATCTGGCTGTTTACTTCATCGATTTCTTCGCGGATCTTCGACAATTTTTCAACCGACGCCTTCTCGTTCTCCCACTGCGCCATTCGGTTCTTCAGCTCTTCCTTAAGCTCCGCAAGCTCCTTCTGCAGATTCGCAAGACGTTCTCTGCTCAGGTTATCGTCCTCCTTTTTCAAGGCCGTCTCTTCTATCTCTAACTGCATGACCCTGCGCTGCAGCTCATCGAGCTCCGTCGGCATGGAGTCAAGCTCTGTTTTGATCAGCGCGCAGGCCTCATCCACCAGGTCGATGGCCTTGTCCGGCAGAAAACGGTCGGAAATGTAGCGGTTTGACAACACCGCCGCACTGACCAGCGCGTTATCCATGATCTTGACGCCATGGTATACCTCGTAGCGCTCTTTCAGGCCGCGCAGAATGGAGATCGTGTCCTCCACCGTGGGCTCCTCCACCATGACAGGCTGGAAACGCCTTGCCAGTGCGGCATCTTTCTCGATATACTGGCGGTATTCATCCAATGTCGTCGCACCGATACAGTGCAGCTCGCCCCTCGCCAGCATGGGTTTTAACATATTGCCCGCATCCATGGCGCCATCCGTCTTGCCTGCGCCTACAATAAGATGCAGCTCGTCAATGAAGAGGATGATCTGCCCATCGCTATTCTTTACATCTTCCAGCACTGCCTTTAAACGTTCCTCGAATTCGCCCCGATACTTCGCGCCGGCCACCAGCGCTCCCATATCAAGAGAAAATATCTTCTTGTCCTTAAGGCCCTCCGGCACATCTCCTCTGACAATACGCTGCGCAAGCCCTTCCGCCACCGCAGTCTTGCCGACGCCCGGCTCGCCGATCAACACGGGATTATTCTTTGTCTTGCGGGAGAGAATGCGGATCACATTGCGGATCTCCGAATCTCTGCCGATGACGGGATCAAGTTTCTGGCTTCTCGCCCTCTCCACCAGATCCTGCCCGTATTTTTCCAGCGTGTCGTAAGTCGCTTCCGGATTGTCCGAAGTCACCCGCTGATTGCCGCGCACCGTGGAGAGCGCCTGTAAAAACCGCTCTTTTGTGATAGCGAACTCCCGGAAGATCTCCTTGATCTCCTTATTCGGATGTTTTAACATAGCAAGGAAGAGATGCTCCACGGACACGTACTCATCGCCGAGTGCCTTGGCCTCGTCCTCTGCACTGATCAGAACCTTGTTCAGATCCTGCCCGATGAAGATCTGCCCGCCCTGCACTTTCGTGCGCTTGGAAAGGCCCTGCTCCACCCGGTTGACAAAGTATTCCTTCTGTATCTCCATCTTCTCAATCAGCTTTAAGATCAAGCTGTCATCAATGGTGAGCAGGCTGTATAACAGATGCTCTTCCTCAATCTCCTGATTGCCGTACTCGTAAGCCAGCTTTTCGCAGCGTTCCACCGCCTGTATGGATTTTTGTGTAAATTTCGTTAAGTTCATAGCAGCCTCCCTTCTGTGCAGATTCCCTGCACAAAGCCCCTTTGGAGCTTATTCCTCTGCTTTTTTCCACTTACACCCTCACATTACAACGGATTGTTAGCACTGTCAAGAGGTGAGTGCTAATAATTTTATTAAATTTTTGCAAACCCAGCATTTATGCGGGTTTGCGTGTCCTAAAATTTAGAATATCGTTCGTTCTCCCCCTCTACTACACCATTTTTGTTTACTAATTTAGTTATACGAAATTGCTCTTCAATAAAATAAGGAGTATTCCACTCATTTAGAATACTCCTTGTCAACCGCTTCGCTCATAATCTTTCGATCTCCGTTCCACTTTGATCTACACTAACTTACAGTTCCTTCAAAAGCATAGCCTTATCAGCATCTGATACCTTCAAAGCTACCATAGCCTGTTCCGCAGACCATTTCATAGACTCCATAAGATTTTTTATAGACTCCAACAGACTATCAAGTCTTACATTTTCCGCCTTTTGTTCCGCATACTTTTCAACCGCTTCACACATAATCCTTCGACCTCCTTCTTCTTTAAAATGCCGCACCCCTTTAGCCAGCTCAGGATAATACATATCCTCCGATTCTTTACAGCCAAAGTCATGCATCAGCCTTCCAATCGTATCATCTCCCTTATAGTTTCCATTCACATATACAATATGAGAACCATCATCAAACAAATCATCTATTTCCTCAAAATGGCGATTTATCGTATAAATCGGTATCCCATATCCAAATATATCTGTCTGGGTAATAAACACCATATAAGAATCCTGAAGTTCTAAAAATTCCTGCCCTTCTTTCAGCATTCGGGAATCCATCATACTGCTGTTAAATCTGGCACGGCGTATATGCGCCCCTTCCGGCTTCTTTTGTACCTCTACATTATAGTGTTTTCTCGTACTATCCTTTGCCAGAATATCTAAGCGGATATCCCGTCCACTCACTACAGGACTCTGAAATTCCCGTTGTCCGACAACACTTACAACTTGGATATCGTCCTGTTTCAGTATAATCTTTAGCAAAAGCTCCGTTGCCTCTATATTGCCATCAAACACCATAGACATCAGATCGTCATCAAATAAATTCATATCGTCAACAATCTGCTCTACGGTTCTGGTATCTTGACGTATCTCTTCCTCAGTCATTGCTCCACCACCTTTTTGACTGCCTTTTTCTTTTGCTATCCTATCCTTAAGTTACTATTATTATATCCTATTGTGCAAAGACCCACAATCTGATTTTTACCAAAGTACAGATCAGCTCAAAACACAAATCTAAAATTCAAATCAATTATGCCAAAAACAACATCCCGCCATCAATCCACTACACCATTTACTACACCATTTTTTCACAAAATGACGATTTCTGATGAACTAAGACGAAACGTTAGAAGTGCCGCAAATCCGGTAAAACAGGCATCTACGGCACTTCATGAAACAAGTCAAATCCTGCTTTCCAATCTCAAGAGGTGAGTGCTAATTTTCATAAGATTTTAAGAACTCTAAAAAAGTCTTACCAGCCAAAGACATTTCTCCGCCATATGCAATGCCTATTTCTATGATCTGTTCCGGTATCAATGGCAGAACCTTCACATTGCCATTCCATTCTCTGCTGTTTAAGTTGTTATTCATGCTGATTCCCAATCCGGCGTCCACCATCTGCCAGGTCGCATAACTGTCTTTTGTATAAAACTGTGTATTCGGTATGATTCCTGATCTGGAAAAAATATGTGCATTATCAATATCCGCATCCGGATAGGTGTCGATGTATTTTTCGTTTGCGAATGCTTCCAGCGGAATGCCCGGTTCATCTGCCAAAGGATGATCCCTGGATACCCACGCCATCATAGGATCCCTACAGATCGGAAACCACCCGGGCACCTCCTCTCTTTTACTGATGATACACAGATCCAATTGATGGCTTTTTAATTTTTCCAATAGTTCAGTACTGTATCCGGATATGATCTCCACTTTGATTCCCGGATATTTTTCATAGAATGATTTGATCAAATCGGCAAGTTTACGATAAAAAGTACTGTACGCTGTTCCGATGATCACATGACCAACCTCCATGCCCTTGATTTTGCCGGCCATAAGAAGACAGTCTTGTCCGCTTCGTACAAAATTCCGTATCACATCCAGCATCTGCTCACACTCCTGCGTCGGAGAAATCCCCTCACGTGTACGGATTAATAAGGAAAAGCCCAATTCTTCCTCAAGGGATGCCATCATTCGGCTGATTCCTGAGGGCGTATATCCCATCGCTTCCGCAGCCGCAGATAAGCTTCCCCGCTCCAGCACGCATAAAAGTGCTTTCATTTTTTCCAAATCCATTCTATCCCCTTCTTTGACATTTCCTCAAAACATCATTGATTTATTTTCGCTTTTCTCAACGCTTTTTCATCATTATACTATTAAATAGTTCCTGAAGCAAACCCAATCATATAAAAAAGGATGCATGAAAATGGAAAGAAATGCCGATCTTACACAGGGTAATATGAAGCGCCATATGGTTCGCCTGGCTATCCCATTGATTTTGGGAAATATTTTACAACAGACCTATAACACGATTGATGCCTTTGTCATCGGAAGATATGCCAGTGAACTAGAATTCTCTTCTGTTGGTGTGGCCAGCTCTATTATGAATCTGATGATTTTTGCAATTGTTGGAGCTTGTACCGGGATTGCCATCATCTTTTCTGAGTTATATGGCGGAAAACAAATGAATACATTCCGTACGGAACATTTTCTTGTACTGACTTTTGGATCGATCCTCACCTTCTGTATCAGTATTCTTGCCGTACTTGCTCTCATGCCCATCCTGCATTTGACACAGACGCCGCCTGAGATCATGGACTGTACAATCCGTTATCTCCGAATCGTCCTGATCGGGCTTCCGTTTGTTTTTCTTTACAACCTTTACAACTCCCTTCTTCGTGCAACCGGAAATACCTCTGCGTCCTTGTATATTCTTCTTGTTTCCGTTTTTATCAATCTGGGGCTGGATCTTTATATGGTCAGTACGCTGCACATGGGAATTGCCGGAGCTGCATGGGCAACTATTTTTTCACAGGCAGTCTCTGCTATATTTTCTGTTCTGCTTTTTTACATCATGCAGCCGGAGTTAAGATGTTATAAGAAAGATTGCAGATGGGATAAAAGTCTTATTCAAAAAACGCTTCGTCTCAGCGTTGTTACCGGTATTCATCAGACAAGTTTGTATATTGGAAAACTAATGGTACAAAGTGCCGTAAATACAACAGGAACAGAAATGATTGCTGCTTATACTGCCGCAACAAGAATCGAAGGGTATGCTAATTCATTCGGCGACAGCGGCGCTGCCGCAACATCTGTTATGATTGCCCAGAATCACGGCGCCGGAAAACAGGAGCGGGTTAAAAAAGGCTTTTGGGACAGCCTGATTCTTCTTTTTTCTCTCGGCATCGTTTGTTCCATTATTTTATATCTGGCATCGCCGCATGCCGTAGCTATGATTCTGGGACATACATACGGTTTATCCTACCAAAACGCCGTTTCCTATCTGCGCATCATTGCCTTATTCTATACCTTTTGTTTTATCGGAAATACGTTCGCCGGTTACCTGGATGGCATTGAAAAAGTCTCCATCCCGTTTATCGGTGCGGCGGGTCACATTGGTCTGCGGGTTATACTATCCTGGATATTCATACAAGACTATCAGCTCCCTGCCGTTGCTTTTGCCACCGGTATCGGCTGGGTCCTG
This sequence comes from Lachnospiraceae bacterium, assembly GCA_029067085.1. GTDB lineage: Bacteria > Bacillota > Clostridia > Lachnospirales > Lachnospiraceae > UBA3282. Next base: position 100,010 of record JAIEFE010000016.1, on the reverse strand, counting down.
GTAAATCTGTTTTGGTCCATCTATCGATTTACCTTTTGCCATTAAAAATATCCAAACCTGTATAGGGAAACTCCCCGTCCGTGATCCACTTCCAACATATAGGGCCCAAACCTGTAAGCAGCACCGTCCTTGTGAAAGTAAAACCTGTCCACACTGCCATGAGTAAGCCTCTGCTCCATATGCACCAGCTTCCCGTCCTCGTAATCGAAGGAAACGGAATGTATTTCGTCCGGGTCCATCGCTCCAAAATAATCGTCGATAGTCTTCTCATCCAGAAAATACGTTTCTCTGCCGTCATCATACGTAGAATATACAGAATACTGCCCAACGGCAGCATCATGCAGATACTGCTCGCATCCGTCAAACGTAAATATCTCCAGATCTCTATATTCTCCATCCTCATATTTCCTGATAAAACCGACACCCCTTGTCACATATTCATCACAGTAAAGAGAAAGCCGAAACACGACATTGGAATCCCCTGCATACTCATACTCGTATAAGAGGTCGTCCTCCGTAAATCCCTGCTTTACCAGAAAATCCGCCTCTTCGCCGGGTTCAATCTCATAAATCTGATCCTGTGCTTCTGTGCTGCGCCGAAAGCCGCCGAATTCCCAATTATGAACCCTGTTTACGAACCGGTAAAAGGTCGGCCATGAGGTGTACTGATGATCCAGTTTCAAATAATAGGCCGGCACATCGTGGTCTCCCTGATAGATATAATACCCCTCAAGACCGCCATGCGTGATATAGGAAGCAGTATGCGACAGCCTCCCGCTCTCGTCATAATAGCTGGTCTGCGAGGCATAGGTGGTGCCAAACGGCAGATGCGGCGTGGTAAAGTGGCTGTATTCCTTTTCCTGAAGTCTTCCTCCGTCATCATAGGTAAAAGCCACTGTGATCATCGGAGTATCTTTCCACTCTTCCCCCTCTATGTCCGTGGGCGTACCTGTGGATTGATAACCGATCAGCCGCTCCTCCTCGTCGTACTCGTATATTTCCCGGTAATCTGTAACCCTGTCCTCCCCGGTCGTCCCGTAGACGGACAGCACAGAATAAGGATCCCGTTCATGCCAGCTTACTTCCTGACAATGGTCAAAGGCAAAGCCGCAAATCACGCTTCCTGCATAACGGATGCCACAGCCAATCCCGCGCTCCTCATCAAAATAAAGCTCCATAAAGGGATATCCGTCTTCTTCATCATGCACATAAAATGGCTCACTGTCGCTAAACCCGAAGGCAGCCAGAAACTCCGCCCGCTCCGACTCACCCAGTTTCTCATCCCCCTCCGCCAGAATTTGAATATAAACCCCCTGCGAATTAAACAATTCTGCAGCTTCCTCTTCTGTTACTTCATCTTCTTCGGATATATCCTCTTCTTCACTCCCCGTCTCTGTATCTTTTTTCTCCGCAATTTTCGTCTCTGTATCCTCTTTCTCCACTATCTCCGTCTCTGTATCGTTTTTCCCTGCAATTTCCGTCTCCGCGGCAGGATTGTCCGAGACTGTCTGTCCACAGGCATAGACGCTAAATACGATAATTGCGGCAATACAGACACTTATCAGTCTTTTTTGTATCATTCTCCCTATCCTTCCACCATTTATCTTCCAGACAAAACAAGGAGTATTCCTCTCATTTAGAATACTCCTTGTCAGCCACTTCACACCTTCTGCTCACCTGCGTTTTATCCAAGTTGTATGATATGGAAAATATCCAGCTTTGGCGCATGGATCTTCAGAGTATCTCCATCTATCGTTTCGGTTTCCAACTCCGTTTTCTGCGGCAGGAGATATGCCTTCCTGCCGGCAGCACCCTTAACCTCGATCGTGATGTCGTACATAGGTGCAATGGGAGACTCCTCCTGCTCATTGATCACAGCGAAATAATCCGTGCCATCCTTATTCCACGCAAGAACTTCCACGAACTTCGGTGCATTGGATACAAAAGCCGCTTCTCCCCGCAGAAAATCCACCATGCGCAAGTATACCTGACGGCTCATATATGGTCTGGACATTTCAATCGGAGCAGCTGTCCAGATGATTTTACTGTTTCCCACCTGTTTCAGCAATGCGCAAGGTCTGTCCGTATAGATTCCGGGCGGATTGGAATGGATTGCCGCGAACTCGCCGGTTCCCGTCAAAGTATAGGGAAGCGTGGCAGTTGCCAGAACCGTCATATCTTGCGCATCTGTCACTTCAACCTCTGTTTGATGCATATCAACCGTCAGGGGCGCCAAATGGCTGAATCCGGCAAACAGCTCTGAACCTGCCTCAGTTGGACTCATATAAGTAAAATCGTGTTCTGTACGCCCGATGACTCTGACGCCGATTATTTTTTCAAGTCTCTCATTTCCGATCGGTCCGCTTATCAACAGGTTGCCGCCATTGTTAAGATAGGCTTCTATCTCATCCATTTCCTCATCTCTGATGTTCGCTGCATGAGATATGATCAGAACTTTTGCCCTTTCCTTCCTGATATTTCGGGTTCCGATCACCTCGAAAGGAACATTGTTTTCCCGAAGTATCGATGCAGCTGCTACCGGAGACTCTATATAATACTTTGGCCAAAAGACTTTTTCCATAACGCCACAGCTTTTTTCTGTGGGATCATATTTTGCATGGGATGCAAACCAGATCGCCGCATCATGATAGAGATTGCCATTTACATATGGTTCATATTGTCTGGTTATCCCGTATACTTTTTTCATAATAGTGTGGTACACGTCAGGAACGATACTGCCGTCAGGATTAATGGCATCTACCAGCAAAAAAGCGCCGTTATGCACCAATGCCGTGATGATATGCAGCAGCAGCTCTTCTTCCGTCTTGGTTGTCGTGTGATACTCAAGCGCGGGGTCACAGCGGGAAGTGTGATATACGAACGGGAGATACGGAGAAACATTTTTATAATATTTATTGATGAATGTCTGCTGCAGAAATCCCCCGTAATAATCTCCGCTGGTGCAGTCTATCGCGTCCAGTAGAAGCTCTGAGCTTCCATCTACCCATGGTCCTGTAATTCTTGAGAACTGATGCTCGATCGTTACGTCTGGCTTGCTCTTTTTCACGCACGCGGTAGCAAACTTCGCATATTCCGCCATCCATTCATCTCTTTTGTAAACATAGGCAAACCAATCTTGACTATTCCAGTCAATAGTTCTCGGGATTTCTTTTCCCGTCTCTTCTTTGTACTTTTTCTTACAGCTTGCACAATAACAGACTTCCGGGAAAAAGGTCATATCCAGAAACATGCCTTCAAAATCATACATCTCATTCATTTCTGTAAGACATGACGCAACATAGTTTCTGTATTCCTCATTATTTGGACACATGATACCATAACGTCCTGATTTAAAATCGCTAGTTCCGCGGTACTCCTGCATTCCCCTGCCGTCAGCGGTCACAAGTCTCCAGTCTGGATGATTCTCGTATGCCCAATTGTCAAAAATCTGGGAAAAGTAAGCGACTACTGCAATACCGTTTTCATGGCACTTTTTTACCATAGTGCCAAAAAAATCGAATCCGTTAAGTCCCTTATGCATTCTGCCGATCCTGGTAGGATAATAAGCAAGTCCTGTGTGAGGACGCGCTTTCACCATTGCAGCCTGAATACCGGCATCCTTAAGCGCGTCCACATATTCGTCCACATTAAGGCGGCTTAAGAACGCAGGATTCCAATCGTCAATATGCATATCCATCAGGTTCCGTCTATAGTTTCCTTCAATCCACATACAATACTTTCCATATACTTATTCTCAGTTATTTTAAGATCAGGCAATTTCACAAATGCTCCTATATCTATGTTTCGTATAGGCTGTCTATCAATTCAAAATAGTTCTCAAAAGTTTTGGCGCAGCATCCTGGATCATCGATATAGATACCATCGCTCTTCATGCCTGCCAGTGTAAATGCCATTGCCATTCGATGGTCCTCATATGTATGGATCAACGCAGGACCCGGTCTGCCCGGATAGATCCGTATCCCTTCTTTCTCCGGTATTTCTTCGCATCGTATTCCCATGCGTGTAAGTTCATTTATAATGGCCGCCATCCGGTCTGTTTCCTGAAAACGGATATGACCTATATTTACGATTTCCGTTACCGTATCGGCAAAAACAGATACCACGGCAAATGTCATGCTCTGATCGGAATAGTTCTTCATATCTACCGTTTGACCGGCAAAATGGGTAATACCGCTGCCCTTCAGCCACAATCCTTCCTCCGTATCCTGCAGGCTGCCTCCCAGTTTCGATAGAAGCTCCACATATTTGATATCACCCTGTAAAGAGTCAGGATGTACGTTTCGGACAAGTACATCGATGCCAAACAGCGGCGCAAGACTGTAAAAATACGCTGCTCCGGACAAATCCGGTTCAATCAGGAATCTGGACACCCCAAATTCCTGTTTTCCCGGAATGTTATATGTTTTCTCTCCGTTCTCATTCATTTTTTCCGAAAAGCATACACCGAACTGCTCCATCATGGAAAGCGTCATCCGGATATAGGAACCTGACGTTCTGCTTCCTGTCATAGTCAGAGCGAGGCCTTCCGGCAAGAGGCAGCCAGCCATAAGTAAAGCGCTGGCGAACTGGCTGCTTAAGGAGGTATCAATTGTTACGTCTGAAAACTTAAGATCATGTGCATGAAGCATGAAAGGGAAGTGCCCTTTTTCACCTAAATATTCGATTTCCGCACCCGCAGCTTCCAGGATGGACAGAAGCGGCTGCATCGGCCTTTTTGCCATTTGTACCGATGACTGCATCTCATAATCTCCGCCTGCAAAGGCAAGCATAACCGTCAGAAAACGCGCAGCAGTCCCGGCGCTGCGGACGTTAATAACGGCGTTGCTTTTGGGTATGATGCCGCCGGTACCCTGAATCGTAACCTGTTTCGTATCTTCATCTATTTTTACATCAAACCCCAGATTCAAAAGGCACGACAGAAATGCTCTTGAATCATCGCTGAACAATACTCCGTCAAGCATACAGGTGCAGTTTGACATTGCCGATAACATTAAAGCTCTGTTCGTAATGCTTTTTGAACCCGGAACCGTTATTTTAACGGGGGATTTTGGCATCCATTTTTTAACATGGTAAATTTTGTCCATCGCCGGCTGCGCTCCTTGTCCGCATCTTATATCGGCATGCTTTTCTTAGCCGTTTCGGCAGTTTCTATTTTTTCAACTGAAATTGGCCAATTGTATTCATCAGCGTTTGTGCACACTCGCCCAAATTCGATGAAATTGCAGCATTTTCCTCTGCACTGGCCGCATTATCCTCTACCATTTCACTGATTTTTGTAATACTTGCAGAAATCTCATCCGCAGAATTCTTCTGTGTTTCAACGAAATTAACGATTTCATCGACAATCTGTGTATTGTTAGCCGAAAAATCAGCACTGTCAGATATCGTTTTATCCGTTTTCGCAACAAGCTCTTTTCCGCGTTCAACAGAGACCTTGGAATGTGCGATCACTTCATGTATCTTCGCGCTTGCCTGTGAACTGTTGGCTGAAAGAGTCCCAATCTCATCGGCAACCACCGCAAATCCCTTGCCGGCCTCTCCTGCTCTTGCTGCTTCTATGGATGCATTTAGCGCAAGCAGATTTGTCTGGCTAGCGATCGCATTAATCTCTGTTACAAATCCGGCAATTTCATCATAACAGCCCGCTATCTCGTCTATCGCCATAACCAGCTCGTTCATCTCTGTATTTCCGACTGACAACCGTTCATTTACCTGATCCGTATTTGCTTTGATAGAAACCGCAAGCCCGGCAATTTTCTCCATATCATCTGTCAAATTCTTCATTTCCCTTGAAGCATTCAAAACAGATTCGCTTTGTTTTGTTGCCACATTGGCAACACTCTCACTTGTCTCCGACAAGTCTTCCGAATATTGGAGCACTGTCGCTGCCTGCTCATTTATTTCTGCAAAGCTTTCATTCAGCACCTTTACAATGCTGATCAGTGCAGTTTCTATTTTTTCATAGTCTCCCGCATACTCTCCATCAATACTGAAATTCAGATTCTTCTCCGAAATAGAAGTTACGGTGTTTGTAATCTCTGCAATATAATGCTGCAGTCCTTTCATCGTATTATTAAGCGCTATGGACAATGCATTTACTTCCTGCGACTGTTCATCTTCATGAAACACGTAATCCAATTCACCTTCTGATATTTTACTCACATTTGCTGCCAGTTCCTCAAGTGGTGAAAACATCGGGCTGATTCCGTTGTTCAGCTGCCGCTTTGCCCATTGTCCCAGAACAACGCCCAACACGGCTGTCAAGATAATGATCAAAGCAATGATCGCGATGATCCATGTAAGAGAGATCACAGCTACCACACTCCAATCTGTCGTTTCCGCAACGTTACAGATTGCAAATTTTAATTCGCCATTATAATCCAAAATAAGTCTTGTTGCCAACTTATTTTCATATACGCTTTTATATTTTCCGTTCAAAGCATCTGCGATCGATGTACTTTTTTCCGTGCTCAGTGCAATCTCTTCATTCGGATGCGTTAAGATGATCCCATCCTTTGATACTAAAAACACGTAATTCCCGCCATTGTAAGAACTCTCGATCAGCGTGACCAGATCATCCATATACATATCCATTCCGGCTACGCCGATGATGGAACCATCTCTATATATCGCTTTTGCAACCGTGATGCAGATATCTCCCGATTGTTCATCTATGTATGGCTCTGCCACATACACGCCCTGCGTATTTACCGCGCCCGTGTACCATGCACGCTCAGACACCACAAAATCTTCCGGCGGCAGCCATCCGCCTGACATATATGTCATAATTCCATCTGAATAGATCACACCGTCCTGCTTTACGCAGACATATACTGCCGAGACATCATCATACTGTTCCACCATCGCATCCACGTACGCATAATAGTCTGCATCCGCCATTCCGGAAGATGCCCCTGTTGCGACAGTATTGATAAATGCCAATTTTTCTGACATGGTATTATCGATTTGTGAGCTGTATAACTGCACTTGCTTGTTGTTATCCTTAATTGTATAAGAAATGATAATAGCAAGTACCGCTATCCCAGCCAATAAACACAATCCGAAAATGATCCTCCGAATTGACAGACTTGCTCTCTTGTTGACATTTGAACTAAGTTTTTGTAATTCCATTCTGTCTTCTCCTTCAAGCATACTATATCTCCAGTCTCTACAACGATGTTTAAGCTGGATATGCTTTTCCTGATCCAGCTTTTTTACAGACAGATTATAACATATTTCCTGATTTTTGCAATCGTACTATATATACATAAATCCGGTGCCGCCGGATTATAAAGAAATCAAATCAGAGAGCGAATACGAAAGATACACTCACATATGTAATGACAACTCCTGAAATCTATGCTATCATTTTAGCATCGCTCTAACTGATGATAATAACGGAAAGGAAACGGAAATGAAAAAATTTTTAGGAGAATTTAAAACATTTGCATTAAAGGGAAATATGATCGACCTGGCTGTCGGTATGATAATAGGAAGCGCTTTCACCGGAATCGTCGGCTCTCTGGTAGATGACATCTTTATGCCGCTGCTCAGTTTATTTACCGGCAGGATCAATTTTGACAATCTGATGATCGTTCTCGGAAGCGGCGAGAATGCCGCCACCATCAACTACGGTACGTTTCTGACTCAAGTGGTCAATTTCCTCGCCGTCAGTTTCGTCATATTCCTGCTGATCCGCCAGATCAATAAGCTTCAAAATCTGCATGCAAAAGAAGAAGTGAAGGAAGAAACGGAAAAAGAATGTCCCTTCTGCAAAACCAAAATTTCCATTCACGCCACCCGCTGTCCTCATTGCACATCCGTGCTGGAGGAGACCTGATACATCACTTCACCTTTGGCCCTTTTCTGCCATATCCCGCAATCACTGCCACTGCCAGGATCACCAACATACACAGAGAATAATAATTCACGAAAGGCACCGATCCGGGCGCCACTGCCGCTCCCTCTCCAAACTGGGCGGACAACTGCGCCGGGATCACACAATGCACGGTCCACGGAGCCAGAAAACAGAATACACAGCCGGTGCAGTCCATCAGATTCGCCCTGCGATACCGGTTCACGCCCGCCTTTTCTCCGATTTCATGGATCAGGTCGCCGAGTGCCACGATCGCCACGGAAATAACACCCGTTACCATACTTAAGATTCCCACAGACAACACAATGGTAGCCTCCGTGCTCCGTTCCGTCTTGGCCAGTCGCGCCAGCAGCGCTCCCACATCCTCAAAAAAGCCGCTGCATTCCAGCACGCCCAAAAGGGAAAAGACGCCGATCAGCATTGCCACGGTTCCCGCTGTCCCTGTAATGGCTTCTATCATAAGACCCGATACGGAAAATCCGCCGGGAAAGGCAACGAGATCCTCCGGCTTATAAATGCCGGAAAGCAGCCCTGCCGCAATTCCCGCTATGATCCCCCAGGACAATGCGGTGATCAGATGTTTTCTCATCACGCAGAGTGCAATGATCACCACCGGTACCACCAGAATGATCAGGCTGAGCGGATTCGCCTGCGCATCCGCCGCCTCTGCTTCCAGACTTCCTCCTTTTGTCCCGGAAAACAGCAAAAACAGGAGAAGCGCCCCGGCCGCCGCCGGCAGGCTGTACCGCATTCTGGTCTTCACCACAGTTCCCAGATCCGCCTGCTGCGTCGCGGAAGAAGCGATCGTTGTATCCGAGATTGGACCCAGATTATCACCGAATGCCGCTCCCGACACGATGGCGCCTATCATAAATTCCGGCGCCGCGCCTGCCATCACGCCCACCGGAAACAGAATCGGAATCACCACGAAATAAGTGCCCACCGAGGTTCCTGTGGCAAATGCCAGCAGACAGGTAATGAGAAAGCTCGCCGCCACAAAAAGTCTGCCCGTAAAGCCTGCTTCCACCACATAGACTGCGATCGTCTGTACCACACCGCTGGCCGAGATCAGCTTGCCGGAAACCGCCGCCAGTATCACCGCCAGCACAATCACGCCGAACATCGGCTTGCTCAATCCGTAAACCAACGCTTCCCCGTATGCTTTTTCATCTTTCGTAAAAATAACGCCCGTTATAAGTGCTGCAAAAAAGGCCAGGACATACCCGTTCACATTGGACTGGCTGAGCGCCGCCCACAGGATCATCGCCGCAGCCGCCAAAAGCGGAGCAAGTCTGCCTGCCTTTCCGAAACGGTAATCTACTTTCTGTATCTTTGGATTCATTCTCTCCTCCTGTCCGAAACGCTATGTTTCCGTTTGGCTTCAGATATGTTCAACAAAAATCGATCTGTTTACTATTTCAGCACCTGCCCGATATTAGAGCAGTCCCCGCAGTTCCTCATGTATCTTCCCGTTCGAAGCCACAACGCTCCCTCTCTTTAAAAAGCCCAGCGGTTTCCCCTCAAAATCGGTTACCTTTCCTCCCGCTTCCTGAACCAGAAGCATCCCCGCCGCAAAATCCCACGGACTCAGCCGCGGCTCAAAAAATCCTCCGATACGCCCGCAGGCCACATAGGCCAGATCCAACGCCGCCGTGCCCGTCCTGCGGATATCCTGTGCTCTGTCAAACACGGAACGGATCCGCCTGAAATTATCTTCCGCCAATTCCCTGTCGTAGGGCGATGTGCCTACGGCAATGATCGTTTCACTTAATCCTTCTGCCTCCGAGACATGAATGGGTCTGCCGTTTAAAAAGCTTCCCTTTCCCTTCTGCGCATGATAGACATCCTCCCGGAAAGGATCATAAACAATACCCAGCGTGATCTCGCCTTTTTCATACAATCCCAGTGACACGACACTGTGCTGATAATCGTGGATCAGGTTCGTCGTTCCGTCGATCGGATCAAGGATCCAATAGGTGTCACCTGTCATTTCATGCAGCCCTTCTTCCTCTCCTAAAAACTGAATGGCTGGGAAGCGGCTTTTCAGTTCTCCGGCCAGAAAGCTCTGGATATCGGTGTCCACCTGCGTCACATAGTCCGCCCGTCCCTTTATCTTAACATGTTCGGCCCTCTCCCTGTTTCCTACAAAAGCTTTTGTCTCCTTCACCAGCTCTATGAGTTTCTGCATCTCCATGGCATAATACCTTCCTTTCCGGGCGATATAGCCGCTAAATATCCCGCAGCCGCCCCACTATTTCCTTGAGAGCCCTCACCGTCCTGTCAAGCTCTTCCCTTGTATTTTCGGCAGAAAGCGTCAACCGCAGAGAACCGCGGGCAATCTCATGGGGCAGGCCGACAGCAAGAAGTACATGGGAGGGATCGGGCTCCCCCGAAGCGCAGGCAGACCCGCCGGACGCGCAGATCCCTTTCTGATCCAGGAGAATGAGCAGTGTCTCCCCCTCGACATCGCGGAAACAGAAATGGGCATTACCCGGAAGCCTGTCCTGCCTGTGACCGTTCAGCCCGGTATCGGGAATCTCTGCAAGCACTCTGTCGATCAGATAATCCCGCAGCTCAGCCTCTCTAACAGCTCTCTCCTGCATGCTTTCGTTTGCCAGAGCTGCCGCCTTTCCGAATCCCACGATTCCCGGTACATTTAAGGTCCCTGCCCTTCGTCCCTTCTCCTGTGCGCCGCCGTAAAGCAGAGGACGCAGCCGCACATTCTCCCTGCAGTAGAGAATCCCCACACCCTTGGGGCCGTTCAGCTTATGGGCGCTGGCGGACAGCAGATCAATGTGCATCTCCTCCGTGTTAAGAGGCACATGCCCGTAAGCCTGCACCGCATCGGTGTGAAAGAGAACCCCTTTCTCCGCGGCAATCTCCCCAATCCTCGCAACCGGCTCCAGCGTGCCGATCTCATTGTTTGCCGCCATCACGGAAATCAGTATCGTGTCCGGCCGTATCGCCTTTTCCAGAGACTCGGGCGAAATCTTTCCCTTCTCATCCACATCCAGATAAGTCACCTCATATCCCTGCTTTTCCAGATACTGACAGGTATGCAGCACAGCGTGGTGCTCGATCTTACTGGTGATGATGTGTCTGCCTCTGTCACGAAACCCTTCCGCCACGGCACGGATTGCCCAATTGTCGGACTCGCTGCCGCCTGCCGTAAAATAGATCTCGTTTGATTTCGCGCCGATGAGCGCTGCCGTCTGCTCCCGGGCAGCCTTCACCGCCTTCTTTATCTCTCCGGCAAAACCGTAAATAGCGGAAGGGTTTGCATAAGCTTCCCGAAAATAGGGCAGCATCTCCTGCAATACCTCCTCGGACACCCTGGTGGTAGCTGCGTTATCTAAATAAATCCTCTCCTCCATGCCTCTGCATTCTCCACTTATATATAATTCCCATCGACTTACTAATCTATTGGATATTATACCACTTCTCAGATGCCAATACATTATATCATTTCAGAAAGAATTACGAAGTAATTCTTTGGTCGCAGGATGCTGATCCTGCGACAATTATAACAGGCCTGCAAAAAACTGCAAGCTTGTTTCCAAAAAGCCCTAAAAACAAGCGGTACGGGCAATCACACATGGCAATCGTCCGTACCGCAACCCCTTTTACACTGCCTGCCAAACACCCACTCTATGATAAAGTAAAGCTTGTCAGGTTTAATTTCATCGACTACTTACAGTAGTCACTTATTACTATATCTAAATTATCAAAAAAAGTCAATCACATTTTACTATTCTAATAATTTTGACACAAAAATCTCTGCTTATTACTACGCCTTTATAATTTTGAAGCCATTGTGTATTCCTCCACTACTCTCCCATGATCCCCGCAAGCCGTCTGCGCAAAACGTTCCCCAGCGACAGCGCCAGAACCAGTTTTACAATATCCGGTATGAGGAAGGGGATCACGCACCACCCCAGCACCGCACCCAGGCTGACCGGGCCGGTCTGGTACAGATATACCGCCATAAACCACGCTGTGCCAACGGTGAGGTAAGTAACCATGCCAAGCGCCATGCCGAGAGCCTGTACCCATAGCTTTCTGCCAAACAGCGTCTCCATCAGCCACATCACGAGTCCGGCAAAGATAAATCCGACAATGTAGCCGCCCGTGGTATTCAAAAGCACACCGATTCCGCCTTTAAATCCCGCAAAAACCGGAATCCCGACCGCGCCCAGAAGCACATAGACCACGATTGACAGCGTACCGCGTCTGCCGCCCAATACCGACACCGCTAGAAAAATCGCAAAGGTCTGCAAGGTAAACGGAACCACCGTCGGAATGGAAATCCACGAACAGACTGCGATCAGCACTGCAAATACGGCCGTATAAGCCATATCGTAGGTTCTGCCCCTGCCCGCTGCCCGCGTCGTCTTTGTCGCTATCTGTGCTGCCTCCGTCTGTAACTGCGTTCTCATCCGCAAGTCCTCCTTCGTTCTCAAAATCCTTTATGATGGTATGCTAGCATATAAAAAACGGATTGTCAACTCATCTAATATCATGGTTTACAATCCGTTTCCCTTGCAAGAAACAGCGTCAGTTTCTTTCTAAGTCATTCCAAAATTTACAACGCGACGCGTATCTTTTAACCTGTTTTAGAGTATACAGCACGGCGCGCATCCTTTTATAACCTGTTTTGGAGTATACAGCGCGTTGCATATCCTTTCCAATCCGTTTCGGAGTTTAGAGCGCAGCGCGTATCCTCTCGAGCGCCTCCTGCAAAAGTTTCCTCGGGCAGGCCGCGTTGATGCGCTGGAAGCCTGCACCGCCCGCGCCGAACATTCCGCCGCCGTCCAGCCAGAGCTTCGCTTCGTGGACGATCTTATGCTCCAAAGCCGCCTCGCTGATCCCCAGTCTTCTGAAATCCAGCCAGACAAGATAAGTGCCCTCATGCGCCACCATCCGCACGCCGGGAAGATTCTCCTCCACATACGCTCCGATGAAGGCAATATTTTCTCCTACATAGCGCATCATGGCTTCATACCACTCCTCACCCTGCCTGTAGGCCGCCTCACAGGCCACCTGTCCCATGATGTTGAGTTCGCTGACGCCGGCGGCATCTATGCATTTTCGGAAGCGCTTCCGCAGGGCTTCGTTCGGAATAAAGATATTGGACAGGCTTAAGCCCGCCAGATTGAAGGTTTTGCTGGGAGAAGTACAGATTACCGAGAAATCTGCATACTCCTTTTTCAGGTTCGCGAACACATGATGCTTCCCCTGAAAGGCGAAATCCCCATGGATCTCGTCACTGACCACGATCACCTGATGCCGCAGACAGATGTCGCCTAAGCGGATCAGCTCCTCCTTCGACCACACCCGTCCCACGGGATTGTGGGGACTGCACAGGAGAAACAGCTTGACCCGATGCTCCGTCAGTTTCCGTTCAAAGTCCTCAAAATCAATATGATAACGATTATCCTCACCCAGATACAGGGTGTTGGTAACCATCTTTCTGCCGTTGTCACGGATAACTCCCTCGAAGGGATAGTAAACAGGCTGCTGGATCAAAACGGCATCCCCCGGCTCCGTGTAAGCCTGAATCGCCATTGCCAGCGCGAAGACTACTCCCGGCGTCTTCACCAGCCAGGATTTCTCCACCGCAAAATCATGATGGCGCTGCATCCAGTCCCGTACGCTCTCAAAATAGCCCGGTATCTCTTCCGTGTAGCCGAAAATGCCGTGGTCCAAACGCTCCCGCAGGGCGTCCAGCACACAGGAAGAAGTCTCGAAATCCATGTCCGCCACCCACAGGGGCAGAACATCCTCCGGCCTGCCGCGCTCTACGGCGCAGTCGTACTTGATACAGCCTGTCCCTCTTCTCTCAATCTCTCTGTCAAAATCCAGATTTCGTTCCGCCATCTTTCTTCCTCCACTATCCTGCATCGTCTTTCGCTCTTCCGAGTCACCTTCCGCACTTCAGCATCATCTCAGCTGTTCTGTCTGCAGCGTTTCCCGAAGCTTTCTTTGTACTCCGTTATTCCTATCAAATTACTATACTATAAATCATTATAACAGGCCTGCAAAAAACTGCAAGCCCTAATCTCTAAATCTCTACGTTAATTCTTTTTACCATAATACTCTTTTGCTAAATGCAAGAGCTGTTCAGCAGTTTCTACCTGCTGTAATGTGATTTCCTTTGAAGCAACATAAAACGTATCATAATCGCTTGCATGTCTAATTTCTTCCGCTTTTACAATTTTTCTACCCATATCACGCGGGAAAATATCTGTGGCAATGTACTGTTTATTAAAATATGCTAACGTATCCTTATGGCGTTTAAAGGCAATTCCTTCTATGGAAAGAACCGCATCAATTGTATGATAAATAGAATAATAGGCTCTATTATTGGCACCCCTATACTGTTCTGCTTCTAAGAGCAGATATGCTGTTTCCAAATCTTCTTTAGCAATACGAAAGCGATGCTCGATCAAGTCATTACGCGTACCCTCTTCAGAGTGTATCATATAGCATAACCCCCTCCTTTACTACATTGGAATAAAAGGGATAAACAGCGCACCATTGTCCAAAATGCTGCGCATTTTTTACAACGGGCATAAACCATATATCATGATTGACATTATATTCAAATCCCAATTCTGAGAGCGCGTCAGAATAAAGTTCAATTTGTGTATCAGGCAAATCTACCAACACCATAATATCTATATCTGAATCATTATGAAAATCTCCGCGTGCATAAGAACCATATAAAATAATCTGCTTTATATGATTTCCGTATATATTCATTATGTCGGACACATACTGCTTTATTAGTTTCTGTGTCATCTGCGGCATAATCCTACCTCCCTTACAAAGGCCTCGTTTTCCTCGTTCACTTATAAAATAGTATAACCCTTTGAAAAAGGGCATACAACTACTTTTTATCCATAAAACAATTCATTCTGTCTACCTACACCTCTCGAAATAAATTGTGCAGAGACATTACTTGTATGGTACAATATTATTACATAATCAATGGAGGTGCAATATGGCTACATTACAAATTCGTATTGATGACATGTTAAAAAAACAAGCAGATACCCTCTTCTCCAGTCTTGGATTGGACACATCCACAGCAATCCGCATTTTTTTGAATGCGTCTATCGAAAATGCGGGAATTCCTTTTTCCGTACAGCACAAGAATCCTTCTTACTCGCTTCAGGAAGCTGTTTATGACAGCAGATTCCGCAGAAACCTGAACGGCCCTTTTGATACTGCCGAAGATGCAGTCGCATCCATGCTGGAGGATTAATGCATGTATAAGATCGTCTACACAAACCGCATGAAAAGAGACGCCAAGTTAAAGACCATTCCCTGACAGGAAATTTGCAAGATTTTCGAGAGTGTCACATAGAGCCTGATTGGCTGCTTATGTACCAAATCTATGAGGACACTCTCATTCTCTCGGCTACCGCAACCGGCACGCATGCCGATCTGTTTGGTAAATAACGAATATTTCCCCCTAAAACCAGCACGAGCGACTGCATTACACAGCCGCTCACGCCATCCCCTTTTACACTGCCTGTCATCTATCCGATCAGGAATGCCGTGGCATTCCGTAAATAGAGACCGTTCTCATCTCTCCGCCGTCAGTGCGGACATACCGCATAGTTAGTCGTACTAATCCAATCACCCTGTATTGTATAACTGCATTTGCTGCACATCTGTGCGCGGTACTTTCTCACCTCACAGCTTCCATCCGAATATTTCTTATGATCTGTTAATACCCCTGAATCAAAGGTATGATTACAACCCCTTCTCTCAGAACCGATTTCCGATACGGGATAAATATTACCCTCCTCGTCCGTAAACTGCCTGTCATAGAGAATCTCCTCATCCAAAATGTCAAAATCCTGTATATCTTCCTGACTTGCCTCGTCAGGAGTAAACATGAGATTGTCCCTGTCCAACATTTTTTCTATCTCTTCCTGAGAAACATCATCTCCCATTTCTCTCTGATACACATCCCTATACGCAAACACCGTCATAGAATTGGCGAATGCCAACACTGCTACCAGAATTCCCGCTGCTGTCCTGTTCCATTTCTTTCTACTCATCAGATTTTCCATCCTTCCCTTTAGTATCTTTGCATTATATCCAAAACCGGCTCTCCACCGCAATATGGCTTCCTTCGGCTTATCAGGATCGCGTGCCTCTTCGATCATCAGACGCAGATATTCTTTTACTTCCGTCTCCGGCCTGTCCCGCATCGCCGTCTCATCACATGCCCATTCGCTGATCTGCTCGAAATCATGATACAAAGCCCACATGATCGGATTCCACCAGTGAAGAAACTTCACAAACTGTATGAGGATCTTCCAGAGGACATCCCAGCGTTTGATATGTACCATTTCATGACGAACAAGCAGCTCCGCCTCATGGCTGCCCAATGCTTTGCCGCAGAAAATGATCGGTCTGAAAACTCCGAAAGTCATCGTGGCCTCTCCGTCCTGTCCTTGACACACCACAATATGACGCCTGATCCGATACTCTTTTCTCAGAGACTCGATAACAGCCTTCTGAGACTCCGTTATATTCCTGTCAGCATATTTGACAAAGCGGCGAATCGCCTGTATATACTCCCATACCGCTATCAGCAGTAAAAGAAAGGCAACCAGCAGCCACACAGCGATAACCGTGATCTGGACTTTCGCATAAATATTGAGATACAGCTTCTCCTCTTCACGTACCACATAATTCGTCCATCTGAGCGTTATCTGCTTCATCGCCGTCTGCGTCTTAGGTATGACAGCGTTGATAAACTCCCTGTACCATGTTTTCAAAAACGGCAGAGGAATCAGATAATACAGAACGGCCGTCTTGGCGAGCAGGTAGTACGTCCCCGCGCAAAGCCTCTTTCTCAAAAGACAGCGCATCAGCAGATACAGGCATGTCATCGTGCTGCCTGAAAGCGCCATCACCAGTAAGTATTCCATCGTTTACGGTCAGCTTTCCTCCAGAATCCGGATCAGCTCTTCCGCCTCGCTTTCATCGATGGTGTTTCTCTTTACAAACGCTGCCACAAAGTTGCTCAGCCGTCCTCCGTACATCTCGTCAATTGCCGTCTTCATCTGCTTATTATAGTATTCCTCTCTGCTGTACCGCGGCATCACGATTCTGTTCTCCCGCGTGATCAGCTCCTTCTCTTCCAGTCTTGCCAAAAAGGTGTTCAGAGTCTGTCTCTTCCACTCTTTTCCCTCCGCAGCAAACAGGGCTAGGAGTTGTGACTGTTTCACACCGCCCTCCTGATCCCAAAGTTTCTCTAAAACCTCCCGCTCCGCTTCTGATGCACTAAAAACTCTTTTCATGTAACCTCTTTCCAATGACTAGCGACTGTAGTCCGTAGTCATTTATATTTTATTATTTTTGTTAATCTCTGTCAATAATTATCAGAAAACACAACAAATTGTAGTTAATTTTGCATTTTCTATTCTTTTCCGACACAGTGACCTTACGCCGTGATCGCGTTCCCGGTATACAGCTGGTAGTACCTTCCGCCCTCCTCGATCAGCTGGTCATGGGTGCCTCTCTCAATGATCCTTCCCTGTTCCAGCACCATGATACAGTCGGAATTCTTTACCGTGGAAAGCCGGTGGGCGATCACAAAGGTCGTTCTGCCCTTCATCAGCTTATCCATGCCATCCTGCACGATGCGCTCGGTACGGGTATCGATGGAACTGGTCGCTTCGTCCAGGATCAGTACCGGCGGATCCGCCACCGCCGCCCTCGCGATCGCGAGAAGCTGTCTCTGTCCCTGACTTAAGTTTGCGCCGTCTCCGGTGAGTACGGTGTCATACCCTTCCGGAAGCCTTCTGATAAAGCCGTCCGCGTTGGCAAGCCTTGCCGCCGCCTTTACCTCCTCGTCGGTCGCATCCAGCTTTCCGTAACGGATATTTTCCATAACGGTACCCGTAAACAGGTGCGTATCCTGCAGCACGATCCCGAGGGAGCGGCGCAGATCCGCCTTCTTGATCTTATTTACGTTAATCCCGTCATAACGGATCTTTCCGTCCTGAATATCATAAAAGCGATTGATCAGGTTCGTGATGGTGGTCTTGCCCGCTCCGGTAGAGCCAACGAAGGCAATCTTCTGTCCTGGCTCGGCAAAGAGTTTCACGTCGTGGAGTACCATCTTGTCATCATTGTAGCCGAAATCCACGCCGTCAAAGACCACATCCCCCGTAAGTTCCACATAGTCCACGGTGTGATCCGCCTGATGCTCGTGGCGCCACGCCCAGCGGCCCGTGCGCTCCGGCGTCTCCACGAGCGTTCCGTTCTCCTCCTTCACATTGACCAGCGTCACATAGCCGTTATCCACCTCTGCAGCCTCATCCATCATCTTAAAGATACGCTCCGCGCCCGCCATAGCCATGACAATGGAGTTAAACTGTTGACTCACTTGGTTAATAGGCATATTAAAGCTCTTATTGAAGGTCAGGAAGCTAGCCAGTTTCCCCAACGTCAGCCCTGTTATTCCCGACATCGCCAGCGCTCCGCCCACGATGGCACAGACTACATAACTCACATTGCCGAGCTGCGCATTGACCGGTCCCACGATATTGACCAGATAATTCGCCTTGTCGGCGCTCACAAAGAGGGCATCGTTCAACTCTTTAAAATTTTCAATATTTTTTGCCTCGTGGTTGAATACCTTGACCACCTTCTGGCCGTTCATCATCTCCTCAATGAAGCCGTTGACTTTGCCCAGATTCGCCTGCTGTTCCAGAAAGTATCTGCCGCTCAAGCCAGCCACCTTCTTGGTCACCACCAGCATGATGCCCACCATCACAAGCGTCACTATAGTCAACGGCACGCTCAGAACGATCATGCTGATCAGCACGCTCACAATGGTGATCGCGCTGTTGAATACCTGCGGCATACTCTGGCTGATCATCTGTCTCAGGGTTTCTGTATCATTTGTGTAGGTTGACATAATATCGCCATGAGAATGGGTGTCAAAATATTTGATCGGAAGGGTTTCCATATGAGAAAACAGATCATCTCTCACATTGCGAAGCGTTCCCTGCGTCACATTGATCATGATGCGGTTCCATGTATAGGACGCCAGTACACCGATCAGATAAAAACAAGCCACCCGCATTATGGCCCTCGCCAGAGGTGCAAAATCCGGACTGTCCTGTGTGAGCATAGGCGTGATATAGTCGTCGATCAGGCTCTGGGTGAACAATGTTCCCTGTACGTTCGCAAGAACGCTCACAAAGATCAGCACCGCCACCAAAACCAGATGGATAGCGTAGTTTTTTGCCACATATCCCATCAATCGCTTAAATACTTTCCCCGGATTTTCTATTCTCTTTCCGCCATGCATTCTTCCATGTGGTCCTGGTCCCGGCATCAGTCCTCACCTCCTTTTTCGTCGAAATCTCCACTCCCGCCGCTGGTCTGCGACTCATACACCTCTCTGTATATCTCATTGTCTCGAAGCAGCTCTTCGTGCGTACCGAATCCGTGCACCCTGCCGTCGTCCATGACGATGATGCGGTCCGCGCTCATCACACTGGCTACACGCTGGGCAATGATCAGCTTCGTGGTCTTCGGAATCTCCTCCGCAAAGGCCTTTCTGATCTTTGCGTCCGTGGCGGTATCCACCGCGCTGGTAGAATCGTCCAGGATCAATACCTTCGGCTTTTTCAGGAGCGCTCTGGCGATCGTCAGTCTCTGCCTCTGGCCGCCGGAGACATTGGTTCCGCCCTGCTCTATGTAAGTATGATACCCTTCCGGCATCTTTTCTATAAATTCATCCGCACAGGCAAGCCGGCATGCGCGTCTGCATTCTTCCTCCGTGGCGTTCTCGTCACCCCAGCGCAGATTCTCCAGGATCGTGCCGGAAAACAGCACATTCTTCTGTAAGACCACCGCAACCTGATCTCTGAGCGTCTCGATATCGTACTCTCTGACATCCCTGCCGCCCACAAGCACAGACCCCTCCGTCACATCATAGAGGCGGCTGATCAGATTGACCAGACTGGTCTTTGCGCTGCCGGTGCCGCCGATGATGCCGATGGTCTCCCCCTCGTGTATCTTCAGATTAATATCATGCAGTACCGCCTCGCTGCTCTCCTTATGATAAGAAAAGCGCACGTGCTGAAACTCGATCTCTCCGTTTGGTACCTCGAAAACAGGATTCTCCGGATTGGTCAGATCGCTCTTCTCATTCAGCACCTCACAGATACGCTCCGCGCTGGCAATACTCATGCTCATCATGACAAAGATCATTGCCACCATCATCAGACTCATCAGGATATTCATACAATAAGCCAGCAGACTCATCAGCTCACCGGTGGTCAGCGTGTTCTGCACGATCTGCTTCGCTCCCAGCCAACTGATCAACATGATACAGCCGTAAACGGTAAACATCATAACCGGCATATTCAGAACTACATGCTTTTCGGCTTTCAGAAAAATGTCATAAATTCCTTGACTGGCCTTCTTAAATTTCTTTGTCTCATGCTCCTCCCTGACGTATGCCTTCACCACGCGGATCGCGCTCACATTCTCCTGCACGGAAGCGTTCAACTCATCGTACTTCGGAAATGCCTGCTTAAAATACTTATTGGCGCCCCGAATGATACAGAACAGTACACAGGCAAGCGCGAGAACTGCTGCCAGATAGATGGAAGCCAACTGTGCATTGATCAAAAAAGCCATGGTCATAGCACAGATCATACTGATAGGCGCCCGGAAGCAGATTCGCAGCACCATCTGGTATGCCATCTGCATATTCGTCACATCCGTGGTCAGTCTGGTGACCAGCCCCGCCGTACTGAACTTATCCAGACTTGCAAAGGAAAAGGTCTGAATGTTCTCAAACATGGCCTGCCGCAGATTCTTCGCAAAGCCCGTGGAAGCTCTGGCGCCGTATTTGCCGCCCATAACGCCGCAGAAAAGACCGCATAACGCCGCCACGATCATCGCCGCACCCACCATATAGATGTGCTGCATATTGCCGGCCTCCACGCCATTGTCGATGATGGACGCCATCAGAAACGGAATCAGCGTCTCGAAGATCACCTCCAGGATCATAAAGATCGGCGTCATGATTGAAGCCTTCTTGTATTCCTTTACCTGTGCTGCCAACGTTTTTATCATGTCATGTCTCCCTTTCAAGTCTCGCATTGCTCGTATGAGCAGACTCGAAATGCTTCGCATTCCGAGCTCGCGTTGCTCGTCATAAATCATCCGTCTCATGTGCTCATGCAAGCATGACACATGCGCCGTCTGCTTTCTGATTCTGCTCATACGCACAAAAAAAGAACCATGCCGGATTTCCGATCGGAATGTTCTCACGAAAATCCGCATGATTCTATTATTCTACAAATAAAATTTGCCGTCAACGACTTTCCAAAGATTTCATAAAATTTACACTTTTTTCCTATTCTTTTGTCTTATCCTTATTGTTCATAATCTCAAAGACCACCGCTGCCAGGAGCACGACACCCTTGACCACCATCTGCCAGTTGGCGTCGATGCCCATCAGGCTCATGCCGAGGTTGATCACGCCGATCAACGCCGCGCCGATCACCATGCCGAACACTGTGCCGGAACCGCCGTATGCGGATACGCCGCCCACCACGCAGGCGGAGATGGCATCCATCTCATAGTTGTTTCCCGCTGTCGCTGTCGCCGCAGACAGCCTCGCCATAGTCATCCATGCGCTGATCACGGTCAACACCGCCATATTCAGATATGCCAGGAAGAATATCCTCTTCGTGTCGATACCGGAAAGTCTGGTGGCCTCCACGTTGCCGCCGATGGTATAAAAATAACGTCCGATGGTGGTCTTTCCCGTAACAAAGTTATAGATCAGCACAATAACCGCCACCCAGATCAGATTGTACGGAATACCGCCCGCCTGTGCCAGCTTGAACGCAAACAGCAGGATCACCGCGCACACCAGCACACAGCGTACGATCACGCTTGCCATGCTCTCCGCCTCATAGCCCTTTTTCAGCTTATCATTTCTGCCCTTTAACTGCAGGATCACGAACAGTATGCAGGCGATCACACCCGCCAGCATACAGGTGATATTGAAGCCCGTGCCTCCGAACAGATCGGGTATGCTGCCGTTAAACATCCTGGTAAATCCTTCCGGCATGGGCGCGATAGACGAACCGCCTATCAGAGCCGTACCCCAGCCACGAAACGCCAGATAACCCGCCAGAGTGGCAATCCACGGAGGAATATTGATATAAGCGATCAGGAAACCTTCCACAACGCCGTAGATTACACCGGCACCTATCATCAGAAGCATCGCCACCGGCACTGACATCTGTGCGCGCACCATCATCATGCCGCCGACCGCACCGACGAAGCACACAAAGGAACCGACGGAAAGATCGATGTTACCGCCCGTCAGCATACACATCAGCATACCGGTCGCCAGCACAAACACATAAGCATTCTGCGCGATCAACGCTTGGAAACTGGATGCCGCAAACATCTGTCCCTTCGTCATCACCGAGAAGAAGATCACGATCAGGACAAGGACTATTTTCATGGTATGTTTTTTGAGAATTTCCACTGTATTATTCATTTTTTCATCCTCCCCCTTATTTCTTCTCTCTCTTGGACAGTACGTCAAAGGCAACCGCCGCCAAGAGTACCAGCCCCTTGACTACCTTCTGATAATTGGCATCGATGCCCATGATACTCATGCCCATGTTGATCACGCCCATCAGGGTCGCGCCGACAACCACACCGACCACGGAACCCACGCCGCCGTATGCGGAAGCGCCGCCGATAAAGCAGGCACCGATGGCATCCATCTCGTAACCCTGCCCGTATGTAGGCTGTGCCGTGGTAAGCCTTGCGATCGTCAGGATACCTGCCACTGCAGCCAACAGTCCCATATTCACGTAAGCAATGAAATAAACTTTCTTCGTATTGATACCGGAAAGCCTGGTAGCCTTTTCGTTGCCGCCCACCGCGTACAGATAACGGCCGATCCTCGTCTTTGTCGTCAGATAACCATAGAAGAGAAGTACCAGCAGGATCCAGATCAGAGCCGTGGGAATGCCCTTGTAAGAAGCCAGTTTATAAGTCACCCATAAGATCACCGCACTGATGACCACCAGTTTTGCGACGGTACTGCCGAGAGGCGCGGTTTCATAGCCTCTGCTCTTGTTGTTGATACGGCTCTTTAACTGCATCGCCACAAGAATGATCACCGCCACACAGCCGGCAAGCATACAGGTCATGTTAAGCCCGTCGCCGCCGAAAACATCGGGAATATAACAGTCCGCGCCACCGCCGAACACCCTGATAAAAGTCTCGCTCTTCAGGGAAACCGTCATACCCTGTAACACCACGTTGGAAAGTCCGCGGAAAGCATACATGCCTGCCAGAGTCGCAATGAATGGCGGCACCTTTACGTAGGCGATCCAAAAGCCCTGCCAAACGCCGATCAAAATACCGATAAGGAGCATGGATAAAACCGCCACCCAGATATTGACCTTCTTATCCATCATCGTCGCGCCGATGGCACCTGCAAAGCAGACCACAGAGCCGACGGAAAGGTCGATATTGCCGCCTGTCAGAATACAGAGCAGCATACCGGTTGCCAGCACAAACACATAGGCGTTCTGGGAAATCAGGTTATTGATATTCTGCGGAAACAGAATCTTTCCCTCTGTCGTAAAGCTGAAGAAGATCACCACCAGAACCAGGGCAATGATCATGGTATATTTTTTTAGAATTGCTGAAGCACTTAGTCTTTCCATAATCTTACGCCCCCTTTCCCGAACTTACGATGATGGACATGATCTTTTCCTGCGACGCTTCCTCAGCGGAGAGCTCTCCTGCTATCCTGCCCTCGTTCATGACATAGATCCTGTCGCTCATGCCGAGCACCTCCGGCAGCTCCGAGGAGATCATCACCACGGATTTGCCCGCTGCGACCAGATCGTTGATGATACAGTAGATCTCGTATTTCGCACCCACATCGATTCCTCTTGTCGGTTCATCGAGGATCAACACATCGGGATCGGTGAACATCCACTTTGCCAAAAGCACCTTCTGCTGGTTACCGCCGGAGAGGTTGCCAACATTCTGCTCTACGGTAGGACATTTGGTCTTTAGCTTGCCTTTGTACTCTTCCGCCACCTGATACTCCTTATCCTTGTCGATGATCATACGGGGACTGATGCTGTCCAGATTGGCCAGCGTGGTATTGATCTTGATGGGATTGGTGAGCACCAATCCATTGCCCTTTCTGTCCTCCGTCACGTAAGCCAGTTTATTTTTGATGGCCTGCTTTATGGTCTTTAAATGAACTTCTTTTCCGTCCAGATAAAGCTGTCCGCTGATATTGGTGCCGTAAGACTGCCCGAAAATACTCATGGCAAGCTCGGTACGGCCCGCGCCCATCAGCCCGGAGATGCCTACTACCTCGCCCTTTCTCACCTTGATGGACACATTGTCGCACACCTTCCGCTCCGGGTAAAGGGGATGATGAACGGTCCAGTTTTTCACTTCCATATTCACGTCGCCGATCTTTACATCGTGACGCTTCGGGAAACGATCTGTCAATTCGCGGCCGACCATTCCCTGAATGATTCTATCCTCTGAAATCTCAGTAGTATGCTTATCCATCGTCTCGATGGTGGAGCCGTCGCGGATGACCGTGATCTTATCCGCCACATAAGCAACCTCATTTAATTTATGAGATATGATAATCGATGTCATACCCTCTTTCTTGAACTTCAACATCAGATCAAGCAGGGCCTGGGAATCCGTCTCGTTCAGAGAAGAAGTCGGTTCATCCAGGATCAAAAGTTTCGCATGTTTCGCCAGCGCTTTCGCGATCTCCACGAGCTGCTGCTTACCGGTGCCGATATCCTTGATCAATGTCTTGGATGACTCTGACAGACCCACCATCTTCAGATATTTGTCTGCCTCGCCGTAGGTTTCGTTCCAGTCGATCGCCGCACTCTTTCCCCGCTCATTCCCGAGGAACATATTCTCCCCGATCGTCATGTAGGGAACCAGCGCCAGCTCCTGATGGATGATGACGATGCCCTTCTCCTCGGAGTCTTTGATCTTGTTAAACTTACACACTTCACCGTTGTAGACGATGTCACCCTCATAGGTGCCATACGGATAAATACCGCTCAAAACGTTCATCAGCGTGGATTTGCCCGCGCCGTTCTCTCCGACGAGCGCATGGATCTCACCCTCCTCCACCTTCAGATTTACGTTGTCGAGCGCCTTAACGCCTGGGAATGTTTTGGTAATATTTTTCATTTCCAGTAAAACCTTAGCCAAAGTGTATCCCTCCCAACATAGTTTTTCTGTTCGGCGCCATCACAGATACACCGCGCCAAACATTTCCCCTAAATTTATAACCTTTCTTATTTTACCATATTTTTCTAATTGTTTCTACCTATTAATAAATATCCTTGATAAACCAACAGGCGGGACTACCCCCGCCTGCCTGGTTTTAATCAATTATATTATTTTTATTATGCGGAGAATGCTTTGCATTCTCCTGTGCGAACCTGTTCGCACGATTACTGAAGGTCAGCCTCGGTGTAGTAACCGGAGTCGATCAGCAGCTCTTTGTAGTTGTCAGCACTTCCGAATACAGGCTCGCAAAGGAAAGAAGGAATCACGCCTGTGCCGTTGTCGTAGGTTGTGGTATCATTTACCTCTACGGTCTCGCCATTTAAGATCTGGCCTACCATCTTAACCACCTGCGCTGCCAGTGTACGGGTATCCTTGAATACGGACATGGACTGCTTGCCGGCGATCATGTTCTTTACGTTTGCGATATCACAGTCCTGACCGGTAACGATAGGATACGCGCCGGTGTAGTTTGCTGCCAGAGCATTCTGCACACCAAGAGAGGTGGAGTCGTTGGAGCAAAGGCAGATGTCAAGCTGTGTACCGTCAGCATAGTTGGAAGAAAGGATGTTCTCCATTCTGGACTGTGCAGTCTCGGTAGACCACTTAGGGGTACCAACGGTTGCGAAATCTACCTGACCGGAAGGGATCACGATCTTTCCTGCGTCGATGTAGGGCTTCAAGGTGTCCATAGCGCCGTTATAGAAGAAAGGCGCGTTGTTGTCACCGGGATCGCCTGCGGTGATCTCCATGTTGAAAGGGCCCTCTGCGTTGTCAAGATCCAGTGCGTCTACGATATACTGACCCTGGGTCACACCCACCTTGTAATTATCGAAGGTAGCGTAATAGGAAATCGCATCCGTATTCATAATCAGACGGTCATAAGCGATAACCGGAATACCTGCGCTCTTTGCACCCTCGAGAACGGTGGAGAGAGAATTTGCCTCAATTGCCGCAATAACCAGTACGGAGCAGCCGCCGTTGATCATGTTCTCGATCTGGGAAACCTGCGTCTCTTCCTGGTTGGAAGCGTACTGAAGGTCTACCTCGTAGCCTGCTGCCTCAAGCTGTGCCTGCATGTTGGAACCGTCCTGATTCCATCTCTGCAGATCCTTGGTGGGCATAGACACACCCACTTTATTGCCGCTTGCTGCTGCCGGTGCCTCTGCTGCCGGTGCCTCTGCAGCAGGAGCCTCTGCTGCGGGCTCTGAAGCCGCCGGAGCTGCTGTCTCAGAAGCGCCGCCGCCACAACCAACAAGAGTTGCTGCAAGCATGGAAGTTGCAAGTACCATACTCAAAACTTTCTTTTTCATGTCTTTGTTTTCCTCCCTTATTTAATAGATGTTTTCGCGGAAACTATCTTCCGCTTTTTCAATATAACATAAAAAATGTAGGAATAATTTATGAATTTCTATACATTTTCACGATGCAATCATTTTATGTAACCTTATTGGTAGCACTTTTTTGCATTCATTTCTTTGTTTGGAGCAAAAAAATGCTATTTTGGCATTTTTTCAGGAACATTCAGGTACACATCCTCCTTCAGATGAAACCCGCTTCCGATGATCACCTCGTCAATATTGCCACGGTCCACGCTGATGGGTTCCAGCCCGATGTAAGGCACCCGATACGCTCCGCTGTCGATCAGCGTCACATCCTCACCCGACAGTTTTTCCCCGTTTGCCAAGGCCACCGCCGCCTCTGCCGCACGGGTAGCCAGACGTTCCACAGGCTTGTAGACTGTCATGACCTGCGTTCCCTCTACAATACGCTGACAGGCTGCCAGGTCCGCATCCTGACCTACCACCAGAACGTCCCCCGCCCGGCGTCTCTCAGCCAGAGCGCGTACTGCCTGCGTAGCCAGATCGTCATTGCCGCACATGATGGCGTCCGCTAGAGCGATCTTTTCCGGATTGGCATAGATATAGGCTGCCGCCTCCTCCGCCCGCCAGTTATCCGCATGAATGGAATCCAAAATCGTAACCCTGTGCTTCGTCATTTCTCTTTTGAAGGCATTCTCTACCATAGGCACATTATTATCCGTGGGAGACCCGCCCAGCATCACTACATAACCTTCGTCGATCCCCTCTGTCACAAGAGCCTGACCCATCATAGTCCCCACCATCTCATTGTCAAAGGAGATATAGAGATCCACATCCACATCGTCGATCAGCCGGTCGTAGGAGACCACTTTGATTCCCGCATCCTTCGCCTTTTTTACGGAATCCTGCAGTGCGGAAGGATCGATGGCAATAATGACGATCACATCCATGCCCTTCTCGATAAAATAATCGATCTGCTTCTTCTGCTCCTTCACCACGCCGTTTGCATTCTGTACGTTGACCTCCGCCCCCAGCTCCTTTGCCACAGAGACGAACACATCCCTGTCCCTCTGCCATCTCTCGATCACAAAGGAGTCAAAGCTCATGCCGATCTGTATCTTCTTTTCTTCGCCTATGTCCTCTTTCCCGCTGCTCTCCTGCTTTCCGCAGCCTCCCTGAAGAAAAAGCAGGCACAGGAAAAGCAGCAGACACCCGATACGCCTCTTCGTTAGCCTCATTTTTTCCGCGGCTCTCTTTTTATTTTCCTTTTTCATTCCTGTTTCGTACCATTCTTTCTATTCTTTTCCTGTTTCCGTGCCGTATTGCTTGTACTCCGTCGGTGTCACGCCCACATTTTTCTTAAAGATCCTGCTGAAATAATTGGGATCCGCATAGCCCACCATGGAGCAGATCTCCTTCATGGAATACTCGGTCGTGTTTAACAGCTCTCTGGCCCTGTCCATACGCAGCCCCGTCAGATATTCGACAAACCCCTCCCCGACGTCCTCCTTAAATATCTTGCTGAAATAATAAGGACTGATGTTGACCACTTGAGAAACCTCGTCCAAGGAGATGTCTCTGCTGTAATTGCTGCGGATATAGGCTTTTGCCGCCTCCACGGCTCCCATGGATTTCTCCGACGCCTTTGTGCCGATGTTGCGGCACGCCTCCCCGATCTTGTCCGCAAACCACTTCCGCAGGGCGGCAGATTCCGCCATCTCCATCACCACGGGAAGGTAATCTGCACGGTCTCTAAACTCGTATCTCATGCCGCCGGAATTGTATGCCAGATGCTCCGCGTAGAGCACGAATTCCAGCACCTTTAAGCGTATGTTCATCAGGTAATCACCGTAGCGCTCCTCAATCACGTCAAAATAGCTCTCCGCCGTGGTGACAGCGTGAGCCGCGTCCCCGTTTTTCACCTCCGCAAAAAGCTTTTTCTCCAAATCGAGCGGATAGGTCTCCTCGTGGGCGCAGCCGATGGGAAGATCGTCCACGTGGGCTACGCTGCCGGTGGTCATGATCAGCGCGTTGATGGCTTCCTTATAGGAATTTCTGGCCTCCTCGAGGGGAGCGATCGCGCTGATGCCGATGCGGAAGCTGATCTGTGTCCTTTTTTTAAGCTCCCTGACCAGCTCTCTGGATCTCTCGATCAGAGCGATCCTCTCCTCGTAGGCCATCTGATCTTCCTTACACGGCACAAGCCCGGGGAGCTTATTGGACATGGACATTCCCAAAACCACGCCGGGATATGCCTCCTTCAAAGCTTCCCGCAAAGTATGATCGTGTTCCTGCAGCTTCACGCTGCTGCCCACGGCATCCGTCATGTGATTGCCCTCCTGGCTCTCACCGCAGACCACTGCCAGCATATAAGCTCTGTCCGTCGTCAGGTTCAAAAGCTGCTTGTAGTTCTCGATATCCTCCGTAAAATGCTCCTGAAAGAGCAGATTGTAGACCAGACCGCTCTCGATGATCGGCATGACGGTCTCCAGTTTCTCCCGGATCAGCAGATCATTGCTCCGCTTGTCCCTCTCCCTGTCAATCTGCTCCATCGCCTTTTTCAAAGCCGCGACGATCCTCGTCTTCTCCATGGGCTTGGTGATATACTCGAGCACACCCAGCCGGATTGCCTCCTTGGCATAATCAAACTTATCGTAGGCACTCATCACGATAAAGACCACGCTCTGGTTCGTCGCGCGGATCTCCCGCATGGCCTCGATCCCGTTGATGCCGGGCATCTGAATGTCCATGATGGCGATGTCCGGGCGGTAATTCTCCGCAAGCTCGATCACACTCCTGCCCGTCTTTGCAAACTCCACGGCACAGGAATCCCCAAACTCCTTCTCGATGATAAATTTCAGCGAATCGATCACAATGCCCTCATCGTCCGCCAGCATGATCTTATAACGACTCATCTTTCCTCCCGTTCCAGATAAATGCACACCTCCGTGCCCTTTCCCTCACCCTCGCTCGTAACGGTCATCACATCTTCCCTGCCTGTAAACAGTTTCATGCGGGAGATCACGTTGTCCATGCCGACACCGTTTCCGCCCGCCGCCATCTCTTCCTCCCTATAAGTTCCGCCAAGCACTTTCTCGATGGTCTCCGCGCTCATACCCACGCCATTGTCCTTCACGCTGATGCAGATCCGATCCTCTTTCTCATAGAGGGAAAGAAAAATGACACCTCTGTCACCCATCTCACGAATGCCGTGGTTGACGCTGTTTTCCACGATGGGCTGTAAGATCATGCCCGGCATCTCCACAGTAAGCAGAGACTCGTCAATGTGCTTTTCATAATGAATATCCCCGGCAAAGCGCACGTTCAGGATGTAGATGTAGGAGTCCACCATCTCCACCTCGTCTGCCACCGTCACCGTCTCCTCGCTCTTCTTCATATTATATCGGTAAAACTGCGCCACCTTCTGGATATAGTCGTAGGTTCTGTCCGCGCCCTCCATCATGGAAAGCTGGGCGCCCGCATTTAACGTATTGAATAGAAAGTGGGGATTGATCTGCGCCTGCAGATACTTCAGCCTCGCATCCTTTAAGTGCCCCTCCATGAGAAGCTCCCGCTCCTTAAGGGCCCGCTCCGCCTCCATGCTCTCCCGAAGCTGCACAATGTATCTGTCGATACTCACCACCATCGAATTGAAGGCGCCCGTCACCACGCCCACCTCATCCTCCGATTCCACCGGAAGCAGCTCAATCTCAAAGTTTCCCTTCGCCACCTCGTCAGCAGAGCCGGCCAGTTTTTTCAAAGGCCTGATAATGGCGCCCACAAAGCCGATGATGATACTGACGTTGCTTGTCATCACCAGAATGATCGCCGCCATAGAGATGACCTCAAAAAGGCGGAAGCGCTCCAAAATATCGCTGTAACGCTCGGAATTGCTGCGAAACTGCTCCATGTTCAGGGTGGAGAGGTATGTTTTGATCGAATCGTACATACCGGTGGCGTTTTCATAGTGGAGGCGGTATTTCTCCACATTGCGCCCACGCTTGGCCTCTATGGTCTGCCCGACCTCCTCCAGATAGTATTCGCTCATGTGGCGGATATTTCTCTCCATCCGGTCAAATGCCCGGCCCGTCACCTTCTCGTTTAGGTCCGCCACCATATTCCTGCACTGCTGCTCGCTGCGATAATAATTTTCCAGAGAATCGGTGGTCTTGGTGTTCAGATAATTCGTCATATGATCCTGCACGGCGTCTACCACATCCGAGAACTCGTTCAGATGAAGATTATCCTGATACACTGTGTCAAGGCGTTTCGACATGTTATTGATGCCGAGGAGCAGGATGATATTCACCATCGCCACCAGAAGGTTTGTGACAATATAGATGCTGCTGATCTTAAACTGCAGAGAGACATTACGGGGTCTATTCATCATCCGCCGCCCCTCCTTCTCCCAGATAGTCCGCCACATTCTCCGCCGAGATCAGGCTGATATCCGCTGTGAAATACTGGCTGGTGTTACCCAGCTCGTGGTATTCCTGCAGTGCGTCGATGCAAAAACGCCCCATCTGCGGCGCATCGATATACATCGTGGCGTAAATCACGTTCCTGTCGATGGCATTTAAGATCGTGTCAGAGACATAGTATCCTAAAATGTTGACCGTTCCCACTTTATTGTAATCGACCACCGCCTGATAGGCGCAGGTCGTGTTCAGTTCGTTCAGGCAGATCAGAACATCAGGAATCTTTTCCGCCATAAAGATATTGCGGACGGATTCCTCCACCGAGAACGCATTGGTGTCATCCACTGACTGAAGCGCCAGATCAATCACAGTCTCTCCGCGCTCCTGCTCGATTGTCTCCTGAATGCCGGAATAGATGATGTTCTGATCCAGACCCTTGCTATAAGCATTGACCAGTAGAGTCACTCTAACAGGACGGGCTTCCGTGCCCACATACACCATCTTTGTAGACATGACGACATCCTCCGGCGGCGCTGAAAGATACCGCTTCTCCCTGTTTCCGGCAAGCCTCTCCTGCACGATCTTGACAACCTGCCGGCCATACTCTCTGCCCAGATTATAGCTGCCCACACCCACGAAGCTGCAGCGGACACTCTGGGTATTGTCACCGTAGAGGGTCATAACCGGAATTCCCTCGGACACCGCCCTGTCGATCAATGCCGTCATTTCCTCGCTCTCGTCTGCCGTCACAATGATCCCATCCACATCGGAGGCGATCGCCACCTGCATCTGCTCCTCCACGGTGTAGTTTTGAAACTGATCATTCCCCAGCCAGTCCACGTAGACATTGTCCTGAAGCGCCCTCTCGACGGCTCCCTGATAGACGGACTGCCAGAATGCGCTCTTACTGTCCTGTGTGATCAGCATATAGTATCTGTCAAAAGTTCCGCCCTCGGCCTCCTCCTCATAGCTCCCCTGATAGATCCACAGCACGAAAACCGCCATCAGCACAGTCAGCACGATACAGGATACTGTCAAAATCGGAGACAGAAAGGCAAGCCCCGAAAATTTCCTTTCCGGGGCTTCTGCTTTTTCTGTATTTTCTCTTTTTAAATTATTTGTCTTCAAGACCTTTTTGCGTGTCCTCTATCCATGAAATAAATTATTTGTAATATGTATCATAATTTACGATTTCATCCAGAAGTTTCGGAAGCTTTTCGTCCATGTCCTCATCCGCAAACTGGCAGGTACCCACCGCCATGTGCCCGCCGCCGCCATATTTTAACATCAGACTTCCGACATTGACATGGGAAGTGCGGTTTAAGACACTGTAGCCCACCGCCGCGGAACAGCCCTTGCCGCCCTTGCCGTTTACGATCCAGACGGAGATATTCTGCTCAGGATACATACTGTAGATCAGGAAGCGGTTTCCGGAATAGATGGGATCCACGCCTCTCAGGTCGGAAATAATCACATCCTTCTCAACCCGCGTATGCGCCAGCACCATCTCCTTAAATTTCTGATC
The DNA here is from genome assembly GCA_029067085.1 of Lachnospiraceae bacterium. Taxonomy (GTDB): domain Bacteria; phylum Bacillota; class Clostridia; order Lachnospirales; family Lachnospiraceae; genus UBA3282. The sequence continues at coordinate 67,472 of JAIEFE010000016.1, read as the reverse complement.
CTGCTCACGGTAGATATCAATGCGCTCCTGTACGTCAGGCAGAGCAAGAATCTCCTCGGTGCTCATAGTGCGGCAGCACTCCATCAGCTTCTCCATGAGCTGATAGTTTGAGATTGTGAAATTGCGCCATCTGCCGAGTCCCGTGCGGGGATCCATCAGAAAGCCCACCAGAATCCATCCTTCTGGATTTTGAATCTCGTCTATGGTCAGATTTCCGGAATCCACCTTGTCCACTGCCACCATCATATCATCAAAGTGGGAGAAGCGCTCCTCACCGCCGTAATATTCGTAGATAATGCGCGCACAGGAAGGCGTAATACGGCTCTCGCCTTTGTACTTTCCCTTCAGCTCGTTGCGCTCATGCTCACTGGAATGATGGTCAAACCAGAGTCCGCACCCCTCCACAAAGGGAACATTTGCCAGTACATCGTTTTCATTGATCTCTACAAGACCGTCCTGCAGGTCCTTCGGGTGCGCAAATTTCCAGCTGTCGATCAGGCCTATCTCCTTTAAGAGGGCGCCGCATGCCAGTCCGTCAAAATCAGATCTCGTCACTAATCTCATCGCTTTTCTCCTTTTCACAGAGCTTTGCACTCTTCCATATAAATCTATCATACCACGAAGTGATGGTTTTATCTATATCCTTTTCACTTATTTTGTCCATGTTTTTGCCTGTGGATTTTCCGAATCCGTTCAAAGAAGGATCGATACAGGACCTGCCTGCGGCGGAATCACGGCAATCTCCTGCCCCAGTTTAAAGGAATAGATGATACGCTCCTTCACGGGCTTTCGCCCCGCGCCCGGCTCACAGCCTGAAATCTGTTCAAGCGCCTCACTATAGTAGGCGAGCTGCACCTGATAGCGTTTCAGCAGTTCCTCGGGCGTATCCACGGCGTCCGTCTTGTAGTCCAGGACCACAAAGCCGTCCTCCTCCTCGAAAAAGACATCGATGATACCCTGGATCAGCACGGTCTCCTCCGGCGGAAAATCCGGTTTTAAGCGATTCGCGGGAAGTCCCAGCACAAAGGGCTGCTCCTTGTAGAGTTTTCCCGCACGGGCTGCCTCCGCCATACGCCCGGCCGCCCGGCCGGTCAGGAAGGCTGTCAGCTTCGGAACAGACACCACTTCATAGTAGGCCTCCGACAGCCTCCCGTCCCGCCGCATTGCCTCCAACTGTTCCAGCAGAAGTGCACGGGCCGCGTCAGGATTTCTATTGATCTCACCGGTCAATTTTTTAAAATCAAAGAGTTCCATCACCTTGTGAAAGGCGCTTCCGCGCATGGAACCGGTGACACGCTCGTCATTTTCTATGAATTTCGGCAGATAGGGAATCACGGGGCTCTCCTCAAAGAGATGGGATGAAAAGTCCGTCTCTTCCTGCATTCCCGCCTTTTTTAACTCCGATACGGTAGTCTTTGTATAGAGATCCTTTAAGCTCTCATGCGGATAACGGTAAGAAAAACGATATGACAGTTCTGTCATTAATTTTTCATCTGTCTGAGGCCGGGCAAGAAGCTTTCTTTTCGCATCCTCCCCCTGCAAAGTTTCTCTGAGCTTCTCCTCAACCATGTCATCCCATTCGGTCAATTTCACCGAAAAGCCCATATCCTCCCCGTACTCAGAAGCGCTCCGATCCGTCTCCACGCCGCAGGCTTCATAAAAGCCATCCAGACAGCTGCTGCCGGAGAGAGCACCGAGTACAAAAGACAGCAGGCTGCCCGTACCATACAGGACATCATAAGGGAGGAGTTTCTCTTTCCGTCTGCGCAGAGGAAGCAGGGAGATGGCCGTCTTTTCCGGATCCTTAACGCCGCCGGTCAGGATCAGCTTTTCTCCCGCCCTCGTCATAGCCACATAAAGAATGCGCAGCTCCTCCGCCAGATTGTCGCATCTGCGCTTCACGGCGACGGCATTTTTCCGCAGACTCTTCCCCCGGACGCGAAGCACGGGATCTACATAGTCCACGCCGAGTCCTGCATCCACATCCGCGAGAACCGACCCATCCCCCTCCTTCGCCCGGAAGCGTCTGGACAGCCCTGAGACGAAACAGACTGGAAACTCCAATCCTTTGCTCTTGTGCACACTCATAATGCGCACCACATCCGCATTCTCATCCTGCATGGCGGCCTCGCCGTAATCCACCTCGTATTTTTCCAGCTGCTCCATGTAGCGCAGAAACTGATAGAGGCCGAAACTCCCTGTCTTCTCATAGTCCGCCGCTTTCACCAAAAGCATCTCCACATTGGCGCGTTTCCTGCTGCCTTCGGGGCGTGCCGCCACGTAGGCCGGATAGCCGCTCTCCCGCAGGATGGTCTGCAGAAGCTCGTGGACGGAAGTGTAGACCGCCAGCGCACGGTAACGTGCGATCTTTTCCAGAAAGGCGGCGATTTTTTCCCGCAGGGGCTCGTCCGGCTCTCCGTTGGCCGCCTTTGCATTTCCGTCTGCGGTCTCTTCGTTGTCTATTTCAGTCGCCTCATGTGCTGCACAGGCCTTCAGCGCATCGTAGAGATACCGCTTCTTCGGGTAAGCCGCCCTCACCCGCGCGATCTCCTCCTCGGAAAAACCTCCCAGATAAGCGTGCAGCACGCCATAGAGGGGAATGTCCTGCAAAGGGTTATCCAGCACCCGCAGGAAGTGGAGCAGCTCCTGTACTTCCCCCGCCGCAAAATACCCTGTGCGTGAAGTCACGTGTACGGGAATCCCTTCCTCCTCCAGCACCCGCTTAAACACTTCATCCCAGCCCGAGAGGGTGCGCAGCAGAATCACAATGTCGCGGAAAGAGGCAGGGCGAAGCGTCTCCGTCTCACGATCCGTCAGCTTGAGGTTTCGCAGGATCTCTTTGATCTTCACCGCCACCGCGTATGCCTCCTGCTCCCTTGCGGTAAGTTCCTCCGGCCCGTCCCCCTCCCGCACGAGGAGAAGTTCCGTGCAATAGGGAGAATGCGCATCTGACTCAAAAGCAGTATCCCCCGGGGATTCGTCCGGCCCTGCAGCCGGGTAGTCCGCTCCGGGGTGCAGCGCGGCCTGCTCATCGTAGACAATGCCGCCAAGCGCTCTTCCCATCAGGCGGTAAAACAGCGCGTTGACGCTCAAAAGTACCTCTGTCCTGCTCCTGAAATTCTGATGCAGGTCGATCCGCAGCGCCCTTTCTCCTTCTTTTCCATACGCTTCGTACTTTTCCAGAAAGAGCTCGGGTCTTGCCAGGCGGAATTTGTATATGCTCTGCTTCACATCCCCCACCATAAACCGGTTGTAGCGGCCTTCGGTCTCGCCGCTGATCGCGGAGAGCAGATACTCCTGCACCAGATTGCTGTCCTGATACTCATCGATCAGAATCTCGTGATAGCAGTCGCGGTAGGCGAGGGCCGTCTCCGTGGGCGCATACCCGTCCTCCTCCTCCCGCAGAAGCACCTGCAGGGCAAAATGCTCGATATCATCAAAGTCCAGCACATTCTTCTCGCGTTTTGCCCTGTCAAAAGCTTCCTTGAAAGAGAGCGTCAGATCCAAAAGCGCATTCAACGCCTGCCCGCAGGCTTCCATCTGCCTGCACACCTGCTCCTCGCTCCCTGCAAAGAAGGCGGCGCGTATCTCCGAGAGGGTGTCCTTCACGCTGCTGCGCAGATTTTTTGCCGTCTCACGTTTCGCGGCGGAAATCGTATCATCCTTTTTCGAGGGAAGGCGATCGAAGCGCACTCCGGCGAATGCCGCGCAGAGATCGTCGTAGCTGCGGATCTGCCCGGCGCCGTTTTTCCCATCACCGTTCTGTGCACCGCCATCCGGCAGCTGTTCTGCTCCGTTTGGTTGACCGCATAAGTCAACCAAGTGCTCCACCATCTCCAGTTCCCGCTCCAACAGCTCACCATATGGGTAGGGCCCGTCCGGCTCCTCGCTGAGTTTCACCGCTGCCCGCAGCTTCTCCGCGCAGCCGGCGAGCATCAGGCGCACATGCTCCAACAGGGTCTCCATCCACGGCAGGGACAACAAATCTCCTGACGGGAGCATCTGTGCTGCATCCTTGCCGTCCACTCCCGCAGACTCATCCGTAGGCAATACACCCGTGCGATAGTCTCCTTTTCTCTCGATGATCCACCGCTCGGGAAAGGGCGTGCTCATAGCAAAGTCATAGAGCGTCATAACCTCAGCCTCCACGGCCAGATCACGGTTCCCCGTGCTGAAGTACTCCATCGCATGCAGAAAAGCGGGATCTCCTTTCCCGTAGGCTTCCTCCAGCACACGGGCCAGTACGTCTCCGCGCAGAAGCCGCATTTCTCCCTCCTCAGCGATTCGAAAACCGGGATCCAGACCGATGGTGTGAAACTGATTCCGCAGCACAAAGAGGCAGAAGCTGTCTATTGTAGTGATCTGAGCATTATAAAGCAGAGTCGTCTGACGCTGTAAATGCTCGTTCGCCGGATCTCTGGAAAGGCGTTCCTGCAAGGCACGGCTGATCCGTTCCCGCATTTGAGCGGCCGCCGCGTTGGTGAAAGTCACCACCAGAAGCCTGTCGATATCCACGGGATCTTCCCCGTCGCACGCCAGCTTTACGATCCGCTCCACCAGCACCGCCGTCTTGCCGGAGCCGGCCGCCGCCGAGACGAGGAGATTCTTTCCCCGCGCATCGATCACTCTCTGTTGTGTCTCGGTAAATGTGACACCCATCCTATGCCTCCATCTCTTCCCGGATCCGCTCCAATGCCTCCGCCGTTCCCATTTTGGAAAGCTTCCGCGGCTGATAGCCGTACTGCGCCGCCGTGCCGGCTTCAAACCCGCAGACGCTCTTGTAGGCGCAGTAGGTACAAGCCTTGTCGCTGCCGAATTCGCAGGGATTGACCGATATGGTCCCGTCAAGGATCTCCCTGCCCAGCTTTCGGATTTTCTGATTTACATAATTAGAAATCATCTGCATGTCCGCCTCATCCATAACGCCGGAGGCAGCGGAGAAACTTCCATCCTTTTTCCGTTCCAGCGGGAGAATATCGGACTTTTCCGTAAACTCGGCATCCAGCAAACTGACAGCCTCGTCACTTTTATTGACCACTCCGGTCATCTTAAGTTCCCGCAAGATCCTCTCATTGATCTCCTCGGGCGTCAGATCATCCTCCGCCTCCACTATTGGGTCCGCCACATGATAGTAGAGCATAGCCGCGGGGTGTACCTCCCTACCCGGATACTTCTTCTCCGCGAGCTCCACCGCCGCATTCATGTAGACCACAAGCTGCAGCTGCAAGCCATGGTAGAGAGCCGCCAGATCAAAGCGCCGCTCGCCGGATTTGTAATCAATGACCTTCACGTAAACCTTGTCGTCCTTCTCGCACAGATCCACCCGGTCGATCCTGCCCCGCAGACGAAGCTTCTCCTTCTCCGTCAGCGCTATGTTTAAGGCATCCAGCTCCTCCAGCGAATCAAAGGACACCTCAAAGGCCTCCGGCAGAAAGCTCCCTCTCATAAGTTGTGTCCGGAGCGTGCGCACGGTACGTTTTAAGATCCGTTCCATCCTGTCAAGAAGCCGCTTATTCCGCTCGCTGCTGTAGAGAACGGTATCCCCGTAGACAGCCGCGCAGGCGGCAAGCGCCTCGGCCACCAGCACCCCGCTCTCCTCCTGCGGAAAGTCAAGCCAGGTATAACCGTGCGCCGCCAGTCTCTCCCCAAACACCTCGAGTGCCTGATGAAAGAGATTTCCCATGTCAACCGCCTCAAAGCCGTACTCTCCCCGTTCCCGCAGTCTCAGCCCATACTGTAGAAAATGGGCGTAGGCGCAGGCAGCATACTTTTCCAGACGGCTCACGCTTCCCAGAAGAGACGCCCCGTAGAGCGCCGCACTGACCGATCGGGTAAGCGGCGTATCCTCATAACGCGCAAAGGCTGCTTCCGTCAGCCTCTCTATCTCTTCTCTGTACGCACCATCCTGCAGGTAGCAGCGATAGAAAGTATAAAACATCTCCTGTTCCGTCTCCGGAAGCCGCCCGGCCGCATACTCCCGCAGTCCGTCCGCCAAAAAGCCCACGCCGTCCGCACCGCTCACAAGCTGCTCCGCCGTCCCTCCGCTCTCCGGCCTTTCGGTCGAAAGCGCCGGAAACAGACCGCGCAACAGTTCCACCAGATAGGCCGGGCGCAGTGTTCTTCCGTCCTCCCCCACTCTGGCGTAGGAGAGATAGAGATCCTGCGAAGGCTTCGTCATATTCAGGTAGAGATAGAGCCGTTGAATGTACATCTGCTGTCTGGGTGTAGGAGCCAGCTCTATCTGCGCCTCCCGCAGAAACTCCCTGTCGAGATCCGAGATGATCCCGCCGCCGCTTCCCTTGGGGATATTGCCGTCGTTAACTCCCAGAAAAAAGAGAACCTTCACCTGTTTTAATCTTGTTCTCTCGATATCTCCCACCAGAATGCGGTCCACATTCTGGGGAATCGTACCCACCGTGATCTCCGCAAGGCCGGAATCCAAAATATCCGCGAACTCCTGAAAGGTCATCTCCTCCCCCGCGAGGAGCCCGTCTATCTGGTCTAAAAGGTCGATCACCCGCGGATAGATCTGGCCATACTCCTTCGCGCGCGCCGCATCGCCCTGCCGTTTGAACATAGCCTCATAATCCGCAAGCTTTTGCTGCACCTGCGCCGCCGTCATAAACTGATAGAGGGCCCGCACCATCTCCCCGGCCGTCCTCATCGGCACAAGGAAAGGCGCCATCTGTTCCATGAGACGCTCCCGCAGGACATTGTACTCTGCGAGCGCAAAAAGCGAAGCCTCCTCGCCCTCAGGATTCTCTTCCCTGTAGACAAAGGCCTCGCTCCACTTCTTTTTTCCTCTGATCCCAAAACGGCGGACATAGTTTTCCAGCCGGTCTGTCTCCTCTTTCTCAAATCCCGCAAGTCCCGTGCGCAGATAATGAAACACCGCCTCGAAACTGAAATCCTGCAGGATGATCTGCAGGGCGCTCCGCAGATAGGATGCAAAGGGGTTTCCCAAAATTCCCGTCGTCCGATCCAGATAGATCGGCATGTCGAAACGGGCAAATACCTCCTTCGCCTCCTTGCCGTACACCTCCATATTGCCCGTGACCACGGCAATATCACGATAACACAGGGTATCCGACGAAAAGAGCAGTTTTCTGATCGCGATACAGGTCTGCCTGAGTTCCTCCGCGGGGGAGGAGGCCTCGAAAAGGTGGATTCTCTCCACTGCCCCCTCGTAGACCTGCGCAGGGTAGCGGAAGAGATTTCTCTCCAGATGCGCAAGCTCCGGGTTCATGGCAAACCGTGCAAGCCGTCCTTCCTTTTTCTCTCTGCACCAGACGGCCTGCTCCTCTGAAACGTCAATCTCCTGCGCCAGTTTCCGCAGGACCGCCACCGTCTTCTGCGTCAGATAAAAAAGCTTCTGCTCCCCCTCCATGCGATAGGGATCTTCTCTCTCATCAATCGTAAGCGTGACAATGACCCGCTCGGTTAATCCGAGCAGGTCCTGAATAACACGGTTTTGAATCGGCGTAAAGCCCGTAAAACCATCGAAAGCAATCACAGAATTTCTCACGATCTGAGACTTAGGCAGAGCGGTCCGCAGTCTGTCGAGGGTCTCCTCCGTGGTGATAAACTTTCCCCTCTTATAGTCCGAAAAAGCCTGATATAGAAGCTTTAAGTCCTTCAGCTTATGATAGAGCGCCCCTCGTCCTTTCGCGTAGGAGAGCAGAATATCCAGCTCCTTCTCCCCCACGCCGTACTGCATAAATTCGGAAAGGGCGGACTTCACCTCATGGATATAGCCGATCTTGTGTAAATGACTGCCGATCAGCGAAAGTTCTTCCCGTTTCTCCTGCGCTACCTTGCGAAGCACCAGACTCTTTCCCGTGTCGTCTAAAACAGGAAGCTCCTCTCCGCCCACTTCTTCAATGACTCGATGGGTCAATCTTCCGAAGCTCAGCACATCCACATTCATGATCGCATGTCTCGGATGCTCCACCACCAGATCCATCTGGGTCTGCATGGTGAACTGGTCCGGTACGATCAGCAGATAATTTTTCTGCGGATGCTTTAAAGACTCTTCTATGATGTAGTCGTGCAGTTTTTTGCTTTTTCCCGCGCCCGAGGCGCCGAAGTAAAATTGTAGGGACATACTCTATTCAAACGGAATCACGCCGCCGTCGTAGGTATTATTGATATACTCTTTAATGGCGTCGGATTTGAGTGCGTCCACCAGTGCTTTGATGGCCGCTTTGTTCTCATTACCCTCCTTCACGGCAATTACGTTCACGTATGTCTTTGCCGCTTCGGAATCGGACTGCTCAAAGGCCACCGCATCTTTCGCCACGGAGAAGCCTGCTTCCATCGCGTAGTTGCCGTTTAAGACCATAAAGGCCACCTCGTCCTTCACGCGGGGTACCTGCGCCGCCTCCAGCTCCTGAATGTCTACGTTGTAAGGGTTATCCACAATATCGCGCACTGTCGCCGTCAAACCTACACCATCCTTCAGGGTCAGAATACCGTTGTCCTGTAAAAGCAAGAGCGCTCTCGCCTCGTTGGTGGTATCGTTGGGGACCGCAATGGTGTCTCCCTCGGCGATATCGCCAAGGCTCGCCTTCGTGCCGGGATAGATGCCGAAAGGCTCATAGTGGATGCCTCCCGCATTGACAAGATGTGTTCCCTGCTCGTCATTGAAGGAATCCAGATAGGGGATGTGCTGGAAATAGTTTGCGTCGTACTCGCCGCTCTCCACCACCTGATTGGGCTGTACATAGTCGTTAAAGACCGTAATGTCCAAAGTGTAGCCCTGCTCCTCAAGGATGGGCTTTACCTGTTCCAGAATCTCCGCGTGGGGTGTTGCGGAAGCTGCGATCTTAATCGTTTTGTCGTCTTTTTTGTCACCGCAGCCTGTGAGCGCTGCAAGCGCCAGAGCCGCTGTTACAATCGTTACTACTACTTTCTTTTTCATAATCTTATCCTCCTCATTATTAAAAATCATCGCATCAGCGTGATCTTTTAATCGCTCATCCTTTTTGTTTATTTTCTTTTATCCAGCTTCGCAGACAGCCGCATTCCCAGCGTCTGGAAAATCTGTACCAAGATCACTAAAAGCACCACCGAGACGATCATGATAAGCGTCTCATAGCGGTAATAGCCGTAGCGCATGGCGATGTCGCCCAGGCCGCCGCCGCCCACTACACCCGCCATCGCAGAGTAGCCGAGGATGGTGCCGATGGCGATGGTCACGCCCACCAGAATGGACGTCCTCGCCTCCACCAGAAGAACCTTCCATATAATTGTAAAAGTGCCCGCGCCCATACTCTGCGCCGCCTCCACCACGCCCTGATCCACCTCCTTCAAGGAGGATTCGATCATTCGCCCGATAAAAGGCGCCGCCGCGATGGTCAGGGGAACGATCGTCGCGATCGAACCCGTCGTCTTTCCCACGATCAGCCTCGTGAGAGGCATGACCAGAATCAGTAAGATCAGGAAAGGGATGCTTCTGAGGATGTTTGCAGTCACATCAAGCGCTTTGTAGACGGCCGCATTCGGCCTGATTCCCGTCCTGTCCGTCACCGCGAGAACAATGCCCAGCGGCAGACCGATCAGGTAACCGAAAAATGTTGACAGCAGTGTCATAAGCAAGGTGTCCCGCACGCCCTCCGCCATCATCCATGTCAGATCGCTAGTCCACATAGCCGTTCACCTCCTCCACTGCCAGACCTCTCTCTGTCAGATAGGCCTTCATCTCTTCCTGTATGCCGGAGTCGTCGGGAAGGCTCAAGATCATCTCGCCTCTGGCGATGCCCTCCACATTTCTGGTGTCTGCCCGCAGAATGTTGATGGGCTGTCCGAACCTTAATATCATGTTCGCTATGACCGGCTCAAAGGAAGAGTTTACGGAGAAAACGATGCGGATACAGCTCTTTCCCTTCATCATTTCTCTCTGACGGTCTTCCAGCGTGCGGCGTTCCGTGCCGCCGCCCTTTAAGATCAGCTCTTTCGCCTCCGGTGTTTTCGGGTGGGCAAAGATATCGGAAACGCGCCCCTGCTCGACCAGATGACCCTCGCCGATAATGGCTACGTGGGAACAGATCTCCCTGACCACAGACATCTCATGCGTGATGATCACAATGGTGATGCCGTATTGTTTATTGATCTCCTTTAAGAGCTGTAAAATGGACTGCGTGGTTCTGGGATCCAGTGCGCTCGTCGCTTCATCGCACAACAGGATCTTCGGGTTGGCAGCCAGCGCTCTCGCGATTGCCACCCGCTGCTTCTGTCCGCCGGAGAGCTGTGACGGATAGGCCGAAGCCTTCTCCGACAGCTCAACGATCTCCAAAAGCTCCTTTGCCCTCTTTCTTGCATCCTTTTTCTTCATGCCCCCGATTACCAGAGGGAAGCAGATATTATCGATCACATTCTTCTGCATCAGCAGATTGAAGTGCTGGAAGATCATGGAAATCTCCCTGCGCATCTTCCGAAGCTCCGCCTCGGACAGTGAGCCCAGATCTTTTCCCTCAATGCGCACTGTGCCGGCTGTCGGCCGCTCCAGAAAGTTCAGGCAGCGCACCAGCGTGCTCTTTCCGGCTCCGGACATTCCGATGATTCCGTAGATATCACCCGCCTCAATAGAGAGGTTGATATCCTGCAGCGCTTCCACCCTGCCCTCATCGGTCTCAAAGGTTTTGCCCAAGCCCTGTACTTCTATTATCTCCGCCATCTCGTTCCTCCCGGTTTTCATCCCTGCTCACTATAGTATGAATCCCGCGAATTGTCAAGGTTTGCTATTCTGCGGAGAACAGCGGTGTAGACAGATATCTGTCACCGGAGTCAGGCAGCAGCGCCACAATGACCTTTCCTTTATTCTCAGGCCGCTTTGCAAGTTCTGCCGCCGCATGGAGCGCCGCTCCCGAGGAGATGCCCACCAGCACGCCCTCCTGCACGGCGATCGCTCTGCCTGCCGTGAAAGCATCCTCATTCGTCACCTTTATGATCTCGTCGTAAACGCCAGTATCCAAGACTTCCGGTACAAAACCGGCGCCGATTCCCTGAATCTTGTGCGCACCGGGCTGACCGCCAGACAATACCGGACTGCTCTCGGGCTCCACCGCTACTACCTTCACGGCAGGATTCTTCTCTTTTAAGTAGGATCCGACGCCCGTCACGGTGCCGCCGGTGCCCACGCCTGCCACGAAAATGTCCACTTTACCGTCCGTGTCCTCCCAGATCTCCGGGCCGGTAGTCGCCCTGTGGATCGCAGGGTTTGCCGGATTTTCAAACTGCCCCAGAATGATGGAACCGGGAGTCTCCGCCTGCAGCTCCTCAGCCTTGGCGATCGCGCCTTTCATACCTTTCGCGCCCTCCGTCAGCACAAGTTTCGCACCATAAGCCTGTAAGAGCTTGCGACGCTCCACACTCATGGTCTCAGGCAGTGTCAGTATCGCCTGATAACCCTTGGCTGCCGCCACTGCCGCCAGGCCGATTCCCGTATTGCCGCTGGTCGGCTCAATAATCGTGCCGCCGGGTTTCAGCTTTCCTTCCCGCTCCGCCACTTCGATCATGTTCAAAGCGATACGGTCCTTCACCGAACCCGCCGGATTCAGGTATTCCAGCTTCACCAGAATCGTTGCGTCCGTGATGCCGTTGTTGTTCTCGTAGTTAACTACCTCCAGAAGGGGTGTATGCCCGATCAGCTCCGTTGCACTCTTTTTGATATTTGCCATGATAGATTCCTCCCTTTTTGTCCTGATTCGTTTTATTCTCTGAACCGGTTTTTATTTCCTACTTATCTAGTAGGTTTAATATGAATTGATAATACACCTTATTTTGGTAGCTGTCAACTCCTTTTTTTCAGGATCAGTTCCATCGACCCTTTATAACGGCAGCTTATCGTATATTTTTTTATTTCGAAACCACATTTTTCCGCAAGTGTCTTCATTCCATTATAACTGAAATAGGTAATGTGCCATGGAACGCTCCACATAGTGTCTGTAAACTTTGCAAATCGCGAAAAAGCACTTTCATAATTAGGAGTCGAAAGCCACAGCACGCCATCCTCCTCAAGTAATTCATATACCTTCCGCAGCGCCGCTTCCGGACTAAAAACATGCTCTATCACATCCCCCATAATAATCATGGAATATCGCCGCTCCGTATCAAAGCAAAGGAAATCACAACACCATATATCCATTTCCAACAGATTTGCAATTGTTTGCGCTTTTTCTTCTACAATTTCAACACTCTCAATTTGGTATCCAAGCTCTAAGGCGGCTGCACTGCATTCCCCATTTCCAATTCCTATCTCTAAAACAGATTTCCCGGAAGTCATACTGCTTAAGGAAGATAAAATCTCTCCCCAAATATGCAAATTAGTTAAATCAACAATTCTTGTATTATTACTGTTGGCCTGTGGAATAATCTTACGTACCGATTTTCCACTCTCCAAAAATGGTTTCGGAAAATGATAAGTGTATAAATTACCGCAAGATTCACATTTCATCCAAAGTTTCACCGGTTCGCAAATTTGCTCATAACTGATATACCTATATGTAAGCGCCCTGAAATGCGGTTTTCCCACACCATCGCAGATCGGACAATGATCAAATACATGTTGTTCTGAAACATTTCGCAGTTGCAAAGTATAAGGCCCGTTGGGTCCGGGTGCGTCCGGTGGCTGAAGACGAAATGCTTCCAATGTCCAATAATATGACTGCTCCGGCAAAGTTGCCGCACAACGCTGGGAAAGCTGTAATAAATAAGAAGCTTTACTATCATTGTCCATAGGATGCCTGCTGATGTGTCCATCAATACGCAGCGCCATTTCCCCAGGCAATTCCTCATTTTTTTCTAATAAAGATAAAATTCTGTCCGTTCCCTCCTTATGTATCTGACTGAACCATTCGATTATTGTGGACAGAAAATCATTCTCTTTTGCCAGAAACATTTCTAATATTGTATTCCACTGTATTTTCTTTTCAGGAAACATTTGTATCACTTCGAAAGCCGCAGCAATGATCTGGTCCTTTAACTGATGATTCTCCGGGTCTGTTTCCGCAACCTGAGCTGCATTTAAAACCATATCACCGGCATCTAATGCTTCTAAATACACACCCACTTCCTCTGACAATCCCATAAAACAGTACTCCTTTCATCCGACCTCATATTCTTCCAGCTTTACAATATAGCATATTGTAGTATAACAACAAAAAGTTTTTACTATTATAACACAGCTTTGATTGAAAAGGCAGACAATTTTATGATACAATTACTTCCATGAAAATCCTGTTTATCGAATGGGCAAGCTTCGGCAACGCCGACATCAAAGACGCATTTAATAAGGAAGGGCACAGCATCGTCTGTTTTCCTTTTTCCAACAAGGACGCGCGACGGGACGCGGAAATAGAGGCCGCTCTCACGGCCAGACTCCGCGAGACTGTCCCTGACGCCGTCTTTTCCTTTAATTATTTCCCGCTTGTGTCAAATGTCTGTAAGAGGGAAGGTCTTCCCTACCTCTCCTGGATCTACGACAGCCCTTATGTAATGCTCTACTCCTACACGGCCGTCAACCCCTGCAATCACATCCATGTCTTTGACCGGGCGCTGTGCCATGAATTTCAAGCGGCGGGCATAAAAACGGTGCATTATCTGCCTATGGCAGCAAACACGGAAAGATTGGATGCTCTCGATGCAGGCGCCCTCGACTACGACATCTCTTTTGTGGGCTCCCTCTACACCGAGTCCCACAATTTCTTTGACCGTATGGAAACCCTTTCCGACTATGCAAAAGGCTATCTGGAAGGACTGATGAATGCCCAGATGTGCATACAGGGATATAACTTTATTCAGGAGTCATTGTCTCCTATTATGGAAGAGTTATATCAGGCACTTCCCATGGACCCCAATCCGGACGGCGTTGAAACCAGAGAGTATCTCTATGCCCAGTATGTGATCAACCGCAAACTCACGGGATTGGAGCGGCTCCGTCTGCTCACTGCCATCACGAAAAAGCATCCTCTGGATCTCTTTACCTTAGATCCGGCTTTTACCCTGCCGAATCTGCGAAACCACGGCACTGTGGACTATTACTCTGAAATGCCGCTAGTCTTCCAAAAGAGCCGCATCAACCTAAACATTTCCCTGCGCAGCATTAAGAGCGGCATCCCGCTTCGCGCCTTCGACATCATGGGGAGCGGCGGTTTTCTATTAAGCAATTATCAGGAGGATTTCTTGGAAAACTTTACCCCAGGGGTAGACTTTGAATACTACGAGGACCAGCATGACCTCCTGCAGAAAATTGACTATTATCTGGCGCACGAAGAGGAAAGACAGGCCATCGCAAAAAGCGGCCATGATAAGGTGGCAGCCGCGCACACTTACCGCGATCGTGTCCGGGAGATGCTCTCCGCTCTATAAAAATGGAAATCGTCTTTCGGTGTGCTGTCGGCAAAGTCTGCCGGACTACTGTCAGGTCATTTGCTGCGGCATCCGAGATATGATACAATCGTCGCAGGATCAGCATCCTGCGACCAAAGAATTGCGTTGCAATTCTTTCTTAAATGTTTCACTACATCGGCGTCTGAGATATGATACAATCGTCGCAGGATCAGCATCCTGCGACCAAAGAATTGCGTTGCAATTCTTTCTTAAATGTTTCA
>JAIEFE010000016.1:0-52763 GCA_029067085.1 Lachnospiraceae bacterium | reverse complement strand
ACATCGGCGTCTGAGATATGATACAATCGTCGCAGGATCAGCATCCTGCGACCAAAGAATTGCGTTGCAATTCTTTCATAAATATTTTCACCATATTGGCATCCGAGATATGATATAATAGGTATCATCATAGATTCACTGACATTTGCAGAAGTGAGAGAAGGAGTCTTCCATGCATCCCATATCTGTCTGCATCATCGCTAAAAATGAGGAAGCCCGGATCGAGAATTGCCTCTCCTCCATAAAGCCCTATGGCTTCGAGATCGTGGTGGTGGACACGGGTTCCACCGACCGCACAAAAGAGATTGCAGCAGACTATGCGGATAAGGTGCTGGATTTTGCCTGGTGTGACGACTTTTCCGCTGCCAGAAACTTCTCCCTTCGGGAAGCCTCTAACAACTGGATCTTTATGATCGACTGCGACGAAACCGTAAAGAGCATCGATGTGGAAGAACTCAACTACTTCCGCAAGCATCTTGCGGACAAGGTGGGCAGCGTCTCCAGAGAAAACCTTGTGACGGAAAACGGTGTGCTCACGCTCAACAATACAGATTATACCGAGCGTTTTTTTGACAGGCGTCTCTACCGCTATACCGGTATTATCCACGAGCAGCTCACGCCCGTCAGAGGCCATGAGATCGACAGCCTCCTGTTAAACACCACCCTCCTCCACACCGGCTACGATATGACGGATGAGGAACGCGAAGCCAAATACAGGCGGAACTTTACGCTGCTTCAAAAACAGGCCGAGGCTGACCCCGAAAATCCCTACCTCTACTATCAGCTTGGCAAGAGCTGCGAAATTCTTAGCGACTATGAGCGGGCCTGCGGATACTATGACAAAGGCCTGACTTTTGACTTAGATCCCGAGCTCGCCTATGTACAGGCGATGGTGGTCTCCTACGGCAACGCATTGCTGCAGACGAAACAGGCCGAAACCGCTCTGGGCTTTGAGGGCATTTACGACGAATTTTCACAGGTGACAGACTTTGTATATCTGATGGGCAATATCTACAAGGACAACGGCATGTACGAGGAAGCGCTCGCGCAGTATCAGAAGGTCTCACAGATGCCTCCCGGCAGGCAAAACGGCACTAACAGCTTTCTGCCGGCATACCAGTGCGGCCGCATCCTTGAACTTTTGGGCGATCCCGCCTCCGCCGCCGCCCTCTATGCACAGTGCGGCGATTTTGCTCCTGCAAAAGAGCGGCTGCTGAATCTGCATCATACCTGAAAAGCCGGAAACACCTGAAATGCCACCCTGTGAATGCTTCCTGTAACCCGCGTCACACCTGATAAGCCGGACGCGATACACATCTCTATAAAGGAGTACATTCTTATGATCCCGATTTCGGTCTGTATCATCGGAAAAAACGAGGAACAGCACATTGAAAACTGTCTCGTCCCGCTTGCCTCATACCCGTTTGAGATCGTCTACGTGGACACGGGCTCCGAGGACAGAACAAAGGAACTTGCCGCCAAGCACGGAGCTGCCATATACGATTTTGCCTGGATCGACGACTTTTCCGCCGCCAGAAACTTTGCCATGGAAAAAGCTTCCCACAACATGGTTCTCTTTCTGGATTGCGACGAGTATCTGACGGAACTTGATGAGACCGCATTATATGATATTGCACAGACGCATGGAGAAGGCGTAGGCCGCCTGCTTCGCAACAACTACTTTGAGGCAAACGGCACACCGACTAACTATCCGGACCGGGTGGAGCGCCTCTTCTCAAAAAAGCGCTTCCACTACACCGGCATCATCCACGAACAGGTCGTGGCGCTTAAAGACGACAGTTCCCTCTATGAGCGCTATGATCTTCCCCTGACGGTGGATCACGCAGGCTACAGCGACAAAGAGACCATGCGGAAAAAGGCTGAGCGCAACAATGAGCTGTTATTTCGGGAATTGAAAAAAAAGCCTGAGGATCCCTATCTCTACTTTCAGATCGGGCAATCCTACAACGCCATTCGGGATTATGAAAATGCTTATATGAATTATAAAAAATCCTTTGCACTGCCCTTAAATCCCTATGAGCCCTGGGTGCAGATCATGGCTACCGCTTATCTGAACGCCCTGAACCACACGGGCCGCTCCAGGGAGGCCGTGCGCTTTTTTGAGCCGATTTACGCGCATTTTGCAAACGACGCCAACTTTTACTGCAGCATGGGCAACGCCTATCTGAACCTTCATCCGCCAAAACCCTTAAACGCCATGGCGGAATATCTAAAGGCCCTGCAATGCCAGACCGCGAGAGAGGAGGGTGCAAATACCTTCATCCCCTACTACAACATCGGACTGGTCAACGAGATGATGAGAAACCCCGATACTGCGCTCACTTTCTATGAACGTGCAGCGGAATTAGGATTTGCGCCCGCTGTGGAAAAAGTGAAGGAGATGAAACCTACGTGATCCCCATATCCGCCTGCATCATAACAAAAAATGAGGCCGAAAATCTGGAGAGGTGTCTGTCTGCGCTGCATGCCTACCCCTTTGAGATCGTGGTTGTTGACACCGGCTCTACGGATGACTCCAGAGAAGTTGCCCGCAGATATACAGAAAAGGTATATGATTTTACGTGGATCAATGATTTTTCAGCCGCCAGAAACTTTGCAGCCGAACGCGCCTCCCATAATATCATCTTTCCTGTCGATACCGACGAGTTTGTCACGGAGCTTGACTGGGAAGAACTGCAAAAGCAGATTGACCAAAATCCCAAGTCTGTTGGCAGCATCAAACGAATGGACTATTTTGAGACGGACGGAGAGAAGCGCTGTCAGATCTGCGCGATCGACAGAATCTACCACCGCAGGTATTACCGCTACGATATGCCGATCCACGAAACACTGATTCCTCTGAGCAATGCACCCTACCGCTCCTACACTGCTCCCGTCACGCTGGATCATGTCGGCTATCTCGGTGACGGCGACGCACTTCAGAAAAAGGCATTGCGAGACATGGAGCTGCTTCTGTCGGAATTGGAACGTAATCCCGAAAATCCCTATCTCTATTTTCAGGTGGGCCAGAGCTATATGCTGATGCGCGATCAGGAAAATGCCCTGCTCTATTTTCAGAACGCCATGGAACACAATCCTGACCCCCATGCGGACTACACCCACATCCTGCTCTACAACTATGGACATTTGCTTCTGGAACAGGGTCGGGCAAGCGAAGCCGATTTTCTGCTTTCCTACCATGAGTATTACCGCAACAATATGGATTATCTTTGTCTGACCGGTCTGCTCTATCTGCATTTAAACCAGCCGTTAAAGGCCTTGACGGAATTTGTGGACGCACTGACGGCCCCGGAAAGCGATCTGGGTGACAGACGCGAGCCCTCCTATTACATCGGCTATATTTATGAGCTCTTCGGCAAGACAGACATTGCCAGAACCCACTACCAAAACTGTGGAGCAGACTACGCCCCCGCAAGAGAAGCTCTGGCAAGACTGAACGGATTGCAAACATAACCTCAAAAGGAGTGCCATATGATTCCCCTATCTGTCTGTATCATCGGAAAAAATGAAGAAAAGAATATCGATAAATGTCTGGCCCCTCTTACGTCCTATGACTTTGAGATCGTTTACGTAGACACCGGCTCCACTGACCGGACAAAAGAGCTTGCCGCAAAATACACAGACAACATCTACGATTTTACCTGGGTCGACGACTTCTCCGCCGCCAGAAATTTTTCTCTGGAAAAGGCCTCTCGCGATTACGTTCTGGTTCTGGACTGCGATGAGTATCTGACGGATTTGGATTTAAATGCCCTATGCACTGCTATCGAAGCGCACCCCGAGGGTGTGGGACAGATTATCAGGAACAGCTATATCGGGAACAAAATAGGAGAAAACGCCTCCATCGAGAGGATAGATCGGCTCTTTGACAGGCGTCGTTACCACTACATCTACACGATCCACGAACAGGTGGCGGATATCCGCACTGACGCTACGGACTACGAACGTTTTCCTGTGCCCGTGACGGTGGATCATATGGGCTATGTAGGCACCGCGGATGAGAAGCGGAAGAAGGCAGAGCGCAACAATCTCCTTCTCTTTCAAGAGATCGAGCGAAATCCCACGGAACCTTACTTCTATTTTCAGGCAGCACAATCCTACAACCTGATTGACGACTACGAAAATGCTTACCAATACTATAAAAAGGCCTTTGCCCTCCCCTTAAATCCGGATAATCTCTGGGTTCATGTGATGGCGAATAACTTTATAACGGCCTGCATTCAGACAAGCCGCGAAGAGGAGGCTCTGGCCCTGTACACCCCCGTCTATGATATCTACGCGCAGGATGCGGCCTTTCTGTGCTGTATGGCCAGCCTCTATCTGAATCTTTCCCCTCCCCAGCCCATGAAGGCTATGATGGAGTTCGTGAAGGTTCTGCAGGCTCCCATTTCCCTCTCGGGGGAAGATCTTTCCGGCGCGGCGCTCTACGGCATGGGCTATTCCAACGAACTTCTGGGAAATCTTCCGGCTGCAAACAGCTTTTATGAGAAGGCTGCTGCCAAGAATTATCCCGCCCCCTCCCAGAATCAGGCGAACGATTCTGATACAAATACTGCTTCCGAGTCGGAGACCCATTCCTCTCCTGAATCGAAGATTTATTCCGGTCAGGAGGACATCTATTCCGATCATGAGGTCGTTTTCCCGCCGATCTCAGTTTGTATCATCGGAAAAAATGAGGAAAAAAACATTGAGCGATGCCTCGCTCCTCTTGCGAAACGGGGCTTTGAGATCATCTACGTGGACACAGGCTCCACCGACCGCACAAAGGAACTGGCCGCAAAGTACACCGACAACCTCTATGATTTCGAGTGGATCGGCGACTTCTCCGCCGCCAGAAACTTTTCCATCTCCAAAGCTTCCCACAACTACGTGCTGATCATCGACTGCGACGAATTTCTGACGCAGATTGATCCAAAAGCTCTGGAGCAGGCCATAGACGAACATCCCCGCAGCGTCGGCACGATACAGCTGGACAATTACTGCGAATCGGACGGCGGACAGATCTGCATCTCCAACCGGCTGGAACGCCTGTTTCACAAACGCTATTACCACTATGAAAATCCGATCCACGAACAGATCTGCGATATTAAAACGGGAAGCACCTACTATGAACGCTACGACGCACCCATCGTCGCAGATCACGTCGGCTATGCGGGAACTGCCGAAGAAAGACGGCGAAAGACCGAGCGCAATAATGAACTTCTCTTTCAGGAAATTGCCAAACATCCGGACGACCCCTATCACTACTTTCAGGCAGCGCAGTCGTTCAACCTGATCGACGATTACGAGAACGCCTACGTGTACTACAAAAAAGCTTTTGCGCTTGGACTGGATACGGAAAATCCATGGGTATACGTGATGGCAAATAATTTTATCAATACCTGCGTACAGCTTGGCAGAGGGGATGAGGCTCTCTCCCTCTATCTGCCTGTCTACGACGATTATGCAAACAATCCTGCCTTTTTAAGCAGCATTGGCAGCCTCTATCTGGATCTGGAACCTCCCCAGCCGCTTAAGGCCGTGATGGAGTTTGTAAAGGTCCTACAGGCGCCCATCTCCTCCGATGGCATAGATTACAGTCCTGTGGCACTCTACGGTATGGGCTATTCCAACGAACTCATGGGAAACGCCCCTGCGGCTTTAGATTTCTACCGGAAATCGGCGGAGAAAAACTATCCGTTAGCACAACAAAAGCTGTCAGAATTGCAGTTTGGTTAACATAACAAGAAAGGACCTTACATGATACCCATTTCCGTATGTATCATCACGAAAAATGAAGCTGAAAATCTAAAAAAATGTCTGGAATCATTACAGCCCTATCCGTTCGAGATCGTAGTGGTTGACACCGGCTCTACTGATAACTCTGTGGAGCTGGCAAAACAGTATACGGATCATGTCTATCAGTTTGTCTGGATCGACGACTTTGCCGCCGCCAGAAATTTTGCCGCACAATGCGCCTCTAACGATCTCCTGTTTCCCATCGACACCGATGAAATCCTCACCGAGTTTGACTGGGAACAGCTGCAGTCGATAGTGACAGCGCATCCGAAAAGCGTAGGCCATGTCAAGCGCTTAGACTATTTTGAGACCGACGCCGGGCTGAAATGCTACGACGTGATGATAGAGCGCCTCTATGACAGACGATATTATCAATTTCAAGGTACCATCCATGAAGCACTCGTTCCCATCGCAGATATCCCCTACACCTCCTATGAGACCACTATCGTCATAGATCATGCAGGCTATCTGGGTAACGCGGAAAAACTGCGGGAAAAGGCGGAACGCAACCTGGCTCTTCTGGAGAAAGAGATCGCAAAGAATCCGAATGATCCCTACCCCTATTTTCAGACTGCACAATCCTATCTGCTGATGCGTGATAAGGATCGTGCCTGCACCTATTTCCAGGCTGCGATCGAGCGCAACCCTTCTCCGCAGGCGGACTATACCCGAATGCTGGTAAATAATTACGGTCACTGTCTGCTTGATCTGGACAGACCCGGAGAAGCTGTCAGCCTCCTCTCCTACTATGAACATTATGATGACTGCATGGATTATCTGTGTATGATCGGTTTGGTCTATATGATGATCGGTCAGCCTCTGCGGGCTTTACCGGAATTTGTCAAGGCAATCAGCGCCCCCGTCAGAGATTCCATCGATCCACGCAGCCCTTCTTATTATGTGGGCTATCTCTATGAATTTTTCGGCAAGGAGGATATTGCCCGTACACACTACCAAAACTGCGGCGACTATGCGCCGGCGGTGGAAGCACTGAAGCGGTTGAACGATATATAAGCAGAGATTCGAGATACTTCGTATCTCTCATTCGCGTTGCTCACCGTAAACTGCCATAGCCAGTCTTGCATGCGAGCATGCCGCCTTGCTCTGTCGCTTTCCGTCTCTGCTTATACACGGAAAAAGACCCATCCGAATGGATGGGTCTTTCTGATAGTTCAACGCTGTTGCTTTTCTTACAGTGATTAGCCCAGTAAGGACAGTGCCAGCTGATTGCTCTGGTTTGCCTGAGACAGCATAGACGTACCAGCCTGCTGTAAGATATTGTTGTTGGAGTAGGTAACCATCTCCGTAGCAATATCCGTATCGCGGATAGCAGCCTCTGCGGACTGGGTGTTCTCTACGATGTTGTTCAAGTTCGCGATCGTGTGCTCCAGTCTGTTCTGGATAGCACCGAGGTCGGATCTCTGCTGAGATACCAGAGACAGAGCGCCCTTGATGAATGCGTTCAGGGAGTTGAAATCCTGAGCGGTTGCAACCGACTTGTCAGAACCTGCAACGCCTGACTTTAAGGACATGAAGGATGTCACCAGATTCAGAGCGATAGCGCTGGTCATCTTTGTCTTGTTGTACTGGTTGCTAGCACCGATTGTAGAGAATGTGGTCGTGGTCTGAGTACCTGCAGAACCGATCATAACCTTCTGCGTACCTACCGTAGTAGCCGTGTAGGTGGTAGATACATAGCTAACACCCTCGCTCTTGGTCAGGCTGTTGTAGGTAACTGCCGTGTAAAGCTTGGTGTCGATGTTACGAGCCAGACCGTTCATGCTCATGTTGTTGATGCTGATGTCAATGTGCTGACCAGCCTCTGCGCCTACCTGCAGGCCCTTCATGAAGGAACCATCCAGAAGGTTCATCTCGTTGAAGGTCGTGGTGCTCTGTACACGGTCAACTTCGCTCATCAGCTGTCTGATCTCAGCCTGGATAGCAGCGCGGTCTGTGGTGGTCAGGGTACCGTTCTCACCCTTAACTGCCAGCTCGTTCATTCTCTGAAGCATATCCTGAACTTCGTTCAGAGCACCTTCAGCAGTCTGTACTACGCTGATACCGTCCTGAGCATTAGCAGAAGCCTGATTCAAGCCTCTTACCTGTCTTCTCATCTTCTCGGAAATGGACAGCCCTGCTGCATCATCTGCTGCACGGTTGATCTTGTAACCGGAAGAGAGTTTCTCGGTAGACTTTGCCTGAGAAGAAGTGGTCAGACCGAGCATTCTGTTAGAGTTCATCGCTGTAATGTTGTGTTTTACTACCATAGTATATTCCTCCTTGAATTTTCCACGGCATCCTTGCCGCTTGTTTTGTTGTTGTGAATCAACCTCCGACCCGTCCGCTGTCATCAGCCTCTTCACTGGTTTCAAGTAAATGTTTTACTTTACTTGTAATATATATCGGTGGGATTTAAAGATACTTTAGGGGTGAAAAAAAATTTTTTTAAATTTTTTTCACCCCTAAGATCACACCTTATTTTTTCGTATCATAGAACTGTGAATCCACGTAACTCAAGCGGTTCATATTATTATAGTAGTTCTGACTCGCCTTCATCTTTGAGGAAACCTTGCCGATCTGCTGCCTGCTTTTCTTAAAATGGTTCTCAGCCTGAAGCTTGTTGCGCATTCTGGCTGCATTGATCCCCACCACTTTCTCTGTGATCTCAGCGATCAACGCCTGCATCCGCCTGATCTCGTCCCGATAGGCCGCCTTGTTGTCGATCAGCTCCTGACGGATCCTGTCATACACCGACTCAAAGCCTTCGTCCAAAAGCTCCAGCTTATCCGCAAGCGCCCCCATTCTGTCGGATGAAGCGTCCAGAGCCTCCATGTCCAGATCCTCCTGCTTAAATAAGAGTTCCTGTGTCTCATTTTCCTTTATGATCTCATCCAGAATCCGGCTCTTTTTCTCCAGACTCTCCACCAGGATCTGCGCGCTGCTCAGATTCATGCCGTCCCACCTCTCTATGCGTTCTGGTTGCTGCGTCTCATAACTTCCTTCCAGGTATCACGAACACTCCTGAGATGGGAGTTGACCTCCTCCAGAATCGACGCATCCTTTTTGATATTCGCCTGCAGAAGCCTCTGCAAAAGGTAGACGTAAATTCTGTCAAAGTCCTCCGCCACCGGATATTTGTGATCCAGGGTATTTCGAAACTCCTCAATGATACGCTGGGTCTTCTTGATATTATTATGCGCCTTCTCGATTTCGCCATGCTCAATAGCCGTTATCGCAATATTGCAGAACTTGATTGCGCCTTCGTAGAGCATCAGCGTCACCTCCGCCGGGGAGGCCGTCAAAATCTTATTCGTCGTGTACTCCGCATAGGGATTACGTGCCGGCATAGCCATTCTCCTCCTTGATCCAAGCAGCCTTTTTTCTTACAAGAAACGAAACGTGATCAACCGCCGAACAGACTGGCAAGCGAGTTGTTCTTGGACTCCAGCTTCGAGAGCGCCGTCTCCATTTTTGAGAACTTCGCATACCACTTGTCGATGTAGGCGTTCAGCTTCTCCTCCTGCGTCTTGATCTTCTTGGTGTATTCATCATACTCCGTCTTCATCTGTTTATCGTTGTAGACAGTGAGCGCGCTGCTGAGCTTCGTAGCCGACATCTTTTTCGCCAGCTCGTCATGCATATTGTTCGACAGCCCCACAAAGAATTCCATCACCGCATCAGGGTCCGTCGCGATCATGCTGCGCAGCGTAGGTTTCCCTTCTTCCTGATCCCAGCTGTTAGGATCGTCCTTATCCCCCAGAATGTGGTAAGCATTTCTCTCATTGTCCTTTGCCTTGAAATATCCCAGCGTCTCGATACCGAAATCCGCCAGATACATGTTCCTGCCGTTTACATTGACACCCTTTAACATCACGCTCTTCATCGCGCCGGCCACTGAACTCAGCGTACTGTCTCTGCGCATAAGGGAATCCTTGATCTTCTTCTCCCACTCCTCGATCTCGGTATCCGTCAACGCATCCTTCTCCTCCGAAGTAAGAGGCTCGTAACCCGTGGACGCTTCCGCATTGTACAGGGAATCCATCTCATTGATCAGCTCATTATAAGCAGTGAAGAGGCCCTTGATCATGTCGTAGACACCGTCTGTGTCCGTGGTCGTGGAGAGGGTGATCGCCTTGCCCGGATTCTCCTCCATAGCGGTGATGGTCATGCCGTTTACGGACAGTGTGTTATTATAGGAAGTATAATTTACGCCGTCTAAGGTAAATTCCGCATCCTGCCCCTGAATCTTGTGGGCTTCCTTGCCATTCATATATTTGCTCGCATTCGTCAGGAAATCGTCCGCAGCAGCGATCTTTGTATCCACCTCTGCGGTCACATCGGCTACGAGCTTTGTTGTGCCTTCGACCTTCACATTTTTGGGATCGGTATCGTCCACGGTAAAGTATGTCTGATTATCCGCGATCTTATCCAGATTCTTCTGCTTTACCTCTTCGTTGGTGGCAATGGCATTCACATAGTCATAGCAGGCAATGGCCTTATTCATTTCCTTATTAATGGCCTCTATCTCCGCCTTCTTTGCCTTAATCGCGTCCTCGTCGCGGGTCTCCGCCTTCTCCAGTTCCGCTAATTCCTTACTCGCATTCTGCAGATCCTGTGCCAAACCGCCCGCGCGTTCTTTCACATACACAGGGTTCCCGTCTTTATCTTCCAGCGGATTGCCGTCTTTGTCCTTCGCCTGCTCGTATATAGGAGTCGTGCCGTCTGCCTCAAACTTCGGATTACCGTCCTCATCGACAGCCTGCTTATTCCGCTCCGCACCGTAGATCCTGTCGTAGAGTTCCGACTTTAACTTGGCATAATCGCCGCCGTTCGCCGCCAGAGGATCATCGACATAATCCTTGAAGCCGTCCAGCTTGGCAAGCCTCTCTTTGTTGATCTCATTTCCCTTATCCAGATTCTTGTTGTACTCTGTCAGAGAATCGTTTTCCTGCTTGTAGGCAAGCGCACGCGCTGCCACCTCATCTTCAATCAATTTCTGCTTTGCTGCGGGCAAATACTGGTAATTCTGCCACTTCTGATAGTCCTTATACTCCAGACTATTCGGATCGGGTGCCGTCAAAAGTCCTAACGCACCTAGCGCCATAAAGCCGTTCTGGTCATTCGCAGAAAGGAAGAAATTCGCATCCTTACCGGTATCCTTGGAACTGATATAAATACGCTGATTGCCTTCATCAAAGTTCGCATTCAGACCGACTTCTTTGAGCTTACCCACAAACTGATCGATCGTCATGTCCTCGGTCACATCGATCTTGACTTCCTGACCCAGAGCGCCGTTTACACTGATGCTGCCCTCGCCGGAAAAGCCCAGCTGTTTCAGGGAAGCGCCTCCTCTGAAACGCCATCCTTTATCGTTCTCCAGGCTGGCACTGGTCAGGTAAGCCTGCTTCGCAAGCTTCTCCACGGTCAGCGAATGCACGCCGTTCACTGTATTCTCACCGCTCACCACTTTTACGGCATTGGGATTTGATACAACGGTCTTTTTCTTTTTGTAGGAGCCCTGTAAACGCAGATCATCCAGCTTCTGGTAAAAGCTGTATATCTTTGTGTTCAGAGCCTTCCACGCATCCTGTTTCCAGGAAAGTTTCGTCTGCGACTTCACCAGCTTTGTCTTCTTATAGCTCTGTGCCGAAGCCAGCTCATTGATAATACTCTCGGTGTCAAGTCCGGAGTACATGCCTGTGATTCTGATAGCCATTTTGTTACCTCCTGTCTGTCAGCCTATCTCTTTTCGTCCACGAGAAGCCCCGCCATCTCCCAGATCCTGGCAATCATATCCAAAGTTTTCTCAGGCGGAAATTCCTTGATGACCTCCTTGGTCTCCTTATCCATGATCTTGATCATGATGCGGTTTGTGTCCTCATGCACACCAAAAACAGCCTCTTCGTTACTGTTGTTGATCTTTCTGTTCATCTCCGCGATCGCCTTTTTCAGCTGATCTGACTGCTGCGCCGTGTTCTGCTTCGCGCCGCTCGCCTGCTGCTGCTGACTGCCGGCATTGTCGCTGCCATTTCCTTTCTCGTCCTCAGTCTGAGGCTTCGTCACTGCTGCGGTGGTCTCATCAACATTCACTGTCTGCCCGTCCGCCGGTACTTCCGTGTTAACCGGTGGCGCCACCTGGGACTTTGTCACTGCCTGTGCCTGATAAGTCATGACACTGTTTAATGGTTCAATCGCTGCCATCGTCAATCACCTCCGTGTGATATTGGTAAAAATTTACTGGAATCGTCTCATGACTGCGCCGTCCGCATATGCGCAGAATGGCACAATCTCTTGTAATCTATATCGGAATAAACTGACAAATATTTAGTAGAAAACAAAAAAAACCGAAAATTGCTTTAGAGCATGTTCTGAAGGATCTTCGACACCTGTTCCAACACACCCGTTTCTTTTGCCATCAGGAGCAGTCGTTCCACCACCCGGTCAAATAAACCGTACTCCAAAAGCGCCTTCCTGTGCATGGCGATCATCCGGCATCTCGCTTCAAAATAGCCCCCAACGTGGGAAGATACGCCTCCATTGTGAATATCCGAATCCACAAGCGTCTCATCCACATAACCAATCTCGTATTCTCCGGCTATCCGTAAAAACAGTTCCCAATCCTCCAGACAGGACAAACCCTCGTCAAACCCGCCGCACTTCTCCACGCAGCTTTTTCGTATCACTGCCGTAGGCGCGTCGATCACATTTCCCTGTAAGAGAAGCCCGTACAGATTTCCGCGAAGGAACTTCCTGTCTATCGAAAGATCCGGAATCCGAACCGCACTTCCGTCCTGCCTGATTCCCTGCATGGCACAGTAGACAAGTCCAATCTCCGGGCGTTCATCAAAAATCCGCATCTGCTTTTCCAGCTTATCCGCGTGCCAGACATCATCGCTGTCCTGAAATGCGATATATTCATACCGTGCCAGCCTGATGCCTTCATTTCTCGCCGCAGAAACCCCCCGGTTGTTCGGCTGCCTGTGATAGAGGACCCTGTTATCCGCCGCAGCATAACCGGCAATGATCTCCTCCGTTCCGTCCGAGGAGCCGTCATCCACGACAATAAGCTCCCAATCGGACCAGGTCTGGCACAGCACACTGTCCACCGCTCTCCGAATGCAATATGCCCGATTGTATGTCGGCAGTATGATACTCACCATTTCCGCCACAGCCTACCTCCCACGGTTTCCTCACAAGACAACATGATACCATCTTTTTTCATATGATCTTGTCCCACTGCATCAATTGTCATTTCCATGAAATATTGTTATAATTGTAGCATAAAATGCAGGAATACAAAAGGGAATCTCCCGCAGGCAGACAGCAGCACGAAAATGGAGAAGGTTATGGAAATACTATTCTACCGCTACAACAGCATATGCGAACCGGCCGTTATCAGCGCTTTCCAAAGCTTCGGCATCACGGTGCACACGGAGGAAATGGAGATGCACGACAAGCAGATCACACCGAAGCGATGTGCCGAGGCGGTGAGCCGCTGGATCTTAAAAAGGCCGCTGGCTTTCGTATTCAGCATCAACTTTTTTCCCGCCATCTCCTACACCTGCGAGCGGCTTAAAGTCCCGTACGTCTGCTGGACCGTGGACAGTCCGGTGCCGGAGCTTTTTTCAAATGCGCTGCGAAACACGTATAACCGCATTTTTTTGTTTGATCGGGCGCAATACGACTTCTTTTCTCCCGTCAACCCGCCCTGCATTCACTATCTTCCTCTGGCTGCCGATGTGAAGCATTTTGAGAACGTGGTGCTTTCCATGACCGATGAGGATTATACCGCCTACGGGGCGGGGGTTTCTTTCGTGGGTTCCCTCTACACGGAGAAATGCCGCTATGACAGCCTTACTCTCTCTGACCGCACCAGAGGCTATGTGGACGGACTGATGGAAGCACAGCTCCAGGTGTTTGGCTGCAACTTGATACCGGAGGCTTTGACTGAATCGGTCATTTCTGAGATTGCGAACGCAGATCCCGATTTTTATCACGGAGAAGATCTGCGGGACGGTGCCATGCGGTATCTTGCAGCCCATCAATATATTGGCATGAAGCTGGCTGCTCTGGAGCGGGAACGCATCTTAAAGCGCCTCTCCGATCATTTTCCCGTCGCACTCTACACCAGAAGCGATGCCTCCTCCCTCCCACGCGTTGACTGCCGGGGCGGGGTGAGCACACTGACTGAGATGCCAAAGGTCTTTCAGGCCAGCCGCATCAATCTGAATATGACCATACGCCCCATCGAGACCGGCCTCTCTCAGCGCATCTGGGATGTGCTGGCCTGCGGCGGCTTTCTTCTCACCAATTATCAGGCGGAAATTCCCGATTATTTTGTAGTCGGAAAAGATCTGGAAACCTATGAATCTATGGAAGAGCTGGAAGAGAAGGTACAGTATTACCTGACCCACGAAGAAGAACGGATAGAAATCGCAATAAGCGGCTATGAAAAAACAGCCGCATCTCACACTTATGAAATGCGGCTGGCACAGATGATCAAAATTTTATCCGAGTAGATTTTTCAGGGCCTCCATGCCGTCCACATCCCCGGCCTCCTTGTTCGCATCCTGAATCTGCACATAAACCTCCTTGCGGTACACAGGCACTTCTCTGGGCGCACTGATGCCGAGCTTTACCTGTTCGCCTTTGATCTCAAGCACCGTAACCTCCACGTTATTGTTGATCACGAGGGCTTCGTTCTTTTTTCTGGATAAAGCTAACATTTACTCACCCGCCTTTTCTTTGTTTTGATTTAAGATATCGTAGATGGGGAATTTTACCGGATACTCGTCTCCCTCCACGATCACCTGTGTGCCAAGCTTCTGTGCTGCATTGATCACGATGGGGCCTTTCAGGTTCACAGACATCTTTGTCAGATCCTTCGGCACCGTCACCGTCACCATCACCAGAAGCTCCTCCGGTACAAGCTCGCCGATATTCTTTAAAAGCTCATCGTCCACCTCGGGATTATAGTCCGGCCGTACAATGAGCGGATCCATCACAGGCATCGCAAAAGCGGGCTCCTGAATGGACTGCAGCCAGTGAATCGTATCTGTGCCCTTCTCCTCGTCATGGATCAGCGCAAAATCCTGCAGGTCCGGGAAACCTATGATGCCGCCCGGAAAATGAATAAGCTTTTCGTCGTCTATGGTAATCTCTCCAAATACCCTTGTCGTAATCTGCATACCAGTCGTCCTTCCTCTATTAAATATAATTCATCAGGTTCGTCTGCATAATCTTACCTGTCGCCATGAGAGCCGCATTATAGGTCAGCTCAGAGCTGGTCAGCTCCACCGCCACCTCAGTGATATCAATACCCTCGTTGTCCTGCTGCAATTCCTTAAAGGTAGCCTGTTGGTTCGTCAGTCTGGTCTTGACAAGTTCCAGCCGCTTTCCCCTCGTTGCATTTTCTGTCATAGCCACACGGGAATCATCCATGTATTTCTGATACTTTGTGATCTGATTTTCAAATTTATTGTGAATGTTTTCGCGAATATAAACCTCCGCTTTCTTCGCACCTTCAATACGTTCCGACAGATCCTTGTACTCAGGACTGTCTGTCGGCCAATCCTTCAGCTTCTCCTCCAGATCCTTCTGTACCCTCTCGATCTCCTGCCACTGCTTTAAGTAGTGGTCAAAGTCGTCCATATCCCGCTGCACATTATGAGTGAAGATCTCATCCGCCCGCGTGTTGACCTGAATCTGCTGATTGTAGCCCACATCATAATAAATATCCTGATCCCTTCCCTCATCGCGCTGGGTGTTGTAAGCCGTCACACGCGTCTCGGGCGGGTTGACACCCGGCGCTGAGATGGTTTTTGTCTCAATGCACTTGAAGTAATGCACCGGATTAATATCGTCGCTCTGCCATGAGGATTTATTGTAGTTTATCTGGAAAGAATCCTTCCCCCCAAAGGCCGCTTCGTTAAAGTTCTCCTCATAGAAATCCCTGGAAAATACCAGCTCGCCGGTGCTGGGAATAAACGCAATGTCAACAGGGGGAGTCCCCACGCCATTCGCGATAGCGTTATAAGCCTCTTCCTGATCCGAAAACTCGGCAAACTGCGGCGGCGTTGTCGTCGGAGACGCTATCGCATTCCCTGCGGCATCCACTATTGCTGCCTGAACGGTTCCGCCTGCTGAGCTTATCTTAATATACTCGTCCTCCGGCATTCCGGGAAGCTTGACCGTAAGATCCGACCCGCTCTCCAACGAATCCAGATTGTTATAAGAAATTCGAAAACGGTACAACGTGTCGTTTTTAACCGTCTGTTCATAGGAATTGGTTGCATTTACTCCCGCCGGGTAGGAAGGGTTTTGCGCTCCCGTCACACTGTTATTTCCCGTCAGTTCCGCTCTGAGCGTGTCATAATTCGTGTAGCTGATCCTGCTGATATCCTCATAGCCAAAATTCTCATAAATATTGTAGGATACGGGATGCTCTTTTAACTCTTTCTCATCCTCCTTAGTAAAGGTTACCGGCAGATCCGTCCGGTAGCCGGAGAAGACATAACGTCCTGCATAGTCCACGTTTGCGCAGGAATAGAACTCTGCCGTCACCTTCTTCATCTGGGTCAAATGAATCCGCAGATCGTCGGAGGTATTGAATTTGTTCGCGGAGCCGGTGCACTGATCATAGAGATCGTTTAATACATCATCCACCGTAGCCATGGCGTCCGCTGTCAGGGTAAGCCACTGTTTCGCATCCTCTGCGTTCTTTTCATTATACTGGGTGACCGCCGACACATTGCTTCTGAGGCGAAGCGCTCTGATCGCCACCACCGGATCATCGGAGGGACGCACGATCTTACTTTGATTCGTCATCTGGTTCGTCAGCTTATCCTGCAAGATCTTGTTCTGATTGATGTTGTATGCGGAGTTGTTCCGCATGATCTTGTTCGTCATTCTCATAGTCTGTATCCCTCTTTCTTTATACGCCCGTCTGCAGTATCAATCTGTCATATACTTCTGTCAGCACCTGTATCATCTTGGATGCCAGCGTGTAGGAGTTCTCGTACTTCACCAGATTCATGGCCTCCTCGTCCTCATCCACGCCGGAGATGGAGATTCTCTGGTTGTCAATGCTGGTTTCCAGACTGTAATAGGTGGCATAGAGCGTCTCTGCATTGCTGGAATTTAAGGTAGCATCAGAGAGCACGCACTCCAGAAAACCGCCCGCATCCCTGCCGCGGAAACTGAACTGGTTCACATCTCCCAACATGGAGATTACCGCCCACACCTGATCGCACTGTTCCTTTCCTTCAACCTCATCCACGCCATCGCCTGACGGTGTCGTTACAGGTGTTGTTCCGACGCCGGAATTTTTGTCAATATCCTTTCTGGTACCCAAAAGATCAGGATTTTTCAACACTGCCTGCAGGAGTGTAATATTGCCCGCTGTCAGATTATAGTATCCTGTGTTTTCGTTGTTGGGTGCAGAATTGTCAAGTTCCTTCTGCGTGTACTGCCCGTCTTTTCTCACATAATTTGCAGTAAAAAGAATATCCGCTTTCTGTGGCGGATCCTCCGCCGTAAGCCCCTCTTTGAAGATATCGTTTACCTTCTTTGCGAAATCGCGTACCCACTCGTTCATCTGCTTCATATAATAGGGTACGCCCTGATAGTTAACGCTGCCGCCGACGGAAGCCTCCTTCCAGGTCTTTGCGGGAGTCAGGGGCATATCACTCTTATTGTTATCTATGGTAAAGGTGTACTCTCCGTCGCCGTTATAAACCCACTTTGTGTAGTAAAAAAGCTGATCTCCCACATTGATGATGCCGCCCGTGTCCGAGAGGTTGCATTTGCTGATGCCCTGTAAATGGGAGGCCTGCGTTTTGATCGTCACCGTGGAAATGCTGCCGTGAAACGCTATATTGGTAGCCTCTCCCTGAAAATACTCGCCGTTGTTGCCGTCGCGCATCTCGATCAGACCTTTCAGTTCGCCGCCCATGGAAGCATTGTAGAGAGAAAACTCCAGACCGTTGCTCCACATGAGATCGTAGAGACCGTCCACATCAGACTGATTCACCTTCTCCTCGTCCGTGCGAGAGACGCAGATCAGCGTTCTGTAATCATCCATATCCACCAGAGTCTGTCCTCCGGCAATCTTTACCATATAACGATGTGCCGCCGTCTCATAGCCCTGCTCGTCAAGAATGGGATATTCGACAGTCTGCACGTCTACCACGGCGGAAAGCTCATCGATCAATCTGTCTCGCTTATCTCGCAGCTCGTTCGCTCTCTTGCCCGACAGCTCCACCACATTGATCTGCTTGTTGACCGTAGCCAGATCCTGCGCAATGGAATTGATCTGATCAGCTCTGATCTTGATCTCATCGTTCACGTCCGACTGAAGATCCTGCAAGTCACCATAGAGATTATTGAAATAATCCGTCAGAGCCTTCGCAGCGCCCAGAAACTGTGCCTTGTAATCGGTGCTGCTGCCGTATTTCGTAATCTCCTGCAGTGCTGCGCCGACCTGGTCAAAGAGCGACTTAAAGCCGGTCTTATTGTCGTCCTTTAAGTATTCCTCGATCATCTTGCAGTAGTAGACTTTCGCGTCATACTCGCCAAGCTTGGTTTCGTTAGACCAGTATTTGTGGTCGTAGAACACATCCCTCACGCGCTCGATCGCCAGGGTCTCCACGCCTGCACCTGCACAACCGTAAGTAGCGAATACACGCAGGGCATTAGCCGCCTCGGTCTCCACCTTCTGTCTGCTGTAGCCCTCGGTCTGCACGTTGCTGATATTATTGCCCGTGGTGTTTAAGGCCGCGTTGGCCGCCCGAAGTCCGGATGATGCGATTGTCAGTCCAAAAAATGTTGATGCCATACGTAATCTCCCAATTTAAGTGTAATGCCGAGGATCGCAGATCCTCGCGAAGTTAATTCCTTAGGAATTTACTTCAGTTACCTGCCTAATGTTGATAACAGATGATCAAGCATCTCGCTGATCACATTGATGTAACGGCTGGATGCATTGTAAGCGTTCTGGTACATGATCATGTTGGTCAATTCTTCGTCGGAGGAGACGCCCAAGATCTCCTCTCTCGCATAAGCGAGGGCATCCGTCGCCTGCGTCTGATTCTCCTGAATTCCCCGGAAAACAAATCCCGTATTGGCAATCTGGGATACCAGATTTTTATAATAATCCTGGAAACTAAGCGGCGTCTCCACATTGGGATTCAAGGTGTAGATGGTCTCTTCAAAGGCCTTTTTCAGAGCTTCCATCGTTTCATTGTCCTCGGAGTGCTCACTTAATCTAAAGGTCAAAAGCGAAGGGTTTTGCCGAAGTTCACTGTTGATGATAATGTTGCGCACCGTCCAGCTGGTCTCCGCCGTTCCGTCGGCTTCCACCATAGGCAGGAAAACCTGATAAGGATCGCCGTTTTTATCCCGCAGATAATCGGAGCCGGGATTGGTCAGTCTGGCCCTGTCGGCTGCCTCCGTCAGGACGCTGTTGATCTTTGAAGTGATAACATTTACCAGTCTGTCAAACTCCGCCTGAACATTCATCACGACGGACTGAGAGATGTGCGTGTTGTACCAGTTTTCCTCGTAACGTCCGTCCGGATTGATATTGTCAAGCTCCCTGTAAGTAGCCCTGTGATCGCCGCGTCCAAGCAGCGTAGCCTTTAAAGAGCCTATGTCCGTGTCATACTGGGAGGATATCTTCTGCGTGAGATCAAAGACCTTCGCGCTCTTGATATTTTCCTCGGAGACAATCGGTTCGCCCTTCTCATCAAACTTATCAAAGTTTGCCAGCATCTTCCAATAGGGCGTGTAGAAACCGGTCTTTTGATCCATGTAAAGGCACATCTCATTCACCAGACTGCCTTTCACCAGATCCACCTGCTCAAAGCGAACGCTCACATAGCCGCTGGGATCTTCAGAGTAGGATATGTTTCCGATCTTAGCGAGCTCATCCAGCAGATAATTTCTGCGGTCTCTCAGATCGTTCGCATGCTCCGGTCCTCCCTCAACCCGCATGATCTTTCGATTGAGTTCCTCAATCTCCCGAGCATACTTATTGACCAGATCAACGTCCGTCTTTACCTTTTTATTCATGTTATCCTGATAAGTACAAAGACCGTCGTAGACCGCCTTCGCCTTATTGATAAATTCATAACATTTGGTCATAAACAAATCTTGATTGACCGAGAGAGTCGGATTCTTGGCCAGCTCCTGCACTGCCACCCAAAGACCATTATCCCCGGTGAGCGCCTCGGAAAACTCATGGCCTTCGTTGGACTCGCCCAAAATATATTCGATCTCTTCCAATGCTGCCGCAGAGACATCATAAAAAGCGCTGCGGCCATACTCGCGGCGATAATTTCTGTCCAGTATAATGTCTCTTTCTTGTCTTGTGCGGGTATAATTGACACCCAGACCGGTCTGTATCCAGTTTTTGTCAGCAGTTTTTGTATGCGTAACGTAATTCCGCGTCCCCTGCAGTGCCTGCTGTCTGGTATATCCCTGGGTGTCTAAGTTAGACATGTTATGCGCCGTGGTATTGAGCGCATTATTTGATGTTTGTAATCCTGATACGCCTATATAAAGGCTCGACATTAATGACATATTCTACCGTCCTCAACAATTATTGCTTGGCGTCAAAAGCCTTGTTGACCGTCCCGATCACATCACCGGTATTATAGGCTCCTTTGTTATAATTTGCCGTCTCCGGCGCCTTATTCATAGCCTGGATCATCTGCATATTGAACTGTACCAGCTCAAGCGCATTCTCGATCAGTTCTCTGTTCTGTTCGTTAATCCGCTTCACCGCATGCACATTCCTGCGCAGATCATCAAATACCGATGCCAGTTTTGCCTGCTCCTGTGGCTTGGCCGCCAGCATTTTGATCAAGTCTACAATTTTCAGCTTCGTAACATCCTTGTTAAGTACGTTTGCAATATCATTGACAGCTTCATTTCTCTGTTTATCGAGATGATTAATCCTGCTTACGATGATTTGCTCCTCATCCGTGATTTCCGCTAAAGCTTTGATATCGTCAGACACAATGGCGGGTGTTTTTTTCATGGACAACTCTAACAGATTCCCGTACTCCAGATTTTCCTTTTCCAAAACCTCGATCAAGGTTTCCATTAAGCTCGCCACGCCAAACCCCTCCTGTGGTTAATCTGCTTGCAAATTTACCACTCCTACAGACTTTCAATCTCCTCGTAATGCTTCAACAGCTTCTCCGCAAAACTCTCGCCGCTCACCTGATAAGTGCCGTTTGCAATGCCGGCCTTAATGGGAGCCACAAGCTCGCTTCTGACATCCTCCGCCGCTGCTACTGCGTTCTTTGCGGTCTGAATATCTTTACCGATACTGGAGATATGAATCCTGTCAGCGCTCGCATTTTTCGCTGTGTTCTGCGTCTTAGCTCTGTTCTTTGCACCATAAATCTGCTGTACCTGTGTATAAGCTTCGATACGCATACCGGACTCCTCCTTCTTCCTGAAATTCTTTTTCACAGGAAATTATCTTTTTCAATAACTTACACTATTAGTATCGGTTATTTTCCAAAAGACTTTAGAGTTTGGAATACTCTTTTTCTCATAAGATTTCCCGCAGAGCAATCTGTATCATACCGGCCTCAAAATCTTCTTTCAATTCTTTCTTTATTTCCATTTCCGGAATCAGCAGCTTCTCAATACGGCTCCCGCACATTTGTTCCAGCTTTCCGAACAGACTCTCATCTATGGTTTCACTGTACAGCACCAGCTTATCCGGATTATAAAAACAAAACAATGCCTTCATCGTCTGTAAGAGATATTCTTCAACCGCTTCTTTTTCATAAGTAAAGCGCTCCCAGTCAATAGCGGATGGCAAGAGCCTGATCTCTCCCGCCAAACCGTTTCTGCCACGCTGTACTTTTCCATTCAAGCAGATTCCTGCCCCCGGAGGATACTTTAACGGCATATAAATTCCTGCGATACACTCTTTTTCCTCCTGCATTGCATATCCGAAAACTGCCGCATTCACATCATTTTCTATCAGAACCCTTCGCTGAAACTTTTCAGCCAGATAATCTGCCAAATTCACATGCAGCAGCCGTGGATAGTCACTTGCGAGGATCATGCCGCCTCTCTCCACGACCGGAAGACCCAATGCGATTATCATGATCTCAGGATATTTTCCCAGCATCTCCTCAATCATGTCGTCATAGCTTTCTTTGGAAACATCCTTTAACCTTTTTTCCGTCCGCTCCACACTGCTGCCATACAGGTCGCATACTTCACAGACTGCCGTGTCTTTTCCGTTTTTTTCATACATAAAGATGATCAACGCAAGTCTGGCACGTTCATGAAAGCGATAGGTTATTGCCGGTCTTCCCAGTTTGGGATAAACCATTTCTCCCTCCAGCACTTCGCCGTTTTCAGCCAATGTTTTTATTAACGACTGTATCGTTACGACACTGAGACCTGTTTTCTCTGCAAGCTGCGGTTTCGTAGCTTCCCTTTCCTTACGCAAAACACGCCTTAACACCTTCAGATTTTCATCTTTGATCAGATTCCCTGCCACCCGGACACCCCTTCTCTTGAAAATACTGCTTCACCTGAAACAGATCCTGCAATACGGCAATACTTTTTTCCTTCATCTCATCGTCCGCCTGTAAGATATCCGGAACCATGATCGGCATCATGCCGGCACGGTAGGCGGAACGGATACCATTATAGGAATCCTCGATCGCATATGCGTCCTCCGGCTGAATTCCCATTTTTTCACAGGTCAACAGATAAATATCGGGTTCCGGCTTGCTCCTTTTCAGCTGGTCACCACCCATAACGACCTGAAAATAATCATATAATCCTGCCTGACGCAATTCTTCCTCCACAATGGCCAATCTGGTTGAAGAGGCAAGTCCGATGGCAATATTTTCTTCCTTTAGATATTGCAAAAGTTCCCTGACACCTTTTTTAATCGGCATCCCCTTTGTTCGAACATATTCTCTGAACAGCTCGTCAGCTTCTTTTCTGTATTTATCATACGGAAACGTTTCTCCATAATAGGAGCAGATAATCTCTCTGGTCTTTACACTGTTTGTCCCGATACAGTCGATGCAGACCTCTTTGATATCGGCAATCTGATATTTTTCCCCAACATTCTCCCAACAATCCAGAATCAGCTGTTCGCTGTCAAAAATAATTCCATCCATATCGAAAATAACCGCTTTCTTTTTTATATCCATCATATTTTCTCACCCCACTTAATAAATGTACTTTATTAAATATGCTTTATAAAATATATCAAAAAAATCTCCGCCTGTCAATATGGCAAGTTGAAATAATAAAAATAGCTCAATCTCAATATTTACATGAGATTGAGCTACCTACAAGGTAATGCCGGCGACCGGAATCGAACCGGTACGGGGGGTTAGCCCCGCAGGATTTTAAGTCCTGTGCGTCTGCCAGTTCCGCCACGCCGGCAAGCAAATGATGATAGTTTTGAAACGACCCGGATGGGACTCGAACCCACGACCTCCGCCGTGACAGGGCGGCGCTCTAACCAACTGAGCCACCGGGCCAAAAAACTGGCTTGTTTTTCTATTGTGACTATTGAGTGGACCTTCGGGGACTCGAACCCAGGACCGACCGGTTATGAGCCGGTTGCTCTAACCAACTGAGCTAAAGGTCCGCAACACAAAAAAACTGATCTATGACTCCAACGGGAATCGAACCCGTGTTACCGCCGTGAAAGGGCGATGTCTTAACCGCTTGACCATGGAGCCCCAACGAATGATATAATACCATACTCCGCCAGGTTTCGCAAGGGAAAGTGTAGGATTTTTTCAAGATAACCGCATTTACAACCGATTTTTCGCATGCTAAAATAAAAACAACTAGATATTTAAAAAGAAAGGCGAAAGGATATCACTATGAATTTTCTGGAAGAGAGAATACAAAAAGACGGCGTTGTAAAGGAAAATAACGTCCTGAAGGTGGACAGTTTTCTGAATCATCAGATGGATGTTTCCTTATTTAAACAGATGGGGGAAGAATGGAAGCGACGTTTCGCTGATATCCCCATCACAAAGATTCTGACCATTGAGGCCTCCGGCATCGGCATCGCCTGCGTCGCATCCGAATGTTTCGATGTACCTGTGGTATTTGCCAAAAAATCAAGAACCATCAACATAGATGGAGAGATGTACACTGCTGAGGTAGAATCTTTCACCCACAAATGCGTCAATCAGATCGTCGTCTCCAAAAAGTTTTTAAACAGTGACGATCATATCCTGATCATCGATGATTTTCTTGCGAACGGCTGCGCCCTGCAGGGTTTGATCTCCGTGGTGTCACAAGCCCATGCCACTCTGGCGGGTATCGGCATCGCCATAGAAAAAGGCTTCCAGCCCGGCGGACAGACCATACGAAATCTGGGATATCGTCTGGAATCCCTCGCCATCGTAGACGGCATGGATGCTGCGACCGGACAGATCACTTTCCGCAAGCAGAACTGAACATATGACTCAAAAGTATAATAGGGAAAGGTACGGAACGATGAATAAAGAGATAGACAATATATATCACTTAGACGGTAAGATTCCTGTAGGCAAGGCAATTCCTTTCGGATTGCAGCATATTCTGGCCATGTTTGTGGCCAACATCGCACCGATCATGATCGTGACGGGCGCCTGCGGACTGGATTTCAAGCAAAATGCACAGTTGATACAGAGCGCCATGATCATAGCCGGTATCGGAACGCTGATCCAATTGTTTCCTTTGTGGAAGATCGGCTCCGGCCTGCCCATCGTTATGGGCATCAGCTTTACCTTCGTCTCCGTGTTCTGCTATATCGGGCCAACCTATGGATATAACGCCATTGTAGGCGCAGTTCTTGTGGGCGGTATCGTGGAAGGTATTCTGGGGCTGTTCGCAAAATACTGGCTTAAACTCATCACTCCTATTGTCTCCGCCAGTGTCGTCACTGCCATCGGTTTCTCCCTTTTGTCTGTGGGAGCATCCTCTTTTGGCGGCGGAAGCGGCAGCGAAAATTTTGGTGCTGCCCCCAACTGGATCCTTGGTACGCTGACACTGCTCGCCTGCCTGCTGTTCAACATTTTGGCCAAATCCTTCTGGAAGCAGCTCTCCGTCCTGTTTGGTCTCATTGTAGGATATTTCGCTGCTGTCTGCATGGGGATGGTTGATTTTTCCGGACTGTCAGGCACTGCTGTGGTTGCTCTGCCATCTCTGCTTTCTTTTAAACCCGAATTCAACATTAACGCCATTCTGGCGGTGGTTCTGATCTTT
Organism: Lachnospiraceae bacterium; assembly: GCA_029067085.1. Classification (GTDB taxonomy): domain Bacteria; phylum Bacillota; class Clostridia; order Lachnospirales; family Lachnospiraceae; genus UBA3282. The sequence goes on along the minus strand of JAIEFE010000016.1, from coordinate 27,704 downwards.
CTGGTCTCCGCTACGGAAACCATAGGCGACACCTCGGCTCTTGCCACCTCCGGTCTTGGCCGGGAAGCCTCCGAAAAGGAAATCTCCGGTTCTCTGACCTGTGACGGCTTCATCAGCTCCCTGTCCTCTCTCTTTGGCTGTCTGCCCATCACTTCGTTTAGTCAGAATGTGGGACTTGTAGCCATGACCAGAGTAGTCAATCGTTTTGCCATCGCCACAGGGGCGATCATCATGATCCTGGCGGGAATCTTCCCCATTTTCGGCGCTTTACTGGCCACTCTGCCGGATGCCGTGCTGGGCGGCTGCACCATCATGATGTTTGGCACGATCGTGGTCAGCGGTCTGCAAATGATCAGCAAATGCGGTTATACCCAGAGAAACGTCACCATCGCGGCGTTATCCTTAAGTACCGGAATCGGTTTTACGCAGGTTCCGGAAATATTCCATGTTTTCCCGCAGATCGTCCAGACCGTATTTGCAGAAAACTGTGTTGCGGTAGTCTTTCTGGTAGCAGTCATCCTGAATCTGGTGCTCCCGAAAAATATGGAAGCGGCCCCCAGATCATAAGATCATAGCTACGGATCAATAAAACAGAAATGAAAAGAGGTTTGCAAATTCAAATGTTTGCAAACCTTTTTTATTTCAAAATTTTTTATCAAATCCAATCATTTGGAAGTATGCATTTCGTTTTATACTTATGAGGGGACATCCCCGGGAGGAATAATCTTGACGCGTGAAGATGAATTAGTAAAAAGAATGGAGCAGGGGGACCCTCGCGCCGCAGAGGAACTGATAAAAATGTTCTATCCGGACATTCTGCGCTACTGTCTCTGGCATGCCCCAAACCGTTCTCTTGCAGAAGATGCGGTGCAGGAAACGTTTCTGAAGGCCATCCGCTATTTTGACCGCTATACACACAAGGGCAAATTCAGATCGTTCCTGTATCAGATTGCCGCAAATACCTGTATCGATATGCAGCGAAAAAATCGAAATCCCGATATCTCTCTGGAGGAATCGGAGATCGATCCGCCGTACTCGGAGCCGGCTTTTGAAATCATCCATTCAGATTTGGCGCTGATGCAGCTCGTAGAAGGTCTGCCGGCAGAGCAGCGGGAAATCGTTCTCTTGCGTTTCGGACAGGATCTGACCCTGCGGGAAATTGCGGAAGTGTTACATCTTCCCCTGCGGACAGTACAGTCCCGACTGCGTTCTGCCCTAAAAAAGTTGAAGGCAGAACTTGGCGCTCCGGAAACGGAATCTGTTCATAAAAAAGGAAGGATTACAAGAAAGGAGGCACCCCATGAAAATTGAACCGTTCGATAAGGAAAAGCAACTGGAACAGAGATTAAAGCAGTCGTTACATCAAATCCCTTCTGTAAGCAATGATACCCATTTGCATAGCACTATTTTGCTGGCCGAAAGAGAAGCCTGCCTGAAGCAGAAACAGGAACGCATTTCCTTTGTACGCTTCCTGGCAAAACAGATCAGATTTATCGGGCGGAAAATATGGATCGTGCAGGGCGTTTCCCTGTTTGTCATGATCGCCCTGATTTCACGCTTTTACGGAGACTCCATCACATTGCACCAAATGATAAAGCGACTGGCCTGCCTGTCGATTCTGGTCTTCATGACGGCTCTGCCTCTGCTTTATCGTTCCGTTCGCTATCGGATGCAGGAAATCGAAACAGCATCACGGTTTTCCGGCGTAAAACTGTTGCTGGCAAGGCTTATTCTCATCGGGATCGGTGACATCTGCTTATTGACGGGCATTTTCTTAACCAGCACCATCAATACACTGATACCGGCAGACAGCGCTTTCTTCTGTTTATGCTTTCCGTTCCTTCTTTCGGGCAGCGTCTGTCTGTATATGCTCGGGCACCTTACTCCCGGACAATTTTTGGCGGGAAGTCTGTTATTTTGCTCCTTTTTGGCCGTTTTGTTTGCCCTCATTCCCGGGCAGTATATGTTTTTGTATCAACCGTCCTTATCTGCAGTTCGGGTTTTACTATGCGCTTTCCTACTGGCCCTTTGTGTTCACCAGCTTCGCTATATCATAATGACTTCCTCTTATGAGGAATTGCAGTTGACCTGATACTGACTAAAGCAGGAGCGCTCAGACGCTCCGGAATGGAGATTACGATGGAATTATATATGGAACATCTTACCAAACAGTTTAAAGATATGACAGCCGTAAACGATGTCTCCCTGCAGATCACTCCCGGCGTATGGGGGCTGTTGGGAGCGAACGGCGCCGGAAAGACCACCCTGATGCGCATGATCGCCGGTATTATGAAGCCTTCCTCCGGGCAGATCCTCTACGACGGCATTCCCATAAGCGAACTGAAAGAACGCTATCGGGACGTGTTCGGCTATCTTCCGCAGGAATTTGGCTTTTACCCCGAATTTACCGTAAAGGACTATCTGGAATATGTCGCGGTTCTAAAGGGACTTACGGATAAGGACAGCAAGCGCAGAATAGACGAATTGCTGGAACAGATGACCTTGTCCCATGTCAGAAACAAAAAGATCATCAAATTGTCCGGAGGAATGAAGCGACGGGTCGGCATCGCACAGGCCTTATTAAACGAACCGGAGGTTTTGATTCTGGATGAACCTACCAGCGGACTTGACCCCGGAGAAAGAGTCCGTTTCCGAAACCTGCTTTCCGAGTTTGCACATGATCGCATTGTCTTGATCTCCACACATATCGTTTCCGACGTGGAATATATCGCCACACAAAATGCTGTAATGAAGGACGGGAAACTGCTCGCAAAGGGAACCACCGAAGAGCTGGTAACTTTAGTCGAGGGAAAAGTGTGGACAGCCCGGATTCCGATGAACGCCCTGCCGGAATATGAGCGCAGGCTGCAGATCGTAAATATCCGCAACGAGGATGACGGCCAGATTTCCGTCCGTTATCTCTCAGACATGCCCTGTACGGATGATTCGACACCCGCGGCGCCGCATCTGGAAGATTTATATCTGTGGATGTTTCCGCAGGAGAAAACTGAAAAGTGATCGGCACAGGAATTGTGCAAATAAACAGGATAAGAAAGGAAGATTACGATGCGCTTATTAAAAGTAGAATTGAAAAGAATCTTGAAAACAAGGCTGACCATCATTTTACTCTCCGCGGCCCTGCTGCTCACCTTTTTCATGGCGTGGCTGCCCATCACCTTTCCCTACAACAGCTACACGTACACGGACACACAGGGAAAAAAAGTGGAGCTTAAGGGCCTGGAATCCATCGCCTATTATAAGCAACTCCAGGCGGATATCACCGGAAGCGTCACACCTGAAATGGTACGGCAGGCCGTAGAAGACTATCAGGCCTGCCTGAAGAAATACGGTGCGGAAGCTTCCTACGATCTGCCCGAAGGCGTCTATGAAGCGGAGATCATGCCCTATGCCCCGCTTTTACATGGGATCCGGGAAGCCTTTGCCAACCCGGATACCGGAATTGCGCCGAGCATTCTGGAGATTGATCCCGAAAAAGTGGACGACTATTACGATCTGTGCGCTGAGCGCGTCGTAACGCTCATGAGACAGGAGCAGAAAAACCATCCCGCCGCACAGCAAGTTGCCATTGACTTATACAGTCAAGTCAAAAAACCGTACCTCTATTATCCGAGGTACAGTTCGGAAGTCTTGGAATACCAAATATTTCTTGCTTTTCTGGTTCTGCTTCTCTGTACCGTCATCACCGCACCTGTCTTTACTTCCGACTATCAGACCGGAGCGGACGATATCTACCGCTGCACCAAATACGGGAAGACAAAATTTGCCTGCATCAAGATCCTGTCGGCATTTATCATCTGCGGAACCGCCTACTGCCTCAGCGCCGCCGTCTTCCTTCTGATATCGAACAGTCTATGGGGCTGGGAATGTACGAAAACCTCCATGCAGATCCTGTTCTCCATCATCAGCCTGGGGGACATGAATGTCGGGCAGTTACAGCTTTTTATCGCTGCGGCAGGATTGCTCAGTCTCCTGGCCGTCATCAGCCTTACCGCATTTTTCTCATCGAGGTTCAAAACGATGACGCCATGCCTGGCAACGGCTCTGCTCTTCTGCATTCTGCCGATCATTATTTACATAACTCTGCCCAAGGAGATCGGCATCTGGCTCTACAGCATCCTGCCCGCCAGTGCCACCAGCCTGCAGACTGCTATTCTGTATGCCGCCGCGGATTTTGATTTCTGGAATATCGGAAACATCGCCATATGGCTGCCACACGTCATGCTCGGCGCAGCTGTGATCGAAATTCCACTGTTTGCGGGTCTGGCCGTTTATTCCTATGTTAGGTATCGAATAAATTGATTTCTTACGGCGAAGACACAGTTTACATTTCTACCACAAATGTGAGAATCTGATACCTGCACTATGGCACAAAAGCCTGTAAAACAATCATGTTTACAGGCTTTTCTAAATATAGTATTCTCGATTAAAAAGCATATGTATTTTTAGGTAACCAGCATAATCATATTATAACGATTCTTATACTTCATCAATATGTATCTGCCACGCTTGAAACTCCTGCAATGCTTCGGGTATTACAAGCCCGCATTGCTGCAATGCTGCCCCACTGATCGTTTCACCGTCTTTATAACCATATGGCAAACTTTTCACAAACCATTCCTTTGCTTCCTCCGGCATATTTCCCGGATCGTCCATATTCAAGTGCATCTGATAATTTGCTTTTTCTTTCAATCCATGCACCTTGACAATAACCGGAGCCGCATTTGCTTCCACATGATGATATACGGCGCTTACCAATGCTTCCCTGCCTTCCGAATCCGCCGTTTCCCATACGGTACATTGCTTATCCGAAGGAGCCTGTAATCGGTAATATTCCCCATACTGAATTAAATCATAATACTCTTTGAACTTACCGATCTGCTGCCGCACCTTTACTTTCTCTTCTTCAGACAATTTCGTGGCATCCAGCTCATAGCCAAAGGTTCCCGCCATAGCCACGCAGCTTCTGGTGGAAAAAGGTGTAATACGTCCGGTCTGGTGATTCGGAACTGCAGAAACATGGGCGCCCATAGTGGACACCGGATAGCCAAAGGAAGTCCCATACTGAATCTTAAGCCTCGCTATAGCATCCGTATTATCACTGCACCATATCTGAGGCGTGTAGTACAGCATACCCGCATCAAACCGTCCGCCGCCGCCACTGCAGCCTTCAAATAAAATATGAGGAAATTTCGCAGTTAGTGTCTCTAACACACGGTAGAGTCCTAACACATACCGGTGGGAGAATTCTCCCTGACTCTGCGCGTCCAGCACCATACTGTATTTATCGCAAATGCTCCTGTTAAAATCCCACTTTACATAGCTGATCGGTGTTTCAGCAAAAATAGCAGACATCCGGCCTATGATATAATCCTGTACATCCGCTCTGGAAAAGTCAAGTATCAGCTGGTCTCTGCTCAGATTAGGCTTTCTCCCCGGTATTACGACTGCCCAGTCAGGATGCTCCCGATACAGATCACTGTCCTCCGAGATGCACTCTGGCTCAAACCAAAGTCCAAACATCATTCCGCACTCCACGATCTTCTCCGCCAGCTCTTTTAATGTACACCCCAATTTCTTTTCATTAGGGAACCAATCGCCAAGCCCCGAGTGATCATCGTCACGCTTTCCGAACCACCCGTCATCCAGCACAAAAAGCTCAACGCCTAATTCCGCGGCATTCTTTGCTATTGTCAGCAGCTGTTCCCCTGTAAAGTTGAAATAGGTAGCTTCCCAATTGTTAATAAGTACGGGACGGCGTTTTTCTTTCCATTCCCCACGGCAAACGTTCTGTCGTATGGCCTTATGCAGATTCCTGCTAAGAGCGCCGAATCCCTGTGCACTGTATGTCATCATGACCTCCGGTGTATCAAATTGTTCTCCCGGCTGCAGATTCCACGCAAAATTATCCGGATGAATGCCGCAGATCAATCGTGTCTGATCTACCTGATCCTTTTCAGCCTCCATCAGAAATTCACCGCTGTAAAGGAAAGAAAAGCCATAGCATCCTCCCTTTTCTTCATCCGTATTCTTATCACTGAGCATGACAAACGGATTATAATGATGGCTGGATGTACCTCTCACACTGCCTATGGCATGAATACCATGGCCAAGCTCGCTTCTCTGCACATTTCTTTCCGTCACATGACCGCCGTAGAATGTCGTCCATTCATACTCACCGCTTATCCAGTCCAGATTCATGCTGGCAGCTTTCTGCAATACGATTCTGTTCGTTCCTCGATTGATAATCTTCACGGCACGGGTAATGATGTCATGTTTGTACAGTACTCCGTACAGAAGATGCACTTCCACTTTTGAATCGGGATCCTCTAAAATGATTTCCAACGTGTCTGCCTCATTCTCCTCGGCATACACGGCAGGCAGCCCATGTATGGAATACTTCCCCCTATTGAGCTGATACCCTTTATAGCGAAGCATCACTGCCAGACTGCCATCCTCATTTTGTACTTTGAATGCGCTGATACGGTAATCTCCCGTACCATAACAGCTGTATTCCTGCGGGAGAACATCCAGAGAATACGCTTTATTATCTTTTCCTGCCTCATAGGGATTACCTGAAAATCCTCTGTCATTAAAGCAGATCGTGTAAGACTTATCACTGTCGTCCGTCCGTTTCCCATAATATACATGAAGCAAAGTTCCAAGACTATCTGCTTTCATCTGATAGCTCGTATTCTCCGTGTGCAAAGTAAAAACTCTCTTCTCCACATCTATTACAATCGGCATGATCGTTATCCTCCATGAATACAACAATTTCATCAAATGAATTTAACCCTTTACGCTACCCAGTACAAGTCCCTTTGTAAAATACTTCTGAAGAAACGGATATACAAGCATGATCGGCAGCGCCCCCAAAAACAACTGTGCCGCACGCCCTGTCCTGACATTCATCATGGACAGCAATGCCTTGATATCATAAGTGGAATCCCCTCGCAGCATACTTTCAAAGTTCACAAGTAAAGACTGCAGATACGTCTGCAAAGGATAGTTCGACGGATTACTCATATACACCATACCATTAAACCACTCGTTCCAGTGACTTACCATACAGAACAGTCCGACTGTGGCGAGCGCCGGCTTTAACAGAGGCGCTATGATCAGGGTCAGCGTCTGGAAAGGGGACGCTCCGTCAAGAGACGCCGCTTCCTCAAGCTCAGCCGGTAATTCGCGGATAAAGTTCATCAGGATCACCATATTGGAAACCGGAAGGGCTCCGGGTAAAATCAGCGCCCATATGGTATCCTTTAAACCCAATCCGGATACAAGCAGATAAGTGGGAATCATACCGCCGCTTATCAGCATGGTAATTACGAAAAATACTACATAGAATTTTCTGCCGATCAGCTCTCCTTTGGGTCTTGCCAACGGATATGCCGTCAGTACCATCAAAACCAGATTTAAAATCGTTCCCTTCACTGTCCTTTCTATCGAAACAGCCAGGGCACGGAAGAAACTGCCGTCTTCCAGAATATATTTATAAGAGGCAAGTGTAAAATCAACCGGTACAAATCCTACCTTTCCTGCCGCCACTGCCGTGCTGCCGCTGAAGGAGACCGCAAGAAGATTGATAAACGGAAGGACACATGTCACACATGCAATACCCAAAACGATAAGCAATACTACATCAAAGACACCATATTTTTTCTTTTCCATCTCTACTCCATTTCTGCGCTGCTCATCACCGAGTTTGTGTCAAGCAGCGCGCAGACACAAATCTCGCGATTGAAAATTTTAATTTTCAATCTCTCCTCAGAATATTTTGTATCCGGCAAGCTTATCCGCCATGTAATATGAAACACATACCAGAATACAGGATACCAGCGATTTAAACAGGCCTACAGCTGCACCGATGGAATACTGAGCTTGCTGAATACCCAGGCGGTACACATACGTATCAATAATATCACCTGTTGAATATACTACCGGCGAATACAGATTATACACCTGATCAAATCCTGCGTTCAGTACACCACCCAGCGCCAGTACCAGCATCAGCACGATCGTTGGCTTCAACAGTGGAACAGTGATATAGCGTATTCTCTGCCAACGGGTTGCTCCGTCCAGTGTCGCTGATTCGTATAATCCCGGGTCGATTCCCGTAAGGGCTGCCAGATATACAATAGTGCCGTATCCAAAACCTTTCCAGACATCACTGATAATCATGGTCCATGGGAAAACTTTAGCACTTCCGAGAAATGGAATCGCTTCAATTCCCAGTTTTCCAAGCAGGATATTAATTGCACCGTCCGTACCCAGCAGATCCATCAAAACACCTGCCAGAATAACCCACGACAGGAAGTTAGGAATATAGATCAGCGTCTGATAAACTCTCTTTACCTTATTGGAGATCATCTCATTGAGAAGTACCGCAAAGGTAACAGGAACGATGATTCCCAGCAACAGCTTAAATATTGCTATGTATAAAGTATTCCAGATGGTCCTTAAGAAGTTTGGCTGGTTGAACAGAAATTTAAAATTATCTAATGCCACCCACGGGGACGCAAATCCCAATCCCGGATTGTAATCCTCGAACGCTATAATCAATCCATATAACGGGATATAGCAGAAGATAAAAGTCAGAATAACCCCGGGCAGCAGCATCAGATGATACTGCGCCTGATTTTTCAATTTTGTTTTGGTTATAGTTTTCTTACTCTGCATAGTTTCCTCCTCCGATTATTTACTTCCAAAAGTATCATTAATCTCGGCTGTTGCCATATTCCCGCCTGCTTTCGCCCACTCTTCTACCAGAGTATCAAAATACTCTATATCCTTCTCGCCGATAATGATCTTGGTAAAACCTTCCACCAGAATATCATTTAAGGTTGAACCGACGCTTTGCAGTGTGGCGGTATCCTGTCCCCATTTTGCATCCTTCAGATAAGTCCCATTGTCCAGATATTCTTTTGCAATACCATAAGCAGATTTGTCATTCCCCTGCTGGAGCCAGTCACCCACGCCATCAGGGTCCTGCTCAGTCAGCCATGCAACGCAGCTGTTATATTTGGAAGCGTTTTTGCCCAACTCTGTCACGTCCGCATCCAGTCCCTCTGCCAATGCTTCCGTCACCTGCACGTACTGATTATAGTCCGTCATCGTATTGATGACTGATAACATATGAACACAGTTCGGATAGTTATTGTCATAAAGAGAGGTGATATATTCCGGATCTTCAACGCCCGCCGCATCATCCATCATGTAGCACCAAAGATTGATCAGCTTTATTACGCCTTCTGGATTCTTACAGTTCTTGCTGACCACAACATATCCGTTATTACCGAATTTGACGCTTCCTGTTACTTCTTCCCCATTAGCGGAAGGAATCGGATAGGGTTCAAAAATCGCTTGTGCTCCGAGATTTTCTATGATCTGCGGTCCCGGATTGTAGCCAAACCACTGTGCAAAAGGAATTACACCGACATCACCGTTGATTGCATCCTGAAACATCTTATCCTGATTGGTGGTAGTGAAGTCAGGATTAATGAGCCCTTCCGCATACCACTCCGCATAGGTTGCGATCACTTCTTTCATCTCCGGCTGGACAGTGCCGTATCCCAGTGTACCATCATCCAACTCAACCCAGATGCCGGGATGTGCGCCGAAACCGACAGCCAGGCGGTTCATATTATCTAAGTTCTGCATTTCTCCCATGGCGTATCCGCCATAATTTTCTTTAAATGCTTTCGCAATGGCAATCACATCATCCATGGTCTGTGGATCCGCCAGTCCAAGTTCATCCTTCCAGTCCTTTCTGATCCACACGTAATCAAATTTATCGATATTGCCATAGCTAAGTTGCGGAATGCCGTATAATCTTCCGCCAAGGCATCCCGTTTCGTAGGTGTCACGTTCTGCTTCCATATACCCTTTCAAGGTATCTGACGCATATGTTTCAAAGAGATCTGTCAGATCCATGATCAACCCGGACTTCTCCAACGATGCAAGCTGCTGTGCGTTCACAGAACAGAAATCCGGCAGATCTCTGTCTGCAATTGCCAGATTTAATTTTGTGCTATAGTCATTACTTACCCACAGATTTTTGAGATTAATATTGAACCTTTCCTTAAACGCACGATACCACGGATTATTGTCGTATGTATCGCCATTTTTAAAACTGGTTCCCGAGTTCTCCGCCACCACGGTAGTCAGAGTAAGTTCCTGTTCATAAAGGTCCCACAAACCTTCCGGAATCGGAACCGCTTCCTTTGCACTGCCCCCTCCGCCACTATCGACCGCTCCTGCTCCTCTGCCCACAAATCCCGGAAGACAGAACAGCAAAACAACGGCAAGTGCCACAGCTATTACCTTTTTGTCCCACATCTCCATTTCCTCCTATCTGTTTTTATCTCTTAATATATAATTTTGATCCATAGTTGAATCCTGATTATTCATATACATTTTATAAATTTTTCTCTGAATCATTTACTCTGAGACTATAATATAACTATGAACATAGCAAAACCATAACCCCAAAAAGCAATTATATGAGAATATCGATATGATAAAATCGCAGATTATATGGCACAATCGCATTAAGGTTATATTTTGAAAAGAAGGACTGCATATGCGATCCTTCTTTTCTCATTAATTGATTGAATGTTTTCCTCGTTACCAAACAATGGAAAGCACTGTTTTCGAAGAAGTCTCCGAGAGCCGCACAAAATACAGATTACCATCTCTCTGAATTTTCTCTGTGACATCAGCAGTACCCACCATTACTCTCCTCGGCTCTCTTTCAGATATCCACCCTAAGGATCCCGATTCCGTGACCACTGCAATCAATGCATCATCTTCTTCCCTCACGCTTTCAACCGCCGTAAATCCTGCATATTTATTTAAGAGCCCCAGGCAGGAGCCAATCTTTTTCTTCGGAAGAATCACAAACCATGCAAAACCGTCCGCTTCCAGAACCCCCTCATGACTTTCATTTCGATTCAGAGCGAAAACTTTTTTGCCGAAAAAGTCATAAACCCAGTAAGCATCCGCCATCTCTATATCCGGTATATCCGCCGGTTTGAACGCATATGACTGTCTTAAGCCGGTCAAGTTGTATGCGGCGATTCCTCCGCCCTTCCCGCATTCACTCCATGAGCCCACATTATGCAGCTTCAAAACACCGCTTTCCATTGGATTGGAAAATAAACAGTCTTCTGTAGGTTTTGCCGCGCGATCCATCATCAGGATTCTGCCATCCACATATGTCAGCGGTTTCAGCACTTCGGGATTCGTATCCCCGATCTTGTCACTGAAATAGACCGGTCCTCCGCTAATTGCTCGTAACAGACTATGTTTCACGCTGTCCTCATGCTTCGTCCAGAACATATCCCAATCACAACAGTATAATTCGTTGTGATACACTGCATTATATGCATTCTGTAACAGATGCTCCGCAAAACCGTTTTCTTTATCAGGTACAAAATCATCACTGTTTCTTGAAATCGCGGAAGTCGGTCTAGCCAGAATGCTCTCCATCGCCATTCCCATACAGTTGATGATCGCCCCGTCCATGTATGACGCACCACTTTCCAGCGCCCGATTCATTCCTCTTGCTGCTTCACCTAACGACTGGCTGTTTTCGAAATAATACGGAACCGCACTCTGACCATCCACCTTTACAAAATCGATCTCTTCATGCCGCAGTTCTTTATACCAGTCTCTGTAAAATCCTTCTCCGCTTTGCGGGCTTGGAACAAGCTTTCCATTTACCGTTCTATAAAGATAAGAACGTTCTTTAGCGTCCAAATCACTTCCCTGTAATATACCGCCCCAATAACCGCCAAGCGCATGCCAGACACCAAACCACCTGATATCTCCTTTTGCTTTAATATCCCGTATCATATTTTTAAATCCATTAGGGAATTTGTCCCGATCAGGAGCAAAATCATAGAGTAATTCATCCTGTACGGAAAGCCATCCGTCATCAATGATCATCCACTTTACCGGAACATTCTTTTCCATCAATTCCTCCGCCTTCCGACGGATATTTTCTTCCGATACTTCCCTGTAAAACGCGTCCCAGCTACACCATCCCAGATAGCGGAACATTTCCGGAATCCTGCGTTTTTCCCTCATCCGAATTCCCTCATATTCAGCTATCCATGTAAAAGCCCTATGTACTGCTTCTTCCAATCCAGAACCTTCCGCCAGTAAATACAATGGCTCATTAATTTCTTTCTGACCCCCTAAATAAGAGGTCATTTCCAGACAAATCTCCGTTTCTGTCCCGCTTACCATGTATGTTTTGAATTCCCTGCCCACCATCGGTACGAAACATGCAAACCGGTTTTGATATTTGAAAAAAGCCACCTGCGTGAAATCGGGAATATCCTGAAATCCGCTGATAAACGCCGGTCTGGTCCACCACTCATTAAAAAGATACATTGCCGTGATTTTCTCAGGACATTCTTCCACCGGCAGATAAACCCTGATTGGCTTATCCATCCTTAAATTGAAGTTTTCCCTGCAGGACTCATTTTTCATGTTCAGCCGGATTTCTCCGTATCTGCATCCGTCTGTGACATAATCTTTCACCTCTATACGGATACCATCCTGTTCATATATGCCAGTATCTACGGAAAACTCGGCATCTATCTCTTTTCCTTTTTGACAATGAATCTGACATTTTATATTTTTTTCTTTCATAATCGTTTCCTTATCCATTCTTGAATGTTTCTATGCCTGATTTTAATGCTACTTCGTATTATTTGTGTTGAAATTATTATATGATTTTGATTTTTGAGAAAAAATAACCTGAAAAAATGATTATATGAGAATATTAATATGTCAAAATCGCAGATTATATGGTAAAATGAAATTATCTTTTATATCTTGACGGGAAGGAGAGCTTTTATGCAGAAAGAGATTCCTATGCAGGCTGGTGAATTTATTTGTATGCAGGACTTTAGCGAAACCTCCATGGAAATAACCTTAGTACATGCGGGCAGAGAATATTGCAAACCTTACCATGCTGTCTCTGCCTCCCGCGATGAATATATTCTTCATTTCATTTTGTCGGGTGAGGGATTTTATTCGGCAAACGGTAACACATGGCATCTTGCTTCCGGTCAGATGTTCTTAGTCTATCCCAATGAACCTATCGTTTATTGTGCAGACGTGAACAACCCATGGAACTATGTATGGATTGGTTTCAAAGGTATACGAGTTGATACTATATTAAAGAATTGTGGTTTCTCCAAAAATCACTTAACGCTTCCGGCTCCTGCTCCCGATGAGTATATGGACTGCTTTGATGATTTATTCGAACATAGAGACACAGGCTTTTCCGATGATCTTTACCGTGAATCCATTTTGCTTAAACTGTTTGCAATCCTTGCCAATCATCATGCCTTACGCACCCAGAAAGACACTCATGGACAAACCGGATACAGCGATAACACTTATGTAAACCATGCAATTGATTATATTAACAAAATGTATATGCAAGGAATCGGAGTATCTGATATTGCCGACAATATCGGCATTACCCGTTCCCATCTGAATCATGTATTTCAGCAGGAACTTAATATTTCCATCCAGAATTTTCTGATAGACTTCCGCATGCATAAATCTGCCAATCTCCTTGTCAGCACTTCAATGTCAATCAAGGAAATATCTAATCAGGTGGGATATAATGATCAGCTTGTGTTTTCCAAAGCTTTTAAAAAGAAATTTGGAGTGAGTCCAAAAAATTATCGGGCTTCACATAATATAGACTAAATAAGAAATTAATCAAACACCCCGTAAACAGAAACGTTTACGGGGTGTTTAGCTCCCCGAGTAGGGCTCGAACCTACAACCCCGCGGTTAACAGCCGCGTGCTCTACCAGCGCTGCGGTTACATACCGTAACCCCTCCCTGATAGAGAGTTATGTCCTGATCACATCCGAGGGTATCTATTCCTTACGTTTTACTCTGTAATCTATGAACATCAACAGCCATAATGAAACATATCCGTCTTTTATGATAGAGTACCTCTTTCCACCGTCTACCCAACTGTTTCCCTGAGCAAATCATTGCCACCCCATTCGGAACAGAACTGCCTGTAGGTCATGTTGAGCTCCACACTGATCTGATAACCTCGCCCTACCTCAATGCGTCTGAACAAGTGGCATGCTATCATTTTCTGCTGCTCCAGCGTTGCCATGTCAAACTCTTCTGCCCATGACTTAAACCGTTCATATTCCGGGATGATCAGGTCGATTCCCTGTCTCTTCTGTTCTTCTTCTGCCCGAAGCTCTTCCAGTTTCTTCTCTACATCGGTGATTCTACCCTTTACCGTCTTGATCGCCTGGGACAGATCCTCCGCCGCATAGCTGCTCTCTCCTGTCAGTGTCTTTCCGATCTCAAGCTGCAGCTTCGTGAGCTGTTCCCGGTTCTTGGTAAGCTCTACGTCCAGCTTTTTCTGCCTCGCCCTGTTCCCTGCCATCTGCTTTTTGAAGATTGCCTGCAGCTTTTCCTCCTCCGGTGCACTGTCCATGCAGCCGAAAATCTTCCGTATGATCTGCCTGACAGTCTCGTCCACCCGTTCCGCTTGGTAGGTAGTCTGCCCGTCACACTGACAGAGCTTACGGCTTTTATGGTAGCAACTATACTTTATCTGATCCACGGAATACTCCGTGCCGTCAGCCCTCGTATAGCTGTCACGATACCGAATCGTAGTCAGCCTCCCGCCACAGTGGGCGCAGAACACATTCCCTGAGAGCATCGCCTGTCCTTTGGTCTGCAAAGCGATATGGCGTTTTTCTTCATTCTTATTCTGTCTCTGTTCCAGAATATAAAGGATACGGTCGTAAGTATCATCACTGCGCAGCCTAAGTGCCTCAAGCTGCGGAGATGTCGTTCCATCCGCGAGTCTCCCACAGTAGAATGGGTCGCGCAGGATGCGGATCACCTTGATGCTCGTGAACTTCCCGCCGCCGCTCGGTTGATAGCCATTTTTATTCAGAAAGTCCGACATCCGATAAGACCCATACCCTTTATGGATCGTCATGTCGTCGATCATACGAAGCACTTCACTCTCCGCCGGGTCGATCTCATACTTTTTTATCTTTGCACCTTTTCGGTTCACAAGACCGCTGTCCGTAAGATGATAGCCGAACCTAACCGGCCCACCTGTGTATAACCCTTCCAATGCCATCTGCTGCATCTTGCTCTTGATCCTTATAGAAGTCTTCTCGCTCTCGCCGGATGCCTGCCAGAACCTCAGATAATTCATCAGCTTGTCCACATGGCTGTTGAAGCACTGCTGTCCCTCCTGTGTACTCCACACCTCGATACCGTGCTTTGCAAACCATTCCACCACAAAGGGCGTCTCGTCATCGATTCTCCCGATCCGATCAAACATGAACACTAAGAGGATGTCGAATTCTTTCTTCTGGGCTGCTTCCTTTAACTCCTGTATGGCATCCCTGTCCTTTGCCGATACCTTGTACCCCGAAACGCCTTTTTCGGAAAATTCCTTCAGGATCGTCCAGCCTTCCTGCCTGTCCGCGAACTCATGACACGCCTTTTCCTGCATGGGGATGTCATTTTCATCCTTATCATTCCTGTCTATCTGCTTTTTAGTCGATACTCTGTAAAGACAATAAACCCGTTTCATCACGCCGCCTCCGTACATCTTTTTTGTACGGGACCGCGCTGCTGTTTCCTATTCACTTTTCAATGTGCCGCCGGGGAACGCCCCGGTACATATATCATACCGCCCATTCCCCTTTTCTGCAACACATCTTTTCGGAATAGCAGCGCGGCTCTTCTCCCGTCATCCTGCCTTGGCAAATGGCGAATCCCTCTGCAGGCGCTCCCTGTATGCTTCCGTTAGGATGTCGAGGATCATGGCTTTTACATCTGCGCTCTCCTCTTCGCTGAAAGTGAGCGTGACCGCTGGATCGTCAGTATGAAATTGAATGACCGGCGCACTTTCCCTTTTCCTGTTTCCCATCGGCTCCCTCCTTCCCTCTGATATTTTCAAGATGGACAGGAAGGTCTATAGACCTCCCTATATAATTAGCCGTTGGGAAGAGGGTTTTGGTCCACATTTTTATGAGATGCATATTTTAGCTAGAGCTATTCCTTTATACAAAAGCGCACCCACTTGATATTTCTCATTTATTATAAAATGAAAAAGAATCAACACAGCATTCTCTGTTTAATAAATCATTCCATTTTTCAACCTGTTTTTGCTCCTTATTAAGAACATATATGGTAAGTTTAGGTATCACTGATAATCGTTGAATCAGCCTATCATCACCAAAGGGCGACATACCAAATATGTCAAGTGATTCAATATTGTTTAGTTCAACATATAGCTCCCGCCCATTGGATGGAAATGTATTTGAACCCGGAAAAAATGCATTGCTGGGAGAATGCCCTACATATAAAGAATGCTGTTTATCCAACAAAGGAGTAAATATCACATCGGGTAAATATTTTTGCATAGAATATTTGTCAGAAAGCTGATTAATAAGTCTTTTGTAAGTTCCTGAATCATCATTATATGGATAAAATAAAATGATATCTTTTCCGGCAGATGACACTTCGGGTAATTCATAATTCCCATGTAAAAAACAACATTTATTTGCAAAATCCCAAAATTCAGCATAATTTATAGTGAAAATATTATTATAAGCTTTTAAGGTAGATATCTTAATTCTATTCGTGTCATTTGTGATTGGAGCTATATCAATCGTAGTATTACCATTGTAAAATATAGCATTAATGGCTGAGACCGTAATAAAATCCTTCAGTTCACGCTCATTATTATCTGACCATTTATCAGAACTTTTAAGATAATCATATACATTTCTGGCAAGTGACTCTATTCCAAGTTTTTCTGTACTGCTTTTGCAATCAGCAAAAATTGAATTACATATTTGCGTGTCAAAGCCCTTACCCATAAGATATTCGTATAACGGACTGGTCTTGATCAATATATCTTGAAAGCGTTGGAATATGGCCTCTGCACACAATTCAGATATTCCAAGATCAAGATTTATTCCATTGCCTAATAAAAGATTTTCTCTCATGTTACCCCCTTGACATCATAAATATTATATTGCTTAATTCAGTTGCAATTTAACAAAATTCACTGGACACGGCAGACTTGCTATGAGTATATGTCATCGGCAAGCAATGGATTGGGATATCCTTTTCGGATATCCCAATCACCGCTTCACCGCCTCCGGCGTCTCGCTTAGCTTGTTGGGGACACCCCAAACCCCAGCCTACCCGACAACGCGCTCCTTTATCACCTTTTCATGCAAGCAGTTTATCCAACTATAGTAAAATCGCCCGTAAACTCAATCAATTAACGATGCAATCTCCGGCATAAGCACATTCTTAAATTCATCAATCATCAACTTCCTAAATTTGAATTTAGGCAATGCATCTTCGTTTGCTTCTTTATAGGCAGCATAATCTGCACTGTCTTTTAATTTATTTTCGTTTGCCAGTTCACCATCGCTGAAATGAAAAGCTTCATACTTGACGTCTTCAAAATCAAGATACCATTTTTCAGCATATTTTTTGATTTCCGCGTCAATAACAGAATAGCGCATCTGGTTGATGATCACAGAGATATCCTGTCCTAAAAATCTCTCTTTGTCTTTTTCAATCTCATCCACAACCTGCGTAAGCAATACACCTAGTTTTTGATTATCGCTTGCAAACTCTGCTATGATCTCCTTAATGGCCCTTATCCTGATTTCAAATTCTGCTTCGTCAAAATCATTTTGTGATTGATCTAAGGACTCCACAACTCCCCGCAGTAATTCCACAATATACTCAAAATCAATCCTTAGTTTGCTGTAGGCCACTAAATCATAGTCATCCCATACAGGTTCTTCGTCAGAATCATGATCATTGTCCGGCCTTTTAAGCTCTTCCATTACATTTTTATACATTGCGGCATAATCTTCATATTCGCTTTCGGAAAATTCAAACTCGTCAAGTATATGTGGTTCATATACCGAAAATGATTTCAGGTGTGCAAAATCGTGGTCCAAGGCTCTAAAAAGATGAACAAACGCCTTCTTTTGCTTTCTTGACAGACCTGCTATATCTTGGGATGTCTGTGCCAGATTACGGATTGTTTTAAGGGATATGGAAAAGGATGCCTTCACATCATCCCAATCCTCCGCAATAGGATTGCCGTCACCTCCGCGCGAATATAGCCTGAGCGCCGTATTGATTGCATCTTTATATTCTTTGGGAGCCTGAAATGTTACAATCTGCCCATACTGTTTATTGTTATCAAACAATCTGTTGGTACGGGAAAACGCTTGAATAATATTCTGCGGAGCCATGGGCTGCCTGTCAATAAACAAGGTAGACAGACAAGGGGCATCAAATCCGGTTAAAAGCCGATCAACCACGATCACCAAGTCTAGCTGCTGACCCCGATCCAAATATTTTTTCTCTTTTCTTGCCAAACGCTCATTGAGATTATTGTTGTAGGCATTAATAGCATCTATCTTATAGCTGCTCCCAAACATTTCAGAATAATCTTTTAACGATTCCTTCATTTTATCCTGATTCACAGTGGAGACTTCTTCGTTTTCCGACAGCGAGTAGGTTATGGCAAACTTAGGGAAATCAGGCAGCGCCTTATGTACGGTATCGCTGATCTTAAGCTCATCCTTCCCCTCTTTCACCTTCTTCAGCAAATCATAATACTTCTGTGCCCTTTCAATCGACCCAGTTGTTAATATCGCCTCATAGGTTCTGCCTTTATCATTGTTCATTCCAAATTTGTCGTATGACTGATTCAGGATAACATTCAGAACTTTTCGCATATGTTCTTCGGTTTCATATACCTTCTTAGCATCATCGGCACTTAAATCTTTTGCCCCAAGATTCTCCACCATGAACCCTAAAACTGCCTCATCATGGATGGCCTCTTTAATGGTATAACTATGCAGGCACTCCCCATACAACTGCTCTGTGGTCTGAGGCAGATCACCTTTCTGCTCATAGCTGTTTTCCTCAAAAATAGGCGTCCCTGTAAAACCATACCATAATGAATTGGCAAAAAATCTCTCAAGATCTCTTTTGGTTTGAGGCGTCACAGCCCTGTGGCATTCATCTACCACAAAAGCAACCTTTAGAGATTTAATCTTTTCATACAGCTTGGTCCCTTCCTTCAGTCGCCGATTTACCATAATTTGCATTTTCTGCCTGGTGGTTACTATCATCTGGCGGTTGTCATCCGCCATTTTTTCTATAAGGGAATCGACAAAATCCGTATCATCCACATCAATCGTATCGTTATCAGCATATGATTGGAAAGCCATTTTAGTCTGTACATCCAGATCCTTTCTGTCAATGAGAAATACTGTTTTCTCGATTGCCGGAATGTCCATCAACAGATTTCTTGTAGCCTTATAGGAAGTCATCGTCTTCCCCGAACCTGTTGTATGCCAGATAAAGCCGGATTTACCCTGTTTCGAAGCAGCCCGCATCGCCTCAATCGCATGAATCTGGTATGGGCGCAATATCAAAAGTTTCTTTTTATCATTGTCAAGAACCGTATATCTGGCAATCATCTCATGCGCTTCCGGTATCTTAAGGACTGCACTGGCAAACTCAATGTAATCGCAAACAGGATGATTTTCCTCATCAAGCCATCCCGTGATAAATTTCTTATTTAATTCCGTATCCCTTGCGGCAGAAAAATACTTTGTATCCACAGCATTGCTCACAACAAACATCTGTACATTAGAGAAAATACCGTGAAACTTACCCTCCGCAATGTATTTTTTAATCTGGCGGTAAGCATCCATATAGGAATGTTCTTTATTTTTCAGTTCAATATGAATTAGGGGAATCCCATTGATCAGGAGCGTTACATCAAAACGCCTGTCCCTGTCTCCCTCCACATCTTCTGACTTAAACGCCTGATATTGATTAATCACCTCGTATACGCTTGTCCCGCCGGCCACATGCTCATTATTTATCACTACAAGATGCAATGTTTCATTTCCGCGCTGGACATGGACATATACCTTACCGTTTTCTCCCACCAACCATTTCCCAGCATCGTAAAAGGAAGCGTGCGATAAATCATTTTTGATCTTTGCAAACTCCGAATCGCTGAGAGGAACATCATTAAGTTTAGCCTTGTTATTCTGTTCCAGAATATATTTAAAATTATTCCATAGCTGTTCCTCTGTTCTGATATCGGGTCTGTAAGTCCATTGAGACTCATCACAGCAGAGTTGGTCTATCAATCTCTTTTCCATTACGGATTCTAATTCTGCCATAAGCTATCCTTTCTGTGGGAACATATTTTGTAGCATAAATTTTTTTACTTCTTTTAGTTGATCGCATTTACGTTGATAAAGGGTGATAAGGTGATCAAGGTACTGCACGTAAGTTCCAATTTTTTTCTGTTCATCTATCGAAGGCAAGAACATTTCAAATTCTGAGAGTGCTTCCTTCGTAATTGTCTTTATAGTTCCTCCGGGTGCTTTTTTCGCCTCTTCAATAAATTTTTCTTTTATAATATAAGCCCAAAAAATATGGTAAATATTTTGTTTATATTCATCAAAAATCAATACTGTTCGATCCACGAAAGCCCCATATTGCGTGATTGCAACACGTCCTATGCTTCCCTGCAAAGTAACAAGAACAGAATCTTTCTCTGCAAAAACACTCATTGGTTGAGCTTTTTTACTAATTTTTTGTTTGGTATCAGAGACTAATTTCATATCATCTCCAACATCTGCGACTTGAACAAAAGGCAAACATCCATCACCATCGTACCATTCCTTATTTCCGTATGGCTGGGGGAAAGAGCCACGCCTAAAACCAGCACACTCTGATAGCTTACGCTGTTCCCAATCGTCAGTAAACCCTGCAAACCGAATCTCTGGAATTTTCTTTCCCTTTTGAGGAAGCATTTTTTTAAGCATATATTTCTTCAATTCTTTTGTCTCATCACACTTACGCTGATGAAGGATGATAAGGTGATCGAGGTTCTTAAAATAATCACCAATTTTTTTCTGTTCTTCATAAGATGGATATTCATCCTTGTATTCCATTACATCATTTATTGACAGATTTGTTTGCTTATTACCATCATCAAATCGTAAAAAATATGGACTTCTATTCATTCTGATATGAAGAAAATACGGATATGTTTCTGCTAATGGAGTTATGCCTGCTATTCTTTGATTAAGCGTGTATTTATCAGATTTGTCAACCAAAAATGTCCTTGCTATTGCCTTTCCATTTGGAACATCACTCAGTACAAACGCAATTTCATTTTCATATAAAGGTTCAATCTGGGAGTTTGAATACTTTCTTACTTCCCCATCTGTTGAAACAAATTTAGAATTTACAACTACATAATTTCCATTCTCTTCTATTTCGTTTTCGTGAGCCTTTCCGTTACGATATTTAGCAACTTCCCCAAACTCATGCTGTTCCCAATCA
The DNA here is from genome assembly GCA_029067085.1 of Lachnospiraceae bacterium. Classification (GTDB taxonomy): domain Bacteria; phylum Bacillota; class Clostridia; order Lachnospirales; family Lachnospiraceae; genus UBA3282. The sequence continues at coordinate 6,236 of JAIEFE010000016.1, read as the reverse complement.
TCCGTGAATCCTTTAAATCTTACATTCGGTATATTTGCCATGGTCACGCCTCCTTGAGAACGCTGATAAATTCCTCAACAGCATCCCTCGTCTCAGGATTTGCAAAAGTTAATTCCCCAAGCATTTCAAGCAAAGCGTCATTTCCAGCTTTGATAGCTCTGCTTGTCTCCCTTATAGACCCGGAAAGCTGCTTCAAATCCACTTCTGGCTCTTCCTCGCTGGTATCTACATATCTGGAAATATTCAGATTATAGTCATTTGCTTTGATATCCTCGAAAGATGCAAGAAAAGACACTTTATCAACAGTTTTTCTTTCATTATATAATTCCAACACTCTGTCGATATGTTCCTCATTCATGACATTCTGCTTCTTCTCTTTTTCATAGAGCCTGGACGCATCAATAAATAATACATCACGCCCTTCCCTGTGCTTTTTTAATACCACAATACACGTAGGGATGGAAGTATTGTAGAACATATTGGAGGGAAGGCCAATGACCGCATAGATCGATCCATTCTCAAGAAGCGTCTCCCTAATCCCACCTTCTGCCGCGCCTCTAAACAAAACACCATGCGGAAGGACAATAGCCATTGTACCTGTCTGCTTCAAATGATAGAACCCATGTAATAAAAATGCATAATCTGCTTTTGATTTAGGGGCAAGTTTACCCCCATAATCCATAAACCGCTCATCCTGTTTGAATCCCTCTGCGGCAGACCAATTAGCCGAATAAGGCGGATTCATCGTCACAACATCAAACTCGGTCTCTTCATCTGTCGGCCAGTCGGCATCGAGAGTATCTCCATTGCGCAGGTGCTGGTTTTCAGGCAGGACGCCATGTAGAAACATATTCATACGCGCCAGATTATAGGTTGACGGCATGAGCTCCTGACCATAGTATTTAATGTAATCGGGCTCTTTTGAATAATTCCTGCAGCTGAGCATCAACGAACCAGACCCCATACACGGATCGTATACCTGTAATCCTTTTTTGCTTTCCTGCCCAGACATGGCAATTCTGCAAAGAATCTGCGCAGGGCCATGGGGCGTATAGAATTCTCCGGCCTTTTTGCCTGTTTCAGATGCAAATTGGCCTATCAGATACTCATATGCGTTACCGAGGACATCCCCTTCCGTATGTATAATATCCACACCATCCAATACTTTGATGACTTCCGCAATCGTTGCACTCTGCTTCTGATCACCCGTACCAAGCCGATTAGAATACAGATCCACATCTGCAAATAAGCCGTTAAATAACGCATCAGACTCCTCTATTCGGTTAAAAGCCGCCTGCAGCTTCTCTCTGTTAAAAGAATTATTTTTAGCCGCCTTTAACATGCTTATATAAGTCATGTCAGGATCAAGCGTATAATGCTTTGATTCCTTTATCTCACCCAGCAAATCTTCCGCGTCTTCTGATTCCATTGCTTCTTCGTATACGCTCTGTGCTTCTTCAAGACTATCTGGACTTTCATCCTTAAGAAGGTCATACACTTTCGCAAGATACGAATCCGACAAATATTTATAAAAAACCAATCCCAATAGATATGTCTTGTACTCGTTTGCATCCATTTTTCCCCTGAGTACATCTGCCCCACTCCATAGTACCTGTAATAAATCTTTTCCTTCGGCCATTACTGATTTCCTCCATTAGAATCTTCTATCTTTTTATTCTTCCATCATTCATTCCATTTTTTAATACTTTTATAAAGTTTTTCAATTTGAACTTTCAAATCTAACATAGGCAATGAATTTTTTTCTGTAATATAATCTTTTATCTCATTTGCAAAGGGAACTTTCTTATTTGTAAAATTATTATAATATGACTTGATATAATCCGGAAACAAATCATACTTCTCACACTTTTTTCTTATCGCTTTTCCAGACATTGATTCAACAGCTTCTTTAGGTATGTAATTTTCTATCTCCTTTCCCTTTGTAACCCAACAAAACATGTCTAATTTATCAAATTCTTCAATTATCCTTTTCTTTGTATCATTCAATGGCGCGGCTTGATATCTTTTATCACTATCCATTACGATTGCTGCATTTCTATTAGTAGTAATTATACTAATTAAATCTGTTTCTTCTTCTGCAGAATATTGTGACAACAGCCTTCCGCCATAATATAAAAATTGATAATGTTTGCCTTCTTCGAATTGGTTGTTACAGAATATTTCCAGCCACTTCTTAATATATATTCTATCAGAAGGTCCTTCTACCCAAATTATCCCATTTGCCTGTAAAATATCACTCGCCTTTATATCCAAATCATCTAAAATCTCAGTTTTATCAATATAGGATTCTATTCTTTTTAAGCTTGCTCCTTCATTTTCTTTAACCACATGATATATACACGCTTTTTCTTTATCAAAAAAGGTATTAATAGCAACATGAGAATGTGTTGTTATAAAAACATTTAAGTTATTTTCAACAGCAAACTCATAAATATAATCAAATAATTTTCTTTGCATTGCCGGATGTAAATTATTTTCTAATTCCTCAAAGCCATATACTATTGTCTTTCCAATATTTTGGGGTTGTCTTGGCACTACAATGAGATTAAGTAAAACTAATATTATTGTTTTGATTCCACTTCCAGACTTAGATAAGGGAACTCGCTCCCTCCCCTTTTCCTTAAGATATATTTCCCAAGCATATCCGTCGTTCATTTTAATTTGTTGAATTCGTATACTCTCAAATTCTGCTTCGGGATACATGATTTCATTTAATGCACTAAGCAACTGCCCTTCTATTACTCTTTCATCATATGTACTATCATTCAAAAATACTCTAACCAAATTACTGGCTCCCTCTCCTGTACTGGAAAGTTCCAAATCCATTTCTTTTTCAGGAACAATATTTCTTTCTGCGGATAACCGTCTAAATATATAATTTTGCTTTTCCTCTTTGAAATCATATAGCCCTCTCTGAAAATAACTTTCATTTTCCAAAGGAATGTTACCAGTATTTATTGCAAAATAACCCTTTGAATTCTTTGAATTCTTTGTTGCACCAAACTCAATCAATGCATTTCTTCCCTCTACTTTTTCCCAATAATTCTCTGCATTCCATTCTCCAATGCTCCTATATCCCGAAAAGATATCTTGAACCATATCTTTTGTCATTGGTATCCTTACTTTTATCGAGCCAATTTGTCGTTTTTGTTTTTCAAAAGAAGTTTCATCATATGCCATTTCAATAACATCCAACAAACTTGATTTTCCACTGTTATTTTTTCCTATAATTACATTTAAGTTAGTTATTTTATCAAATTTTATATAGTTTTCCTCACAAAACAATTTATATCCGCTAAATTGTATTCCTGTAAACATATATGCTTCCCCTTTTGTTATTTATATTTACTTTCTCTTTGCAACGCTACTCAGTGTAAGCATTTTCGTGATCTCACGAAAATGATCTGGAACATCAGATTCCGTGCCAGACCGCATCCCACATCGATATTATCGACAATATGTATTATTTCGTCAAATCGCGGCTATTTTGCTTTTTCCATACAGCAACTCCCATTATTTATTCCATATCAATTTCAGCCTCTGATTGTACATCTGTTTCTTTAAGTAGCATTGCCGCTATTTGTACTTCATTCCATTGCTCCTTGCGCTCTTGCTGTTTATCAACAAGCCAAATGCTGAGAAATATCAAGGAAGAGGATAGTATTGTAGCGCTTGTCCCAACTTTCTCGCTAATATTTATAGGAGCAACAAATGCTAATAACAGAATTATAAATGCTACACTATATAAAATCGATGCAAGCCAATGCATTAATTTTTGCTTTTTAGGGGGATTCTGATATTTGGATAATATCTTAATAAACATAAGATTTTGAGGACTTAAATTGAAATTTCCTATATTGTTATATACATCCACTTGGTTTTGCATATCATCATTCCAAAAGCTAACTTGTGAATCAAGCATTTGTGCTATGGTAAAAAGCAATGTCGCCATAGATAAACCTACTATAACTTTCGTCTCTATTTCAACATAAAGCGCAGCAAAAGATAGCACTACAAGTCCAACAGATATATTAATTGCCACATTTCGTTTTTTCATGTTACGGTTGGCTCCTTTTTTTGATTCACACTTTCTTTTATCTGCAACTAAAATAAGCTAAACCAAAGAAATACTTACTCGATAATCGCTTATTGCAACTTGATTGTAATTCAATGCCCAAATGATTCTGTCGTTTTCAGTAAACTCACCCGACATCGTGTTCCCATTCGTCTCAAAATCATATTCTAAGGTTTATCATTAGCTTTACAATCTACTCCCTCTTTTTGCAGTTGCAGGGAACACTTACTCAAAAATCAGTAAGTGTTCCCTGTTCCATTTACTTCGTGATAAAAAGCTGTTTTTCTTCCTCAGTCAGACTGGCTATCGCAACCCCCTTATTTTTCGCATATTCTCTGATTCCCTTCAAATTTAGTTTTACCTTTGGGAGTTCACTCACCATAATCGGTTCCGACATCGTCTTTATCTGCTCCAAATATCTTTCGTAATCAAATTTCCTCATCAGTCCATTCATAATCATACACCTCCCTTAACTCTGCCGCTTCTTCCTCATAAATCGCAATTTGGAACGGATGCAGCATCGCAATATGTTCCGCTTTGAATACTGTGCAGTAATGTTTTACCAGGTCTTCATTCGCCGCATAGCCGACAAGAACCCCGTTATATCCATATTCTACTGATTTATCTGCCGCTATAGCAAATAAATGTCCTCCAACGCCGGAATACTTAGGACTTGCACATAATATTTTATTATTTTGCGGTGCTGCACACATCCATGCTACATATACCGCCTGAAAATCATCATTTTTGCTCAGTGCCACCATTCCCTGAATATCTACAGTGCCTTGCACCACTAATGCATAGACTTCATGTTCCTGCAACAGTTTTGACCAATCCGTATACCAACCGTTCTTTTTATTGAATTTAGACAGAAAGCTTTTTCTACGAATCCTTACAACCTCTGTCTGGACAAAGTCCCCTGTTTCATTATCTTTAAGGCATGGTGTCAAGTCATCGATCCAAACATTTATCATAACTTCACTTATCCTTTTCCGCTTTATATATTTATTATACCCTATCGATTCTGGCCATACAATCATAATTCTCCAGTTATCACAGAAATGTCGCAATTTTCACACAAAAGGTCTGGAGCCACCAATCCAGACTCCAGACTTTTTAAGATTCATTTGTTTCTAGACCTTACATATCCTGCTTATAAAAAGTCTCTCTACTGATACACAATCTCCTGAAGCACCACTTCCTCCGCCATCGCCCTCAGTGCATTGACCTTTCGCACCCAAGCCATCTGATCCGAAGCTTTCAGTGCCTCATCTATGCCCTGCCTCTCCATCATCTTTCTGAGCAAACATTCCATTTCTTCCTCCGCCTGTCTGTCGATCTCCTGCAGATGAGTCGTAAGGCTTCCCATCAAGAGCATTGCCGTATATGTCCCATGCTGATGCTCCCTCAAGTAACTCTCTCTCAACTCTCCATATCGCCCTATCTCTTCCTTCGGGCAGCCCTTATATCCATCCCCATCTAGGATCAGTTCCGGGATCAGGTAATCTCCTTCCGCTCTGTATGTGATATCAGTCATTGTTCTTCCTCCTCTTCTTCACTCGTGCATACTGATGTGTTACATTGCCAAGGGATCGCATAGCTAATTCATCCCCTAAGCTGTTTCCGAGCCATCCACACTCAAAAGCTTACCAGCGGAAAAAGAAATATCTCCGTCCGTAGCTTCCAGCTACAGTAAAAGTGAAATAAGAAAAGCAGCGCTGTCCCGTTCTGTTTTCGGTTACCGATCACATGGTCGTTTTAGCAGCCATGCGATCTATTTCTTTGTCTGATGATATAAATTTTTTGTATAACAAAACCCGTAAACATAAACGTTCACGGGTTTCCTGCACCTCCCCGAGTAGGGCTCGAACCTACAACCCCGCGGTTAACAGCCGCGTGCTCTACCATTGAGCTATCGAGGATCATTATGCAGCCTATATAACTTACAGGCTGATTTTTACTTTTCCTGTCCAGCTCCTTCCGGTATGTAACCATTACGGTTGCTCTACCATTGAGCTATCGAGGATTATAAGGGTACATACCCTCAAAACCGAATCTGAAAGATCCATGGAGTAAACCTATTCGAGATTAACTCCTGAAGAATCACTCCGTGATTCTTCGTTCTTTGGTTAAGCCCTTG
>JAIEFE010000015.1 GCA_029067085.1 Lachnospiraceae bacterium | reverse complement strand
ATCAGCCATGATTTTCATTTCTATAAAAGAAGGAGTGCCGCTCCATAACTAAAAATCAGTTATTTTGCGACACTCCCTTTTTACTTCATATTATTTTATATTGTTAGCAATAACTGTTAAACATCATCCCGCTGTACGCGCTGGTGATATAAGGGGTTGCGAAGTTCTTGCCCGGATTTTTATAAGCCACGATCACGTTATTGACATAGTGCATCGGGTTCAAAGCAACCTGATTCGTCTTGCGCAGCACTGAATTGGTAAAGCCCTTCATGGAGGAGAAAGCATCTTTGGCATCTTCGCTGGTAGCTTTCTGGCGCAGGACATTATTGTCCACCTCCAGCGTGCCGTCCAGATTCAGGTTCAGTCCTGCGGAGGTGAGCCCTTTCGCGTAGACCCTGGCTACGCTGCTCATCTCACTGAAGAGCCGGCCGCTCTTTGGCTGATCGGCCCGGTATTCTGAAACCGCCTGCAGGAAGGTATTATATCCTCTTACAAGCGTATTGATGTTTTCCGTTAAGGATTCCACATCGGTCTTGATACCTATGGAAGCAGTTTCGCCCTCTTCGCTGCTCATACCCTGAAGCTGAAGCTCGTAAGTATTGTTCAGCATGTAGTGGTTAGCGGTGGAGGTATGCGGCTCGCCGTCCACAAGGAAAGAGGCGTTTGTAGCCGGGGAGGAGATGTAATCAAGGCCCAGATAATCTACCACGCCAGCGGTTTTGCTGGTGCGCTGGTCGGATATGATAAACTGTGCTTTCTTGCCGTCCTTTAAACCCGTTGCATCCGATTCCATCCGCAGAGCGGAGTTGCCGTTTTCATCCGTAATGACCTGAGCCGACATGCCGATGTTTGCGTTGTTGATCAGGCGGGATAAACGTGCCTGTACATCCCGGTTCGTGTTGCTTGACTTGATGCTGAACTGGAATTCGTAGCTCAGATCCTCAATTCCCACGTCGAAGGAGTAGGTGTCGGGTGCAAGTTCTACAGGTTCATCTGCAGGAACAAACTTTCCGAGATTTACCTGAGGGGAGGCCAGATGATTTACTTCTACCTCATAGGTGGGGAAGTCATCGTCCGGCTTTTTCGAGCCGATATATTTGGCGGTGGCAATATTCTCATTGCTGGAATAGGCCACCTTTTTATTAAGAAGCTCCTCTTCATCAAGGCCGCCCAGTGAGGCGATGGTGTTGCGAAGCTCTCTGGCGTTCTCCTTGATGCCTATGGCAAACTGTTGGGATTCCTTGCTGGTATCCAGAATGAACAGGGGGGATTCCTTGCTCATCTTTACGATGGAATTATACACGCTGCGAAGCTCGCTCTTCTTATGGGTATCATAGGGCGTGCTCGACTTGGGCGCGTAGGTGGTCATATAGAAGTTGTAGACATTCGTTAAGTTATTAACAGTGTTAAAAGCCATAAGCCCCTCCTTTCATCCATGAAATTCTCATAGACCCCTCCGACGGCCATCCGTAGCCTGCAAGGCGTCTTAGTGGGCGTTTCTACTTATTATTATGTTACTATCATATTAGTTTTTTGAATAAAAAGCAAGTATTTGGGGAAAATTGCGGATATTTTTCCACAACATAAACACTCTTATCCTATATATCGTATTGTCCGGACGTTTTATTTAGGGGCTATGTTCAAAAAATTAATTTTTTTTATAAAGAAAATAAGGGAAAACAGTTGACTTGCGACGCACTGTGTGATATATTGTGTGAGCGAGATGAGATTCAGGTCTTTTTTTTATGCTCAAAAAATCAAATAGATCGTAATACACTGGAGGTGGCAAGATGCGCACAAGGATCACATTGGCTTGTACGGAATGCAAGCAGCGTAACTACAATACGACGAAGGATAAGAAGACCCATCCCGACAGGATGGAGACAAAGAAGTATTGCAGATTCTGCAAGAGACATACCCTGCATAAAGAGACGAAGTAACAGGACGTCGTTTGGAAAAGGAGATAAGCGATTATGGCAGATTCGGCAAAGACAGAGAAGAAGGCAGTCAAATTTTTTGACGGCGTAAAGGCTGAATTTCATAAGATCAGCTGGCCGGATAAGGATTCCCTTTTAAAGCAGTCCGTAGCGGTTGTCGTGATCTCCCTCGTTGTGGGAGCGATCATCGCGGTGCTTGATTTCGGTTTGCAGTATGGCGTGGATTTTATCACGACGTTAAAGTTTTAGGCAGACTCTTAATCAAAAGGCAGGACAGGGAGGATCCGTATGGCAGAGGCGAATTGGTATGTTGTGCATACTTATTCCGGCTATGAGAATAAGGTAAAGGCCAACATCGAGAAGACAATCGAGAACAGACATCTGGAGGAAGAGATTCTGGAGGTCAAGGTGCCGATGCAGGATGTTACTGAGCTGAAAAACGGCGCACGCAAGACCGTTCAGAAGAAAATGTTCCCCGGATATGTTCTGATCAATATGATCATGAATGACGATACCTGGTATGTTGTGAGGAATACCAGAGGTGTGACTGGCTTCGTGGGGCCGGGCAGCAAGCCGGTGCCGCTTACGGAGGCGGAAATGAAGCCGCTGGGCATCAAGATGGAGAACATGACCGTCGATTTTGCGGAAGGCGATACCATTGCGGTGGTTGCCGGTGTCTGGAAGGATACCGTCGGTGTCGTGCAGAGAATCGACTATGGAAAGCAGACGGCTACCATCAATGTGGAGCTGTTTGGGAGAGAGACCCCCGTGGAGATCAGTTTTGCGGAGGTTCGGAGTATGCGTTAACAGCGCGTTTTGCGAATGGCGTGAGCTGAACGTGATAAAAGTGATATTTGCCCGCTTCGGCGGTGTAGATATGTGTGTGGGAGCTGGTTTAAGCGATTTAAAGCGCTGTGCGCTTAAAATCTCTAAAACCCGAGCTTGTCTTCGACAATCTCGCAGATTGTGGCAGACAAGAGGAATGGCGTCCGTACCACAATAATATTAGGAGGTGCCAATATGGCAAAGAAGGTAGAAGGTTATATCAAGTTACAGATTCCTGCCGGCAAAGCAACACCGGCGCCCCCGGTTGGTCCTGCACTCGGACAGCACGGGGTAAACATCGTTGAATTTACGAAACAGTTCAACGCAAAGACAGCCGACAAGGGCGACGTGATCATTCCGGTTGTCATCACAGTGTATGCAGACAGAAGCTTCAGTTTTATCACGAAGACTCCCCCTGCAGCAGTACTTTTAAAGAAGGCTTGCAATATCAAGTCCGGTTCTGCTACCCCTAACAAGGCGAAGGTTGCGACCATCTCCAAGGATAAGCTCAGGGAGATTGCCGAGACGAAAATGCCAGACCTGAATGCGGCGAGCGTTGAGGCGGCAATGAGCATGATCGCCGGTACTGCGAGAAGCATGGGCATCACAGTAGAAGAGTAATGGAGGGTTCGAGATGAAACACGGTAAAAAATATCAGGAGGCGGCTAAGCTGGTAGATCGTGCGACACAGTACGATACAGCGGAAGCGATCGCCTTGGTAAAAAAGACAGCGACAGCGAAATTTGACGAGACGGTTGAAGTTCACATCAGAACAGGGTGTGACGGCCGTCATGCAGAGCAGCAGATCCGCGGTGCGGTGGTTCTGCCCAACGGAACCGGTAAGACGGTTCGCGTGCTTGTATTTGCAAAGGGCGATAAGGTCAACGAGGCGGAGGCGGCAGGTGCCGATCACGTAGGCGGCGAGGAGCTGATCCCCAAGATTCAGAATGAAGGATGGCTTGACTTTGACGTGGTGGTTGCAACCCCTGACATGATGGGCGTTGTAGGTCGTCTGGGTAAAGTACTCGGCCCCAAGGGTCTGATGCCCAACCCCAAGGCCGGCACGGTCACCATGGACGTTGCAAAGGCAATCAACGATATCAAAGCCGGTAAGATCGAGTACAGGCTGGATAAGGCAAACATCATCCACGTGCCCGTAGGAAAGACCTCCTTTGAGGAGAGCAAGCTTCAGGAGAACTTCGATGCACTGATGGAGGCGATCGTCAAGGCGAAGCCCGCAGCGCTGAAAGGTCAGTATCTCAGAAGTATTACTCTGGCTACCACCATGGGCCCCGGCGTAAAGGTGAACGTGGCGAAGTACTAAAATCGATCGAAAAAAGATTTCGGAAAGTGACGTGCTTTGGCGCGTCACTTTCTTTTGCGCGATTAAGCAGAGTCAGAAATGTTTTAGTATATTGCTATCTGAGAATATGATACAATAATCACATGGCTAAGAAAAAGATTCGTAAAAAGAAAAAGAGAATACGGCTGCATCGCAGTTTTCTTCTTCCTTTTATCCTGACCCTCACCATAGCGATGGGAATCGGTGTTCTGGCACTGGCGGCTCATCAGTGGATCACGGAACCGGTCAGAGGCAAAACAACCGAATCAGTCAACAGAGAGCGGGAGAAAACGGAGAGGGCAGAGACGCCGGAGAAGGCACCCGACTCGCCGGAGACGGAACCTGCACAGCAGGAGGAGACAGAGCCGCCCGCCAGATATCAGAGTGAGCTGGAGGATCCTGTTTACCTTGCGGAGAATAATATCTATGTCAGGGAGCCGGCTGTGCCCGGACAGGTGACTCTTACCTTTGCGGGTGATGTCCTCTTTGACGACAATTACTCTATTACCATGCTGGTGCGTGAAGACGGCGATATTTCCAAGGGTGTGTCGCCGGAGGTGATCGGGCGGATGCAGGCAGCGGATGTCATGATGCTGAACAATGAGTTTGCCTATTCCAACCGCGGGGCACCCATAGAGGAGAAGCAGTTTACGTTCCGGGCACGTCCGGAGACTGTGACATATCTGAATGATATGGGAGTGGATGTTGTGTCCCTGGCGAACAACCACGCTTATGATTATGGTCCGGAGGCCTTGACAGATACGCTGGATACCTTGCGGGACGCGGAGATTCCCTATGTGGGCGCAGGACGGAACATCGACGAGGCAAGAAAACCCGTCTACTATATCGTGGGGGATATCAAGATCGCCTTTGTGTCGGCGACTCAGATCGAGCGGCTGGATACACCGGATACGAAGGAGGCCACGCAGGATTCTCCCGGCGTTTTCCGCTGCTGGAACGGAAATAAGCTTATGGAGACCGTGCGGGAAGCAGCCGAAAACAGTGACTTTGTAGTGGCTTACATACACTGGGGCACAGAGAATGTAGCAGAGCTTGACTGGGCGCAGCTGAAGCAGGCGCCGGAGCTGGTGGATGCCGGAGCGGATCTGGTGATCGGTGACCACCCGCATTGTCTGCAGCCGATCGGCGTGATTCAGGACGTGCCGGTGATCTACAGTCTGGGGAATTTCTGGTTCAACTCAAAGACACTGGACACCGGTATGGTGGAAGTGGTGATCGACGAGTCGGGAATCGTGAGTTATCAGTTCGTTCCCTGTATCCAGAACGGATGCCGCACGACCCTTTTAGAGGGGGCGGAGAAGGAACGGGTGCTCACCTATATGCGCAGCATTTCCGAAGGAGTGCAGATTGATGGAGAGGGGTATGTGACCTGGTAGAGAAAACGGATGTGCAGAAAAATAGAAAAAGTGATTTTTGCGCCTGGAGTATGAAACTTTTTGACATTGTGATTCGTATTCAATTATAGAAGGGTATTTATTGGGTTGCAATCCTGCATCGAAAGAACGCACTATAGAAAGGAATCACGACTATGTACATAGGAAATCACGGATATGAGTCATGGATTCATAATACGTCTGCATCCGGGACAGGATACGGGTACCGTCCGGCGCAGACAGGTAAGTCCGGTACGGATCAAGCATTTCCCCTGAAAAACGAATCAAATGACAGTGATGTCATAAATGACGCAGACGCGCAGGATACAGAATCGGATGAGGGGCAGAATAAGACGGAAAAGGCAGCCGAAACGTTGACCTACCGTGAGCAGATCCTTGCCCATATGGAGGAGATGGCGAAAAAAGTGAAGGATGGAACGGTGGAGCCCACCTTCCAGACCGGCGCACAGTCCTTTACGATAAAAGAGTGGGAAAAGCTTCTGGCGGATTTCGATGATGCCGAGGAAGCTTTGCAGGAGCAGATCAAGCAGTTGATCGCGGAGGTAGAGGAGCAGGCCCAGAGGGAGGCCATGCGGAGAGCAGTCGAGAGCGGCACTGCTGATCCTGATGAAGTGACAAATGTGTCAGTTCCTGAAGCGGCGCAGCTTAAGACGGAGGCGGGCGGCAGCGTGGCAAATCCAAAGACGGAATCCTCTGACAGCGTGGCAAGCGCCAAGCCGGTAGAAGTAAAGGAAGAAAATGTTACCACGGTGCAGGTGACGGATCCGGAGGAAATTGCTTCCCTGCTCACGGATGAGGTGACCAAGTGTACCTATCCCACTGACGATCCCAGACACAAGCACTGGTATATCACCTGCTACGGGCAGGACGGGATCATGTGTAAGGAAGCCTATTTTGACGGAACGAAGTGGGTGAACAAAGACTGCTGGAATCTTTCTTATACGGAACCTGGACAATATGAAAAGGTCATGAACTTTTTAAAGCGATTTCCTCAGGATGCCAATCTGCGCTTTGCATCGCACGAGAATTTCTGGAAGGATTTTCTGGCGGGAAAGGTCGATGAGGATGATTTTGTCCATTTCTTTGAGACTTCAACGAAGGATGGCGTGCCGGACTATACCTATGAGAAAGATGGCTCTACTTACATAGACAGAGAAAAGTTCAAGTATGCAAAATATATGAATGGATTTGGCGCGCGTTTTTACACGGCGGAGGAGATGCAGCTGATCTGGCGGGCGGTCATCCATGAAAATACAAAGGGATTGCAGAAAATTTCCGACTACGACGGGCAGATGACCATTCCCGGAGGTGAAAACGGAAAGGACGGTAGAAAGGAAACTGATGAGGAGGATGATATGGAGACCCGTATCATCACCAAACCCGATGGTTCCACGGTCCTGCAGATCAAGACGAACTTCGGCGTGATGGAGATCGAGGTTACGGAGGCCCAGAAATTCGGGCTGCAGTATAACGCGCAGCCCGGGGTGGAGCTGAACGGAAGGTCGTTTACAAGTCCTTTTACACATACAACGAGCGCCGGAATCTGATTTATTATAGAAAAACAGTTGACAGCTCTCCGCACACTGTGCTATAGTAGCAAAGGTTATAAAACCATGCCGAAGACAGCAGGTGCCGTATTGCCGGCGTAAGAGTCCGCCTGCCGAGGAGAGAAGAGATCGTATTGATAGTATCATCCTCCCTGTCTTCAGGGGGGATTTTCTTTATGAATACTCCTGTCGGCACTAAAATCTATAAGGAGGTAATGTAATGGCAAAAGTGGAATTGAAGAAACCGATCGTAGAAGAGATCGCCGCTGCCGTAAAAGACGCTCAGTCAGTCGTTCTGGTTGACTACCGCGGACTTACGGTGGAACAGGATACACAGCTTCGTAAGCAGCTGCGTGAGGCCGGGATCAGCTACAAGGTTTACAAGAACACGATGATGAATTTTGCATTCAAGGGTACGGACTGTGAAGCACTTCTTCCTTATCTGGAAGGCCCCAGCGCTCTCGCAATCTCTACAGAGGATGCGACAGCTCCGGCCAGAGTGTTATGCAAATTCGCAAAGACCGCAGATGCTCTTGAAGTCAAGGGCGGTATCGTGGAAGGCATCGCCTACGATGCAAATGGAATCGGCGAGATCGCTAAGATTCCGTCCAGAGAAGAGCTGCTGTCCAAGCTGCTTGGCAGCATCCAGTCTCCGATCACTAACTTCGCACGCGTGATGAAGCAGTTGGCGGAGAAAGGCGGTGCATCAGAATGTGAGGCTCCTGCAAAGGAGGAGACGCCCGCAGAGGCACCTGCCGAGGAAGCAGCACCCGCAGAAGCGCCTGCAGAGGAGGCGGCACCTGTAGAGGCACCTGCCGAAGAAGCGGCACCCGCAGAAACGCCTGCAGCAGAATAATATTGAAACCTGTGAACCAGACAGAGTCCATTCGCAAAATCGCATCTTCGATGCTCCCTTTTGCTCATATATGGCTTCTCGCCATATAGATTTATAAAAACAGTCTTTATCAAGCAAGCTTGAACAGCCTGTTTTGTATAAATCTGCATGGACTCTGAATAATCAAAAAATATGGAGGAAAATAATCATGGCAAAGTTATCTACCCAGGAATTGATCGACGCGATCAAAGAGTTAACAGTGTTAGAGTTAAATGACCTCGTAAAGGCTTGCGAGGAGGAGTTCGGCGTATCCGCAGCAGCGGGCGTTGTGGTTGCAGCAGCAGGTGCTGATGCAGGCGCGGCAGCAGGCGAGGAGAAGACTGAGTTCGACGTTGAGCTGACAGAGGTTGGCCCGAACAAGGTTAAGGTCATCAAGGTGGTTCGTGAGGCTACCGGCCTTGGCTTAAAGGAGGCGAAGGATCTGGTTGATTCCGCTCCGAAGATGGTAAAAGAAGCTGCATCCAAAGAGGAAGCAGACGATATCAAGGCTAAGCTCGAGGCAGAGGGCGCAAAGGTTACCCTCAAGTAAGCAGACGAAAGAAAGGACCGTTCGTGCGTGTATGCGTACGGACGGTCTTGCTGTTTTCTTTGTAATCAGATTTTATTCTTAATTTTCTAAAAATATTCATTGACTCCGGCATGGACTTGTAGTAGAATGGATAGTGCACTATTGTGGTGTGCTATGCTTTTTTTGTGGTCTCATTTTTGACGGGAAGCATGGATCAATCATAAAGAACGGGGTGAAATGTCAATGGAAAAGAACAGAATCCGTAAGACTGCAGCCGGCAGAAATACGCGAATGTCCTATGCACGACAGAAAGAGGTTCTGGAAATGCCGAACCTGATTGAGGTCCAGAAGAATTCCTACCAATGGTTTCTGGATGAAGGCTTAAAGGAAGTGTTTGACGATATTTCTCCGATTTCCGATTACAGCGGTCATCTGAGTCTTGAGTTTGTTGACTTTGAGCTGTGCGAGGACGATGTCAAGTACTCGATCGAAAAATGCAAGGAGAGAGACGCGACCTACGCAGCCCCTCTCAAGGTGAAGGTTCGCCTGATTAACAAAGAGAAGGACGAGATCACGGAGCATGAGATTTTTATGGGTGATCTGCCGCTGATGACGCAGACGGGAACCTTCGTGATAAACGGTGCAGAGCGTGTTATTGTCAGTCAGCTCGTGCGTTCCCCCGGCATCTACTACGGAATCGGGCACGACAAGATCGGTAAAAAACTGTTTTCAGCAACAGTGATCCCCAACCGCGGGGCATGGTTAGAGTACGAGACGGATTCTAACGATGTCTTTTACGTGCGTGTTGACAGGACCAGAAAGGTGCCGATCACGGTTCTGATCCGTGCGATGGGCGTCGGCTCCAACGACGAGATCAGAGAGCTTTTCGGTGACGAGCCGAAGATCGAGGCCAGCTTTGCCAAGGACACTTCCGAGAATTATCAGGAGGGTCTGCTTGAGCTGTACAAAAAGATCCGCCCCGGCGAGCCTCTGAGCGTTGAGAGTGCGGAGAGCCTTATTATGGCGATGTTTTTCGACCCCAGAAGATATGATCTGGCGAAGGTCGGCAGATATAAATTCAATAAAAAACTGATGTTCCGCAATCGGATCAGGCATCACATCCTTGCGGAGGACGTGGTGGATACCCTGACGGGCGAGATTCTGGCAAAGGCCGGAGACAAAGTGACGGCCGAGATGGCGGATGCGATCCAGAACGCCGCAGTTCCTTCCGTGCTGATTCAGACGGAGGAGAAGAATGTCAAGGTCCTCTCCAATATGATGGTGGACATCACGAATTTCGTGGACTGCAAGCCCAGAGAGCTCGGCATCACGGAGCTTGTCTATTATCCCGTGCTGCAGCAGCTTTTGGATGAGTACGGAAAGGATCCCGAGGAGCTTTACGAGGCGATCCGCAAGAACGTGCATAATCTGATCCCCAAGCATATTACCAAGGAAGACATTCTGGCTTCCATTAACTATAACATTCATCTTGAGTACGGCATCGGCAACGACGACGATATCGACCATCTGGGCAACCGTCGTATCCGCGCGGTGGGTGAGCTTCTGCAGAACCAGTACCGCATCGGCCTTTCCCGTCTGGAGAGAGTGGTTCGCGAGAGAATGACGACTCATGACGCGGAGGAAATTTCGCCTCAGGTGCTGATCAACATCAAACCCGTGCAGGCGGCGGTGAAGGAATTCTTCGGTTCCTCCCAGCTGTCTCAGTTCATGGATCAGAACAACCCGCTCGGTGAGCTGACCCACAAGAGACGTCTCTCCGCACTTGGTCCGGGTGGTCTGTCCAGAGACAGAGCCGGATTCGAGGTACGAGATGTGCATTATACGCACTACGGCAGAATGTGTCCCATTGAGACCCCAGAAGGCCCGAACATCGGTCTGATCAACTCCCTTGCATCTTATGCGAGGATCAATGAGTACGGTTTCGTGGAGGCGCCTTACAGAAAGATCGACAAGAGCGATCCGGAGAATCCCCGTGTCACGGACGAGACGGTCTACATGACGGCGGATGAGGAAGATAATTACCATGTGGCGCAGGCATCCGCGCCTCTTGACAAGGACGGATATTTTAAGAGAAACAGTGTGTCCGGCCGTTATAAGACGGAGACGCAGGAGTATCCGAAGACCATGTTCGATTATATGGACGTGTCTCCGAAGATGGTATTCTCGGTGGCGACGGCGCTCATTCCCTTCTTGCAGAATGACGACGCAAACCGTGCACTGATGGGTTCCAACATGCAGAGGCAGGCAGTGCCGCTGCTCTTTACCGAGGCGCCCGTGGTGGGAACCGGCATGGAGCCGAAAGCGGCTGTTGACTCCGGTGTCTGCGTTGTGGCAAGGAAATCCGGCACGGTGGAATATGTGTCGGCCGATATCATCAAATTGAGTTGTGACGACGGGACGAAGGACGAGTATCACCTGATGAAGTTTTCCCGCAGCAACCAGTCGAACTGCTATAATCAGAAGCCCATTGTACACAAGGGAATGCACGTGGAAGAGGGCGATGTGATCGCGGACGGTCCGTCCACTTCGGGCGGTGAGCTGGCGCTCGGCAAGAATCCGCTGATCGGCTTTATGACCTGGGAAGGCTACAATTACGAGGATGCGGTACTTCTCAGCGAGAGACTGGTGCAGGAGGATGTCTATACTTCCGTGCATATGGAGGAATATGAGGCTGAGGCGCGGGACACCAAGCTTGGGCCTGAGGAGATCACCAGAGACGTGCCCGGTGTTGGTGACGATGCGTTGAAGGATCTGGACGACAGAGGTATCATCCGCATCGGTGCGGAAGTGCGTGCCGGCGATATTCTGGTGGGCAAGGTGACGCCGAAGGGCGAGACCGAGCTGACTGCGGAGGAAAGGCTTCTGCGCGCGATCTTCGGTGAGAAGGCAAGAGAAGTGCGTGACACTTCCCTGAAAGTGCCTCACGGCGAATACGGTATTGTAGTGGATGCCAAGGTATTTACCAGAGAGAACGGCGATGAGCTGTCTCCCGGTGTAAATCAGGCAGTCCGCATTTACATTGCACAAAAGAGAAAGATTTCCGTGGGTGATAAGATGGCAGGACGTCACGGTAACAAGGGTGTGGTTTCCCGTGTGCTGCCGGTGGAGGATATGCCTTATCTGCCCAATGGACGACCTCTGGATATTGTTTTGAATCCTCTGGGCGTGCCTTCCCGTATGAATATCGGGCAGGTGCTGGAGATTCATCTCTCCCTCGCGGCGAAGGCCCTTGGTTTCGATGTGGCAACGCCGGTGTTCGACGGAGCAAAAGAGGATGATATCATGGACACGCTGGATCTGGCGAACGATTACGTCAATCTGGAGTGGGATGAGTTTGAAAAGAAACATAAGGCGGAGCTTTTGCCTGAAGTAATGGAGTATCTGTCCGAGAACAGAGAACACAGAAAACTCTGGAAGGGCGTGCCCATCTCCAGAGACGGCAAGGTGAGACTCCGTGACGGCAGGACGGGCGAATATTTTGATTCTCCTGTCACAATCGGCCACATGCACTATCTGAAGCTTCATCATCTGGTGGACGACAAGATCCACGCACGTTCCACGGGTCCTTACTCTCTGGTAACGCAGCAGCCTTTGGGCGGTAAAGCACAGTTCGGCGGCCAGCGTTTCGGTGAGATGGAGGTGTGGGCGCTCGAGGCGTACGGCGCGGCTTACACGCTGCAGGAGATCCTGACCGTGAAGTCCGATGACGTGGTTGGTCGTGTCAAGACTTACGAGGCGATCATCAAGGGAGACAATATTCCTGAACCCGGCATTCCGGAATCCTTCAAGGTGCTTTTAAAAGAGCTGCAGTCCCTTGGACTGGATGTCAGGGTACTGCGTGACGACCAGACCGAGGTCGAGATCATGGAGACCATCGATTACGGCGAGAGCGATTATCGCTACGAGATCGAGGGTGATTCCAGAAGCTACGACTACGAACGGGAATCCTTTGGTTCCATGGGATATCAGCGTCAAGAATTTGACGAGGACAGCGGCCAGCTTGTGAGCAGCGATGAGGACGAAGCGGACGTTATGGACGACGAGGTATTTGAGGAAGCATTTGACGAATAAAAATCTGGATGGAGGTTAGTGCAAGATGTCAGACATGAGACAGGAAGCGTATCAACCCATGACATTTGACGCGATCAAGATCGGGCTGGCGTCGCCGGAAAAGATCAGGGACTGGTCCAGAGGCGAGGTCACAAAGCCTGAGACGATCAATTATAGAACCTTAAAGCCTGAGAAGGAAGGGCTCTTCTGTGAGAAGATTTTTGGACCCAGCAAGGACTGGGAGTGCCACTGCGGTAAGTATAAAAAGATTCGCTATAAGGGTGTTGTCTGTGACCGCTGCGGCGTTGAGGTGACCAAGTCCAGTGTCCGCAGAGAGCGTATGGGCCGTATTGAACTGGCTGCGCCGGTATCCCATATCTGGTATTTCAAGGGTATCCCCAGCCGTATGGGATTGATCCTCGATCTCTCTCCCAGAGTGCTGGAAAAGGTGCTCTACTTTGCGTCTTATATTGTGCTGGACGGCGGCGAGACGGATCTGGATTACAAGCAGGTTCTTTCCGAGAAAGAGTATCAGGATGCCAGAGAGACCTGGGGCAATAAGTTCCGCGTGGGCATGGGTGCAGAGGCGATCAAGGAGCTTCTGCAGGCCATTGATCTGGAGGCGGAAGCGGCAGAGCTGAAGGAGGGCTTAAGAGAGTCCACCGGACAGAAGCGCGCCCGTATTATCAAGAGACTGGAGGTTGTGGAGGCGTTCAGAGAATCCGGAAATCAGCCCGAGTGGATGATCATGGATGTGATTCCGGTGATTCCGCCCGATCTGCGTCCTATGGTGCAGTTGGACGGCGGCCGTTTTGCCACCTCCGACTTAAATGATCTTTACAGAAGGATCATCAACAGAAACAACCGACTGAAAAGACTTCTGGAGCTGGGCGCTCCCGATATCATTGTCCGCAACGAGAAGCGTATGCTGCAGGAGGCTGTGGATGCGTTGATCGATAACGGCAGGAGAGGCCGTCCCGTTACGGGCCCCGGCAACAGGGCATTAAAGTCCCTGTCCGATATGCTGAAGGGTAAGTCCGGACGCTTCCGTCAGAACCTGCTGGGTAAGCGTGTTGACTATTCCGGACGATCCGTTATCGTAGTCGGTCCCGAATTAAAAATTTACCAGTGCGGTCTCCCTAAGGAGATGGCGATCGAGCTGTTTAAGCCCTTTGTGATGAAGGAACTGGTATTCCGCGGCATTTCGCAGAATATTAAGGCGGCGAAGAAGCTGGTGGAAAGACTGGACACCCAGGTGTGGGATGTGCTGGAGGAGGTCATCAAGGAGCATCCTGTGATGTTAAACCGTGCACCTACCCTGCACAGACTCGGTATTCAGGCTTTCGAGCCCATCCTGGTAGAGGGTAAGGCAATCAAGCTGCATCCTCTTGTGTGTACCGCGTTTAACGCCGATTTCGACGGTGACCAGATGGCGGTTCACCTTCCTCTGTCCGTGGAGGCGCAGGCGGAGTGCAGATTCCTGCTGCTCTCCCCCAATAACCTGTTAAAGCCGTCAGACGGCGGCCCGGTAGCGGTGCCTTCTCAGGATATGGTGCTGGGTATTTATTACCTGACCCAGGAGAGACCCGGTGCAGTGGGAGAGGGCAAGTTTTTCAAGAATCTCAACGAGGCGATCCTTGCTTATGAGAACAAGGCGTGTACCCTTCATTCCAGAATCACGGTCAGAGTGACGAAGAAGACGGCTGACGGTGAGGAAATATCCGGCAATGTGGAGTCCACGCTCGGCAGATTCCTCTTTAACGAGATCCTGCCGCAGGATCTTGGTTTTGTGGACAGGAGTAACCCGGAGGATCTCCTGAAACTGGAAGTGGATTTTCATGTGGGCAGGAAAGAGCTGAAGCCGATTCTGGAGAAAGTCATCAATATCCACGGTGCAGTGCGTACCGCGGAGGTGCTGGACCTGATCAAGGCGACCGGTTACAAGTATTCCACCCAGGCGGCAATGACTGTTTCTATCTCGGATATGACGGTGCCGGCAAAGAAAGCAGAGATGCTGGAAGCGGCACAGGAGACGGTAGACAAAATCTCCGTGAACTTCCGTAGAGGTCTGATCACGGAGGAGGAGAGATACCGTGCGGTGGTGGAGACCTGGAATGAGACGGATAAGCAGCTCACAACGGTTCTTCTGGAAGGTCTGGATAAGTATAATAACATTTATATGATGGCGGATTCCGGTGCACGTGGTTCCAACCAGCAGATCAAGCAGCTGGCGGGTATGCGTGGTCTGATGGCAGATACCACAGGCCGTACCATCGAGCTGCCGATCAAGTCGAACTTCCGTGAAGGTCTGGACGTTCTGGAGTACTTTATGTCTGCGCACGGCGCCCGCAAGGGTCTGTCCGATACCGCGTTGCGTACTGCAGACTCCGGTTATCTGACCAGACGAATGGTGGATGTATCTCAGGAGCTGATCATTCGTGAGAAGGACTGCTGTGAGGGCAAAGAGGAAATCCCCGGCATGACGGTCAAAGCCTTCATGGATGGCAAGGAGACCATAGAAAGTCTGAAAGACAGAATCACAGGACGTTTTTCCTGTGAGGATATTATGGATAAAGACGGCAATATGATCGTGAAGAGAAACCACATGATCACTCCCGCCCGCGCTGAGAAGATTCTGAGCGTAGGCGTAAATGAGAAGGGTGGGCCTGTGGAGAAACTCAAGATCCGTACGATCTTAACCTGCCGTTCTCATGTGGGAATCTGTGCAAAATGCTATGGCGCTAACATGGCGACGGGTGAGCCTGTTCAGGTTGGTGAGGCTGTCGGTATCATTGCGGCACAGTCCATCGGTGAGCCCGGTACACAGCTTACCATGCGTACCTTTCATACCGGCGGTGTGGCAGGTGATGATATCACACAGGGTCTTCCCCGTGTAGAGGAGCTTTTTGAAGCCCGTAAGCCGAAGGGTCTGGCGATTATTGCAGAGTTTGGCGGCGTGGTGACCATTAAGGATACCAAGAAGAAGAGAGAGATCATCATCAGCAATGACGAGACCGGCGAGGCAAAGACCTATCTGATCCCCTACGGATCCAGGATCAAGGTGCTGGACGGAGCAACTCTGGAGGCGGGTGACGAACTCACCGAGGGCAGCGTCAATCCTCACGATCTCTTAAAGATCAAGGGCATCCGCGCCGTGCAGGACTATATGCTCAGAGAAGTGCAGAGAGTGTACCGCCTTCAGGGTGTGGATATCTCCGACAAGCATATTGAAGTCATCGTCCGTCAGATGCTCAAGAAGGTCCGCATCGAGGAGAGCGGCGACACCGACTTCCTGCCGGGCACTCTTGTGGATGTTCTGGACTACGAGGACATGAACGAGGAGCTTGTGAAGGCGGGCAAGGAGCCTGCGGAGGGCAAGCAGATCCTGCTCGGTATCACCAAGGCAGCGCTTGCTACCGATTCCTTCCTGTCGGCGGCGTCCTTCCAGGAGACCACTAAGGTACTCACCGAAGCTGCGATCAAGGGCAAGGTTGACTCCCTGATCGGCCTCAAGGAGAACGTCATCATCGGTAAGCTGATCCCGGCAGGTACGGGCATGAGACGTTACCGTGACACCAAACTCAGCACGGACGCAAACCTTTTAAGCCGTCTGAACACGGAGGATGAGCCATCCTACGGCGACAGCGCAGAGGACGAGGACGACGATCTGGAGCTTACGGAGGAACTCGAGGACATCGAAGATATCGAGGACGAGGATTACGATGACGGTCTCGATGAGGAGGAACTCGAGGAGGCGTTTGACGAGACGGCAGAGTTAGTAGAGTAAGACTGTGCGACAGTTCAGTCAGCGATATTCGCAAAAATAAAAAAAAGTGTATTGACAACGCATTCATGGGCAAGTATACTATGGTAGTGTGCACATGAATGCGCTGTTTTTTATGTGCGCTAAAAACTATTATTCATTCTTACTAAACAGGAGGTGAAAAGAATGCCAACATTTAACCAGTTAGTCAGGAAGGGACGTCAGACATCCGTGAAGAAGTCTACGGCGCCTGCATTGCTGAAGGGTTACAACTCCCTGCACAAGGCGGCTACCGAGACAGCTTCTCCGCAGAAGAGAGGTGTCTGCACCGCTGTTAAGACAGCTACCCCGAAAAAGCCTAACTCAGCGCTCAGAAAGATTGCCAGAGTGCGTCTTTCCAACGGAATCGAGGTAACGAGCTACATTCCCGGCGAGGGTCATAACCTGCAGGAGCACAGCGTCGTCCTGATCCGTGGCGGAAGAGTCAAGGACTTGCCCGGTACAAGATACCACATCATCAGAGGTACTCTGGATACCGCGGGAGTCGCTAACAGAAAGCAGGCTCGTTCCAAGTACGGCGCTAAGAGACCCAAGAAGTAATTTCCGGGTCAGGTCAGTACCACAAACAGAACTAATTTAGTGTTGGGATTCTTTTGAGTATTTATATATGAAGAGATACCGCACGAACACATTGAATTAGAGGACACATGTGAGTACCTGAGAATTATTATTTATTGATAAGGAGGGAAGAATCGTGCCACGTAAAGGACATATTCCAAAGAGGGATGTATTAGCGGATCCCTTATACAACAATAAGGTTGTTACGAAGCTTATCAACAACATCATGCTGGATGGTAAGAAGGGCGTAGCACAGAAAATTGTTTATGGCGCATTTGCAAAAGTGGAGGAGAAGGCCGGAAAGCCGGCACTCGATGTCTTCGAGGAGGCTATGAACAACATCATGCCCCTTTTGGAGGTAAAGGCGAGACGTATCGGCGGTGCAACCTATCAGGTGCCCATCGAGGTTCGTCCGGACAGAAGACAGGCTCTCGCACTCCGCTGGCTGGTCATGTTTTCTCGTAAGAGAGGCGAAAAGACTATGGAGCAGAGACTTGCAAATGAGATCTTGGACGCTGCCAACAACACAGGCGCAGCGGTTAAGAGAAAAGAAGATATGCACAAGATGGCAGAGGCAAACAAGGCCTTTGCGCACTATCGGTTCTAAGTAATATAAGGAGGAAAAAACCTTGGCTGGAAGAGAATATCCACTAGAGAGAACCAGGAATATCGGAATCATGGCTCATATCGATGCGGGTAAGACTACATTGACAGAGCGTATCCTTTATTACACTGGCGTAAACTATAAGATCGGCGATACTCACGAGGGCACGGCTACCATGGACTGGATGGAGCAGGAGCAGGAGAGAGGTATCACGATCACATCAGCCGCAACCACGTGCCACTGGACGCTGGAAGAGAACTGCAAACCCAAGCCCGGTGCAATGGAGCATCGTATCAACATCATCGATACTCCCGGTCACGTAGACTTCACGGTAGAGGTCGAGCGTTCACTCCGCGTACTTGATGGTGCCGTAGGCGTATTTTGTGCAAAGGGCGGCGTGGAGCCGCAGTCAGAGAACGTGTGGAGACAGGCTGACACCTACAACGTACCCAGAATGGCGTTCATCAACAAGATGGATATCTTGGGCGCTAACTTCTATGGGGCGGTAGATCAGATCAGAAACAGATTAGGTAAAAATGCGATCATTCTCCAGTTACCCATCGGTAAGGAGGATGATTTCAAGGGAATCATTGATCTGTTTGAGATGAAGGCCTACATCTATAATGATGATAAGGGCGAAGACATCACGATCACAGAGATTCCTGCTGATATGGCGGACGATGCAGCGCTCTACCATGATGAGCTGGTGGAAAAGGTCTGTGAGTTAGACGATGATCTGACCATGATGTATCTGGAGGGCGAGGAGCCTTCCGTAGAAGATCTGAAGAAGGCGCTGCGCAAGGGGACCTGCGAATGTACAGCAGTTCCCGTATGCTGCGGTTCCGCTTACAGAAACAAGGGTGTGCAGAAGCTTTTGGACGCTGTCCTTGAGTATATGCCTGCACCTACTGATATCGAAGCGATCAAGGGTACCGATATGGAAGGCAATGAGATCGTGAGACATTCCTCTGATGAGGAGCCGTTCTCCGCACTTGCCTTCAAGATCATGGCGGATCCCTTTGTGGGTAAGCTCGCATTCTTCCGCGTGTACTCCGGCACCTGTAATTCCGGTTCCTATGTGTACAATGCGACGAAGGACAAGAAGGAGCGTATCGGTCGTATCCTGCAGATGCACGCAAACAAGAGAGCAGAGCTTGACAAAGTGTACTCCGGTGATATCGCGGCTGCGGTAGGCTTTAAGTTCACCTCGACAGGCGATACGATCTGTGATGAACAGCATCCCGTAATCTTAGAGTCCATGGAGTTCCCCGAGCCCGTTATCGAGCTTGCGATCGAGCCTAAGACAAAGGCAGGTCAGGGCAAGATGGGTGAGGCGCTGGCGAAGCTGGCAGAGGAGGATCCTACCTTCCGCGCTCACACCGATCAGGAGACCGGTCAGACCATCATCGCAGGTATGGGTGAGCTGCATCTGGAGATCATTGTGGACAGACTTCTGCGTGAGTTCAAGGTGGAGGCTAACGTGGGCGCACCCCAGGTTGCCTACAAGGAGACCTTTACCAAGCCTGTTGATCAGGAATACAAATATGCGAAGCAGTCCGGTGGTCGTGGACAGTACGGTCACTGTAAAGTCAAGTTCGAGCCCATGGATCCTAACGGCGAGGAGACCTTCAAGTTTGAGACCTCCGTTGTCGGCGGTGCGATTCCGAAGGAGTATATCCCGGCCGTGGGCGAGGGTATCGAGGAGGCTTCCAAGGCCGGAATCCTCGGCGGGTTCCCTGTACTTGGCGTATCTGCTAATGTATATGACGGTTCCTACCACGAGGTTGACTCGTCCGAGATGGCGTTCCACATTGCCGGTTCCATGTGCTTCAAGGAGGCAATGAAGAAGGCAAATCCTGTACTGCTTGAGCCCATCATGAAGGTGGAGGTCACAATGCCTGAGGAATATATGGGCGACGTGATCGGCGATATCAACTCCCGCCGCGGACGTATCGAGGGTATGGAGGATATCGGCGGCGGCAAGATGGTAAGAGGCTATGTACCGCTTGCGGAAATGTTCGGCTATTCCACCGATCTGCGCTCCAAGACACAGGGACGAGGCAACTATTCCATGTTCTTTGAGAAGTATGAACAGGTGCCTAAGAACGTTCAGGAAAAAGTCCTGGCGGCAAAGACTAAGTAATAAAAGAAAATGCTTGAAAAACTTGGCAATCTTTAATATAATCAAAGATAGTGAATCGAGTTTATCAGGAAATCATGGTAACAAGGAAAGTAAATCATTTTAAGGAGGACTTTAGAAATGGCTAAAGCTAAATTTGAGAGAACCAAACCCCATTGTAATATTGGTACCATCGGTCACGTTGACCATGGTAAGACCACTCTGACCGCAGCAATCACAAAGGTGCTGGCAGAGAGAGTTGCAGGTAACACTGCTACCGACTTCGAGAACATCGATAAGGCTCCCGAGGAGAGAGAGAGAGGTATCACCATCTCTACCGCTCACGTTGAGTATGAGACAGAGAAGAGACACTATGCACACGTTGACTGCCCCGGACATGCTGACTACGTTAAGAACATGATCACCGGTGCTGCTCAGATGGATGGCGCTATCCTCGTAGTTGCTGCTACCGACGGTGTTATGGCTCAGACCAAGGAGCACATCCTTCTGTCCCGTCAGGTAGGCGTGCCTTATATCGTAGTATTCATGAACAAGTGCGACATGGTTGACGATCCTGAGTTGCTTGAGCTCGTTGAGATGGAGATCACAGAACAGCTTGAGGAGTACGAGTTCACAGACTGCCCGATCATCAAGGGTTCCGCTCTGAAGGCTCTGGAAGATCCCAATGGCGAGTGGGGCGACAAGATCATGGAGCTCATGAGCACTGTAGACGAGTATATTCCGGATCCTCAGCGTGATACTGATAAGCCTTTCCTTATGCCTATCGAGGATGTATTCTCTATCACAGGCCGTGGTACCGTTGCTACCGGTAGAGTAGAGCGTGGTACACTGCATATGTCTGATGAAGTAGAGATCATCGGTGTTAAGGAAGAGACTCAGAAGTCCGTTGTAACCGGTATTGAGATGTTCCGTAAGCTGCTTGACGAGGCTCAGGCTGGTGATAACGTAGGTGTACTGCTTCGTGGTATCCAGAGAACCGACATCGAGAGAGGTCAGGTCCTTGCAAAGCCCGGCACAGTTACCTGCCACAAGAAATTTACGGCTCAGGTTTACGTCCTGACCAAGGACGAGGGTGGCCGTCATACACCTTTCTTCAACAACTATCGTCCTCAGTTCTACTTCAGAACAACGGATATCACAGGTGTATGTAACCTTCCTGACGGCACAGAGATGTGCATGCCTGGTGATAACGTAGAGATGACCATCGAGCTGATTCACCCTATCGCTATGGAGCAGGGTCTTACCTTCGCTATCCGTGAGGGTGGACGTACAGTAGGATCAGGTAGGGTTGCTACTATCATCGAGTAATTAATAGAATTACAGTAAATTCAAGGGTTTCGGAGATTTCTCCGGGACCCTTTTTACGTGGAAAGCCACTTTGGAAAAAGGCTTATCCTATTCTAAAGTTAAAATTGAATATCTAACGGTTTGGTGATATAATTTAGACAGAATTAAAAAGATGATCTAAATAAACTTAATGAGAAAGACTATATAAGTTCTATATTGAACTGTTAGAAGGGAAGTGGGCTAATGCGGATTAATCCAAAGAGTTTAATTGGAGAAGCAACTGAATATGATAAAAAACGTAGTGTTGAAAGAAAGAAGGTAAAGGATTGGCTGAAAAGTGTCAGCGCATTTGCTAATAGCTTTGGTGGCACTTTGATTTGGGGCATTACTAGTGATGATGAAGTTGTCGGGTTAGATGATGCGGAGTCCGATGCGGAGTTTATAAGTGAGACAATCAAAACGAGAATTGATTCTATTCCAAAAGTGAATTTACGTTTTCATATGGAAAACGGTAAAAAATTGATTCTTCTTGATGTGTATGCAGGTAAGGAAACACCATATTATTATGTGGGTGAGGGAAATATGACGGCTTATATTCGTTTAGGAAATGAAAGCGTTCCGGCGGATAATATTACGCTCAAACGATTGGTTCTTCAGGGAACAAATCGTTCTTATGACAGTCTGGTTTCTAATTATAAATTTGCAAATATGGCATTTACAAAACTGCGTTCTGTGTGTAAGCACAATACGGGAAAAGACTTTGAAGATAGTGATTATGAATCTTGGGGGATTATAGATGAGGAGGGGAATCTAACAAATGCCGGAGCATTGTTGGCAGATGAGTCTCCAATTCGTCATTCGAGAGTTTTTTGTACGCGATGGAATGGTTTAGATAAGGCATCAGGATTGATTGATGCTATCGACGATGAAGAATACAGTGGTGGTCTTGTGAATCTTTTGCAGGATAGCATGAGTTTTGTATCCAGAAATACGAAGAAAGCTTGGAAAAAAACAGGAAACGGAAGAATCGAAATGCCGGATTATCCGGATACGGCGGTTCTTGAGGGAATTGTGAATGCACTTATTCATAGGGACTATCTGGAATTGGGCAGTGAAGTTCATATAGACATGTTTGATGACAGACTAGAAGTTTACTCTCCGGGTGGTATGCTGGATGGTCGCAGAGTACAGGATTTGGATCTGAGAAATGTATCGTCTAGGAGACGGAATCCGATTATTGCCGATATATTTAATCGCTTGAAATATATGGATCGCCGGGGCAGCGGCTTTAAGAAAATATTGGATTCCTATGAATTTCAGGAACATTATACAGAAGAAATGAAGCCAGAGTTTAAATCAAGTAATAGCGAATTTTGGCTAATATTTAAAAACCTGAATTATAATGCTAAAAATATCGGCAATAATTTATCGGCAAAAAATGCCGATAAAAAAATGCCGATAAAAAATGCCGATAAAAAAGTGCCGATAAAGACGGAGCAGCAGTTAGAGAAGATACTCCAATACTTATCGGAACAATCGGAATGCTCTTGTAGCGATATTTGTATGCTTTTAGATGTAAAAGAACGTAGAGCAAGGCAATTGCTTCAAGAGTTACAGGAGCAAGAGAAAGTTGAATCTTATGGAGCTAATAGAATAAGGCGATATAGATTGGTATGAACCTTTGATTGCATGTATCAAAATATATTACACAAATTGAAAAGGAGCCTCACTATGACTCGACAATTTCCCCTAACCGAGGTCGACCACAACACCCCATCCCCCGACATCCTCTTCGCCCTCCGCGATTCCCATCAGGATACCTGTCCTTTTCTGTCAGAATCGGTTTTTGACGACCTGTCCGAAAACTACGCTGCAGAAGAACCTGAAGACTTTTTAGATGCTCTGGGCCAGGAACTAACCTGCTTCGAACACGTCCTTTACGAATTATTCACAGACAGTGATTCCTATACGCTAACCATCCTTCCTGAAGATAAAATCGAAGAATTCAAGGCGGAATTAAAAGTCCAAAAGCAAAAAGCAACCCAGCGGAAACAACCGAAACGAAAAGCAGGAACGCCTGCCAAAAGGATTGATTTAGGGAAACGCCTTCCCTGTGACAAAATAGCTTTGGACGCGGGTTACAAAGTACATCTGACAATGGATTGCATAGATGAAATTCTATGGCTTGACTATAACATGAGCGTGGGAAATGGCACTTCAAACACCCGCAGATACTGTTCTGCTTTCCTTAATATAAAAGAGTGGCCGCCGAAACAAAGTAAAGATATTGAACTTTTAGTGCGTAAGATAGCAAAAGGACCGGATGAGGTATTTACTGCCTTAGTACAATATAATACAATAAATGAAAACGGTTATCTGGCTGATAAAAATACGTCTATTGTAACCGGTACAGATATAGCAAAGATAGAAGAATGGCAATGCGTACATAAGGATTCCAATCTGGAATGGTCTGCCATGAAATGGTTTGGAGGAGAATTATTTGCGGCAGATCAAAACTGTGTCTATCGTATTAAAAATATAACGGACTTTCCAAATTCCTGTGAAAAGGTTCTGGAACTGAAAAGTGGGGATATCCGCTGGTTTCCCAAATTCTTTGTATTGGGAGATAAACTCTATCTGTTTATGCAACAGTGTATTTATGAGTGGAGGAAAAAGACCGGGCTTTTCAAAAAAGGCTGTGAATTCAAAAAGGTTTACACAATAGACGGATTCAATGCCTGGGATTTTGTGCCTGTGGGAGATTCAAGGGTGGCATTTCAGGTGCGACCCAAATCCGTTCCCAGAGGAAAAACAGAAAGCCGGCTGACGTTGCTTGACCTTGCAACGGGAAAAGAAAGCTATTATCCCTGTAACTATGGATATGTGCGGAAGTGGACGAACAACAGAATTTGTGTTTTGCCCATAGACGTTACAAGTAAAATGCCGATTATAGAATGCTTTGATTTCGATTCGGGAGAAAAGAAAAATCTTATGTATGGAGCCTTAGGAAAAGATTCCGTGTACGATATTTATGAGGCAATATGCGGAACGATTTTAGTGGGCAGAGAAAAAAATATCTACAGGACCACAGGACTGTGGGACTTTATGGAGGAGGCCAAGGACTAGAGGGGGCATTGCGCATGGTGGCAGAGTTACAAAGCATCATGCGCATTTCTATTTGTAACTTGTGCAGTAACCTCTTGCGGATTGATACGAAATCAATATAATGACATCTATAAGAAATACAGCGCAAAATAGATTAAAGGATCAGGGATTTAGATGAAAATACAGTATCAAAAAGAACCTTCCCTAAAAGAAGATTATGTGGAAGTGCATTATCGGGAAGAGTCCGAAAAAATTAAAACAATACGAGATTTTTTCGATGCCTTTCAGAGCATTACCGGAAGGAAGGAGAATGACATTTACAAGCTTCACCCGGAGAGCATCTATTATCTGGAAGTAGTAGACAGAAAACTTTTTGCCTATCAGGAAAAGGAAGTTTACCAGCTGGAATACAGTCTTCAGCACTTCTTGGAATGTTTTGAAAACAGCGGATTTGTGCGGATCGGGAAATCAACTGCCGTCAATCTTTATAAAGTGGATCAGGTAAAAGCTGATCTGAATATGAGACTACGGCTGCTCATGGATAATGGCGAGATTTTGATCTTAAACAGAACCTATAAAAAATCCTTTTTGGAAGCTTTACATCATATTCGGGAGGTGTGTTATGAAAATCATTAACAGACAGAATTTTTGGGGTGTTGTATGTACGGTTT
The DNA here is from genome assembly GCA_029067085.1 of Lachnospiraceae bacterium. Classification (GTDB taxonomy): domain Bacteria; phylum Bacillota; class Clostridia; order Lachnospirales; family Lachnospiraceae; genus UBA3282. Next base: position 512,911 of record JAIEFE010000015.1, on the reverse strand, counting down.
TTACTTTACTGCTGTTTGGAAAGATCATATTGGAATACGTTGTACAGGGAGTTTTTGGCAACTATCAGGAAAATATACTGATCATGTTTGGACTTTCCCTTCTGGCAACTTTCGTATTATCGCAGTATTATCGTTTTCAAAAATATCCGCTGTTAGTTGTTATTCTGGGGCAGTATATATTGCTGATCGGTATTGTTATGCTGATAACCCGGATAGGTGGATGGTTTCATGAACTTCATCAAAATGCTTATCGGGATATGTTCCTGTCTTTTACGATTCCATATGTAATAGGAGTCATTATCTATTATGCGGCGGTTTTTCATGAGATCAAATCTGCCAATCAGGCATTGAAAGAGATAAAGGAATATCGGAAATAGAGTAGAAAGGAAACGGATAATATGAGAGAAAACAAAAAAGAAAAGATTACGGGCGGGGATTACCTGTCGCTTGGATTATGTGCCTTTGCGGGGCTTGGCATGGAAGTGCTGTATGCTTATCTGATGGAACCTGTAGTATATGGTACGCCTATGCAGGACTGGACTAATGTACAAATTATCCTGCATTGGATCCTGACTTGCATTACCTGGGGAGTATTTGCTTCTATCCTGATTCAAAAATCCGGTAAAAAGTATGACTTTCAGCTTATGGAAAAAGGAAAGACGATGAAGTTATGGCAGTCCGGTTTATGCGCTTTGTTCATTCTGCTTGCTTTTATCTTTGATTATATAGATTGGAACGGCTTCAAAGTGTATTTAGAGTATGTGAATAAAGGATTCCTTCTTTTTACCTTCCAGTACATATATTATGCATTTGAGACAATGCTTTTTCTTTTGATCATCATATTCGGACAAAAGGCATGTGAAGTATGGTTCCATAAAGACAAAATTCCTTATGGCGGTATCATCTGCGGTCTCACCTGGGGACTTGCCCATATATTCACCAAGGATTTACTGACAGGAATGTCAGGAATTATTCTTGGGTTTGCAATGGGAAGCGTCTATCTGCTTGTTAACCGGGATCTGAAAAAGGCTTATATTGCTCTGTTCTTTATGTTTGTGTTATGATAGTAACAGCGGGAGGAGAGTAAATAATGTTTGAGGATGTTAAGCCGGAACTTAAAATAGATGAAATGCGGCCGGGAATATTTAAGATAGATGACAGTGGATTATCCAATGCATTTCTTGTAGTAGGAGAAGAAAAGGCATGCCTTATTGATACAGCAAATGGATTAAATGATATAGGCGCAGCAGTTAAGAATTTAACAGATAAGCCATTGATAGTGATCAACACGCATGGACATCCGGACCATATATTGGGAAACGCATGTTTTGAACATGTATATTTGAATCATGCAGACTGGGAAATGGCTAAATCATTTTATTTACAGCCGGAAGTGGATGCTAAAAGAAGAGAACGTGGCTGGACATTTCCTGAATTTACAGATATCAATGAGGGTGATGTATTCGATCTGGGAGGAAGAAGATTAGAAGCATATGCATTGCCCGGACATTCTGATGGTGGAATCATGCTTCTTTGCCCGGAAGAGAGACTGCTATTTACCGGAGATGCCATTAATCATCATTTATGGCTTCATGCACCTGAGAATATCAGCGTTGAGGAGTGCATGGAAGAATTAGAGAAGAAAATGTTTTTAATGGATAAAGCGGATTATATTCTTCACGGACATGCGGGAGATTATGACGATATTTCTCTGATGCAATATCTGCTGGATGCATTGAAGGAAATCGTAGAAGGTAAGACCGATGAGGATTTCGAAAGAAGAGGAGGACCTATAGAGAAGGCAATGTGCCATACGTATAAAGTGGATGAAAATAAGAAATTTGCTTGTTATGAGAGTTTGATTTTGTATCAGAAGGATAATGTGAGAAAGAAGAAATGAGTAAATGGAATTGCTCAATAAGAATGTGTGATTGAAGGCTTTTATGGTATGGTGATAGGTTTTGTAGTCGCGTTGATAGTAGGCAAACCTACTGAAATACTGTTTTAATGTTTCTAATATGAACTTATTTGTTTTGAGGAAGTTTAGGGGTACTTTGACTGAATTTCTCGTGACTGCAAAATCTTTGAAAACACAGAGAAAATCAATATTTTTATAAAATCTATTGACAGTAACTCGTAGAAGCAATGAGATAAGCGCATAAAAGGCGATAATAATAGGGGACTCCAAGTTTACTTGGATGTCCCTATTTTATTGCTCTTGCGGGCATCTGCAAATGAAAATCAACATCATATTCTCGTTAAATTGTAATTCCCTCACTTTTGACCTTTACGCATCTATATTTTGGTTGATAATCATATATTACATATTTATGGATTTTACGACAATTTTGATTGGTATATATATTAATTAGTGAGCAAATATTTAGGCGATATTAGAATGAATAATAAATGAACAAAACGAAGGGTCTGTTAAACAATAAAAATACATTTAATTATAAATATATTTATTAATATATAAGCTGGTGTAAGAAGAATATTACATTATTAGCTCTGAAATTTAGGAGAGTGAACAATAATGAAACATAGCGATACTAGAAAACGACAATAATTACTGCTGAAATGAGTGTGTAAATATAAAAATAAATAATAAATGAATAAAAAATGAAATAAAAGCTTGAAATATGCTTACGAGTTGTAGTATACTAAGGACGAAACCCCCTAAATGGAGCGATGAAACATGTAGCGTTAAAAGATTGAAGAATGATGAGCGGAAAGGAGTGATGTGGCAATGGATTTTAACTATATGCCGCATCACGAGCAAGAGACAGAACGTTTGTTCGATATAGAAAAATGGGAAAAAGAAATAGAGGAGGCGGAAAAAAGAGGGTACGAGAATGGAGCTCGGGATGAGCAAAGAAGGTCAGCGAAGGAAAAGAGAAAACACAATAAGCAGAAAATGGAGGCTTTTAGGTTGCTTTTGTTGCTTGCTTTTATTACAGTTGCTGCGTGTGGTGTGTACACACTTATATCAGGACATGGAAAATTAGTGGATGATGGTTGGTTCTGGGGATGGCTGGTAGCTCTTGCTGCATGTATCCTTAAGGCGTGCATCGGAGAAAAGAAATCGTCAGAGGATACCCAAGAGAATATGGGTGTGTTTCAAACATTTCTCTCGGGAATAAAGGAACTTTGGAAAAGTATCAGAATAAATGAAAAGTTGTTTGCTTTGTCGGTAGTTTGTCTGGGGTGCGTAATCGGAGGTGCGATAGGGAAATTTGAAGTCGTGTCACGAACCGTTTCGGGGGCTGAAGCGTTTGGCGAGGCGTGGATTAGCTATGAAAGTCATAAAATAGAAGTGAACAATGATGGTGAGGTGGACGGAGAGTCTGCACAGATGAATGATTCGACAGAAGTGAAGCCATCGGAAGAGCCGAATGTTTCGGATAGATCGGATGGTAACAGTGACATTGAGGATTTCATAGAGAAATCAGATTATGATGTGGATGATTTAAGGCAGATAGAGATATCCGATATTGAACTTAATCATATAGTAGATCTGTCATCCGAAGATTATGAGTTTATTTTCTTTACAGGAGAAGGATATGTTATCGAAGACTGGGAGGACCAAGAGGAAATTGATGATGCGGTTCTAGAAATGATAAAGGACCTAAGAAGAGAGAAAAAAGTCAATCTTTTTGATGGAGGGATCGCGCCGCAAGATGTGCAGAATGAAATTAATTATGCGAGCGAGGATGAAAAGAAAGCCAAGAGCTTCATGGAAATAGAGAGAATTCAGCAAGTTAGGGTTGATGTGTACCGTGATTATCCCAAAAAGAGTATTGCAAACTTGGTTGGGAATAGCGAGCAGCTGAAGGCATTGGTGTTGTACTATTATCGTGGGAGACAGCAATCAATTTTGTATCATTATGGGAAATCGATTCTCTGGGAAAGCGAGTATCTGAAATATGAAGATGTTTCGAATGATGTAGCGAGTAAACGTTTGTCTAAGATTGCCCAAAGGTATGGGGATATCGCTTTTGTCTGCAAAGATTGTCCGGAGAGCGCGCGAGCAACGAGGTTGCAAACAGCTTATGAGAATGCCGCAAACTGGTATAGAGGTGTGACGGATGAAGAAGATAGATGAGGAAGCATTAAGAAAGATTATAGCGGAATATCAGAAAGCAAATGATTTTGTTTTTTCAGGAAAGATGACACTGGATAGCGGGCAGGAGCAGTTTGTACGCGGATATCTGTGCGCTCAACAAAGAGAGATGGAAGATTTTGGAACGGACAGTGAGGAGATTCGCAACCAAATATTACAGGTGCGCTCTAAATACTGTGAACCCATTTTGAAACTGCTTTTTCAAGAGGAGGAGTTGTATCACGGTGATTTGGCGAAGAAGTTGAAATTATCTCCCAGTGGACTGAATGCGATTATCAAGAAAATAATGGAGCAGGAACCGCCAATTATTGAGATGACGCAGTTCGGGAAGTATACCATTTATACTTTGGCAGATAGGGTTAGAAGATACATGGAGGGGCGGGGGGGATTTAAAGAAAGCAAAGTCTCGGATAAGGAACTGTATGGTGTAAATGTGCTGTTGCCATTGCAACATTTTGTGGCGACGGCAGGCACAGAATGGAGAGATGAATTGAATCTTCTTTTGCAAAAGAGAGACCAAGAAAGCGGCATAGAGGATAAGAATTGTTTCACCGAGTTAATAGAGCAAGCGAAAGCGGCAAAACAGTATGACAGTAGGGCATATGATGAGTTAAAGAAAGTCATACAGAATGATATTTTGTGGTATTTGCTGGACGGATATGTGAATGACTTAGAGGAATGTGAACAGATTATGGAGGAAATTAGACAGCGTGAAAATGGAGAAAAGCTGGTTAGGTATTTTGCAGTACAGTAGAGGTGATACAAAAGACCGATTTATTGTACTTGATTTCTGTTATAATCGAATTGTTTAGTAAGAGTAGTAAATGTTTTGACATTATCTATTTACAAACTATATGTAGTATGGTATTCTTGTGAAGAGTCAAGATATAGTGCTTTTCAAAAGCGCATTGACTAGAAAGGAAGGTATATGGCAACAATCCTATCAGAAGATGAACTCAGAAAAATTGTGACGGATGCACAATATATGGAGAATGGTACCGAAGAAAATGTTGAGGGAATAAAATATGATTTTACATTGGGAAATCGATTTTTGAAGGCTTTTTTTTCGGAACCAAAGAATTATGAAGAGTTGACCGGGGATGATCTAAAGCACGTATATGTAGAACCCGGAGAAGTAGTTTTTGTTCTAAGTAAAGAAAAACTAAATTTGCCAATCGATATACACATTCAATTAAGCCCCAAACGTTCGCTGGCACATGACGGTATAGAGTTGTTGGGTGGTCTTACCGTTGATCCGTCCTATGAAGGATATCTAGTATTCGGCTTATATAATGTTTCGGGCACTCCATTCAAATTGAAACCGGGAACAAAATTGGTTGGTGCAACTCTATATAGATTATCAGGGAATGAGATTCCCCATGGTTCATTCAAAAAGCCTAAATCAATTTTTGATTTTCCGGAAAGGCTACAGAATTTGATTGGAAATTATAAACCGGTAAATCCGCAAACCATTTCAGAAGAGTTAAAGAAACTGCAATCTTCTTATAATGACAGTCAAGACAGATTGAACAGAAATGTAAAAGAAATTAATCTGGCTATCTCTGATATGCAGAAACAGTTGACTGATGAGATTAGTAAACGTGATCAGGAAAGTATTCGAATTTCATCACAATTAGCATCTTTGGAAAGAAAAATGGAGAATATAAACGATAACAGCATTAGAAACGAGCAAAATCTAGTTTCGCTGAAAGATAGTATTAAAGATACAAAAGATGATTTGAAAGAAGAACTCCGAATGCTGAAAACTGACATAAGTCAAATTGACCAGACCTTTAATTCTATTAAAACATGGGCCAAAATATGGGTAGGTATTCTAACGCTTGCAGGGGGAATTATCGGCGGTGTTGTTACGGGATTTTTTGAAAGATTTTTGGGATTATAATATAAAGCTTTTTGCAATGTTTATTTAAAAAAATGTAATTTTAGTAATTTGGAGATAATCTGAAAAGGGTCGATAAAGCACGGATTATCAAAGTTTTTGAGGGTTTGCCAATCTATTTTAGGGTTCTTTGTGAGGGTCTGATTTGAGGAGTAAACTTGAGGGGATAGTTTGAGGGTCTGGACAAAACCAGACCCTTTGTCAATGGTGATTATAATGAAAAATGAGCTGGAAAAATGTTTGGCCGGAGAATGGTACGATTGTCATGATCCTATTTTTTTAGAATATAAGGACAATGCAAGGCGTTTATTAAAAATATATCATACCTTAGAATATAACCAAAGGAAAGAAAAGACTGAAGTGCTGAAAAAGCTGTTTAGCAGCATTGGAGAAAATGTATCAGTCGGTTTGCCGTTTATTTGTGATTATGGCTGCAATATCAGTATGGGCAGCAATGTGTCCGTGAATATGAACTGTACATTTGTAGATTGTAATAAAATTACAATAGGGAATAATGTTTTGATTGCTTCCAATGTTCAAATCTATACAGCAACACATCCGGTTGAGCTTGCTGATCGGCTGACACCGAACTGGAGTATGGAAAGTGGCGAGTATTTTTGCCGTACCTATGCTCTGCCTGTAACCATAGGAGATGGCTGCTGGATTGGCGGTGGTGTCATTATTCTTCCCGGGGTAACGATTGGCGAAGGTACTGTAATAGGTGCAGGTAGTGTTGTTACAAAAGATATTCCCGAGAATTGTGTCGCAGTAGGAAATCCTTGTAGGGTAATTAGAAAAATAAATGAGGAAATTTGAAATAGCGAAAAAATGTTAAATAACGCTATTAAAATACTGTGAGAGAGGTAGAGAGTAGGGCATGGTAGCGGTCATGCCCTATTAATTTGTGACATATCGAGTGAGGGTGTGGTATAATCAAATAGACAAATTTGAACTTGGAGGAAATATCAAAATGCATAACGATCAAAACTATATACAGTGGATTAGAAGTAAAGTCGGACACGAGAAAATAATTCTGATTTTTGCCGGCGGTTGTATCTTTAATGAGAAGGGTGAAATATTACTGCAAAGACGCCCGAGTGGTAAATGGGGATTCCCAGGTGGTGCGATTGAGATTGGAGAAACTCCACAAATGGCTGCAATCAGAGAAGCAAAAGAGGAAACGGGTTTAGATGTTGAGGTAGGTAGCTTAATAGGAATATATACTGATTGTAATATGGAATATCCAAACGGAGATAAAGCTCACAGTATTTTGATTGCTTATGAACTTGACGTTGTGGGTGGTGAATTGTTTTGCGATCAAGAAGAAACTTTAGAATTAAAGTATTTTTCATTAGATGATACACCTGAACTGTTTTGTAAACAGCATGAAGAACTATTGAATGATATCAAAACGCGACAAAACAAGTGAAGTTGCACGTAATTTTGATTGCCTAATCAGAAATATGTAACGGGGTATTTATGATGCGCTATATAATAAAAACCGGACAATTTGAAAAGGGAACACAAGAACAACAGACACCTTTTATCCAATTATTTGGATCTGAAAACGTTCAATATAGATTTGATCTATACTTCCATTGGTATAATATTGCACACGAATATGGTCACTGCCTTTGCAACTATCACGAATCAGACATTATTGGTTTAAAACAGGAATTCTTAGTGAATCGATTTGCAGTAGGTATCTGGAAATATGCAGGATATGAAAAAGAACTAAAAAGCCTGCAAAAAATGCTGAGTGAGATATTACAAAATATAAAATGTCCTGTACCTGATCATATGTCTTTCACTGATTATTATGAATCAATATGGGAAACCGATCAGATCATGCAGGTCCCAATATACGGGTATTTCCAATTTAAGAGTGTACAGATGGCGTTGGAAGACGGAAGTGAATTGGCAACTGTTTTTAAAGAAATGGGAATCCATAATGATATCAATCATAGGAGATGTCCGTATAAGGAATATTTAGTTTCCGCGGAAACGACAAAAGAAGTGCTGAACGATTTACAACATCTTCTTGATAATATGGGGATTGAGCAGCCGGTGGTAGGTATGATATTGGTTGATGATCCAACCATTCAGTGTGGTGGTCTGTTTGATGAGTAAAGTACAATACTGATTTTTGTACTGAATCAATTTTCGTTAACAGAATTGCAGTATATTTAGGATGGGTGATCAATATGGGAAAAAAGAAAAGAGAACATATTGTTTTTGATCAGATGCTAAAACCCAAAAGGAGCATTCCGTTTTCTGTGGTTAATAAACAAAACAGTAAGAAGAAAAAGGATAAAGCGCTATAACAGAATAGTGGATTTACGTGGCTTTGGACGCTTCAAAATACAGAAAGATGTGGAATGACGCAATTTGAATTTTGTGAGCGTGGTAGAAGAGTTGGTTTGGAGCGTTTGACTACTATCATTGTGTAATCTGCGCAAATACAAAGAGATAAGTGTATAAAAGCGGTAATACTGGGGACTTCGAGTTTACTTGGATGTCCCTATTTTATTGCTCTTGCGGCATTTAGTAAAAGTTCGCAACCGAGGAAATGCGGAGTATTTTCGAGGTGCGGTTATCGGGGATTCATTCTGGTAACATTGTCTATATTTTCATACACTTTTTTTCTACTGGTAGGGTGGAGTAATCATGAATTTTCTGGTTTTTCTATATATCAAACGAATCCGTTGGTGTAAAGCAGGATTCAAAACTTTCTCAGTTTTCATTATGTGGGAAGCAATTATATATTGTTTATGAGATTACGTGCAGAAAAATCTGCTCCTAATTTTATATACTAACAAAATTTATTGCTTTTTCAATAAAAAAAATGCATAATAAAAGAAGAATATGAGGTTGAATATATAGTAAGAGGTAAATGGATTGAAAGATTTATTCTGGCTAGATTCATATTCAGTGCAGACAACATTAAAAATATTTTCAGAAAATAAACTACAAAGAAAATATTATAAGTGAGAAAGATACCTATGTTTTTTCGGGGAGTCTTATACATATAGAAGTCAGATAACAAAAAATAAACTGTCATAATGTTATCTTTAGAATGTATAAATGACAGAACAGAACGGTATATGAGAATTTTTTACCGGTTAGGTAGAAGGTTGGTGGAATATGAATTATAAGAGCATTGAAGAAATTGATAAATGTCCGAATTCACTGGATTCACTTGCGCCCTACGTGGGAAAGATGCGTCCTGAATTAGTAAATTGGCTTATAGAGAAATTTGCTTATCACCAAGGAACTATATATGATCCATTTTCGGGATCAGGAACAGTATTATTGGAAGGATGGAGAAATGGATACCATGTAATAGGAAGTGATTTAAATGAGTATGCTATTGTGCTAGCAAAAGGAAAATTGAATCCGTATATTAATGAGCAAATTGCTCTGGAAAAGTTGGCTGTATATAAAACGAGGGTAAAACGATGGCTAAACAAGAATAAAGAAATTCAAGTGCCAGAATGGGTAAGTGAATTTTATCATCCTAATACATTAAAGGAAATATGTGCATGGACAAAAGTACTTAAATACAATAGAGAATGGCTACTTTTGTCTTGTTTATTAGGAATACTGCATCATCAAAGACCAGGATTCTTGTCATATCCTTCAAGTCATGGTGCACCTTATCTTAGAGTTAACAAATATCCTAAATCAGAGTACCCAGATATGTATGAATATAGGGAGGTGTTTCCTAGATTAGAAGCTAAAATATCTCGTGTATATAAGGAATTTCCAAAGCTTGACTATAGTATAGAACGAGAAATATATAAAAAAGATGCAACAAAAATGAAATTGGAAGAAGAATCAATTGAAACGATTATTACAAGTCCGCCCTATATGAAATCTTTAACATATGCAAGAGATAATAGGCTTAGGTTATGGTTTTTGGGGATGGAAGACTGGCAGAGCTTGGATAAAAGAATTTCACCCGATAGGAACTATTTTTACAAAGAAATGGAACATTGTTTCAAAAACTGGTACATGATGCAACCAGCTGAAGGAAGGTGTGTTTTAGTAGTTGGAAATTTGGAGACGAAGTATAAGGGAGAGAAGTATAATATGCCAGATGTATTAGTAGAAATTGCAATGCCTTATTATTTTTTGTTGGATGCTTATGTTGATCCAATTCCTGAAAAAAGAAAGGTTGTCAAGGGAAGCACTAAAGTAAAGCAAGAGATTGTTCTTGTTTTTAAAAGGAGATAAGGGGAACAATGGAACAAGATAAGTTTTTGAATTTGCAGATTGATGATAGATACAAAATTATGAGAAAGATTAATTCTGGGAATGTTGGGTCAGTTTATTATGCCGAGGATACATCCGTTCAAGATGTAAAAGCTATTAAATTTATTCCCAAAGCACGAATTGAACATAATAAGAATTGGAAACAAGAGATTATAAAAGTAAATCAGTTGGCGTATCAACCAGGAGTAGTGAAATTTCATAAATTTGCAGAAGCAACAATTAATAATGAACAATATGTTTATATAATATGGGATTATATTCCAGGAAAAAGTTTACGTCAATTAATTGAAAATAAAGAAATAACTATGCAATTGTTAATAAATGTTATTGAAACATCGCTGAAAGTTTTTTTTGCTTGTGGACAATTAGGAATACAGCATGGAGACTTCCATTCGGGTAATATTTTGATACAAGACATAAATGAATTATCATTTATTCCAAATGCACGCGACGTTTGGATAACTGATTTTGGATATGGAACATTTTCGAATGAGATACCACCAATGGATGACTATAAAGGATTGGCAAGAATTATTCAGCAATCACTTGAAGCCATAGATGTACATTCATTAGAAAAAGAGGATAGGATAAAGTATATTGCTTTAAAAAATGAGTTTCCTAAGTATCTGTTAGAAGAAAATGTTGTGGAAGAAGAGTATGCACGAAATCCACGTAAATTGTATGAAAAAATGTTGCAATTGTTTGTTGAGCAACCTGATTTATCAGGAGAAGAAAAGAATGTTGGTGATTATCTGGCAGCAGAGTTGATTGGAGATCGATATGATGAGTGGAATGCTCTTTTTGTACCAAAGTTTTTAGCAGTAGATGAATTATTAGATCGCAATATATGTGTTCTAACAGGGTTGCGTGGCTGTGGAAAAACTATGATGTTTCGAAGATTGAGCTTTGATTTCCAATCAAAATTGGGTAAAGCAGGGATAAGAGGTGAAGATGGATTTATCGGCTTTTATTTGAATGCTAGAACAATTGCAGAGGCATTTCCTTGGTTACCAGACAGAAAAGAAAGTGATGCCAGAAAGCAAGTTATAAATTTTTTTCATTTAAAATGTATTATTGAGGTACTATCATGGCTAAAGTTATATGTAAAAGAGGACGTACAAATAGATTGGGGTTGGTTATATCAATATTTCTCAAATTTTTATGATACAGCATTATTTGTTACAAAAACTGTGGAGGCGTCAATAAATAGTATATTGGAATGCTGTAATAAAGAATTACAAAAAAGTAAGTTAGATGATAAATATGAGAATTACGGATGGCATTTTACGGATTACGATTGCCTAGAACGATTTATGGGTATAATACAGAAAAACTGTCCATTTGCTTTCGGCAAATCATTTTATTTTTTCTTGGACGATTATTCGACACCATTAGTTACCGAAGCAACTCAGCATATAATTAATCCAGTTATTTTCCGGAGAAATTCTGTGGTATATTTTAAAATATCTACAGAAAGTACAGAGAGTATTGAAAAGGTTGGATTAAATGGGAAGATACTAGAGGATGGAGCTGATTATAAATTAATAGAATTAGGAATGGTGTCTTTAACGCAGAAAGTAGAAGATGTTAGTGATATTATAAGTGCTATTTTTGAAAAACGAATAAAACGTAGCTATGTATTTTCGGATTTTGACTTAACATTACAAAATTTTTTGGGAAATACACAGCTTAGTAATAATGAACGTGCAGTTTTAATTAGAAAAAATGATAAACAAACTTTATATTATGGTGTTGAAGATTTCTGTGCTATTTGGTCAAGTGATATAAGAGAGTTGATAAAAATATTTGCAGAAATGGTTTCTAAGCAAGGTGAATCTTCAATTGAAGCAAAAAAACAAAAGAGTTTTGCCAAGGAATGTCAACCTATAATTGATTATAAGGTTCAAGATCATGTATTAAGAGAAGCTGGAGGACATTTTGTTGATGCGTTACCTACTGCGGTAAATCCATCTAGGAGAAAGGAATATAGGAAAGAAAAAATATATGGAGAACATTTGTTTGATATTGTTATGGCAATACAAGAGATAGCTTATTTTGATTTGCAGAACAAGGATTCTAAAAATCAAGATAAAAAGCCACCTAAACAAGCAAGGAAAATTGAACTTACATCTGCTAATGGTAAGCTTTCAGAGAAAGCAAAAGATTATTACAGGGGTTTGATAAGATATGGTGTATTTGTTCAAGATTATAGGGCAAAAAGTGTTAGGGGGACAGTCGCGACTAGATTATATTTGCGGAGTTTGTTAATACCTTATTTTAGGATAACTTTTTCTAAGAGGGATTGTATAACATTAGATTGGGAAGACTTTGAAAAATTGCTTTTGTTTCCAAACGAATTTAAGTTGGAATATAAAAGAAAAAACAAAAAAAATAAGAAAGAAATAGAAGGGCAGATATCACTTGAAGTTTGAAGAGAGGTGTATTATGTTACCATTAGTGAAAGAATGTAGTACTATAAGTGCTTCAAAAAATAAACTTTTAATTATTGCAGGAGGATTTGAAACCCGAACAATGGCTTGGCTCAGTAATTTAGATGACGCAGTAATGTTTGAAGATGCAGTTATTTGTAAATATGAGCCTGAGAAAGAATCAAAATATTTAAAAGTATTAGAATTAGTAAAAAAGCATACGAAGCAAGAGCCAAGTAAGTTGAATTATAATAGGTTTGAACCAACAATTTTTGAATCAAAGTTACGAAAACTTTTTTCCAATATTAATAAGTATGATGATATATATGTAGATATAACAGTGATGTCAAAATTGTTGATTATGATAGTAATAAACGAATTGAGAAAATATAAAAATAATTTGCATATTATTTATTCAGAACCAGTACGGTGGGGACCTAGTGAAGAAGAATATAAAGAAGCAATGAGCAAAAGAAAGAATGGAGGTGTTATTTGTTTGTCTTCTGTTGGTGTGGGAGATATTGTTAGAACACCAGCTTTATCAAGTGTTGTTATGCAAAAGAATCCTGTTGTTTTGGTGGCAGGATTGTCATTTAATGAGCAAATAGTAAATATTTTGGTAAATGATATTAATCCTGAAAAACTATTCCTTATAAATCAAGGATGTCAAAGAGATCTTTGGAGAGAGGATGCGATTGAGAAAATACATCAAAGCATATTAGATGAATATGGTTATCAAAAGGATGTTGTGTCTAAATATTTGTTGATAGAATATGATAAAGTTTTTGAATTTCTTGTAAAACTATACAAGAGATTTTGGTTGACTAATCGAATTATTTTATCTCCTACAGGATATAAAATGCATGCGGTTTCTTTTGCATTAATGAAAATACTTTGTCCTGATATTCATATAGAATACCCAACGCCAGAAAGCTATTTGTTTGATGGTTATTCTGATGATGAGATAAAGTCAATTTATGAATTAGAATTTACCGACTTTGAGAAGTGTTTATCGGATTTATATGAACAATATAAATTGGGTGGGTGATTCGATATTTTAAGTATTAATCAAAATAGTAAGCGCTATAGTCAAGAGAGTAGACAAAATTTTAGTAAAAGCTGTATGAGAACAGCATAGACATGTTTCCAAGACAATTTATCTTTTCATGAGAGAGTTTCATGTTTTGCGTAAACTCAAAATCTAATATAAGTAGGTGAATGGTTTCAAATGGGCAAAGCCGACTTTGGGGGTTTTGCCTTTGTCTATATTACAGGGATTTTGTTGCAGACAATGTGACTGGGTTAGTCTCAAGTTTTTTTCGCAAAAGTAATTTCAACCATTTGGTGTCCAGTTATCAGCCGGCTATGAAATCAGACAGCGATTCATCTTTCGATTTGGTGAGATTATCCATATTGTGCATACTACTTTTGCTAAATATATCCATGCGTGAGTTGGGTATACTGTGGTTGTGGCTAAGATCGTGGTAGAAACAGGCCAAAACGAAGCAGTTAAGGAAGTCTATTCTCTGATAGACTGGGTTTATCTATCGGAGCAAATAAAGGAAAATAGTAATACAATTTGTAGAAATAGAATTTGAACAAAAAGTATCTTTGAAAAAACATGTTGAGATGCTACAATTATTATGATAAATAGACTTTATTTATATGCATGAGGTGAAAACATGGAAATTTCACAGCCAATTATTATAAAAATAGATGATAATTCGAAGTCATTGAATGATTTTGAGTCGGAATTACTTTCGGCGGAACATGACAAGTCGCAGGAAACTATAGCTTCTTTTCCAACAGTGTATATTCACAATTGGGAACATACCGGTAACTACGAGGTCTATATTGGAGAGACAAATAATGTCTTTGAACGCACACGGCAACATTATGATGAGGGAAATAAAAATGATGAGTCATGGCAGAGAGTAATGCTTGATAAGTCTGCAAGTTTGTATATTATTGGACACGAGCATTTTAATAAATCCATGACACTTGACATTGAAAATAAATTGATGCAGTACATGCTTAGCGTTCCAAGTGTGCGGAGAGTTCATAATCTGCGTGGAAATCCGCAGAAAAAATATTATCCTGTGGAAGAACTGGATATTATTTTTTCCAAAATATGGAGAAAGCTTAGAAGTGATAATAGTGAGCTTTTTCCTTTGGAAAGGTTAATAAGGGATTCGGCAATTTTTAAAGCATCGCCATTACAAAAGCTCACAAATGATCAGATGGAAGCCAGAGATATAATTATTGACCGAGTAAGAAATGCATTGCAGAATAATCAAACTGGGCAGATTATCTTTATTGAGGGCGAGGCGGGAACAGGAAAGACTGTTTTAAACAGTAGTACATTTTACGAGATATTTTGTCAAGCGGAAGAGCAGGGGAATGAGAATATAAGATGTAGCATGATTGTAAATCATGAAGAACAGATAACAGTATATGAACAGATTGCTTTAAAACTGGGATTGACAGAAAAATATGGTGAAGTAGTTTATAGACCAACCAGATTTATTAATACACATTCACAAGAGACCCCAATAGATGTCGCATTTATAGATGAGGCGCACCTTTTGTGGACACAGGGAAAACAATCTTATAGAGGAGATAATCAACTTCAAGATATTTTGGATCGAGCCAGAGTGACAGTTGTAATGTTTGATGAAAATCAGATATTGACAACAGAGCAATTTTGGGAAGATGAACTGCTTGAAAAATACAGAAAACAGGCTAAGGACACAGAAAATTATTTGACGCTTAAGAATCAGCTGAGAATGCATGCGGATCAAAAGTCATTAGCGTGGATTGATTCTTTCACCAAAGATGGACAGGTTCAAAAAATACCGAATTCCTCTGTAAATTATGAGATTCGAATTTTTGATTCACCCGATGAGTTGGATCACGCGATTCAGAAAAAGGCAAGTTCTGCACGGACATCTCTCTCAAGAATCATTGCGACTTACGATTGGGATTATAATTCGAATTCAAGGCAGACAGATAGGGTGATGAAATATTGGGAGGTTATGATTGACAAATGGCATAAACCATGGAACAGAGAATTAGAGCAGGAACTTAGCAATAAAGAAAAGAGGGCAATCAAGAATTTGGCATGGGCGGAGCAACCACAGACAATAGATGAAGTGGGATCAACATTTACGATACAAGGATTCGATTTAAGCTATGCAGGTGTAATACTTGGGCCATCCGTGAAATATCGTGATGGACGTATCGTATTTGACCCAGAGGCAAGTTGCAATACGAAGGCGGTCAGGAATAGAACTTTATCTGATGGAACGAAGAAAAAATATGGCGAAAAATTATTACAGCATGAGGTAAGGGTTCTTATGACACGAGGAGTGAATGGACTATACATATATGCATGTGATGAAGAACTTAGAAATGCATTGCAACAAGCAGCAAGATAAGGAGCAGACATGAATCATAAAACAATTGACAGAATTAGAAAATTTACAGAGGATCGAGATTGGGATCAGTTCCATTCACCGGCTAATCTGGCAAAGTCCATAATGATAGAAGCAGGCGAACTGTTGGAGTGCTTTCAGTGGAATGATGATGCTTACGATATAGAGAATGTAAAGGAGGAACTTGCAGACGTTTTGGTGTATTGTCAGAATATGTTGGACAAGCTTGGATTGGATGCAGATGAAATAGTGAACAGTAAAATGGATAAAAATGAGGTAAAATATCCTGTTGAAAAGGCGAGAGGAAATGCTACTAAATATAATGAGCTTTGAGAAAATTAAGTAGATGAAAGAATAATCAAGTAGTCTGTTCGGGGAAGGTAAATCAGTACTATCATGCCGTATACGGATGAAGAGAAAGAATTCTATGTGATACTAGGTACTGGGTAAGAAAAGGGTGGGAAGAAATTGGAAAGGCAGTTTGGTTCTGCTGAATTTAAATAATAAGATAGCCAGTGTAGCTGATATGAAAAATTGATGATAGAGTTTATGTTGAGCATAGCCAATTTTGGCTACAGAAGCTAGACCGAAGTTCATAGATAAGGAGAGAAAACCTATGTTATTCATACAATACCCAAAGTGCTTCACCTGCCAAAAGGCCAAAAAATGGTTGGATGCGCATAAAATTACTTATACAGAACGTCATATTGCAGAAGATAATCCTTCTTATGACGAATTAAAAGAGTGGTACGGAAAAAGTGGACTACCACTTAAGAAGTTTTTTAATACAAGCGGATTACTGTACAAAGAGATGCAGTTAAAGGATAAGCTGCCTGCCATGAGCGAGGAAGAACAGTTAAAGCTTCTTGCAACGAACGGAATGCTTGTAAAGCGCCCGCTTATCGTAGAAGATAATAAGGTGCTCACGGGTTTTAAGGAAGCTGAATGGGAAGAAAAGCTTTTGTAATACATCAGAACAGGCACATTATGACGGTAGAACATATTCCGGATCAAATGTCGCAATAAATGTCGTAATAAATGTCGCAATAAATGAAAGGATTCCTCCAATGCCTTCCATACTACAATCCACAAAAAACACCCGCGCCCTACCAACCGGTACTCTGCGCTACATCAGAAGCGACGCTCCTGTAAATCTGACGGATCAGGAAATCCAGTGGCTTCTTGATAACAATATCACTACGATCATCGATCTGCGGTCAGAGGAAGAGACTGTAAAAAAGCCATGCTGTCTGAAAGAACTGGATGGTTTTACATATATTAATATTCCGGTTACGGGCGGCGGTGATACACCAAAGTCACTGGAACATCTGTATACTGTATACAGACAGATGATAGATGAACAAATGAAGAAGATCATTGATACCATTATGAATGCTGAATCCAATGTGATGTATTTTTGTACGGCAGGGAAAGATCGTACCGGTGTGGTATCAGCGATTATCTTAAAACGGCTTGGATTCAGTGATGAAGTCATCATTGATGATTATATGGAGTCGAAAGACAATTTGATGGATATGCTTACGGCATATGTGGATGCGCATCCTGAAGTGGATATAGAAATTATCATTCCCCACAGGAAAAACATGGAGCTGCTGTTGAAACAGATATGAATTAAGGGGACTTCCCGAAATACTTTGGAAAGTCTCCCATTCTTTTTATCAATCAGCAAATACAGTCCGTGCGATCTCTTTTTCCTCTTCGCATAGCTCGTTTAATCTCTCTGTCATGTCTTGAATTTTTTCCATATTGACAGCTTGGGATTCGACTGCTTTGTCCATCCCTTCAATTCTGGAAAGAATATGTTCAATCGCTTTTTGCATCTCATTTAAGCTTTGAGAAATATGCGCGGATGTTTCATTACACGAAACCGCCAGTTTACCGACTTCATCTGCAACTACGGCAAACCCTTTTCCCGCTTCTCCGGCTCTTGCCGCTTCAATTGAGGCATTTAGGGAAAGCAGGTTCGTCTGAGAGGCAATTTCCTGAATCAGGGAAATAATATTAAGAGATTCGTTTACCCTTTCATTCACAGCAGCTGCCGCTTTTGTAATGCTGTCCTGCTGCTCATTTAAGCCTTGTACGTCTGTCGTTGTCTCTGCAACAACGGCACTGATCTCATCCAATCCTGCTGCCAGACTCAGAATGCTTTTTTCCATATCTGCCTTAAAGATTTCCCGACTTCGTTTCTGATCCGTCACATCGAGAGCTGTTGCCGCCAAAACGATTGGCTGTCTGGAAGAATCATACACAGCGGTAACTGTCATGAGAAACCACCGGTAGTTGCCGTCCGCATGACGAATACGAAACTCTTCTTTCATAGGACTCTGTGTTGATCCTGTTTTGGCATAACGATAAATGTCTTCCATCACCCGTTTCTTATCTTCTTCATGAATTAAATTCGAGTAAGAG
The DNA here is from genome assembly GCA_029067085.1 of Lachnospiraceae bacterium. Taxonomy (GTDB): domain Bacteria; phylum Bacillota; class Clostridia; order Lachnospirales; family Lachnospiraceae; genus UBA3282. The sequence goes on along the minus strand of JAIEFE010000015.1, from coordinate 494,320 downwards.
TCGGGCAGATTCGGGAAGTCCTGTTCACCCCGGTATCCTAATAATTTCCTGAACTGATCGGAATACCAGAACTGGTTTTCAGGATTACTGATGTCTCCATCTACGATATTCATGCTCCATGAGCCTTCGTTCAAGATGGAATCAATGGCATCATGTTTCTTAGTGGACATATCCAGGTCCATAGCATTGTTGTGGACTACCGTAATATCGGATATTGTACCAACAAATTCAAATGGTTTGCCGCCGCGTCGGACGATTTCACCTGCCATACGCATCCAGCGAAGCCCATTCGTCTTTGTCTGAAACCGGTATTCCACATCAAAGACCTTTTTCCCTGTCGTATCGTTAACGGTATCCTGAAACTCTTTCATGACAAGCGCTTTATCGGATTCGTAAACTTTGGACAGCCATGCTTCCATAGAGTCTTCCAATTCGCTGCTGCTTGTGTAGCCTGTGATCTCACGGAATTCAGCAGTGAACATAACCCGGACGATCTGCTGATTCTCCCCGAAATACATAGACCACATTCCGGAATGATTCATCCGGTTTAGCATCGTCATGTTTTCTCTGGCATGATTCAGTAACAGATTTGCGCAATTCAACAGGTTGTTCAGGGATTTTACAACCTCCGGAGCCTTTTCCTTGACCGTTTCATTTTTGACTTCCTCAAATAAACCAACCTGAAATGACTTTTTGGCCAGTACATCCAGTTCATCTGACAGTTGTGTGCTCCAATTTGTCTGCGCTTTTTTGTTAAACATACCAAAGGTCTCCTTTTTGTGTGCTTGTTAGTTATACCAAATCGGAATCCATGACGTACAAATGCTAAACGAATATTTACTTATATTATAAGAAAATTTACAAATATACGCAACCTTTTTCCCCATCGGGTGCGCATCCGGAAGCAGATATAAAATAAGAGACTTCCCGAAATAGTTCGGAAAGTCCCCATAAGTTACCTATTCTACATCCTGCAGAGCATCCCGATCCTCTTCGCCTGTACGGATCTTGACCACTTTGCCGACATTGTAGACAAAGATCTTACCGTCACCGATATGACCGGTATAAAGCGTTTTTTTAGCGGTTTCGATTACCGTATCAACAGGAATGTTGCTGATAACAACCTCGATCTTAACCTTGGGCAGCAGGGTAGCGTCAACTTCAACCCCACGGTACATATCGCCGGTTCCCTTCTGGATGCCGCAGCCCATGACCTGTGTGACGGTCATGCCTGTTACGCCCAGATCATTCAAGGCCTTTTTGATCTTATCGTATCTGGAAAGCTTTGTAATGATCACGACTTTATGAATGCCGGTATCAATATCCGATTCCGTGGTAGTCTGTATCACGGGAACGGCAGCTTTCTTAACCAGTGCGGATGCAGAGTCGTAATCGGAAGTTCCCAGGTTGGTGTTTTCGTTGATCTCCATGGTCATGGTATTTGAAATATCCATGATGGAGAATCCGGCATATGCGGAGGTCAGACCGTGTTCTGTAGCATCCAGACCCAGAATCTCTTCTTCTTCCGTGACACGCAGGCCGATCACTTTCTTTATGACCAGGAAAGCTATCGTGATCGTAACTGCCGTCCATGCGGCGACGGCTGCAAAACCGAGAAGCTGCAGGCCGAGCTGATGAAAACCACCGCCGTAGAACAGACCGACTACGGAATCATTGCCGGGAGCGGATGTCGTTGCGAAAAGTCCGGTTGCGATCGTACCCCAGATACCGTTCAGGCAGTGAACCGCTACGGCACCGACGGGATCGTCAACGCGAAGCTTGTAATCCAGAAACCATACACCGAAAACAACCAGCATGCCCGAAACAGCGCCGATGATCGTTGCACCGAGGACATCTGTCACATCGCAGGGGGCGGTGATAGCCACCAGACCGGCAAGCGATGCGTTCAGACACATGGATACATCGGGTTTTTTGTATTTAATCCAGGTAAAGACCATACATACGACCGTGGCAATGGCGGGAGCAATGGTAGTGGTCACAAAAACGGAACCCAATTGGTCTACGCTGGTGCATGCCGCGCCGTTGAAACCGTACCAGCCGAGCCAGAGGATGAACACGCCCAGACATCCTATGGGAAGATTGTGGCCGGGAAAGGCATTGACCTTTACGATCTTGCCCTTTTTATCGGTATCGAATTTGCCGATACGGGGACCCAGCAGTTTTGCGCCGATCAAAGCGCTGATACCGCCGACCATATGGATCGCACAGGAACCTGCAAAATCGTGGAATCCGATCTGGGAAAGCCAGCCGCCGCCCCAGATCCAGTGCGCTTCAATGGGGTATATGAGCGCTGAGATCACGCCCGAATAAATGCAGTAAGAAAGGAATTTCGTTCTCTCTGCCATGGCACCGGATACGATGGTCGCTGTCGTTGCGCAGAACACCAGATTGAATACGAAGTTGGACCAGTCAAAGGATTCGTAGCTCGTAAAGATATCGAATCCGGGTTTTCCGATCAGGCCGACGAGATCCTCGCCTAAAAGCAGGCTGAAGCCGATCAGTATGAATACGACTGTGCCGATACAGAAATCCATCAGATTCTTCATCAGGATATTGCCTGCATTCTTGGCGCGGGTGAATCCGGTCTCCACCATGGCGAAACCGGCCTGCATCCAGAACACCAGCGCGGCGCCGATCAGAAACCAGACGCCAAATACTTCACCGTTGACGATACTCAGTAGTTCTTCTGTCATAATATTTTCCTCCTCATGTTGCTTTCTATTCTGTAAAAGGCAGTATGCCTATACAGGGTAATGGTTGTCGAAGCAGGCTTTACAGAGCGGCAAGCCGCCGGTCATATGATGAAAATCTTCTATTCTCATATATCCCAAAGAATCCGCCTTGATATTGGCACGGATCTCTTCCGCTGTGAGAGATGAAGCAATCAGCTGCTCATTACTCGGGACATCGGTCCCGTAGTAACAGGGGTATAAAAACGGCGGAGAGCTGATGCGGACATGAACCTCCTTTGCGCCGGCTTCTTTCAGCATACGGATCAGTCCTGCGATGGTTGTCCCGCGGACGATAGAATCATCCACCAGGATAATACGTTTGTTTTTTACTACGCTGGTTAAGACGCTTAATTTCAAATGGACTGCCGATTCCCGTTCTTTCTGGGTGGGTTTGATAAAGGTCCTTCCGACATAACTGTTCTTATGGAAGGCAAGGGCAAACGGCAGATTGGAGGCCTCCGCATATCCCATTGCTGCCGCAAGCCCGGAATCCGGGACACCGGTTACCAGATCCGCTTCCACAGGATAGGATGCTGCAAGGGCTTTTCCGGCGCGAAACCTTGCATCGTAAACATTGACGCCGTCTATCGTGGAATCCAGCCGTGCAAAATAGATGTATTCAAAAATACAATGTGCACGGGTTTCGTTTACCAGGCGGCGGTCGGACCGGACACCGTCTTTGGTTATTGTTATAATCTCACCCGGTTCGATATCGCGGATGAACTCCGCATTTACTGCGGTGAGAGCGCAGCTCTCGGAAGCCAGGATATAACTGCTATCACGTTTTCCGAGACACAGGGGCTTTAGTCCCAGCGAATCCCTGACACCGATCAGTTTACGCGGGCTCATAATGACGAGTGCATAGCCTCCCTTTAATCTCTGAGCGGTTCTGAATATGGCATCTTCGACGCTGGCGGTATGGGTGCGTTCTCTGGCGATATGACAGGCGATCACTTCGGAATCCGTGGTCGAGTGGAAGATCGCGCCGTTTTCCTGAAGCGCCTGCCGGATTTCGTCCGCATTGGTGATATTGCCGTTATGGGCGAGGGCAAGTGTGCCTTTCAGATAATTCAGCACAAGTGGCTGTGCATTTTCCGCCGTGCTTGCGCCGGTCGTGGAATAACGTACATGACCGATGCCGACATTGCCCTTTAAAGTATCCAGAACTGAGGGATGGAAGACCTCTCCGACCAATCCCATATCCTTGTAGTGGCAGATATTTCCCTGAGGTCCGTTCGTATCGCAGGTGGCAATTCCGCAGGATTCCTGACCGCGGTGCTGTAATGCGCACAGGCCGTAATAGACTTCGGGGGCTGCGGAATCTGTTTCGGGATGAAAGATGCCGAAGACGCCGCATTCCTCATGAATGGAGTTTGTAAGCATCTCACGCCGTAAGCCGTATGTATTTTGGGATTCTTCTTGATGTAAGGTTTTCATAGGCCAAATCCTTCCGCTTTATCAGCCGCAGCACGAATCGCGCCATATAAAAGAGGCGCTTCGGAGATTGCCTCCAAAGCGCCTTTGCTTTACGCCTCGTATCTTACGCGCTTAATTTTGCGTTGTCAAGAAAATTTTTTAAAAAAATTTGACCCGGATAATTTTTGTGACATTACTGACAGACAGGAAATTCAGCAAAATTCGAGCAAAAAGACTTTACAAATACCGTTTCATGGTTTAAACTTGAAGTCAGTAAAAATTGAAGTAAGAATAGCAGATTGACAAGGGCGTCAATGAACCTGCGTAAGCGGGTTTCTTTGATGTTTTTTTATGCCGATTAGAAGGAGGGTAATATAACAGATATGATGTGTCAACAGAGGAGCAAAGGGCTTTATGAGCCGGTATTTGAACACGATAACTGCGGAATCGGAGCGGTTGTCAATATAAAGGGGAAAAGGAGCCATCAGATCGTTGCGGATGCCTTAAAAATCGTGGAGAATCTGGAACATCGGGCCGGTAAGGATGCTGAGGGAAAGACCGGTGATGGCGTCGGTATTCTGACACAGGTGTCACATCGCTTTTTCTCTAAAGTTTGCAAATCGTGCAAGATTGAGATCGGCAAGGAGCGCGAATACGGCGTAGGCATGTTCTTCCTGCCGCAGAACGAATTAAAGCGGAGTCAGGCAAAGAAGATGTTTGAGATCATTGTCGAGAAAGAGGGTATGGCCTTCTTAGGCTGGCGGGATGTGCCTATCGCTCCGGAGGTTTTAGGGCATAAGGCGAGAGAGTGCATGCCTGTGATCTGTCAGGCATTTGTCAAGAAACCGGAGAAAATTGAAAAGGGACTGGACTTTGACCGTAAGCTCTATGTAGTGCGCCGTGTATTTGAGCAGAGTAACGACAACACTTATGTGGCATCCCTTTCCAGCAGGACGATCGTCTATAAAGGTATGTTTCTGGTAGGGCAGCTCAGGACCTTTTTTACGGATCTGCAGGATGAAGCTTATGATTCTGCCATTGCCATAGTGCATTCGCGCTTTTCCACGAATACGAATCCGAGCTGGGAGCGTGCACATCCTAATCGTTTTATCGTACATAACGGAGAGATCAATACGATCAAAGGAAACGCGGATAAGATGCTGGCGCGTGAGGAAACCATGTGTGCCCCGCGCTTTACCTCGGATGATCTGACCAAGGTGCTTCCGGTGGTCAATACAAACGGCTCCGATTCGGCGATGCTTGACAATACGCTGGAGTTTCTTGTGATGAGTGGCATGGAGCTGCCGTTGGCGGTCATGATCACGATTCCGGAACCCTGGACGCACAATGACACGATCTCTCAGGAAGGAAGAGATTTTTATCAGTATTATGCCACGATGATGGAGCCGTGGGATGGTCCGGCATCCATCCTGTTTTCGGACGGGGATGTCATGGGCGCCGTTCTGGACAGAAACGGCCTTCGTCCTTCCAGATATTATATCACGGATGATGACAGACTGATCCTTTCCTCCGAGGTGGGAGCGCTGGAAGTCCCGGCGGAGCATATCCTGAAAAAAGAGCGTCTCCACCCGGGGAAAATGCTGTTGGTGGATACCGTGAGCGGACAGGTATTGGGCGATGAGGAACTGAAGGAGCAGTATGCGACGAAAGAGGCTTATGGAGAGTGGCTGGATGCAAATCTCGTTACCTTGAGCGAGTTGAAGATCCCGAATGAAAAGATCCCTGCTTTTGACAGAGTGGAAAGAGGGCGTCTGCAAAAGGCGTTCGGCTATACCTATGAGGAGTGCAGGAACGGGATCTGTGCCATGGCACTAAACGGCAGCGAAGAGATCGGCGCAATGGGAGTGGATACGCCGATTGCGGTTCTGTCCAAAGAGTATCAGCCTTTATTCAATTATTTTAAGCAGCTTTTTGCGCAGGTTACCAATCCGCCCATTGATGCGATCCGGGAAAAGATCGTGACATCCACGACGGTATATGTGGGGAAGAACGGTAATCTTTTAGAAGAGAGACCGGAAAACTGCCAGGTTTTGAAAATACATAACCCGATCCTGACGGATCTGGATATGCTTAAGATCAAGACAATCAAAAAACCCGGCTTTAAGGTTGTGACCGTACCGATCATATTCTATAAGAGTACGCCCATGGACAGAGTGTTGGAGCATCTGTTTGTGGAGGTGGATAAGGCATACAGGGAAGGTGCCAATATTCTGGTGCTTTCCGATCGGGGAGTGGACGAGAACCATGTGGCGATCCCGTCCCTGCTCGCTGTCTCTGCGGTTCATAAGCATTTGGTAAAGACCAAGAAATGTACGGCACTTTCCATCGTACTGGAATCAGGCGAGCCCCGCGAAGTACATCACTTTGCGGCATTGCTCGGATATGGCGCAAGCGCGGTAAATCCCTATCTGGCACATGCGACGATAGCAGAGCTCTTGGAAGAGGGGCTGGTCAACAAAGATTATTATGCGGCTATGGATGATTATGACCATGCGATTCTGAGCGGTATCGTAAAGATCGCATCGAAAATGGGAATATCCACGATACAGTCGTATCAGGGCAGTCAGATCTTTGAGGCGATCGGCATTTCACAGGATGTCATAGATCGCTACTTTACGGGAACGATCAGCCGTGTGGGTGGTATCACGTTGGAGGATATTGCGGCGCAGACGGATGCACAGCACTCCAAAGCTTTTGATCCGCTGGGCTTACAGACAGATCTGACGCTTTCCTCCGTAGGGCGGCATAAGATGCGCAGTCAGGGAGAACAGCACCGCTATAATCCGCAGACGATACATCTCTTGCAGCAGTCTACCAAAGAGGGAAACTATGATAAGTTTGTCGAGTATACGAAGCTGATCGATGAAGAGAACAGAGGATATCTGAGAAGTCTTATGGACTTTGCTTATCCGGTACAAGGGATACCGATCGAGGAGGTTGAGAGCGAAGAGTCCATTGTAAAACGTTTTAAAACCGGAGCGATGTCTTACGGCTCTATCTCCGAGGAGGCGCACGAGGCTCTGGCGATTGCCATGAACAGACTGCACGGTAAATCCAACAGCGGTGAAGGCGGAGAGAGTAATGAACGTCTGGAATCTGCGGGAACGGATAATGACAGGAGTTCGGCGATCAAACAGGTGGCGAGCGGACGTTTCGGTGTGACAAGCCGCTATCTGGTCAGCGCAAAAGAAATCCAGATCAAGATGGCACAGGGGGCAAAACCCGGTGAAGGAGGGCATCTTCCGGCTCAAAAAGTATACCCGTGGATTGCAAAGACTCGTCATTCCACGCCGGGCGTGAGTCTGATCTCGCCGCCGCCGCATCATGATATCTACTCGATAGAAGATCTGGCACAGTTAATATATGATTTGAAAAATGCAAATAAATATGCGCGTATTTCCGTAAAGCTGGTTTCCGAAGCCGGCGTGGGTACCGTTGCTGCCGGTGTGGCAAAGGCGGGTGCACAGGTAGTCTTGATCTCCGGCTATGACGGAGGGACCGGCGCAGCGCCGATCAGCTCCATACACAATGCGGGTCTTCCGTGGGAACTCGGGCTTGCGGAAACGCATCAGACCTTATTGCAGAACGGACTGCGGAATCAGGTGGTCATCGAGACTGACGGCAAGCTCATGAGCGGACGTGATGTCGCCATTGCGGCGCTTCTCGGTGCGGAGGAATTCGGATTTGCAACGGCGCCGCTTGTGACGCTCGGCTGTGTGATGATGCGTGTCTGCAATCTGGATACCTGTCCTATGGGCGTCGCGACACAGAATCCGGAGCTGAGAAAACGCTTTATCGGAAAGCCGGAATATGTAGAGAATTTCATGCGATTCATTGCCAGACAGCTGCGGGAATATATGGCGAAGCTCGGCATCAGGACGGTCAGCGAGATGGTGGGACGCACGGATCTGCTTAAGAGAAGAGATGATCTGACCGGGCAGGAAGCGAAAGTGGACTTAAGCCGCATTCTGCATGATGTATCCGGATATGAGCGCAGGCTTTCCGTATTCGATCCTGACTGCGCATACGATTTTAAGCTGGAAGGCACGAAGGACGAAGCCGTGCTGCTTGCCGGGAAGGAGCTTCAGAAAGCGATTACGGACGGAACGCACAAAGAGTGCAATATCAAGCTGACAAATACGGACAGGGCTTTCGGTACGCTTTTCGGAGCGGAGATTACCAGACGGCATCACGGCGGTCTGGATGACGATACCATTGTGATCCATTGTGAAGGCGCGGGAGGACAGAGTTTCGGCGCATTTGTGCCGAAAGGGCTGACGCTTTCTCTCTGTGGCGATTCCAATGACTATTTCGGCAAGGGCCTATCCGGCGGAAAGCTTGCGGTTTTTGCACCGGCGAAGGCAAAATTTGTTCCGGAAGAAAATATCATCATCGGGAATGTAGCGCTCTATGGTGCGACAAGCGGAGAGGCCTATATAGCAGGTGTGGCGGGTGAACGCTTCTGTGTCCGCAACTCCGGAGCAACGGCGGTTGTGGAAGGAGTCGGAGAGCACGGCTGCGAGTATATGACCGGCGGACGGGTCGTGGTGCTTGGACCTGTCGGCAAGAATTTTGCAGCGGGAATGAGCGGCGGTATAGCCTATGTACTGGATGAACACAGCCGCCTGTACCGGAATCTGAATAAAGAGATGGTACTGACGGAAAAAGTGGAAACCAAATATGACAAGGAAGAACTGCGCGCGATGATCGAGGCTCATGTGGCATACACCGGCTCCGAAAAAGGAAAGAAGGTACTGGAAAACTTTGCGGAATATCTGCCGAAATTTAAGAAGATCATTCCGGGAGACTACAAGAAATTGATTCAGTTATCCTCCCAGTTTGAAGAGCAGGGTATGAACAGAGAAGAAGCGCAGATAGAAGCTTTTTACGCGAGCGTAGGCGAAAAAACGGAATGATTCGGAAAGGGATAAGGTCAGTGTCATGGGAAAACCGACAGGATTTTTAGAATATGAGCGCAAGGACGGAAAGGTCATTGATCCGGCCAGGCGAATAAAGGATTTTAAAGAATTTCATGAAAGTTTATCGGAAGAGGAGCAGCAGTTACAGGGAGCGCGCTGTATGGACTGTGGCGTGCCGTTTTGTCAGGCAGGCGTCATGATCTCGGGTATGGCGTCGGGCTGCCCGCTCCACAATCTGGTGCCGGAGATCAATGATCTGGTCTATCGCGGCAATTTTGAACAGGCATATGTTAGACTGTCCAAAACCCATTGTTTCCCTGAGTTTACGTCAAGAGTCTGCCCGGCGTTATGTGAGGCTGCATGTACCTGCGGTCTGCATGCGGAGCCGGTGTCCACGAAGGCGAACGAAAGGGCTGTGATTGAGTATGCTTTTGAACATGGGCTTATAAAATCCGAGCCCCCGAAGGTGCGTACCGGAAAAAGGGTAGCGGTCATAGGAAGCGGACCGGCAGGTCTTGCGGCGGCGAAGCAGTTAAACAGCAGGGGACATTCGGTGACGGTTTATGAGAGGAGTGACAGGCCGGGCGGACTTTTGCGTTATGGAATACCAAACATGAAGCTGGAAAAGAGCGTAATCGACAGAAGAGTGAAGCTCATGGAAGCCGACGGGATCGAGTTTATCTGCAATGTGAATGTAGGAAAAGATATTACAGGGAAGGAGCTCATGGAGAAGTATGACCGTATCGTATTGGCATGCGGAGCCTCCAATCCCAGAGATATTGCCGTACCCGGACGGGATGCGAAAGGCATTTATTTCGCTGTTGACTTCTTAAAAAATGTAACCAGGACGCTTCTTGACAGTGATTTTAACGAGATACCGTATTCGCTTGCGAAAGGAAAGAAGGTGCTGGTGATAGGAGGCGGCGACACAGGAAATGACTGTGTGGGAACCTCGATAAGGCTTGGCGCGGAAAGCGTTGTGCAGTTGGAAATGATGCCGAAGCCGCCTGTGGAGAGAGGTGAGGATAATCCCTGGCCGGAGTGGCCGAAGGTGCTTAAGACCGATTATGGTCAGGAGGAAGCAATCGACAGATTCGGTGAGGATCCGCGTGTCTATCAGACTACGGTCACGGAGTTTGTGAAGGATCAGAACGGAAATGTCTGTGCGGCAAAGCTTGTAAGCCTTAAGCCCGAGAAGGATGAGAAAACAAAAAGGATTTCCATGGTTCCCGTGGAAGGCAGTGAAAAGGAGATCCCTGTGGATCTGGTTCTGATCGCAGCAGGTTTTCTGGGCGCGGAGGGGTATGTTGCGGAGACTTTTGGTGTAAACTGTAATGCGCGAACCAATGTGGAAACGAAGCCGGGTGAATATCAGACAAGCGCGGAAGATATCTTTACAGCGGGAGATATGCATAGGGGGCAGTCCCTTGTTGTCTGGGCGATCGCAGAAGGCAGAGAGGCAGCAAAAGCGGTGGATGAGTCGCTGATGGGATATACAAACCTTTAAGGAGGCTTTTCATGAGGGATAAGAGTGAAATTTTACAACTGGTGAAGGAGGAGGACGTCGAATTTATCCGGCTGCAGTTTACGGATCTGTTTGGTACGCTGAAAAACGTGGCCGTTACGGCAGGACAGCTGGAGCGGGCTATGGATAACCAGTATAAATTCGACGGCTCTTTGCTGTATGGGGATCCGTGCAGGGGAGAGGAGGATATGTATTTACATCCGGATCTGGACACCTTTGCCATACTGCCTTGGAGACCGCAGCAGGGAAAGGTGGCTCGTCTTCTGTGCGACGTGTGTAAGGGAGACGGGACGCCATTCGATGCCGATTCCAGAAGTATTTTGAAGAGGGTATTAGAAGCAGCCGGAGAAAAAGGGTATCAGTTCATGGTGGATCCAGAGTGTGAATTTTTCCTGTTCCATACCGATGAGAATGGCATACCTACGACAGTGACGCATGAAAAGGCAGGATATATGGATATCAGTCCGCTGGACCTTGGAGAGAATGCAAGGCGCGATATGGTGCTTACGTTGGAAGAGATGGGATTTGAGATTGAATCCTCCCATCATGAGACGGCGCCGGCACAGCATGAGATTGATTTTAATTGTGCGGAAGCGCTTAAAACAGCTGACAGTATTGTCACTTTTAAAACAGTGGTACGCTCCATTGCCAAAAGGCACGGCCTTCATGCCACGTTCATGCCCAAGCCCAGACCGGGCGTAGCGGGCTCCGGAATGCACTTAACGATCCAGTTATACAAAGACAGTCAGAATGTGGTTACCGATTCGAAACATAAGGGGGAGGTCAGTGATGAGGCAAGGTGGTTCATAGAGGGTATCATGAATCATGCCAAGGCGATGTGCGCCGTGACGAATCCGTTGGTGAACTCCTATAAAAGGCTGAATTCCGGATTTGAGGCGCCCAGGGATATCATCTGGACGACCAAAAATTTGAATGCACTGATCAGGGTGGCCTATGACAGAGGCGAGGCGGTCGGCATCGAACTGCGTTTTCCCGACCCTTCGGCCAATCCTTATCTTACCCTCGCGGTCTGTCTAGCCGCAGGCATGGACGGCATAGAGAAAAGAATCTTTCCCGGTGTCATGGCGGAGAATTGTTCTGGAAATGAAATCGATCATCTGCCCGAAACATTATGGGAAGCGGTTGATTATATGGAAAAAGACGATTTTATGAACAATACCCTGGGCAGAGATTTCGTAAACACTTATATTGCATCAAAACGAGCGGAATGGAACGAATATATGTCTCAGGTTTCCGAGTGGGAAATTGAAAAATATCTGTATCGAACGTAAGACGGGTGGCTGAATGAGCAGTATTATCATCGCTTTTCCCAAAATTGAGGATGCAAAACGTATCAGAATTTTGCTGGAGCGTTACGGCTTTGAGACAGCAGCGCTCTGTACGACGGCATCAAAGGTACTTTCCAATGTACATCAGATGGACAGTGGATTGGTGATCTGCAGTTACCGTCTGCCGGATATGCATTATTCGCAGTTGGCAAACTATCTGCCGGAATATTTTGAAATGCTTCTTTTAACTGTCCCTTCCGAATTGGATAACTGTCCGAATGACATCATGTCGCTGACCTATCCGGTGAAGCCCGGCGATCTGGCCGGTACGGTTGAAATGATGTTGGCGCAGCTGGATAGGCGGCTGAAGAAAAGAAAAAAACCGCCAAAAAAGCGGACCGAACAGGAACAGAATTATATCAATAACGCAAAGTGGGTACTGATGGAAAGAAATCATATGACGGAGCAGGAAGCGTTCCGGTATATCCAGAAGAGCAGTATGGATTCCGGTACCAATATGGTAGAGACGGCGCAGATGATATTGATGCTGATCTATGACAGTTGAGAATAGGTGGGAACCGGATTATTTACAAAGGGGCTGTTGCGGCAGCCCTTTTTGTTGTGTTCCTTTACCTTCTGATAAAATGTTGAAAAAATGTATTTTATTGCCATAACTCCACAAATATATTATACTTAGAGGAAGCAAATCTTAATCCTTTTTGCAAACGCAAAAAGATGATTGGCAAATCCTTAGTCAAGCTGTTATAAGGATTACCCTTTGAGGTTTCAGCAGTAGGTTGCCCTATGTGCCGATCAGAGTATTTGCCAGATTTTATAAGGAGGTCAAATACAAATTATACTTCTCACTTTATGAGAAAGGGAAGTATGAGGCATGAAAAATTTTATGAATCTAAACAAAGAAACCGCTCTTCGATTGTGGGTACAACAGTTTGGAAAAAAGCAGAAGGCACTGGATTTTGCTGGGCGTGAGATTGCAAAAGCAGCCTACAATGACAGGAACAGTAATTTTGGCTGGAATGTTGATCATATTTTTCCGTTATCAAGAGGTGGCAAAACAGCAGATCATAACTTAATCTGTTGTCACATTTTGACTAACGATGAAAAGGCAGACAAATTCCCTTGTTTCAAGGCCAATGCAAAAGAATTTAAGATTCAAAAGCGGCAGAATCACTACGAGATCGTTTTGAGGGATTCTGATCAAGTGGATGAAGAGGATGAAACCGTAAATTTCTTGGATGCAGCGCAGGGTCTTGACTGCTGGAAACAATGCAAATCTAATAGTGGTAATGTTTTCATTGGGTATGTCAAAATTAAAGTCGAGACTTCCAATGAATCCGATCAACTTCTTGTAAGATATGAGAAATTTTTACTTGAATTATTCGGAACAGAAAGCATTTTCGTTGAAGATACAGGATATTCCCAGATTCATATGCATAGACTGCAGCAATATCGGTCCTATATTTTTACTATTATAGCGGGATATGTTCCAACAAAAGATGATATAGAAAATCTTCTAAATGATTGTGTGACGTTAAATACCTACAGTGTTTATTTCAAAAGTAAAACTGAGTTTGAAGATATTCAGATTGTCTGTGGGGTGGAATGCTATGATAATTGCTTCGAAATGTCTTTAAACGTCAAAAAAGACATTTTGGAAAAACAGGTACGGTTTATTGACGCATTGGCGATTGATGAAGTAGTGAAGATAAACACGAGTGCTGAAAAGGATCTGAAGGACATTGTTCCTCAAAACGGGTTTTATCCTTATGATTTCAAATTCACTACGCTCAAAGAAAATCTTGAGAAATATATTTGACACTTAATCAGGAGTATTATTTGTAAGCCTCTTAAAGAGATGCCGGGCAACAGGTATCTCTTTTCTCAGTATATCTTTTATATTTACCCTTATAAGTGTAAGTACATGGGTGAAAGGAATTTATATTTTGATTTATTTTTTACAATCGAGGGTATTGCAAAGGCATCTGAAAAAATACTTGCAAATATTATAGAACAAATGCTATTATATATATAATTTAAATTGAAAGGGAGGTGGACAAAATGACAATCTATAGACTGATAAAATCAAATGCCGTTTTGTCCATGCTGTAAAGATACTTTCTAATGGATGTAATCGTCGCTTCTGATTTTATCAGGAGCGATTTTTTTATATTATTTTAGAAAGAGGTATTCTATGAACAGACTAACATTTATTCAGCTATGCGCTGAAAACAAAGACAACTGTGTAGTTTTTGAACAACTTATGTGGCAGTACACCAAAGAACTCGACAAATACCAAGATCGAACTACACCCACCAATTTCATAGCAAAGTGGATTGATAGTATTATACAGATACAGGGCGATAGTGATCGCCATCTGGAGCTTTGTTATGATAATAGAGAACTGATTGGCTTTTTGTACGGCAAGATTGATCATCCCGAACATAAAGGTTATACAAAGGTCGGATACGGATATATAATGGAATTTTTCGTTTTGCCTGAGTATCGCCGTAACGGTTACGGAAAAGAAATGTATTTACGCTTAGAAAAACTATTTAGACAAGATGGAGCAAAGCGAATGTATCTTACTTCAAATCCTGTAACAGGCGACCCTTTTTGGGAGTCTTTGGGCTTTGTAAATACAGGTGAAAAGTCACCTGAAAATGGCAAGGAAATCTACGAAAGACAAATATTTGACGGTAAGGACAGAATGGTAAAAATTATCAAATATCCTGATGATATTATATTGAGTTCTATTACAAAGAGACATGGCGAAAAGGCTGACGAAGTAATCAGAGGTTTAACAAATGTAGTATCTACTGCACATTACCATTCTGACTTTTTCAGCACAATTATGTATGGCAATAATGATGAAATTATTGGATACGCGAATTTTATCCAAAGTAGTTCTGAACCATCAAAATGGTTTTACACTGATTTGTGGATTGCACCGGAATGTAGGCGTCAAGGTTTTGCGTCGGAAATTGTCAGTACCGGATGGCAGCATTTATCAGAACATAATGCCAAGATACTGTTATGTGTGGTTGAGCCACATAATGAAGCGTCATTGAATTTACAAAGAACTTTGGGATTTGTTCATATCAAAACCGAACCCTTTGAAGATTTTGAAGTAGATGGCTTGGTGATGTTCAAAATGAATATTCCCATGAATTATAATATAATTTCTCTGGCAGATGACATTAATCATTTGTGCTTTATTTGTGATTTGCTTACTCATCCATCAAATGTTTCGGCACTACATTTAAAGAGGATATCTGCTAACGAATACCATCAATTCTATAAAGAAATGAAAGAAGTACTAATACTTAGTGCTGCAGATGATGAACTAAACTATATAATAAGAAAAGGTGTAGTTCCGATTGCTTGGTTAAAGTTAAACGGGTTAAGCAAGGATAGTTTGTGGATCAGCATGCTTGTAGTTCACGAAAAATATAGAAATTTGGGTGTGGGTATGTTTGCTTTAAAGTGTGTTGAGGTGTTCGCTTTTTCTACTCAACGCAAGCATATTTACATAAATACTACAGCAGACAATATAATTGCTCAGTCACTTTATAAGAAAGCTGGTTATATTGTAATAAGAGAAACAGAGTATCAAAACGAAGATGAAACCAAATTGCTTAGATATACATTGCATAAAGAAATATTCTTTAAATAAATCGGCGGGGCAGCATATACGAAGAGTATGTTGCCCCCATTTTAAAACACATTTAGGATCAGAAATAGTCTTTTCTCTAAAATATAAAATATTATGAAAGCATTTCGATCAATTCTTCATGTCCTGTTCATATTGAGTTATAATTTGTTATAGGGTTTTCTTTCCCTTATTTTTGCCCTTATGAGAATTCGTAACACGAGGGAAAAGGATATAACACGAGGGAAAGCATAAGGGCAAGCTTACTTGCTATAGAATTAGCATTTTCAAGGTTTTTCGGACTTTATGGAGATAAAATATAACAGTTATTAAATGCCAAAAATTTTATCTTATCAGAATTCAGGTTTGTGGATTGGTTAATAGGAACACTTTTCTCATGCAGAATAGCAGGCATATGGTATAATTAAAAATAATATATGATTGATTTTAAGACGCTTGCATAAACTGCAGGCGTCTTTTTTGGCGCAATATTAGTTATAACTGTTCTCGCTACTTGTGTGATAATTCTATCCTTTTTACAATAATATTAAAATTCATACGATAGGAGAATAAGAAAATGAAAAATATAACAACAAGGCAATTCAGCGTATTGGCGGACTGTGGAAAAATCTATCAGTTTATGCTGGATATTTATGAACGTGACTGGAGAAACGGTGTGCCTGGACCGTTTTTTGAACATGCCTATGCTTCATTTGCATATTGGATGGATATCACATATTCTTATAAAAATCGCATTTGGGAGGATAACGGTGATATCGTGGCGTTCTGCTTTAATGAATCGCCTGTGACAGATATTTATTTCAGCTTGAAGCCCGGATATGAGGAATTGGCATCAGAAATGATCGCATATGCCGATGTTCATATGCCAATAAAGGGCGGAAAAATACAACTGATTCTTTTTGGAGGGCAGGAGGCATTGATGAACGCTGCAAAACGGGCAGGGTATTATCAGAAATCAGAAAGTTGGGATATGCAATTTGAGTTTGATGATGTATTGGATTATCCTTTGCCGGAGGGATTTCATTTTGTGGATCCGGACGAATATGACATAGAAAAGATAGGTAAGTGTTGTTGGAAGGGCTTCGATCATGAGCCAAATGAGGGGGTATGGGATCACCAATACGAGCAGAGTAATTATTTACATGCGCTGGCACCACATGTAACGACGAAGCTGGCAGTTATCATTGCCGATGAAGCAGAAGAGTATGCCTGTTATGCAGGAATGTGGTGGACTCCCCAAAATAAACTGGCTTATATGGAACCGCTTTGCACCATTCCGGAATATCGGCGCAGAGGCCTTGCCGCAGCGGCTTTGTCCGAATTGTATCGAAGGACAAAAGCATTGGGGGCAACGCATATGACAGGCGGATGGCATGACTTTTATAAAGCGATCGGTTACAAACCCGCAGAGAAGTGGACTTGGTGGGAGAAGCGGTAAATTCAAGTCTTACCAATAATAATTCATTCTGTAAATATAAGGCTTCCGAAAATTTTCGGAAGTCTTTTTTCATAGTATCACGCCATATACTATAAATTTAATGGAAAGTAAACTTGACATTTTTCCTTACCATGCTATAATGAGAATGGAAAGCAAACTTTCCGTAAAGAGGAGGCATAATGAAAAATCGGCTTGAAGAATTGAGAAAGCAGCGAGGAATTAAGCAGGAAGATTTAGCCAATGCTCTGGAAGTATCACGACAAACGATCGGTTCTTTAGAGAATGGACGATATAATCCATCCATTCAGCTGGCGTTTAAGATCGCAAGATATTTTAAAATGAGTATCGAGGAAATATTTATCTATGAGGAGGAAGAAAATGAAAGATAAAAAATCATATATCATTACAATCATAATAGGCGTTGTTTTAGTCGGTGTAGGTCTTCTTACAAAATTTGATTATTACTCGACTCTGATTTTTGCAATGGGATTTGGAATGATTTCTAGTTCGATGGTGCATTTATTGCGTACTATATATTGGCAGAATCCTAAGCGTCATTCAGAGTATGAAGCAAAGATGCGGGAAGCGCATATTGACAAAGTGGATGAGCGAAAACAATACTTGCGCATGAAGGCCGGCTATATCACATATCAGATTATGGCGTTTGTTTTACTCAGTATATCTTTTATACTTGCTCTTCTAAGAGTAAGTACATGGGCAACAGGAATAACGTTTTTGCTGTTTATCCTTCATTGGGTGGTTGGAATTGTCGTATACCGGGATTTAGAAAGGAAACTGTAACCGGAATACGAATTGTCTACCGACAGAACGATTAAGCAGGGAATCTTTGCCGGATTCCCTGCTTTTCCTTTATTTACTACATTTTACCTGCAGTTCTTCCCATCGTCTGTCTACTTCCCGCTGAAACTCTGCGATCAGCTCTTCGTTTCCGGGCTTGAACAGGTGGCGGAAGCGCCGCTGGGAGCGAAGGAAGTCTTCAATGGGCAGCTTTTCCTTGGGCTCATAGGTTATGCTCCACTTTCCGTCTACCACCTCATAGAGCGGCCAGTAACAGGTATCAACTGCCGCTTTGCAGATGTCCATAAGATCTGAAGGCTCATAGCCCCAGCCTCTGGGACAGGGAGCAAGGACGTTCAGGAAAGCGGCGCCCGGTGTATAAATGGCTTTTTCCGCTTTTGTGTGCAGATCTTTAAAGTTCGCTGTAAAAGTGGTCTGTCCCACATAGGGGATGTGGTGTTCCGCCATGATTGCCGCCAGATCCTTCCTGATCTGGACCTTACCGTTGGACACTTTACCGGCCGGCGTGGTGGTGGTATCCGCGAACTGAGGGGTTGCGGAAGAGCGCTGGGTTCCGGTGTTCATATAGGCGCCATTGTCATAGCATACATATACCATGTCATGTCCGCGCTCCATAGCGCCGGACAGGGATTGGAAACCGATGTCATAGGTTCCGCCGTCGCCGCCAAACGTAATGAATTTATAGTCTTCTTTAAGCTTTCCACGTTTCTTCAACACCCGGTACGCGGTCTCAACGCCGGAAAGCGTTGCGCCTGCATTCTCAAAGGCGTTATGGATATAGCTGTCCTCATAGGCAGTGTACGGGTACATGAAAGAAGATACTTCCAGGCATCCTGTCGCATTGCCTACGACGGCCTTGTCCCCTTCGTGTAGCGCACGCAATACCCCACGAACTGCGATGGTGCCGCCGCAGCCGGCGCACATTCTGTGTCCGGGAGCCAGCCGTTCCGGTTTGCTCATGATCTCTTTAAAATTATATGCTTCCATATTCAACTCCTCAGTCCGATATATTCGTACATATCCGTTACTTTGTGTTCTGCTGCAATTTTCTCCAGATTGTCATAAACCTGACAGAAATCTTCCACGGTGATATCTCTGCCGCCAAGCCCGTAGAAATAATTCACGGTTTCCGCGGTTCCCTTTGCCTGATAGAGCGCTGCTCTTACCTCTGCGCCCAAAGGACCGCTGGTGGCGGAGAACATCTCTGACCGATCCAGAATCGCCACTGCTTTTACATGGGTCAGAGCCGCGGCAATTTCCTCCTCCGGGAAGGGGCGGAATACTCTGATTTTCAGCAGACCTACTTTCTTTCCGGTGGTGTTTCTGATCTCCTCAATGGCAGCTTTGCATGTGCCTGCGGCAGAACCAATGATGACAACGGCATAGTCTGCATCTTCTAAACGGTATGCTTCAAAGAAACCGTATTGCCGTCCCGTCATAGCCTGAAAGCGATTAGCCACTTCCAGGATCACTTTGCGGGCATTGATCATAGCTTCCCGTTGCCCGCGCTTGGTCTCCATATAATAAGAGGATACTGCATAGGGGCCCACAGCCAGAGTCTCATTGGGATTTAAAAGATAATGCTCCGGTTCCCGTTCGCCGACAAATTCTTTGACCTGATCGTCTTCCACCAGCAGAATGTTTTCTACTCCGTGGCTGGTGATAAAACCGTCCTGACAAATCATGACCGGGAGCATCACGTCTTTATGCTCCGCGATCAGGAACGCCTGTAGGAAATTGTCATAGACTTCCTGATTGGACTCCGCATAAATCTGGATCCATCCGCTGTCCCTTGCACCCATGCTGTCGGAATGATCCGCATTGATGTTGATAGGGCCGGAGAGTGCGCGGTTTACAAGCGCCAGTACAATGGGCAGTCTGTTGGATGCCGCCACATACAGTTCCTCCCACATCAAAGCCAGACCGCAGGAAGAGGTGGCTGTAAGCGCTCTTGCCCCTGCCGCCGAAGCTCCGACGGTGGCGCTCATGGCGCTGTGCTCGCTCTCTACGGGAATAAATTCTGTGTCGATCTCCCCGTTTGCAATATAATTTGCCACATACTGGGGGATCTCCGTGGAGGGAGTGATCGGAAATGCCGGCATGACATCCGGATTGATCTGTTTTATGGCATAAGCTACGGCTTCATTGCCGGATAAACGTTCTCTGACAGCCATTTATTTTCCCTCCTTCATCGTAATTGCTCCAAAGGGGCATACCTTGGCGCAAATACCGCAGCCCTTGCAATGGTCATAATCAAAATCCTCACGCTTCTGGTCACAGACCGGAATGGAAGAATCCGGACAGACCGGCGTGCACAGAAGGCACTGTTTACATTTTTCCTGATCCCAAACCGGGGTGGAAGTACGCCATTCACCCGTACAAAACTCTTTGGAGGTAGCGGCCTCGAAAATCTTATTCCCTTCCGTTATGTCCTGCCAGGGACTGTTTTCATTAATTCTATCACTGATCATGAATTGACACCGCCTTTCTTTGTCTTTGCAATTTCTGCAAATGTAAGCTCCAAAGCCTTCATGTTGCCGTCAACGACTTCCGGCTTCTTTGCAAATTTATGCCGGAACGAGTCAAGCATCTCCTTCAGAAATTCTTCTTGTCCCATGACGCCGGATACGGCCACCACGGCTGCCAGCATAGGGGAATTCGGATAGTTTTTGCCCAGCGCCTCCATGGAAATGGCCTTTGCATCTAAGGTATAAACCGCACCCTGATAGCCATGTAAAAGGGGAAGCAGCGTGTCCTTTTCTTTTTCCGTATTGATAATGACGGCGCCGGTTTCCTTTAATCCATGAGTCACGTCAGTGCTCTCCAACAGTCCGTCATCCACCACCACAACATAATCGGGGTCATAAATATTGGAATGAACCGTCACAGGCTCTGCGCTGATCCGATTGTAGGCGGTGATCGGCGCGCCCATGCGCTCCGGACCGTATTCCGGAAAGCCCTGTACATATTTTCCGGCCTTGAACGCTACGTCCGCCAGCAGAAGCGCTGCGGTCTTGGCACCCTGGCCGCCCCTTCCATGCCATCTGATCTCTACTGTATTTTTCATGTTTACCTCCATAAAAAAAGCTTCCACCGCAAACGGTAGAAGCCCTCACTCTCTTCTTATTCCATCTACGACATACCACCATATGCGTCCTCTTTTACGGAAGGAACCCGTCAGCATCTACTTGCATACCTGCTTTGGTGCTGCAACTCAGGAGGGATTTTCCATAAGTTCTACTCGTACCGCTTCTCAGCTTGCGCGGCTCTCTGTAACTTTTCGAAAATATGTACTCGCTCCGTCATAGTCTTTCAACATGATTCGACACTATTTTAATCATGATTCATAGAATTGTCAACATGTTTTGGCTATTTTTTCTTTACCATATCCTTACTGAATATATTTTTTTAGTACGGATATAAAGACATTCATGTCGAGCGGCTTGGCGATATGGGCATTCATTCCATTCATCAATGCTGCTTCTTTATCCTCCTCCAAAGCGTTGGCTGTCATGGCAATGATGGGCAGATTTTTTACATCATTTCTAGGAAGTCTGCGGATCGTTCTGGTTGCCTCATACCCATCCATGATCGGCATTTGTACATCCATTAAGATCGCATCGTAATAGTTTTCTTCTGCCTTCTCCATGATCGCCACAGCATCTGTTCCGTCCGGCGCCGTGTCCACAATGAAACCGGCCTCTTCCAGGATCACCTGTGCTATTTCACGGTTCATCTCAATATCCTCTACCAGAAGAATCCGCTTTCCGCTGAAATCCGCTAACGTCCATTCCGGTACTTCCTCCTGCTTTTCCAGCATATTGTTGGCGGCAAGCAGTACCGTTTTCAGATCGGACATAAACATCGGTTTAGCACAGAAAGCAGTGACTCCCGCAGCCCTTGCTTCTTCTTCAATATCCGTCCACTCGTATGCAGTCAGAATAATGATGGGCGCGTCATTGCCGACTGTTTTCCGAATCTTTTTGGCCGTTTCCACGCCGCTGAGTCCCGGCATCTGCCAGTCAATAATAAACGTATGGTAAGAGTCCCCCTCATCATAGGCGCTCTTTGCGCGGTACACCGCTTCTTTACCGGAAGTTGTCCACTCGGAGCGCAGGCCGAGCTGTTTCAACATCTTACTGACACTGTCGCAGACATTGAGGTCATCATCCACAACCAGCGCCCGCAGACCTTCCAGTGCCTGAATCTGTTTCGCGGTTTTTTCTGCATCCTGCAGCTTTAGTCCCAGTTCTACCGTGAATGTGCTGCCTTTACCCGTCTCACTCTCAACGCTGATGGTACCGTTCATCATCTCCACAATGTTCTTGGTGATGGCCATGCCCAGACCTGTTCCCTGAATACCGCTCTGTGTCACAGTGGACTCCCGTTCAAAGGGCTCAAAGATATGTTCCACAAAACTGGGTGACATACCGATTCCATTGTCTTTAACGACAAATGTGTAATCGCCGTATCCGTGCCGGAATGTGCTCTTCTGCATAATGCGGAAGGAGACTGTACCTCCGGCGGGCGTATACTTCACCGCATTGCTCAGCAGATTGATAAATACCTGATTTAACTTCAAAGGATCGGCAATCACATCCTCATTGGTAACCTCAAAGGTATCAATAAATAATTCCAGCTGTTTTGCTTTGACCTGAGGCTGAATGATATTTACCAGGTTATGTATAATTTCAGAAATATTGCATTCCTGCTCTTTGATCTGCACTTTTCCGCTTTCGATCCTGCTCATGTCAAGAACATCGTTGATCAGGCTGAGCAGATGGTTGCTGGAGGAAAGGACCTTCTGCAGACAATCCAGAACCTGGTTTTTATTGTCAATATGGCTGACGGCAACGGTAGAGAATCCTATGATGGCATTCATAGGGGTACGGATGTCGTGAGACATATTGGACAAAAATGTACTCTTAGCCTTATTGGCATGCTGTGCCTGCATCAGGGCATCCTGAAGAGCCTGTGTCTGCGCTCTCTGTTTTTTGACCTGTTCCGTGATATCTTTTGCAATCACCATGACCATAATATCACCTGTAGTGTCGTCTCTGGTCATGATAAAGGACTGGCGCACGCACAACTGGTGCTGCTTGTCAGTTTCTTCCCAATATTCGGCTATGACTTCTCTGTCGCCCCGCTCATAGAGTCTGATCAGGTTTTCCATGTTTACAGTCGCGGAATACTCTTCCATGGATTCATCCAAAACAAACTGTTTCCATTTTTCAAAGCATTCTGAAGCTTTGCACGGCGTGGTCAATCCTGCCTGTTTGAGGAGTGATGTCTTCTCCCCGTCAATCGTCCTGATAATATCCTGATCAATGATATCCTGTGTCAGATTAAATTCAAAACTGCATAAGGAATTGGACATGAGCGCGATCTGGTACTGCCTTTCCTTGCGGTTGGCAAGAGCTCTTTCCGCCTGAATCCGGAGTTCTTTTTCCTTTAACTCCGTTACATTCTGGCGTATAAACAAAACCTTGGAGGCGGCGTTCTCTTTTCTTTCCAGACAGATCACATTCATGTGTTCCCACTCTGTGCGTCCGTTCCTGACCTCGCATCTTTCATAACGCAGATCGTTTTGCTTTTCCATAGCCGTGATAATGGAAGCTTTATCCATAAAATCGACAATTCCCTGATAGGTGCTTTCTTCCACGGAGGAGGAGAGATATTTCACGAGATCCTGATAATTACCGCTTTCTTCAATTCCTCCGTCCTCAGGTTTTGTGCCCGCCAGATACTGATAGGTATCCTCCTCAAGGTCAACCATAGCAAACCGGGTAAACAGCGTGTTGACGCCGTTTATGATATATCCCATCTCCCGGTTTTCCTTTTCCAGTTGTTTCCGTTTACGTCCGGCACGGATAAGGATCATGATAATATAGCACACAAACAGCGCGATCAACATGATCTCCAGTTGGATGCCGACCAGATTCAGTTCACTGATCATGCGCTGTGTCACGTTTTTCGGAAATGTCTGAACCAGAACATAATGATTTTCGGGCAGGTAGACGGCGCAGATATTGTCCGTCCTTCCGGATTTATCGCATGTAAAAGCACCGGATCCTCCGTTTTCAAATATCTGCCGGATCGAAGCGGCATCATGCTGACAGATCACTTCCGCTTCCGTAAGCGCATCCAGAAGGTGTCCCTCATAGGATGTACCGTCAGAACTTGCGATCACCTGGCCATTCGGTTCACACAGATATACTTTGGCTGCCTCTCCGAAATATGTGGTGCCGAGCATGTTTCTCAGATATTCCTCGGCCAGAAAGGCGCCCCGCAGCACGCCGATGATCTGTCCGTTCAGATAGACAGGCGCATAGAAACATGCCATTGTTTCATTAAAAAAGTTGGAATCAAATATGATCTCACTGCCGCTGTTGCCGGCGATGCCGTCTTTATAAAAATGCCGCTCGCTAACGTCGGCAGTCTGTCCGTCGGATGCATAATCCGCTCCGTTAAGATCGGTAAAGATAACGGCGTCAAACAAGGAATTATCTTCCATTGTTTTGAGCATCTGTGGAGTGATGCCAGGTTCGGTCAACCCTTCTCCCACGAAATAGGCATAGGTTTTGATGCGGCCCAGAGCATTATTCATTTCGTCGTCAATCTGCTCGGCTTTCATCTGGGCAGAGTCCGCTGCATAATCCCTGTTCTGCTTCACGGTTCGGCTGCTGTTTTGCGCTCTGAACCAGAGAAATAAAAGGATAATGGCTATTAAAAGAAAAACGGCGTAAATGATCTCCTGTAACGGCTTTTGCTTCTTCATAATAATATCTCCCATATTTCTCAATTTGGTACTATGATATATTCTGTTCTTTATTTAATCGATCCTATTATATAACATCGATCTGTCAAATGAAATGGGTATTCTGAAAATCCTGCAAAAAAGAAGGGCTTTTCAGCTTTGCCTAAATTTGGTATAATATTATAATCGCATGAGAAATCTGCGGCATTTACCGGGGAGAATATAATGGGGAAAAGTCTTAGCTATGATATAGCTGCCATCATAATATTGACGCTGCTCCTGATATCGTGCGTTATGAGGAAGCTGACCAGCGGCACGCCGAATCGGCTGTTTTTGGCATTTATTTCTGTCAACTGGATTGCCGGGCTTTTTGATATCTGGGCGGTGACGCTTGACAATGCGAACAGTACGAGTTCATTCGCTTTGAATTTCGCGCATTCCGGGTATCTTATCGTACATAATTTTACGGTTCCGATTTATGTCTTGTTTGTGATCAGCCTCACGGACACCTGGCATAAGATCAGAAGGAATTTTATCATCCAGTTTATACTGTGGATGCCCTTTTTAACGGTTCTTGCGGCGCTTCTGACGAATCCCTTTACAAAAAAGATGTTTCAGGTGAGCGGGGGATACCAGCGTGGAGAGTGGTTCTTCCTGATTTATGCAGCGATAGCGATTTATGCGGTTTTTGCTGTCGGATATATGATCTACTATCGGGAGATTGTGGAATTTTCCAAGTTCTGTGCAGTCATGTCGTTTATTCCGATTGGTTTCATTGCATTGCTGATGCAGTTACTGTCGCCATCGACGCTCGTGGAGATGTTCGGTTCGGCCATCAGCCTTTTTCTGGTAAGCATTGGCGCGCAGAAGCCGGAGGAGATCGTAGACTCGGATACGCAGTTGATGAAGTACAGTGCCTATGCGACGGATATGAAGAGAAATTATCATAACAAAAAGAGTGTGGACGTGGTCATGCTGAATCTCGGTAATTTCTCTGTGATCAATACCATGATGGGCTATGACTTTGCCATGCAGGTGCTGGATGATGCGGTAGAGAGAATCCACAAGGTCAATTTGTTTACGGGCGGCAAGGCGGACCTCTATTATCTGGACAGAGGACGCTTTCGCATGGTATTTGATGAGAGAGACAGGGAATGGGCAGAGAAAGCGGCGGAAGCGCTGGTGGCGAGTATGATGGAGAAGCGGGATTTCAACGATCTGGATGTCACGCTGCTCCCCTTCGTGGTTTTGGCGCACTGCCCTGAGGAGATTAAGGATTTCAAGACGCTGATGACCTTCGGCATGGATTTTCATGAGAAACTCAAATTTGAGGGGCGGGTCATGCATGTAGAAGAGGTCTTTCACAAAGGCCTGCTTGAGATTCAGGGAAACATCGACAAGATTATCGAGGATGCACTGGAATTCAAACGGTTTCAGATATACTATCAGCCCATCTACTCGGTGGAAAAGGGGAAATTTGTGTCTGCGGAGGCACTGCTGCGCCTCTTCGACCCGACTTACGGATTTGTTTCGCCGGAAATTCTGGTTACGGCAGCGGAACGAAGCGGTGCGATCCACAGGATCGGCGACTACGTGCTGGAGGAGGTTTGCCGCTTCATTGCAGACGATGAGTTTCGGTCCTTGGGGCTGGAGTACATAGAGGTAAATCTCTCAGTAAAGCAGTGCTTGCGGGTAAATCTGGCGGATAAGATACTCGGCATCATGGCAAAACACCGTGTCTCCACCGAATATATCAATCTGGAGATCACGGAGACGGCGGCCGGCGACACGCAGGAGGTTATGACAGAGAATCTGCGGAGACTCCATCGGGCAGGCGTTTCCTTCTCGCTGGACGATTATGGGACGGGTTACTCCAATATTAAGCGTGTGGTTCAGCTTCCGCTCAAGATCATCAAGCTGGACAAGACCTTTGTGGACGAGCAGGACAATCCCAAGATGCGGGTGGTGCTCAAAAATACGGTGGCGATGCTCAAAGATATGGATATGGAGATCGTGGTGGAAGGTATCGAAACGCAGGAGATGGTGGACTT
Organism: Lachnospiraceae bacterium; assembly: GCA_029067085.1. Classification (GTDB taxonomy): domain Bacteria; phylum Bacillota; class Clostridia; order Lachnospirales; family Lachnospiraceae; genus UBA3282. Next base: position 467,641 of record JAIEFE010000015.1, on the reverse strand, counting down.
TTTCGCGGAGCTGCAATGTGATTTTATTCAGGGGTACTTTTTCTCGAAACCGATTCCGAAACCGGAGTTCATCAGTTTTATAAAATCATACACATGATGAAAAAACTCTCCAATCGTGGTAGACTTGAAATGAAAACCTGTGCCTCTAAATCCTAAACAATAGTGCCGTTCTGACCGATATATATAATGACAGCCTAACAGCCGCGAAGAGCAAACAAGCGGCTGCGAATCGAAAACGCGGTAAATGGATTTGCCGCTTCGACTGTATCATGGAGGATAAGAATATGGGCATAATGATAGGTACGAATCCGAGCCAGACTGCGGCTGCGGCATCCGATCCCTATAAGCAGAGAACCGCGCAGGATATTAAGAATGAATGTGCCGGCATTGCAGCGAGGCAGACTGCAAAGGCCATCAGCATACAAAAGAACAAAGCGAAGCAGAAAAAGAAAAAACTGAATTACAATTATAAAAAGATTTCGAGGCAGATCACGATGAACAATACCTCCACAGGCGCACGTCGAGTGATCACGAAAGCGCGCGAGGAGGTGGTGTCCCTGCTCAGAAAGCAGATGAGCGGTAAGTATGACGAGACAGATCTCCGTCATGCGATCATCCATGCCAGAAAAATGGAGCGGATCGCCCGCAGAAAGAAGAAGCATCTGGAGGAGGAAGAGAAGGCAAAAGCTACCGGAAAAGGCCTTGTCGAGGAGGGAGCTGGCTCCAGCGAGGATAAAGAAATCAAAAAGATTGAAGAAGCCATGGATGGCGTGAGCGAGGAGGAACTCGAAAAGCTGGAGGAGCTTTTGGAGGAATATGAAGAACTCATGCAGGAGATGGAAGCGGCCGGCGGTCTGGATGACATTATGCGGGAGTACATGGGCGCATCGGAACAGGAGATGACGCCTGAAGAGGTGGACAATCTCCGCAAGAAGCATCGCGCCGACGAGATGAAGGACATCGTGGAGGCGGATATGAAGTATCTGAAGGCGATGTTCAACAAACTTGAGAGGGAAAAGCAGGAAAGCGCGCAGCAGGCATTTCAGCAGGATACAAACCCGGCGGTGTCACTGGAGCTTCAGGGTGTGGATATTCCGGTTCCGGCGGACACCGGACAGTCAGCGGCGGAGCTCGTTGCGGGTGCCAATGTGGATGCGATGGCGTAAATGAGGCAGTAGAACGGGCCTTTGCTATGAGAGAATAGCAGAGGCCCTTCCATTTGGGTAAAAGCGGATGAAAGACTTACATAAGGGCAGAGAAAATAATGGGGTTTTGACGGGCGCGGTGTTAAAGAATGCCGCGTATGTCTCTATGTTCATCGATCACTTTTTTGCAGTTGTTTTTTTAAATTATATGCGCCTCCATCCGATAGACGGCGCATGGGATCCGAAGCTGGAACCGATCTATCGTGCAGGCAGGGCTGTGGGGCGGATCGCCTTTATTCTGTTTGCCTTTCTGATCGTGGAGGGATTTCTTCGCACAAGAAGCAGAGTACGCTTCTTACTGCGCCTCTTTCTGTTTGCACTGCTCTCGGAAATTCCTTTTGATCTGGCTTTTTCGGGAAATGTGATTGACTGGAAGAGCCAAAATGTATACTGGACACTGCTTTTGGGAGTGCTGGTATTAACAGCATGGGAATATCTCTCCCATTACGGGAGGGTTTTGACCGTGGCCGGACGCATCGTGATCGTGACAGCGGCCTGTGCGGCAGCGTTTTGTGGAGCGACAGATTATCGCTTTATGGGCATACTGCTTATTCTTACTTTTTATCTGACACGAGAGAAGAAGTGCGGTGTCCGGTTTGTGGCGGTGGGTCTGATCATGCTGTTCGGCACCTGGGGTTCCAACCTGATCCGCTATACAGGGAAATATGCAGCAGACTATCTCTTTCGGTTTTCCATGCGGGAGATGTATGGCCTTTTAGCGTTCCTGCTGATCTTCCTGTATAACGGAAAAAGGGGCAGGCAGCTTCCGAAGCCTTTTTACTATGGATTTTACCCGCTGCATCTGCTTTTGTTATATGGAGTTGCACGGATGATCGGAGTTATGTAAACCATCGGCCGGAAGCGCCGCAGGGCAGTATCAGTCCGTTTGATGAGACGGGAAGTCCGATCTCCGAGGATTCCACATGGCCGCCGAATTTCGGCACAAGAGCGGTATGCATCATGTAGGTGAGCACAGCGGGCTGCAGCCCGGTGGTGTAGGAATTCACGAGGAAAAACAGGGGAGCTTCGGAAAGCAGTTTTGCGGCAAGTCCGATCAGGGCGAATACATTTTCTTCAATCTTCCAGATCTCGCCCTTGGGACCCCGCCCGTAGGAGGGCGGATCCATGATGATGCCGTCGTAGGTATTTCCGCGGCGGAGCTCCCGCTCCACAAATTTCACACAGTCGTCCACCAGCCAGCGGATCGGTGCATCGGAAAGACCCGAGGCAGCGGCATTCTCCTTAGCCCAGGTGACCATTCCCTTCGAGGCGTCCACATGGGTGACAGCCGCGCCGGCGGAAGCGGCGGCAAGCGTAGCGCCGCCTGTGTAGGCGAAGAGATTGAGGATTTTTATAGGGTGGTCAGGGGACTTTGTTTTTGCATCCTTTATTATAGAAGAAAACCAATCCCAGTTCACCGCCTGCTCGGGGAAAAGCCCCGTGTGTTTGAAGCTGAAAGGTTTCAGGCGGAAGGTGAGTGTGCCATATCGGATGCTCCATTCCTGGGGCAGATCAAAAAATTCCCACTCGCCGCCGCCCTTTTGACTGCGGTGATAGTGGCCGTTTTTCTTTTTCCAGCGTTTGTCCGTTTTCGGGGTGTCCCAGATGACCTGCGGGTCGGGACGTACCAGAATGTATTTATCCCAGCGTTCCAGTTTTTCTCCTTTTGAACAGTCTATCACTTCATAGTCTTTCCAGCTGTCTGCGATCCACATGGTTGAAGCCTTTCCTTCTATAAATAATATAGTAATAAAGAATATAAGGTATTGAGATAAGGATAACATATAAAAGATAGTTCGCCTAGATATTGTTGTGAGAGATTTTATTGTGTTTTCTGTGATACCAATATAAAATAGAATTGATAGATTCAGTAAAGCAGGCTGCGGCTAAGAGGAAGTGCAGATGGATGTAAGTGTAGACAGTGAAAAAAACGGATTTGATATACTGCGTTATGTCGCTGCTGTCAGCGTCATGCTTCTTCATTATTCCGGTTATGCGATGATCCTTTCGGATCAGGCTATGGGTGTCATGAATGTGTTCAGACGCACAGCTTTACTTTTTCCGGGGGTAGTGATACTCTTTACGATAAGTGGATTTCTGGTATCGGCGTCCTATGAGCGGGCAAAGACGAGAAGAGAGTTTTTCAGACGACGGTTTTTGCGGATCTATCCGGAATTATGGATTTGCACGCTTGTCAATTTGACAGTCGTCTGTGTGCTGGTTCCGGACCGGCTGGACCGGAGTATGATCGTCTGGCTGGCAACTCAGATTTTCGGGATCGCGAACACGCCGGCATGCCTTAAGACATTTGCTACCGGCAGTATTAACGGCGTGCTCTGGACTGTCTTTACGGAGGTACAGCTGTATTTTCTTCTGGGCGCTGCTTATTCCTTTTTGCAAAAAAGAAAGAGCGGATCCTGGACTGCGCTGCTTGCAGCGCTGGCGGCGCTGAATCTCACCTGTGGGAAACTGGCGCAGGGAGCGGACGGAATTGCAGCAAAGCTGATTGAAAGGTCGTTTCTGCCCTATGCGTTATGGTTTTTTATCGGCGTATTCTGTTACCAGAAGCGTCAGAGAATGCTGCCGATGTTAAAGAAAGCATTTGTTCCGCTGCTTCTGGTCTATTTTATCAGCGGGAGTCTGATAGGAGAACTGCCGGGATACTATACCAATATTGCAACAAGCGTATGTCTTCCGTTTATTGTGATCGGCGGAGGTTATTTTCTGCCGAAAATCCGGTTGAAGGCGGATTTGTCTTACGGCATGTTTCTGTACCACTGGATCATTCTGAACATCATTGTCTGGTTTGACTTGATGAACAGGCAGGTGTGGTATCAGACATTGATTTTGTTTGCGGCGGCAACTTTAGTCGCAGCCGAGGCATCCCGGAGATTGAATCGGTTGTGCAGCCGCTTATATTCTAAAAATGAGAGGATTGTTAAAAATTGAGAAATTTTTCTAAAATAATGCTTGCATCTTGAAAAAACATCATGTATACTAGTTTGTGCTGTGACATGATAGCTGTGAAGCGTGAGGTTGCTGCCCACGTGGCAGGTTTTCCGTGGAGCGAATGTCAAGTTAGGAAACTGACGACAAGTCACTGTACAGACAAAATGTCCGGTCAGCCGGAAACGACGTGTTGTGGTTCGATGCGAGAGAGTTTAGGACACACACGGGAGAGTGTACAGTCACCGCTTGTCGTACTTAAGCGTTAAAAGTGCGAAAAGGAGGCGACTTTTTTTATGGCAAGTCAAGTAATGAGAATCACCCTGAAGGCCTATGACCACCAGCTGGTGGATGCATCGGCGAAAAAGATCATCGAAACTGTGAAAAAGAACGGATCTCAGGTGAGCGGTCCCGTACCCCTTCCTACAAAGAAAGAGGTCATCACGATTCTGCGTGCGGTTCACAAGTACAAAGATTCCAGAGAGCAGTTCGAGCAGAGGACTCACAAGAGACTCATCGATATCATCACCCCCACCCCCAAGACGGTGGACGCGCTCCAGAGACTGGAGATGCCGGCGGGTGTCTATATCGACATCAAGATGAAGAACAAATAAAACCCCTACTAGGACGACCCTGCGGGGTCCGCTGTAGAAGACAGGAGGTAAAGAAGGAGAATGAAAAAAGCAATCTTAGCGACGAAAGTCGGAATGACGCAGATTTTTGCGGAGGACGGGACGCTGACGCCCGTTACCGTACTGCAGGCAGGTCCCTGCGCAGTCACACAGATCAAGACCGTTGAGAATGACGGTTACAGTGCAGTGCAGGTAGGCTTTGTGGACAAGAAGGAAAGAATCGTCAACAAGGATAAGGCGGGCAAGAAAGAAGTGATCCACCGCCACGGCGCAAACAGAGCGCAGAAGGGCCACTTCGACAAGGCAGGCGTTTCCTGCAAGAGATTTATCAGAGAGTTTAAGCTTGAGAATGCAGACGAGTATACACTTGGAAGCGAGATCAAGGCTGATATCTTCGAGGCCGGCGACAGAGTGGATGCGACAGCGATCTCTAAAGGTAAGGGATTCCAGGGCGCGATCAAGAGACATGGCCAGCACAGAGGACCTATGACACACGGTTCCAAGTTCCATCGCCATCAGGGTTCCAACGGCGCCTGCTCCTCACCCAGCAAGGTGTTCAAGGGCAAGGGTATGCCGGGACACATGGGCTGCGTCAAAGTCACGGTACAGAATCTTACGATAGTGAGAGTCGATGCAGAGAAGAATCTCATTCTGGTCAAGGGCGCTGTACCCGGACCCAGGAAGGCCTTAGTAACCATCAAAGAGACAACTAAGGTTGACGCGGCAAAATAGTGGCTTAGGTCACAGATGAAAGGAGGACCATTCAGATGGCAAACGTATCTGTTTATAATATGGAAGGTAAAGAAGTCGGCAAGATGGACTTAAACGATGCGGTGTTTGGTGTCGAGATCAATGAGCACCTAGTACACATGGCAGTAGTCCAGAACCTTGCCAATAAGCGTCAGGGCACACAGAAAGCCAAGACCCGCTCCGAGGTGAGCGGCGGCGGAAGAAAGCCTTGGAGACAGAAAGGAACGGGCCACGCAAGACAGGGTTCGACCAGATCTCCTCAGTGGAAGGGCGGCGGCGTTGTCTTCGCTCCCACACCCAGAGATTATTCCTTCAAGCTGAATAAGAAAGAGAAGAGGGCAGCGCTCAAGTCGGTGCTGACCAGCAGAGTGCAGGATAACAAGCTGATCGTGCTTGACGAGCTGAAACTCGACGCGATCAAGACAAAGGATTTCAAGAAGGTTATGGACAACTTAAAGGTTGAAAAGGCGATGGTGGTGATCGGCGAGCAGGATGAGAACGTGATCCTCTCTGCAAGGAACCTTCCCACAGTCAACACGGCGGTCGCTGAGAATATCAACGTATACGATGTTTTAAAGGGAGATACGCTGGTGCTCACCAAAGATGCCGTAGCCAAGATCGAGGAGGTGTTTGCATAATGGCAGCGATTCAGTATTATGATGTGATCCTGAAACCGGTGATCACCGAGAAGAGTATGGCGGGCATGAGTGATAAGAAGTACACCTTCTTAGTTCACCCGGAGGCTAACAAGACACAGATCAAAGAGGCGGTGGAGAAGATGTTCGAGGGCGCCAAGGTTCTGAAGGTCAACACCATGAATCAGGTTGGAAAGACCAAGAGGCGCGGTATGGTATACGGAAAGACTGCAAAGACCAAGAAAGCGGTCGTGCAGCTCACCGAGGACAGCAAGGACATCGAGATCTTCGCAGGTTTGTAAGATCATTTTGGAGAAAAGGAGATAAGAGATCATGGGAATTAAGTCATACAACCCTTATACACCGTCAAGACGTAACATGACCGGTTCTGATTTCAGTGAGATTACAAAGAAGACTCCCGAGAAGTCGCTTTGCACTTCCTTAAAGAAGAACGCAGGCCGCAACAATCAGGGTAAGATCACGGTTAGACATCATGGCGGCGGAAGCAGAAGATTATACAGAAAGATTGATTTCAAGAGAAATAAGGACGGCATCAGCGCAAAGGTGATCGGTATCGAGTATGATCCCAACAGAACCGCAAATATCGCGCTGATCTGCTACGAGGACGGCGAGAAGGCATACATCCTTGCGCCGGAGGGATTAAAGGACGGCATGAAGGTTATGAACGGCTCCGGAGCCGAGATCAGAGTGGGCAACTGCCTGCCGCTCTCCGAAATTCCGGTAGGTACGCTGATCCACAACATTGAATTACATCCCGGCAAGGGCGGCCAGATGGTACGCTCCGCGGGTAACAGCGCGCAGCTCATGGCAAAGGAAGGCAAGTACGCTACCCTGCGTCTCCCCTCCGGTGAAATGAGAATGGTGCCGATCGTGTGCAGAGCGAGCATCGGCACAGTGGGAAACACCGATCACAACCTGATCAAGATCGGTAAGGCAGGACGTAAGCGCCACATGGGTATCCGCCCTACGGTCCGCGGTTCCGTTATGAACCCGAACGATCACCCGCACGGCGGTGGTGAGGGCCGCGCTCCGATTGGACGCCCGGGTCCGTGTACACCTTGGGGCAAACCTGCGCTTGGCTTAAAGACGCGCAAGAAGAAGAAAGCTTCCAATAAGCTGATCGTAAGAAGAAGAGACGGCAGAGCCATTAAATAATAGGAGGAAAGATAGATCATGGCAAGATCATTAAAAAAAGGACCGTTTGCAGATGCGAGCTTACTGAAAAAAGTAGATGCGATGAATGCGTCGGGACAGAAGCAGGTTATTAAGACCTGGTCCCGCCGGTCTACGATTTTCCCTTCTTTCGTGGGACACACTTTCGCTGTACATGATGGAAGAAAGCACGTACCGGTATATGTTACAGAGGATATGGTTGGACACAAGCTCGGTGAGTTCGTGGCGACCAGAACTTACAGAGGACATGATAAGGACGAGAGAAAGTCCAAAGTTCGCTAATTTGAAAGGAGGCTTCAATCTATGGCTAAAGGACATAGATCCCAGATAAAGAGAGAGAGAAACGCGAACAAGGATGTCAGACCTTCCGCAAAGCTGTCTTACGCGCGTATGTCTGTACAGAAAGCTTGTTTCGTGTTAGACGCCATCAGAGGGAAGGATGTCGAGGCGGCGCTCGGAATCCTTGCATACAATCCCAGATATGCGTCCGGCGTGATCAAGAAGCTGCTGGAGTCGGCAATCGCAAACGCTGAGTACAAATACAGTCAGGATCCCACGAAGTACCCGAATCCGGAGAACCTTTACATCGCAGAATGCTACGCGAACAAAGGGCCTACCATGAAGCGGATTCAGCCCAGAGCACAGGGCAGAGCTTACAGAATTGAGAAGAGAATGAGTCACATCACGATCGTTCTCGATGCAAGATAGGATCAGATTAGGAAGGAGAACAACATGGGACAGAAAGTTAATCCACACGGATTGAGAGTCGGCATCATCAAGGATTGGGATTCCAAATGGTATGCAGATGGCGAGTTTGCTGACTTTTTAGTAGAAGACTACAACATCAGAGAATATTTGAAAAAGAAGCTGTATAGCGCAGGCGTGGCAAAGATCGAGATTGAGAGAGCGTCCGACAGAGTGAAGGTTATCATCTACACGGCAAAGCCCGGCGTAGTGATCGGTAAGGGCGGCGCTGAGATCGAGATCACGAAGAAAGAGCTGACCAAGCTGACAGGCAAAAAGGTTCTTGTCGATATCAAGGAGATCAAGAGACCTGATAAGGACGCACAGCTTGTGGCGGAGAACATTGCACAGCAGCTTGAGAACCGCGTATCCTTCAGACGTGCGATGAAGTCCTGCATGGGCCGTACCATGAAGGCCGGCGCAGAGGGTATCAAGGCAGCTGTTTCCGGTCGTCTCGGCGGCGCGGATATTGCCCGCACCGAGTTCTACAGCGAGGGAACCATTCCGCTGCAGACCCTGAGAGCGGATATTGATTATGGTTTCGCTGAGGCCGATACCACCTACGGTAAGCTCGGCGTAAAGGTATGGATTTACAAAGGCGAGGTACTTCCTACTAAATCTAACACGGAAGGGAGCGATAAATAATGTTAATGCCAAAAAGAGTAAAACGTCGTAAACAGTTCCGTGGTTCCATGGCGGGAAAAGCGACCCGCGGCAATCAGATCACCTACGGTGAGTATGGTATCGTTGCGATGGAGCCCTGTTGGATCAAGTCCAATCAGATAGAGGCAGCCCGTATCGCTATGACCAGACATATCAAGCGTGGCGGTAAGGTATGGATCAAAATTTTCCCGGATAAGCCCGTTACTGCAAAGCCTGCAGAGACGCGTATGGGTTCCGGTAAGGGCACTTTGGAATACTGGGTGGCAGTTGTGAAGCCCGGCCGTGTGATGTTCGAGATTGCCGGCGTTGCTGAGGATGTGGCAAAGGAGGCGCTGCGTCTTGCGACCCATAAGCTTCCATGCAAATGTAAAATCGTTTCTAAAGCAGATTTGGAAGGCGGTGTGGCGAATGAAAACTAATAAGTATGTGGAAGATTTGAATAAAAAATCAGATGCAGAATTAGCGCAGGAGCTGGTGGACGCTAAGAAAGAGCTTTTCAATTTAAGATTCCAGAACGCAACAAACCAGTTGGACAATACAGCCAGGATCAAGGACGTGAGAAGAAACATTGCGCGGATCCAGACCGTTATCACACAGAAAGCAAAAACTGTATAGTATATCGCGATAAGGTAAGAATTGCGAAGCGATTCTTATAGATTTCGCGACAGCGAAATCAGTGGAAAGGAGAGAAGAGCAATCGTGGAAAGAAATCTGAGAAAAACCCGTATCGGTAAAGTGACCAGCAATAAGATGGATAAGACCATCGTTGTGGCAATCGAGGATCACGTAAAGCATCCGCTTTACAAAAAGATCGTGAAGAAAACTTATAAATTAAAGGCGCACGATGAGAACAATGAGTGCAGCATCGGCGACACCGTCAAGGTGATGGAGACCAGGCCCCTGTCCAAGGACAAGAGATGGAGACTTGTCGAGATCGTTGAGAAGGTTAAGTAAATTTTTCGGAAGGAGAAAGTTAGCATGATTCAACAGGAAAGCAGACTCAAGGTCGCTGATAACACCGGTGCGAAAGAGTTGTTGTGCATCCGGGTTGTGGGCGGTTCCACAAGAAGATATGCGCGGATCGGCGATACGATCGTTGCTACAGTCAAAGATGCAACACCAGGCGGCGTTGTAAAAAAAGGCGATGTCGTGAAGGCTGTCGTAGTGCGTACCGTGAAGGGCGCAAGACGCAAAGACGGATCTTACATCAGGTTTGACGAAAATGCTGCCGTTATCATCAAGGATGACAAGACGCCGAGAGGAACCCGTATTTTTGGACCAGTAGCAAGAGAGCTTCGTGATAAACAGTTTATGAAAATTGTTTCACTGGCTCCGGAAGTATTATAGGAGGTGCCGCTATGTCAATGGCTAAGATTAAAAAAGGCGATACGGTCAAGGTGATCGCCGGCAAGGATAAAGACAAAGAAGGCAAGGTTATTTCCGTAGATAAGAAGAATAATAAAGTGCTCGTAGAGGGTATCAACAAGATCACTAAACACGAGAAACCCTCGGCGGCGAACCAGAACGGCGGCATTGTTCAGAAGGAAGCGCCCATCGATGTATCTAACGTGATGTACGTACACAAGGGCAAGGCGACCAGGATCGGATTCAAGATCGAGAAGGGCAAGAAAGTTCGTTTTGCAAAGTCTACGGGTGACGTTGTAGACTAAACGCGTAAATATCTGAGAAAGGAGATCCATAAGTTGAGTAGCAGACTTAAAGATATGTATAAAAGCGAGATCGTAGATGCTATGGTCAAAAAGTTTGGATATAAAAATACCATGGAAGTGCCGAAGCTTGAAAAGATCGTGATCAACATGGGCGTCGGCGAGGCGAAGGAAAACGCTAAGGTGTTGGAGTCGGCAGTGAGCGATATGGAGACGATCACCGGCCAGAAGGCGGTCATCACGAAGGCAAAGCACTCCATCGCAAACTTCAAGATCAGAGAAGGTCAGTCCATCGGTTGTAAGACCACCTTGCGCGGCGACAAGATGTATGAGTTCTTAGACAGACTCGTGAACCTTGCGCTTCCCCGCGTGCGTGACTTCAGAGGCGTGAGCGCTAATTCTTTTGACGGCAGAGGTAACTACGCGCTCGGCATCAAGGAGCAGATCATCTTCCCGGAGATCGAGTATGATAAGGTTGACAAGGTGAGAGGTATGGATGTCATCTTTGTCACTACTGCAAAGACTGATGAGGAAGCCCGTGAATTGTTGAGATTATTTAATATGCCATTCGCCAAATAGAAGGAGGTAAGTTCATGGCTAAGACAGCAATGAAGATTAAACAGCAGCGTAAACCCAAGTTTGCTGTGAGAGCGTACAACCGCTGCAAGATCTGCGGTCGTCCGCACGCTTATTTGAGAAAGTACGGAATCTGCAGAATCTGCTTCCGTGAATTAGCATATAAGGGGCAGATCCCCGGTGTAAAGAAAGCCAGCTGGTAGCGAACAAAAAGAATTTCTAAGCCAGCAAAAGACGCTGTCTAAGAAATTCTAAGTTTTGTTCTGAAGAATGACTTCGTCATTCTTCGCGGGTTGAGAAAGCGATTTAAGACTTAGAAGGAGGAAACGAAATCATGACAATGAGCGATCCTATTGCAGATATGCTTACAAGAATCCGTAACGCAAATACTGCAAAGCATGATACAGTGGATGTGCCCTCATCCAAGATGAAGCTGGCGATTGCCCAGATTCTCTTAGACGAAGGTTACATCAGAAAATTCGATGTGATTGAGAACGGCAATTTTAAGACCATTCACATTACATTAAAGTATGGTGAGGACAAGAACGACAAGATCATCTCCGGGATCAAGAGAATCTCCAAGCCCGGCCTGCGCGTGTATGCCGGCAGGGAAGATCTCCCCAGAGTGCTCGGCGGTCTTGGGGTAGCGATCATCTCCACGAACCAGGGCGTCGTGACTGATAAGAAAGCCAGAGAGCTTCAGGTAGGCGGAGAGGTATTAGCATTCGTCTGGTAGTGATCGAACAAGTTCAATCTGACAAAAAGAATTTCTAAGTCAGCAAAAGACGCTGACCAAGAAATACTATGTTTTGTCCAGTGGATAGTATACGATGTGTAGGCAATAAAAAGGTTATGATATAACAAATAAAACAGGAGGTACGGGCATGTCACGTATAGGAAGAATGCCAATCGCGGTTCCCGCAGGAGTTACTGTGGAAATTGCAGAAAATAACAAAGTGACTGTAAAAGGTCCCAAGGGAACGCTTGAGAGAGTGCTCCCCGCAGAGATGGAGATCAAGATGGAGGAAGGACAGATTGTAGTGTCCAGACCCAACGACTTAAAGAAGATGAAATCTTTCCACGGCCTGACAAGAACACTGCTCAACAATATGGTGGTTGGTGTCACAGATGGCTACGAGAAGAAACTTGAGGTAAACGGCGTAGGTTACAGAGCGTCGAAGTCCGGAAATAAGCTGACATTGAACTTAGGATACTCCCACCCGGTAGAGATGACAGATCCCGAGGGCATTGAGACGGTAGTAGAAGGTCAGAATCTGATCATCGTCAAGGGGATAGATAAAGAAAAGGTTGGACAGTTTGCGGCTGAGATCAGAGACAAGAGACGGCCTGAGCCTTATAAGGGCAAAGGTATCAAGTATGCCGATGAGACGATCAGACGTAAGGTTGGTAAGACCGGTAAGAAATAACAGATAAGGAGAGTATGGGAATGGTTAAGAAAGAATCGAGACAAAAAGTTCGTGTAAAGAAGCACAACAGAATGCGTAACCGTTTCAGCGGTACGCCTGAAAGACCTCGTCTGGCTGTGTTCAGAAGCAATAATCATATGTATGCTCAAATTATTGACGATACGGTTGGAAACACCTTAGTCTCCGCTTCCACTCTGGAAAAGAGCGTGGGGAGCGAGCTGAAGAACACCAATGACGTGGAGGCGGCAGCATACGTTGGAACAGTGATCGCTAAGCGGGCAATCGAAAAGGGTATCAAGACCGTGGTCTTTGACAGAGGCGGCTTCATTTATCAGGGCAAGATTGCGGCATTAGCTGATGCGGCCAGAGAAGCTGGCCTGGAATTCTAGGAAGGGAGAAAAAGATCACATGAGACGTACAATCATTGACGTAAGTCAGTTAGAACTCACGGAAAAAGTTGTGACAATCAAGCGTGTTACCAAGGTTGTCAAGGGTGGTCGTAATATGCGTTTCACCGCGCTTGTGGTAGTCGGCGATGGCAATGGACATGTCGGCGCAGGCCTGGGTAAAGCGACTGAGATCCCGGAAGCGATCCGCAAAGGCAAGGAAGATGCAATTAAGAATCTGGTTACGGTTGCTCTGGATGAGAAGAGCAGTATCACACATGACTTTGTCGGAGAATTCGGCTCCGCATCAGTTCTCTTAAAGAGGGCTGCGGAAGGTACCGGTATCATTGCAGGCGGTCCCGCCCGTGTGGTGTGCGAACTTGCAGGTATCAAGAACATCCGTACCAAGTCTCTGGGCTCCAACAACAAGCAGAACGTGGTGCTTGCTACGATCAAGGGCCTGAGCCAGTTGAAGACACCCGAAGAAGTGGCGAAAAACCGCGGCAAATCTGTAGAGGAGATTCGCGCATAAACTGTGCGAAAAGATATTATGAATGCCAAAGAACAGGCATTCTCCGCGCTGATTTCGCAGAGTGGAATCACAGAGATTAGGAGGAAATAAAATGGCAGCGAAGAAAGAAGCAGCTAAAATGTTAAAGATTACATTAGTCAGATCTACGATCGGCCAGGTGCCCAAGGCACGCGCGACAGCGCAGGCTATGGGATTCAAGAAGCTCAATCAGACAGTAGAACTGCCTGACAATGCTTCGACCAGAGGCCAGATCCAGAAGATCAGACATATGGTCAAGGTAGAAGAAGCGTAAGAAGAATCAGAAGGAGGTGTGATAGATGGAATTATCGAATTTAAGGCCTGCGGAGGGCTCTGTACACAGCGATAATTTTAGAAGAGGCCGCGGACACGGTTCCGGCAACGGCAAGACGGCCGGCAAGGGCCACAAAGGTCAGAAAGCGCGTTCCGGTGCTCCCAGAGCCGGCTTCGAGGGCGGTCAGATGCCCCTGTACAGACGTCTCCCCAAGAGAGGCTTTACCAACAGAAATACAAAGGAGATCGTGGCGCTCAACCTGAGCGTGCTGGAAGCGTTCGACAATGGCGCAACGGTGGATGTAAATGCCCTGATGGAAAAAGGCATCTTAAAAAATCCTCGTGACGGCGTAAAGATCCTTGGAAACGGAGAACTTACTAAGAAGCTCGACGTGAAAGTAAATGCCTTCAGTGCATCCGCGAAGGAAAAGATCGAGGCACTTGGTGGAACGACAGAGGTGATCTAATGTTTACAACCCTAAAAAATGCTTTTAAGATCAAAGAGATCAGAACAAAAATTTTTTTCACGTTTCTCATGCTGATCGTGATTCGCTTCGGAGCGCAGCTTCCTGTTCCGGGCGTGGACAGGACGTATTTTGCAAGATGGTTTGCGCAACAGACCGGAGATGCGTTCAATTTCTTTGACGCGTTTACGGGCGGATCATTCCTGAATATGTCCATATTGGCGCTTAACATTACACCGTATATCACCTCGTCCATCATCATGCAGCTGATGACGATCGCGATCCCGAAGCTGGAAGAGATGCAGAGAGACGGTGCAGACGGGCGCAAGAAGATTGCTTCTATCACCAGATATGTGACGGTAGCGCTGGCGCTTATTGAGGCTGGCGTTATGGCGATCGGCTTTGGCAGGCAGGGATTGCTTGCAACCTATAATGTAATGAACGTGATCACTGTGATCGCGGCACTTACGGCGGGCAGTGCTTTCCTGATGTGGATCGGTGAGCGTATTACGGAGAACGGTGTCGGCAATGGTATTTCCATCGTGCTGACTATCAATATTCTTTCCCGTATGCCGCAGGATATCGCGCAGCTTTTTGAACAGTTTGTAATCGGTAAATCCATTGCAAAGGGCGCAGTGGCAGCAATCATCATTGTAGCGATCATCATTCTGATGGTGGTGCTTGTCATTGTCTTAAATGACGGCGTGCGCAAGATACCGGTACAGTATGCGAAAAAAGTGCAGGGCAGAAAGATGGTAGGCGGACAGACCACAAACATCCCGCTCAAGGTCAATACCTCAGGCGTGATTCCGGTCATCTTCGCATCTTCTCTCATGCAGCTTCCGGTGGTTTTCTGTTCCATATTTAGTATTCAGGGAACTGGCGTGTGGGGAGAGATCCTGAAAGGATTAAATTCCAATTATTGGTGCAATCCTGCGCATTTAGAGTATTCGATCGGATTGGTAGCCTATATTTTCCTGGTAGTTTTCTTCGCATATTTCTATACCTCCATCACGTTTAATCCGATGGAGATTGCGGATAACATGAAGAGACAGGGCGGCTTTATTCCGGGTATCAGGCCCGGCAAGCCCACCAGCGAGTACCTTTCAAAGCTGCTGAACTACATTGTGTTCATCGGTGCGATCGGACTGACCATTGTGTGCGTGGTACCCTATTTCTTTAATGGTGTGTTTGGCGCATCGGTCTCCTTCGGCGGCACCAGCCTGATCATTATTGTCAGCGTGGTGTTAGAGACCGTAAAACAGATTGAGTCACAGATGCTTGTGCGCAATTATAAGGGATTCTTGAATGATTGATGTTTCATAAATAGGTAGGGACGGCGGGGAAACCGGCACGTCCCTAGCCTTGTGTTTTGTGAGTGATAGAGAAAGAGGGATTCGTTATGAAGATTATAATGCTTGGCGCACCCGGCGCAGGAAAAGGAACACAGGCGAAGATGATCGCCGATACATACGGGCTTCCCCATGTTTCTACGGGCGATATCTTCCGCATGAATATCAAAAATGGTACGCAGCTCGGCATGGAAGCGAAGACATACATGGATCAGGGTCTTCTGGTGCCGGATGAGCTGACTGTGCGTATTCTGCTTGACAGAGTGGCTCAGGAGGACTGCAAAAACGGTTATGTGCTGGACGGCTTCCCGAGGACGATCCCCCAGGCCGAAGTGCTTGAGGATGCGCTGACAAAGCTTGGCGATCAGATCGATTTTGCCATCAACGTGGAAGTACCGGATGAAAATATCATCAGGAGAATGGGCGGAAGGCGCGCCTGTCTTTCCTGTGGCGCGACATATCACATTGAGCATGTGCCCCCGAAAAAGGAAGGTGTTTGTGATCAGTGCGGACAGGAGCTTGTACTGCGGGACGACGATAAGCCGGAGACAGTGAAAAACCGTCTGCAGGTATATCATGAGCAGACCCAGCCACTCATCGATTTCTATACGAAGAAGGGCGTTTTAAAGAGCGTAGACGGCACGCAGGATATGCAGGATGTGTTTGCTGCCATCAAAGAGATTTTACAATGAACACGGTCACGATCAAGACGGCGGAAGAAATAGAACGGATGCGGGAAGCGGGGAAACGGTTGGCCCGTGTACACGAAAAGCTGAAGGACAGCATCCGACCCGGTGTCTCCACAAAGGAGATCGACAGGGTGTGTGAGGAACTGATCCGGAGCTGTGGCTGCACTCCGAACTTTCTGCATTATCAGGGATATCCCGCCAGTGTATGCGTCTCGGTCAATGATGAGGTCGTGCACGGAATTCCCAGTGATGACCGCCTCCTGAGGGAAGGCGACATCGTAAGTCTTGATACAGGGTTGATCTATAAAGGCTATCATGCCGATGCGGCGAGAACCTACGGCGTAGGAAAGATCAGCGGAGAGGCACAGAAGCTGATCGATGTGACGAAGGAGAGCTTTTTTCAGGGTATTGAGTATGCCCGGGCGGGAAATCATCTGCATGACATTTCCAACGCCGTTGCAACCTATGTGATCGCACATAATTATGGAATCGTACACGATCTGGTGGGGCATGGCATCGGCAGAAATCTTCATGAGCCGCCGAATATTCCGAATTTTCCTCAGTGGAGACGTGGGATCAGGTTGAAAGCAGGCATGACTCTGGCGATTGAGCCAATGATCAACATCGGTACCGGTGAGGTGGAGTGGCTGGATGACGGCTGGACGGTGGTGACGGCGGATCACAAGCTCTCGGCACACTATGAAAACACCGTGTTGATCACGGACGGGCGGCCGGAGATATTGACGCTACTGTAACTCGCGCTTGATTTTCTGCTGATTTATCATATTAATAGAAGAAATGGGATCGAGTATGGAAGAGAGTATGGTGGGAATGCTCGCAACATCAAAGGCCGGGCATGATAAGGATTCCGTGTATGTCATCCTTCGAGAGGAAGGCGAATATGTCTACATTGCCGACGGAGTGGGCAGGACGACAGGAAAACCCAAACGGAAGAACAAAAAACACATACAGCTTATTAAGAAAAAGAGGCTGCCGGAAACAGAGGGCGGCTTTAGCGATATAGATATCAAGAAGATCATCAAAGCGTATCAGAGTGAAAGAAAGGAAAGAGAGGAAAGAGATGTCAAAGGCTGATGTTATCGAGATTGAAGGAACCGTAATTGAGAAGCTGCCAAACACTATGTTTCAGGTGGAGCTGGAGAACGGACACGTGGTGCTCGCGCATATCAGCGGTAAGCTGCGCCAGAATTTTATCCGGATTCTCCCCGGCGACAAAGTTACGTTAGAGCTCTCACCCTATGATCTGTCAAAGGGAAGGATCATCTGGAGAGATAAGTGATCGAGCAAGCTCGATCTCGAGGACTGCTTCGCAGCCTCGGATTGAATTTGACAGAAAATAGAAGAAAGTATTGCCAATGCCAGGATTTGATGTTATAATGTAAAACGGTCTTTTTTGAAAGGAGGGTTTGAGATGAAGGTCAGATCATCAGTAAAACCGATTTGCGAGAAGTGCAAGATCATCAAGCGGAAGGGAAAGATCAGGGTAATTTGTGAAAATCCGAAACATAAACAGGTACAGGGTTAATAGATAGAGAGCCCACTTTTTGATACCAACTATGTTTGGAAAGATCGGATTCCTGATCCGGTTGGGCGGTGTGTTCCGCCTCAATCAATTAGTGTCACCGCGCGCTTGTTGTGCGCGAAACGCATGAAAATGCAAAAGAAATGGAGGAAATGGTAAATGGCTCGTATTGCAGGTGTTGACTTACCCAGAGAGAAGCGCGTAGAAATTGGCTTGACCTATATCTACGGGATCGGCAGATCCAGCTCAAACAAGATTCTGGCGGCAGCGAATGTAAATCCTGACACCCGTGTCAGAGAGTTGACCGATGATGAGGTGAAGAGACTGGCGGAGGTCATCGAGAAGGATTACATGGTGGAAGGTGACCTGAGAAGAGAGGTTGCGCTTAACATCAAGCGTCTTCAGGAAATCGGCTGTTACAGGGGTATCCGTCACAGGAAAGGACTTCCTGTTCGCGGTCAGAAGACGAAGACGAATGCCAGAACGAGAAAAGGTCCCAAGAGAACCGTTGCAAACAAGAAAAAGTAATCTGATAACAGGAAACTTAGAATTGGAGAAAGTAGGTTAGTTTATTATGGCAAAGAAAGTTACCAAGAAAGTGACAAAGAAACGTGTCAAGAAAAACGTTGAACATGGACAGGCGCATATCCAGTCCTCCTTTAACAATACCATCGTGACTCTGACGGACAACGAGGGTAATGCGTTAAGCTGGGCGAGTGCAGGCGGTCTTGGCTTTAGAGGTTCAAGGAAATCTACTCCCTATGCGGCTCAGATGGCTGCTGAGACAGCGACAAAGGCTGCTCTCATCCACGGCTTAAAAACTGTGGACGTTATGGTAAAAGGCCCCGGTTCAGGCCGTGAGGCGGCAATTCGCGCCTTGCAGGCGTGTGGTCTTGAAGTCACCAGCATCCGCGACGTGACACCGGTACCTCACAACGGCTGCCGTCCGCCTAAGAGACGTCGTGTATAGTCGATTTAAATTTTATAAAGATAAAATTTAAATCTGAAGAATCGTAAAAAGCACGATTCTTCGCATGAAATGGTAAACGTTTGGAAGAAGGTGCCGCTTAAGATGGCAGCACTGTAAACAAAAACAGAAAGGAGCCAGAATCATGGCAGTAAACAGAGTTCCCGTATTAAAGAGATGCAGATCCTTAGATCTCGATCCCACCTTTTTGGGATATGATAAGAAATCCAACAGAACATCCGCGAGAGCGGGCAAGAAGATCAGCGAGTATGGTTTACAGCTGAGAGAGAAGCAGAAAGCAAAATTTATCTATGGTGTGCTGGAGAAGCCCTTCAGAAATTATTATGAAAAGGCTGACAGAATGAAAGGTCAGACGGGTGAGAACCTGATGACGATGCTGGAGAGCAGACTCGACAGCGTTGTGTTCAGAATGGGTCTTGCGCGTACGAGGAGAGAGGCTAGACAGGTAGTGGGCCACAAGCATTTTCTGGTAAACGGCAAGCCCGTACAGATTCCCTCTTATCTGGTTAAGGCCGGCGACGTGATCGAGCTGAAGGAAAAGGCGAGATCCCTGCAGCGTTATAAGGATATCCTTGAGGTAACAGGCGGCAGACTCGTTCCTGAGTGGATTGATATGGATCAGGAAGCAATGAAGGGAACCGTGAAATATCTTCCCACCAGAGAAATGATTGATGTGCCTGTGAATGAGATGCTTATCGTCGAGTTGTACTCCAAGTAAAAATAAGGAGGTGTCCGGGTGTTTGAATTTGAAAGGCCTAATATAGAAGTAGTAGAGATCTCCGAAGATAAAAAGTATGGCAGATTTGTGGTAGAGCCGTTAGAGAGAGGTTACGGCATTACCCTCGGCAATTCGCTTAGGAGAATTATGCTGTCTTCCCTGCCCGGCGTGGCAGTGAGTCAGGTCAAGATAGAGGGTGTTCTCCACGAGTTCAGTTCCGTTCCCGGTATCAAGGAGGACGTGACTGAGATCATTATGAACGTCAAGAGTCTTGCCATCAAGAACAACAGTGATTCGAATGAGGTGAAAACCGCTTACATCGAGTACGAGGGCGAAGGCGTTGTACGGGCTTCCGATATTCAGGTGGATCAGGACATTGAGATCCTGAATCCGGATCTGGTGATCGCGACCTTGAGCGGAAAGGACACAAAGCTTTACATGGAGCTGACCATCACGAGAGGCCGGGGCTATGTGGGCGCTGATAAGAATAAGACAGACGATCTGCCTATCGGTGTGATCGCGGTGGACTCCATTTACACACCTGTGGAGAGAGTCAATGTGACCGTGGAAAATACCCGTGTGGGCCAGATTACGGATTTTGATAAGCTGACGCTCGACGTGTTTACGAACGGCACGCTGGTACCTGACGAGGCAGTCAGCCTTGCAGCAAAGGTGTTGAGTGAGCATCTGAGCCTCTTCATCGATCTGTCCGAGAACGCCAAGACTGCAGAGGTCATGGTGGAGAAAGAGGACAATGAGAAGGAGAAGGTGCTGGAGATGAGCATCGACGAGCTCGAGCTCTCCGTCCGCTCCTACAACTGCCTGAAGAGAGCAGGTATTAACACCGTTGAAGAGTTGACAAACAAGACTTCCGAGGACATGATGAAGGTCAGAAATCTGGGCCGCAAGTCTCTGGAGGAAGTCCTTGCAAAATTGAAAGAATTAGGTTTACAGCTGAATCCCAGCGATGAGGCGTAACGCAGAACAGAGTTATACCCGAGGTAAGCCCGAAGTGCACTCAGAAAGGAGCCGGACATGGCAAAATACAGAAAGCTGGGCAGAACATCTGACCAGAGAAAAGCATTGATCAGAAATCAGGTTACCGCTCTTTTATACAATGGAAAGATCGTGACCACGGAGGCGAGAGCAAAGGAAATCCGCAAGTTTGTGGAGCCCCTGATCACGCTTGCCGTTAAGGAAAAGGATAACTATGAGACTGTTAAAGTGACTGCAAAGGTTGCCCGCAAGGATAAGGACGGCAAGAGAGTAAAACAGATCGTGGACAAGAACACGAAGGCAGTACTCTCCGAGACACATCGCGACAAGGACGGCAAGATCCTACGGATTGAGAACGGAATGACCGTGACTGTATACGATGAAGTGGAGAAAGAGATCAAGAAGGATCTGCCCTCCAGACTTCATGCGAGAAGCCAGATGATGAAGATGCTCTACCCTGTCAAGGAAGTACCGTCTACGCCTGCAGGCCGCAAGAAGAATACAAAGGAGGTCAATCTCGTGGATAAGCTTTTTGACGAGTACGGCCCCAAGTATGCGAACCGCCACGGCGGCTATACCAGAATTATCAAGATCGGTCCCCGCAAGGGCGATGCAGCGATGGAAGTAGTTTTAGAGCTGGTATAAAATCCGCGAAGGAAAAACAAGCGAAAACAGCTGAGTGCATAAGCGCTCAGCTGTTTTTTTAACATGATGGAAACGATTGAAAATAAAGAGTCAGTCAATCTTCTTTTGAAAATGCTGATAATCCTTCGTAGAGTTCCAGTTACCGCCCCAGGTAAAGCCGTGTTCGGTAAAAAGGCGGTAACAAAGATCGTTTTCATCGATCTTGTAAGGAAAGCTCTGGGTGCGGTCAGCATAAATCTCACTGCCGGGCGGGGAGATGTAGTCGCTCCCGTCGCTGTTTCGCTGAAAGACTACGTAGGGATTATAGTAGGGGTTTACGTCGATGGCGAGGCCGTAAGCGTGTTTGGAGAGATTGGTCGTGCCGTCCACCACTCGATAATTGAAGCAGGAAGTATTGTTGTCTGCCATGGAGGCGGTATCATCGCCTGCATATTCATCGATCAGACGGACGCGTTCTAGACGGTAATCGTTTCGGTAAAGCTCGTAGAAGATTTCTGCCATATCCTGCGCGATGGCCTTGTTGCAGATCAGTTCGCCGATCTGCTCCTGTCCGTCAAAGTCAATATACTTAATTCCCACATAGTTCAAATCCTCATAGGGTACGGTACAGTCGCTTTCGGGGTAGGAAATACCGGTAATTCTTTCTTTGACTGTATCGGTTAGTGGTTCGTAAAAAAAACCTTCCTTATATATAATACGATCCGAATGAATTGCCATATCTTCTTCCCTCATCTCTAGCTCTGTGATATTGCTCTTGCTATCAGAGTATGCGGAAGAGTTGTCCGTGGTGCCAGTGCTTGTTTTTGTCTCATTTTCTATAGTTTCGCCTTTTTTGTTCGTTTCTGACACGGGTGTCGTTTGTGACACAGGAGGTTTGACTTGATCAGTCAAGATAATCTCAGCATCTTCTGCCGCATCCTGTTCTGAAGACGCACTTTCGGTATCGGGCGTTTTTGTGCCATATGCCAGCTCCGGGTTTTCTCTGGCATAGTCCAGCAGGGTTTTCGAACCGGTCAGATAGCGTGCCAGGAAAGCACAGATCAGAATGAGGGTGAGCAGGAAGAGGGTGGGGCGGGCGGCCTGCTTGAGGAGTGATTTTATGTCCGGCATGATAATGGAATCCTTTCTTTTTTACTTTACGGTTGTACACTTGCTCATTGTCGTCGCGTACATTGTATCATATCTCAGATGCCAATGTAGTGAAAATATTTGTCTCAGGATGCTGATTCTGCGATGATTGTATCATAAACTCGGATAGGATAGCAGAAAATCTTGTATTTTATATGGAAATCTAGTAAAATAGGCGGTGGCAACAAGCTGCGCCACGGAAAAGAAGTAAATAGCAGCGTGCCGGGAAGACGGATACAAAGAAGGTAACAGGATAAGAAACAAAGCGATTATGGGAATCATAAAGACAGACAAACTTACATTTGAATATATTCGCCGGGACGAGGAAGGAAACGTGGAGGGAATCACCCGTGCAGTGGACGAGGTGGACCTCGATGTGAAGCAGGGAGATTTCATTGCGATCCTTGGACATAACGGATCCGGGAAATCGACACTCGCCAAGCACATCAATGCGATCCTCTACCCCACGGAGGGGACGGTCTGGGTGGACGGTATGGACACGCAGGACGAAGCCCGGCTCTGGGATATCCGGAGGGAAGCGGGGATGGTCTTCCAGAATCCGGATAACCAGATTATCGGTCAGGTGGTCGAGGAGGACGTGGGCTTTGGTCCCGAGAACATGGGCGTACCCACAAAGGAGATCTGGGAGCGCGTGGAGGAGAGCCTAAAAGCGGTTGGGATGTATGAGTACCGCAAGCACTCGCCGAATAAGCTTTCCGGAGGGCAGAAGCAGCGTGTCTCCATCGCGGGTGTCATTGCCATGCACCCGAAATGCATTATTCTGGATGAGCCGACAGCGATGCTCGATCCGAACGGCCGCAGGGAAGTGATACGTGCCGTGCGGGCACTAAACGATGTGGAAGGCATCACGGTGGTGTTGATCACACATTATATGGAAGAAATCGTTCATGCGGATATGGTCTATGTCATGGACAGAGGGCAGATCGCCATGGAGGGAACGCCGCGGGAGATCTTTTCACGGGTGGAGGAGTTACAGGAGCTGCGGCTCGATGTGCCTCAGGTGACGCTGCTTGCTCACGAATTGAAGAAAAAGGGCGTGAATCTGCCGGACGGCATTTTGACCATTGAGGAGCTTGTATCGGCGCTTGTAGGACTTAAGGGCGCATAGACAGGGAAAACGATTGAGGAGAAGCAATGTCTCTTATTTTAGACCATGTAAATTACAGTTACGGTGATGATACGGCGCTTGCGGTGCACGCTTTAAAGGATGTAAGTCTGGTGATCCCGGACGGGCAGTTTATCGGCCTGATCGGACATACGGGTTCGGGAAAATCCACGCTGGTGCAGCATTTGAACGGTCTGCTCAAGCCTACGAGCGGTGCCATCTACTATAACGGCGAGGACATTCACGAAAAGGATTATGATAAGAAAAAACTGCGCAGCAAAGTCGGTCTTGTCTTTCAGTATCCGGAGCATCAGCTGTTTGAGATCGATGTGTTTAAAGATGTGTGCTTTGGTCCCAAAAATCTGGGTCTCTCGCAGAAGGAGACGGAGCTTCGCGCTTATGCGGCTTTAAAGCAGGTGGGCATTGAGGATGATTATTTTTATCAGTCCCCCTTCGATCTTTCCGGGGGACAGAAGCGTCGGGTCGCGATCGCGGGAGTGCTGGCCATGAAGCCGGAGATTCTGGTGCTTGACGAGCCGACGGCGGGACTTGACCCTAAGGGGCGGGATGAAATCCTTGATCAGATCGCAAAGCTCAGGGAGGAGACGGGGATCACAGTCATTCTGGTCTCCCACAGCATGGAGGATGTTGCCAGATATGTGGACCGGATCATTGTGATGAATCGGGGAAGCGTCCTCTATGATGATGAGCCGAGGGAAGTCTTTCAGCATTACAGGGAACTTGAGCAGGTGGGGCTTGCGGCTCCGCAAGTGACTTATATTATGCAGGCGCTCGCGAAAAAAGGCATGAAGGTGGATACTGCGGCTACGACGATCGGGGAGGCCGTGGGAGAGATCCTAAAGGCTTTGAAATAATAGGGAAGAAAGCAGGATAAAGAGGTAAATATGTTACGAGATATCACATTGGGCCAGTATTATCAGACGGATTCCGTCATTCATAAATTGGACCCGCGCGTTAAGCTGGTGGCGACCATAGCCTTCATCATCTCGCTGTTTGTGGTGGACAGCTGGATTGGTTATGCCGTCGCAGCCGTGTTTTTGGCAATTATGATCAAGTTGTCGAAGGTTCCCTTCCGCTTCATGGTGAAGGGTATGAAGGCGATCGTTATGATCCTGATGATCACGGTGGTCTTCAATCTCTTTCTGACTCCGGGAGAGCCGCTTGTCACGTTCTGGAAGCTGACGATCACAAAGGAGGGGGCGCGGATTGCCGTGATGATGGCGGTCAGACTGTCGTTTCTCATCGTCGGCTCCTCTCTGATGACACTGACCACCACGCCGAACAGTCTGACGGACGGCATGGAGAAGCTGATGGGTCCCTTAAAGTACGTGAAAGTACCCGTGCATGAGGTGGCTATGATGATGTCCATCGCACTTCGTTTTATTCCGATCCTTCTGGAGGAGACGGACAAGATCATGAAGGCGCAGATAGCCCGCGGCGCGGATTTCGAGAGCGGAAATCTGATCAAAAAGGCGAAGGCCATGGTGCCTCTTTTAGTACCTCTGTTCATTTCCGCCTTCCGCCGCGCAAACGATCTGGCTATGGCGATGGAGGCAAGGTGCTATCGGGGTGGAGAGCATCGGACAAAGATGAAGCCTCTGCAGTACCATGCGGCGGACAGGGTGGCCTATCTGGTTCTCTTCCTGTATTTTTCGGGATGTGTTGCAATGCGGGTGTGGCTGTGAGTTAGGCTTTGTATAACGTATGTGGAGCGGGAATCAGAAGAATCGGCTCGTTGTCGGGCAAAGAGGATAATCTTAACGGAATGAAAAGAGTTATGTTAACCGTTGCATATGACGGGACGAACTACAGCGGATGGCAGCTCCAGCCGAATGCGGAGACCATAGAGAGTATATTGAATCGCTGCCTGTCTGAGCTGACGGGTGAGGCGGTGGAAGTGATCGGCGCAAGCCGTACCGACTCCGGGGTGCACGCTTTGGGCAATGTGGCGGTCTTCGATACGGAGAGTCCGATTCCGGCGGAGAAGTTTTCCTACGCCTTAAATCAGAGGCTGCCGGAGGATATCAGGATCCGCGGCTCGAGGGAGGTGGCGGGAGATTTTCATCCCAGACACTGCGAGAGCATAAAAACCTATGAGTATCGGATCTGTAACGCTGCATTTCCCCTTCCGACCAGACGTCTCTACGCGCACTTTACCTATGTGCCGCTGGATATCAGCCTTATGAGGAGGGCTGCAGCTTACCTTGTGGGCGAGCATGATTTCAAGAGCTTTTGCAGTGTGGATACGCAGGCGAAGACGACCGTGCGGAAAATAGAAGAGATTGAAGTGCGGGAGGAATCTGTAGCCTCTTTGGAGCGGGAAATCGTGATCCGAGTGAGAGGAAGGGGCTTCCTATATAATATGGTAAGGATCATCGCGGGCACCCTGATGGAAGCGGGCAGGGGACAGATAGCGCCGGAGCAGGTGGAGGAGATTCTTCTCGCCTGCGACAGACAGGCGGCGGGACCGACCGCACCGGCCTGCGGACTGACTCTCATTGGGTATGAATTTTTGGAAAAACCTGTTGACACACGCGGAACCGTATAATATAATATTTAACTGTGACGAATTGTTTATAAATGTCTGACCAAAGCCCCGGTGAGACATTTGAAAGGCACAGAGACGCGAGTTATTGCAGTCTGCTGTGCGGCGGGCAGGAACTTTTTTGCCCGGATAGAGAAATACAAACTGCCGTGGAGGGATGCTGAGTGTGGCCGGACATCCGCATGAGGGTCTTTGGAAGCGGCGCAGAAAGATTAGACGGAGGAATATCATGAAAACTTTTATGGCAAGCCCGGCTACAATCGAGAGAAAGTGGTATGTAGTTGATGCGACAGATATGACGCTTGGTCGTCTGGCTTCTGAGGTTTCCAAAGTGCTCAGAGGCAAAAATAAGCCGATCTTTACCCCCCATATCGATACGGGAGACTATGTGATCGTGGTCAATGCGGAGAAGGTGAAAGTGACCGGTAAGAAGTTGGATCAGAAGATCTATTATCATCACTCCGATTATGTGGGCGGTATGAAAGAGACCACCCTGAAAGAGATGTTGCAGAGACACCCTGAGAGAGTTGTGGAGCACGCGGTTAAGGGTATGCTTCCCAAGGGACCCCTCGGCAGACAGATGTACAAGAAGCTTTTTGTGTACGTTGGACCTGAGCACAAACAGGCGGCACAGAAACCGGAAGTGTTAACATTTTAAGAAAGGGATAAGGAATCATGGCTAAAGCAGATAAATCAGCAAAGTATTACGGAACCGGCAGAAGAAAGAAATCAATTGCCAGAGTGTTTTTAATGCCCGGTAAGGGTCAGATCACCATCAATAAGAGAGATATTGACGATTACTTCGGTCTTGAAACTCTGAAGGTGATCGTGCGTCAGCCTCTTGCAGCGACCGACACAGTGGATAAGTTTGATGCGGTCATCACTGTAAAGGGCGGCGGTTACACGGGTCAGGCAGGCGCAGTGAGGCACGGCATTGCAAGAGCGCTGCTTCAGGCGGATGCCGATTACAGACCGACCTTAAAGAAGGCAGGTTTCCTGACAAGAGATCCTCGTATGAAGGAGAGAAAGAAATACGGTCTCAAAGCAGCACGTAGAGCACCGCAGTTTTCAAAGAGATAAGCAGTTATCTGCGAACAAAGATGCATATACAAAGCCCCAGAATGCTTGCATTCAAGGGGCTTTTGTTATGCAGATTTGTTCATTGGAACGCAAAAATGACCGAGATGAAGCGAAGCGGAATCGAAGTTCTTCTTGCGTTCGCAGATAACGTCAGAAAGTTTACTGCTGTTTATTACTAAGTTTCTTTACGCAGATAAAGATTACAATGGCAGTAGCAATAAGAAATTCTGAAAAAATTACTGACGCATTCCATATTTCAAAATAAAAATGCCCAATGAAATAAACTGCAAAAAAAATGAGATAAATTGCAACTGAATACATAACGCACTCAAATCTTCTTTGCTTTTTTTGCTCCCGAACAAGCATCATCTGCTGTTGTTTTTCCAACATTTCAGTTTTCACTGATAAGTCATCTATCTCTGATGACTTTAGAAGATAATCCGTTGTAACATCAAAAATTGCGCTGATTGCCACTATCTTATCCAAGTCCGGAGTAGCCTGCCCGCTTTCCCATTTTGAAATAGATTGTCTTGAAACATCCAGTTTCTCAGCAAGCTGCTCTTGTGTCAGGTCATTAGCCTTTCGCAGTGTTAAAAGTTTTTCTGAAAAATTCATGATAGGTATCCTCCTTGTTTATGATACCTAAACATTATCAAAAACCCCGGTTACATTCCATATAGCTTATGATACATTGGTGCAACCACTGGTAGAAATATAAAGTCAATTATTCCAATGCGCTCGGCATGAATGACATGAATCAAAAATTCTGCCAAACCATTATATTTCCTCGATCGCTTGTAAATTCACCATAGAAACAATCTGGTTCTGCATATCTTCGACGGTTTCAATTCTGATCCTGCCAATATTGTTTCTTATCATTTCAAAATCAATATCGGGAAACATTCTTTCAAAATAACGATTTATTTCGGGAGATGCCCCCATTAAAGCCGTTACAAGTGAATCAGTGTCAAACTGTTTCAACACTTCTTTCAGTTCTCTTTCAGAAATTGTTGAAATCTGCTCAAAATCAGTTATCTTCTTTGGCTGCACCTTGGGTTCTAATATATCATTAATCGTGATGTTATATAGTTTAGAAATTTTCAGTAAGATCTCTAAGTCGGGGATAGTCGTACCTGTTTCCCATTTCGATACAGCCTGTCTTGATATGCCTAATTTTTTTGCTAGATCAGCTTGTGTGTAGTTGTGGCTTTTACGCAGAAATTGTAAGTATTTTGCTATCATATTCATATTCATAAAAATCACGCTCCATATTGTGATTATAAGTCATATGGGAAAAAGAATAAAGAATCTGATAAGTGCTAAAAAGCAACTGTCAGCTGCCTATTTCTTTTACGATTCTTTCGTTTTGTAGATTAGCAATTTTTTTCTTGATTTTTTTTCCTTCCATGCTATAATTTTTTGTATGGGGATATAGCTCAGCTGGGAGAGCGATACGTTCGCAACGTATAGGTCAGGGGTTCGAGTCCCCCTATCTCCACAATGGAAGCATAGCTCAGCTGGGATGAGCGTTCGCCTCACACGCGAGAGGTCATGGGTTCGAGCCCCATTGCTTCCACTCTATCAGAAAAGAAGCCGGGTATTCCGGCTTCTTTTTGAGTATAGGAAGATAACACGGTTTTGGAGAAACTTCTCATCGGAGAGGATAATTGACGATGGCGACCTATGTAAAAAATATGACTGCGGGAAAACCGGTTAAATTATTGCTTACCTTTTCACTTTCTCTGATGGCAGGCAATATTTTTCAACAGCTGTATACTGTGGTGGACACCATGGTAGTAGGAAAGGTACTGGGTGTCACTGCGCTGGCGGCGCTGGGGGCCTCAGACTGGCTCAACTGGCTGATGCTGGGCATCATTCAGGGATTGACACAAGGATTTGGCATTCGTATGGCGCAGGAATATGGTGCCGGCAGAATTGAACAGTTAAAGGAAAGTGTAGGAAATGCAGCTGTTCTTTCCATGCTTTCGGCAATTTTTTTGACGGCTGTAGGGCAGTTGGCGATCAGACCCGTGCTCATACTTCTGCAGACACCTTCGGATATCATAGAGTCTACATTACTCTATCTGCGGATCATGTTCGCAGGCGTCCCCATCGTCATGCTCTATAACCTTTTGGCTTGTATTTTACGATCTCTGGGGGACAGCAGAACACCCCTGAATGCGATGGTTGTAGCGTCATTGACCAATATTGGCCTGGATTGCCTTTTTGTGCTGGAATTTCATTGGGGAATCGCGGGCGCGGCAGCAGCCACATTGATTGCACAGGCAGTTTCAAGTGGGTTCTGTTTCTACTATATTAAAAAACTTTTGATTCTGAAACTTGCGAAGGAGGATTTTCGCCTGCGCGACGAGCTGAAGGCGAAACTTTTTTTCTTGGGATTACCAATGGCTTTTCAGAATGCCATTATTGCGGTGGGCGGTATGATCGTACAGTTTGTGGTAAACAGTTATGGAGTCCTCTTTATCGCAGGATTCACAGCGACCAATAAACTGTATGGTGTCCTGGAAATTGCCGGAATTTCCTACGGCTATGCTATGGTGACGTATGTAGGACAGAATATGGGAGCAGGCAGATTTGACCGGATTCGCAGCGGTATGCGCGCAGCTTTCGGGATCGCTATGGCGACTTCTGTTGTGATCGCAGTCTGTATGCTTGTTTTTGGGAAAATGATCTTAAGTCTTTTTATTTCCGGGACGCCCCAGGTGGTAGAGCAGACTATGCGCATCGCTTACTTTTATCTGGCTGTTATGAGTGTCTCCTTGCCCGTTCTCTATGTGATCCATGTGACCCGTTCTGCTATACAGGGAATGGGTAACACAGTGCTCCCCATGGTGTCCGGCGTGGCGGAATTTGTGATGCGTACTCTTTCGGTGATCCTTCTGCCCATGCTGTTGGGTGAGAAAGGAATCTTCTTTGCAGAGACTGCTGCCTGGCTGGGCGCGGATATCGTGCTGGTGACCAGTTATTTTATAGTGACCAGGAAAATGGAAACGAAAATGACTAAAGTAGTCAATGATGAAAAAGAAGTTTAGTCGCTATTTATCGGAGAAGATGAAAAGCCGCTCGATATTATGTCCAGCCGCCGTCCATTGTGATGATCTGTCCGGTAAGATAGTCGGGGGCCTGTAAAAGGGAGAGGGTAAGTCGGGCGACTTCCGCTGATTGACCGATTCGGTCAGCTGGAATTTCCGATCGCAGCTGCTCCAGATCCTCTCGGGAGAAACCACGGTTCATGTCCGTGTCGATCAGGCCACAGGCGATGGCGTTGACCTGAATGCCGCTTGGGGCAAGCTCCTTGGCGAGGGCTTTGGTAAAGGCGTTCACCCCGCCTTTGGAGGCGGAGTAGGCCACTTCCATGGAGGCTCCCACATTCCCCCAGACAGAGGAAATGTTCAGGATTTTTCCGGAATGTCGTTTTAACATCAGAGGAATGGCAAGACGGCAGGTGTAGAACAGGGCGTTCAGATTAACGTTCATGAGCGATTGCCACTGTTCTGTGCTCATCTCGTGCAGGAGTCCCACATGGGAGATGCCAGCATTGTTGACTAAAAGAGTCAATTCTCCGATTTGAGAAAAAACCATCTCCACGTCCTGTGGGTTACCCATATCTGCTAAAATGGGGATACATTGAATAGGAAAGGTTTCTGACAAATGATGTGACAGCTGTGTCAGTTCTGCTTCGGAATGCCGGCAGGTTAGGTAGAGGTGATATCCCTCCCCGGCAAGGGCTTCCGCAATGGCGCGGCCGATGCCCCGGGAGGCACCGGTAACGAGGGCGGTTCTGATCGTGTTTGGATATTGGGAGTCTGCCATGGTGTTTGCTTCCTTTTTCTGATTATGTAAGTATCTTTATATCTGAAAAGATTATACTACATTATACTACAGGCAGCGGGGAAAGTCATCCGCGGAAAGGAGAAGTATATGTACGATCTTATTATTATCGGCGCAGGCCCGGCGGGGCTCTCGGCGGCAGTTTACGGAAAACGGGCAGGGCTTGACCTTCTGGTGATAGAACAGACTCCCATGGGAGGCGGCCAGGTCGTAAACACTTATGAGGTGGACAATTACCTGGGATTGCCCAGCATAAACGGTTTTGATCTGGCTCAGAAGTTCAGGCAGCACGCTGACGGGATGGGCGCGGTTTTTCAGACAGGAAAGGTTGCGCAGATAAATGACGACGGAGAGAAAAAGAGTGTGGAGCTTACTGACGGTACCGTATTCGAGGCGAGGACGCTGATCCTTGCGGGCGGCGCAGAGCATGCGAAGCTGGGTGTGCCGGGGGAGGAAATGTTCCGCGGGCAGGGCGTATCTTACTGTGCCACGTGTGACGGCGCTTTTTTCAAAAAGCGGGATGTAGCGGTGATCGGCGGCGGCGATGTGGCAGTCGAGGATGCGGTCTATCTGTCCAGATTCTGCCGCAGGGTCTATCTGATTCACAGACGCGACAGTCTGCGGGCGGCAAAGAGTCTGCAGGAAAAACTTTTTGCCTGTGAGAATGTGGAGGTAGTCTGGGACAGTACGCTCCTTGCAATCGAAGGAAGCGATCTGGTGGAGAAGATCAGGATTCGGAATACAAAGGAGGAGACGGAGAGGGAAATCCAGGTGGAGGGAGTTTTTATCGCTGTGGGAATGCATCCTGATACGGAGGCGTACAGAGAGCTGGTTGCCTGTGATGAGAACGGCTGGCTGATCGCGGGAGAGGACTGCGCCACGAATGTGCCCGGCATTTATGCGGCAGGAGATATCCGCACAAAGACACTTCGTCAGATTGTGACTGCGATCTCCGACGGCGCCTGCGCGGTGGCTTCCGCAGAACGATATCTCTCCTGATAGATAGGGGAGATATCAATGAGAGAGTGCGGGCGCAGAACGCGTGATGCGACAGAGATTAACATAATAATTACGAAAATGTTACAAATCATTTTATCCCTAAACAGACAAGACTTGACATAACTTTTTTAATATACGATGACGAAGAATTTGACTTTTTGTGGAAAAAGCACAATAACTTGCGCAGGAATATGTGTAATGATGGCAGATGATGTGGTTGACAAAACGTAATTGCAATGCTATATTATAGCCAGATGTAACAATTCTGTAACAAATGAGGTGTTTTTTGATGAGAAAAAACAGACTGAAATTGACAGCATGTACACTGGCAGCCATCATTGGATTTACAGGGACAGGGCTGGAGGCACAGGCAACGGGAAATGCGGGAAGCGTACTTCCCTCGGCCGGCATAGAGTTTTCACTGCAGGACGGAGAAAAATCGACGTCCTTATCGAATTTGAAAGAAGAGTCTGATAAAGAAGCGGCGGAGCAGACAGGGATGCCCGATGCGGAAGGCGTCAGCGTCGGCAGCGTTCAGGTTGGCGGATTTTCAGATCTTGTCAGCGCATCCGACGGTATCAGTAAAGCGCCGAAAAAGAAGATTCTGGACACAGTGGTGGTCAGTGAAGGATATACGAAGGATCTGAGAGAGGCAGCCGGAAGCGGCCTGTCCGAGGAGGAAGAGAGCTTTAAGAATCTGGTCATTGCCAAGGTGAACGATTACGTGAACGTGCGCAGTATTCCCAGCGAGGAGGGAGAGATCGTCGGTAAGCTCTACAATAAATCCGTGGGAAGCTTTATCGAGGAGGAGGACGGCTGGTATAAGATCAGTTCCGGCTCCGTGGAAGGCTATGTCAAGGGTGAGTTCTGTGTTACGGGTGAAGATGCCGTAGATTACGCAAAGGAAGTAGGAACCCGTATTGCCACCGTCACAACGACGACTCTGAAGGTGCGGGAGCAGCCCGGACTGGATGAAACTGTTCTGGGTCTGGTGCCGATCGATGATGAACTGATCGTCACCGAAGAACTGGAAGGCTGGGTGAAGGTTAATATCGAGGAAGGTGACGGCTACGTTTCTCTGGATTATGTCACACTTTCCACAGAGTTTGTAAAGGCGGAGTCCATCGCCGAAGAGAAAGCGAGACTTGCAAAGGAAGAGGAAGCAAGAAGGGCGGCAAAAGAAGCGGCAAAGAAGAAAACGGCGGAGAATGCGGCTTCCGGTGCAAAGACCGAGGATGGCGGCAAGACCTATGCGAATCCTACAGGCAGCACAGGCGCCGATGTGGTACAGTTTGCGAAACAGTTTGTAGGCAATCCCTATGTATATGGCGGCACCAGCCTGACAAACGGTGCGGACTGCTCCGGATTTGTTATGAGTGTCTACAAGAATTTCGGTGTGAGCCTGCCTCACTCGTCAGCGGCTGACAGAAATGTAGGCGCGTCGGTGAATGGTTTGGAGAACGCGCAGCCCGGCGATATCATCTGCTATTCCGGACATGTGGGCATCTATGCGGGTAACGGTCAGATCGTACACGCATCCACATCCAGAACCGGTATCATTGTGTCCAGTGCGACCTATCGTTCCATTCTCTCTATCAGGAGAATTCTTTAAAAACAAAAATCAGACAGGAGGCGGCTCCCGGCGGGCTGCCTCTTTTTATATTTTCTTGCAATGGAGAAGTCGGATATGCTATAATACAGACAAGTCATATCCAATGAAAGGGATGAGTGCAATGAAGTTTATCATTATTGGCAAAAATATTGAAGTGACACCGGGACTGCGGGCTGCAGTGGAGGATAAGATCGGTAAACTGGAAAAGTTTTTTACCGAGGAGACGGAGGTGCATGTCACGCTCAGTGTGGAGAAGGAGCGTCAGAAGATCGAGGTGACGATCCCTGTGAAAGGAAATATCATCCGTTCCGAGCAGGTCAGCAGCGATATGTATGTGTCCATTGATCTGGTTGAGGAGATTATCGAAAGACAGCTTAA
Source organism: Lachnospiraceae bacterium (assembly GCA_029067085.1). Lineage (GTDB taxonomy): Bacteria > Bacillota > Clostridia > Lachnospirales > Lachnospiraceae > UBA3282. The sequence goes on along the minus strand of JAIEFE010000015.1, from coordinate 433,857 downwards.
AAAGTATAAAAATAAGCTGGTGGACAAGAAGCAGGGAACCGATTACTTCCGTCAGGAGTTCATTGAAAAAGATTTCATGGACGAGGAGGAGGTAAAGATCATCCGCACAAAGAAATTTGACATCAAACCCATGTATCCTGAGGATGCCTGTGTGCAGATGGAGCTTCTGGGACATAATTTCTTCGTCTTCTGCAATGCGGAAACGGATCAGGTGAATGTGGTCTATAAGAGAAAGGGAAATACCTACGGGCTGATCGAGCCGGAGATGTAAGGTAGGGAAGGAAAGATGAGAAAGCGGCAGGAGAACATTCTTCTGCCGCTTATATTTTTTTTCGGGAAATTTCATCCTCGGTTTTTATACTTTAGACATTGACATAACGTTTCGCCAAGGCACATATATTTAGTTACGATAAAAGGGCCGGCAGGAGCGGAGTATGCTAAAAGACAGGAGACGAAACAGTGGGTGGAAAAATGGAAGAATGACTGTCAGGATAGCCCTTCTTTTATTCCTTGCCCTGGTCTGCGTCTGCGCAGTCAGGGAATTGAACGTGAACTGGCAGGGGAGTGCGTGGCAGGGTTTTTATGATGCCGTGAAAACGGGACGGGAGCAGGCTGTGGAGGTGACGGCTGACGGCGGGTATATCAAGTGGGTGGAGTTTAACGCGCCCTGCGAAGCGCTGAATGCGGCCTACGAGCTGGATGTGGAGACCTATCGGGATGAGACGCCGCTGCACTGGATTGAGCTTCTTGCCTATGAGGGTGCAAGGACGGGCGGCAGTTTTGACAAAAACAGTGCAAGAAAGATCCGGGAGACAGGGGAAAAGCTGAAAAACGGTGAGACCGCCATGGAGAAGCTGACGAAGGATATGAAATACTACAACTACTATCTGGAGGCTTACACGGCGGTGCTCGGCGGCATGGTGGGAGAATTTACACTGGATGGAAAGCATTATTATGGTCTGAAGGCATTTTCCCCCATTGCAAAGGGGTTTGATTACAGCCATTACGACGACTTTGGCTCCTCCAGAAGCTACGGTTACGCGAGACCCCATCTGGGGCATGATATGATGGGACAGATCGGCACACCCATCATCGCGGTGGAGTCCGGATATGTGGAAGCTCTCGGCTGGAACCAGTACGGGGGCTGGCGCATCGGCATCCGCAGTTTTGACGGAAAACGCTACTACTATTACGCCCATCTGCGCCAGAATTATCCTTACGCGGAGGGACTGAAAGAGGGCAGTGTGGTAACGGCGGGTGATGTGATCGGCTACATGGGGCACACCGGCTACAGCACGAAGGAGAATGTGAACAACATCAAGACCGTACATCTGCACTGGGGACTGCAGCTGATCTTCGACGAGTCCCAGAAGGAGGGAAACAACGAGATCTGGGTGGACTGCTACGAGCTTTCCAAGTTTCTCTACAAAAACCGAAGCGAGGTGGAGAAGGTAGGGGAGACCAGAGAATGGCGGCGTACCACCGAAATGCTGGATCCGGCGGTGGAAAGTGGATTGCAAAACCGCAGTCGCTATGATACAATGAAAACGATGGACAATAACAGGAAATAGCAATCGGTCACAAGCCTTGCTAAAAAGGCTTTCAACAAAAAACATAAAGATGGAGGAGAAAAAGATGGCAAAAAAAGTAGTTTTGGCAGGCGCCTGCCGTACCGCGATCGGCACGATGGGAGGAGGACTGAGCACTACGCCTGCAGCACAGCTTGGCGCGACAGTGATCAAGGAGGCTCTTAACAGAGCGGGCGTGAAGCCTGAGCAGGTCGATCAGGTGTATATGGGATGCGTTATCCAGGCAGGACTGGGACAGAACGTAGCTCGTCAGGCATCCATCCATGCGGGAATCCCCAATGAGGTTCCGGCAGTCACCATCAACGTGGTCTGCGGCTCCGGTCTTAACTGCGTGAACATGGCGGCGCAGATGATTCAGGCAGGCGACGCCGATATCGTAGTAGCGGGCGGTATGGAGAATATGTCCATGGCTCCCTATGCTGTGATGCAGGGCCGTTACGGTTACAGAATGAACAACGGTACTTTGGTGGATACCATGGTGAATGATGCTCTCTGGGATGCCTTCAACAATTATCATATGATCATGACTGCGGACAATATCTGCAGAGAGTGGGGACTTACCCGCGAAGAACTGGACGAGTTTGCATTAAAGAGCCAGTTAAAGGCAGAAGCTGCTCAGAAGAGCGGCGCTTTCGACAAAGAGATCGTGCCCGTCATGGTGAAGAAGAAAAAAGAGATGGTTGAGTTTAAGGTGGATGAGGGTCCGAGACCGGGATCTACCATTGAGGGACTGCAGAAGCTGCGTACCATCAATCCCGATGGTTTCGTGACCGCAGGTAACGCTTCCGGCATCAACGACGGTGCAGCTGCGATCGTCGTGATGAGCGAGGAGAAGGCGCAGGAACTGGGCGTTAAGCCGATGGCAACCTTCGTTGCAGGCGCGCTTGCAGGCTGCAGGCCTGAGGTTATGGGTATCGGTCCTGTTCCCGCTACGAAGAAGGTTATGGCGAAGGCCGGCTACAAGATCGAGGACTTCGACATCATCGAGGCAAACGAGGCTTTTGCAGCACAGTCTGTGGCAGTGGGTAAGGAGCTTGGCATCGATGTGGATAAGCAGCTTAACCCGAACGGCGGCGCTATCGCTCTTGGACATCCTGTGGGCGCTTCCGGATGCCGTATTCTGGTGACCCTGCTTCACGAGATGGAGGCAAAGGACGCGAAGAAGGGCCTGGCGACGCTGTGTATCGGCGGCGGTATGGGTTGCGCAACCATTGTCGAGAGAGACTAATATTTTTAGAAAAAGGAGACTATCATGGAATTTGTATTATATGAAGTAAAGGGACAGGTCGGCATCATCACGATCAACCGCGAGAAGGCGCTCAACGCTTTGAACTCCACTGTATTGGATGAGCTGAATGCGACCCTTGACGGCGTGGATCTGAATGAGGTGAGATGTCTGATCCTGACAGGCGCGGGCGAGAAATCCTTCGTGGCAGGCGCGGATATCGGTGAGATGAGCACCCTGACCAAAGCGGAGGGTGAGGCCTTCGGCAAGAAGGGCAACGATGTATTCCGCAAGCTGGAGACATTCCCGATCCCGGTGATCGCGGCAGTGAACGGTTTTGCTCTGGGCGGCGGTTGTGAGATCTCCATGAGCTGTGATATCAGAATCTGTTCCGACAATGCAGTGTTCGGACAGCCTGAGGTGGGTCTGGGCATTACCCCCGGCTTCGGCGGCACCCAGAGACTTGCCAGAATCGTAGGACCCGGCATGGCAAAACAGATGATCTACACCGCCAGAAATATCAAAGCAGATGAGGCTTTGAGAATCGGTCTTGTAAATGCGGTATATCCGCAGGAAGAGCTGATGGCAGCGGCTGAGAAGATGGCAGCAGGCATCGCCAAGAATGCACCTATCGCTGTGCGCAACTGCAAGAAGGCGATCAATGACGGCCTTGAGGTCGGCATGGACGAAGCGATCGTGATCGAGGAGAAGCTCTTCGGTGACTGTTTCGAGACAGAGGATCAGAAATACGGCATGGCTTTCTTCCTTGACAAGAACAAGGAGAAGGTGAAGGAGCCGTTCCAAAACAAATAAAAAGCAGGTAAGGAGGAATTACAATGAAAGTAGGTATTATCGGTGCAGGAACCATGGGTTCCGGTATTGCACAGGCATTTGCCATGACAGACGGTTATGAGGTATGCCTCTGTGACATCAAGGAAGAGTATGCCGAGGGCGGAAAGGCAAAAATTCAGAAAAACATGAACTTTCTGGTAAGCAAGGAGAAGATCACCCAGGAGAAGGCTGACGAGGTCATGGGTAAGATCACCACCGGTCTTAACGGCATCTGCACAGACTGTGATCTGATCGTGGAAGTGGCGCTTGAGAAGATGGATATTAAGCAGGCGATCTTCAAAGAGCTGATGGGTATCGTGAAGAAGGACTGCATGTTTGCATCCAATACATCTTCCCTTTCCATCACCAAGATCGGCGAGGGTCTGGACAGACCGATGATCGGTATGCACTTCTTTAACCCGGCTGACAGAATGAAACTGGTAGAGGTGATCAGAGGCGAGAACACCCCTCAGGATATGGTGGACAAGATCACCAAGATCGCTGAAGAGATCGGTAAGACACCTGTACAGGTGAAGGAAGCTCCCGGCTTCGTGGTGAACAGAATCCTGATCCCGATGATCAACGAGGCAATCGGTGTGCTGGATGCAGGCACCGCTTCCGCAGAGGATATCGACGTAGCGATGCAGCTCGGCGCATCTCATCCCATGGGACCGCTGCACCTTGGCGATCTGATCGGCCTGGATATCTGCCTGGCTATCATGGAAGTGCTCTACAATGAGACAAAGGATGAGAAGTATGCACCTCAGCCGCTTCTTAAGAAGATGGTGGAGGAGAAGAAGCTCGGCAGAAAGACAGGCGTTGGCTTCTTCGATTATTCGAAATAAGCACAACATTTCGAGTCTGCTTATCATATTTTAAGTTGTACAAAATAAAACATGGAGGAATAAAAGATCATGGATTTTACTTTAAGCAAAGAACATGAAATGGCGAGAGCTCTGTTCAAAGAGTTCGCTGAAAAAGAAGTAAAACCTCTCGCTCAGGAAGTGGACGAGACAGAGGTTTTCCCGAGAGAGACTGTCGAGAAGATGGCTAAGTTAGGCTTTCTCGGAATTCCTGTTCCCAAGGAGTACGGCGGACAGGGCTGTGATCCTCTTACATATGCTATGTGCGTAGAGGAGCTCTCCAAGGTATGCGGTACCACAGGCGTTATCGTTTCCGCACATACCTCTCTGTGCTGCGACCCGATCATGACCTACGGTACGGAAGAGCAGAAGCAGAAATATCTGGTACCCCTTGCAAAGGGCGAGAAGCTGGGCGCATTCGGCCTGACTGAGCCCGGTGCCGGCACAGATGCGCAGGGTCAGCAGACCAAGGCTGTGCTTGACGGCGATGAGTGGGTATTAAATGGTTCCAAGTGCTTCATTACCAACGGTAAAGAAGCTGACGTTTATGTCATTTTTGCGATCACAGGCACGGTTGAGAAGCGCGGCCGCATGCAGAAAGAGATTTCCGCATTTATCGTGGAGAAAGGGACTCCCGGCTTCACCTTCGGTACGAAGGAGAAGAAGATGGGTATCCGTGGTTCATCCACCTACGAGCTGATCTTCACAGACTGCCGTATCCCGAAGGACAATATGCTGGGTCAGCAGGGCAAGGGCTTCAACATTGCAATGCACACACTGGACGGCGGCCGTATCGGTATCGCTTCTCAGGCACTGGGCCTGGCAGAGGGTGCACTGGAGAACACCATCGCTTATGTGAAGGAGAGAAAACAGTTCGGCAGAGCAATCGGCGCATTCCAGAACACACAGTTCCAGCTTGCTGACATGGCTACCAAGGTTGAGGCTGCACAGCTGTTAGTGTACAAGGCTGCAATGGCGAAGGCTACACAGAAGGTATACTCTGTTGAGGCTGCCAAGGCAAAACTTTACGCTGCAGAGGTAGCTATGGAAGTGACTACAAAGGCGGTTCAGCTGCACGGCGGTTACGGCTATATCAGAGAGTACGATGTTGAGCGTATGATGCGTGATGCGAAGATCACGGAGATCTACGAGGGCACCAGCGAAGTGCAGAGAATGGTCATTTCCGGCGCACTGCTCAAGTAAGACGGCTTATAATTTGAATTGCGCAGATGTCCTGCTTGCAGGAGCAGATGCGAAAGACAAATTATAAGAGCGGTGCAGCGCAGCACCGCGAACGAGAAAATACGTAGTATTTTCGAGTGCCGGCTTACGATAAAGCTGGCATAGACAAAAAAATAATAAGGAGAGAAATACAATGAAAATTGTGGTTTGTGTGAAACAGGTTCCTGATACCGCAGGCGGCGTTAAGTTTAATCCGGACGGAACTCTTGACAGAGGCGCTATGCTGACCATCATGAACCCTGATGATAAAGCAGGTCTGGAAGCGGCACTCAGATTAAAGGATCAGTATGGTGCAGAGGTAACGGTTGTAACGATGGGTCTTCCCAAGGCTGAAGAGGTTCTGCGCGAGGCGATGGCTATGGGCGCAGACAAAGGTGTGCTTGTGACAGACAGAGTGCTGGGCGGCGCTGATACATGGGCAACTTCCACCACACTTGCAGGTGCGATCAGAAATCTGGAGTATGATCTGATCATCACCGGCCGTCAGGCAATCGATGGTGATACCGCACAGGTTGGACCTCAGATTTCCGAGCATCTTGACATTCCTGTTATTTCTTACGCGCAGAATATTAAGATCGAGGGCGACAGCGTAATTGTAGAGCGTCAGTATGAGGACAGATATCATGTGGTTAAGGCTAAAATGCCTTGTCTGATCACTGCTCTTTCTGAGCTGAATGAGCCCCGTTATATGACACCCGGTGGTATCTTTGATGCTTACAAGCAGGAGATCACCGTATGGGGCAGAGCGGATCTGAAAGATGTTGACGATGCGAATCTGGGTCTGAAGGGATCCCCGACCAAGATCGCGAAGGCTTCCGATAAGGTGAGAAAGGGTGCCGGCGAGAAGGTTTCCCTTGATCCCGACGAGTCGGTAAGCTACATCGTTGACAAGTTGAAGGTTAAACACGTTATTTAATAAAGAATACGCGTAAAACGAGTGCGCAGAAAGAGGTATAAAATGAATTTAGAAGAATACAAGGGTGTATATGTCTTTGCGCAGCAGGTGGACAACGAGATCAGCAGCATCGCTTTCGAGCTGCTCGGCAAAGCGAAAGACCTCGCGAAAGATTTAAGTACGGATGTTACGGCTGTGTTGATCGGTTCAGGCGTTAAGGGTCTTGCTGATCAGCTTGCTGAATATGGTGCAGACAAGGTTATCGTGGTAGATGACCCCGAGTTAAAAGATTACAGAACGGAGCCCTACGCACATGCGCTGGCATCTGTCATCAACAAGTATAAACCCGAGATCATGCTGGTAGGCGCTACAGCGATCGGCAGAGATCTGGGCCCGAGAGTATCTGCGAGAGTGGCTACCGGTCTGACAGCAGACTGTACCGTTCTTGAGATCGGTGATTTCCCGTTACAGGCAGTTCCCGGACAGGAGCAGTTACATAACCAGCTGCTGATGACCCGTCCGGCATTCGGCGGTAACACCATCGCTACCATCGCTTGTCCTTACAACCGTCCTCAGATGGCAACGGTTCGTGCAGGCGTTATGCAGAAGATCGATCCGATCAAGGGTGCAAAGGCAAATGTGGAGGAGTACAATCCCGGCTTTACTCCCGACAATAAGTATGTGGAGATCATGGATATCGTGAAGTCTGTGGCTGAGACGGTAGATATCATGGATGCGAAGATCCTGGTATCCGGCGGCCGTGGCGTTGGCAGCCCGGAGAACTTCAAGATTCTGGAGGATCTGGCAGAGGTGCTTGGCGGTACCGTAAGCTGTTCCCGTGCTGTAGTAGATTCCGGCTGGAAGCCGAAGGATCTGCAGGTGGGCCAGACCGGTAAGACGGTTCGCCCGAACGTATACTTCGCAATCGGTATTTCCGGTGCGATCCAGCACGTGGCAGGTATGGAGGAATCCGATATCATCATCGCTATCAACAAGGATGCGGATGCACCGATCTTTGATGTGGCTGACTACGGCGTGGTAGGCGACCTGAACAAGATCGTTCCCAAGCTGACAGAGGCTCTTAAGGCGGAGATCGCTGCTGCAAAATAACCGATCGAGCGTAGCTTGCGCTCCGTCGATCTCGAGTTTGCTACGCAACCTCGGTAGATTGAGCAACCTCAGCGTGATATGAAATATAAGATGTGCGGAAATGTCTGTGAAAGCGGATGTTTCCGCATTTTGTTATTTTGTTTTGTGTAAAGATATGATAGTATAAATTTGAGTGAATACAAAATGAAAAGGAACAAACCATGAACAACTATCAGATACAACCGCAAATGCCGCCGGCAAGAAGCTTCGGGCCCTTGATGCAGCCTTATCTGCCGCAGCCGGATCACAGAAAGAGGAATCGTATCATTCTTATATCTGTGATCGCTGCAATTACATTGCTCGCAGCTATCCTGTGGTTTTCTTACACGCATTCGGCATCTTACCGAATCAGAAGGGGTTTTATGAGGCTGGCGAAAGAGGCACAGGCGTTGAGAAATCCCATGGAAGAAAAACTGGGCTCGGAAGCGCTTTGTCGAATGCTCTTCACCGAGGGCTCTCAGGTGGATACCAAGTTGAACGTCACGTTCGACAGTTATTTTGGAGAAGTTACGGTGGGTGTGGACACAGTCTATGCGAAGGACAGAAGAGATAAGGAGATGTCCGCCTCGACGGCTGTCAGCATAAGGAACTATGAGCTCGGGCACGTAGATATTTACGCGGACAGGGAAAATGTCTGCTTTTCGATACCGGAGCTCTTTTTGGAGGATCTGTATCTGGAAAATGAGAATGTGCTTGCACAGTATAATCGTTCCATGTGGGCGGACGACTGGATGTTTGGCGAAGCACAGGGGGATGATTTTACAATCGACCTGTTCTCGCAGCCCTGGTTTTTTGAGGATGAGGATGGTGTAGGAAAAGCTTTTTTAAACCGTTATGCCGGAGAAATAGAAGCCTGCCGCCGGCATATGATGATGGAAGCCGCCGGACAGGATACATACCGGATCAGTTTTGACGGACTTTATTTCAACGAACTGATCAGACAGATTCTGTATGACTATGTAGATGCCTCCGTTTTTGGACGCGAGGAGATCATGGGGATCTTGAGTTATTTTGATGTGGTCTCAGGACCGGAAAAGATCAGCTTTCTTCTGGAGATGGACGGGACGGACAGGATCGGGTGTATTCGTCTCGAAAAACCGCTCTCCCTTTGCAAGGGGGCCATGCATTTAGACGGCGACATTTATTTCCTGGGAGGAGAGAACAGTCTTGAGAAAATGCAGGGAAGACTCTTCTTTGAAAATAAGGCCGGAGAGAAGCCCAGAGAGGATGAGATTCTCTGGCAGGTGGTCCGCAGTCTGGAGCAGGGCGAGTATCGAATGGAATCGGAAGCGAAATACAGCTTCTTAAATGATGGGAAAAAGGAAACGATGAAGCTTGGCTGGGATCTTTCGTATAATGCGCCAAAGAACAGCTTTGCGTCAAAGGCGAATGCCAGGCTTCAGGGAGATGAAATCGCTTTAGAGGCATCGGGAGATTTTTCCCATATAGAGAAAGGAGAACGCTTTGATCTGGATCTGGATGAAGTTATTCTCCAGATAGACGGGGAGGAAGCTTTAAAGATCAGGGGTAAGATCGAGCTTGCTCCCCTGTCAAGGCGTGTGGAGAGAATTGCAAAGCCCAAAACCGCTTTTTTTGATATGGACGGGGAAGAGTGGATCGAGATTCTTGAGAAGATTGACCGGGAATACGGTTATCTCTGGGAAGCGGCCATGGATTATCTCTGGTAATATCCGCCGCAAATACTTTGGGAAAGCAGTTTCTAAGGGGGATACAGGCAGCTATGGATAAGAGAAAGGACACAGGGCAGACGGCTATGGATAAGAAAAAGGGCATAGAGCAGACGCAAAAGGAGAAGGACGCAGATATGATCGAGGAGATCATGCGGCATCTGGATGCGGAATCTGAGCAGGGCGTATACCGCATGAGTATTACCTTTGATGAAGAGAGCGATGAGGTCAAAAATGTGTCCCATAAATGTTGTAATGTCTACGGGAGGCCTGCCTCCGAAACGGTGGGACTTCTTGACATGTACACGGATATGAATGCGGGAGAACCTGACCGAAATTAACAGGAAGGAGAAAAGGGTAAGATGAGGCTGGAAGAACTTGTAGAATATGATCCGATCACAGTACAATGCCACGATAATCCCGATGCGGACGCCATAGCGGCAGGGTTTGGACTCTGCCGCTATTTTGAATCCAGAGGCAGACGGGCTCATCTGATTTACGGCGGCAGGAATAAGATACAAAAACCGAATCTGCTGTTGATGCTGGAGCATCTGGATATTCCCATCACACATATAGAAAATGCGGCGGCTTATGCACAGGCACAGTCAGACGGAAAGCTGCCGGGACTTTTGATCACGGTGGATTGTCAGTACGGCGGAGGCAATGTTGTGAAGTTTCCCACGGAGCAGGTGGCGGTCATCGACCATCATCAGATAGAGACGGAACAGGCAGAACTGAGCGAGATCAACCCTCATGTGGGAAGCTGCTCCACGCTGGTGTGGCAGATGCTGTGCAGAGCCGGTTACGAAATAAAAGATATCAAGCTGGGTACGGCATTGTACTATGGCTTATTTACGGATACCAATCAATTTGCGGAGATATTTAATCCGCTGGATATGGATATGCGGGAAGCGGTTCCCGTGGATAAGTCACTGATCACATTATTCCGCAACTCCAATCTCTCCCTGCAGGAGATGGAAGTGGCAGGGGTGGCTATGATCCGGTATATCTATAACGATGACTATAACTATGCGATCATCAAGTCCAAGCCCTGTGATCCGAATATTCTGGGATTGATCAGTGATTTTCTGATTCAGGTGGCGGAAGTTTATTGCTGTGTGGTTTACAATGAGACCGGGGACGGTTATAAATTCTCTGTCCGCAGCTGTGTGAAAGAGGTTCAGGCGAATGAACTGGCGGCTTTTCTGGCGGAGAGCGTAGGTTCCGGGGGCGGCCATCGGGAGAAGGCAGGCGGTTTCATCAATATGACACTCTATGAGGATGCTTATCCGACTCTGCATTCGGAAGCTTTTTTCAGCGAACGACTCAATGATTATTTCGATCACTGTCAGGTCATTTATGCGAAAGAATACGATATTGATCTGACAGATATGCACTCCTTTGTGAAAAAGCCGATTCCGCTCGGTTATGTGGTGGCAAAGGAAGTGCTGCCGCTCGGTACACCCATCACGATCCGGACGCTGGAAGGGGACGTGGATATGGTGGTGGAGGAGGATTTGATCATTATGGTCGGAATCAAAGGGGAGGTATATCCCAACCGCCGGGAACGCTTTACCAGGACTTACGAGGCGACGCAGAGACCTTATCATGAATGTGAGGATCATGAACAGTGCAGCCTTCTGTATGAGCCGACAATCCATAACCGCTCTACAGGAGAGGTAATGAAACTGATCGACCACGCAAAGATCTGTATTGCGAGTGGCGGTACGCATATACATGCCAGAGAATTGACTGAAAGGGTCAAGATTTTTACCGCCTGGGATGAGGAGAAGTATATGCTGGGAAGGCCGGGAGATTACCTGGCGGTTCGCTGCGACGATAAACATGATATCTATGTTGTAGAGCGGGATATTTTCTTTAAGACGTATGAGGAAAAAAAAGGTGAATAAAAAAGAAGGAAAAGATATAACCACAGCGCAGGAATGGCAGTATGATGCCTTTATCAGTTACCGGCATACACAGCCGGACAGTTTTGTGGCACAGACGCTGCATAAATATCTGGAAAGCTTTAAGCTGCCGCGCAGTGTGGTGCGGCATAAAGAAGAACAGAGCAATGAGAATCGGATCAAGACCCGGATTCACAGAGTATTCCGAGACAGGGAGGAACTGCCTCTTGTGAGCAACCTTGCCGATCCGATCACGGAGGCGCTGGAGCATTCTGAGTACCTGATCGTCATCTGTTCACCCAGACTGAATGAGTCAATGTGGTGCCGCAAGGAGATAGAGACTTTTATCCAAATGCATGACAGGGAGCATGTACTGGCGGTTTTGGTGGAGGGAGAACCGGAGACCTCGTTTCCGGAGGAATTGCTTTTTCGGGAGGAGAAAGAATATCAAACTGACGGTAGTGTCATTTCTAAAAGGGTTCCCGTGGAACCGCTGGCAGCGGATGTGCGTGGAAATACAAACAGGGAAATACGCAGGAAAATAAAAAGTGAACTGCTTCGTCTTGCGGCGCCTATGTTTAGCTGCAGTTATGACGATTTAAAGCAGCGGCATAGAGAGCAGAGAATGCGAAAAGTCATATTGACATCTGTGTCGGCGAGTGTGATATGTTTGTTGATCGGGCTGGTCAGTACTGCTGCGGCATTGAAAATACAGCATCAGAGCCGGCAGATCCAGGAAAATGCCCGGCTCATCTATGAACAGTCAGAAGTGATAGAGGCGCAGTACGAAGAATCCCGCATCAGGGTCACGGAGGCCCATGCCAGAGAAGCCCTCGGATTTCTGGAAGAAGGAAATCGCATGCTTGGTTTGGCGGAGGGCGTCATGGCCTATCAGAATTATATGTCGGAAGCCGATAACGAGGAGCAGATGGCGGCGGACTGTCCGTCGCAACTTATGTATTCCCTGACGGAGCTTCTGTATCTGTATGAGAACGATACACGGATCAAGCCCGATCGGATTCTGGAGGCACAGAGCATCATTCGTTTTATGAAGGTTTCACCGGAGGGCGGCAGAGTGATGGCTCTGGGTGATTCCGGCAGACTGACTGTCTGGGAGAGCCTGCATGAGAGTAATATGGTATCCTTTCGACCGGAGGGTGTGAACTTATCCTGGGAGTGTCAGGCGGGATTTTTGTCGGAGGATCGGATCTTGTACCCGCAGAAAAATGAGATCTCTCAGGAAGAGGAGATCTGTGTGCAGAATCTGGAGACGAAAGAGATCAAGACCTATCCCTGTGTCTCCTATGAGGGTGTGGTTCCCATACCGGAGAAGGAAGTTTTCCTGGTGGTGGAAAGGGAAGGGTGTTATCTTGTGGGCGCAGACGGGAAAACAGCAGACAGACTGCAGTGGGAGCAGCTGGAGGAAGGTTTGTATGCCCAGAATGGCTTTGAGTCGGAACAGATGGTCACTGAGGACGGAAGGATCCTGGTGGCACTGGAGCTTGTGTCGAGAAGCAGTGGCAAGCGGATCGCGGTGCTGGAATATCATGCGGATACGGGAGAGAAGCCGGAGGTTTCTCTGTATCCGATTGATCATGAATATATAGGGAGTCTTTGTCTGGAGGATGGCAGCTATCAGCATGGCGCTGATCTGCTCTATGTGACCAGCAACTACAGTGAAAGATCGAATTCATCGGTAACCACCGCCACGACAGGAGGCAGACTTCAGGCATTTGACTTATCTGGTCAAAAACTGCTGTGGAGCTTTGAGGTATCAGGCAACTGGCTCTACGATGTGGGGTTTGCACGCAAGGAGGGCAGCAGTTATCTTTTGTGTCAGAAGTACGGTGAGGCCCTGCTGCTTGACAGAAGGGACGGGACGCTGATCGATACCATTTCTTTTGGAACGGAGGTCGTTAAGACCGGCTCTTATACGAATACAGATGATTTTATGGCGTTTACAAGGGACGGAGAGTGGCATTATCTTGACACGGAGCGTATGGAAGATATGACGGGGGTAACTTTTTCCGACTGTACTTCTTCTAATGTGAAAGATTTTGCCATGGGAGACGGCTACTGTGTGACACTGCCCTATAACAGCAATCGTATCACGGTGTATCGGAGGATGTGCGGCGAGGGAACGGAGGTATTCCACGAGGGAGAGGAAACTTACAGAATGGCGCGGCTTGGAGCGGACGGAAAGCTTCTGGCGGCGGCAAGGCTCGATGATGAATTTCTTACCTGTGTGGAGATGTTCGATACGGCAGAGAAAAAGCTGATGTGGACTTTTGAAGATACGGCCTATTGTGAGACGATGGCCTTTGGTGACTTCAACGGAGACGGAACAGAGTCACTTCTGGTTGTCACCCGGGATGCGTACCATATCATAGATTCTGCGAACGGGAACGTCCTGCGAACGGTGGCCTTTGAAGACAATGGAATGGAGTATCTGGGCATAGACCGGAATGCAGGGGTGCTTTCGATGCAGGATCATTACACATTGTACGGATATCGGCTTTCGGACGGGGAATTGCTCTATGAAGAGGCCCTCTCGGACGGTATCACGGCTGTGTGCAACGGACGGTCTTTTTATGCGGTGGCCTCGAAGGAGACGGACAGCCTTCTCTTTTATGAGATGGGAAAAGAAGGCGTCTATATTGATCCGCTGCTTGACGGTATGGATGTGGAATATCTGGAGACCATCTTCTTTGACGAGGATGACGATGATCTCTATCTGGTCTATAAAGACGGAAGGGTACTTATTTATTTTGTGAACTGGGATACCGGGGATGATGTCGATTTCTGTGGCGGGCGCGGCAAATATGAAGGGCTTTCTGCGATGATGATGCGGTATGAAGCGGCAGAGGGAGCGGATTTTGGCTTTCTGTGTGGAAGCGGCGATGCTTACCAGATAGACATGCGAGAGGGACAGATGTACAGCAAACGTTCCTATATCCGTGGTTATCTGGCATATGATGCTGCATCGCAGACTTTGTATCTGCACAACGGAGGCAGAATTTATACGTCCCCCTTATATTCTCTGGAGGAGACCGTGGATCTGGCAAAGAAAGCGCTGGGCGACAGCAGTTATTGGAATTATCAGGAGGCGTGGGAGAAAAACTTCTGATGAGGCATTCTCCGTACGGATTTGGCATTCCGCGTCGGGTCTTGCAGTTTTTCTTAAAATGTGTATAATATATAGGTAGATTTGTACAGCCGACAGAGCGGTTTGGCAAGGAGGAATAGGAGTATGGGATTTACATTGTTATTGGGTGGTTTTGTTGTGGTAGTGATCATTCCTGTTGTGATTTCCGTAGTGTCAGCAGTGGTTTCCGGCGTTGCGGCAGCAGTGGATGATGAGGAAGATTGACTTACCGGTCAATTGTCAAAGGGTAATGAAATATAGAACAGACTGCTGAACACAGATACAGGGATAGGGCAAGATTCCACAGTGTGGGATTTTGCCCTTTTGAGACAGAGGGAGGGAGCGGACGTGGAATCCAGAGAGTCTAAGAATTTTATAGAGCAGATTATCGAGAAAGATCTGGCGGAGGGTGTTTACGATACGGTGCACACCAGATTCCCGCCGGAGCCAAACGGGTATCTGCATATCGGGCATGCGAAGAGTATTCTTCTAAATTCCGGTCTGGCAGAGAAATACGGCGGCAAATTCAATATGCGCTTTGATGACACGAATCCTACCAAGGAAAAAAGTGAGTTTGTGGAGTCCATCAAGGCCGACGTGAGATGGCTGGGAGCGGATTTTGAGGACCGGCTGTTTTTTGCTTCCGATTATTTCGACCAGATGTACGAGGGAGCGCTCAAACTGATCAAAAAGGGAAAGGCCTATGTCTCCGACCTGACTGCGGATGAGATGCGGGAATACCGGGGGACGCTGACGGAGCCCGGACGCGACGATCCCAACAGGGAGCGGAGCATTGAGGAGAATTTAAGGCTCTTTACGGAGATGAAGGAAGGGAAATACGCAGACGGGGAGAAGACCCTGCGTGCGAAGATTGACATGTCCTCTCCGAATATCAATATGCGTGATCCGATTCTTTATCGTGTGGCGCATCTGTCTCATCAGAATACGGGAGACAAATGGTGCATTTACCCCATGTACGATTATGCACACCCCATAGAGGACGCCATTGAAGGAATCACCCACTCCATCTGTACGCTGGAGTTTGAGGATCACAGGCCTTTGTATAACTGGGTGGTGACAGAACTTGAGTATGAACAGCCGCCCAAGCAGATCGAGTTTGCCAAGATGTATTTGACCAATGTAGTCACAGGAAAGAGATATATTAAGAAGCTGGTGGAGGACGGCATTGTGGACGGCTGGGATGATCCCCGTCTGGTGTCCATCGCCGCGCTCCGGAGAAGAGGCTTTACCCCGGAATCGATCCGCCTTTTCGTGGATCTCTGTGGTGTCTCCAAGGCAAATTCTTCGGCGGAGTACTCCATGCTGGAATACTGTATCAGAGAGGATCTCAAAATGAAACGGCCTCGGATCATGGCAGTGACTGATCCGGTCAAATTGGTGATAGACAATTATCCGGAGGGGGAGACGGAGTATCTGCCTGTGGTCAACAACCCGGAGAATGAGGCATTGGGTTCCAGGGAAGTGCCCTTTGGCAGAGAGCTTTATATCGAGCGGGAGGACTTCATGGAAGAGCCGCCGAAGAAATATTTCAGACTTTTCCCGGGCAATGAGGTTCGTCTTATGGGCGCCTACTTTGTGAAGTGTACGGACTATGAGAAGGACGAGACAGGTAAGGTGACGGTGGTACACTGCACCTACGACCCGGCATCCAAGGGCGGCAACAGCCCGGACGGCCGCAAGGTAAAGGGGACCATCCACTGGGTATCGGCCGCAGAATCCGTACAGGCTGAGATTCGGCTCTACGAGAATATCATCGACGAGGAGAAGGGCGTTTATAATGAGGACGGCAGCCTGAACCTAAATCCCAATTCCCTGACGGTGCTTAAGGAATGTCGGATCGAGCCGTCGGTGAAGGATGCGCAGGCTTACGAGAGTTTCCAGTTTGTCAGACAGGGATTTTTCTGTGTGGATTGCAGGGATTCTAAACCGGAAAAACTTGTTTTTAACAGAATTGTATCACTTAAGAGCTCCTATGTATTGCCGAAATCAGAAAAATAGGATAAAATATACAAGAAAGTAAAACCGAAAGTTTTTCGAAGCTGTACTGCATAGAATGATATAAAATTTGGGGAGGTTAATAACATGGCAGGACTGTTGTCAGGCTTAGAGCAATTTGGATTAAGTAATCTGGAAGGGATGAATCTCTATGAGACGTCCAAAAAGGAGGAGGAAGGTGAGGGCGGAGAGTCCGGTTCGCATGTAGTGCAGGAACAGGATTTCCTTTTTGACAAGTCCTTTAACTGTCCGCTCTGTGATAGAGAATTCAAGGCGAGAACCGTCAAGATCGGTAAAGCGAAGCTGGCGGGAAGTGATCTTGATCTGCGCCCCAGGTATGAGCAGATCGATCTTTTAAAGTATGATGTGATCATGTGTCCGTCCTGCGGTTATGCAGCCCTGAGCAGATTTTTTAAGTATCTGACTTCTCCGCAGGCAAAGAATATTCAGAAGGCAATCTCCGCAAATTTTAAACCCCAGAAGGAGACAGCGGAGACCTACACTTACGAGGAAGCGCTGGAGCGTTATAAAATGGCGCTTGCCAATGCGATCGTAAAGCAGACGAAGGCCAGCGAGAAGGCTTATATCTGTTTGAAGACAGCCTGGCTTCTGAGAGGGCAGGCGGAGCATCTGGATCCGGAGGAAGAGGGCTACGAAGAGAAGAAGAAAAAGTGTCAGGAGGAGGAGGACGAATTCCTTCGAAATGCACTGGAAGGCTTCCTTGCAGCAAGACAGACGGAGAGCTTCCCCATGTGCGGCATGGATGAGCCTACGGTAGACTTCCTGATCTCGGTGACAGCTATGCGTTTCGAGCAGTACGATGTGGCGAGCCGCCTGATCACGGGTCTTATCACCTCCAAGACGGCCAATCCCCGTATGAAGGATAAAGCCAGAGACGTGAAGGAAATGTTGATGAAGAAGATTAAGGAAAAGAACGCCGCTGCCAGAAAATAGCGGAGCGCAGACAGCCATGAGAGAGTTGCCGATTCGAATTCGGTTGGAGAAAAAGAGCGGTAAAACCTTATATGAGCAGCTTTATGAGTATATCCGAGAGGAAATCAGGACAGGGAACCTTTTGCCGGAAGAGAGGCTTCCTTCAGCCAGATTCCTCTCGGATTCTCTGCAAGTATCCAGAACTACGGTGGATATGGCTTATGGTCAGCTTGTAGCGGAGGGATATCTGACGGCAAGATCCAGAAGCGGATATTTTGTGAATGCCACCGAAGGGCTTTACGATGTCGGGATAACAGCGGAGGAGAAGATACGGCCGTCCGGGAAAGAGCCGGTCAATGCTTTTCGCTATGACTTTTCTCCGACGGCCATCGATATGGCGCATTTTCCCTATGCCACATGGAAGAAGATCACCAGAAGCATTCTGGTGGATGCCAAGAGCCGAATGTTTGCTCTGGGAGAGCCTCAGGGGGATGAGGAACTTCGGAGGACGATCTGCCGCTATCTGCATGGCTCCCGAGGCGTAAAATGTGAGCCGGAGCAGCTTATCATCGGAGCAGGGAACGACTTCCTGCTTCTTTTGCTGGAAAAACTGCTGGGACGTCATGTTCCTGTGGCTATGGAGAACCCGACTTATATGAGAGCCTATCAGATATTCCGCTCTTTTGCCTATCCGATCTCGCTGATTCCCATGGATGAGAAGGGAATCCGTGTGGACAGGCTGCGGGAGAGCGGCGCCCAGGTAGCTTATGTGATGCCCTCACGTCAGTATCCCACGGGAATATCTATGCCGATCGGAAGACGTATGGAGCTTCTTGGCTGGGCTGCTGCGGGGGAGGAACGATATCTGATCGAGGACGACTACGACAGCGAGTTCCGTTATAAAGGAAAGCCGCTGCCGTCTCTGCAGGCATCGGACTCTATGGGCCGCGTGATCTATCTGGGTACCTTTTCCAAATCGATTGCTCCCGCAATCCGGGTCAGCTATATGGTGCTGCCCTATCCGCTTCTGGAAAAGTACCGCAGGGAGTGCAGTTTCTTTTCCTCCACGGTATCCAGGATCGATCAGACGATCTTAAATGAATTTATCCGTGACGGCTATTTCGAACGTTACCTGAATAAAATGCGCAAAGTATACCGTGCGAAGCACGATCTGCTTTTGGGGGAAATCAGAGATTGGGAATCAGATTTTACCGTGAGCGGTGAAAATGCCGGGCTTCACGTTCTGCTTGCTGACAAAAGGAGCAGAGACGAAGAGAGTCTGGTTCGGGCGGCAGCGGCAGCGGATGTAAAGGTTTACGGCATGGGCGCGTTCCGCATGAATGAGAGCGGCTCAGCGGCGGGAGAGACAAAAGAACCGGCAACTCTGATTCTTGGTTATGGGAGCTTGTCGGAGACGGAAATTCGGGAAGGAATAGAGAGATTAAAAAAAGTCTGGCAGTAAGCCGGACTTTTTTATATTGAAAAATGCGACAGAGTAAATCATTTCAGGGAGAATGCTGCCGAGCGACAATCACCGGTAAGACAGTGTTTTCATCATATTCAGATAGGCGCAGCTCTCGTCGTAAAGCATATCGGGATGGAAGGAAGCGTCTTCAAAATGCGCGTTCATTAATCCGTTGAGGGTGTAGGTAAGCATTTGATCCAGTTTCTCGTAATCCACCTCTGTTTTAAAACGCGAGCGGTCAGCCTGATTTTTCAGAACGGCCTGTACGTCGCTCAGTACGTTTCTCTGCCGCTCAATAGCGACCAGCGCCTCGCTCACATCTTCGCGGCGGCAGCGATTTAAGAACTGCTGCATATAGGGATAATTTTTGAGGACCTGCAGCCTGGCGTATTCCATCAGCCTGCGGATCTCAAAATAATCCTGCTCCGTGGAGGAGACAGCACCGGTCAACTCCAGTTTCATAAAGCGCACACTGTAGTCATAGAGAAAGCTGTAAAGGCCGAGCTTACTCCCAAAATAGTGAAATAGTAATCCTTTGCTGATTCCGGCCTCACCTACGATGTCATCTGTACTGGCATGCTTATAGCCACCCAGAGCAAATATCTTTAAGGCGGCATTGATCATGCGGTCCTGTTTTTCTTTTTTCAGATCAAAAAATTTTTCGTTCATAACTTCCCCTAATTCTACGTTAATTGACCTTTTCGGTCAGATTTTACTATAACACAATACCGAAAGGGATTCAATGTTATGCGGGAAACTAGTTTCGACAAAATTTTTTGGCACAAGATGTTGTGGTCAAAATGCGGATTTAGTAAAGTTTTCTGTTTTTTTATACATATTCTCTTTTCATTTTCGCAAAATAGTATTAATATATATAATAACAGATACGGTGAAAGGAGAACACTGATGGCAAAAAAATTTGGTAAATTATTGTTGGTGACAGCGGCTCTTGGCGCCGTAGCGGGAGGGGCGTATTACTACCTAAAGGGCAGGGATGCGCTCATGGATGATGATTTTTATGATGATGACGATTTCGATAATTTTGACGAGAATCTGAATGAGAACGATTCCGACCGCAATTATGTCGATCTGGATCTGAACAAGGCGGAGGAAAGCCTGAAGGAAGAGGTGAAGGATGTCTTTAAGGAAGGCATTCAGGCGGAGAAGGCCGAGGCGACAGACAAAGTCGTGGGGGGCGCAAAGAAAGTGGAAGAGTTCTTTGACGACGACGATGAAGAAGAGGATGACAGTGACGACTACATGAACGAATAGGCGAATCAGCCTGGATATAGAAGGAACAGGAGGCATTCTTTAGAAGAAAGCCTCCTGTTTCCTTCATTTATAGGAAATTGCGAAAGTTATTTGTTTGCCTGATATGGCGGGTCGGCGGGATAACCGCCCTTTAGCTTCTGCATACCGCGCTGGATGGCGTCTCTTGAATTCTTCCAATCGGCGTCTTTGTTGCGGTAATCAAATTTCTCTACCAGCCAGGAAACGTCTTCGGCGAGACGTTCCATATTCTGTTCCATCAACGGGAAGATCATCTCATAAAAAGAGGCCTTTTCCTTATCGCTTAAACGGCTGTCTGCAGCTTCGCACAGGTCACCGAAGTGGTGAAGGCAGAAGCCCTTGCTGTTCTTTACTTTCTCACGAAATTCAGGATCTTTTTTGTACATGACAAAGAAGGTGTCGAGGTATCTGTCATAGGTGTCTGCATAGCGATTGCAGATATAGCAGGAAGCTTCTTTTTCGGCAACCCACACACCGATGGGATTGCTGCGGACGGGCTGCTTCTTCAGCATATCCTTCAGTGAGGTTTTACCGGGCTTAAAAGATTTTATCTGTTCCTTGAGCTCACGGTTCATTCTCTGATAGTGTGTCTTTAAAATCCAGGCATTTCCCAGCGTATTGCCGTAATCAAACATTTTTTTGAAGTGATTTCTGCAAAAGCCGGCTTTGTCCGTCTGCTCCCTGACATCACTCTCCATGTAGGAGGAGCCGGAGCCTAAGACAAAGTCTAAAAGATCCTGTTCCACGTTTCGCTCGATAAAGCAGAAGGGACATTCGTCCTGAGCGTTCATGGCGTCGTTTAAGGGAATGGTGTAGAGTTGTTCTTTCATAGGGACGGCTCCTTTCACAGTCAACGGAATATTCGTTCTTACTATAGAGTATAACACCCGAAGAGGAAGAAGGGAAGAGCATGTGCAGGTAAAAAACTTGACGAAAGATTACGATATGTAATACAATTTATGTAAACTGCAAATGCCGAATTGGATAATAAGGACAGGAGGTGAAAAAGAGGAGTATGATCCGCTGTTGATGCGGAATATTCGGTATGGCGGGATACAATACGTAAAGGGGGAATGAAATGAAAGTACAAGTGAAAAACGGAGGGATGATATCTCTCCCCGCACGGGCTATGGCAGCATTTGCAATCCGGGAGCAGGATATTCTGGACTGCAGTATCACACAGACGGGCATTTTGCTGACACCGCTCATCCTGACGCAGAGTATGACAGGGGTGAAAAAAAATTGGTGTACGGATTGAGTGTTTCGGCAAATTCAGCATTTATGGGAATGGGCGTTATCATCCGATGAAAAACAGGAAAGCGGAGGAATTGATATCCTATCTTTGCTGCAGCGGAGGAAAGGCGGTCAGGAAGAGAATGCTGGAAGAGCTTATGTGGCCGGAGGCGGAACGAGGCAAAGCACGGGACAGTTTGTACAAAGTGTGCGCGTTTCTGAACGGATGGCAGGAGAAAGAGGGGATGGAGCTGCCGCTTGCAATATACAGGGAAGAGATTTATCTGGATACGGAGCTGATAGAGCTGGATCTGCAGGAGTTTGTCAAGTGTCTCGACAGTAAGAAGGTGGAGGACTGGGAACGTGCGGAACGGCTTTATACGGCTCCGCTTTTATTTGAAAACAGCTATGAGTGGGTGGAGGATTATGAGGCTGTCTATGACATGGCATATTATGAAGTGCTCGGCAGACTCTTAGCCCACTATGAAAAACAGGGAAATAAGGAAAAGGCGCTCTACTACAGCAGGAAACTGAAAGGATTCCGATAACTTTCCGATTTGTTTACGGAAACTTTCCGGGTCTATATGCTAGACTGGCTTCATCAGACAGGAAGCGCAGCTGCAAACATGTTTGAAAAAATAAACCAAAATGGAGGAAATGAATTATGGCAACACCTTATGTACTTAATGTAGACCATCAGGGAACATCCTGTGGAGATTTCTGCATCTATCAGACCTATGAGGAGCAGGATGAGGATATCCGGTCTCTGGTATGGTTCAGCAAGAAGGCACATCCCGGAACCATGATAAAGTTCGGCTGGAATGTGGATTACAGCTTCGCATGGTGCGAAGAGGGAACACTGGAGCCCGGTGTGGTATTCCACGCATCCGAAGTGCGTAAAGCGGATCCTTCGAATACCAGTGAGAACTCCATCGCTTTCAAGCGGGAAAAGGGCGCGTATCACTTCGTGGATTCCGATCACAAGACGACCCAGGGCAAGCTGGGGATCAGATGCGACGGTTCCATTCCGGCCGGCAAGGTATCCATCGGTATCGGTATGTCCGGAAATCCTGCGTTTGCGAGACCTGCGGATCCCAACCTTCAGTACACCTTCGCGCCGCATCCGAAGTATTGGATCGCGTTCGGTGATTTCGAGGAGGGTGAGGTGATCGACCTCAACCGTATGACCCAGAGGTATGAGATCAAATTCCCGGTCAACCAGTATGAGAGATCTATCAGGCTTACACCCGATAATACATGGGAAGCGGCCGACGAGTAAGAGGCGTATACTGTCCAAAGAGAACCGGCAGGACGATTGGACTGCCGGTTTTTCTTTTCAATAAATGGAGGAAAAAAATATGATATTACAGAATGATGATTATGTAAAACGAGGACTTATGGAGGCGGTGATACAGAATAATCTGCTCTTGATCCATGATAAAGGGCAGTGGTTTTATAAGAAATGGCCTCGTCTCGCAGCAGGTGATGAAAGGGAGGAAGCGCTGGAAGCCCGTTTGGAGGAGCATATGAAGGCGGCAAAAAGCAGTTATCGGGAGGATTATGAAAAAGGTATCATTGCTTATCCGAGCAGTGTTGCGTTTGCAGATTATAAGGAGCAGGGGAATGCGTTTGGCGACATTATCATGACAATGTTTTCCGCGATGCCCAAATGCGGGCTGCTTCATGTTCACAGTGCTGCTGCGCTCTCTGTGGAGGGATTGATGGATCTTTTGGAGAAGTGGGAAGGACAGGAAATCTATATTGCGACACAGGGACCTCAGATGGGAAAGATGACCTACAAGGCACCGACGGAAGGAGAAAATCCCTGCGCTGCCGAGCCGCTGCAGGATTTTTTACAGGGCAGTCACAGGAAGGATGTGCTGAAAAGATGGCTGACCGTGGGGAAACACACGGACGATGCAAGATATATCTGGGATGAGTTCAATAAGATCTTTATGCGGACATCGGAGCTGTTTGGCAACAGAGATTTCTATGTGGAATACCATCGCCGGTTTTTCCTGGAATGTCTCCGGGACAGAATCGATTATGTGGAACTCCGCTGCGGCTTTGAGGAATTTAAGCTGGCAGAAAAGGAAGAGAAACATGATGTCATACTGGATCAGTCTCCGGACTTTTTGGATGCGCTGACAGAGGCTAAGGCAGCGGCAGTCGAAGATTACAGGAAAAAGAGCCGGCAATACGGATGGGAACTGCCGTATGGAGATTTGGAGCTTGGCGTGATCTTGTGCGCCAGGAGAGACTTGAATGCCGATATCGAGCAGGACAGGATAAAGTTGATGAAAAAAGCAGATACGGCGATCGCCTGGAAACTGGGGCCATATGGAAATCTGATCAAGGGTTTCGATTTTGTCAGCGAGGAGGATCGCGGAAGGGCCAGCTACACGTATTATCAGGATATCTTCTATGGGGAGACCATGAGCGGATATCCGGAAAAAAGCAGAGAAGGCGCATTTTTTGCGGAGAAGAGAGAGGAATACGGACTCGACGGCGTTTTGAGGGCGGAAAACATCGAGCTGATGCTCCATGCGGGAGAAAGTCTTTGGATGGAGCAGGAGAATATCATAGATGCGAAGATCGTCTGCAGAAGCCGGATGGGCCATGGTTTTCAGATGCTGGAATATCCGGGCGTGCAGACGTGCTATCAGGCAGGCGCCTATGACGCCTCTCTCAAAGCGCCGGTGCTCGAAGTGTGTCCGATCAGCAATCAGATGCTTCGGTATTTCCCGGATATCAGAAACCATTATGCGCTGATGCTCATGAAGCTGGGAGTGCCCTGTGTGCTCTCTAATGACGATCCGCAGATATTGGGGAATCCCGGTCTCTCCTATGATTTCTGGGAGATGTATATGGCATCGGACGGTGGTCTGAATATGGTCAAAGGACTGGTATTTACGGCGTTTATCTTCCAGTATCAACACAGGAGGAACGTAGCTTTGGATAACTGGACAGAGCTGGATTACAATAAATGTCTGGAGGATTTTAAGGAGAAATATTGGAGGCCGTTCCTCGAGGAAACTGACCGGTATTTTCACCATAATTGTGAATGACAACAGGGCGGTGGAGCGCCACCTTTTGTTTGATAGGAAGGGTAAGATCAAAAGCTAAGCCGTAAGGAGGAAACTATGAGAGCGATCAACATGATGATAAGCAAGTATAATTTCAAAAAGGGCGACGTGTCCCGCATCCGCTATATCGTCATCCACTATACGGGCAGCTTAGGCACGGCGGAGAAGCAGTGCCAGTATTTAGCGGGTGGGAACAGAAACAGATCGGCGCATTATTTTGTGGGACACGAGGGAGAGATCTGGCAGAGCGTGGAGGATGAAAACATTGCCTGGCATTGCGGGGCAAAGCGCTATAAGCATTTGGAATGCCGCAATGCCAACAGCATAGGGATTGAGTTATGTGTGCGGAAAAAGGATCAAAGCCATAAAAATGCGAATGACAAGGACTGGTATTTTGAGGATGCCACGGTGGAGGCTGCAGTGGAGCTGACCAGATATCTGATGATGAAATATGGTGTGCCTGCCTCCAATGTGCTGCGCCACTATGATGTGACGGGAAAGATATGTCCCGCGCCCTATGTACATAATACGACACGGCATACCTGGGAGGGATTTAAGGAGGCTGTAGGAAGAGGTATTGACTGGATTGGTCTATTTAGGGAACTGCTCTTCGCGATCCTTAAGATTATTAGCGAAATGCTGAAAGGCGGAAAAACGGATGACAGGCATAAGACGCGCATTATGGGGAGCACGCAGGTAAACGCGGATCAGATCGAGGCATATATCGTCAGTAAAAATCCTGCTGCAGCCTGGTACGCAGGGCAGCTTGCAGATACCTATATAGAAGAAGGAAACTATGAAGGTGTGCGGGGCGACATAGCGGCAGCTCAGGCAATGCTGGAAACCGGAAATCTGACCTTTGCCGGCTCTGCGGTGACATTGGATCAAAATAATTTCTGCGGTATGGGTGTTACGTCAAAAGGCGAAAAAGGGTACAGTTTTAAGACTATGAAGGAGGGAGTGCGGGCGCAGATACAGCATCTGAAAGCCTATGCGAGCAAAAAGGAACTTAAGAATGTCTGTGTTGATCCCAGATATGCCTATGTGGAAAAGGGCTGTGCACCCTATGTGGAGTGGCTCGGACAGAAGGAGAATCCGCAGGGAAAAGGCTGGGCCTCCGGACAGGGGTACGGCGGCAAAATATGCAGGATTCTGGATGAGATGAAGAAACAGCAGAGTATTGCAGAGAACAGGGGATAAATGATATACTTACTGTGTATAATGCCCACAAGCGAGTGAAGCCGGAGGAATAGGATACGATTATGCAGACACAGATCCCCATTGTAAACGAAGACTCGGAAGCCATCCTTTCACAGGTGGATTGTTTCGCACTGGATATGGACGGAACCATTTATCTGGGAGAGCGGTGGATCGACGGCGCGAGGGATTTTCTGGAGCGTATTGAAGCCACCGGGAGAAGTTATGTCTTTGTGACAAACAATTCCTCAAAAAATGCGGCAGTCTATGTGGAGAAGCTTGGACGGATGGGTCTTTTGGTGGGAGAGGAAAAGATCGTTACCTCGGGACAGGCAACGATTCATTATCTGAAAAAACACTATGCGGACAAGAGGGTATTCCTTTTGGGAAACGAACTGTTGAGAGAGGAGTTTATACAGGCCGGAATCCGTCTGGAAGAGGAGAACCCCGATGTGGTTGTGACGGCTTTTGACACGTCACTTACCTATCGCAAGATGTGCAAAGTGTGCGACTTTGTGCGGGCGGGACTTCCTTATCTGGCTACCCACCCGGATTATAACTGCCCGACAGAGGATGGCTTTATCCCGGATGCCGGGGCGATTCACGCATTCATTCATGCTTCCGCCTTCCGCTATCCTGACCGGGTGATCGGAAAACCCAACGAGGATATCATTACATATTTGACTACAAGGGTCAATGCAGAGCGGAGCCGTATTGCGATGGTGGGTGACAGGCTTTACACGGATATCGCGGCGGGCAGAAATCATGGCCTGAAAAGTGTGCTTGTTTTGAGCGGCGAGGCAGGACTTGAGGATGTGGAGGCATCCGAAGTCAGGCCGCATTTGATTTTTTCCTCAGTACGGGAGATGATTCCGTTTTTGTCATAATGCGGTTTTGGAGATATGCCGGAATAAATCGGGCAAAGTGAAAAAAGGAGAAGTGAGACAATGAATATACAAGCGCAGATGTGCGGCATTATTCTGATTGCTATTATGATCGCATTTTACGCAAGATATAAATCTCTCCGGCTTGGTACGCAGATAGCGTTTCAGATATTAATGGTGGGAATGCTGGTATGTATTTTTTTTGATATGTTCTCTATCTGGGCGATCGTCAGATTAATGAAGGATCATAGGATGATCGTCTATGCAATCTGCAAAGTTTATCTGATGACACTTGTACTGGTAGCCTTGCTGGGCTTTTTATATGAATGTGCGGATGTGTACAGCGGGCAAAAGAAACTTCTAAAGATCATATTCATCGGATGCGGAGCTTTTCTGGTGGAGTGTATCGTCATCGCTAATCTTTCGATTGGCGTATATAAGATGGGAAGGGTGGTGTACACGGCGGGACCATCCGTACTCTCGACTTATGCTTTTGCGGGAAGCTATGTCATCTCCAATATCATTTTCACGATCCGAAAGCGCAAGCAGGGGAATCCCAGAAGAACCCAGGTGATCTTGATCTGGATGGGACTGTGGTTTGCGGCGGCACTGACACAGTTTTTGAACAATCAGCTTCTGCTTGTGGGGTATGCGGGTGCACTGGGGGTGCTGGTGATCTTTTTCCGGCTGGAAAATCCGGAGTATCTGACGGACCGGGTCACCGGGATGTATAATCATGACGCACTGCTGCTCTATGCCAGAAAACTTTATAACAGCGAGAAAAAATTTGCGGTTATGTCCGTTTGGTGGAATCTGGGGCTCATTCAGGATGACGACGGGGCAAAGGAGCAGGCGGTGATGCTGGCCTTTGCCAGGAGACTGCCGAAGCTTGCGCACACCAGAGTATTTAAAATGGCAGATGACGAGGTATGGTTGATCTTAGAGGAATTGTCAGATGCCGATAATACCGTGGAGAAAGTTAGGAGTTTTGTGGAGTACGGGAGAAGAGAACTCGGCGGCGTGGCGCAGACGGAGTATACCTATTTGCCGGATAACACGCTGGTGAACGATTACCAGGAGATGGTTTCTCTGATGCAGTATGCGAGATGGAAGAGCCGCGATCATGGAGCTGCAAACTTTAGGCGGGTGGACAGCGAGTTCGTGGAGCAGATGCGTCAGGAGAAGCGCATGGAGCAGATGCTTGAAGAAGCCATGGAAGAAAATCGGATCGAAGTGTTTTATCAGCCTATCTTTTCCACTAAAGAGCAGAAGTTTGTGAGCGCTGAGGCGCTGGTCCGTATGCGGGACCGCGAGGGAAATCTGGTGCCGCCGGGGGCGTTTATTTCCGTGGCGGAAGCGAACGGTAAGATTCTGGCGTTGGGCGAGATCGTGTTTGATAAGGTCTGTCGTTTCTTTACAAGGGAAAGTCTGGAGCGGTACGGCATGCAATATATCGAAGTGAATCTGTCGGTGGTCCAGTGCGGTTATCCTGAGCTGGCGGAAGATTACATAGCTATTATGGAAAAGCATCAGATCGATCCGAAATATATCAATCTGGAGATCACGGAGTCCGCCTCCATGGCGGCGAAAAAGACGCTTCTTGAGAACATGCGCAAGTTGATGGAGTACGGCGTGTATTTTTCACTGGACGATTTTGGTACGGGCCAGTCCAACCTGAATTATATCGTAGACATGCCGGTCCACATTGTGAAGTTTGATCGCGATATGAGTCAGGCGTTTTTTAGGGATGAAAAGGCTAAGTATGTATTAAACGCTGCTATGCAGATGATCCACGGCATGAAATTGAAGATCGTGTCGGAGGGGATTGAGACCAAGGAACAGTATCTTGCCATGGAGGAGCTGGCAATCGACTACATTCAGGGCTACTATTTCTCGAAGCCCCTTCCGGAAAAGGAATTTCTTGCATTTTTGGAAAAAACGGTGTAGAATCGAATAGAAAACGATTTCCGAGAATAATCGGGCTGATTGACAGGAAAGGATTTGGGGATGCTATGAGAAGGAGTGGTGTTTTGCTGGCTGTATCTGCTATTCCGTCGAAGTATGGAATAGGTGCCTTTTCCAGGGAGGCATATACTTTTATTGATCTGTTAGAGAAGGCGGGGCAGTCCTATTGGCAGATCCTGCCGCTCGGACCTACGGGCTATGGGGATTCTCCCTATCAGTCTTTTTCCACCTTTGCGGGCAATCCCTACTATATTGATCTGGAGTCTCTGATCGAGGAAGGCTATCTGACGGAGAAGGACTGTGAGCAGTACGATTTCGGGGATGATGATGCCTATGTGGATTATGAAAAAATATATCTGTCCCGATTTAAGGTGTTAAAGAAGGCGTTTCAGAACAGCAAGATCGAAAAGGACAAGGCATATCAGAATTTTGTTGAGGAGAATGCTTACTGGCTGAAGGACTACGCCCTCTATATGGCGGTAAAGAACGCCTTTGACGGCAAAAGCTGGAGTGAGTGGGACGAGGATATCAAGCGCAGGAAACCCGCGGCGATGAAGCAGTATGCGCAGAAGTACGCGGAGGAAGTGGCATTTTATCAGTTCCAGCAGTATCTGTTTGCCAAGCAGTGGTTTGCGCTGAAGGAATACGCCAATAAAAAGAAGATTGATATCATCGGGGATATTCCGATCTATGTGGCCTTTGACAGCTCGGACACCTGGGCGAATCCGGAACTTTTTCAGTTTGATCAGTCGCTTACGCCGATCGCTGTGGCAGGATGCCCGCCAGATGCTTTCTCCGCTACGGGGCAGCTTTGGGGGAATCCTCTCTATCGCTGGGACTACCATAAAGAGACGGATTATGCATGGTGGATGAAGCGGATCGCTTACTGCTATAAACTCTATGATGTTGTGAGAATCGATCATTTCAGAGGATTTGACGAATACTATTCCATTCCTTTCGGGAATGAGACTGCGGAATATGGTCAATGGGAGAAAGGTCCCGGCTACGATATCTTTAAGACAATGAAGTCTGAACTGGGAAAAAAGGCAGTGATAGCGGAGGATCTCGGCTTTTTGACTGATTCGGTCATAAAGCTGGTGAAAAAGACAGGTTATCCGGGAATGAAGATCTTGCAGTTTGCGTTTGATTCCCGTGAGGACAGCGATTATCTGCCGCATAACTATACGGCAAACAGCATTGTCTATACTGGGACACATGATAACGATACGACACTTGGCTGGTATGATAAGCTGCCGCGTAGGGACAAGGCTTTCGCAAAGAGGTATTTGAATATTAAGTCGAACAAGGATGTTCAGTGGGAATTTATTCGGGCTGCCATGGCCAGTGTGTCGGATACCTGTGTGATTCCCATGCAGGATTATCTGGGACTGGGAGCGGAAGCGCGAACAAATATTCCGTCCACGTTAGGGATAAACTGGAAGTGGCGTATGCTGCCCGGTCAGTTTACGGAAGAATTGGCGGAGCGGATCCTTTCGATGACAAAGCTCTATGCGAGATACTCGGCGAAATCGGATAAAACGACAGCGGGCGTTTAACGGGAAGTAGAAGTATAAAGATAATGCGTGTCAGATCAGTCAGGAGGATGTTTTCTGGCGGCTGAGATTGGAATTATGGTAGGCGGGATCGTTTGTGACGTCTTGACTAAACCAGTCAAGAGGGAGGAAGGATTCCGCCGTTTCCTTGTCCGGAAATTCCACCTCAGCGATGACCAGAGGAGCAAAGGGAGCGTCAAAAATATCCAGCTCCACGAACAGACTGATTTGGTCAATATCTTTTAAAGAAGATGACATGCGTGTCATATCAAATTGCGGACGGTCGATGGGAATGATATATCGTTTCTTTGAGATGATATTTCCATCCGCTTTTTCCCGTAAATGATAGTAGGATTCTTCATTTAACGGAAGGTTATACTCCTCTCTGGCAAGCAGCCCCTTTCCCTTGTAGGTCAGGTAATAGGAATCATCCTCCCTGCGGATCCTGACAACAGGGTCAGTATTTAAGTAGGCCTGCTCGATGATGCGGCAGGGGTAGGAAGATAGATTTTCCGGCAGTCGGGTGACGGTGAATTTGCGTTCTATTTCCATGGGGCTCCTTTCGGGTGGGGATATTTTATGAAATAAATGTGTAAAAAGGTGTAATGTCTTACCGTAGCATAAGACTTTACACCTTGGTTTTAGGGTTGCGTTGTGTTTAGCTTTCGATACCTTCAATGACCCGCGCTAAATCGCGTTCCAGTTTCTTTTCCAGTCTTTCATATTCTTTGCTGCGAAGCATCTCCAGTTCGTCTTCGATGCGGATGCGTTCTTTTCTCAGTTCATCCTTATATTGCAGATCTGTTGGCATTTCATACATCCTTTCACCCTCCTTGCAGACAGCATGTAAAAGTATTCTTTATCTGTTTCTATTATAAAGGGATTTGATGGCGGTGTAAAGCCCTATTTGTTTGTCAATGTGCCGATAAACATACGGTAAATCGTTTGCTTGGAAATTCTCGGCGAATTGCCGCGAGAAGTATGGCTCAGAACGGCCATACAGACCAAATGTAAATGATAGAGATACAATAGCACGGTGTCGGAGATTGTGTCAAGTGTTTGTGTTGGCAATAATATTGTTGAATTTTACAGACATTGCGATCAGCTTATCAAATCACATATATTTTATGTTATAATAGACGCAGACTGCCAGATCACCAGATTATGACTGTAATCGGACGGGAGATATTATGAAAAACATAGAAATCATAACAGAGCGCTTGTGCTTAAAACCGTTGGGAAGCGAATATCTCCAAACGGTGAATGCCTATGCTACGGATTATGAAAATACAAAATATATGTGTCGTCTGCCGAATGAAGATGTGGAAGAAACCGTAAATTTTCTGGCGAATGCAGATGCAGAGTGG
The DNA here is from genome assembly GCA_029067085.1 of Lachnospiraceae bacterium. Classification (GTDB taxonomy): domain Bacteria; phylum Bacillota; class Clostridia; order Lachnospirales; family Lachnospiraceae; genus UBA3282. The sequence continues at coordinate 402,334 of JAIEFE010000015.1, read as the reverse complement.
GCTAAAGAGAAACCGGAATATTATGAATTTGCCATACTCTACCGGAATGAACATATCGGTGCGGTAAGTATCTACTTTGAAAATGGGATCGGAGAGCTTGGCTGGATCGTGAATAAGAAATATTGGAGAAACGGGTTTGCATATGAGGCGGCAGAAGCTCTTGTTACCTATTTTAAAGAATATATGGGAACGACTCATTTTATCGCGCATTGCGATACGGAAAATGCAGCTTCCTATAAAATCATGGAGAAGCTTGGCATGACCAGAGTGGGTGAATATGGCGGAAGAAGGAACCGCTCCGCGTCAGAGGACAGCTTTGAGTATCAGTATGAGTTGAGAGTATAGAAAAATGAAAAACCATGATCTGACAAAAGGCAATGTGACAAGCTCGCTGCTTATGTTCGCGGCACCTATGATACTTGGGAATCTGCTGCAGCAGTGCTACAATATAGCGGACACCTGGGTGGTCGGAAAATTTGTGGGTGCGGATGCGCTGGCAGCAGTGGGTTCTTCCTATGCGCTGATGACGTTTCTAAATTCTTTGCTGATCGGTCTTTGTATGGGAAGCGGCGCTGTCTTTTCCTATTATATCGGAAAGGGAGATCGGAAAAAGGTGCAGGCCTGCGCGCAGACGGCCTTTGTGATGATCGGTGTGCTGGCGATAGCACTCACAATATTTTCGCAGGGACTGATGCACCCGATTCTTATGCTGCTGCGCACACCTGCGGAGCTTTATGAGATGACAAGGGAGTATCTGGCGCTTGTCTTTTGGGGGATTTTCTTTATCTTCCTGTATAACTATTTTGCTTTTTTGCTGCGTGCGCTGGGAAATTCCGTCGCACCGCTGTATTTTCTGGGAGCGGCTTCCATACTCAATATTGCGCTTGATCTGTTTTTTGTTTGTAGTCTGGGGCGGGTACTTTCCGGAGCAGCGGAGGCGACGGTGATCGCGCAGGCATTTTCCGGTCTGGGGCTTGGCATTTATCTGTGGAAAAAGGAGCCTTATTTCCGATTCTCCGTAAGCGGGTTTTTACGAGGAGAGAAACCGGTAGGAGAGATATGCAGGTATTCTCTGATGACAGGTATGCAGCAGTCAGTGATGAATTTCGGCATTCTGATGGTGCAGAGTCTGGTCAACAGTTTCGGGCCTGCGGTGATGGCGGCTTTTGCGGCCACGGTGAAGATCGATACCTTTGCTTACATGCCGGCGCAGGAGTTTGGCAATGCTTACTCGATTTTCATTTCGCAAAATTTCGGCGCAGGAAAGCAGGAGCGTGTGAAGCAGGGAACGCGGAAGGCGCTGACGGTTTCCGCTGCTTTCTGTGGTGTGATTTCCATTCTGGTGTTTGTGCTGGCACGATTTTTGATGCTGATATTTGTGAAAGCACAGGATACAGAGATCATAGAGATCGGTATGCAGTATCTGCGGGTCGAAGGGGCTTTTTATATCGGGATCGGTATTTTGTTTCTGCTGTACGGGTATTTCAGGGGCGTTAACAGACCGGGTATCTCTCTTGTACTGACGGTGATCTCTCTGGGGACGAGGGTTGTTTTGGCTTATACTCTGGCGGTGATTCCACAGATCGGGTTTTTGGGCATCTGGTGGGCAATTCCCATTGGCTGGACGCTGGCGGATGTGACGGGATTTGTGTTGATGGGCAGGAAGTCGGAATAAAAGATAATTACAACCTCAAGTATTATCAAAAGTATATGTGGAATGAAAGGAATCAAAAACAATGAAAAACATATTGCTAGAGCTGATAAAAGGAAAGATGGAGACTTGGGACAAGACAGATATTTATGCGGTATCCTTATATGTATATGATAGGAATGATAAGCCCTGTGAGCCGGTTATGATATTGGGTTATAACACCTTAGAACAATTTCAGAAGGAAATACCCAATGCAAGTGGGGAGCAGGAGGCAAAATGGCATTCTGGCTGCAAAATGAGGAATTGTCATTTGGAGTGGGGAAAACGCAGTCAGTGGTAAAACAATGGATTGAAAGTGAAGGATATTCTTATTTTACATATGAGGAAATTGCTGAGCAAAATCTTAAGGCAAATCCGGCAGAAACGGTGAAAGAGTTTGTGGAATTTTGTTATGAATGGTAAAGGTGGCATCCATAGCGCAGATCGGAATTTATTGACAACATAAAATTTTTAAAACATCCAAAGGAAGATTAATATGGCAGAATTATCAAAAGAAGAAAAGAAAGCATTGATGAAAAAATGGAAAGACAGTCAAAGTAAGAAATATATTCTCAGTAAAACAAAAACGCAGAAGCTGTTTCGTTACTTGGAAACACAATTAGAGGATACACCATGTAATCATAAATTGTGCCATACGGAACAATGGCTTAAAGATAATCTACCCGAAGAAAAGGTAAAAAGTGTAATTGCAGAGATGAAAGAGATGGGTGGATATTGCGATTGTGAAGTGCTTTTGAACTGCTATGAAAAATATGACATAGTTTGAGTAAAATCCAGTATGTTTCTTGTGGTGAATAAACTGAAAATCAGAATTTATTAAGAATACGGAAATGGATATGGAGAGCAAAATAATTATAGTGGAAACAGAAAGGTTGATCTTAAGAAGATACAAAGAAGAGGATTTGCAGGATTTATTTGAATATTTATCGGATAAAGAAGTTGTGGAATATGAACCATATAAACCTCTGACTCTTAATGAAACAATAGAAAATCTCGAATGGCGTATTGGAACAGATGAAATGATTGCTGTTGAATTAAAAAGTTCCCACAAAATGATTGGTAATGTATATTTGGGGAAACGTGAATTTGAAGCACTGGAAATAGGTTATGTTTTTAATCGGAATTATTGGGGGCATGGCTATGCCGCTGAAAGTTGCAAAGCGTTAATGCAGCAGGCGTTTTCAAATGGTATACATAGGATCTATGCAGAGTGCGACCCACATAATAAGAGATCATGGAAATTACTTGAAGTATCAGGATTTCAGCGTGAAGCCCTTTTAAGAAAAAATGTATATTTCTGGAAAGATGAAAACGATAACCCGATTTGGAAAGATACATATATATACGCCAAACTAGATGTTGACTAATAATTTTGAACGTACTTCATTTCTGCAATCTGCTTGTACAAAGCCACGGAATATGATATATTATAAGCATATAAGGGAAGCAATCGCCCACAAGGTGGTTGACCTTGGCAAAAAGATAGAAACTCCACCCTCTCTACCGACCAAGTATACAAGGGTGGTTTTTCTATTTAAAAATTCAGAAAAACGCTACTGACTTATCAAAACGATTAAGGTCAGCAATGCGAGAATGAACATTCCGAAAGACATTAGATCTTTGAAATCATATTTCATCCGCACTACCTCCCATCTTTAGTAATAGGAGGTCAACACCTTGCAGTGACACGATTGTTTCCGTAGATTATCTTATCATATATTGGACAATTCGACAATCGTATACAGTATATTTTTTGTCGATTATACGATTGACTACATGTGCTTTTAAATATACAAATTTCCGGTTTATATGGCTGAAAAATTGGATGTTGTAGAGGTAAATATGGGTATAGGAATAATCAGCACAAATAGAGGAGAATTTACTTTTCAATCAGCAGATGATGTAATAAGATTTATACAGACAGTGGCACTGGAAAATACTGATATATGGATCAGGGGAGAGAAACCGTATCCTTGTGTGGCTGTCTGTGTCAGCGGGGAATATGCAGCTATTCATTTTTTTCAAAACGACGCAGGCGAAATGTGGTTGTCCTATAATGATAAAAACCAAATACAAGTTACCTTTATTGCAGGAGGGGAAGAATGGAAACCTGATGTCGATGCGATTATTACTATAAACGATGCGTTTTCATGTATTAGGGAATTTTTAGAGACTTATGAACGACCTAGCTGTATTCAGTGGCAGGAACTATAGATTCCGGTTTTTAGAGTTGATTAAATCGGGAGTTGGGAGTGTTATCATGGAGGAGTTGCTGGTTTATGCGATTTTGCTTTATGAGGAATTAGTAACAGAAGACGAGTACAGTAAACGGCTTGACGAATTATTTCTTAAAAACCCCGAAGATGATGATTTACTGCATTTAGAATGGGAGACAAACATTCAAGAGGCTATTATTTATGTGAGGACACATATTGATTACAAAAATCTTGATCTGGAACGGTTTGGCAGAATGTTAATGAGCAAATTAAAGGTGGTTTATGCAAATTGTTTGGATATAAAATGTTTTGCAAATCGGATGTATAGCTTATGGGAAAGTCTGCCGGGGAATATTCAGGACATAGAACCATTTTGGACTTTAAGTTATGCTGATGACCCTTTATCATGGGGAGATGAAGAACAGACCAGAAATATTTATGAACATATGCTGGGTTACTATAAGGAATAAACTAATATAACAATTTCGGTTTATTAGGAAGGATAAAGGAAATGAATCATTCAATCTATCATCGCAGAAGTATCAGGAAATATTCAGATAAACAAGTTCCAAAGGAAATGATAGCGCAGATTATTGATGCCGGACGCATGTCGCCATCAGCCAAGAATAGACAACCTTGGCGGTATATCGTGCTTGGCGGCGAAAACAAATCAGAGTTTCTCCAGCATATGTGGAAAGGAATTATAAGAGAAGAAAATGAGCGAGCTATGCTGCCCGATTCTAAAAATGGGATTCCTGATGCAAAAAATACATGGAAGATTATGATGAAGGCTCCCATTCTCATTGTTGTTTTAAATACGAATGGAAAAAATCCTTTCGACGTAATTGATTCGGATGGCAGGATTGCTGAAATCTGTGATACCCTTTCTATCGGTGCATCCATTGAAAATATGCTGTTGAAAGCAACGGAAATGAACTTGGGTACGTTGTGGATTGCCAATACTTGCTATGCATATAAAGAAATAACTGAATATCTTGAAACGGACCAACAACTGATCGGGGCAATTGCGCTTGGTTATGCGGATGAATCCCCGGCACAAAGACCAAGAAAAAATATGGAGGACATTGTGGAATATAGATTATAGATTTTGTGTGGAGGGGACAATATATGTTTTTTGAATCATTATGGAAGGAATTTGTATTGCTTTCGGAGGTGGAGGCAATTGCTTTGGGTGGTTCAAGGGTCGGTGCGCATTATGATGAAAAGTCCGATTATGATTTATATATTTATTGTACGCGGGTTCCGGAATCGGATGTCCGAGAGCGGATTTTAGAGAAGTATTGCCGGTATATGGAGATTGGCAATTCTTTTTGGGAACTTGAAGACGACTGTACACTCAAAGATGGGGTGGATATTGATATTTTGTATAGAAATTTAGAAGATTTTTCACGGGATATCCACTCTGTTGTTGAAAAACATATTGCACATAACGGCTATACTACCTGTATGTGGCACAATCTTATACATAGCAGGATTCTGTATGATAAAAACGGAAAACTGACAACGTTGCAAAATAAATATAACGTTCCCTATCCGGATGGACTAAAAGATAATATTATTAAACAGAACCTGCGGTTATTGAGAGGTAATCTTCCATCGTATGATCTGAAGATTAAAAAGGCTATTATCCGCAAAGATTGGGTGAGCGTTAATCATAGAACTGCTGCTTTCCTGGAATCGTATTTTGATATTATTTTTGCTTTAAATAAGCTGACTCATCCGGGAGAAAAACGAATGCTCCAGTACGCAAAAGAACAGGCGGAAATTCTTCCGGTCAATTTTGAAGAAAATCTCAATTGTTTATTTCAAAATTTATTTACAGATCCGGATATGGTTCTGCGAACTCTTACGGCGATTATTTTTGCTGTGGAGAGTGTAATGGAAACAAGCGCTTAATTGACAAAAAACAAACTATAAATGATTGTAGAATTGCCGGTTGTATGGTAAAATTGATTTACGGGAACAATCGTGTCACTGCAAGGTGTTGACCTCCTATTACTAAAGATGGGAGGTGGTGCGGATGAAATTTGAGTTCAGAGACCTTATGTCTTTCGGAATGTTCATTCTTGCATTGCTGACCTTAATCATTTTAATGAGTCAGTAGCGTTTTTTAAGTCCTAGCGATAGGCATAGAAAAACCACCCTTGTATACTTGGCCAGTTGCGAGGGTGGAGTTTCTATCTTTCACAAACGGTCAACCACCTTGTGGGCGGTTGTTTCCCTATGTGTTTATAATATATCATATTCTGTAGTTTTATGCAAGCAGAGCGAGAAGAACACAATTTGATCAGCATATTTCCAAGGAGGAGAACAGCATGAAGAAATGGTATGACGAAGAATACGAATGGGAGATCGAAGTGATAGGATTTAACAAAGATAATGAGGAGACGGAAAGATTTTGCCGAAATGGTGAGGAAATCGGAGATAAGTATACTTGTACCTATGGCTGTCCCGTAAATTCACAGGGACAGGGCATTTGCTCCAAAGTAATGATGATGCTGTATCCTATCATGGAAGCTGTCAGAAGCGGCGGAGATTTATTGAATGTTGGTGGAGACAGTAAATACAGTAAGGTTGTTATGTGTCCGGACGGATGTGTGTTATTCAGGATTACGGCAAAACCGTTGGGAAACGAGAATTTTTTTAAAGGGAAATTTTTTGATTAAATCAGAAAAGCATTGCCGAGGGAAAATCTAAATGAAATATCCTAAAATGATTCTATTTGATTACGGACATACGCTCTTGTATGAGCCGGGCTGGGATTCTGTGAGAGGAAATAAGGAACTTTTGAAATATGTCACAAAGAATCCGAATCATTGCACGCTTGAGGATGTCAGAAAAGCTGCAGAACTGATTTACGGACAGCATGTCGAAAGCGTTCGTAAGATAGGTTATGATATTTCCGGTCAAGTCGGCGATAAAGTATTGTATGAATATCTTGGGATAGAGTTTTCCCTGACACCGCTCGAAATGGAAACTGTTTTTTGGAATGGGGCTTCTATGGGAGCAGTCATGCCGGATGCTGATATAATGCTTGATCATATCAATAAAAATGGCATAAGAAGTGGCGTTATCAGCAATCTTTTGTGGTCAGGGGCTGCCTTGACGGAAAGACTCAACAGATTGCTGCCAAACAATCAATTTGAGTTTGTTATGACTTCAAGTGATTATTTTATGCGAAAGCCCAACCGGATCCTGTTTGATATTGCTTTACAAAAAGCCGGAATTTCTGCCGATGAAGTCTGGTATTGCGGCGATAATCCGCAAGCCGATGTCGAAGGAGCGTCGCAGGTCGGCATCTATCCTGTCTGGTACGATAATGACACGGACAAAGACTACAAAGACCGAAGCAAGGAACACTTGCCGCAGTGTGAACATTTGCATATTCTTGAATGGAAAGAAATGATAGATTTGTTAGAGAGAATAAATCATAGAGGAATATCAACATGTTAAGACTTAGACCATATAAAATCAGTGATGCCGCGACGATCATTTCCTGGTGTAAAGATGAGGTTACATTTAGAAAATGGACTTCTGACAGATATGAATCATTTCCCATTAAAGAAGCGGATATGAATAAAAAGTATATCGATAACAATGGAGATTGTATAGAATCGGATAATTTTTATCCAATGACGGCATTTGACGAGAATGGCATCGTGGGGCATCTTATTATGCGGTTTACGGATGAAAAAAAGACAATTCTCCGCTTGGGATTTGTCATTGTGGATGATACAAAAAGAGGTATGGGTTATGGAAAAGAAATGATTTCTCTTTCCCTTAAATATGCATTTGAGATTTTTAAAGCAGATAAGGTAACAATTGGAGTATTTGAAAATAACATGCCGGCCTATCATTGCTATAAAAGTGCAGGGTTTATAGACGTTGAAACAGAAGTAGTGATATGTGAATTGTTCGGTGAAAAGTGGAAGATCCTGGAATTGGAAATTTCAAAAGAAGACTATTTTTAAGTGTTCCATAAATTAAAATTTCCCAATTGAACAATAGATATTTAAATGGTATTGACAAATGAAAGAAATCATTATACAATGACTGTACTACATAAAGCAATACATATAATACAAATGATACAGAGCATAGTGACATTAGATGAGGAGGTGATTATTTGTTTGAACTGGATTATCGCAGCAAAAAACCGCTCTATGAGCAGATTATTGAACAGATCAAGCTGTTAGTCATAAAAGGGCATTTAAATCCGGGAGATGCGATTCCTTCCGTCCGGAAGATGGCACAGACTCTGGACATCACACCATCCACTGTGGCGAAGGCGTATCAGGAACTGGAACGACAGAAAGTGATTGAAACGATCCGGGCAAAAGGGACCTTTATAACGACCATGCCGAGCGTGGAACCCGATGTGGAGGAACTGGAGAAGATTCGAAAGAGGATTCAGAGCGAAATCATCGAACTGAAACGTACGGGTTATTCCGAGGCGGATGTGGTAAATCTGGTAAAGGAAATCTATTCTTCCATTTAAAGCTGTGGAAGAAATATTTCAGAAAGGAAAGAGAAGCGAATGTTAGAGATAAAGAACTTACATAAAGGCTACAATAACCGGCCGGTTATCCACGGAATTGACCTATGCGTTCATCAGGGCGAGATTCACGGTCTGATCGGTTCCAACGGAGCCGGCAAGACCACATTGCTGAAATGCGCTGCGGGAATCTATAGACCTGCGCAGGGAACGGTGCAGTATGATGAAAAAGATATCTATGATAACCCGGAAGTGAAAGCAAACGTGGCATATGTGTCAGAGCAGCTTGATTTTATTAACATCTATTCTGTGGCGGGAATGGCAGCTTACTATCAGAATTTCTACGACACGTTTTCCAGAGAGAAGTTTGATGATCTGGTGGAACGTTTTGGAATCAATCCGAAAAAGAACTTAGGCACTTTATCCAAGGGGCAAAGGTCAAAACTGAATTTTATCCTGGCGATCGCGCAGCAGCCGAAGTATCTGCTCATGGATGAACCGGAGAGCGGTATGGATGCGGAGAGCAAAGCAATGTTTCGCGATATTCTGATTGAAGAAGTGGACAGGGAGCAGATCGGAGTAGTTTTGTCCTGTCATGATCTTGCAGATGTGGAGCGCATGTGCGACAGTGTGACCATGATGGAAGCGGGAGAGGTTTTCGCACAGAATTCCGTGGATGAATTCATGGAAAGCGTGCAGAAATGGAAGGGGATTCTACCGGAAAAGACGAAGGATGACAAGCGGTTTGCCATGACTGTCCATGCAGCATCCAGAATTGGAGATTTATCAGAGTTTTACACTGTGGGAGAGCGGGAAGAGAGCGAACGTATACTGCATAAACTGGGTATTGATGAGTATTCCGGGCAGCAGGTCACGCTGGAAGAGATTTACATGCTTTTAAAGAAAATTTATATGCAGGGAAAAGGAAGGGTGAGTGACATACAAGAAGAGGGAGGGGTGAAAAATGGGTGATTTAAAAAGATTATTCAAAAGAGATCGGTTTTACTGGGCAATCATGATGGTTGTCATGGCGTTGGTGGTAATCTATATGTTGACGAATGTATATGGTTTGCATCAAAAATTATTTTACTTGGAGGATTACTTGGAAAGTTCGCAATACCTGCAGGGACTTAGGGATACCTATCCGGAGCTGGTCGGTGCTTATTTTGATGAGATCTCGTATTCATTCTTGGAATACATGGGGAATATGACCGTGATCGTGGCGCTTATAGCGCAGGCGGTCAGGCTGTTGGTACAGGAGACCCAAAATCGCACAGAAGTACAGCGCATATTTCCGGTAAAGTCACACAATTTACTGACCTCCCATTATCTGAGCGGACTGCTCATGGTAGGAATTCCTCTGCTTACGCAGATAGCGATCGTCCGACTGGATATACTGTATAAAGAAATGAATACGGATTTTATTTTTTCTAATAAAGAACAGCTTTGGATCTATGCCGGGAAAGCTGTGATCATTTTTATGCTGTATTATTCTCTGCTGATCGTCTGCAGAAAGGTGACAAACCATGTTCCGGGAACCATCTTTACCTTTGTCGCAGCAAAGATCGCAATGGAGGTACTAGCCGGTTATTGTCTGGATATGATTTGGGATGACCTGGCAGATGATAATATCTTCCATTGGGTATTTAGGGCAAGCGTAACGGTCGTTTTGATTCTCCTCTCCTACATTGCAGATCAGAAAAAGGACGATGCGAGAAACGGATTTTATGCTTTCCCTGTCGTACATTGGTTGATGATGGGAATCGTATTCGGAGAAATATATCTCATATTTCATGGCACATATGGAGAGATACCGAAAGCGGTGTCAATTCTTGTGGCGATTGCAGCCTCCATGCTGATTACTACGGGAGTACATTTTATCGCAAAGCCGAAGAATGTATAGAATAAAAGGGCCGAAGCGACAGGCATAGAAACTCCATCCTTGTATACTTGGCAGTTGCGGGGGTGGAGTTTCTATCTTTTTGCCAAGACCAACATTTCATAATATTAATTTATAACCACAACGCTTCACTTAAAATTTTCTGTGCTCTTACGTCTTCGAGGCATACCATCTTCACCAACAGCCACGCTCGTTCTTCTTCTGTCATTTCAGTAATCTTTTGCGCTGCGCTGGAAACTCGCAGATTTTTAATGATCTCACCCAGACATTCCTCTTTGTATCTGGCGGAATTCATGGCTTCCTGCCATGCCTGCCGCTTCTTTTCAAGCATTTCAAGCAATGGCGCTTTCGCTGTTTTCCCATCAATGATCATTTTAATTTCGTCGAGAGAAAAACCTAACGCTTTTAATTCTAACAGCGCGTTTAACTGCTGCACTTGTTCTGCCGAATAATAACGATACCCGTTGGCAGCATCTACTTTCACCGGCTTAATGATACCTTTCTTTTCATATAAACGCATGGCCTTTCTGGAAACCCCAAAAAAGTCTGCAATTTCTCCAATCAGCATAAGGTCATCTTTCATAAATGTATCCGTGCTCCTTTCTCATCTATTCTTCCAATGTATCATGAATTCTTTTTATGCAAACTGAATTTGCTTTCAGGTTATTTAAGCAGGTAATGAGCATGAACATTCCCGATAAAATGGAACCTCTGACCTGAAAGCAATAAACGGTATCTGAGAATGCTATGGTTCCATTATCAAGTAATCCATACCCCATGAACAGAATTATGAGATATCCTCCGATTCCGAATAAGTGCATGCTCACATCGCTGAGAGCCCTTCTTACATGCATTTTCATATTGACTTTCATGAATCTTCTGCTGCTTTCATCGCAGTTCTTTATCATTAACTCTCCGGCATCATAAAGCAGGATCGTGTCAGCATCCGTAAGCAATGGCTTGATCGCAGAAGTATTCTCCGCCATAGCATTTTGAGATGCTTCTTTTAGTTTTGGAATGAATTTAAGCACCAGCTTATGATTGATCCATAATGGGGGAATCGCAAATATCCATGTGATTCCCAGAAAAAGAAAACTGCTCCTCAGCATCAAAAGGCAGGACAACATTGTATTTATGACAGCTACTACCAGATGGGGAATATTCAGCGGACCGTTCATCATGGTAAAAGCCGCCTGGATGTCACTATTTAATCTCGTCATCCATTCACCGCCGGAACGGCTGTTTATCCGTTTGAGCGGCAGGCTTAATATTTTTTCAAACATTTTTTGCTGGAGCCAAACTTCTGCTTTTGCAGAAAATGCCGCATATTTTGCCCATATCATTCCATTATAAACAAATAGCATTGCACATAGCAAACTATACAGTACACATATTTTCAACAGGGCGCCGGTATGATTTGTTTCCAAACAGCCAAAAATTGATTTCATCAAATTTGCCAACAGCCAAGTCCTAAAAGCATCAAACGGAGAACGTAATAGAAGTAAAAAAATGTATTTGCGCCAAACGCCCATTCTCTTAACCAATTTACGAAAATCACCCACGACACATTTTCCCTCCGTCTATACGATAGATTGTATAACTATCATCTAAGGTTTCCTGATGATGGGTAACGTGAATCACTGTCCTGCCATCCATCAGTTTATGTAAGGCATCCAAAACAGAATGTCCGGTATTCTGGTCCAGAGCTGAAACCGGCTCATCCAGCAATATGACAGGAGCATCCTTGCAAAGCGCTCTGGCTATCTGAATTCTTTGTGCCTGCCCGCCGGACACTTGATTTCCCCGTTCCCCCACATTGGTATCCAGCCCGCTGGGAAGACTCTCAATCCATTTCGTAAGACTTGCATTTTGACAGGCTGTCCATACAATTTCTTCCGAAATAGGATGACCGCAAGTGATATTATCCCTTATAGACATGGGAAAAAGACTATTATTCTGCATGACAAGCGCTACTTGCTTTCTGATTTTCTCCGGGAAATGCTCACCTGCTATGACAGCCGTTCCGCAATCAGGACGATAAAGACCGGCAAGTATTTTCAATAGAGTGCTCTTACCGCATCCGCTGTTCCCTACAATTCCAATATGTTCACCGGGCTTTGCTTTCAGCGAAAGATTCTTTATCACCATATGATTCTCATAGGAAAATGAAATATTGTCTAAATAAACCGCGTATTGATACATATCTTTTCCTCCAACCTGTCAATAGATGCGCTGAATCGCCGAAAAGAAGCATAGATACCCGGCATATTCTGTAAGAACCCGGAAACGTTTCCCGATAGATTGATAAAAATATAAAAAGTCCCTATGCTGATTTCTCCATTTATCACCATACGCCCGCCAAAGCCAAGCAATACCAAAAGCGGTACAAAGGAAAGCACGCCTGAAAGAGACATCAGCCTGGCAGAAATTCGTTCTTTCTTAACATTTGCATTTTCCCATTCCGAAAGATTTTCTTTCATAGCGCCCTTCATCAGTTTATATGCATCATAAACCTGAATAACCGGAAATAATTCCAGAATCATATCCGCCAGTCCATTGATCTTTTTCCTGCTGTTTTGACACTGCTTGGTATAATCCTTAATAATCCTACTGGAAAAGGAACAATAAATAATCAGCGGAATCACCGGTAATAGGGAAATCATAGAAAGTTTAAAGTTTTGACAAAGTAAAAATACAACAGTAACGGCGAATGTACCAAACTGCTTTAATAATGAAAAAAGATTTTCACTCAAATAATCGGAGATATCTCTTAACTCATTTTGCATTGCGGATTGCTCTTCTCCGGCATTAAGCTTTGAGAGTGCCTGAATGTCGCTTCGCAGATAATATCCGGCATATCCCATTCGCATTTCATGTGCAAACATTTCACAAGTATAGGCGGATAAATACGATGATAAATATTCGCTTATCGTTTGCATTAGGACAATCCATATTCCCGCTGCAAAAAACATACTTATTCCATTTTTTAAATGCAAAGGGTCTGAATCTCCAAGAATGTCCAGCATTTGCGCTAAAAATTTGTTCCAGCACAAATTTAAAATGACAGATAGAGAAGTGAACAGAATCGCTGTCACAAAAAGAATTTTGTGTAATTTAATAAGCTGCTTCAAAATTTTCATAATCGTTCTCCTGCAACCATAGTGTAAGCTATGCCCCAGGGACAAGGTCAAGTAAAAAATGAGCTCCCTTTTTCGGGATTGTGTGCTTATTGAAAATGGCATATAATTACGTTGGTAAATTCGAATTCGACAGATATTCTTCGCACTTTGAAGTTGCGTGGTTTCCCAAAATAGCGCATGTAGATTGGTTGTAGTTTGCCGGGGCAGATACTATACTGATAATGCGGCGCGGCGCAAGAAAACGAGAGGAGAATATTTTATGAGCTTCGGAAAAAACTTGCAGTTTTTAAGACATTTAAAAGGGAATATGACGCAGGAGGATCTGGCTGAAAAAATGAATATCAGCCGTCAGACCGTATCAAAATGGGAACTGGAAACCGCGCAGCCGGAGATGGACAAGGCGATAGAGCTTTGCAGACTTTTTAACTGTTCGCTGGACAACCTGTTCCGTGATGACATGGTCTCTTGCGGCGATGCCTATACCAATCTGCGTGTGGAGACTGTTCCGGCGTTCCGCTATATCAAGCATGCGGTGATAAGTACCGATCCGGAAGGGGATGCTATTGACAGAGTATTTTCCATCGCCCGCAAGTGCGGCGTGGAGAACCCTCGCGTCATTGGCTGGGATTTTCCCAATGTGTCACAGGAACAAATAAATGTTTTCAATATGCACGGTTACGAGGCAGCATGGATACTGCCTGAGGGGTGCGTTCCTCCCGACGTGGAAATACACGAGCAGGCAGACCACAAATATGCGGCGATACACATTGAAAATCCATTTGAATCTCCTTTTGTGACCATTCCCAACGGCTATAAGACACTTATGGAGTATATGCGCGTGAACGGTCTGGAACACACGGAAAAGGATGTTATCCCCTGTTTTGAAACCGATGGAGACACTATGGATATTTACATTGCCTGCAAGTAGCGCATTGTAATCCGTTGTTCCTGTCCGTTTGATTTTGTGTTATACTATGTTGAAGGAGGAGATAACACTATGAGTAAAACAGCAATTTTTTTCGGGACAGGATATGAGGAGATCGAGGCGCTGACTGTGGTGGATATTCTGCGGCGTGCCGGGGAGGAGATCGAGATGGTCTCCATCACGGGAGAAAGGTGTGTCACCAGCTCCCACGGCGTGACGGTGGAGATGGACAGACAGCTTGCAGAGGTTGATTTTAATTCGTTGGATGTGCTGGTGCTTCCGGGCGGTATGCCGGGAACGAAGAATCTGGAGGCGTGTGAGGCGCTGATGGAGCAGGTGGACGCTTTCGTAAAAGCCGGAAAGCTTGTGGCGGCGATCTGTGCGGCACCGAGCATTCTGGGACACCACGGGCATTTACAGGGGAAAAAGGCGTGCTCTTCTCCCGGTTTTGAGGATCAACTGGCGGGCGCTGAAGTCTTGAAGGAGCCTGCCGTCACCGACGGCAATATCATCACAAGCCGGGGCATGGGCGCGGCGATTCCCTTCGGACTGGCCATTCTGGAAAAGCTGCAGGGAAAAGAGGCAGCGGAGGCCATGGCTGAGAAAATCGTATTTCAACTGTAAAAAATTACCATAATAAAAACTTTTCACCCGAACATACTAACATCAAGATAAGCGGCAAACGAAAATGCGCGGTCAAAAGACAGAAAGTCAAGGGACAGGCGCAGGACGGATGCGCTTGTCTCAAATATAGATGAAGCATCAAAGGATGTAAACGTATTTCGGAGGTGAAAAGAAATGGCAAGCAACAAGACCAATAGAACTGAGGTTCCTGAGGCTAAGGCAGCTTTGGACCGCTTCAAGACTGAGGTAGCGTCTGAGCTGGGCGTTAACCTGAAAGAGGGTTACAACGGCGACCTGACTTCCAAGGAAGCAGGTTCCATCGGCGGTGAGATGGTTCGTAGAATGATCAAGAAGCAGGAAGAGCAGATGAAGTAACAATCAGCAGGAAAAGGACGCCTCGCTTGTGAAAACACAGGCGGGGCGTCTTTGTGTTACGCTTAATGCTTACCGCGAATAAGCAGACTTGAACTGCTGCGCATTCGCGCAAATTTTCCCTAGTATTTTCCAAGGTCTTGTGCTATAATGTCTGAGTGACTTTAGTTGAAAGGCTGAAAATCTTATATATAATAGAAGAAAAAGAGCAGCAGAGGAATTGAAGGAGGAACTTATCGCATGAGTTTACAGGTGGAAAAATTAGAGAAGAACATGGCGAAGCTGACCATCGAGGTAGATGTGGATACCTTTGAGAAGGCGGTCGAGAAGGCATATCAGAAGGAGAAGAACAAGATTTCCATTCCAGGCTTCAGAAAGGGCAAAGTACCCCGCCAGATGGTGGAGAAGATGTACGGTAAGGAAGTGTTTTTTGAGGAAGCGGCAAATATCGTGATTCCTGACGCTTACGATAAAGCGGTGGACGAGTGTGAGGAGGATATCGTATCTTCCCCCAAGATCGAGGTGACGCAGATCGAGGCCGGCAAGCCTTTTGTCTTTACGGCGGAAGTGGCCTTAAAGCCCGAAGTGAAGCTTGGTAAGTATAAGGGTGTGAAGGTTGACAAGATCGAGACAGCGGTGACGGATGAGGAGATTGATGCCGAGATCAACAGAGAGCGCGAAAACAGCGCAAGAAATGTTACGGTGGAGGATCGTCCGGTAAAAGATGGTGATATGACAACCCTGGATTTTGAGGGTTTTGTGGACGGTGAGGCCTTTGAGGGCGGCAAGGGAGAAAATTATCCTTTGACCATCGGCTCCGGTGCCTTCATTCCGGGCTTTGAGGAACAGCTCATCGGCGCGAAGATCGGCGAAGAGACTGAGGTAAAGGTGACCTTCCCCGAAGATTATCAGGCAGAACATTTACAGGGTAAAGAAGCAGTCTTCAAGTGCACGGTGAAGGAGATCAGGGAGAAGGAGCTTCCCGAACTCAATGATGAGTTTGCGAGCGATGTATCCGAGTTTGAGACGCTTGCCGAGTATCGCGAGGATGTGAAGAAAAACCTGGAAGAGAAAAAGCTGAAAGATGCGAAGAACGAGAAAGAGGACGCTGCGGTAAAAGCTGCGGTGGAGGCTTCCGAGATGGAGATCCCCGAGGCAATGCTTGAGACGCAGCAGAAGCAGATGGTGGATGAATTCGCACAGCGCATCACCATGCAGGGACTTTCCATGGAGCAGTACTTCCAGTTTACCGGCACAAACTATCAGCAGATGGTGGAACAGGTGAAGCCGCAGGCTGAGGAGCGCATTCGGGCAAGACTTGTGCTCGAGGCGGTAGCAAAGGCGGAAAATCTGGAAGTTTCCGACGAGGAGTACGAGGAAGAGTTAAAGACCATGGCCGATGTTTACCAGATGGAGATCGAGAAGGTAAAAGAGCTCATGGGTGAGCGGGAAAAGAAGAGCATCACACAGGATCTGCTGGTTAAAAAGGCAGCTGCGTTTATTGCGGACAATGCGAAGGAAAGCAAGGCAAAATAAAATAAGAAGATTGGGAGGTGCGGTATGCCGTTAATACCTTATGTCATCGAACAGACGTCCAAAGGGGAACGCTCTTACGATATTTATTCCAGACTGCTCAAGGAGAGGATCATCTTTCTTGGCGAGGAGGTAAATGATGCCAGCGCAAGCGTGATCGTGGCGCAGCTTCTGTTTCTGGAATCGGAGGATCCCGAGAAGGACATTAATCTCTATATTAACAGCCCCGGCGGTGTGATAACGGCCGGTATGGCAATTTATGACACGATGCAGTTTATCAAGTGTGACGTGTCTACAGTTTGTATCGGTATGGCGGCCAGCATGGGAGCCTTCCTTTTGGCGGGTGGAACGAAGGGTAAGAGAATGGCTCTGCCAAACGCAGAGATCATGATCCATCAGCCGGCGGGCGGCGCACAGGGTCAGGCCACCGAGATTGAGATCACAGCGAAACACATTCTTGCCACCAAGGAGAAGATGGCAAGGATCATGGCTGAAAATACAGGTCAGGATTTTGAGGTGATCATGGCAGATACGGAAAGAGATAACTGGAAGAGCGCGGAGGAAGCGCTCGCCTACGGTTTGATCGACCGCATCATAACCAGTCATGCCAGCACGGAAGAATAATCATAGTTTGTTCTGATGTGGGAAGATTGAAAATTAAACGAGGACTAAAATGGCGGGAAAGATTTCTGAGGAAAAAGTAAGGTGTTCTTTTTGCAATAAGACGCAGGATCAGGTGAAAAAGATGATCGCAGGTCCAAATGGCGTCTATATTTGTGATGAATGCGTGGATATCTGTGCGGACATCATTGAGGAGGAATACGAGGAAGAGCCTGAAGCGGAGGAGATGCAGATCAATCTCCTGAAACCGGTGGAGATCAAGAGCTTCCTTGATGAGTACGTGATTGGACAGGAGGAGGCTAAAAAAGTGATGGCGGTCTCCGTCTACAATCACTACAAGCGGGTAACGGCGCCGCAGGATGATGAGGATGAGGTGGAGCTGCAGAAGAGTAATATTATTATGATAGGCCCCACGGGATCAGGAAAGACTTATCTGGCGCAGACGCTGGCAAAGATCATCAACGTACCTTTTGCGATCGCGGACGCTACGACGCTCACGGAAGCGGGTTATGTGGGCGAGGATGTAGAGAACATTCTCCTTAAGCTGATTCAGGCAGCGGATTATGATATTGACAGGGCACAGTACGGTATCATCTATATCGACGAGATCGACAAGATCACGAAAAAGGGAGAAAATGTGTCCATTACCCGGGATGTGTCGGGCGAGGGCGTTCAGCAGGCTCTCCTAAAGATTATCGAGGGAACGGTGGCAAGCGTACCGCCTCAGGGCGGCCGAAAGCATCCTCATCAGGAGCTTTTGCAGATTGACACGTCAAATATTCTCTTCATCTGCGGCGGTGCCTTCGACGGGCTGGAAAAGATCGTGGAGGAGCGTTTGGATCGACATTCCATCGGCTTTAACGCCCAGGTGGCGGAGAAGAGCGGGAAGGAGATCGGCGCGATCCTAAAGGAAGTAACGCCGCAGGATCTGATGAAGTTCGGTCTGATTCCGGAGTTTATCGGGCGTGTGCCTGTAACGGTGGCGTTGGAAGGTCTTGACCAGGAGGCGCTGGTGCGTATCCTGCGGGAGCCGAAAAATGCGTTGATCAAGCAGTACAAGAAGCTTTTCTCTTTTGACGAGGTGAAGCTTTCCGTGGAGGATGAGGCGGTGGAGGAGATCGCAAGACTTGCCCACGAGAGAAAGACCGGTGCAAGAGGCCTTCGCTCTATTCTCGAGAAAGTCATGATGGATGTGATGTACGAAATTCCTTCGAACGACAGCATCGCGGAATGCATCCTGACGAAAAAGGCGGTGGATGGCGAGGACAAACCCGTCGTGAGATACCGCGATAGATTGCTGCAGGCGAAGTAACCGATTAAGCTTCGCTTAATCACGAGGACTGCTTCGCAGCCTCGGCAATAAGCTGTAAATAGATTGATAAGCGTCGCCATTTTTTGGCGGCGTTTGTGATAATATTAGAAAAAAGCGACAATCCGGCATGGAGATGATTTTATGGATAATTTGAATCAATTGAAAAATGGAACAGGTAATGCGGCTGCACTTTCCTTTTTGCAGCAGGACGCACTTCCTGCGGTGACCCTGCGGGGACTTACGATCCTGCCGGGGATGGTGATCCACTTTGACTTGAGCAAAGATCCTTCGATCGCTTCCGTGGAGCAGGCAATGCTGAGGGATCAGCGTTTGGTGTCAGTGACCCGGAAGGATGACGGAGAGAATGTGCCGGACTTTGAGAGTATCTACCATGTGGGAACGCTTGTGTTGATCAGACAGGTCAGCAAGCTTCCCGGACAGATTTTACGTGTGCTGGTCGAGGGACTTTCCAGAGTCCGTATTTATGGGATTTCTCAGACAGATGCCGGCATAGTGACACAAGTGTCATATGAAAGAGATGACGATTCGGATATTGATGCTGCCACAGAGGAGGCTATGACCAGAACGGTCAAAGAGTCTCTGGAAGCCTACGGCGCATGCTTTCCCAAAGTGGGCAAGGCGGTACAGGATCAAATTGAGGAGGGAATGTCCCTCGGAAAGCTTTTGGACTGCGTCACCATCAACATGCCTCTCCAAACGGATGACAAGCAGAGGATATTGGGAGCAATTTCGGTGCGGGAGCGTTTTTCGATTCTGACAGGTGTCCTCGCGCGGGAGGTGGAGATCATCCGCATCAAGAATGATCTGGCGAAGGATATCAGACAGCGGATCGACAAGAACCAGCGGGATTATATCCTGCGGGAGCAGCTGCAATACATTAAGGAGGAGCTGGGAGAGAACAATACCGACACCGACGCGGAACATTTTCTTTCCGAGGTGGAGAAGCTGAAAGCGAAGGAGGAAGTCAAGGAGAAAATCCGCAAGGAGATCACACGCTATACCCATGTGTCCGGCAGCAGTTCCGAGAGCGCGGTGGAAAGGGCTTACATAGAAACCCTTTTGGAGCTTCCATGGGATAAGGCATCCAGAGACAGCAGAGACCTGGAGAAAGCGGAAAAGATATTAAATGACCAGCATTACGGTCTGGAAAAGGTGAAGGAGCGGATGCTTGAATTTTTGGCGGTGCGGATGCTGACGGGAAAAGCGGGAAGTCAGATCATCTGTCTGGTCGGACCGCCCGGCACGGGAAAGACTTCTATTGCCAAGAGTGTGGCAGAGGCTCTTAACAGGAAGTATGTGAGGATCTGTCTCGGCGGTGTACGGGACGAGGCCGAGATCAGAGGCCATCGAAAGACCTATGTGGGCGCGATGCCCGGGCGGGTGGCGACGGCCTTAAAACAGGCGGGCGTCAAAAATCCTCTGATGCTCTTAGACGAGATTGACAAGCTGGGAAACGATTACAAGGGAGATCCCTCTTCCGCCCTGTTGGAAGTGCTGGACGGAGAGCAGAATCATGCATTCAGGGATCATTATGTCGAGATACCGCTTGACCTGTCACAGGTATTGTTCATTGCCACGGCAAACAGCCGGGAAGGGATTCCGCGTCCTCTCCTGGACCGCATGGAACTCATAGAGGTCAACAGTTATACCGCTAACGAGAAGTTTCATATTGCGAGAGAACATCTGGTGAATAAGGCTTTTCGAAAGAACGGCATCAGAAAAGGAGAACTTGCTTTCGACGACGGGGCGATTCGTGATATCGTGCGTTTCTATACCAGAGAAGCCGGAGTTCGCGGGTTGGAGCGTCAGATCGGTGCGGTCTGCCGCAAAGAGGCCAGAGAAATCGTAAAACGCCGGAAACAAAAAAAGACTGAATTGGTCAATATAACGTCTGAGAATTTGGAACACTATCTGGGAAAGCCCAAGTACAGACAGGATAAGGTGAATGAGAAACCGGAGATCGGCATAGTCAGAGGGCTTGCCTGGACCAGTGTAGGCGGTGACACTCTGCAGATAGAAGTCAATCTCATGCCCGGAGCAGGAAAGATTGACCTGACTGGTCAAATGGGAGATGTGATGAAGGAATCGGCGCGGACAGCCTTGAGTTATGTACGCTCTGTCAGCGGAAAGTACAAGGTGGCGGAAACCTTTTATAAAAAACGGGATTTTCACATCCACATTCCGGAAGGCGCGGTGCCCAAGGACGGTCCCTCCGCCGGTATTACCATGGCAACGGCGCTTCTCTCTGCTGTGACGCAGACGCCGGTGCGGGCGGATCTTGCGATGACCGGAGAGGTGACTTTGCGGGGGCGGGTACTTCCCATCGGCGGACTGAAGGAGAAGCTTCTGGCGGCAAAGATGGCGGAGGTAAAAACCGTTCTTGTACCAAAGGAGAACGAGAAGGATATCGAGGAGATCGCGGAGGAGATCAAGGAAGGGATGGAGATCGTCTTCGTGGAGACAATGGAGGAAGTCGCGGATCGCGCCTTACTTTTTCGAGGCAAAGAAGAATGAAGTGTCTCGTTGAAGAAAAATGCACTTTGGAATCGTTACAGATAAAGAGAAGGGTAAAGTATGGTTATCAAAAACGTAAATCTGGAGACAGTCTGCGGTGTGACCAGCAAGCTGCCGGAAAACAGTCTGCCGGAGATCGCTTTTGCGGGAAAGAGCAATGTGGGAAAATCCTCCCTGATCAACGGGCTGATGAATCGCAAGTCGCTGGCGCGCACCAGCTCTTCCCCCGGAAAGACGCAGACGATCAATTACTACAACATAAACGGTGAGATGTATTTCGTGGATCTGCCCGGTTACGGTTACGCCACCGCCAACGAGAAGGTGAAGGCGACGTGGGGAAAGATGATCGAAGATTATCTGCATCAATCAAAACAGATAAGGGCGATCTTTCTTTTGATCGATATCAGACATGCGCCCTCTGAAAATGACAGGATCATGTATGACTGGATCCTTGACAGGGGGTATCATCCGATCATCATTGCAACGAAGCTTGACAAGATCAAACGAAGCCAGATTGAAAAACAGAAAAAGCTGATATGTGACACACTTGACGTTGTAGATGACACGATTGTCATACCCTATTCTGCCCTGAACAAACAGGGGAGGGAGGAGATCTACGAGCTGCTTGATGAACTGCTTGCCATGGAGAGTCATGGGGAGGCCTTATGAAATATAATACCAGAATTTATCTGAAGGTGACATTGAATCTGTTTACCGCTCTTGCGGTAGTACTTTTGTGTATTTTTGTCCTCCCCAGATGTATCTGGTTTTTTATGCCATTTATTCTGGGCTGGCTGATTTCGCTGATCGCGTCGCCTGTGGTGCGCTTCTTTGAGGAAAAGCTCAAGGTAAAGAGAAAGGCAGTGTCGGCAGTGGTGATCGTAGCCGTGCTGGCTGTAGTGGTGCTTTTGGTTTATCTGCTGATCACAAAGCTGGTCAGGGAAAGTGTTAATTTTTTCAATGAACTGCCGAATCTCTGGAACTCCGTTCTGGCGGAGTTTAACAAGGTTGGAGCAAATCTGCAGGGTGTCTATAACAGGATGCCGACGGATATGCAGGCCACGATCGATCATATAATTGAAGAAATGGGAGATTATATAAGCAGCATGACAGGAAAGATCGAACTGCCTTCCTTTGAGGCGGTGGGAAATGTGGCAAAGCAGATCCCGGATATTTTCCTGGGTGTGGTGATGTGTCTGCTCTCAGCATACTTTTTTGTGGCGGATAAGGGATATGTGGCTGCAGCGACGGAGAAGTATATACCGTCTTCGGTACGCTATCATTTTGACCTGATCCGCAGAAGTTTCCGCAACGCGGTGGGAGGATATTTCCGGGCGCAGTTTAAGATTGAGTGCTGGATTTATATTCTTCTGGTGGTCGGCCTGATGATTCTTGAGGTCGATTACGCCTTTCTGGTGGCTTTCGGTATCGCGATCCTTGATTTTCTGCCGGTATTTGGTACGGGTACGGTAATGGTTCCGTGGGCGGTCATAGAATTGTTGTCGGAAAATTACAGGATGATGTTCGGGTTGATCGCCATCTGGCTGATCGGGCAGCTCGTTCGTCAGGTGATCCAGCCGAAGATCGTAGGAGATTCCATTGGCATGGACGCAATACCGACCCTGTTTCTCCTCTACATCGGTTACCGCGTAGCGGGTGTGCTGGGAATGATTCTGGCAGTGCCCATCGGCATTATCGTAGTCAACCTTTATGAGGAAGGCGCTTTCGATACCACTATGCAGAGTCTTCGAATCCTGGTGGCGGGCTTTAATCAATTCCGCAAGATCCGTCCTGATGATATGGCGGTAGTGGAGGAGTACGAGAGGGAGACAAAGGATATCTACAGACAGGAGACGGAGCGCAACAATGCGGAAAAAGAGCAGCTCCATGAGGCTTCGCAGATAAAGATTGAGGAACCGCCGATCATCAAGAAGATCAAAGATAAGAAAAAGTCAAAATCATAAGTAGACAGCGGGGGAAACGCGCGTGCAAAAAAGAAATGCGTGGAAATTCTTTTTTGCTATCTACATTTTAGTTGTCATAAAGGTCATCATCTTCAAATATCCCTATGAGGAGCTTCTGGCGATCACGGCTTCGTGGCGCAGAGGCGTCATATTGGAGGGATTAGGCACGGCTAATTTCACGCCTTTTAAAACAATAAAAATGTATATAGACTATGCTTATAAACTGAACAGTGTGGAAAATCTGGCAGGCAATGTGTTTGTGTTTGTGCCCTTCGGTTTTCTCTTTCCGTTGGTTGCAAGGGAAGGGGAACGCTTTTTCGTCATGCTCTTAAATGCCTTTGTGTTTGTGCTGGGAATTGAGGTATTTCAGCTTTTCAGTGCATTTGGCGCCTTTGATGTAGATGATATCTTATTAAATTGTCTCGGCGCGGTCCTCGGTTTTGGCGTTTATCATCTGATGCTGTTTTTAAGAGGACGGACGAAAGAAGATAAAGTATGATATATAGTCCATATTTTTAGAAGAGGCTTGCATATTTTTCGGGAAAGCATTATGATAAAAGCAGTCGGGCGATGCCCGCTGTTTCGGTAGTTGATTGTTGGAAAGGAAGTGCGTTATGACGATCGGGGCGATCAGTTTTCAGCCTTATGTGTACAATGTAAATGCCATCAGTCCGGCCAGCATGAACAGAGTGTCCAGAATCTCGGACAATGTGCTGGATAAAAAGACCGATTACAGCGATCTTACAAAAGCCGAGAATGAAAATCCGCTGAGGCCGGGAGAAACGCTGGATTTCAAGGGAATGCTTGAGATGCAGATGCAGCGCGGCAGGAGCAATGCAGCCAGAATGATGAAACCGGCGCAGAATGCAGCGATAAAGTTTGGTCGGGAGAACGCGGCAGACGCTGTACAGCCGGAGAGAGAAACCGCTTCGGAGAATGCACAGATGAATCTACAGACCGCGGCATTCGACGGAAACGGTGCGGAAAGCGGTATCGGTAATTTCCGTATGCAGCTGGCGATCAGCGCATACGAAATGTTTATGACAGCGTAACATGAAGGATCATACGGAAAGGAAACCCCCATCTGTCAGACAGGTGGGGGTTGTTGTATCAGGGGTATCTGTCTTACGATAAAGCCATCTTTTTGACGGCGGCGATTCCGCGGTTCACGGCAGGAACCAGAAGGACCGCTATCGTGATCGCACCTTCCGCAAAGATATAGATACCGTTGTACACCAGAGAGTACGGCAGAGCAGGCCAGCCTTCCCAGGCGTATTCAGCGAAAAAGATCCATCCCGAGAGTGTTACGAATACATATCTTCCCAGAATGCCGGCCAGATAACCCTTGATCAGTCCTCTCTTTGCACCGGCGAACAGGCCTGACAGACCGAGCGCGCCGAAGGCCAGCGGATAGTCCAGTACCAGCTGCATGGGAAAGAGTACGTAAGGGTTGATCAGAAGCTGCAGGACGCCATAGGCGATAGCGGCCATCAGTCCCGCGCCCAATCCGAAGAAATAGCCCGGAAGGCAGATGACGAACATGGAGAGCAGCGTGGCGGAACCGCCCCAGGGAAAGTCGATGATCTTGATTTCCGAGAGCAGGGTGCCGAGCGCGATCGACATGGCGCAGAAGACGAGCTGTTTGGCTGTCAGTTTTCCGCCTCTTTTTGTGTCTCCTTCGGGCTGCGGATTTTCTTTTGCAGCATATCTTCTCGCGAAGACGACGGCACAGACAAGCAGAATCGCCAGAATGACGACCAACAGCACATTGCCCAGAGTGGTGGGAACGTAAGTAGTTTCGTTCCAGTCATTGACAACAACATTGTAGAACATAAAAAATCCTCCTTTGTCTTGAATAGCAAGGAGGGGAGAATGGTAAGTACGGCATGCCGCAAATAAGAAACGGCAGACAGTAATTACAGTTGCTTCCCTACGACGGTATTAACCGCATCAGGTGATGAGGGTTAGAGTCCCGGCGTTTCTGGATACGCGGGCTCAATCTCAGCGAAAGCTCCCCTAGCAAGTTATTCAGTTATGCGGCTTTTGCCGCGGCGGATGAATCCGCTCTATTAACTATAGGGGGGCGCGGAGAAAATGTCAAGGGGATTTTTCGGATGATAACGGGAGAGGAGAAAAACCAATGTATGAATATATCTTATTTGATCTGGACGGTACGCTGACGGATCCGAAGCCCGGCATTACGACTTGTGTACAGTACGCTCTGCATAAAATGGGAATCGAGGAGCCGGATCTTGATAAACTGGAACCTTTTATCGGTCCGCCGCTTCTGGACAGCTTTCATGAGTTTTACGGATTTGATGAGGAACAGGGGCAGCAGGCGATTGCCTATTACAGGGAGCGGTTTCGTGTGACGGGACTGTTTGAGAATGAAGTTTATCCGGGAATCGAACAGTTATTGGAGGAATTGAAGGCTTCTGGCAGTAAGCTGGCGGTGGCCTCCAGTAAGCCGGGCGTGTTTGTAGAACGGATTCTGGAACATTTTGGACTATGTGCCTACTTTGATGTAGTGGTTGGCAGTGAGTTGGACGGTACGAGGGCAAAAAAAGAGGAAGTCGTGGAGGAGGCGCTGCATCGTCTTCTGCCGGAAGAGCTGTTTCAGGGAATTATGAAGAGAAAGAACAGGGGACCCGGACATAAATATGACACAGTTGTCATGGTGGGAGACCGCCGCTTTGACGTTGAGGGGGCAAAGGAGTTTCACATTGCGTCTGTCGGTGTAAATTACGGATATGCGTCACCGGGAGAACTTTCTTCTGCGGGAGCGGATGTGATCGTTGAAACAGTGGAGGAACTCAGGGAGGCATTGAGATGAGGCGGAAGACTTCCCTGAGAAAAGCATGGGAAGCACTATTTCCCTATCTTCTGTATTATCTGACCTATAATGCGGCGTATGTGATTCTTTCCTTTGTGTATCAGGTAACGGTGAGAAGTTTCGGCGGGGCGTACGAGGAGTTTATGACGGTCCATGCAGCTTCTGTCGCGGGCGTGATGGGAGGGCTGTGTATGCTGACAGGCTGCCTGCCGCTTGTGTCTATGTTAAAAAGAGAGCTGCTGGAGCGCGGGGAAGCGTTTGGCTTTGCGAAACAGAGAGCGGCAGGAGAGCGGGAAGAAGCGGCGGATGGTTCAGGAATGGCGGTTGCGAAAACCGGTCCGGCAGCCTGGCATCGAAAAGGAAGTGTGACCGCGCTGACTGCGGTTCTCGCATTCAGTGTTTCTCTGGGGCTTAACGCATTGCTGACGATGATCGGCTTTGCTGACAGCTCCCGGACTTATCAGGAGGTGGCGGACAGACAGTACGGCGTTGCTTTTGCGGCGGGCCTGATTCTTTACGGACTGATATCTCCGCTGGCGGAGGAAGTGGTCTTTCGCGGTGTGATCTACAACCGCCTGCGCCGTTTTTATAGTCCGGCAATGGGGATTGTGTTGTCGGGCGTTTTATTCGGGGTTTTTCACGGCAATCCGGTACAGGGCGTGTATGGCGCGTGTCTGGGAATGCTGATGGCGTATCTGTACGAGAGAAACGGAAGCTTCCTGATTCCTTTTCTTTTTCATGCCGTGGCGAATCTGACGGTGTACATCACAGCTCGAATGGAAGGCGTGCAGGAGCGGTTGTTTACGCCCGCGGGCTGTGCGGTCCTGCTGGCGGTTTCGATTGCAGGTGTTTTGGCGGAGCGAAGAATTTCAGGATAAGGAGAGAAAGGATCAGCACCAGCGGGAAAACACATCCCACAAGCATTCCTTTTTTCAGGTTATTCCCCGCATTCTGCGTGATATACCCCACAAGACTCGGTCCTAATGAGCCGCCCAGATCTCCGGCCATGGCAAGCAGGGCAAACATAGCCGTACCGCCTTCCGGAAGTCGGGCGGAGCAGATACTGATTGTGCCGGGCCACATAATGCCCACGGAAAAGCCGCATAGAATACAGCCGATCAGACCGATTATCGGGCTGTTCGAAATAGAGGCCGCTATGTAGCAGAGCAGGCACAAAATGCCCGATCCGATCATGAATTTCATCAGATCCAGCCGGTCGCCGTATTTTCCGAAAATGACACGGCAGACGCCCATAGTTATGGCAAACATACAGGGGCCGGTCAGATCTCCCATCGCCTTGGAAAGTCCCAGCGCCGATTCCGCGTAGGCGGAAGCCCACTGCGCCATGGACAGCTCGGAAGCTCCTGCGCACACCATGAGAATAATGGATATCCAGAATAGCGGAACCCGGAGCAGTCCGCTTATTTTCATGCCTTTGCCGTCGTCGGTCGTATGCTCGATCGGACAGGTTGCAAAGTTGTAGATGTTATAAAGAGGGATGACAGCCCAGATACAGGCAAGCCATTTCCAACTGTCAATGCCGAAAAGGGCAAAAAAGGCGGTGGACAAAAGGATAACGCCCACAGAGCCCCAGCAATAGAAGGAGTGCAGCAGGCTCATAACCGCTTCTTTATGGTCGAAAGGACAGGCTTCTACAATAGGACTGCACAGCACCTCGATCAGACCGCTTCCGATCGCATATATAATGACGCTTGCGATAATACCGGTCAGCGGGGCAGGAAGGAGGTCGGGCAGAAGGGCAAGTCCGATCAGTCCTGCCGCCGCGCATAATTCCGAAGCCACGACACATTTACGGTATCCGATCCGGTCAGCAAAATAGGAGCATAAAACATCCACGATCAGCTGGGTCAAAAAAAATACGGTAGAAATAAGGGCTATCTGCCCCAAGGGGATGTGATAATGAATGTGGAATCGCAGGAAGAGCAGCGGCGCAAAGTTTGCGCAAATGGCCTGTGTGATAAAACCCAGATAGCAGGCTGTCAGTGTTTTTTTATAATTTTTTGACATGTTGATCTTTTCTTCCTTCCATAATAAATTGAATGATTAGCCTGAAAGCGTAAACAGCAATGAATATTTCTTGATTTTTGTATCATGTATTTGTCTGAAACGCCGCAATTACCTATTAAGTTGCATTATATAGTATGAAATAGCGAATAGCAATAAAATATCCGGATGCCGATACAAAAAAATTGTCATATTTTTTATGAAAATGGGAGTGAAATCTATGGAAAGGAATGCTATACTAGCCTGGTATAACATTCTTTTTACGAATGTACAGAGGGAAGCAGGAGAGATGAAATTTCAATTCAGACATCGGGAGAATGCAGAACAGAATAATGCAGAACAGAATAATGCAGAACAGAATAATGCCGCAGGAAAAACAAGAAAGCTTTTGCTCTTGTCTGCGCTTATCATGACACCGTTTCTCTGCCTGTTTGTGATTTATATAGCGGGGGTTGAACGTTATCAGAGCTGTTTTTTGAATGGCACGGTGATCGATGAGGTGGATGTGTCAGGTATGACGATTTCGGAGATGGAGGAAGAGATCGGAAAATATTCGCTTCGGGTTATAGAGCGGCAGGCTGACGGCACGACATTGGAGGAGGAAATATCCGGAAGTGAGATCGGGCTTTCCTATGTTTCTACGGAGCCGCTGCAGGCTGTTTTAGAGGGGCAGAATCGTTTGCTGTGGTTTGTAGAGCAAGATGCCGTTTATGAGATGGAGGATATGTTTTATTATGAGGAATCGGCACTGGAAGAAAAAATCGGCGGATTGAGAGGATTTCAAAGGGAATTTATCCAGAACCCGACGGATGCGTACATAGCGGATTATCTTCCCGGAAAAGGCTTTGAACTGGTAGCTGAGAACCCGGGCAACCGCCTGAACCGGGATAGAACCATAGAAGTGATAAAGGCGGCTGTGGCCGGACTGGAAGAACAGGTGGATCTGGCAGCAGCCGGATGCTATGAGGAACCGAAGGTCACTGCGGAAAATAAAGAGCTTCAGGAAACCTATGCTAAACTGCAGAATTATGTGACTGCCGTCATTACCTATACCTTTGGGACAGAGCGGGAGATTTTGGACGGAGATATCGTGGCGGACTGGATCATATGGGAGAAAGGTCAGCCGGCACTTGATCCGGAATTGGTTAAAGAGTATGTAAATTCCCTGCGGAAAAAACATGATACTGTTTTTCACAAGAGAAAATTCCTGACCAGCTATGGGGAAGAAGTGACGGTCGATCTGGGAGATTACGGCTGGTGGATGGATGTGGGACAGGAGACGGAAGAATTGATCGCTCTTTTGGAGCGGGGGGAGAGCGGGGAGCGCGTTCCCGTCTACAGACAGACGGCGGCATCCCACGATTCGCCGGACTACGGAGACTCCTATGTGGAGATCAATCTGACGGCGCAGCATCTGTTTCTGTATCAAAACGGGGAATGTGTTCTGGAGTCTGATTTTGTGTCGGGCAATGCTTCCAGGGGAAACGATACGCCGGCGGGGATTTATGGGATAACTTATAAAGAAAGAAATGCGACATTAAACGGAGAAACCTACAGTACGCCGGTTTCTTTTTGGATGCCTTTTAATAACAATGTAGGGATGCATGACGCTACATGGAGAAGCGAATTTGGCGGGAATATTTACCTGACGAACGGTTCTCACGGCTGTATCAATCTGCCTTATTCCATTGCGCAGGAGATTTACGGTTATGTGGAGAAGAACACCCCGGTCATCTGTTATCATCTGCCGGGAACAGAGCCGGAACCGCTTTTGGAGATTCCGTTGGAATTTGAGCCGGAGATCGTGGTGTCGGAAGAAGTGCAATAAAAAAACGGGAGCAGAAAGGAGACATATATGAAATTCACGGAAGGTTACTGGGTGCGCAGCGAAAACATGGTACCGTCTTACGCGTCTCAGGGGTTTTACGCAGAAAAGACGGAAAAGGGCATGCGTATCGTGGCGCCGGAGAGAAAGATTTTAAACAGAGGGGATGCTCAGAATATCACCACGATCACGATTGATTTTATCGCTTTTGCCGAGAACAATATTCTGGTGAAAGCAAGGCATTACGAGGCCTACGAAGACAGGGAGGCAAGGTTTGACTTGACTGGTCAAGACATACCTTTTTCTGTGGATATCACAGAGGACGAGGCTGTCATGACAAGCGGCGGTGTGACCGTGCGCTTTAACCGACAGGAGGGGACTTATCGATTTGAGGCGGACGGAAAAGTAATAACGGAATGCGGCTTCCGCAATCTGGGTTATATCCGCTGGAATAAGCAGCCAAGCACCATGTTTCCGAAAGAGAATTATCTTTCGGAGCGCCATGATCCCTACATGGTCACCGAGCTGTCTCTGAAAGCGGGCGAGCGGGTCTACGGACTGGGCGAGCAGTTTACTGCTTTTACAAAGAACGGTCAGGTGGTAGAGATGTGGAATGAGGACGGCGGTACTTCCTCCCAGGTGGCTTACAAGAGCATTCCGTTTTATATGACCAACGAGGGGTACGGCATTTTTGTGGATCACACCACGCCGGTCTCCTTTGAGGTAGCCAGCGAGAAGGTGGAGTATGTGGGCTTTTCCGTGCCGGGAGAGGAACTTCGCTATCATTTTATCTACGGGCCCAGCCCCAAGGAGGTTCTGGTCAGATACACGGATATGACAGGGAAGCCTGCCCTGCCGCCTGCCTGGAGCTTCGGGTTGTGGCTTACCACTTCCTTCACCACGAAATACGATGAGCAGACTACCAGTTCCTTTATTGACGGGATGGCAGAGCGGGATATTCCCCTGCGAGTCTTCCATTTTGACGTCTATTGGATGAAGGCGCTGCACTGGTGTGATTTTGAGTGGGATGACGAGACCTTTTCTGACGTGAAAAATATGCTGACACGCTACAAGAAAGAGAAGGGATTGAAAATCTGTGTCTGGATCAATCCCTACATTGCGCAGGGGACGCCGCTTTTCCGGGAAGGCAGGGAGAAAGGGTATTTTCTGATGCGCGCGGACGGTAAGGGCGCGAAACAGATTGACTTCTGGAATCCGGGTATTGCGCTGGTGGATTTTACCAATCCTGACGCGAGAGACTGGTATGTGGGCAAACTGAAAAATCTTCTCGATATGGGCGTTGACTGTTTTAAAACCGATTTTGGAGAGCGGATTCCCATTGACGTGAAATACCATGACGGTTCTGACCCTGTCAGTATGCACAATTACTATACCTTTCTCTATAATAAGGCAGTTTTTGAGATGCTGAAGGAAGTCAAAGGAGAGGGCGAAGCGGTGCTCTTTGCCAGAAGCGCAACCGCGGGAGGACAGCAGTTCCCGGTGCACTGGGGCGGCGACTGTTCCGCTTCTTACCCGTCTATGGCGGAGACACTGCGGGGCGGTTTGAGTTTTGCCATGAGCGGCTTTTCTTTCTGGAGTCATGATATTTCCGGGTTTGAAAAAACAGCCTCTCCGGATATTTATAAGCGGTGGCTGCAGTTCGGCATCTTTTCTTCCCACAGCAGGCTGCACGGTTCTCAGAGTTACAGAGTGCCGTGGCTGTTTGATGAGGAGGCTTGCGATGTAGTCAGATATTTTGTCAATCTCAAATGCCGCCTGATGCCTTATTTTTACAGACAGGCGGTGTATTCCCACGAGACGGGCATTCCC
This sequence comes from Lachnospiraceae bacterium, assembly GCA_029067085.1. Lineage (GTDB taxonomy): Bacteria > Bacillota > Clostridia > Lachnospirales > Lachnospiraceae > UBA3282. Next base: position 370,452 of record JAIEFE010000015.1, on the reverse strand, counting down.
ATGATGCGTCCGATGGTTCTGGAGTTTCCGACAGAGCCGGGTATGAAAGATCTGGATATGCAGTACATGCTGGGTGATTCGCTTTTGGTTGCACCGATCTTCAGAGAGGATGGTATTGGAGAGTATTGTCTGCCGGAGGGCAGGTGGACACATCTTCTGAGCGGCGAGGAGCGCGAAGGAGGCCGCTGGTATCGGGAGACCTACGATTATTTTTCACTGCCGGTCTTTGTGCGGGAGAATACCCTATTAGCCATGGGCGGCAATGAGACACTGCCGGACTATGATTACACGCAAGGGGTGGAACTGCATCTGTATGCGCTTTCGGATGGCGCGGACGCAGTCTGTGAGATTACTGACCTAACCGGTCAAATTGTAATGCGGGCGAAAGTTTCCCGCAGGGGAGAAGTGATTGTTTTTGAAACTGACTGTCCGGAGAAAGAGCCGACTCTTGTGATGCATGGTATGAAAGAAGTTTCACGGGTGGAAGGCGGCGTGAAGGTTGTGAGAGAGTCGGACAAGAGTGAAAGATGATGTTATGTAAACTTTCAAAAAAGAAGTAAGCATCCTATGAGGATGTTTGTGGCTAAAAAGGTGCGGCAGAAGATGGAAGAGAAAAAGAAGATATCAAAAATAAGCTGGCTCTGGGAAAATATGAAGGGATATCGCTGTATCTATGTGATCGGCCTGTTTGGGACGGTGGTTTATAATGTGATGCAGTTGACGGTGCCCTTTTTTACACAGCAGATCGTGGATCTGTTCTTGACGGGGCCGGATGCGGCATCCAATTTAAGTAACAAGCGCGAACTTTTTTTTCAGTTGATCGCGGCGATGATCCTCCTTACCCTGCTGCGAACGCTGATCGTTTATCTGGTGTGTATGGATGTGGAATTTGTCTCGCAGAAGGTGTTGTACCGCCTCAGGACCTATCTTTTTCATAAGATAGAGCATCAGGATATGATGTTTTACAGCGCCTTTGGTACGGGAGATCTGATGACCAGAATGACGGGAGATCTGGATGCGGTGCGCCATATGCTGGCATGGGTGATGCGCAGTATCATGGAATCCATAGCGCTCCTTAGCGCGGCGGCAATCTATTTCCTGTATATGGACTGGCTTCTGGCGCTGTGCATGCTCGCCATCGCTCCGCTTATCTTTCTGATCATCGTCCTGTTTAAGAAGCGTGTTGCGCCGCAGCACAAGGCTCTGCGGGAGAAACTTTCTCTTCTCAATACGGCAGCACAGGAAAATATAGCGGGAAACCGTGTGGTGAAAGCTTTTGCCAGAGAGAGCTACGAGATGAAAAAATTTGACGACTGCAGCAGGGATTACGCGCAGACCAACAAAAAAACAGCATTGACTTGGTTGGTCTATTTTCCCTTTGTGGAGACACTCGCCAATCTGATGCCCGTGGTGCTGCTTATTGTCGGGGGGCTTTTCATTATAGGGGGACGGATTACCATGGGAGAGTATGTGGCTTTTTCGGGTTTGATCTGGGCGATTGCCAATCCCATGCGGCAGCTGGGCAACGTGATGAACGAGTTTCAGCGCTTTTCGGCCGCCTCGGAAAAAGTGATGGAAATCTATTATTCCGAGCCTGAGATCGTGGATAAGCCGGAAGCGGTCGATCTGCCGGGGCGCTTTGAAGGCAGGATCGAGTTTAAGAATGTAAGCTTTCAGTATGCCGACGCGAATCTTCCTGTGCTTCATAATGTGACTTTCACGGTCAATCCCGGAGAAACGCTGGCGATCATGGGAGAGACGGGGTGTGGAAAGACCTCTCTGATCCAGCTGATTCCCCGGTTTTATGAAGTGACGGAGGGGGAGGTGCTGATCGACGGGGTCAATGTGCAGGATATGAAGCTGCAGCAGCTTCGCAAAAACATCGGTTTGGCCACGCAGGATGTGCTGCTGTACTCGGATACCATAGACGGCAATATTGCATATGGTGACAGTCATGTCAGTCTGGAAGAAGTGATGAAGTTCGCGAAATATTCGGCTGCTTCAGAATTCATAGACAGGATGCCGGAGAGATATGACACCATTGTCGGTGAGCGCGGCGTAGGGCTTTCCGGGGGTCAGAAGCAGCGGATCTCACTGGCGAGGGCCTTGGCTGTGCGTCCCGCCATTCTGATTCTGGACGATACCACCTCGGCGGTGGATCTGGAGACGGAGAAGCAGATTCAACATGGTCTTTCGGAATTGGATTTTTCCTGTACTAAGATAGTTATCGCACAGCGGATCTCCACCGCGAAAGCGGCCGATCGGATTCTTATTTTGCAGGATGGACGCATCACGGAAGCCGGATCACATGAGGAACTGGTGGCGAAAAAAGGATATTATTACAGTCTGGTGTGTTTGCAGACCGGGGAGGAATAAGGATTATGGCGAGGAGAAATACATTCAGAGAAGACGAGGCGCTTGAGACGCCCTTTGATATTCGGCATCTGTTGCGCGCTTCCGGTTACATCAAAAAGTATCTGTGGAAAATGCTTCTGTCCCTGTTCTTAAGCGCCTGCGGCGGCGTAGCGGCTCTGTTTGCGCCCATGGTGACGCAGAAAGCTCTTGATGATGCAATACCTGCCAAAGATGTCAGGCAGCTTTTGGTTTTGGTGGCTCTATTGATTTTGACTTATATGGTCAGCGTAGTGTTCACGACGGTCAGATCCCACATTATGATCCGCGTCAGCCAGAACATTATCTATGATATCAGGAGAGACCTGTTTGCGCATTTACAGAAGCTTCCGTTTCAGTATTACGACGACAGGCCGCAGGGCAAGATACTGATACGGGTGGTGAATTATGTAAACTCAGTTTCCGATATGCTTTCCAATGGGTTGATCAATGTGGTACTGGAGATCATGAATCTGATCTTTATTGTGATCTTTATGTTCTGTGTGGATGTCAGACTCTCTCTGGTAGTGCTTGCAGGGGTACCTGTGCTTGCGGTTTTTATGCTGTGGATCAAAAACAGGCAGAGAAAAGCTTGGCAGCAGGTGTCAAATAAAAATTCCAACTTAAACGCGTATCTGCAGGAAAACATCGTGGGTGCAAAGATCACCCAGATCTTTGCGAGGGAGGAGGAAAACGAAGAGACCTTTGCCGAACTGTGCAATCAGTGTCGGAGTGCGTGGACGCGGGCGGTAACTTACAGCAATCTGGTGTGGCCCGGCATCGATAATATCTCCGTTTGCGTGAGGGCGGCCGTCTTTATCTTCGGTCTGATCATCCTCGGACAGGGCAATACAAGCCTTGGCGTGATCGTTGCGATCTCATCCTATGCTTCCCGCTTCTGGCAGCCGATCATGAATCTGGGAAACATATTTAATAATTTCATTAACAACATTGCTTATCTGGAGCGTATTTTTGAGACGATGGATGAGCCTGTCACTGTGGACGATGCGCCGGATGCGGTTCCCATGCCGCCTATCAGAGGCGAGGTGGTCTTTGAGCATGTGACCTTTGGTTACGAGTCAGATAAGGAGGTTCTCCACGATATTTCCTTTACCGTGAAGCCCGGCGAGAGCGTAGCGCTGGTAGGACCTACGGGAGCGGGAAAGAGCACCATTGTAAATCTTCTGTCCCGATTTTATAATGTGGATGGCGGAAGGATTCTGATCGACGGACAGGATATTGCGAAGGTGACGATCGCCTCCCTCCGTTCCGGAATGGGCATTATGCTGCAGGACAGTTTCCTCTTCTCAGGTACGATCGAGGATAATATCCGATATGGCAGGCTGGATGCTACGGCGGAGGAAGTGGCAGAGGCGGCAAAGACGGTCTGCGCGGATGAATTTATCAGGAAATTTCCTGACGGCTATCAGACAGAGGTGAAAGAGCGCGGCTCTCTGCTTTCTCAGGGACAGATGCAGCTGGTTTCCTTCGCGAGGACCCTGCTGAGCGATCCGTCGATCCTGATTCTGGACGAAGCGACCTCCAGCATTGATATGCATACGGAAAGAGCGCTTCAGCAGGGGTTGAATGCGATGATGCAGGGCAGAACCTCCTTTATCATTGCCCACAGGCTCTCCACCATCAAGAGCTGTGACAGGATCATGTACATTGATGAGGGCGGTATACTGGAATCCGGCACACATCAGGAGCTGATAGAGAAAAGAGGGTATTATTATCGGCTGTACACGGCACAGATGGAGGATATTGCCTAGGAAGGACAGGAGGCGAGCAGTGCCTTAAAATCCTCTCTGTTCCGCAGAAAATCGTAAGCGGGATCCTGCTCCAGATCAGATTTCAGTATCTGTGACAGAAACTCCGGATGGGTGGACTTTTCGGGCGGATCCTTCCGGATGCGGCAAAAGAGCGGAGAAGATGCCATATCCCAGGGCGATTGCGAAGCCTGAAGCAGTTCTTTCAGCAGGCGCATCGTCTCGTCAGCATCTTGTTTTCTGACGTTGATCTGCAGCGACGCCACATAGGCATTGTAGGGCCAAAGGTCAAAGAGCGGCGTCATCTGTGCGGCCTTTTCCGCGATGTGTTCTGCGGCCTGCATTTCTCCTGCGGAGGCTTCCGCGTCCGCCAGTTTACAGAGGAGGAGCTGCACTTTGTTCAGGGAGGAGAGAAGCATGCGCTGCAGATCTTCAGCAGCTTTTTCCGGCTGCCCCTGCTCTTCATAGAGGAGAACCTGAAGAAGTGCCTTGTCTGCAACAGACCGCATGAACTCCTCCTTGTCGGGCATGCGATTCAGGATCATCTGTGCTTCGTCGTATCGGCCGGTTCGAATCAGACGGCTGGCCATTATATAGTCTACGCTGTTGCGTATTTTATCATCGCTGCTCGCGGAGAGACGCTGATACCAGACGGTGATCGTCTCTTCGTATGGATGCCGTTCGTCTACAGAAAGATCAGCGAACAAAAGCAGACTGTCAAGCAGCAGTGCGAGACTGTGCAGCAGGGTTTCATTGTGGGGGAATTCATGGATTTTCTCCGACGCTTCTTGAAACCCTTCCGCAAAGCTTTTTTCCCGGACCAGAGTGGTGATCTTCTCGCAAAAATGATGAATTTCCTGCTCGGTCATATCCTCGGTAAAGCTGAGGAGCGTGTTTATGTCAGTCTTTAACAGGCGGGCGAGGGGCGGCAGCAGAGAGATGTCAGGGCTGGCAACACCGTTTTCCCACTTACTGACCGCAGCGGTCGAAACATTGAGATAAGCGGCCAATTGTTCCTGTGTCAAACCGAGTTCCTTTCTTTTTTTGTATATGATCTGATGAATAGCCAAGGTACTTCGCCTCCTTTTGGTAATGTTTGAGATGATTGCGAAACGCTTCGTGCTAATGAAATACTATTTTAAAAATTATTATAGCGTTGTGATACGTTTCGCAAAGTACTATGTCATTTTTTTTGCTAACTGGATTGTAGCATGTTAAAAAATCCGATACAATGGAAAGGATGTTAAGTTACAGGAAAATAATTTAACTGAAAGTTAAGAACGGAGGGTTATAAAAATGAAAGAAAAAGATCTCTCACAATATTTTAAAAGTATCACCGACCAGAATCCCTGCCCGGTGGTCATCTGTAACGTAGAACATGAGATCATTTATATGAATCCGGCGGCGGTAGTGCGCTATGAAAAGCGCGGCGGGGCGGCACTGGTGGGACAGAGCATTTTGGTCTGTCATAACCCGCACTCCGGTGAATTGATCAAAAAAGTGGTGGCGTGGTTTCAAGAGAGCACAGAGCACAACATCCTCTATACATACCATAATGAAAAAGAGAATAAAGATGTCTATATGGTGGCTTTGCGGAATGAGGACGGTGCGCTGATCGGTTATTATGAGAAGCATGAGTACCGGAATTTGGAGATGGCGAAGCAGTATGATTTTTCGTGAGTAAATGTAGGAGGGCACTGCGCCTTTCGGCACAGTGTCCTACAGGGGATTGTTACTACAGAAAAGAACTGAGATCCAGATAGAAATCCTCATAGATCCCAACCTTGACCGGTTCGGTAAACGGATGAATGTCGGGGCCCTCCCCATGGGCAAAGTCATATATGGTGACGATTTTTTTGGCGGGATCGACGATCCAGTATTCCCGGACGCCTGCAGACTGGTACAGCATGAGTTTGCGTCCGTAATCCATGTACTTATTGCCGGGAGAAGCAATCTCGATCACCCAGTCCGGCGCTCCATGGCAACCTTTTTCGTCCAGCCTGTCTTCCTTGCAGATCACGGTGATATCAGGTTCCACATAATTGTATATGTCATTCTTCACATATACGGCGGGCGAGATAAATACCTCGCAGGGTCCCTTATTGTTTTTAATATGCATATAAATCTGCACATGGAGTTCACCGAGTATCCGCTGATGCGTGATGGACGGCGCATCCATGACGAACATTTCCCCGTCGATCAGCTCGGCGCGCTCACCCGGCGGAAGCGCCTCAATATCCGCAACGGTGTAAGTTTGTTTTCCACCCTCAATTACCATAAACTGCTCCTCTCTGTTACTGAATGCCTCCATAGAATGTCCTCCTTTTCCTGCGGCAGAAGGCTTCTATGGGCTGATCCTGCCGCTGTTTGAATTTGGTTGAGAGTAAAGCGGCAGAAATTGCCTGAATGTGCGAAAGCACGGTTCATTAGATTACTCTTGTGTCTTGTTGGTAGTATCATACTATTTGCGGAAAGACATGTCAAGAGAAAAACAGAAAATAAATAAACGAAATATCGATAATCATAGAAAGGCAGAGAATTGACCCAAACGGTCATATTCCCTGCCTTTTATAACGATGGATGGCAGAACCGGCAGCAGTGTCCGAGTTCCTGTTTGTAGATAAAAATCAGAGCAGCTGGATTCCGTTTGCCAGTGCTTCTTTCGTCACTTCTTCCGGCCAGAGGGAGCACTGCACCTCTCCGATGTGGGCCTTTCTCAGGAAGAACATGCAGATGCGTGACTGACCGATGCCGCCGCCGATGGTGAAGGGGAGCGTCTCGTCGATAATGCCCTTCTGGAAGGGGAGATCTGCGCGTTCCGGACAGCCTGCTTTCTCAAGCTGGGACAAAAGAGAATCCTTATCTACGCGGATGCCCATAGAGGATAATTCCAACGCAATGTCCAGTACAGGGAAGTAGACCAGAATGTCCGCATTCAGCGCCCAGTCGTCATAGTCCGGCGCACGGCCGTCATGCTTTTGGCCGGAGGCCAAAAGATCGCCGATCTGCATAAGACAGACTGCGCCCTTTTCTCTGGTAATGAGGTATTCCCGTTCCTTCGGCGTATTGCCCGGATAACGGTCCTCCAAAGCCTGCGTAGTGATAAAGTAGATGTCGTGGGGCAGGATCTCGTCTATGTAATCGTACTGGATGGCCATGTATTTTTCGGTCTTGCGCAGTACCTTGTAAACGGTCCGAACGGTCTCCTGCAGATAGTCGAGACAGCGTTCCTCGCGGGAGATGATCTTTTCCCAATCCCACTGATCTACATAGATAGAATGGATATTGTCGGTGATCTCATCCCTGCGGACAGCGCTCATGTCGGTGTAAAGACCTTCTCCATGGGCAAAGCCGTACTTTCCGAGCGCCATGCGCTTCCATTTGGCAAGGGAGTGCACGATCTCTGCGGGAGCGTCCTGCTGCTCCTTGATGCCGAAGGTGACGGGGCGTTCCACACCGTTCAGATTGTCGTTCAGGCCGGAAGCCGGATCCACAAAAAGGGGTGCGGATACCCGCAGAAGATGGAGCTTTTCGGCCAGAAGATTCTGGAAAAAGTCCTTCACGGTCTTGATGCCGACCTGCGTGTCGTGGAGATTCAGGGCGGACTGGTAGTTTTCGGGAATGATTAAATGGTCCATAGGTTACCTCGCTTTTTCTTTTATATGACCATTTAACCGCTTTTTGGAGAAAAAATCAAGGCAAAGATTACGTATCTTAAAATTACGGTTCTTCCGGTAAAATATTCCTTTGGCAGAGCATGACGCTTACCCGGAAAGTCCCGTTTTCATGGGAGATGGAAAGATTACCGTCGTACTTTTCCGCCGTTTTTTCCACAGACAGCAGGCCGATCCCGTGTTCTCCCGGTTTGCTGCTTTTGATCCTGCCGAGATTGTCCGTTTTGATCTCTCCCTGATAGGGATTTTCCACCATGATCAAGAGAGCGCCTTTACGAAGCTGTACGGTAAGGCTGATCTGCCGTTCTTCTTCCGGCAGCTTCCGTACCGCTTCCAGCGCGTTATCAAACAGGTTCTCCAGAATGACGCACAGATCCGTGCCGTTTACGAAAAGTTCTGCCGGTACCTCCAGACGATATTTCATTCGGATATTCTCGGAGGATGCAACGTTATACTTATAGTTGATCAGCGCATCCAGAGCAAGGTTCCCGGTCTCCGCTGTCCCATGCCGATTCAGGCTGTTCTCCTGAAGCATCTTTTCGATTTCCTGCTTTATTTCGGCGTTCTGTCCGGCATCCGCCAGTGCGCTCAGGGCCACCAGACGACCTTTCAGGTCATGGCGCAGGATACGGGTCTGCCGGTAGGCTTCCTCACGCTCTGCAGCATGCCTGACACAGAGGAGGATTTCTTGTTCATAAGCCTGATTCTGTCTCTCCAAGAGAGTCTGGACGCTCATTTTGTCATAGAGATCGAAGATCAGGTAGTTGATCAGGATGATGAGGACGGTTAAAAAGTAAAAGAAGGTCATCTGTCCGCTGGGCAGGGCAATGGTATGCGCATAGTAGGTGATGCCCATGGAAGAGACAGGGACGAAAAAGAGTTTGATCCATTGCCGGAATGAGAGAGGAAGATTGAGATCCCGGCCTTTCCAGTGTTTATATATCTGTATGATAACATACATGGCGAGCGTGGAGATAACGTTCCCGGCAACGAAGGAGTCCTCACCCAGTGTTGCCAGTAAGATGCTCTGTGTAACCACTTCTATGATCATTCGTGAAGCTTGAAAGATACAGGAGCGAAATAGGGCTGTCTTGCAATCTGCACAACCGGAGACGTGCAGGAGCGCAGCCAGAAGGATGATGTTTCCCAGGAGAGTGAGCAGGGGATAGCTTGAGTTGAAAAACATGACAAGGTACAGGAAAAGGGTGTATACCGTCCATGCTGTGTAACGGTACACTCTGTGGTATGCAGCTTCCCGTCTGAAGGATGCCAGATAAGTGCGGATGATGTGTAATCCGAAGAGTGTCATCAGCGCATCCAGAAATAGGTTGGTATTCATTTATTCTCCTTTATCATCCAGCAGAGCGCTGAACTTTGCCCTGACATTTTTACTGCGATCCTCACTGATCGGTATCTTTCTGCCGTCCAGCATCTCGATCTCTGTGGAGGACAGCATCTTTATGTAGTCAAAGTTTGCAAGAAAAGACTGGTGTACCCGCAGGAAACGCCCGTTCATGGAGGCGACCTGCTCCTCGATGTCGTTCATCTTTCCGTAAAACCGATCCGGCCGGGAATCCGCCTGTACCCCTTCTTTTTCGGATGAGCAGATGGAGATGATCCTGCCGCGGCTCTCAAAATAGGCGATCCGGTCAAAAGGGATTCTGTGACGGGCTCTTTTACAGAAAAAAGTGAAATAGCCGGATCGTTTTGCGATCCGCTCACGGGCTGCAAGGAAAACAGAGCGGAATGTGGTCTCATCTATGGGTTTTGAGAGAAAGCGGAAAGGCTCTGTGCAGAACAGTTCCTTCCAGTATTCCTCATGTCCCGACATGTATACGATCAGCATCGGGAGTTCTTTTTTCCGCAGCGCCAGTGCGGTTTGGATGCCGTTCATATCCCCCATTTCAATGTCCAGATAGATCAGATCAAAACACATTTGCTGTTCTGTGACGGCCCTGAGCAGAGAGGCACCGTCAAAGAACACTTCACAGCGGACGGCAATACCATGTTCAGCAGCTATCCGGAGCAGAAGCTGTTCCACAGTTCCGGTCAGCGGACGGTCGTCGTCGCATATGGCAATATGAATCATCTATAGGTGCTCCTCTCCATCTATACTCTCCTAAAAAATCTGAAACTGCCGATCCTGCGACAATTATATCATATCTCCCATGCTGTAATCCATGGAAAAGCCAACAAGAGTGAAAATTGGCTGAAAGTTTTGCAGGAGTGATTGACAGAAGATTTGTTTTTATTTATAATCTGAGTTATATATAACAATAGTTATGAATAACGCGAATTATAAATGAGGGGTGTAAATATGCCTGCAATCGCAAAAGTCACAAAGGAAATGATTATAGACGCAGCTTTAGACATTGCAAAAGAAATGGGAGCAGAAAACATAAACGCTCGGACAGTTTCGCAAAAACTAGGTTGTTCAACGCAGCCTGTTTTATATCATTTTAAAACGATTGAAGATGTCCGAATTGCGGCACATAAAAAAGGATTCGAATATCATATTAACTATGTAACAAATTTAAGCGGCAAATACGAACGCCCTATGTTGGAAGTGGGTATGAGACATATTCAGTTTGCCATAGAAGAAAAAAATCTTTTTCGCTTTCTATTTCATTCAAATTATTATACAGGCGTTTCCCTTTCTGACTGGCTTACAGCGGAAAATTTGGGTTCTATATTTTCTATTTTGAAGATACAGGCAAAGGTAGACGATCGACAGGCATACAGCATATTTTCTCAACTTTTTTTTGTAACACATGGTATTGCCAGTCTGCTTGCCAACAATGCAATGGCTTATGATGAAGCATATTGTATAGACACACTGTCTAATGCCTATTTTGGAATAATGTCTCTGATAAAAGAAGGAAATCAGAATTTGAACGGGAGATGAGTTTATGAATTTAATTATTTCAGCACTTAAGAAAGATGATTTATATGGCAAAAAAATAATTGAAAATATGCAAAAAAACATAAATGATGTTGAAATTATTTATGCAGAAGATATGAATATAAAAGGTTGCATAGGTTGTAATTGTTGTTGGCTTGTAACACCGGGAGTATGCACTATAAAAGATGATTATGAAAAATTGCTTATCAAAATTTTACAATCAAAACAAGTTATTTTTATAACAGATTTAAAATTAGGCTTTGTATCTTATAAGTTAAAAAATATGATTGATCGATTATTACCTCTTGCGACAATGAATTTACATTTTAAAAACGGACAAATGAGGCATTACCTCAGATATAAAAAACATTATAAAATGGGGTTGATCTATAAAGGAAATGGGAATCAGGAATTTTTAGAAAAATGGTTTGAAAGAGTCATGATAAATTTTGATGGAACATCGCTAGGTACATATAATATTGAGAATGAGGAGGAAATCTTAGATGAACTTATTAATGATTAGTTGTACTCCCAGAATGAAAGAAAAAAGTAATACAGATAAAATATTAGATGAATTTAAAAAAGGATACGAATCAAACGGAAATACAACAGAGACATTCTATTTATATAAAAGAAATGAATGGGAAATTATCAGAAAAAAATTCTATGAAAATGATAATATTTTATTTGCTTTACCACTATATGTAGAGTGTATTCCGGGAATTATGGCAGAATTTCTGGAATCATTAAAGCCAAAAGAAAAGAGTAATACCAAAATAGGTTTTTTATTACAAGGCGGGTTTGGAGAGGCATCTCAACTAAGGTGCTGCGAATCATATTTAGAAACATTACCCTCTTTATTAGGCTGTGAGTATAATGGGACTTTATTAAAAGGGGATATGTTTGCAGTTAGCCTTATGGATGGTAAAGTAAGAAAACAGATGGTAGAACCTTTTTATCATATGGGAAAATATTATGCTCAAAACAATTACTTTAATAAAGAAGTGGTAAATGACTTTGCTAAACCAGAATATTTTCCTAAAAAAACAATCTTTCTTTACAATGTATTAAGTCCATTACAAAAATTGTTTTTTCAAGTATTTGCTAAAAAATTAGGCTGTAAAGGATCCATTAATGATAAGCCATATCAAAATTATCTTAATGACATCCCTTCATAAATTTCACCTGCTCCATCCGCACAATGTACTCCGTTGTCCCCGGCTCCAACTGCCGCTCTTTCGTCAGGACAAACCCGTGCCTTTCATAAAATCGGATCGCTCCGGTGTTTTTCTCTAACACAAAAAGAGATTTTGCCTGGCATTTTTGAATCGCAAAGTCGATTAGCTTGCCACCGATTCCCTGATTTTGAAAAAAGGAGTCCACATAGAGCTCCTGTATCCGGCTGTCTTCCACATGGAGCACGCCTTTTACAAATTCATCGTCATACACCCAGATTGGATCCAGCAATTCAGGATTTGTCAGATATTCCTGCGCCAGAGGAAGCACCTGTATCTCGCCGAAGGAAACCTTGTCATTTTGGAAAATGGGGCGGTAGTTCATTCTTTTGGTAAAGACCAGTATTTCCGCAATTCTCGATACGTCCGCTGTGGTTGTTTTTCTGATGTGATTCATTGTAATCTCCTGTGAATTTTATAAGTCCAGTTTCATATAAATTGAGGTTTCCATAGGGCTGTTGTTATAGCTCTCAATTTCATAAAAGCCGAATGCCTCATACAGATGTATGGCGCTTTCCAGAAACGGCAATGTATCTAAGAGCATATGGGAATATCCGATCTCTCTGGCATCTTCTATGATTTTTTGGACCAGTATGTTGCCGATATGCTGTCCTCTGAACTCCGGTCTGACATAGAGCCGCTTCATTTCGCAGTTTTCCTCATCGATTTTTCGCAGTCCGATACATCCGGCAAGTGCATCATCGCAATAAGCTAAATATAATCTTCCGTGAGGGAGACCGTATTTCTGCTCCAGATGTTTTACTTCCTCGTCATAATTTTGCAATGCTAGATATTCCTGAAAGGTGCTGTCCCCTTCGATCAACATATTCGTATATTCAGAAAATAAAGCTTCTACCGCCTGTGCGTTATCATAAGCAGGTACGATTTTCAGTCCCATGTTATCCTCCATAAAGATTCCGGTTTTGCCTTCCCGGCTTCCATTGTATCCTGTTGTTATCGGTGCTGATTGTTGTTTTTTCTAACCCTTATCATATCATATTTTCTCTCGAAAGCAATGACAGGAAAAATGGAACAAATGTTCTAAAATGATTGCATCTCATGAAAGTCTGTGATAAGATAAAAATACGAACAAATGTTCCGATTTTCCTGTAGAAAACTACGACAGTGTAAACCATTTAAGGAGATTATCATGGAAGTTCGGATCGCACCGCAGATGTCGGTCATGGAAAAATTGGAAATTCTTGCTGATGCAGCGAAATATGACGTGTCCTGCAGTTCCAGCGGATCCTCGCGGAAAAATGACGGGAAAGGGATCGGCAATACCGTGGCGGCGGGGCTTTGCCATAGCTTTGCTGCGGACGGCAGATGTATCTCCCTGTTAAAGATTCTGTTTACCAACGAGTGTATTTACGACTGCCGCTACTGTGTCAACCGCTGTTCCAATGATGTGCCGCGCGCTACGTTTACGCCCGATGAAGTCTGTGAGCTGACCATGGAGTTTTACAGGCGTAATTATATAGAAGGTTTGTTTTTGAGTTCGGGTATCCTCTACAGTCCTAACTACACGATGGAGCTGATCTGCGAGACAGTGCACAGGCTTCGCATGATCCATCGCTTTCAAGGGTATATCCATATCAAGGCGATTCCCGGGGCGGATCCTATGCTGATCCAGAGAGCAGGGTATCTGGCGGACCGTATCAGCGTGAATCTGGAGATGGCCACGGCCGAGGGGCTTCGCGCGATCGCACCGAACAAGCACCGAAAAAATATCCTGACGCCCATGCGGCAGATTCAGAATGGGATCACGGCAAATAAAAATGAACTTACCTTATATAAACATGCGCCTCGATTCTGTGAGGCGGGACAATCCACCCAGATGGTGATCGGCGCTTTGCCGGAGAGCGATTTTCAGATCATGTCGGTGGCGGAGAACCTTTATGAAAAGTTTTCTCTAAAGAGGGTATATTACTCGGCATTTGTGAATGTGAATGAAGACAGGGAGCTGCCTGCTCTTGCCGGAGGGCCGCCGCTTCTTCGCGAGCATAGATTATATCAGGCGGATTGGCTGCTGCGGTTTTACGACTTTAAGGTAAACGAGCTTCTGACGGAGGACAGACCGAATTTCAATATGGCCATTGACCCAAAGGCGGACTGGGCGGTGCGCCATCTGGAGCAGTTTCCCGTGGAGATCAACCGGGCAGATTACCATATGCTTTTACGAGTTCCCGGACTGGGAGTCAAGAGTGCCAGGCGGATCGTTGCAGCCAGACGCTTCGGAGATCTGACCTTTGCGGATCTCAAAAAGATCGGCGTCGTGTTAAAACGGGCGCTCTACTTTATCACCTGCGGCGGCAGGATGATGTACCGTACTAAGCTGGATGAGGACTATATTGTGCAAAATCTGGTCTATCAGAATCAGATGGGAAAAGGAGAAAAGCTGCCCTTTTTGGCAGATGGCACAGCCTATCGGCAGATGTCGCTGCTTGATATACCGGCCTTTGCTAACGAAATTAACCAAATCAGTCAAAATAATACAATGTTGTCTGGTGTTGGATAAATAAAAGCAGGTGGATGCAGATGAACGAAAAATATTTGATCTGCGAAGATTCTTTGGAGGGAATTTTTACAGGCATATACGAGGCATACGCTCTGCGGCAAGGGCATGAACACATTCATCTCCAGATCGGAGAGGAGGAAAATCTTCGCTTATTTGCAGAATATATGTATATTGTTCCTGATTCTGTCAAAACTGATAAAGTAGCGAGGACACTTAAGACGAGATTAGGTGAGGATGTGTATCATTCCCTTTGCTGCGCGGCGGCATCCTGTCAGCCGGATAAGGGAGAAGCAATCTACAGAACGGTGGTGGATGCTCTCACGGCGGGAAGCGGCAGGCGGGTGATGGAAAACCTCAAAAATCCCCATGTCGCGAGGTGCTTTGAGCTGGCGCGGTTTACGGCAAATGAAGCGCATCTGGAGACGGAGTTTTTACGCTTTCAGGAACTTGCATCATCCGGGGAGGAGGGGGTAAGCGTCCTCTTTGCAAAAATCGGACCGAAGAATAACGTGGTACCTTTTCTTATGCCTCACTTTGCGGACAGACTGAGCATTGAGAATTTCATGGTCTATGATGAGAAGCGAAAGCTTTTCGGTGTGCATCCCGCAAGGGAGGACTGGTATCTTGTGACGGCTGCGGAAGGTTTTTCGCCGGAGGAAGCCGACTGGTCGGCAAAGGAGCAGAAATATCAGGAACTGTTTCGGGCCTTTCACCGCACGATCGCTATCAAAAGTCGGGAAAACAGAAATCTACAGAGGCAGATGTGTGCGTATCGTTACCAAAATTACATGGTGGAATTTGAGCAAAATGCGAAAAATTGAAAATTGAAATTTCAATCTCGACAAGAGACAAATCGGTAATAATAGGCAGATTTCACAAAAAATGTTTTGGTTTTCAAAATAATTATGTAAAGTTATGCATATTGCCAAAAATTGGCTGGATTTGTATCTTATTAAGAACAAAATTACCTCTTTACAAATGAAAATAATAAGGTATAATCTACTCAAATGAGGAGCAAGAAAACGTTTTTCTATGTGTGCCATTTGCGCACGTAAATGGAAAAGGAAGGTGAAAACTATGCAACACAAAATCAAATTGAGACCGGAAGAGGTAAAGGACTTCGTCTCCGCTGCTACGAGGTGCGACTGCGACGTGGATATCTCCTACAACAGCTTCATTGTGGATGCAAAATCCATCATTGGCGTGTTGGGACTGAATTTCAATCAGATTTTAACCGTTGCGTACAACGGCTACGACGCAGACTTTGAGAGACATCTCAGAAAATGGGCAGTAGCGGTATAGTTTTCGGTCACAGCGAACACATTGACTCCCCGTGTAGGATGACGTAATATTATCTTACACGGGGAGTCTTCGCGTATAAGAGGTAGTGCTATGGAAGTGCGCATTTCAGTACGGAGTCTGGTGGAATTTATTCTGCGCTCCGGCGATATCGACAATCGAAGAGCAGCATCCGCCGAGAATGCGATGCAGGAGGGCGGACGTATCCACCGCATGATCCAGCGAAGGATGGGAGCAGAGTATCGGGCGGAGGTAGGACTTCGTTACATCTATGATGCGGTGGAGTACGAGATTCTGGTGGAAGGCCGCGCTGACGGCATTATCACGGAATCGGATACGGTGACAATAGATGAGATCAAAGGGACTTACCATGATCTGAAAAAAATGAAGGGACCTGTGCCGGTGCATCTGGCGCAGGCCAAATGCTATGCTTACATATACGCGGAACAGAATGGACTGTCCGATATTTGTGTGCGTATGACCTACTGCCACATGGAGACGGAGGAGATCCGTTACTTTCATGAGGCTTACACCTACATAGAACTAAAGAATTGGTTTCAGGAAGTGATGGAGCAGTACCGCAAGTGGGCGGACTATAGTTTTTCGTGGCAGCAGCTGCGGCAGGCGTCCATCAAGAAACTGGAATTTCCCTTTGCTTACAGAGAGGGGCAGAAGGAACTTGCGGCTGATGTTTACCGCACCATCTATCACAAAAGAAAGCTCTTTATCGAGGCGCCGACGGGTGTCGGCAAGACGATCTCCACTGTGTTTCCCGCCGTGAAGGCGATGGGGGAGGGACTTTGCGAAAAGCTTTTTTACCTGACGGCCAAAACCATCACCCGCACAGTGGCGGACGATACCATATCCCTTCTGCGAGAGCGGGGACTACAACTGAAAAGCGTCATATTGACTGCTAAGGACAAAATCTGTTTTCAGGAGGAAACGGCCTGTAATCCTGTATCCTGCCCTTATGCAAAGGGGCATTATGACAGGATCAACGAGGCCATGTATGACCTGTTGACTCATGTGGACAATTACACAAGAGAAGAGATAGAGGCGTGTGCGAAGAAGCATCAAGTCTGTCCTTTTGAACTTTGTCTGGATATGAGCCTGTTTGCTGATGCGGTTATCTGCGACTATAACTATCTTTTTGACCCGCATGTCTATCTGCGGCGGTTTTTCGCTGAGGGGGTGCGGGGCGAGTATGTCTTTCTGGTGGACGAAGCCCATAATCTGGTAGAGCGGGGCAGGGATATGTACAGCGCCGTGCTGTGCAAGGAAGATTTTCTGGAGCTCAAAAAGACAGTAAAGCCTTATGATGAGAGAATCGCCAAAAATCTGGACAAGTGCAATAAAGAACTGCTGGTCCTGAAAAGAGAGGGCGGAGAATGCCGTGTGGAGACATCCATAGAGGGACTGGTGGGCGCCCTGACACGGCTTAGCGCTGCCATAGAGGATCATTTGGAGGACAGAGAGGACAGTCCCGTGCGGGAGGAGGTCCTTGCCTTCTACTTTGAAGTTTCCCATTTTCTGGAAATGTACGAACTGGTCGATGAAAATTACCTGACTTATTCGGAGCTGCAGGAAGATGGCAGCTTTATCGTGAAACTCTTCTGCGTGAATCCGGCGAACAATCTGAAAAACTGCATGATGCGGGGCAGGAGCACGATTCTGTTTTCGGCAACGCTTCTGCCTATTCAATATTATAAAACGCTTCTTGGCGCGGAGGAGGGTGACTACGAGGTTTATGCCAGATCGGTTTTTCGGCCGGATAAGCTGGGGCTTTATATCGGCAGCGACGTGACCAGCCGTTATGTCCGCAGGAATGATGCGGAATATTATCGCATTGCCTCTTATCTGCATCAGGTGATTGAAAAGAGGCAGGGAAATTATATGGCATTTTTCCCTTCCCACGCCTTTTTGCAGCGCGTATACGAAATTTATCAGACGCATTTTAACGCAGAGGGAGAAGTGGAGTGTGTTTTACAGGAAACTCATATGAACGAGGAATCCAGAGAGGTTTTTTTGAACCGCTTTCGCGGAAATGAGGACTGCGATCTGCAAAGCCTGATCCGAATGGACATTGAGATGGAGGAGGAGAGAAGCCTTCTGGGCTTCTGTGTGATGGGCGGGATTTTCAGCGAAGGGATCGATTTAAAGAACGACAGTCTGATCGGAGCGTTCATTGTGGGCACAGGACTTCCTCAGGTCTGCCATGAGAGAGAATTTCTTCGGCAATACTTTGACAGCTGGGGAGAGAATGGTTTTGACTACGCATACCGCTATCCCGGTATGAATAAGGTGCTGCAGGCGGCGGGCAGGGTGATCCGTACTGAGGAAGATTTTGGTATTGTGCTTCTGCTCGATGAGCGTTTTCTCTCGCCCGCTTACGGACTGCTTTTTCCGAGAGAATGGCAGAATCGGCAGGCTGTTACAGTTGACCAAATAGGTCGGAAAGTGGAGAGATTTTGGGACGAATGGCTGTAAATGGCGTATTTTGCAGGAGACTTAATAAGTCAATGAAAAAAGGAGCCGTGCGCGGGCTTTGATGATGCGGCGATGAGATTGACCTTGCGCGTCAAGGGACAAAATCCGATTGACTCCCCGGAAACAGGATATGACAAAAACGGTCAATTATTCCTCCTGCCAAATTGCTTTCCTCGACAGGAAGATGATAGAAAAAACCGAAAATGACAGACAAATCGAGCTGTAATCTCACAACAAACGACAGGATGTGACGAAAGTGTCAATGTGGATAACTATGTGGAAATTGGGGATTTCTCGACTCTACAGGGGGTCTTTTTCAAAAAAAAGACAGCAAAATTTGTGGAAAAGTCGATGCACGAATTTTAGTTTAAAAAATGAAAACCTATCTGGTCAATTCTTGTCGGGGCATCTTTCATTTTAAGAGATTTGACGCAAGATGGCAAATAGTGGTATACTGGTCCTTGGTAAACTACAAGATATAGAGTTTAAAACAGGAAAGAGGCTGTCCAGGCGGGACGGCTTCGGAACGGAGGAAATGATGTGGGCTTTTGAGAGTGTATTTTATCAGATATATCCGCTGGGTTTTTGTGGTGCACCTTTTGAGAACGATGGCAAACTTGAGCATCGGATCTTAAAGGTGAACGACTGGATCCCTCATATGAAGAAGCTGGGGATTGACGCGATCTATTTTTCCCCGGTCTTTGAATCGGATACGCACGGTTATAATACGAGAGATTATCACACCATCGACTGCAGGCTTGGCACCAATGCGGATTTTAAGGCGGTCTGCGATAAGCTTCACGAGAACGGAATCAAGGTAGTGTTGGACGGTGTATTCAATCATGTGGGAAGAGGATTCTGGGCTTTTCAGGATGTGCTGAAAAATCGGGAGAATTCCCCGTATCTCTCCTGGTTTCATATCAATCTGGGCGGCAATTCCAACTACAACGACGGCCTGTGGTATGAGGGTTGGGAGGGAAATTACGATCTGGTAAAGATCAATCTGCGTCATGAAGACGTGATCAATCATATTTTTGACAGCGTGAAGGGCTGGGTGGAAGAGTTCGACATCGACGGCCTGCGGCTTGATGTGGCATACTGTCTGGATCACGATTTTGTCAGGAGACTCAGAGGCTTTACGGACAGCCTGAAGCCGGACTTTTATTTATTGGGTGAGATGCTGCACGGCGACTATAACCAGCTGGTCAATGACCAGATGCTGCACTCCTCCACAAATTACGAGTGCTACAAAGGCCTGTTCTCCAGCTTTAACAGTATGAACATGTTTGAGATCAACCATTCGCTGCTCAGGCAGTTCGGACCGGAAAACTGGTGTCTCTACCGCGGCAAACATCTGTTGTCTTTTGTAGATAACCACGATGTGAGCCGTATCGCCAGCAATCTGACCAATGAAAAGCATCTGCCGCTCATCTATGCGCTGTGCTTCGGTATGCCGGGCATTCCCTGCGTTTACTACGGAAGCGAGTGGGGCGCGAAGGCGAATAAGAGCGAGGGCGACCCCGCCCTGAGAGCCTGCTTCGAGGAGCCTGTGTGGAATGAACTCAGTGAGTGGATCAGTAAACTCGCCGAGGCGAAGAAGAATTCTAAGGCACTTAACTACGGCGCTTTCAGATCTGTGGTGCTGACCAACAAGCAGTGCATCTTTGAGAGAAAGTGCGACGATGAGAGAGTGCTCGTTGCGATCAATGCAGACGGGCAAGATTACACCGCTCATTTTGATGCGGGCTGCGGCATGGCAGTAGATCTTATCACCGGAGAGAATCACGATTTCGGCGGCGGAAGCACTCTGCCTGCCTACAGCGCGTATTTCTGGAAGATGGAAAGATAACAGTTCAGCCAACAGTTCAGCCAGAAAAAATATCTTGACAACGCTTATGCCATGTATTAAGATAGCAAAAGTATCATACAAAAAATCAAGGAAAGGAGGTAGTCTCATGTTTACGAATCAGTTTCATAAAATGGCCGAAAACGGCAGACAATCAAACAGAAATATGTTATGTGAAATTACCTCCGCATATACGGATATCGGCGGGAACGGAAGGCATTGACTCGTTTAGTCGATATATAGATATGTCAGGCTTTTAGAGTATTCGAGGGCTGTGGTAATTTTACCACAGCCCTTTCCACGTTTTGCGGAGGTATTGAGGAGAATCATATGAAGAAGTTATCAAGTTATCTATGGGAATATCGCTTTTCGTATCTGATAGCCGTGCTGTCCCTTTTGATCGCAGTCACACTTGACATGCTTTCCCCCAGACTGATGGCGCGGGTGGTGGATGATGTCATTGTGGGCGGCAATACGGGAAAGCTGCCGGGACTGCTTCTGGGATTTCTTGGAATCGGTCTGGGAAGGTGTATCTTTCAGTATACCAAGGAATATACCTTCGACAAGAACGGCGCCAAGATATCGGGAGATATGCGGCGGGATCTGTTTCACCACGTGCAGAGCCTGTCGGCGGATTTCTTTGACAGGACAAACACGGGTGAGCTGATGGCGCGTGTCAAGGAGGATGTCGACCGCATCTGGGATGCTCTGGGCTATGTCGGTATGCTTCTGATCGAAGTGATCTACCACACGGCCATCACGCTGACCAGCATGTATCTGCTCAACTGGCGGATGGCCATTATTCCTACCGCTGCCATGATCCTGTGCGGCTCCTTCGCTGTCATTATGGAGCGGAAGCTGGGGAAGGTCTACGAGGAGATCAGCGAGGAAAACGCGGCCTTAAATACGGTGGCTGAGGAGAATCTGGCGGGCGTGCGCACAGTCAAAGCGTTTGCCAGAGAAAAATTTGAGATCGGTAAATTTCTCTCCCATAACAAGAGATACTATGAACTGAATATGGAGCAGTCCAAAGTCTTTGTAAGATACTACCCCTGTTTCACCGTAGTGACCAGAGTGTTACCGCTATTGACCGTATTGGTCGGCGGAAAACTTGTCATAGACGGCGGAATGACGCTGGGGCAGTTGACGGCCTTTGTGGAGTATTCAGGCGCAATTGTGTGGCCAATGGAGATGTTGGGATGGCTGACGAACAGTTTCTCGGCAGCGGTGGCATCCTACAAAAAGATTCGAAAGCTCTATGAGGAAAAGCCTACTGTCACAGAGATGACTGAACCGGTCAAACTCGATAAGGTACGCGGAAAAGTATGTTTTGACCATGTTTCTTTTCACAAGGCAGATCAATATGAGATCCTCCACGATATCTCCTTTACGGTGGAGGCCGGCAAGACCCTGGGGATCATGGGAGCGACCGGAGCGGGAAAGACTTCCATCGTGCAGCTTTTACAGCGGATGTATGACGCAACAGACGGCGCGGTCTATCTGGATGACGTGGATATCAGAAAGCTTTCCCTTGCGCAGCTTCGCATGAGCATCAGCTATGTGATGCAGGATGTCTTTCTCTTCTCCGACACCATTCAGGAGAATATCAAACTGGGGAAAAAGGCATACATAGATTTCAAGACTGTCAGGCGGGCGTCCACGCAGGCGCAGGCGAGCGGTTTTATCGAACGCATGGAGGACCGGTATGATACGGTCATCGGCGAGCGCGGCGTGGGGCTTTCCGGAGGACAGAAGCAGAGGATCAGTATTGCCAGAGCGCTCGCTAAAAAGGATCCGATCCTGGTGATGGACGACTCCACTTCTGCACTCGACATGGAGACGGAGCAGATGATCCAGCAGACTCTGAAAACACTGGAAAATACAACGAAAATTATCATTGCGCACAGGATCAGTGCAGTGTGCAATGCAGATGAGATCCTGGTTCTGGCGGACGGAGCGATCGCGGAGCGGGGCACGCATGAGACGCTCCTCGCAAAGCGGGGGCTCTACTATGAGACGTATCTGTCCCAGTATGGGGAATATAAGGGAGGTGAGAGCAATGTCCTTCAATTCGTATAAAGATGACGAAGCAAGCATAGAGCGGAGCAAGGCGCAGACCTTAAAACGTCTCTTTTCTTATCTGCTTGCCTACAGATGGCAGATCGTTCTGGTGCTCCTCATCATGGGCTACGGTGTCGCGGTGAGTCTGGTGAATCCTCTGATCATGGAATCGGCAACAGATGACTATATCAGTCAACACGATCTGCACGGACTTTACCGTCTGCTTCTCTTTGCCCTCGCCATCAATCTGTTTCTGGTGGTAACGGTGAAGCTGCGGATGTATATCATGGCGAAGGTCTGCAATCAGATCCTGCTCACCATCAGACAGGAACTTTACACGCATATTCAGAAGCTGGATTTTGCTTTTTTTGACAGCAGGCCCACGGGAAAGATTCTTTCCCGTATCATCGGGGATATCAATTCACTGAAGGATGTCCTCTCTAACTTTGTGACCACGTTGATTCCGGACGCGCTGACCGTCTTTGCGGTGGTGGCTATTATGATCGGAAAGAATCCGAAGCTTGCGCTTGCTTCAATGATGACCATTCCCTTTATGACGGCAGGAATCCTTTTTATCCAGATCAAGGCACACCCGCGCTGGCAGCTCTTCCGCAGAAAATCCGCGAATTTGAATGCCTTTATCCACGAGGATATGGCGGGGATGCGGATCATCCAGAGTTTCCATGCACAGGAGGAGACGGAGGAAACTTTTGACGACCTTCTCAGGGAACATCGGGAGAGTTTTAACCATGCGGTACGCATGAGCGACGCTTTCGGGTCGGTGATAGACCTTTCATGGGGGATAGGCTGCATTCTCCTGTACTTTACGGGGATCGTCGTGCTGGGGATGGAGGACGTGAGCGTTGGAACCTTTATCGCTTTCGGAACATACCTCAATATGTTCTGGCAGCCCATTCACAATCTGAGCAATTTTTATAACCAGCTTGTGACTAACATTGCGGGTGCGGAGCGTATTTTTGAGATCCTGGATACGCCGCCTGCGATCACGGACGATGCCGGTGTGACTGAAATGCCGCCGATCCGCGGTGAGGTGACCTTCGACAATGTGACTTTTTCCTATGACGACAAGGTCAGGGTATTGGACGACGTGAGTTTTCGGATCAGGGAGGGCGAGACCATCGCACTGGTGGGTCCTACAGGGGCCGGCAAGTCCACCATCGTCAATCTCATCAGCCGTTTCTACGATGTGCAGGAAGGTGTTGTGGCGGTGGACGGCCACGATGTCAAGAAGGTGTCCATCGAGAGCCTGCGCAGACAGATGGGAATCATGACGCAGGATAATTTTCTCTTTTCCGGCACCATCCGGGAGAATATCAGGTACGGAAAGCTTGATGCGACGGAGGAAGAGATCGTGGCGGCGGCCAAGGCCGTCAACGCGCATGACTTTATTATGAAGCTGGAGAAGGGGTACGATACGGAACTGACGGAGCGCGGCGGCGGTCTCTCCATCGGTCAGAGACAGCTATTGGCCTTTGCGAGGACCATGGTCTCCGATCCGAAGATATTGATTCTGGACGAGGCCACCTCCAGCATCGACACGAAGACGGAACTTCTGGTGCAGGAGGGGATCGAGCATCTGCTGGCGGGCAGGACTTCCTTTGTCATTGCGCACAGACTCTCCACCATCCAGAAAGCCGACCGCATTTTTGTGGTGGATGACGGCAGGATCATCGAGGAGGGAAACGCCGGGGAGCTGATGGCGAAGAAGGGGGTTTACTACCGTCTCTACATGGCGCAGTTTGGCGCTTCATAGAGCATGATGCGCTGTGACAGATTCGTTCGTACACGGAAAACGGCATTTCATGTACGAATAGAATAGTTTTATATAAGATATGTTAGAATTGCTATGTGGATAAATTTGCTCGAATTGATTGACAAGACCGGGAATTGCTTTATAATTTAAGTAAGTTACTTAAAATTAAATTGACGGCAAGTGTGATTTCTAAGCAGCGAGAAGAGGGAATACTATGGCGAAAGCAGTAAAAATGGCGGATATCGCGAAGGTGATGGGCGTCAGTACGGTGACGGTATCCAAAGCGCTGTCAAATCAAAAGGGTGTCAGCGAGGAACTTCGTGTCAAAATTAAAAAAAAGGCGGAGGAGATGGGGTATAAGTCAACTTCCGACAGATATAAAGAGCGGACGGAAGCCAATGCGAGTTATACCTTTGGAGTGATCGTATCAGATCGTTATCTGGATAAATATGAATCTTTCTACTGGAACCTCTATCAGGAAGTTGCGACTGCCGCTGTACAGCGGGGGTGTTTTACGATGCTGGAGGTGCTGTGGGCGGAGGATGAAAAACGATGTGTAATGCCAAAACTCCTGCAGGAGAGGAAGACAGATGGTCTGATCCTCATCGGAAATCTGCGTAAAAAATATATAGAAGAGCTGACAGAACAGATAGACATCCCCTTAATTTTGCTTGATTTTATGGATCAGAGCGGTGCTTATGATGCGGTGATTTCCAATAGCTATTTCGGTATGTACCGGATGACAAACTATCTGTTTGATATGGGACATCGGGAGATCGGGTTTCTGGGAAACGTCCTTTTTACGGATTCCATCACAGATCGGTATTTTGGGTATGTGAGAGCTCTTTACGAACACGGTGTGGAGGTCAGAAAAGACTGGGTGTTGGATGACAGAGATCCGGAGACGGGACGATCGGACGGAGATTTTACGCACAAACTTCCGGAGCAGATGCCGACAGCCTTTGTCTGTAACAATGATGTGGCGGCGGCAATGCTGGTGAACCGCTTGGAGCAGGAGGGATACCGGGTGCCGGAAGATATCTCTGTGGTGGGCTATGATAACTATCAGCCACCGGGGCTTTGTGATGTACGAATCACCACCTATGAGGTGGATATGCCGGAAATGGCCAGACAGACCATAGCGATCATCATTCGAAAGATTTCGGGAGAACCCTACAAGCAGGGAGAGACCATTGTGAGCGGCAGGATAATTTGTAAGGAAAGTGTTAAGGAGCATCATGATTGATGCTCCTTTCTGTATGCCTGGGGTGTCTGACCGTATTCCTTTTTAAATAGATTGATAAAGTGGCCGGTGTTTTCGTAGCCTGTTTCCAGAGCAATCTCATGCACCTTTTTTTGAGTGGAGAGAAGAAGAGCTTCGGCATGTTCAAGTCTTTTTCGGTTAAGGTAGCGAAGCGGCGGCTGGCCGAAGGCTTCGGCGTACTCACGACAGATTCGATATTTACTCATATGAAATCGCTTTTCCAGATCCTCAAGTCTGAGGGACTGCGTGAAAGCATTGTCCAGATAATGTCTCAGCTCAATCAGATAGGGAGCGCATTTCTCAGAATGATTTTTCAGATCGTACACATCTACAAAGAGTTCCGTCAGTAAATCAGTGATCAGAGCGGCATCCAGCAGCTTATTTTTCAGAATCGCGCCACTGTTGCCGGCGAGAAGCTGTTTCAGGCTTCTAAGGATAGCAGATGATTTGTTAACTGATGTGGTCATCATGGTTTGAAAGGAAACCAAAGATTCATAAACGATAAAAATCTCTCCTGTCAATGAAAAAGTGATAAAGCGACAGGGTGTCAAATGAGACTTTAGTATAAAAGAGGCGAAACGTCGGTCCAGATAGAGCAGAGTCCCGGAAGGCAGCTGATATTCTTTACTCTGCAGCTGCAGCACACCGCCTCCTTCTTCTATATAGAGAAGCATCCGGCAGTCCAGAGGGTGGTAGAAGAGCGAAAGCGGATCATTGATTTCAATGCGTCCACCGCTCAATACAGTGGGAAGTTGCTCTGATGTACTGTCCAAAAGATCATAAAAAATGCCGGCAAAATAGGAGGGTGATGGCAGATGCTCCGACAGAACGGTCGATTTTACGGTGAGCGTTTGCGTATACTGTGCAGCGAAGTCCATGCGAATCCTCCTTTCTTGCCATACAAAATCAATTTAAAAATTAAATAGTTAAACTATTAATAGCTAAATATTAGCTTATTATATTTTGTAAATTTAGTTTATAATGAATAAAAGCGAATTATCTATTGCCAAAACAACCAAAAAAATAGATAGAAAATTGTGAAAATAGGAAAAAAGAACAAAAAGGACAAAAATGACGGATAAAAAACAAAAATGGTTAATGACTAAAAAATTAATATGTGTATACTTAAAATAAAGCTAATAAATTAGCAAAAGGTTACTTAGAAAACCAAACGAAAAAGGAGGATAACGAAATTATGAAATTGAAAAGAGTATTGGCGCTTACTTTGGCAGCGGCTATGACCTTCTCTCTGACAGCCTGCGGTGGCGGCAGTAATGAAGGGACAACACCTGCGCCTACGGCAGTATCTGAGGAAGATGATGGGGCGGAGGCTCCGGCACCTGCGGCAGATGCTGACGAGGCGGAAGCAGAGGCAGGTGTTACCTATGCATCGATCAAACTGGGTGAAGATTACCAGAATCTTACCACGACAATTAAATTTATCCATCATAAGACAGACCGTGAAGAGGATGGCACTATGGCAGATCTGATCTCCAGATTTAACGGAGTATATCCCAATATTACTGTGGAGACGGAAGGAATCACGGATTATCAGGAGGATTCTTTGCTTCGTCTTTCCTCCGGCGACTGGGGTGATATCATGTTTATTCCCGCAGTAGATGCGGCGGAGCTTCCCACATATTTTGTCCCTTACGGCACGGTATCTGAGATGAGCGAATATATCAATTTTGCCGATCAGTGGAAAAACGGTGACATGTGCTATGGTATCGGTTATATGGGCAATGCGCAGGGACTGCTCTATAATAAGAAAGTGTTTGCTGATGCAGGCGTTACAAAGCTTCCTGCAACTCCGGATGAGTATATTGCAGCGCTGCAGGCAATCAAGGACAATACCGATGCAATCCCGCTTTATACCAATTATGCGGCGGGCTGGACCATGGGTGGCCAGTGGGATGCTTTCCTGGGTGCTATTACGACCGGTGATGAAACATGGCTGAACCAAAAATTTGTGCACACGGCAGAGCCTTTCAAGGATAATGGAGATGGCACGGGTGCATACGCTTTATATAAGATTTTATACGATGCGACAGAAAAGGGCCTGATCGAGGATGATTACACAACCACGGACTGGGAGGGCTGTAAGCCCATGATCAACAATGGTGAGATTGGTTCCATGGTACTCGGTTCTTGGGCTATCGCACAGATGAAGGCAGCAGGCGATCATCCTGATGATATCGGTTACATGCCTTTCCCGATCACAGTAAACGGCAAGCAGTACGCTACGGCGGGACCTGACTATTGTTACGGTATCAATGTAAATGCTTCTGAGGAGAATAAGACAGCGGCCATGATATTTGTAAAGTGGATGGTTGAAGAATCCGGCTGGTGTGATCTGGAGGGTGGATACCCTATTTCCAAGTCTGCTGACACTTCCTTCGTATTCGATGGTGTTACGATCGTGAACAATGTGGTAGCTTTAGAGGGTGAAGAAGATCTAATGAACGAGATGAATGCAGAGTCTGAGCTTTCCTTCAATGCAGGCGGTGATGCGAAGGTGCAGAGAATCGTTGAGGCGGCGGCTACGGGAGCAGAGACCTTTGACGATATTATGGAGGACTGGACAGAAGCCTGGAATGCGGCGCAGGAGGAACTCGGAATCGGGGTTCTCTATTAAGAGAGTTTCAGAAAAACTGACTTTTTAACACTTTAGCGGTAAATCGGGGCTGACACACGGATCGATCCGGTGTCGGCCCCAAAATATCAGGAGGGAAGGGTATGGTGACACAGGTGAATACAGCGGGAAACCGGAAAGGTTTTCTGCAGTGGGCGAAAAGCAGAAAAGGGCAGCAGGTCATAATCATCATTGCATTTATGATCATTCCGTTAGCTCTGCTGTTTACCTTTACTTATCTTCCGTTTGGGGAGATGGTGGGTTACAGCTTTTATAAGATGAAGTATGTGGGGAAAAGGACTTTTGTGGGTTGGAAAAATTATGCCAGTGTGTTCAGCAGAAAGGACTGCTTCGGCGCTTTGAAACTGAGTCTCTACTATATGGGCGGTTCGATCGTACAGTTGGTACTGGCCTTGTATTTGGCTACGATACTGAGTTTTAAGGTGAAGGGCGGCAATATCTTCAAGGGCTTTATGTTTTTTCCGTTCTTAATCAACGGCATAGCGATCGGTTTTATCTTTAAATTTTTCTATACCAGAGGCTTTGTGTTTGACACGGTGCTTCAGTGGTGTGGTTTTCAGCTGGATAATCTCCCTTATTGGTTGAAGGACCAGAGGATCAACAATATATCTCTTGTGGGGACCAGTGTGTGGCGGTACTTTGGACAGAATATGGTGCTCTTTATCGGGGCGATCATGTCTGTGGATGCCGAGCTGTATGAGGCGGCGATGCTGGACGGGGCGAATCGATATCAACAGTTCCGTTATATTATTCTGCCGAGTATTAAAACCATTGTGACATTAAATGTTATCCTTTCCATTACCGGATCTTTGAGTGCCTTTGAGCCGCCTTATGTCATTACCAGCGGTGCGAACGGAACGGGAACGTATTTTGTGGTTATGAATGAGATCGCCCACACGCAGCAGAAGGTGGGGCTTGCATCCGCTATGGCGGTAGTGCTTTTGTTGATCATATTTGCTGCGACGATCCTACAGAAACTTTTCTTTAAATATGCGTTCCGAAATGCGGAGGACGAGGATTTTAATGCCACGAAGAGGCGCGACAAACAGCTTGCGAAATATGCGGCTAGAAAGGCGGGCAGATAAATGAATGGATTGCAGAAAGTTGAACATGTGGCAGTAGTGGTTATTAAGTATTTATCTTTGGTGTTTTTTTCCTTTGTGGCAGTGTTGCCGGTGGTTTCCTGTGTGATCACGGCGTTTAAGAGCGAGAAGGAGTATCAAAATACGAATGTAATGACGCCGCCCTCAAGCTGGCTTAATTTTGACAACTTTGTACAGGCTTTTGCAAAGGCGAATATGGGTCGTGCGTTTATTAACTCGACCATCGTTCTGATAAGTGTGCTGGTGGTCTCTGTTTTGGTGGGTACCTCTTTGGCTTATGTGCTGAATCGTTTTCAGTTTCCGGGCAACGGACTGATCAGAAACCTGTTTCTCTTTGCTACGCTCCTTCCCGGCGTTGCCATGCAAGTTGCAGTCTACGGAATCATGGACAACCTGAATTTTATCAATACTTTATACGGTTATATCATCATGATGTGCGGCACGGATGTCATTGCCATCTACATTTATATTCAGTTTTTTGAGAACATAAGTGTGTCACTGGATGAATCGGCGATCATTGACGGAGCTTCTTATTTCACGATCTATTATAAGATTCTGTTACCCCTGTTGAAACCTGCTATCGTTACGGCGTGTATTCTAAAGGGTGTGGGTACTTACAACGAGTATTACTGTGCGAACCTGTATTTGCAGAATAAAAAGCTTTTGCCGACGGTGGCAACCAGCCTTTACACCTTTGTGGGACCATTGGGAAGCAAGTATAATCTGATCTGTGCGGGCGTTATCATCTCGCTTTTGCCGGCGTTGATCGTATTTATCCTGTTCCAGAAGCAGATATACAGCGGTATGACGGCCGGCTCGGTCAAGGGCTGATATAGTAAAGTTGAACAAAAAATAGATTTTATTTGAGTCAAGATGACGGTTTTACAGATTACCAGTTGACATTACCTTTGCTTGATTTATAATTTAATCAAAGTTACTTAAATTTCACTCGTTTTTTAAGCTAAACAAAGCTAAAGAACGAGTGAAATCATAACTGCGGAAAATAAATGGACAACAAGGAAGAAAAGAGGCGGTAAAGGATGATGGTGGAAGAAATCAGAGAGCATTTGACAGACTGCATCATCCCGTTTTGGAAGAAGCTTCGGGATGATACATACGGCGGTTATTTCGGTTACATGGATCATGACTTAAAAGTCGATGAGAAGGCGGTGAAGGGCTGTATTTTAAACAGCCGGATCACCTGGTTTTTTGCAAATGCGTACATAACGCTGAAAGATGAGTCGCTGCTTGCGGAGGCCAGGCATGGCTATGAATTTATGCGGAAATACTGCGTGGATCAGGAGAAGGGCGGCGTCTACTGGTCAGTGCAATATGACGGCACACCGGAGGACACGACGAAGCACACCTACAATCAGGCGTTTTCCATCTATGCGCTTTCTTCCTATTATGATGCCTCGAAAGATGAGAGTGCTCTGAAGCTTGCGAAGGAACTTTTCCGTATGATCGAGGAACGCTGTATGGACGAGATCGGCTACAAGGAAGCCTTCGACAGAGAATTTCAGGAGATAGAGAACGACAAACTTTCCGAGAATGGTGTGATCGCAGACAAGACCATGAACACGCTGCTTCATGTGTTTGAGGCCTACACGGAACTGTACCGCGTCAGCGGCGATGCAGCCGTGAAAAAGCGGCTTATGTGGATCCTTGATACCATTGCGGATAAGATTTACAATCCGGCCCTGCACAGACAGGAGGTCTTCTTTGACAGGGAGATGAACTCCATCATCGATCTGCATTCCTACGGCCACGATATCGAGACGGCCTGGCTGATTCGACGAGGAACCGATGTGCTTGCTGATAAGGTGTACGAGGAAAAGATGCTGCCGATCATTCTTGACTTAACCGGTCAAGTATATAAGACAGCATTTGACGGCCGCTCGCTTGCCAATGAATGCGAGAGGGGCGTGGTGGACGAAACACGCGTCTGGTGGGTGCAGGCGGAAACCGTGATCGGCTTTTTAAACGGCTGGCAGCTTGCGCCGGAGCATGCGGAGTATTTGGATGCGGCGAGAGCCGAGTGGGAGTTTATCAGGGACTATGTGATCGATAAACGGCCCGGCTCCGAGTGGTTCCATGATGTGAATCAGGAGGGCGAGCCGGTGAGCGGCGAACCGATCGTGGAGCCGTGGAAGTGCCCGTATCACAACGGGAGAATGTGTCTGGAAGTGATTAGACGGGGTGTGGATTAGTGCGGCGCAAAATGAATTGGCCATAAATGATCTTATAGATTATGAAAGAAAAAAGAGTATATTCTGGAATGGAGGAGACTATGCTGCACGAAAGGTATTATGTGGAACTGGAGAAATATAATAAGCTTGTCGAACGGAAAAATGTTAAGACGGGTGACTATAACGGAATTTATGACAGGTATCAGTATCCGGTGCTCACGAGAGAGCATATTCCGCTGACCTGGCGGTATGACCTGAATCCGGAGACGAATCCTTATTTTATGGAGCGGCTGGGCGTCAATGCGGTGATGAACTCGGGTGCGATCGAGTTAAACGGCAAATATTATCTGGTGGCCAGAATCGAGGGGAATGACAGAAAATCTTTCTTTGGTGTGGCGGAGAGCGATAACGGGATCGACGGCTTTCGCTTCTGGGATTATCCCATCCTTTTGCCGGACACCTGCCCCGAGGAGACGAATGTCTACGATATGCGCCTGACGAAGCATGAGGACGGCTATATCTACGGTGTGTT
Organism: Lachnospiraceae bacterium; assembly: GCA_029067085.1. Taxonomy (GTDB): domain Bacteria; phylum Bacillota; class Clostridia; order Lachnospirales; family Lachnospiraceae; genus UBA3282. The sequence continues at coordinate 338,755 of JAIEFE010000015.1, read as the reverse complement.
CTGCTCTGAGAGCAAGGATACCACCGTGAACGACCTGTCTGCGGCGGTGGCGGCGGCGGGTATCGTGCGGACGAAGGATTTAAAGAACTGGGAACGCCTTCCCAATCTTGTGACGAAACGTTCTCCCCAGCAGAGAAATGTGGTTCTGCACCCGGAGTTTGTGGAAGGTAAGTACGCTTTCTATACGAGGCCTATGGATGATTTCATCGAGACCGGATCGGGCGGCGGCATTGGCTTCGGTCTGTGCGACGATATTACCCATGCGGTGATCGATGAGGAGAAGATGACGTCCATCCGCAGATACCATACCATCACGGAAGCGAAGAACGGTGCGGGCGCGACGCCGATCAAGACAAAGGACGGCTGGATCCACATTGCGCACGGCGTGCGCAATACCGCGGCGGGCCTGCGTTATGTGATCTACGCCTTTGCGACAGATTTAAAGGATCCTTCCAAAGTGATCGCAGAGCCCTCGGGTATGCTGATCGGCCCCCGAAACGGGGAGCGCGTCGGCGACGTGTCAAATGTAGTGTTCACGAACGGCGCCATCGCAAAAGACAACGGAGAAGTCTATATTTATTATGCATCCAGCGACACCAGAATGCACGTGGCGGTAACCACCATCGACAAGCTGACAGACTATGTGTTTAACACGCCGCAGGATCCTTACCGCTCTGTGGAGTGCGTGGCGCAGAGGTGTGATCTCATCAAAAAGAATCTGGAGTTTTTAAAACAACAATAAAATGAGGCGAAAAACGCTTCGATAAAGGAGGAAAATATGAGTGAATTAAAAATGATCAGTCCTGTGGTCAAGAATGTGCCCTGGCAGGAGAAACCTGCGAACCTTGTGGGTGCGCCGATCTGGCGTTACACGGAGAATCCCATTATCGGCAGGAACCCCATAGAGGGCGTTGCCAGAATTTTTAACAGTGCCGTAATGCCTTATGGTGACGGATTTATCGGTGTGTTCCGCGGAGAACAGACAAACGGTATTTCGTTTATCTATTTAGGCAGAAGTAAGGATGCGATCCACTGGGAGTTTGAAAAGGATAAGATCGCCTTCAAGGATGAGCAGGGCAATGATTTTATGCCTCTCTACGCCTATGATCCCCGCCTGGTGAAGGTGGAAGATACCTACTATGTCATCTGGTGTCAGGATTTCTACGGCGCTTCCATCGGTATCGCAAAGACCACCGATTTCAAAACGTTTACGAGGATTGAAAATCCTTTCATTCCCTTTAACAGGAATGCGGTGCTCTTCCCGAGAAAGATAAACGGAAACTATGTTCTTTTGAGCAGACCTTCCGATTCGGGACACACGCCCTTTGGCGATATCTTCCTGAGCGAGAGCCCGGACATGGTGTACTGGGGAAAACACAGGCACGTGATGGCTAGAAGCGGCGAGTGGTGGGAGTCCCTCAAGATCGGCGGCGGTGCGGCACCCATTGAGACGACGGAAGGCTGGCTTTTATTCTATCACGGCGTGTCGGGCACCTGTAACGGATACGTCTACTCCATCGGCGGCGCGATCCTGGATATCGACAATCCCTCCAAAGTGCTCTACCGCTGTGAGAATTTTCTGCTCACGCCGGAGGAGTGGTACGAGGAACGGGGCTTTGTTCCCAATGTCTGCTTCCCCTGTGCTACCATCCATGATTCCGAGAGTGGAAAGATCGCGCTTTATTACGGCTGTGCGGACAGCTATGTTGGGCTTGCTTTCACGAAACTGGATGAGATCGTGGACTATATCAAGAAACACAGCCACACCACCGAGTCCGACACGGAGATCGGGATCCGGTAATTTTGCACGGTAATCCGATCGATGCATACTCTATAGCATACGAATCTTTTAAAACATGGCTATGGAGGAGAACTGGATTATGGCGATCGGATATCTGACCATGCAGGCGAGAACGGCGCATGATGCGCTGCCCCTGTCCGGCGTACAGGTAAGCGTCTTTGACGATGAACAGAATCGTATCTACGAGCTTACGACAGACGAGAACGGTGAGACGAGAAGAGTGGCGCTTGAGACAATGGACAAGAGCTATTCGCAGGACGAGAATTTTACGGGAACACCTTATATCACTTATAATGTGCTTGCACAGGCGGAAGGATTTGATTCGGTATATGTCTCTGACATTCCGATATTCGACGGTGAGTCGGCGGTCCTTCCGCTTGTTCTTGTGCCGATGCAGGGACAGCAGAGAGATCGGATGCAGACGCAGATCACGGTGGGAGCGCCGGCGGTCTCCATGGAGGAGGGAGAGCGGGAGCCGGAAGGCTTTTTCCAGAGCGAAGCGTCCCCACAGGTGCTCAGGCAGGTTGCCATTCCGAACCCGATCACAGTACATCTGGGAGCGCCGGATGCCGCAGCTTCCAATGTGCAGGTGTCGTTTCCTGACTATGTCAAAAATGTGGCCAGCAGCGAGATCTATCCGACATGGCCGGAGAACGCGCTTCGGGCAAATATCTATGCCATTATCACCTTTGCTCTGAATCGAGTCTATACGGAATGGTATCGGGCAAAAGGCTACCCGTTTGATATTACAAACAATACCGCCTACGATCAGGCCTTTGTCTATGGCAGGCCCATTTATGATTCCATCAGCAGGATCGTGGACGAGATTTTTAATGAATATGGCCGCAGGCAGGGACAGGAAGCGCCTTACTTTACGTCCTTCTGTAACGGCACTACGGTGACCTGCAGAGGATTATCCCAGTGGGGGACGGTCACTCTGGCAAATCAGGGTTATACGCCGATCAGGATTCTGCGATATTATTACCCTGATGACTTGGAGATCGCAGAGACGAATATCATAGCAAATGAGCTGAATTCTTATCCGGGTTCTCCGCTCACACCGGGGAGCAGGGGATTGAATGTACAGACGATTCAGAACTATTTGGGCAGGATCAGGAAAAATTATCCGGCCATTCCGGTGATCACCGATGAGGCGGGTACTTTTGGTGAGAGTACACAGGCGGCGGTAAAAAAATTCCAAAGCATTTTCGGGCTTTCGCCGGACGGAATCGTGGGAAAATCTACCTGGTATAAGATTTCCAACCTGTATACGGCGGTTACCAGACTTGCCGAGTTAGACAGCGAAGGAACCAGTCTGGGGATCGGAACCGTACCGCCCGCTGCCGTACTTAGACAGGGATCCAGAGGACAGGATGTGATCACGCTGCAGTATCTGCTGAACGTCATTTCGGAATATTATCCCGATATTCCGGCGGTGAAGCAGGATGGTATTTTTGGCGCTGGGACGAAACAGGCAGTGTCTGCTTTCCAGAGCAGAATGGGACTGGTGGCGGACGGCATTGTGGGGCCGTCTACCTGGAACGCGCTCTACAGGACCTATCAGGGAATCGGCCAGAATGTACCCGCGCCAAACCCGAATCCGACACCTGGCACGGGCACGAGCTCCTTTGCCTATACCGTGCGTTCCGGTGATACCTTGTGGCTTTTGGCAAACCGCTTCGGTACGACGGTGGACGCCATCAGACGTTTGAACGGACTTACGAGCGACAGTCTGCGGATCGGGCAGGTGCTCCGGATCCCGACGGAGCAGTCATCGGCATATTTTGATTATACCGTGCGTTCCGGTGATACGCTGTGGCTTTTGGCGAACCGCTTCGGCACGACGGTGAATGAGATCAGGCAGCTGAACGGACTCGCGAGCGACAGTCTGCAGATCGGGCAGGTACTCAGGATTCCCTCCTGATAAAAGGAAATGTCAGAACTTATGGCGTCGGCGTCCGGTTCGGGAGGCCGGCGCTTTGCGGTTGGGGTAAGGGTTGCCTTTTGTAGTTTTAGTGCTATACTGTAATAGGCGGATTGAAAATCACATTGATCTATTGATTTTACAGTCGGGTAATTGTTTAAATAGCTTACATGACGGAGGAAACACGCAGTGAAGATCATAATAGCGGGTGACGGAAAAGTCGGGTCTACGCTGACGCGACAATTGGTTGCGGAGGGACATGACATCACGCTGATCGACGCGAAGGCGGACGTTCTTGAGGTGAGTGAGGAGCGCTATGATATTATGGCTGTGCAGGGCAACTGCGCGTCCATGGCAACGCTCTCCAGAGCCGGTGTGGAGGAGGCGGAGCTTTTGATCGTGATGACGGGAGCGGATGAGGTAAATCTGCTCTGCTGTACCATTGCCCACGGCATGAATCCGAAGCTTCATACCATAGCGAGAATCAGAAATCCGGAATACAAGGATCAGATCTATCAGATGCGGCATCTGTTTGGATTGTCCATGGTGGTCAATCCGGAAAGACAGGCGGCTATCGAGATGGAACGCCTGATCAAGTATCCGGGTTTTTTAAAGCGGGATACCTTTGCAAAGGGCAGAGTGGAAATTGTGGAGCTGCGGATCAAGGAGGATTCCAAGCTCTGCAATGTAAGTCTTTTTGATTTGACTAATATAGTCAAATGCAAGATTCTGGTCTGTGCAGTCCTCAGAAACAGCAAGGCGGTCATTCCAGACGGTAATTTTGTGCTGCAGGCCGGAGACAGAATCTTTGTGACGGCGTCTACCAGAGAATTGACAGTATTTCTTAAAAATATAGGAATCATCACACATAAGGCAAAACGTGTGATCCTCTGCGGCGGCGGGAGGCTCAGTTACTATCTTGCGCAGCTTCTTTTGCAGGACGGTATTCAGGTGGAGATCATAGAGCAGAACCATGACAGGTGTATGGATCTGGCCAATCAGCTTCCCGAATCGACGGTGGTGCACGGTGACGCCAGCAACGAATTTCTCTTGGAGCAGGAAGGGATCGGGGATTGTGACGCACTTGTCACATTGACCGGTGTGGACGAAATGAACCTTTTTATCTCCCTGATCGGCAGCAATGCGGGAGTGCCCCAGATCATTACGAAGCTGGGACGGCTCTCCAACAACAATATTTTAGAGACGCTTTCGGTGGGCAGCACGATCAGCCCTAAGGAGCTTTGCTGCAATGATATAGTACGGTATGTGCGGGCGATCCGAAACCAGACCGGAGCGGCTCAGGCGGTCAACGTGATCGCAGACGGTCAGGCGGAGGCCATTGAATTTATTGTCGATGAAAATACAAAACATTGCGAAGAACCGCTCAAAAAGCTTAAGCTGAAGAAGAATATCCGTGTGGCGGGCATTAACAGGCACAATAGTTTTGAGATACCGAACGGTGACTCTTTCTATCGGAAAGGCGACGCCGTGATCATCGTCACCGGCAGGGACGAGATCATATACCAACTCAACGATATATTTGATTAGTGTGAGATTTAGGTGGATATTATGAATTATAGGATGATGGGAAAATTTATCAGCAGGATTCTTTTTGTGGAAGTGGTGTTTATGATACCGGCGCTGTTGATCGCAGCGTATCACAGGGAGGAGAGAACCGTTTGGGGATTTTTGACCGGTATGGTCATTACACTGTTGACGGCACTTGTTTTGTATCTCCTGTGCAGAAAGGCCAGAAAAGGCTTTTATGCGAGGGAAGGGCTCGTCTGTGTCGGAGCGAGCTGGATCGTGATGAGTCTTCTGGGATGCCTGCCATTCTATTTTTCGGGGGAGATTCCCTCTTTTGTTGACGCGCTCTTCGAGACGGTTTCCGGCTTTACAACGACCGGATCCAGCATTCTTTCGGAGGTGGAGACACTCTCTTTCGGAAATCTGTACTGGCGCAGCTTCACCCATTGGCTGGGCGGCATGGGTGTTTTGGTGTTCGTGCTGGCAATCGGCAGGGGAAGAGAGAAGAGCGACGGCTATACTATGCACCTTCTGCGGGCGGAAAGCCCCGGTCCCAAGGTGGAAAAGCTGGTGCCGAGAATGAAGGACTCGGCAAAGCTCCTGTATTTCATCTATGTTTTTCTTACCATTATCAATGTATTGTTTCTGCTGATCGGGGGAATGCCCCTCTTCGATGCGGTCTGCACGGCTTTCGGGACAGCAGGCACGGGCGGTTTCGGCATTAAGAATGACAGTATAGCGGGTTACAGCCCTTATCTGCAAAATGTCTGTACGGTGTTCATGCTGCTGTTCGGCGTGAACTTCAGCTGCTACTATATGCTGGTGATCCGCCAGGTGAAGAATGTATTCAAGGACGAGGAGCTGCGCTTCTATCTGGGCACGGTACTGGGGAGTATTCTGTTGATCGCGTGGAATGTGCGGGGACTATACGGCACAGTTGAGGAGACCTTTCGCCACGCGGCCTTTCAGGTGGCAAGCATTATTTCCTCCACCGGGTTTTCAACCACGGACTTTGACTTGTGGCCCAGCTTTTCCAAAGCGATTTTGTTTGCCCTGATGATCGTGGGCGCCTGTGCGGGCAGCACAGGCGGCGGTTTCAAATGCGGCAGGGCCCTGCTTCTTATAAAGAGTCTGCGCCGCAATGTGCGTCAGATCCTGCATCCCAGAAAGGTGCAGGTGGTGCGAGTGAACGGGCAGATGGTGACGGAGCGGGTGCTGGATAACACGAACGCCTATCTGGCCGCCTACGTTTTTATCATTGTGTTCAGCTTTATCGTGGTATCTCTCGATAACTTTTCACCCATGACGAACTTTTCCGCGGTGCTGACTTGTGTGAACAATATAGGACCGGGGTTTGAAGCGGTGGGGCCGACCTGTAATTTCGGGGGCTACAGCGTGCTTTCCAAGGTACTCCTCATTGTGGATATGCTGGCGGGACGTCTGGAGATCTTCCCGATCCTGATTCTGTTTTCGAGGAGCATGTGGGTCGGAAAATAGAGATTTTCCGTTTGCTTGTTGAGGGTTTTCATCGGATATGGTAAAATATTCATGAGGACAGCCGAAGGATTTGGAGCATGCACCGTGAAAGATCACAGCGAGCATGCAAAAGGAGGAGCACATGGAAAATACAAAGGCTGAGGGAAAGATAAATATGGAAACAGCAAGAGAGACAGCGGATGTGCCGGCAACGGAAGTAATCTTGCAGTATCGAAATTATGAGGTTAATATGGATGATGTGACCGAACGGGTCAAAGCTCATTACGTGGCAAAGGGCAACAAACCCGAGTCCATAGAAAATATGCAGATATATGTGAAACCGGAAGATTTCACGGCCTACTATGTGATCAACGACAGAGAGGCCGGGAAGGTAAATCTGTTCTAATATGTATATGTATAATGCCGTAGTGTAAATCATCGATTGAGTGCGCGGGCACTCAATCGTTAAATGGGCAGAAGCTCCACCACGAACGCCACGGCGCAGCAAAGCACGGCCACCTGAAAGAGACTGCGGCCTTTCCATGCGAGCACAATGCCGACGATCAGAGCGCAGAGTCCCGCAGCGGGCGTCTGTGTGGCCTCCATAATGGCCGGAAAGGTCATGACTGCCAGTGTCGCATAGGGTACATAGAAGAGAAAAGACCGCAGCAGTCGGTTCGTGATCTCACGGCGGATCAGCACCAGAGGCGCCATGCGGATCAGATAGGAAACTGCTGCCATCACCAGAAGATAGATCCAAATATTATGTTCCATTTCTAAGATACCTCATCTTTCTTTTCACCTGAATTAGTATTGACCGTATCGGTCGGAAACAAAATTGCCGCAAGAAGGGCCAGCGCGACAGTGAGCGCGATGGTCTTGATTCCTGTGGACAGACCGCTCAACTGCGGAAGGCGGTTTACGAGAAAGCTCGCTGAAAAACCGACGGCCACGACGCCTGCGATCACCCGGTTCTTACGGGCAGGCGGGATGATAATGGCTAAAAACATACCGTAGAGCCCCACGCTCAATGCACTGACTACTCTGAGGGGCAGCACATTTCCCATGATCACACCCATATAAGTGCCCAAGGCCCATCCGGGTATCGCCACAACGATGGCGCCGTAGGCATACCATGGATTCAGATATCCCGGCTGTGCCACACAGATGCCGAAGATCTCGTCCGTCACATCGTAGGCGATCGCCATGCGGTGGTGCAGAGGGGTGTCCGGCTTCAGTTTTTGGCTGAGGGCGCAGGACATCAGCAGATATCTTGCATTGACTACTAGAGTCATTATTGCGGTTTCCAGATAGGTGCTCCCTGCGGCGATCAGTGCGAAGCCGGCATATTCTCCGGCGGAGGCGTTGTTTAACACACTGGCCACGAAACCTTGCAGGGCGGAGAGCCCCGCATTTCTGGCGGCTATGCCGAGCGTGAAGGCCACGGCAAAATACCCGAGAGCAATGGGACTGCCGTCCCGCATACCGTGTCGGAAACAGGTTTTATTTTCTGTTGTCATAGTAAGGAAAAACTCCTTTGTCTGCATATCACTTTGTCATAAATTGTCCTCCATTATACAGTTTTTCGGGTTTGAATACAAGAGGATGACAGTCTTTTATCCAGTCTGTTTCAAGTGATTGCGAAACTACTTTACGGTTGTTAGAATTGCACAAATAGTATAAACAACGCAGACTCGCTTTTTTAAAATAATTGTTGACAAACAATATTATATGTCATATAGTATGCGTAGAAACAATATTATACAGCATATAATATTGCATGAGTAAATAATATTATACACCAATAAAGAAGTGAGTGAAGGGAGGATAACTCCTGAAAAGGATGATGTATGAAGTATGTAAAAAGGAAGAAAGGAGTCATTTGCATGGTTTTTAACACAGGTGCGGCACTGCTGGATGCGATCGTGCTGGCGGTAGTCTCCCATGAGCAGGAAGGAACCTACGGCTATAAGATCACGCAGGAAGTGCGGCTGGTCATCGAGATTTCAGAGTCTACCCTGTACCCGGTGCTCAGAAGGCTTCAGAAGGATGAATGTCTGGAAATCTACGATATGGAGTGTGCGGGACGCAACAGGCGTTACTACAGGATCACCGAGAAAGGACGGGCACAGCTGAATCTCTACATCAGTGAATGGTATCGGTATTCGGCCAAGCTGAACAGCATTTTTGAGGGAGACATAAGGAGGGAAGTGACGAATGGATAGAGCAGAATTTATGAGGAGGCTCTCGGATCTTCTGCAGGATGTGCCGCCTGCGGAGCGGGAGGAAGCGTTACAGTATTATAACGATTACCTTGACGACGCCGGTGTGGGAAATGAGGCGGGTGTCATCGCCTCTCTGGGTACCCCGGAGGAGCTTGCCAGGACGATCAAGGCAGGACTTACGGACGGTGGAAACGGCGGAGAGTTTACGGAGGCCGGATTTCAAGGGTATGAGCGGAGAGATAAAAACCAGATTATGTCAACCGATTGGAAACAGGACGAACGACAGGGCGGCACACAGGATGGTGCGAAGGAAGGCACTTTTGGAGGGAACCCGGGCGGACAGCCCGGGAAATCCATGTCGGGCGGGCAGATCGCCCTCATGGCGATATTGCTGGTTTTGACTTCCCCTGTCTGGATCGGCATTCTGGGTGGACTTCTCGGATGTGTGATCGGGCTTTTCGGGGGAATGCTTGGCCTGTTCTTTGCCTTTTTGGCGGTGGGCGTGGTGTTTTCGGTGGTTGGCGTCTGCCTCGTCATAGGCGGAATCGCGGCAATCTTTGGTGCGCCGCTTGCGGGATTGTCTCTGGTGGGCGTCGGACTGATCCTGACATCTCTGGGACTGCTCTTTACCTGCCTGATGGTGTGGATGGTCGGCAGTGTGATTCCCGCTTTGTTTAGGGGATGTGTAAATCTTTGCAGCAGATTATTTCATAGAGGAGGAGCAAAGGCATGAATAAATTTATGAGAGGCTGCTTGATGACGGCGCTTGTTCTGCTGATCATCGGTTTCGTGATCAGCGGAGTCTGCTGGCTGCTCGGAGGTTACAGGCAGCTTAACGGGATTCAGGACCTGACAGGTATTCCGTTTGTTTTTTTCCGGGGAGACGGCCGGCATTGGTCGATTGGATTTGGCGATAAGGAGAGCGAGTTTGGAAAGGATTGGGAGAAGGAACGGTATCTGCGGATCGGGGATGAAGAAAGCGTCAGTTATCTCGCCTCTTCCTTCAAAGAACTCGATGTGGAGCTGGGAGCCTGTACCCTGTATCTGCAGGAGTCTGCGGATGATCAGATCTATGTCTCCGTGGAGGGGAATACACTGCGTTATTACTATCTGGTAGACGGGTCCACTCTGCGCCTTAGGAATGCAGGCCGGACGAAGAGGATAGCGGAAACGAGCGATAAGGTGTATCTGAGCCTCCCGGCAGGCTTTCAGTTTAGAGAGGCGGATGTGATGATCGGCGCGGGAAAGCTAGAGGGCGGCACTCTTTTGGCGGAAGACTTAAGCTTGGATGTGGGCGCGGGAGAGTGCAGCATGGAGAAGATCTCGGGCAGAGAGGTGCGTCTGAATCTGGGAGCGGGAAAGATCAGAACGCAGCAGCTGGAAGCCGAAGAACTGACGCTCGATGGCGGAGCGGGAGAGTATAAACTGGAGGGTGTTTTTGTCACAGAAGATATGAAGCTGAAGATTGGCATGGGAAATGCCAGGATCGAGGGAGAAATCACAGGGGATCTGTCTGTTGACTGCGGCATGGGCAGTGTGGATATGCGGCTTGCGGGCAGCGAGGACGATCACGCTTACGATGTGGAATGCAATATGGGTAATGTAAAAGTCAGCAACAAATCAATCGGCGGTTTTTCCGGATCCCGGGAATGGAACTCTGGACGGGAGAGCGTTTTTGAGATAGAATGCAGTATGGGGAATGTAACAATAGCCTTTGAGGAGTAATGGATTATACTTTACACAGAAAAGAAAGATATAGGAGGAAAAAAAGATGGATAATGGATCAAAGAGAATTATGCGCTCCCGTACAAACAGGATGATATGTGGAGTCTGCGGGGGCATCGGGGAGTATCTGAACATGGATCCCACGCTGGTGCGTCTGATCTGGGCACTTTGCTCTCTGGCCAGTGTCGGTATGGGACTGCTGCTCTACTTTGTTGCGGCGGTGGTAATACCGGAGGATAATGATATCGTAGGATAGGCAGTATAAAGAAGAGGGTGGTTTTGCATTATGTAAACCACCCTCTTTTGAGATCATGATATGGTGAAGAACAGTCCCGACTTTTTGAGCGCCGGCCGCAGCGCCATGTACACCATCACGGATACGATCGTGGAGGTCACGGCGTTGAGGGCGGTAATGGAAATATTCCAGGCCACCGTCAGCTCCGCCGCAGGCTTTCCCAGGATCAGCAGTTTATAGAAGTAGCCGATCAGCGGATCAAAGATCACATTGAACAACAGACCGCCGACAGCTGCGATAAGGCTCCAGCGAAAAACCTTTCGGCTGTCTGTTTCGGTGCTGATATGGGCGATCTTATGCGCTGTCAGCCCGGTGATCAGCCCGATGCAGAATTTCAGGAAAAAGGTCTTTGGGGCATAGACCACGTAGACGGGATCGAAGAGATCGCCTATGGTCATACCGATGGCGCCGCCCAGTCCTCCGTATACACCGCCCAGAAGCAGTGCACCCAGAACGCAGACCGCATTTCCCAGATGGATGGAGACCGCATCACCGCCCGGCAGGGGAAGCTTGATCTGCAAATAGGTGAAGACCACATAGGATAATGCGGCGAAGATGCCGGTGAATACTATTTTCAATAACTTCTCGTTTTTCATGTTTTTTCCTTTCCAAAACGCATGCATTTCTTTGTTTTTTGTCATCATATCACTATTTTGGCATTATAAAAGTACCAAAACAAGAATTTTTAACCATACCAGATAGCAAAAAGAACAAAATCGGAAAGTGAAGTTTGTAGTTATTCACAGTGGTGAAACAGTTTAGAAAAAAGAAGAAATATGTTACAATAAAGTTTATATGTGACAAGAAATGAAGAAATTGTGCAACGGGGGAGCTTTTTAATGTGGTATTATGCTGTCTGTGGTCTGGCAGCTCTTATAGCTTTTGTCATGACCGTTATTACCTATAAAAGAAAAACGCACATGGCGTTTGTGACGGGGACCATGTTTCTGTTTGCCGGCGCGGTGAACCTTGCCTATCTTGCGAGAATCGGTGCGCACACTTATTTTGCAGCCTCCCTCACCACCAGTGTTTACTTTGTTTGTCTGGATTTTCTGGTACTTTTCATGGTCTATTATATGGTGGAATTTACACAGATCAGAATTCTAAAGGCACACAGGAGGAAGCTCTTTGTATGTGCTGTTGTTTTTTTGATCTTTGTTGATTCGGCGGTCCTGATCGTCAATGTTTTTCACGAACTGATACTGCGTTATCAATATCATGCCGAAAGCATTTACGCTATTCGGTATATGTATGAATCGGAGCCGGTATTTAGCCTGCATCTGGCACTTGTTTATCTGCTGGTGGCAGTGATGCTCTTTGTGTTGCTTTATAAAACGCTCAGCATTCCGAAAATCTACAGGAGCAGATACAAAAATACTTTTCTGGCACTCTGTGCGATCGGCATTCTCACCGTCTTGTATATGACCGGCTGGCTGAAAATCGCCATAGACGTGTCGGTGCCGGTCTATGGGTTTATCTGTCTGCTGTTTTACAGGAATGCTTTTGATTATTCCTCCAAGGGGATGCTCAATACCACCCGCAAAATGATTTTGGAATACCTGGGCACGCCGATGATCCTCTTTGATTATGAGGGATACGTTGCGGATACGAACAAGGATATGCGAGATCTCTTTCCTGTATTGGATAATCACGAGACAAGGCTCAGTCTGCTTGACTTTTTGCAGATCGGGTCCTTTGTGGAACTGCGGAATACAAACACGAATCAGCGGTTTGCGTGGGAAAATCCGGGGAATGTTGGCGCACGGACGTACCAATGTGATTTTACATGTTTAAAGGACGAGAAGGGGAAGAGCATCGGGCATCTCCTCGTCATGAAAAATATGGAGACTGAGAGGGATATGTTGACTCAGCTCTACTCAAAAAACAGTTTTTATACCGAGATGGACAAGGTTCTGGCAAAGCGGGTTTATCCTGTGACGGTAGTTGTCTGCAATACCAACGGCATCGGTCTGGTAAACGATGTCTACGGCTGGAAGAAAGGCAATGAGCTTTTGCGGCAGGCGGCTGATCTTCTGCGGGAAAATCTGCCGCAGACGGCCATCCTTGCAAGACTTGCGGACGGGGACATGGCAGCTGCCTTTCCGGAAGTGGAACAGGAGTATGCAGAACGTCTTTTTGAAAATATCAAGGAACAGTATCGTCAGGCAAATGATACCGGAATCAGCACGGATATCGAATACGGGATCGCTGTGATCCGTGATGAGGCGAAGAGTCTGGACGAAGCTCTTAAAGAAGCCGGCGATAGTATGAGTACCAAGAAGCTGATGAATCAGTCTTCCCAGAAGAGTTCCCTGCTCGATTCTCTGACGCAGACGCTCACGGAGAGTGACTATGAGACGGAGGAACATGTGGAGCGCACCAGAGAGATGGCGATCAGGCTGGGCAGAGCCATGCGCCTTTCGGACGGAGATCTCGGCAAGCTTGCACTTCTGGCTGTGCTTCATGATATCGGCAAGATCGCGATTCCCCATGCCATCCTGCTAAAGCCGGGAAAGCTGACGGCGGAGGAGTGGGAAGTGATGAAGACCCACACGGAGAAAGGATATCGGATCGCCAGCGCGTCGAAGGAGCTGCAGCCTATTGGTCAGTATATCCTGCACCACCATGAAAGATGGGATGGCGGCGGGTATCCGGGAGGCCTTGCGGGTGAGGAAATCCCCCTGTTATCCCGCATTATTACGATAGTGGACTCCCACGATGTGATGGTGCATGACAGACCTTACCACAAAGCCATGAACGAGGAGGATGCCGAGGCGGAACTGCGCCGCTGTGCGGGAACGCAGTTTGACCCGCAGCTGGTGGAGGCATTTTTGGAGGTGTTGAAGGAGGAGCAGGTGTCGTGAGGGCACTACTGCCTGCACCAAGCGAAAATGAAAAGAGGAATTGACAAAAGCGTCGTGTTTTACTATAGTAATGTGAGAAGTATATAAAAAGGCAAAGACAGAGAGGAGTACACAGGTACCGCCGCCAGAGAGAGGAAGCAGATGCTGAGAGTTTCCTTCGGAACGGGATTGTGGAACGTGGCTTTTGAGCCGGAGCGCAGAAAGCTTTTTCGGAAATTTTGTGAAAGTCCCTGTAAGCGTCTCCCGCCTGATCCCCGTTATCGGATCGGATGCCGGAAGTTTTGGCATTGCTGAGTGAAAAATGAAGGTGGTACCGCGCATTCGCGCCCTTTGCCAGGAAACTGGCAAGGGGCGTTTCATATTTTTAAAATAAGGAGGAGACAGAACATGAGCAGAGAACTGGCAAAAACCTATGACCCCAAGGGCATAGAAGACAGACTATACCAGAAGTGGATGGAAAAGAAATACTTCCATGCGGAGGTGGACCGGACGAAAACACCGTTTACCATCGTGATCCCGCCGCCGAATATCACGGGGCAGCTTCATATGGGGCATGCTCTGGACAATACCATGCAGGATATTCTGATCCGTTATAAGAGGATGCAGGGTTACAATGCCCTCTGGCAGCCGGGCACGGATCATGCCTCCATTGCTACTGAGGTGAAGATCATCGAGAAGCTGAAAGAGGAGGGCATCGACAAGGAGGATCTGGGCAGAGAGGGCTTTCTTGAGCGTGCCTGGGATTGGAAAAAGGAGTACGGCGGGCGTATTGTCTCCCAGCTGAAAAAGCTTGGCTCCTCCTGTGACTGGGACAGGGAGCGCTTTACCATGGACGATGGCTGCAATCAGGCAGTTACGGAAGTGTTTGTGAAGATGCACGAGAAAGGCTGGATCTATAAGGGCAGCCGCATCATCAACTGGTGCCCGGTGTGCAATACCTCCATTTCCGACGCGGAGGTGGAGTACGAGGAGCAGGCGGGTCATTTCTGGCATATCAAATATCCTTTGGTTGACCAGAACGGTCAGCCTAGTAAGACGGAGTTTCTGGAGTTTGCGACCACCCGTCCCGAGACGATGCTGGGCGATACGGCGGTGGCGGTGAACCCTAACGATGAAAGGTATACCTATCTGAAAGGAAGACAGGTATGGCTTCCTATTGTGAACAAAGCGATTCCTGTGGTGGAGGATGAATATGTAGATATGGAGTTCGGGACTGGTGTTGTGAAGATCACGCCCGCCCACGACCCTAACGATTTCGAGGTGGGAAAGCGGCATAACCTGCCCGAGATCAACATTATGAACGATGACGCCACCATCAACGCAAACGGCGGCAAGTACGAAGGCCTGGATCGCTACGAGGCGAGAAAACGGATCGTGGAGGAACTTGAGGGTGAGGGACTTCTGGTACGCATCGAGGATTACTCTCATAATGTGGGAACCCATGACCGCTGCGGGACAACCATTGAGCCCATGATCAAGCAGCAGTGGTTCGTGAAGATGGACGAGCTGATCAAGCCGGCCGTGGAAGCAGTGAAGAAGCATGAGATCAGGCTGATCCCCGAGCGCATGGAGAAGATTTACTATAATTGGACGGACAATATCCGTGACTGGTGCATCAGCCGCCAGCTCTGGTGGGGACATCGCATTCCCGCTTACTACTGCGACAAGTGCGGGGAGATCGTGGTATCAAAGGAAACGCCCGGAGTCTGCCCCAAGTGCGGGGAGACACATTTTACCCAGGATCCCGACACGCTGGACACATGGTTTTCCTCGGCGCTGTGGCCTTTTTCCACACTGGGGTGGCCTGAACGGACGGAGGATCTGGATTATTTCTATCCCACAGATGTGCTGGTGACTGGCTATGATATCATCTTTTTCTGGGTCATCCGCATGATCTTTTCGGGTTATGAGCAGATGGGGGAGAAGCCCTTTAAGACAGTGCTCTTCCACGGTCTGGTGCGGGATTCTCAGGGACGGAAGATGAGTAAATCTTTAGGCAACGGCATCGACCCGCTTGAGATCATTGACAAGTACGGAGCGGATGCCCTGCGGCTTACGCTGATCACCGGCAATGCGCCCGGAAACGATATGCGTTTCTACTATGAGAGAGTGGAGGCCAGCCGAAACTTTGCCAATAAGGTGTGGAACGCTTCCCGCTTCATTATGATGAATATGGATCAGGAGGAGGAAAAAACCGGAAAGCGCAGCTGGGAGACTTCCTATGAAGAGATCAAAGACAGCCTGTACCCTGTGGATAAATGGATCCTCTCCAAATTAAACACCTTGGTTCAGGATGTGACTGACAATATGGACAGCTTCGAGCTGGGGATCGCGGTGCAGAAAGTCTATGACTTTATCTGGGATGAGTTCTGTGACTGGTACATTGAGATGGTGAAGCCTCGCCTTTACAGCACGGAAGCAGGTGAAGAGGAAGGAAAGAGGGCGGCTTTGTGGACACTGCAGAATGTGCTGATCGATGCTTTGAAGCTCCTGCATCCTTATATGCCTTTTATCACAGAGGAGATTTTCTGTACTTTGCAGACAAAAGAGGAGTCCATCATGGTTTCTCAGTGGCCTGTTTTCCGTGAAGACAGGTGCTATGTGCAGGAAGAAAACACCATTGAGCTGATGAAAGAGGCGGTGCGCGGCATCCGTAATGTGAGGACACAGATGAACGTGGCGCCAGGCAAAAAGGCGGCTGTATATGTGGTCAGTGAGGATGAGGGAGTTCAGCGGATCTTCGAGGAGGGCAGACAGTTCTTCACGGCTCTGGCGGCAGCATCTTCTGTGACCGTGCAGAAAGACAGGAGCGGCATTGATGACAGCGCCGTATCTGTGGTGATTCCGAATGCTACGGTGTATATCCCTTTCGAAGAGCTGGTGGACATCGCCCAGGAGATCGAGCGGCTTAAGAAGGAGCAGAAACGTCTGGAGGGAGAACTTGCCAGAGTGCAGGGAATGCTCGGCAACGAGAGATTTATCTCCAAGGCGCCTGAGGCAAAAATCGCAGAGGAACGGGAAAAACTTACGAAGTATACCCAGATGAAGGAGCAGGTGGAAGAGCGGCTTGCACAGCTTGGCTGAACTGTATAAAAAAAACCAATTACTACTGGAAATATCGGTCGATTTGGTGTACAGTTATATATAAGGGAAATATTTTGAAAATATATGATATCCATATCATAATATAAATTGAGGAAAGGAGGTGAGTCACGTGGCAGAGATCAACCTATCTGCGGAGCAGCTCGAAAAACTGAAAGCAGCTATG
This sequence comes from Lachnospiraceae bacterium, assembly GCA_029067085.1. GTDB lineage: Bacteria > Bacillota > Clostridia > Lachnospirales > Lachnospiraceae > UBA3282. Next base: position 321,650 of record JAIEFE010000015.1, on the reverse strand, counting down.
GCCAAAGCGCAGGGATTAGGCGCGCAGCCCCCTCAGGCCGCTGCAGCGCAGCCAGCCTCAACGGCACAGAAAGAGACACCGCAGGAGCCGACAGTTCCGGGAACGTCAGCAGCGGCGGTCAGAGAGGCCGGAGCGGAGGAGCGGCGCCCGTTGGTCGAGACGAATCTGGCAGAAGGCACTTATCTCAGAGTAGACGAAGATGAGATGGCTGCGTGGCTCTACCTCGCACCGCCGAAGGAGGAGCAGACCTATACGAAGCGGGAACTGGAAAGCTATTTGGAGAAGCACGGCGTCGTCAAAGGATTTCACAGCTCCAACCTGTCGGCCATGATCAAAAAAAGGATTTATGACAGAGAGATTCTGGTAGCCAGAGGAGCTCAGACCAAGCCCGGGACAGACGGATATTTTGAGTATCTGTTTTCCCCGGAGGAGCACGGCGCCCCCAAGGTCAGAGAGGACGGCTCGGTGGATTACTCCAGCATGAACGCCCTGCAGAATGTGCACAAGGGTGATAAGGTGGCAATCTACCACTACGCGGTACAGGGGGAGAACGGCTATACAGTGCTTGGCGGCGTGATGAAGGCTGATCCGGTGAGAGACCTGCCTCCCATGCGCGGTAAGGGGATCATCAGGGAAAATGAGGTTTACTATGCCGATAGCGACGGCAAGATAGAAGTCAAAGACGGCAAGATCGACATTCAGAATGTTCATGAGATCATGGGAGATGTGGATGCGATCATCGGAAAGATAGAGTTTTTCGGTGATGTTATCATCAACGGCAACGTGGAGGGCGGCGTCGTCATCCGCGCCGGACGAAACATAGAGATTCATGGCACTACAGGTGCGGCGACACTGTATGCAGGCGGTGACGTGTTATTGTCACGCGGCATTCAGGGCGGCGGCAAGATATCAGCCAGAGGAAACGTCTACGCGGAGTTTATTGAGAATACCGCGGTGGAAGCAGGCGGTGTGGTGCAGTCAAATGTCATCCTAAACGCACAGGTGAACGCCAAGGATAAGGTGATCACCACGGGAAAGAAGGGCGCTATCATCGGCGGTTATACCCACGCTTTAAAGAGTATCGAGGTCATTACGGCCGGAAACGATGTGGAATTAAAAACCGTTCTGCACTGTGGGTATGAGCCGGAATCCTTCGACAGACTTTTGGCGGCGCGACGGCGCGAGTCGGAGATCAAGGAGAAGCTCTCCAAGCTGGTGGACACCATGACGGAGGCACTGCGTGAGAAGCGTATGCGGGGAGCAAATACTTCCCGGGCAACAGAGGCGAGCCTTCTTGAGTGGAACAGCTTAAAGGATGAGTATTTTGCGGAGCTTGACAAAGTGGGGAAAGAGCGGGAAGCGCTGGAGACTACCATGGAGGAGGGCAGAGACGCTTTTATCAAGGTGGATGGCAATATTTACCGCAATGTGGTCATCGGTATCAATGCCGAGCGGATGACGCTCGACAGAAATACCTGCTTTATGAAGTATTCTGCCGATAAGGGCGTGATCGAAGGAAAGGTCATCATACACGGTTAGTGTTGTGAAATGCGATATGGAAGAAATCTTTACGACTTATGGGGCGGCGGAGAGTTACATCAATGCCACCCCTAAATTTACCTCAAAGAACAGCTGTGAGGACACAAGGCGTTTCCTTGTGCATCTGGGAGCACCTTCGCAGGATAAAAGGATTCTGCATGTGGCAGGCACAAACGGAAAAGGTTCCGTTTGTGCTTATTTGTGTTCTGTTCTGCAAAAGGCGGGAATCTCCTGCGGCATGTTTACCTCCCCGCATCTCGTTTCCATGCGGGAGCGTTTTCGGATAGACGGCAGCATAGTATCCGAGGAGCGTTTTTTGTGGGCCTTTCAGAGAGTGATGGAGGGCTTGAAGACGCTGCCGGAATCTCTGGCGGAGAGATCTTATCACCCGACTTTCTTCGAATTTCTCTTTTTTATGGCTATGCTTCTCTTCGAAGAAGCCGGAGTGGAATATGTGGTGCTCGAGACAGGGCTTGGCGGAAGGCTGGACGCGACAAATGCGATAGAACGGAAAGAAATGTGCATTATCACATCCATAGGATACGATCATACAGAATTTCTGGGAGATACGCTCGCAGAGATTGCGGGAGAGAAGGCCGGTATCCTGCGAAAGAATGTTCCCGTGGTCTATGCCGAAAAGCAGGAGGAAGTGACCTCTGTCATCGAGGCCTATGCCCGAAAAACCGGTGCAATATCCTGCCCTTTGGAGGAGGATGCGATAAAAGAAATAAAGATTAGGCATAAAACGATTGATTTTTCTCTTCATTTACTCTATTATGATTATATTGGTTTTACTGTGTCCACTTCTGCGCTCTATCAGGTGGAGAATGCTTCGCTGGCGCTGCGGGCGCTTGCGTTGCTGCGGGAGGAGCGGATCACGGTTGCCATATTGCAGGAAGGGATTCGTGAGGCGTCGTGGGAGGGCAGGATGGAGGAGATCCTGCCGTCGGTGTATGTGGACGGCGCGCACAATACGGACGGGATCCGCGCCTTTCTCGAAACGGTGAGAGTGCGCTCCTGCGAAGGAAAAAGGATTCTACTCTACTCTTCCGTGCGGGATAAGAGATATCGGGAAGCGGCGGCAGCGCTTTCGCAGGCGGGACTTTTTGATCGTATCTGTCCCGTGCAGATGCAGGGAGAACGGGCCCTGCCTCTGACAGAACTTGTAAATTCCTTTAGACAGTACACCGGATTTGACATGGAGGCCTACGATACGCTTGAGGAAGCGTTCGCAGAGCAGATATCGAACAGGAAAGACAGAGATGAGGTGTATATTGTCGGTTCTTTATATTTGGCGGGCGAATTGAAAGCCCTTTTAAGGAGAAGTCAACATGATCAATTTTGAAGAGGAACTGAAAAAGTTTCACCCCAGTCTGGAAGTGGAGGATGCGGAAGAGGCGATCTATAATCAGGATCTGACGGATATGGCGGATCTGATGGTAAAGATCGTCAAGGAGTCGAAGAAAGCAGGAGAATAGGGGATCAGCGTAAATGATTTGTTATCGGTGTGGATGTACCCTGTCCGAACACGATTTTTGCACGAACTGCGGCGCCGATGTAGCCCTTTATAAAAGGATCATATATATATCGAACCGTTTTTACAACGACGGTCTGGAGCGGGCCGGTGTCAGGGACCTGACAGGTGCGATCGCGAGTTTGCGACAGAGTCTTAAATTTGATAAAAATAATGTGGAGGCAAGAAATCTTCTGGGTCTGGTTTATTTTGAAACCGGAGAGGTGGTAGCGGCCTTAAGCGAGTGGGTCATCAGTAAGAATCTGCGTCCGAAGAAAAATATCGCGGACGATTACATTAATATGATCCAGACGAACCAGAACCGCCTGGACACCATCAATCAGACGATCAAAAAGTATAATCAGGCACTTACCTACTGCAATCAGGACAGTCTGGATCTGGCAGTGATCCAGTTAAAAAAGGTGCTCTCCCTGAATCCGAAATTCATCAGGGCGCACCAGCTTCTTGCCCTTTTGTATATTAACAGTGAGGAGTGGGAGCGGGCAAAGCGGGAGCTTACCAAATGTCTCGAGATCGACACCAACAATACGGCTACGCTCCGCTACTTAAAAGAAGTTGATGAGATGCTCCTGCCGGAGGAGGGTGTTAAGACCTCTAAAAAGCAGAAGAAATCCGAGGAGATCGTCAAGTACCAGAGCGGCAACGAGACCATCATTCAGCCGGTCAATATGAAGGAGGGCAGGGGAGTCACCTCTCTCCTGAATCTGGGGATCGGTCTGGCGATCGGTATCGCCATTGCCTTCTTTCTGATCCTGCCGGCCAGAATTCAAGCGGCGAGGGCGGGGCTCGACGAGGACCTTCGCAAGGTCAGCGAGCAGTCTGATGCGAAGACGGCCACCATAGATGAGCTGCAGCAGCAGCTTGGAGAACTGCAGGCTCAAAATGAGACGCTGCAGCAGGACGTAGCGGCTTTCATGGGCCGGGACGGGACCCTGCAGTCTGTGGAGAGTCTGATGAAGGCAGCGGGAGCGTATCTGACGGATGCTGAGGACGTTGTCACAGTGATGGATTATCTGGAGGACGTTGAGGACCAAAAGACCGAGGAGGGGGAGGAAAACTCTGAGGCCTTTGAGACGCTTTATAATACGCTTTTAGCCTTGATAGGACCGCAGGTTGCGGAATCCTATGACAAAGACGGACATAATGCATTCTGGGCGGGAAATTACGCGGACGCGATTCCGAATCTTGAGAAGGCATTTCAGTATGATGCCACTAACGGGCAGGCGCTTTTTGATCTGGCAAACTCCTATAACCGCATAGGGGAGAAGGAGAAGGCAAAGGTAATTTATCGTCAGGTGATCGAGCTGTTCCCCAATACGGAGAAGGCGGACAAGTCTAAGAATTTTCTGGCGGAGCTGGAGGACGCGGAGGAGTAAGGCGCGGTCTGCTTAAGAAAAAAGAATGAGATACGAAAGAGAATGTGATGCAATATCATGTTCTCTTTTTTGTTTGCGGCGCGGGACGAAACAATCCCAGATTGAGCAAAAGGATAGATTATAAATGATATAGAGAAACAGGAGGTTAACATAATATGGAAGGAGATTTTAAAGTAATTGACAACTATCTAATGATAAGAATGCCGGCTGAGATTGACCATCATTTATCGGTTGACATAAGTAGGAGAGCGGACAGATATATTGTCTCAAAGAAGGTGGGAAACGTGGTCTTTGATTTTGAGCGGACAACCTTTATGGACAGTTCAGGGGTTGGGATCATTTTGGGGCGATATCGGAAGATTGCCTGCTTTGGCGGCAAGGTATATGCGGTTCATGCTGACAGTAGGATCAGGCGGCTGCTTTTGTTGTCAGGGATGGAAAACATTGTGGAGATTATGGATTAGTTGGCTTTCGGAAAGGAGATGAGATAGATGATCGAGATATTGGAAAAGAAGGATTACAGACAGATTACAAACGAGATGCATCTGGAATTTGCGGCGGTGTCGGCAAATGAGAGCTTTGCAAGAATGGCGGTATCGGCCTTTATCGCACCTTTGAACCCCACGATTGAAGAGCTGTCAGATGTAAAAACGGCGGTTTCTGAGGCAGTTACCAACGCAATTCTGCACGGCTATGAGAACAGAGGCAGCGTTACGGACCGGGTACAGATGAACTGCACGCTGAAAAACGATGTTCTGGAGGTGGAGATCATCGACCGCGGTGTCGGGATGGCGGATGTAGGGCGGGCCATGGAGCCGCTTTATACCACCAGACCCGAGTGGGAGCGCTCCGGAATGGGTTTTGCTTTCATGGAAGCTTTTATGGACGATCTTGAGGTAGTCTCAGAGCCGGATCAGGGGACTTTGGTGCGCATGTACAAAAAGCTTGGCCTGAATGCCTGGATCGAAAACGAGGAATAGCCCATGGAGGAGACTGCCGTTTTAATCGAACGATCACAGGCGGGAGATAAAGAGGCGAGAGAGGTACTGATAGAAGAGAATCTGGGGCTGGTAAGGCATATTGTGAAACGTTTTGTCGGGAGAGGCTATGATCTGGAGGATCTGTTTCAGATCGGCTGCATCGGTCTGATCAAGGCAATCGACAAGTTTGATCTGCAATTTCAGGTGCGTTTCTCCACCTATGCCGTACCGATGATACAGGGTGAGATCAAGCGTTTTCTGCGGGATGACGGCATGGTGAAAGTGAGCCGTACTCTGAAGGAAAACGGCTGGAAGATCAGACAGGCAGCACAGAGACTTTCCCAGCTTTACGGCAGGGAAGCGACCCTGCAGGAACTGTCTGCGGAGACGGAGCTCTCCGTGGAGGATATCGTGATGGCACTGGATGCCAGCGTTGAGGTGGAGTCTATCTACAAGTCTGTCTATCAGTCTGACGGCAATGAGATCTATCTGGTCGATCAGGTGGTGGGCAGCGCTGCAGGCGCCACTGCGGGCGTGAATCGGGATAGCGGGGATGCGGAGAAGGAAGAAATCTTAAATCATATCCTGCTGGAGCAGCTCCTCGCATCGCTCTCCGAGACGGAGCGGCAGCTTATTCATATGCGCTATTTTCAGGACAAGACACAGTCGGAAGTGGCGAAGAGCCTCGGGATCAGTCAGGTGCAGGTCAGTCGGATGGAGAAGCGGATATTGCTCCGGCTGCGGCAGGAGGTGGGGTGAAAATGTTTTCTGATACACTATTGAAATATAGGGAATTTTTTTGTATAATTTTTACATAAAAAGTTCCCTATATTGAGGAGTTTCAAAATGGCAGCAAATTTTATGGAAATACAGGAGTTTTTACAGCAGAGGGCGGATTATCAGGCCAGACTGAATCTAATGCCTTATGACGGAACTCCGGAAATTAAAGAGCAGAGTGGCAGCAAATACTTATATATGAGGAAGCGCATTGCCGGGAAACTGACCTCTACCTATGTAGATGTATATTCGGATGAATTATATCAGCTGCTTTTGCGCAATGCAAGAGAAACCAGAGAATTGCATAAGAACATTCGCCGAATCAATAAAAAGCTGTCGTTATTGGGGTATGAGGATAAGGCACTTCCCAAAAGGGTTATTGATAATATGGAGTTTGCAAGGGCAAACATGAAAGCCAATATTTACGATCAGGCGGTCTTAGAGGGTGTGGCAACTTCTTTTCCACAGACAGAAGAAATAATTGAGAATGGAGTAGTTAATGGCGTATCTGCGGCGGATGTGCAAAAGATTTTGAATTTAAAACATGCCTGGGAATTTATATTAGATCAGGATGTTCTTCAAAGTGAAACCAATTACTATATGTTATGCCATATTGCCAAAATTGTAAACGAAGGCTTTTTTTATGACGGAGGTAGGATCAGAGGAGTACCGGTTACGATTGGAGGCTCCGATTATATTCCGCCTCTTCCTGTGGAATCAATGGTCAGGGAAGAAATTGATGAGATAACTGCACAAGAGAAAACAGTTCTTGATATTGCAATCGAATTATGTTTGTATTGTATGAAAACACAGGTGTTTTTGGATGGAAATAAAAGAGCAGCAGTCATTTTTGCAAATCATTATCTAATTGCACATGGTATGGGTTTTTTAGTGATACCGGAAAAAGAGGTATCAGAGTTTAAGAAACTGCTTGTTGCATTTTATGAAGGGGAGAGTAAAAATGTAATATGTAACTTTATGAAAGAGCGTTGTTGGAAAAATTTTTAAGCTCAGTTTGCTCTGTATATGGACTCATTATCATGCGGTGAGATAATGGAGAGATCAACAATAAACAAGGCGGCAGCCGGAAAGGCTGTCACTTTTTTATATACAAATATGATAATATATATGTATCATTGCAAAAAAGGAAAAGAAAAATGGTCGTATATATCTGTAAATTCAGCATGATTGCTTTATTTATATCACCAATCTATCTGTTATTGCGCCGTCCCTGGCGGCATTGGGATAAGAGGGAAGCTGCGTTGACGGTTTTTATACTGTTCACGGTGGCATTACTGGCCCTTGCTTTTGAGGGCACTTACAGCACACCCTCCGCCATGATAGAGAATATGCGTCACAGAATAACTTCCGGTGAAAGAATCAATCTGGTTCCGTTTCGTACGATCAGCACGTTCTTGCGCCACTTTATGCCGGATATCTTTCTTGTCAATATCGTTGGAAATATTGTGATGTTCATGCCGTGGGGATTCGGGATAGTCCTGTTGTGGAAGAAAAATCGCACTGTCAGGCGTGTGCTGTTTCTGTGTTTTCTCATTACGGCATTGATCGAGGCAGGGCAGCTGTTTATTAACAGAAGCGTGGATGTTGACGATCTGATCTTGAATTTTATCGGAGGATGTGCTGGAGCGGCGTTGTGTGCCGGGATTAAGAGAAAATTTCCGGTTTTGGAGGAGTTTGCGAAGTGAATAGATAAAGTTGTCCGTATGTGGACACATTATGATGCAGTGAGATAACGGGGAGAAAAACAGGGCGGCAGCCGGAATGGCTATCGCCTTTTTTAGTCGTTTACACCGTCAAATATCAAGTGATAGTTGGATTGCCTCAAATACACCTGCCTTGTACTCAAGTTACCTTTGGGATATGATACAAGTAATCGTTGAGATGGAGGAACTAAAAATGAATGACCATGTGATCGGTATGCAAATTTCAAAATTTCGGAAAGCGGCAGGACTAACGCAAGAGGAGCTTGGAGAAGCGGTAGGGATCAGCGGTCAGGCAGTAAGCCGTTGGGAGTGCGGAGGTGCGCCGGATGTAACACTGCTGCCGGCTATTGCTGATAAACTGGGTGTTACGATAGACGCTCTTTTCGGTCGGGAGGGAAGCGAGCGGGTAGATGTGGAAGAGGTAGTAGGCCGTTATCTGTGTTCTTTTCCGGAAAAAGAACGGATTGATCGACTTTGCCGTCTGGTATGGGCATTTGTCAAACATCTGTTTGACGGAGGACCGGAGATGGGATATCTGGATACATGTTGTCCTGACACAGGTGATGGCAGGCACCGGTTGATGCTCAGTCTGATCAGGTCAGCAGGTGGTATTCTGATGGATGTACATGCGGAGGATTTATCGTTTGTCACGCTCTGGCCGGAGCCAAAAGACGGCTATGCTGCCTGGTTTGCACCAAAAAATGAATATCGTCGTCTGTTTGCACTTCTCTCCAGACCCGGCTGTCTGGAGCTGTTGGAATACCTTCATTGCCGGAAATGCAGTTATTTTGCCGCACAGACAGCGGCAAACCGATTGGAAATACCCTGTGAAGAAGTGGAAGAACTGTTGAAAGCGTTAGAGGAGCGGCAGATCGTGCGTTCTATGGAAATAGAGATGGAAAGCGGAGAAGTAAAAGCTTATGAACTTGCCGATCCGGCGGCATTTGTTCCTTTTCTGTATATTGCCAGGTGTTTTATGCAGACCGGACTGAATTATATCTATGTCGGAAATCATGATACGCCGCTGCTTCAGAAAGGTAATTGGAAAGATAAATATAGTTCCCGGAATGCGGTTCAGACCGGAGCAAATTATATTCATTTCGGGAATTACGATAATTCCTGTTTGTCGGAGGAAGAAAATGAATCCGATTGACATGACCTGTTATATAAAAAGATTTTGGAAAGAAAATGCGTTAGTCATTTTTTGTCTGGTGATATTGTGTGGACTTCAAGTAGGGGCAAATATGCTGATGATGCAGTCGTTTCAGGGTATTATTGACCGGAACATGGATCGGTTTGTGCTCTGGACGCTGATTCTTGTGGGGGTCTGGTTTCTGATCTATGGATTAACCGGTGTGGAAACCTTTTTCCGGTGTCGTGTGATCCGCAGCATGAACAATGCGATCCGTCAGGATATCGCAGAGATCTTGTTGAAAAAAAGCTATCGGAGTTTTCATGAACAATCTGTTGGAGAATACTTATCACAATTTATGAATGATATCAGTCAAATCGAGAATCTGGCCTGGAATCCTTTTTTTGATTGTATTCGCTCAGCGGTTACCGTAGTGTTCAGTATTGCTGCGCTGCTTACGCTTCATTGGTCACTGTTAGCAGCATCCATTGCAACAACAGTGATCATGCTGTCTGTTCCTAAGCTCTTTCACAAGAAGATGGAAGAGCTGGGCAATGTCTGTACACAGAAACAGGCAACAGCAGTGAGTCAGCTAAAAGAGCAGCTGGCCGGTTATGATGTCCTCCGCTTTTTTGAGCAGGAGAGGCGGTTTATCCGAAACGCAAAAGAAGCCGGTGATCAAATAGAAAAGCCCAAATTTTGTCTTGCTTATGTAAAAGGATTTGTCGGCGCGGGAATGGGATGTGTCAACATTGTCTGCCAGATGCTGCATGTTGCCCTGATCGGCGTATTGTCTGTCCGGGGGATTATTTTACAGGGAGCTCTTACGGGCGGCGGAAATTTATGTGGAAATCTTTCTGCCGGTTTGGGTAATATGACACAGGATGTGTTGTCTATGTCTTCCGTAAGACCATATTTTCAGAAGATTTTTGGTAATATAGAAAATTCCGCTGAAACAGAAGCGATGAATATCGAAACAAAAGCAGAAATGAGTGCAAAGATACAGATGGATGCTGTGCAGAACAGCATTGTGATGGAGCATGTTAATTTTTCCTATGATAAAAAAACAGTGATTAAAGATTTTAGCGCCTGTTTTGAAAAAGGCGGGAAATATGCGCTGATCGGTCCTTCCGGCTGTGGGAAATCCACATTGCTTAAGCTTATTCTGGGATGTCTGCCGGAATATACGGGTTCTATCCGTTTGGATGATCGGGAAATCAGGGATTGCAGACCGGAACAGTTATGGCAGCAGATGAGTTATATTGAGCAGGATGTATTTCTGTTTAACACTACGATCTTGGATAACATTACCTTGGGAGGAGAATTTGAGAACGAACAGATAGAGAAAGCGCTGCAGGATAGTGCGCTGGAAAACGATCTCTTATCCTTACCTGACGGCGCGAATACAGTAGTGGGTGAAAACGGCAGCAATCTTTCCGGCGGGCAGAAACAACGGGTGGCGATTGCGCGAGCGTTGCTCCACAACCGTTCTGTCCTTTTGGTAGATGAAGGCACCAGTGCATTAGATCGGGAAAATGCAGACAGAATAGAGAAGAATTTGCTGTCAAACCCGGAACTGACATTGATTCTGGTCAGCCATCACCTTTCTGCGGAGCAGAAAAAAAGATTTTCACAGGTATTCCATTTTTAAAAAGGGTATGACTGTGCGTGCTGTTGGCGATATTATATTTACTATAGAAAACAAATTCGTAGGATTGTTGACGTACGCGAAAACGTACGGTATAATATAACAGAAAGGAGTTGATACCATGACTGCGATCAGCGTGACAAAGGCAAGAGAAAATATTTATCAAATATTATCAGAAGTGAATAGCAGCAGCCAGCCCATTACCATTACAAATAACCGTGGAAAGAACGGGGTACTGTTATCTGAGGATGACTGGAATGCCATTCAGGAAACTTTGTATTTAAATTCTTTACCTGGTATGGCGGAAAGTATTCTGGAAGCGGGGAAAGAGCCTTTGGAAGAGTGCTCTGCATATGATCCGAATGAGGAATGGTAAATGTATTTTATAAAATTTAGCAAACAGGCTGACAAAGATAAAAAAATGCTTAAGGGAGCCGGGCTTGAGCAAAAAGCAAAGAGCTTGCTGCAGGTGATGGCAGCAAATCCTTTTCAAAATCCGCCTGCCGTTGAAAGTTTGGTTGGAAATTTAAGCGGTTATTATTCCAGAAGGATCAGTATACAGCACAGATTGGTTTATCAGGTGTATTCTGAATCGGTTATAGTGGATGGAGTAGAATATGAAGGAACGATAAAAGTTGTTCGTATGTGGACACATTATGATGCGATGAGATAAGCAGGGCGGCAGCCGAAAACGGTTGGCGCTTTTTCTGTCCGCTTGCGTTATCGAATCGTGTTTTTGTGCAGTAAGCATTGAAGCAGAGTTTCTATTTCCGATATGATAGATGAAAGCCGAAGGAGGGCACATGTTAAAGATTGCAGTATGTGAGGATGAAAAAAATATAAGAAGTTATCTGATATCGCTCATCAGTGAGCAAAATGTTAAGTGCGAGATCGCGGAGTATGCTTCCGCTGAAGAATACCTGTCGGATGATGCAGAGCATGATCTGCTGTTTCTGGATATTGAGTTGGATGCTGCCGGTTCCGAGATGGATGGGATAGGACTGGCAAGACAGATCAGGGAGAGGGACCGGAACAGACAACCCGTTATTATTTTTGTTACGGGTTATGAAAAATATGTCTATGACGCTTTTGACGTGGATGCATTTCAATATCTGGTAAAACCTGTAGAGGAACAGAAATTTGCGGAGGTTTTTGGACGAGCACGGGATAAGATATTATCCGAGGCGGAACAGAGAAAGAGAACACTGATCGTCCAGTACGGCGGAGCAAGCAAAGCCATCCCTTTAGACCATATTTATTACATGGAAAGTCAAGGCCATAAAATACTGATTTATACAAAAGACAGGGAACAAGCCGACTTGCGAAGATTGGAATACTATGCCAGGATCAGCGAACTGGAGGAAGAGCTGCGAGGGCGGTTCTTTCGCATACACAAGGGGTATCTGGTAAATCTTGCCTGTGTGGACGAGTACAGCAAGACAGAGATACTGCTTACAAACGGGGATAGGCTGCCTCTATCCAAATATAAGTATGAGGACTTTGTAAAAGCGTATCTGCGGTTTATGCAATAGAAAGACGAGGGGAAACATTGAATGAAGCGGGGTTTGTTCAGGTTTTAAATATAGCGGTAAGCATGGAAATACTTTTGTATGCAGTCTGCATGGCGGCCTTTTTCTATCCTTTTATGACAGCTCGAAAGGAACAGGAGAAAAGCCGGTTTAAAAAGATACTTACGGTATTTCTGATCTATACGGCGGTGTATTTTGTCAGTATGTTGACTTCCGGATTTAGCTGGCTGTACATGGCAATTGTACTTGCACTCTTAGTGGCGGCTTCCGGGTTCCTGGATATGGACAGGGGATTTGCCTTCTTCTTGGGCGTGCTTTTTTTCTGTATCAGAAATCTGAGTATGTTAATAGTGAGAACTGTCAGTTACTTTTTAGACAAACATCGGGAGTATATGGCGGGGCTTAACGGAAACTTAGAAAATGTTTTCCTTCATGCAACATGGAGTTACATCCTGGCTTTAGCACTGAGAATAGTACTGGTTTTTGCAATGCTGTGCGCCGTAGGGCATTTGCTGCGAAAAAAGACATTGAAACTGCATTGGAAAGAATTATGCTGTCTGCTTTTGCTGCCGATCATCGGCAATTTATTTGCAAATATTATTGTCAACATTTTGCTGATCGTATATGAAGATCAAACCTTCCAGCTTTATGAAGAGTTCCCGGCATTTATCGGGATCGTGCCTGTGGTTGCCATCTTGTTTTATGCAGGGATTTTGCTCACGATAGCGTCCTATCAGAAAATGGCAGGTTTGCAGGAGGAACAGCAAAAATACTTTGTGGAACAGCAGCAGATTCATGCCATACAGGAGCGGATGGAGGAAGTGGATCAGTTCTATGACGGCATACGCCGGATGAAGCATGAAATGAGAAATCATCTGACGAATATCAAAGGGCTAGTCAGAAACGGTAGCTATGAGGAAATGGAAGATTATATAGACCGGATGGACGAAAGCATGAATGTTTTTGAACTTACGGTTAAGACAGGAAATGCTGTCACGGATGTGATTATAAATGATAAACAGAAAACGGCGGAAAAACAGGGGATACAGTTTGTGTCGGAGTTTTCTTATCCCCAGACAGAAGGCTATAATGCGTATGACATCGGGATCATCATCAATAACCTGCTGCAGAATGCGCTGGAAGCCTGCGAGAAAATGAGGGAGGGAGAAAAGTATATTTATCTTTCCGGCAGGCAGCAGAAAAAGTTTTATCTGATCCATGTAAAAAATTCCTTCGAGGGGGAGGTGACATTTGACGAGGAGACGGATCTTCCGCTCTCCACGAAGGAAAAGGATATATCCCTACATGGCATTGGTTTATCAAACGTAAAGCGTGAGGTGGAGAAGTACATGGGAGATGTGGACATTAAGGTAAATAGAAATGAATTTAATGTAACGGTATTATTGCAGGAAAATAAAGAAAAACATTAGATGGCATGGCGGTTCTGACCGACAGAGGAGCCGCCATTAAAATAATGGGAGGTTTTGACATATGGACATACGAGTACTTGGACTATTGAATGATATTGCAGCGCAAAACAGCATCAATTCCTATACGGGTGTAGGAAACAGCTTGTCATTTCCGCAGGTTTTTTCCAATGCGATGGGAATGAACCAGATATCGGTAAACGACTTGTTTTCAGCGATGTTTCCGACAAATAATGTCAATGTAAAAGTCGGAAATTGTAACGTGACCGATAAAACCTGGCAAAGAAGAGATTTTCCGTCGTGGCGGTACTTTCAGGATAATGTGAGTGCGGACAGCCTGAATAGCTGGAGGGTGACGGGCACAGAGCCGACGGGAGCGGAAGCATACATACAGCGGGAACTGAAAAAAGTGGGCTTTGGGGAAATGGCGGTGATCCTTCCGGAAAATCTGCAGAAGAAAATGAAAACCGATTCGGAGTATGCACAGGAGATCACAGAGAAACTGCGAAAATGGAAAACGGATTACGACGATATGGACAATGTGCTGGCTGCTTCCCATGGCAGTGATCCTGCAGTGCATCAAAAGTCCAAAAGTTACTGCGTCCGGTTGGACGATGAGGGAAATGTGAAGGATTATATGGTAGTCAGCGGCGGCATGGATACAAAAAAATCAGATCAGTCAGATGATGCAAGTAAAATACAACGCAGAACACCGCAGAAAACGGTCATAAGGGCAGCAAATCAAAGAACGATCCAAAGAAGATACGGCAGCCGATGAAACTTTTCAGAACTTTCAATCGTATTATGAGTGGAAGAAGTATTACGTTTCACACAGGAGGATCTGAAAATGAGTGTTAACGGAATTGGAGTGGCAGGATATCCGGGAAACGGATATGAAACGAGAAGGGCAGAAAGAAATGTGCCGGGAGGAAACTTCGCAAAGCAGGCGGCGGAAGCGGCACAGGCGGCAGGACAGGCGACAGCCATTCTGCATGGCGCTGAGGAAGGATCAGGGGATATTACGATATTCTCAGGGGCGGAGCTCGTGAGCGGCTGCTCCTATTCCGTATATAGGACACAGGACTTTGATCCGGAAAATCCCGTGTATAAGGTAAAAATATGGGATCAGGCGGGAAATGTGACAGAGCAGATGGTGGATGTGTCGAAAGTAGATCCGAAGAATTGCAGTACAGCCGAAATGTATGCCTACACTGCGGATCTGAAAGAGAGCGGGAAAGGCAGCTTTGAGGACACGGTGCTGAAAGCCGTCATTGCAAAAGCCCAGAAGGATGCGGAGAGCAGAAACGGCACATGGAATTTTTCGGACAAGTTTGACTGGACAAAGATCGTGAATGATATCATGCAGTCAGAATACCGATATGGGGATTTGAAGGGGTATATGGAGTGGAAGACGTTTTTGGGGTTTTTGGATAAATAAAATGTTACTCCGGGATTTTTTTAAAATATATTTTATACGTGGAATGAAAACCTCTACGTGCAGTTATGGAAAACGACCATAATATGCCCGTAGAGTTTTTTGTCTGTGCACTTGGCAAAACGATTGATATACTGTATATATTAATATGTACTGCGCATGTGCGGAGAGTTAAGATCACATAAGGAGAATGGAAAATGATCACAGCTGACAATCTGGTAAAGACATTTACCAGAAATGAAAAGAAAAACAAAAAGAGTGAGTTTAACGCCGTGGACGGTATCTCACTATCCGTGAAAGAGGGTGAGATCGTCGGAATACTGGGACCCAACGGCGCGGGCAAGACTACGCTTCTGCGTATGATGTCCAAATTGATGAAACCGACAAGCGGCATGGTAAGCATCCGGCTTGGCGATGAAGAAATCTCGGATGATATAGAAGTGAAAAGACATATCGGCTATCTGTCTAACAATACAAAGCTTTACGGACGGTTTTCGACGAGAGAGCTGCTGCAGATGATCGGCGCGCTTTACGGTGTGTCGGAGGAGGATACGAAGCGGCGAATCGACGAGATCAGTGAAGTGCTTTCCATGGAATCCTTTCTGGATAACCGGATCGAGAAGCTGTCCACCGGGCAGACACAGCGCGCTTCGATCGCAAGGTGTCTCGTGCATGACCCGCAGGTCTATATTTTTGACGAGCCTACACTGGGTCTGGATATCATCAGCAGTGCGGCGATCGTGGATTTTATGAAGGGGGAGCGGGAGAGAGGCAAAACGGTGCTCTATTCCACGCATTATATGGAAGAAGCGGAATATCTGTGCGACAGGATCATTATGATCCATCAGGGCAGGAGCATCGGCGAGGGTACGCCCGCAGAGTTGAAAAAACAGACCGGTCATGACAGCTTAAGAGATATATTTGCGGGATTGATAGCCGAAAACGGCGGTCTGGAATCTGACAGCTCCGATTCGTCAACAGAGAATAAGGGAAAGAGAAGGTTGCGCAGATGAGTACAAAGATAATAAAGACTTTGGTGAAAAAGGAAATGCTGGATGTATTCCGGGACAAGAAGACGGTGTTTATTATGCTGGTGATTCCGATCATCCTATATCCGCTTATTTTTCTCGGCGCAATGCAGCTTGTGGCTTTTATCTCTTCCAGTATGGAAAAACAGGAATATAAGATCGTCGTGGCAGCAGAAGATGAGGGCAGGTTCTTACACAAGCTGGAAGAATTTCGTTTTGACGGCAGTAAGACCGCAGAGGGCGGAGTACAGACGGACGCTGATGCCGCTGCGGCAACGGAGAAAACAGCAGAGGAAGATGAGCAGTCATACGAGATCACAATCGTAGATTCCGGCAGTATCACAGATTATGAGACTGCCCTGAACGAGGAGGAGATTGACGCGTATGTAACCGGGCAGCTGCTGGATGCCAAGATGCAGTATGATGTGTATTATCTTTCATCCGCAGACAATTCCTCCTATGCGGCAGGGCTTATTATGGATGTGTTTGATGCCTTAAAAGAGGATCTGTCGAAACAGATAATTGCAGAGGAAGGGCTTGATGTGCAGGCAGTATTGGAACCAATCGCGTATGCGAGGCGAAATATTGCCAGCAGCGAGCAGTCAATCGGGAGCATTATGGGTTCGATCCTTCCTTTTATGCTGGTGATCAGCCTGCTGATGGGAACGATGTATCCGGCGATCGACACGACTGCGGGAGAGCGGGAGAGAGGGACTTTGGAGACGATCCTTACCCTTCCGGTGACAAACAGACAACTGATCGTATCCAAGTTTATTACGGTGGCGGTGATCGGTATCGTTTCGGCGCTGCTCAACATCCTTTCGATGGGAGCGATCACTTTTTATATGTATAAAATGCTGGATATGCAGACGGATATGGGGGCTTTTGATCTGGCAAAGTTTATTCCGGCGATACTTGTGTGCATTCTGGCGGTGTTCGCATTCTCCTTATTCATCAGTGCGGTGGCGATGTGCGTCACATCGTTTGCCAAAAGTTATAAGGAAGCGAACAATTATATTACGCCGCTCATGCTGGTGGTGATGTTTGTAGGCTACGTCGGCTTCCTGCCGAATATTGAGCTGACGCAGACGATGGCGATGCTGCCGGTGGCTAATATCTGTCTGCTCGTTAAAAATATGCTGCTGTTTAAAGTGGATTATGGCGTGATCGCGATGGTACTTCTAAGCAATGTGGCCTACGCGGTGATCGCGATCTTGTTTCTCAGCAAGATTTATGACAGCGAAGCGATCCTGTTTTCCGACGGCAAGGCCGGACTGCAGCTTTTTGAAAGGCGGAGCGATCTGAAGAAGGGCGGCGTACCTACGGTATCGGACGTGTGGTTTGTGGTGGCGCTTACGATGCTTTTGGTGCTTTATGCGGGAAGTATGCTGCAGATCAGATACGGCTTGACGGGCGTCTTCGGCACGCAGTTGATCCTGCTCGTGGTACCGCTGTTTTTAGTGATCTATACGAAACGGGACATAAAAAAGACATACGGTTTTGCGGGTGCCAAAGCGATGGATTTTCTGGGCGGCGCAGTGCTCATTGCAGGAGCGTATCTGGTCAATCTGGTCATTGCCATCGGTTTAACGAGTCTGTTTCCTGAGAGCACCGGCAATGTGGAGACGGTTTTTGCGGATATTATGAGCGGCAATGTTTTGGCGGTATTTTTGGTAATCGCTCTTGCGCCTGCGGTCTGCGAGGAAATGCTGTTCCGCGGTGTGATCATGCACTCGCTGAAGGCTAAATACCGTGTGTCTTCGGCAATCGCGATTACGGCGGCATTATTCGGACTGTATCACATGAGCCTCGTGAAATTCATTCCTACCGGCTTGTTGGGGCTGCTGCTCTGTCTCGTCGTCTGGAAAACGGGCAGTATCTACCCGGCGATGCTGATGCACTTTATCAACAATGCGATCAGCGTTTTCGTGAGCTATTATCCGGAGCAGGTTGAGAAAGTTCTGCCGGCGCTTTATCAAGATACGCTTTCGGTAATGGAAGTACTGTGCCTGTGTGGCGTGGGGTTTGTGTTGATCGGAATCGGATGGGTGATTCTTGAAAGGCTGGGTTCCTGCGGGGATTGAATGTTGAACAGCCCCTCCAAGATGTGATAAAATGGATATCATATTATAGTTAAAGGGTGTATTGGTGCGATTTGAATTATGATAAGGAGGCTGGCATGGGTATTAATCCGATCAGAAGAGATAATATTATGCAAAACCTTACATTTGAGACAAACCTTTTGGAACATGACCGCAAACGTATGCAAGGTCAAAAGGTTACGAAAAATCAGCAAACCGTGGGAAAAATCATGTTTTGGACACTGCTTGTTTTGCTGGTGGCAGCGATAGGGGTCTATGTTTCGATGCACCTGTAATACGAGTTACTGAAGGTAAAAGAATTGTACATTGAAAAGCCCCCCGGGATGTGATAAAGTGTATGTGGTAAATTACTATAGGAATATACGATGGCGGGAAGGAGAGGCACAGCAATGGAACAGTATAAACAGGAGTTTATCGGCTTCATGGTGGACAGCCAGGTGTTGAAGTTTGGAGATTTTACTTTAAAAAGCGGCAGAAAGTCTCCCTTTTTTATGAATGCGGGCGCTTATGTGACGGGCGCGCAGTTAAGAAAGCTGGGAGAGTATTATGCAAAGGCCATCCACGACAGGTACGGGCTTGACTTTGACGTGCTGTTCGGGCCTGCCTACAAGGGAATCCCCCTCGCTGTGGCAACGGCTATGGCGATCAGCGAGCTCTACGGGAAGGAGATTCGCTACTGTGCAAACAGAAAAGAAGTGAAGGATCACGGTGATACAGGAATACTGCTCGGCTCTAAGTTGAAGGATGGCGACAGAGTAGTGATCATAGAGGATGTGACCACCTCCGGAAAGTCGATCGAGGAAACCTTCCCCATCATTCAGGCGCAGGCAAATGTCACGATCAAGGGACTGATCGTATCCTTAAACCGAATGGAGCGGGGCCTTGAGACCGACAAGAGCGCGCTGGATGAGATCAAAGAGAAGTACGGATTCGAGACCGGTGCTATCGTTACCATGGAGGAAGTGGTGGAGTGCCTTTACAATAAGCCCATTGAGGGTAAGGTTTATATTGATGATGATTTAAAAGGGCAGATTGACGCTTACTATGAAACCTATGGGGCGAGGTGAGTTTGAAATTGTTTGGAAAAGCGGTAGTGTAAATCATTTAGGGAGAATGCAAAGCATTCTCAGAGTTTGCCGCAGGCATACTCTTATTGTACGCTGCTGGGCGACAATCGTGGAATGGAGGAAAATATGGAAGAAAGAACCTATAAGATCATGGGCGGGGCAGGCGCTTTAAACCTCGCATTCGGTGTAGTGGTTATGGTGGTAGGCATAGCCGGAGGCGTACTCCTCGTCATTAGCGGTGCGAAGCTTCTGGCGGGAAGAAATAAAATATTATTTTAAAGAAAAGGGAGGGTGTTTTCGACGGGCTCGGGAATACCCTTTTTTGCACGATAAGCAGAGTCAGAAGTACAGGGACAAATATGCCATGTTTATCGCGCATATATATGGCAAAGAGGAAAAATTTTATGTGGAAAAAAAACAGTTTCATGTTTACCAGCAAAGAACACAGTCAGAAAGGAATCATGGCGACCATTCTGGGGGTGCTTTCGCTGGCATCACTGGTTTACATAATTGTTGACAGCTACACAAAAGCGGGAAAGGTTCCCTTACAGTACGGGGCGGTGGCTTTTTTGACCATGATTTTTGCTTTTGTGGGTATCGTACTGGGCGTGCTGTCAAAATCGGACCGGGATAAGTTTTATTTTTTCAGTTATCTGGGCATTGTATTAAATATATTGGTGCTGGCAGTTCTGAGCGTGATTCTTTACGCAGGAGCTTATGCCTGACACGAATCGGCAGAGAGGTGACTATGAGACAGGAAGAATTAATTGCAGAGCGTTACGGGCTTGCTTTTGCCCGGATTAAAGAGATACCGGATGAGTCAATCTGCGGAGAGGCTTACCGGGATTATTTTATGCAGACAGCAGAGTTTATGCTGTTGCTGAACCGCACTTACGACATGGTGGAGAGCGGAGATCTGCGCCGCATGAGCATGGAGGAACTGAAAGAACACAATCATGCGCTCTATGCGGATATTTTACCGGAACATTATGGGGAAAGCTATGCGAATCCGGCCTATGCCGTAAATAGACTTGGTGAGTCAATCGGGCAGCTGCTCTCCTGTCTGTATGCGGAGCTTCGCAGTGCCGTACCAGCCGTTTATGAGGGAAATCGAAATGCCGTGCTGATTCGTGCGGAACTTCTTTTAGAGGTCTATCAGATCTTTGTCAGCGAGGAACAGGAGACCGGCGGCGTGCCGGAGATCGACACTCTGCTTCGGACGCTTTACTGGTATGTGAATGATTATTATGAGGCGGACTTTGAGGAGAGAACGGCGGCCGTTCTGGACGCGGACAGAGATTTTGCCCGCAGGATCATAATGGAAAGCAATCTTTCCGATCTCCGTTACCTTTATTATTTTGGGGAATATATCACGGAGAATGAGTTGGAGACGGCAGCACATCTGAATGAAATGTCCGAGGAGAGGATCAGGCTGATGGCGGATACCTACACGGAAGGTTACCGCATCGGTTTTGAGGTGACGAATAAAGATATCTCCATCAAGGAGACGGTAGCGATCCGTTATGCTCTGGGGTTCGAGCGGATGATCCGACAGGCTGTTCAAAATTTTGACCGAATTGGTCTACAGTCTTCCTTCTGCCGTGCGGGAGGCAGTGTTTTTCAGGCCAGAAGCGTCAACAAGAACGGTTATTTCGGTGCGAATCCGAACAAGCAGTACGATTACGATCACAGAGAGGATCAGGCGTTGTTTCTGGACAATGCGCTGGCTGAGAGCAGGTATGCAGCAGCGCAGCGGGTGTATGAACGGTATAAGGAGCAGGCGGCCTTGTTCGGCGGCCCCGCGGTGGTGGAGATCTTCGGGGAGACGCCTTTTGTGCCGGAGGTGAAGAAAGAAGCCTGCCGTCTGAGCGAAAAACAGCAAAAGCTTTCTGTCGCTCTTGCCGGACGAATGTCAGCCTTGCAGAACAACTACATCAAAGGGGAGGAGCGCAGTTTTACCATCATTGCGTTTCCTGTGCCCCAGATCGGCGCGCAGTATGCGGAGATCTTTGATGCTGTTGTGGAGATCAATACGCTGGACTATATGCGGTATCGGAAGATTCAACAGACTATCATTGACGCACTGGATAAGGGATTGACCGTATTAGTCAAAGGCGGAAAGGGAAATGAAACGGATATGAAGATACAGCTTCACCCGCTGGAGGATCCTGAAACGCAGACCAATTTTGAAAACTGCGTGGCGGACGTCAATATTCCGGTGGGAGAGGTGTTTACATCGCCGCTGCTTACGGGGACGGAAGGGCTTTTGCATGTGACCCGGGTATTCTTAAACGGTCTGGAGTACAAAAACATCAGACTTCGCTTTGAAGATGGCTTCGTGACGGATTACGACTGCGAAAATTTTCCGCAGAGAGAGGAAAACCGCAAGTACATCAGGGACAATGTGCTCTTCCATCACGACAGGCTCCCGTTAGGAGAGTTTGCCATCGGCACCAACACAACAGCTTATCGTGCGGCAAGAAAATATCATATTGAAGACAAACTTCCGATTCTGATTGCGGAGAAGACGGGGCCTCATTTTGCGCTGGGAGACACCTGTTATTCCCACGAGGAGACCGTACGTCTCTACAATCCGGACGGTAAGGAGATCATCGCAAAGGATAACGAGGTGTCAGTTTTACGTGACACAGATGTCAGTAAGGCATATTTCCAGTGCCACACGGACATTACGATCCCTTACGACGAATTGGGAGAGGTTTCGGTGTTGACTGAATCGGGTGAGAAGATTGCTATTATCCAAAATGGTCAATTTGTACTGCCGGGCTGTGAAGAGCTGAATCGTGCACTGACGGAGCAGTAAACGCATGCAGGCATGGTTTGCCCCATAGGGTGCCCCGGCTGAACTGATAAAAGATGTTGCGAAATCAGGGAAAATCTAGTATACTATACTCTAAGAAAGTTTGTTTATCCACAAGATGTTGTGGTGAGAAGAAATAAGGAGGAAATGACGGATGGCACAGGTGGGCATCGTGATGGGCAGCGATTCGGATCTGCCCGTTATGGCAAAGGCGGCTGATATTTTGGAGGAACTCGGCATCTCCTATGAAATGACGATCATCTCCGCGCACAGGGAGCCGGACGTGTTCTACGAGTACGCGAAAGGAGCGGAGGCAAAGGGACTGAAAGTGATCATCGCGGGCGCAGGAAAAGCGGCTCATCTGCCGGGAATGTGTGCGGCGATCTTTCCGCTGCCGGTGATCGGCATTCCCATGAAGACATCCGATCTGGGTGGTGTGGATTCCCTTTACTCCATCGTACAGATGCCTTCGGGCATCCCGGTGGCGACGGTTGCCATAAACGGCGGACAGAATGCAGGGATTCTGGCGGCAAAGATTCTGGCTGTTTCAGATGCGGCGCTTCTTGAGCGGCTGAAACACTATTCCGAGAGCCTGAAGGAGAGCGTGCAGGAGAAGGATGCGAAACTGAAGGAGGTCGGATATAAGACTTACCTGAAGGCATAAACAGTAACGCTTCGACGAGGAGGTAAAAATGGACTATAAGGCAGCAGGCGTGGATATCGAGGCGGGTTACCGCTCGGTGGAACTGATGAAACAGTATGTGAAGACAACAATGAGGCCGGAGGTGCTTGGCGGTCTGGGCGGATTTTCCGGCGCTTTTTCATTGGAAAAGATCAAAGATATGGAGAAGCCGGTGCTTCTCTCCGGCACGGACGGCGTGGGTACGAAGATTCAGCTGGCCTATTTTATGGACAAACACGACACGGTAGGAATCGACTGTGTGGCGATGTGCGTCAACGATGTGGTCTGTGCGGGCGCGGAACCGCTGTTCTTTCTTGATTACATAGCATGCGGGAAAAACTATCCGGAGAAGATCGCGGCCATTGTAAAGGGTGTGGCCGAGGGCTGTAAGCAGGCGGGCGCAGCGCTGGTCGGCGGCGAGACGGCGGAGCATCCGGGCCTGATGCCTGAGGATGAATACGATCTCGCGGGATTTGCGGTGGGTGTGGCCGAAGAGAGGGAACTGATCACGGGAGCGGATATTAAGCCCGGCGACGCGTTGATCGGCATCGCTTCTTCGGGTGTGCACAGCAACGGCTTTTCATTGATCAGGAAGGTCTTTAACGTAACGAAGGAAACGCTTTCCGTACATTATGATGAGCTGGGCACGACTCTGGGAGAGACACTTCTGACCCCTACCAGAATCTATGTGAAAGCGCTGCAGGCGGTGAAGGAGGCAGGCATTACCGTAAAGGGATGCAGCCATATCACCGGCGGCGGTTTTTACGAGAATATACCCAGAATGCTGCCGGAAGGCGTGTCTGCAAAGGTACAAAAGGGCAGTTACGAGATACCGCCTATCTTTGCGCTGATGCAGAAGACCGGTAATCTGGAAGAGAAGATGATGTACAATACCTACAACATGGGAATCGGCATGATGCTGACGGTGGATGCCGCAGATGCGGATCAGACCGTCTCAGCGCTCAAAAAAGCCGGAGAGAAGGCGTGGGTTGTCGGCGAAATTGTGGCTGGCGGACACGAAGTACTATTCGGATAAAAAGAAGTCGGGCAGGAACGGAGGAGCAAATGCTTAGAGTAGTGGTCTGTGTGTCGGGGAGCGGCACAAATTTACAGGCGATCATCGACGGTATCGCGCAGGGAGCTGTCTTTAACACGGAGATCGTGCGGGTGGTGTGCAACAATCCCGGCGCCGGCGCTCTGGAGAGAGCGAAAACGGCAGGAATCGAGGGAGTGTGCGTGTCACCGAAGGATTATACGGACAGGGAACAGTTTGAGGAGGCGCTAGTCCGCTGCGTGGAAGAGGCAGAGCCGGATCTGATCGTGCTGGCAGGCTTTTTGGTGAAGGTGCCGGCGGAGCTGATCAAAAAATATCAGAATAAGATTATTAATATACATCCGTCGCTGATCCCGGCTTTTTGCGGCACGGGTTTTTATGGACTGCGGGTACACGAGGCGGCGCTGGCACGCGGTGTGAAGATTACCGGGGCTACCGTGCATTTTGTAGATGACGGGATGGATACGGGACCGATCATCAAGCAGAAAGCGGTGAAGGTGTATGAGGACGATACGCCGGAGACTTTGCAGAGGCGGGTAATGGAGGAAGCAGAGTGGGTGCTTCTGCCCTGGTGTATCAATCTGATCGCGGCCGGTCAGGTGAAGGTGGAGAACGGCAGAGTGACGGTGATAGAGTGAAAGGTGGCAGATTATGAAGATTTTAATTGTGGGAAGCGGTGGCAGAGAACATGCGATCGCGGCGGCTGTGGCGAAAAGTCCGAGGGCGGATAAAATATACTGTGCGCCCGGCAATGCGGGGATCGGGCAGATCGCGGAGTGCGTTCCCATCGGCGCGATGGAATTTGACAAGCTTACGGCTTTTGCGAAGGAGAAGGCGATCGACCTGACCATCGTGGGTATGGATGATCCGCTGGTTGGCGGTCTGGTGGACGAGATGGAGGCGGCGGGGCTTCGGGTGTTTGGCCCCCGGAAAAATGCGGCGATTCTGGAGGGCAGTAAGGCGTTCTCCAAGGATTTGATGAAAAAATATAATATCCCCACGGCGGCCTACGAGAATTTTGATGATCCGCAGAAAGCGCTGGCATATCTGGAAACTGCAAAAATGCCCGTGGTCTTAAAGGCGGACGGCCTTGCACTGGGAAAGGGTGTGCTGATCTGCGAGACCCTGGAGGAGGCAAAAGAGGGCGTTCGCACCATTATGGAGGACAAGAAATTCGGCGAGGCGGGCAACCGCATGGTGATCGAGGAGTTTATGACGGGCCGCGAGGTTTCCGTGCTCTCTTTCGTGGATGGAAAGACGATAAAGATCATGTCTTCCGCACAGGATCACAAGCGCGCCATGGACGGCGACCAGGGATTGAATACCGGCGGCATGGGTACCTTTTCACCTAGTCCGTTCTATACGGATGAGGTGGATGCGTTTTGTCATAAGTACATCTATCAGGCTACCGTGGATGCCATGGCGGCGGAAGGCCGACCCTTTAAGGGGGTGATCTTCTTCGGGCTGATGCTGACGGAAGACGGACCCAAGGTGTTAGAGTACAATGCCCGATTCGGAGATCCGGAGGCGCAGGTGGTTCTCCCGCGTATGAAAAATGATATGATCGAGGTTGTGGAGGCTTGTATTGACGGGACGCTTGATCAGGTAGAGCTTGCCTTTGAAGACAATGCGGCGGTCTGCGTGATCTTGGCGTCGGAAGGGTATCCGGTATCCTATGAAAAAGGTTTTCCTATCGAGGGGCTGGAGAATTTTGAAGATAAAGACGGGTATTACTGTTTCCATGCGGGCACAGCTTTAAAAAATGACAGGATTGTCACAAATGGCGGCAGAGTGCTCGGCGTCACGGCAAAGGGAGCCACGCTCAAGGAGGCCAGAGCCAATGCCTACGCAGCGACGGAATGGGTGCGGTTTGATCATCAGTACATGCGGCACGATATCGGAAAGGCAATTGACGAGTGTTAGCGAAAAAAGCGATTTTGTAAACCATTGAAGGAGAATGCGAAGCATTCTCGGAATCGAGTGCGCGGGCACTCGATTCGAGGAAGGGAAGTGAGGCTGTGAGCAGCAGAGAAGAGAGAATCGAAACGCTGAAAAAGGAATTGAGCAGCATTGCCACTTACAACAGACCTACCTACTGTGCGGAATGCGGCGGTGTGATGGTCTTTAAGGGCGTTGGAGAATATCAGTGCGAGGCGTGCGGTTTTCTGGACTATGACGATTATGGAAAGGTGCGCAATTATATAGAGAAGCACATCGGTGCCAATGCGGCGGAAGCTTCCAAGGCCACCGGCGTGAGCCAGAAAGCGATCCGGGATATGTTGAAGGAGGCTAGACTGGAGATTGCTCCCAATTCCACTTTTTTCCTGCGGTGCGAAATCTGCGGATGCGCGGTCCGATGGGGAAGATTCTGCGCCAAGTGCGAGGTGGCACATCACAGAGATCTGGAGGAGATGGCGAGAAAATCAAGACATCACGACGATACCTTTGGTTACAGCACGGAGCGGAAAAAAAGAGAGGATGGCAGCAAGCGCTTCACCAGAGAACAGTAGGCAGCCTGACATGGAGGGAAACATGAAGATACGAAAGAATGAGTGGAGATGCGTAGGATTAAGACGGAGGATCGCCCTTATGGCGGCGGCGCTGCTTCTGGTGTGGGGCGACCCCATCGTGAGCCGGGCGGAACCGAAGGGTATTGTGATACCCAATTCCGTCAATATCAGAAAGATGCCCGAACAGGGGAGCGAGGTGATCGGCAGCTCCACTGCCGGAAAGGAAATTTCAATCAGAGGACAGGTGGATTCCGGCGGGATCACCTGGTATCAGGTCTATATCAATGCCGATACCCTGGGTTATGTACGTGCCGATATGATAGAGAAAAAGGGCGATGAGACCATTCCCACAGTCTCTGTGTCAGCCGAGAGCAATACGGCCGCAAACGAAGGGGGAGAGGACGGAGGGGAGTCGACATCCCAGCCGACAGCTTCCGAGGGCGGCGCGAAAGTGGAGGCGCAGGAGAGCATGGATCCCCAATACGCCAGCACGAAGGTGCAGGCCAAAGTCAGGCCGGATCCCTCCACTTCAAATCCTCATCTGGATTCCCTGACACCCGGAACACAGGTCGTGGTGAGGGGGAAATCCGAGGGAAGCGACAGCAAGACCTGGTACTACGTCACTTATACCGGAGGGAACGGTTCGGAGAGAACGGGATACATCCGCTCCGATCTGCTGAATCTGGGAGAGCTGCTTCCGGTGGAGGAAACACCCGAGGAAGCGCCTGCAGAGGCACCGGAAGAGCCGGCAGAGCAGCCGGTGAGAAATGATTATGAGTTAAAGATCGAGACGGATTCCGAGGGGGTTGCGATCTGGTATCTCTACGATAACATCAAGGGGGAGAAGGAGAAGCTGCAGCCGCTTCTGGATGCCATGTCCTCTCAATCGGTGGATGATCAGAAGGGAACGGGAGACCTCGTCAAGCAGCGCATTGTGATCGTTGTGCTTTTGGTTCTGCTTGCTATCCTGGCGACTGCAGTGATCATTCTGGCTTTCAAACTTCGCGACACCTACTATGAGGATGATGATGAAGACGACGAGGAGGATACGCGTAAGTCCTCACGACGGGAAAGCATAGAGAGGGACGAGCGCAGATCGGCACGTCGGGAAACGGCAGAGAGGGAACAGAGCGCCAATCGCCGGACAGCCGGTAAGGATGAGAGACCTGCAAGACGTCGGACGGCAGCCGGAGAGGAAGGAGAACTGCGCAGACAGGAAGGCAGGCGGCGCGAGCGCGAGGTGAGCTATCAGGAGGATGCATCGGCGGAGGCTGTAAGCCCTGCTTCCAGACGTAAGGCAAAAAATTTCCTTCTGGATGATGATGAATTTGAATTTGAATTTCTGAACATGGACGATAAGGATTTGAAATAAAGCTGGTTTATTTCCCCGAAAGAAGTGTATGCTTTTATAGAGAAAGAAATGGGAAAGGAATGAAAGACTGATGCAGCCACAATTTACGGATAAGGCGAAGGCGGCCCTGGTTCTTGCGGAACGGGCAGCCAGAAGCCTGCGCCAGAGTTATGTGGGGAGCGAGCACATTTTGCTTGGCCTTTTGCGGGAGAATACGGGTGTTGCAGCTACTGTTCTCCAGAATAACGGCGTGGATGTCGTACAGTTAAAGGAAATGATAAAAGATCTGATCGTGCCGGAGAGCTCGGTGCTGATCGCGGAGCGGGACGGCTACTCTCCCAGAGCACAGGCTATTTTGGAAGAAGCGCACAGACAGGCGGACAGATTCCGCAGCGAGAGGACGGGGACGGAACACATTTTGCTTGCCCTCTTAAAGGAAGGGGAAAATGTGGCGGTCAGGCTGCTCAATACCATGGGTATTTCCGTACA
Source organism: Lachnospiraceae bacterium (assembly GCA_029067085.1). Taxonomy (GTDB): domain Bacteria; phylum Bacillota; class Clostridia; order Lachnospirales; family Lachnospiraceae; genus UBA3282. The sequence continues at coordinate 293,448 of JAIEFE010000015.1, read as the reverse complement.
GAAACTCTATGTGGATGTGCTGGTGGCCATGGGTGAGGACGGCGCTCTCTACAAAGAAGATCTGGGCAGAAAGCAGAATAAAAAGAAGGGGACAACCTCCACGCTGGATCATTACAGCAGAGACCTGACGGCGCTTGCACGGGAAGGAAAGCTGGATCCTGTGATTGGCAGGGAAGAGGAGATCACGAGGGTGGTACAGATTCTCTCCCGCCGTACCAAAAACAATCCCTGTCTGGTGGGTGAGCCGGGTGTTGGCAAGACTGCCGTGGTGGAAGGGCTTGCGGCCAGGATCGTAACCGGTGATGTGCCCTTTACGGTACAGAATAAGAGGCTTCTGACGTTGGATCTTTCGGGCATGGTGGCGGGAAGCAAGTACCGCGGCGAGTTCGAGGAGCGTATCAAAAAAGTGATCAAAGAGGTGATCGACGACGGTAATATCATTCTCTTTCTGGACGAGATGCACACCATCATCGGTGCGGGCGGCGCAGAGGGAGCAATCGACGCTTCCAATATCTTAAAACCCTCACTTGCAAGAGGAGAGATACAGCTGATCGGTGCTACCACGATCGTGGAATACCGCAAGTACGTGGAGCGGGATGCCGCTCTGGAGAGAAGATTCCACCCGGTGACGGTGGAGGAGCCAACGATCGAGGAGACGGAAAACATCCTGCGCGGCATTGCGCACAAATACGAGGAGCATCACAGAGTCACGATCACACCAGAAGCTATCAGCGCGGCGGTGGCGCTCTCTGCACGCTACATCAACGACAGAAATCTGCCTGACAAGGCGATCGATCTGATCGACGAAGCATCGGCGGCGGTACGGCTTCACGTGACGAAGCAGCCTGAAAAGCTGCAGGAGCTTTCGGAAGAAATTGACAAGATCGACTTACAGATTGAAAGATCGATCCGCATGGAAGCTTTCACGCAGGCGGCGGAATTGAAGAAAAAGCAGGAGAGCTGCATTAAGAAATATGAGCGCATGGTGAAGCGCATGGAGCAGGAGGAACGTGAGCGCGCCTACATCGTAGGTGAGAACGAGATCGCCGAAGTGGTGGCGCTGTGGACAAAGATCCCGGTGAAAAAGCTGGCGGAGAAGGAAAGCGAGAGACTCCTGAAGCTGGAATCCATCCTGCACAAGCGGGTGATCGGTCAAGAGGAGGCCGTTGTGGCGGTGGCAAAGGCCATGAGGCGCGGCAGAGTGGGTCTTCAGGATCCAAATCGACCGATTGGGTCATTTCTGTTTCTGGGTCCCACGGGCGTGGGTAAGACGGAGCTGTCCAAAGCGCTGGCAGAGGCCATGTTCGGTTCCGAGAATGCCCTGATCCGTGTGGATATGTCGGAGTATATGGAGGGACATTCGGTCTCCAAGATGATCGGCTCGCCGCCGGGCTACGTAGGTTTTGAGGAAGGGGGACAGCTTTCCGAGAAAGTCCGTAGAAATCCCTATTCCGTGGTGCTGTTTGATGAGATCGAGAAGGCGCATCCCGATGTGTTCAACGTTCTGCTGCAGGTGCTCGACGACGGACATATCACCGACTCCAAAGGACGGAAAGTGAGTTTTAAGAACACGATACTGATCATGACATCAAATGCAGGGGCGCAGCGCATCGTTGATCCGAAGAATCTTGGTTTTGGAGCGGCGGAGACGGAGAAGCAAAGTTATGATAAGATGAAGGATAAGGTGATGGAGGAGGTGAAGCGCCTCTTCAAGCCGGAGTTCATCAACAGGATCGATGAGATCATGGTCTTCCATCCGCTGAATCGGGAAGATATGAAGGCAATCGTTACGCTGCTCGCAAGGAATCTGACAAAGCGTTGTAAGGAACAGATGGATATTGAACTGGCTATCGGTGCCTCCGTGAAGGAGTATCTTGTCGAGAAGCATATGGACGCCAAGATGGGAGCCAGACCCATGAAGCGGGCAATCCAGTCGGAGATCGAAGACGCGCTGGCGGAGGAGATATTGGCCGGAAGGGTAAGAAGCGGCGACCGGGTGGCTGTCGGACTGAAAAATAAGAAAATAGCCTTTACGGTGAAGACTGTGGAGGTTTGAGATACAGACAGCAACAGGAGCAGGTATCTGAAAGAACAATAAGACTTAGGAGGAAAGAGCGATGGCTGTAGTAGAAGAATTACTGCGCGCGGAGAGTGACGGAACGATCAGTTTTGGCAACCATGTGCTTACTGCCAAGGCAAAACTGGAGGACTACGAGCATGGCGGCAATCTGTACAAGGTGAAAACCTTCAGGGAGCTTACGAAGCTTGAGAAGAACGGTATGTTTGCCTATGAGTCAGAGCCGGGCACCAGCGTAAACTGTTTTGCGGAGACGGAGAACGGCCTCACCTTCACGGTGGAGGGCGATGAGGATGCACAGATCACTGTAGGTCTTTTGGAAGATACGGTGTATACGGTGTATGTCAACGGTACGAGCGTAGGGGAAATGAAGACGAACCTGAGCGGAAAGCTGAATATCAGCGTGGAGCTTGCAAGCGTGGGCAAGGCGGAGGTCAGGATCGTGAAGTAGACGGCCGGCAGGAAGTCGGGGCCTTTCGACTGACATGTGTGTCACATTCGGTTGAAAGGCCTTTTCTTTTGTTTTTTCGGTAGGTGACCGGACGGAAATGGAGAGGCGATGGCAAAGGGAAAAACGACGATATTTTTTTGTCAGAATTGCGGTTATGAGTCTGCAAAGTGGGTCGGGCAGTGTCCGGGCTGCAAGGAGTGGAATACTATGGTGGAGGAACCCGCTCCGGCAAAGAGCGGCGGCAGACGGGGAGCTGATGCTCTGTCAGGGCGGCGCAGTGCGGAACCGGTGAATCTGGCAGCAGTGGATCTTACGGAGAATGAGCGCATGAGCACCCGTATCGCGGAACTGGACCGGGTGCTGGGCGGCGGGCTGGTTCCGGGGTCTCTCACACTGGTGGGCGGCGATCCGGGCATCGGGAAATCCACCCTGCTTTTGCAGGTGTGCAGGAACATGGCGGCGGACGGAAAAAAGATACTTTATATTTCAGGGGAGGAATCCCTGCAGCAGATCAAGCTTCGCGCCAATCGGATCGGGGACTTCTCGGATCAGATGCTGCTTTTGTGCGAGACCAGTCTGGAGACGGTAGAGCAGAGCATAAAAAAGCAGCTTCCCGCTGTGGCAGTGATCGATTCCATCCAGACCATGTATCATGAGGAGATATCTTCCGCGCCCGGAAGCGTATCACAGGTGCGGGAATCAACAAGTGTGCTTCTGCAGCTTGCCAAGGGGCTTGGCATTTCCATTTTTATCGTGGGACACGTGACCAAGGAGGGCACTGTTGCAGGACCGAGAGTCTTAGAGCACATGGTGGATACGGTGCTCTATTTCGAGGGCGACCGGCACGCTTCCTACCGCATTCTCCGCGGAGTGAAAAACCGTTTCGGTTCCACCAATGAGATCGGAGTTTTTGAGATGCGGGAGGAAGGCCTGGCGGAGGTAAAAAATGCTTCCGAGTTTATGTTAAACGGCAAGCCCGAAGGGGCGAGCGGCTCCGTGGTCTCCTGCTCCATGGAAGGCACCAGACCCATCCTTTTAGAGATTCAGGCTCTGGTCTGCCACAGCAGTTTCGGTATTCCCAGAAGACAGGCGACGGGGATGGATTTGAACCGCTTAAATCTTTTGATGGCGGTTCTGGAGAAGCGCCTGAATCTGCAGATGGCGGATTGTGATGCCTATGTGAATCTCGCCGGTGGTATGCGGATCGCGGAGCCGGCCATTGATCTGGGGGTGGTGATGGCAGCAACTTCCAGCTTCAAGAATCGGGTGATCGACGACAAGACTATCGTGTTCGGGGAGATCGGTCTAAGCGGCGAAGTACGCGGTGTCTCACAGGCATCCCAGCGGGTGGCGGAAGCCGCTAAGCTTGGCTTTACGACCTGTGTACTGCCGCAGGTCAATGTTGACCAGATCAAGACAACGGCGGGGATCAAGCTGGTCGGTGTGAGAACGGTGCGCGAGGCCATTGACTTGATTTAGAGGCCTTTCTATGGTACGATAAATGAGATTTACAGATTGCGGTACGAGGAAATAAATGTCTGACAAAGGAGTCAGTATGGATAAGAGAAAGCGCGGCTTCCGGGGAGGCGTTTGGCTTCTGATCGTGGAGATTGTCGTATTGGTTCTCTCCATTGGCATGATGTATGTGGTCATTACAATGACCAGTGAAGTCAATCATAAGAACATAGACAAAGAGCAGATTCATGTAAATGAAGAGCTTGTTCAACAGGAACCGGCAGAAGTAGAAAAGACGGAGACCAAGAAGAAGGAAGAGAAAAAGGGCTGCCGCAGCATTGTCCTTTTTGGGGTGGATGCCAGAAACGGAGAACTGGGAAAGGGTACCAGGAGCGACACGATCATAATTGCCTCGATAGATCAGGATGCGCAGGAGATCAAGCTGGTCTCCGTGTTTCGTGACACTTTTTTGAATCTGGGAAACGATACCTACAATAAATGTAATACGGCTTACGCCCGGGGCGGGCCGGAGCAGGCCATCAATATGCTCAACCGGAATCTGGATCTTGCGATCACGGATTATGTGACCATCGGATTCTCAGGGCTGATCGATGCGGTGGATGCGCTGGGCGGCGTGGAGATGACGGTCACGGAGTCGGAGATAACCCATCTGAACAACTATCAGCTCTGTATGGCGGAGGAGTTGAATGTAGACTACACGCCGGTGCAGGAAAGCGGCAGACAACTCTTAAACGGGATGCAGGCTACGGCCTACTGCCGGATACGTTATACGAAAGGTGATGATTTCAGGCGGGCTGAGCGCCAGAGAGAGGTGCTGACAGCTATGATGGAGAAGGCGCGAGGCGCTTCCATCAAGGAATTGACTGATTTAGTCAATGCTGTACTGCCCCAGGTGGAGACCTCTCTGGATGTTAATGAGATTCTGAGTGTGCTGGGGAGTGTGGCGGGTTACCGCGTGACGGCGAGCGATGGCTTCCCCTTTGAGGGCGGCAGGGGCGGCGCCAATGTGGGCAGCAAGGGAAGCTGCGTGATTCCGATGGATCTGGAGGAGAACGTGAGGCAGCTGCATCAGGTGCTCTATCCGGCGGAGGCGTACACACCGTCGCGGGAAGTGCTGCGCATCAACGATGAGATCAAAGAACAGACGAATGAATTTTTGCAATAGAGAATGGAAAAGACTGTTATATGAGAAAACTGCTGGTTTATCTGAAAGATTATAAGAAGGAGACTGTTCTGGCTCCCCTCTTTAAGATGCTGGAAGCCACATTTGAGCTGTTTGTACCGTTTGTGATGGCGGATATCATTGATCATGGTATCAGGGAGGCGGACAACGGCATTGTGCTCCGCTCGGGCCTTATTCTGGTGGCTCTTGGGCTGATCGGGCTGCTCTGTTCCGTCACAGCCCAGTATTTTGCGGCTAAAGCTGCGGTGGGTTTTTCCACAAAGCTGAAGCACGCCCTCTTTGACCACATCCAGACGCTTTCCTTTACGGAGATCGATACTTTGGGGACATCCACGCTGATCACACGGATGACCTCTGACGTCAATCAGGTGCAGAACGGTGTCAACATGGTGCTGCGCTTATTTTTAAGGTCGCCTTTTATCGTGTTTGGCGCGATGATCATGGCCTTTTTTATTGATGTGAAGGCGGCGCTCATCTTTGCGGTGACGATACCGCTTCTCGCCGTGGTGGTCTTTGGAATCATGATGATCACCATGCCTCTTTACAAAAAGGTGCAGGCGGGTCTTGATGCGGTGCTTCTGGCGACCAGAGAGAATCTCACGGGTGCGCGGGTGATCCGCGCCTTCCACAAAGAGACTGAAGAGACCAGGCGGTTTCATGAGAAAAACGCTGCGCTGGCGGATATGCAGCTCTTTGTCGGAAAACTATCGGCATTGACCAATCCGGTCACATATATTATTGTCAATGCAGCAACCATCCTTTTGCTCTACACAGGGGCAGTCCGTGTGGATGAGGCAAGCATTTCCCAGGGACAGGTGGTAGCTCTGGTCAACTATATGTCGCAAATCCTGGTGGAGCTTGTGAAGCTGGCCAATCTCATTATTCTCATCACCAAGGCGCTGGCCTGTGCAAACCGCATCGAGAGTATCTTTGAGGTGGAATCCTCCATGCAGTGGGGGGAGAAGGCAGACTCGACGGTGGAAAAGGACAGTTTGTCGACGAAAAAGGAAGGTCTGTTGGCGGAAGAGAAAGCAGACTTGCGGGCGGGAAAAGAAGGTTTGTCGGAGAGCGAGAAGACGGACTTGGCTGTAGAGTTTGACCATGTACACCTGACTTACGCGGGGGCAGGTGCGGAATCCCTTTCCGATATCCATATCAGGGTAAAGAAAGGGCAGACCGTTGGCGTGATCGGCGGCACGGGCTCAGGAAAGTCCTCACTGGTGAATATGATCCCCCGCTTTTACGATGCGACAAAGGGGACAGTACGCATAGACGGCAGGGATGTAAAGTCTTACGAAATGGAAGAACTGAGGGAAAAAGTGGGTATCGTACTGCAGCGGGCGGTGCTCTTTCGGGGAACAATACGGGAAAATCTCCTGTGGGGCAGAAAAGACGCAAGTGACGCAGAACTGTGGGATGCTCTTACCAGAGCGCAGGCAAAGGAGTTTGTGGAGGCGAAGGAGGGCGGTCTCGATGCGCCGGTAGCGCAGGAGGGACGAAATCTCTCAGGCGGGCAGAGACAGCGTCTCACCATTGCCAGAGCGCTGGTGGGAAAACCTGAGATTCTGATTCTGGACGACAGTGCCTCAGCGCTTGACTATGCAACGGAGGCAGCGCTCAGGTCTGCGATCAGGGAACTGCCCGGAGACACCACGGTATTCATTGTGTCCCAGCGGGCTTCCTCTATCCGGCATGCGGATCAGATCGTCGTGCTGGAAGACGGAGAGATGGCGGGACTTGGGACCCATGAAGAGCTGCTGGCGGGGTGTGAGGTATATCAGGAAATTTATTACTCTCAGTATCCGAAGGAATAATTAGGTACAGATTGACATTTATACCGCAGGCACGCTTTCGCTGCGTTTCGCTCGCAACGGTACATAATATGCCACAATACGGCATATAAGTACCGGCGGCTACACAGCACCTGCTTGTACAAATGTCAATCTGTACCGTCATATAATTTCATCAATTGACGTAAGTTTCGCAAACGCCTAAATAATGTGTAAGTGGGAGAGGTGCCTGAAATGAAAAAAAAAGCAGGACAGAAGGAGACCTTCACAAAGGTTCTTCGGTATATCAGAAGATATTGGATCTATCTGGCGGCGTCCATTATCATGGCATCCGTTTCGGTGGCGCTCACCCTGTACTTTCCTATATTGACCGGAAGAGTCATTGATAAGGTGATCGGACCCGGACAGGTGGAATTTTCGGCAATCTTCAGCATTTTGAAGCAGATGGCGTTCATCGTGGCTGCCACCGCTCTCGCGCAGTGGATCATGAATGTGTGCAATAACAAGATGACATTTCGTATCGTGCAGGACATTCGCGACGAGGCGTTTTGCAAGATCGAGATCCTGCCCTTAAAATACATTGACGGACATTCTTACGGCGAGGTGGTCAGCCGTGTGATCGCAGACGTGGATCAGTTTGCGGACGGTCTTTTAATGGGGTTCACCCAGTTCTTTACGGGAGTTATTACAATTTTGGGAACACTGGGCTTTATGCTGAGTGTCAATGTAACTGTCACAGGTGTCGTTGTTGTAGTGACACCTCTGTCGTTTTTTGTAGCAGGCTTTATCGCAAAGAAAACCTTTACTATGTTTAAGCTTCAGTCGGAGACACGGGGAGAGCAGACTGCCCTGATCGAGGAGATGGTAGGAAACCAGAAGGTGGTACAGGCCTTTTCCCACGAGGACGAAGCGCTCACGCAGTTTGATGAGATCAATGAGAGATTGGGCGTGTGTTCCCTGCGGGCAATCTTCTATTCCTCACTGACGAATCCATCGACCAGATTCGTCAATAATCTGGTGTATGCGGGCGTGGCGGTGATCGGAGCCCTTTACGCGATCCGAGGGGGGATCAGCGTGGGACAGCTTTCCTGTTTCCTCTCCTACGCAAACCAGTACACCAAGCCCTTCAATGAGATCTCAGGCGTGGTGACGGAGCTGCAGAACGCTCTGGCATGTGCTGCGAGAATATTTGAACTGATCGAGGAGACACCGCAGACGTCGGAGCCGGAAAATGCCGTCGCCTTGCAGAATGTGGAGGGACGGGTGGAGCTTATGCATGTGGATTTCTCCTATGTTCCTGAGAAGAAGCTCATCACGGATTTTAACCTTGCCGTCAAGCCCGGGCAGCGGGTGGCCATCGTGGGGCCGACAGGCTGTGGAAAGACCACAGTGATCAATCTCTTGATGCGGTTTTATGATGTGGATAGCGGAAAGATCTGCGTGGACGGTAAGGATATCAGAGAGGTAACGAGAAGCAGCCTCAGAGAAAATTACGGCATGGTGCTGCAGGAAACATGGCTGAAGGCAGGGACGATTCGGGACAATATCGTGATGGGAAAGCCGGACGCCACAGAGGAGGAGGTCATTGCGGCCGCCAAGGCATCGCACGCGCACAGTTTTATCAAGAGACTTTCCAAGGGGTATGATACGGTGATCGGTGAGGACGGAGGAAGTCTTTCCCAAGGGCAGAAACAGCTTTTGTGCATTACCAGAGTGATGCTCTGCCTGCCGCCCATGTTGATTTTAGACGAGGCTACCTCCTCTATCGACACAAGGACGGAGATCAGGATTCAGAAGGCATTCGCAACCATGATGCAGGGAAGGACCAGCTTTATCGTGGCACACAGGCTTTCTACCATTCGAGAGGCGGATGTGATCCTCGTGATGCGGGACGGAAATATCATTGAGCAGGGAAATCATGAGACCTTGCTGGAGAAGAGAGGCTTCTATGCGAAGCTCTATGAGAGTCAGTTTGCTTCATAGAAGGAGGCGTCACGGTTGTAGTCCATGGCTTCAGAGCGGATATCTGTGATGACACCGTCTTTCCAGGTAAAGACAAGGTATTGGTAGACCACGGTGTGTGCGCTCAGATAGGTTTCGTCTGTGAGAAAAGAGAGCAGTTCGGTCCTTTCGATGCCGTTATCTTCGCAGAAGCTGCCGATATCAATTGCCGTACCGTCAACAAAGAAGGAGGGCAGGATAGTGGTCAGAGAAGCGTCGAAGGGGATGTCCTCCACAGGGAGAGATAGATAATCGCCGCCGCTGATCGAGGATAGGATATCGTAATCTCGGTAGGCGGCGAGGAAGGATTCCGGACCATCACCGATCTTAACGCCGCGGATCGTCTGCGCTGTCTCTGCGTCCAGATCGTAGTCTGCGGAGGAAAGCAGAAACGGCTGTTCCTCGCTGCAGGCGCACAGAGGGAGCAGGCAGGTAAGCGTCAGAATCAGAAGAGAGAAAATCTTTTTCATGGGAATCCTCTTTCCGGAGCGGATCAGCAACAGGCTCCTTGATCGTATAAAACAAAAACCCGCGAGCAGCGGCTCACGGGTCATAACAACAGGGGCAGTAGGAATCGAACCCACATCGATGGTTTTGGAGACCACTGTTCTACCTTTGAACTATGCCCCTACGCCTGTGGCGGACTAAGAAAACCGCCGAAAATCATTATAACATAGGTGAGAGGTTGGTGCAACATACAATTTTGTGAAATTTTATCGAGGTAAGGATGATTTTTATAGTAAGAATGATTCTTAGGTGAAATAAAATGATATCATAATGCAGAAAGGGCAGGAGACGTATGTTAGAGCAGGCGGGAAGTATGTTTGACGATATGGAGGGAATGTTGAACCGTATTAAGAAAAAAGTTTACGGGGAGCGGATGGATTTCTTTCGGAAAAAGAACGCGCAGCTTTTTGCGGAAATGACGGGATTTGTGGAACAGGCTGCGAATCGGGATCAGGTTAATGTTAAGGATCCGGTTAATGTTAAGGATCAAGGCCAAATTGAGGATCAAGACCGGGTTAAGGATAAGGATCAGGTTGAGAAACGGACTGAAGCTGCGGCACAGGTCGCAAAAGCTTTTGCGGACGCAGTGGAGGCGCGTTTTGCCAAACGCGGAAAGATCAGCGGCAGAAGCCAGATGGACATTAATCTGTTTATGATCTATTTTGTGTTTCCGGCGATTCTTTTGACGGAAAGTGACTGCGCGGTATCCCTTGCCGATGCCATCCGGGATGAATGGAGAGGGCGTTTTCGGGACAGCGCGCAGTTGGATTACGCTACATACGAGGAAATCAGCGGCACTTTTAAGGAAAAATTTCTGGGACTGTTTTAAATGGCGTGTTGCAGATGCACCGACGAATGATGAATTACAGTTCTTCCAGAATGAGGAAGTCCCAGCAGGAAAGCGTCAGGTGATCCCCGTCTTTTATTACTGCGTCTGTATTTACCTCATCCGAAGCGGCATCACTGTTGACAGACTGTGATCTGCACCCGGAAAGAAGCATATGAGCATCAGCTCCATGATAGACAGCCGTCTGTTCCTCTTCGGAATAATTAAAATAGTAAATGATCTCTTTTTGCAGGCCGTTTGTGCCCCGTTTGATGATGAGGGGATAGACGGCTTCTTCTCTGACGATTCCGGACTTATCACAGAGGAAATCGAGGAGCTTTTTCAGTATGTCTGCATCCGTATAGCAGCCCATATAAGCAGCGTAGCCCTGACCGAATTGGTTTCCCGTGATGGCGGCGCAGTCACCCCAGTGTGGATGGTCGTAAAAGGCCAGTACATCTGCTGTATCAGGGAGAAGAAGCTCCATCCAGTCGTGAACGCAGAGGCTGTTGCTTTGATTGACTGAATTGGTCGATTTTTCGAATTGCATTTCTTTTAATCCCACGTTGATGCCGTCCGTAAACTGGTCGTAAGTCATGCCGAAAACTTCGGTCAGAGCGTGAGGCTGATCGTCGTGATAGATTTTCAACATTCTGTCCGCCACCGCGGTTTTAAAGGTGGAGAGCAGGATGCCGCCCGCATGCACATAATCTTTGAGCGCCTCTGTAAGCCTGTCGGAGACACTGTAAAGCGCGGGCGTGATCAATAATTTATATTGACCAAACAAGTCGATATCGTTCTCGGAAGATAGAATGTCGCATTCCACATTCATTTCATAGAGGGCGTCAAAGATCCAACGGAATATATCATTATAGGCAGGACCGTTCGGAATGGGGAACCATCTCAGGGCGTCCAGAGAGACATTGTCCAGCAGGATGCCGACGGAACAGTGTTTTTTCAGATTGACCAGATGAGTACTATACTGTTCAAAATCTGCGCCGATGCGGCATGCCTCCCGGTAGGTGGCGTTTTCCTTCAGATTGTGGCTGAGGACTCCCTTCCAGTAGGATTCGATCGCGTTGTGAATGGAGTGCCAGTGCCAGTATTCCACGCAGACCGCACCGTTTGCCAGATGGCTGAAAGCCTGCAGGCGGAGCTGTCCCGGATAGGAAAGCCATCCGTGATTGCCCTGTGCCTCCGTTTCCAGAATCAGATAATTGTCCTTTTTTATGGAGCGGGCGATGGCACCGCCGAAGGCAATCTCCTTTCCTGTCAGATCTTGCGCAGAGGGGTGGTAAATATCGCAGCCGGTTATCGTCAACGAACGGGCTGCCTCCCACTGGTCAACCTCCGTCTGCAGTCCAAAAGAATGACCGCGCCAGTCAAAATCAAAATTCTGTGTGATAAACTGATCCGGCCGGGCGTATTCCTGCACAATGTCGCTCTGCCATGCGAGAAAATCCGTTACCAGCTTTCTCTGGAATTTCCGATATTCCTCACCGAGACTGGCGTTGATGGTGCCGCGCACATCGGGAAAATCCTCCCAGGCGTTGATGCGGTTGCTCCAGTAATCCAGCCCCCAGGCCTCGTTTAAGAGATTCAGATCATCGTGAAAAAGCTCCCGCACATAGGTGACGAATTTTTCCTGTGCGCAGGCGGAGCAGGTGTCGTAAGGCTTGGTTTCATTGTCGAGCTGAAAGCCGATCACGTGATCGTAGGGCTGCACCTCCTCCATCAGCCGGCGGATGATCCGTTCCGCGTGTTTTAAATACATGGGGTGGGTGATATCCATATTCTGGCGATGTCCGTATCGTCCCGGACCCTCGTGGGTTTCGGTAATGATGTCCGGGTATTTGCGCACAAGCCAGGTAGGGATCGCGTATGTGGGCGTGCCGACGATCACTTGAATGCCGTACTTTTTTGAGCAGGTGAGCATCCGGTGCAGATGGCTGAAATCGAAAACGCCGTCCTGCGGCTCCCAGGTGCTCCATGTGGATTCCGCGATGCGGATCACGTTCATGCCCGCCCGTTTCATCATTTCCATATCGGTCTCAATGCGGTCCTCAGGGAGATATTCATCGTAGTAGGCCGCGCCGAAGAGAAGTCTGTCAGTTTTCATGGCTTCCTCCAATCTTAATTTATGAAAGAATTGCAACGCAATTCTTTGGTCGCAGGATGCTGATCTTGCGACAACCATATCATATCTCAGATGCCAATATGGTGAAACATTTATGAAAGAATTGCAACGCAATTCTTTGGTCGCAGGATGCTGATCCTGCGACGATTATAGCATAAGAAAAGATGACAGAATAGAGAAATCTGCTCCTACCGATATCGCATCAAAGCAGGGTACATATTATCCAATCGCAGACAATATTTTGGCTTTCTGCCTGCGTCCTCATAAATATAATAATAGTCAAAGGCGCCGTGAGTAATGTATTCATACTCATAAATTATTCTCTCTGCTTCGTCATAATAGCTGTACATACTCATGCAGCCTGTCCCAAACATATAAGGATTATGGTGATAACTGCGATAAAATAAGGTTCCGTCATCCCGATAGGTTAAATTGATGCGTAAAATGCTGTCTTTATCTTCCCCGTCATGTCCGTCTTTCAGCCAGGTAATGACACCTTTGGACTCGAAATAATCCGGTTTATGATCCTTTGCATACTCCAGATTCTCTTCATAGGCGATGACTTGATTTTCGCCGGTTTCTCCCTGCACAGATGTCAGGTCAAAAGGATCGGCTTCTTTCCAGTCAATGTCCTCTATAGAACAAAGAGCAAACCCGTCAGGATAGTCAAGCTTTTCCAGGTCTTTTGTATAGTGATACCAATGATGCAGGCCACAGGCCCATCCGGTCTCCTCATCCAGATACAGTTCCAGCTCCAAATCATTTTGGAGGTTATAATATTGATATATAGGGGATTTGTCCGCAAAACCAAAGTTCGCAAGAAATGTTTCACGGTCAGGATACTCTTCCTTATGACTGGTCTCTGATACGACCCATACAGAAACCGTTGGCGTTTTCGGATCATTGTCGATCGAATAATTACGACTCCAGAAAAGATGATCATAATATTCCTGATTTACTACATTGTTTTCTTCATCCAGCTCGACTTTTCCTTCAAATAGATTCTGCTTTTTCATGCAATCCCATATGGCAAGCATTCCGGTATCTTTCTGTAAAGTCCATCTGCGGATTTCTTCCGGATTTTTTGCACCTTCATATACCTCATAAATATGATACTCCTGACGGTTGGATAGGGCGTATTCACCGGAAGTCATAAAGCGATTCCCGGCCACTTTGTCATAGCGGGGAATCTCGATGACATCCTCACAGAATTTATCTGTCTTCCAATCCCAGACGACAAGAAACCCGGTCTGGCTTTCCTCTGAGAAAATTTCCAGGTCTGCACTGGAATCACCAACCAAGTCATCATAGAAAAAATCCATCGGTTCTGTCAATACGCCGCAAGAAAACTGCTGCACGATCCGGTCAGACGCATCGTATAGTCTCAGATCATATTGTCCGGGGGCTTCCTTTGACGGCACAAGAGAGAGGGAAGATTCTATCATGGAGCCGCGAAATGGATAATATATGTAGATTTCCGACTCTTCAGCTTTTTGTTCAGGAGATGCCTGTAGAACAGGCTTCTGTTCTACAGACGACTCATCCGGCAATACGGTAGTTTCTGCTGTAATATTTGTTGCAGAATCGCAGGCTGTCAGCCATAACAGACAGATGAGAAGCATGGGGATTGCTTTTAGGATAGGGAGTTTTTTCATTACAGCAGCTCCTTCCCGATATCATTTGTGCGAAATCTTATTTCGATGCTTTGAAGATACTGAGCTTCCATGCCCGTATCTTCTCCAGAGAACCGTTCAGATAAAGCATATTGCACAACAATCCTCCAAAAGTCAGACCGGTGGCAAAATCGCCCATGCCTTTGCAGAGTCTTTCCGGAATCAATCCGAATCCGCCCGTTACCTCCAGCGTAATGGAAAACAGAAAGATGATCAGGATTCCCAGTGTCATACCGATCAAACGCTTTTTCAGTGTTTTCTTTTCCGCATCGCTGTATTCTGCAACTTTCATTAAGGTGTCCTTTGTCTCGTTATCCATATTCTCGCTTTTCCTTTCTCCATCGATAATTTCCCGGATATCCACATCATAGAAATCTGCGATCTCAATTAAGATGCTTAGATCCGGCATGTTGTTTCCGGTTTCCCATCGTGAAACAGTCCGCGAAGATACATTGAACGCTTCCGCTAACTGTTCCTGTGTCAGACCTTTCGTTTTTCGCAGGTCCTTTAAAAAGTTTCCTGTTTTTCTCTGGTCCATGTCTGGCCTCCTTTCGATGTCAGAATACCGGTGTACGGATGAAAATAACACGACACAAAGCGAGAAATGCGTGTTTTTTTCATGCAGACACGTCGTGTCCGGTCATAACATTGCGAGTTATTCTGCTTAAGAAAGTTCCTTTCTCATTGCATGAAAGCCGATCAGCACAGTCCATACATAAGCACAGGTCTTTGGCATCATCAGCATCCCGATCATCGGAATCGCATCTGCGAACAGGACAACAGGCAGATAGAAGCCGAAACTGATCAAAATCGTCAACCACATATGTTTGAACAGGACGTCTTGCTTTTCTTTTGCACTCCTATAAAAGAGTGAGATAATCACGATTCCCAGAATAGTAAAAGGAATATTGCGGTAAATTCCCCAGGAGAGCGGAGCATCGGGGCTTGTCCAGGCATTCTGCGGGAACAGGCATAAAACGATCCTGAGAATTCCTAAAACATATACCGCATAAGTGATCATATTCTTGCCCTCTACACGGTAACGCAGTCGCCAGACGTAATACAAAATGACATAGAAAATGGTCATCGTGACAGACGTAATGAATTTTCCGATTCCCAGTGCAGATGTATAGTTGTCAAGCCCTGTTGTGCAGAGGGCGTAGGCTCTCGGGATCAGGTGAAAAGCGTCCCCAAATCCTAATACAACTGCCATAATGCCGAATAGACGGTATTGCTTGTTCCCCTTGCATTTCAAAAGCATTAGGATTCCCAGGGTAAGTACGGTTGTCAAATAGACTGCGTCGAATAAAGTTTCCATGATAGCCTGCATCGTGTTCCTCCTTGTGAAAAGACAGTTTGCTTATCAAGTGCCTACTGAATTGCTGTTATGGAAGTCTGGAAGTCCTTTAGATTTTCCGTCAAAGACTTGTTTTCATCTCTGACAAATTCCGGCTCCCAGCTGTCCAGCCACCACAGGCTGTCGTATAGCCGCCCTTCCTTCTCAAAAGTATCCGACAGATCGCTGTCTGTATTAAGCAGCTGAACGCTGTGGGAGAGGAGATCATTGATCTCATCCATAAAATCGGCGATGGCCTCCGGATCAAAATCACTGTGAGTGGGAGAACCAAAGTTGATATCAAAGTCGATGCTGCTGCTCTGTACCACAGTTTCTGTGCTGTCTGTCAGTGACAGAGTGGACAGTGTATAGCTGTACGTACATACGCCCTGAAACATCATTGGTTCGTAGCGCAGGAGATAATCCTCTCCGTCCAAAGTACACAGGAATAGGCTCTTCCATCCTGCGTGCGCAAAATACCCTTCTTCAGAAGCGATCAGTTTGTCATTTTCCCTGATTTCCAACAGCTGACCTGCGCCGTCATCGATATCTGTCAGGCATATTTCCTCAGCGATACCGTTGTGATTCAGGTCGGGCGTGACAGATTGAGGTGTGACAGTCCCTGTTGCAGCATCGCTCCGGCTTTCTGTGGTCTTGTCCGTTTCCTGTCCGGTGGAACATGCGCAGGCTGATACCGTCACCAGGAGTATTTCAATTAATAGGAGACAGATTTTCTTTTTTATCATAAGAACTCCAATGGTTTGTTTTCGTTTATAGTATTGAATTTAGTATAGCAGACGCAGATTGTTGAGTCTGCGTCCAGTATAGCATAAGTACAAGACGTATAAAATAAATTTTTTCTTATATACTACTCCTTATCAGAGAAACAGATGGAGGAGTTATGTCAACCAATAGCGCGACAATATACCTGAAAGCGGAACAGAATGTGGAGGTACAGACGCCGGAGGTGTTTGTCAAGGATATCGGGAAGCTGACTTGTGCCGACCCTCATATCCTTGCAAAAGCAAAAGCGGTCAGGCTCTGGAAGTTTCAGGATGAAGAACGAAAAAGACAGGTCATCAGCATTCTGCGGGTGATCGAGGAGATTGAAAAGGCCTGTCCGGGTGCAAGCGTCGAGAATCTGGGCGAGGCGGATGTGCTGGTGGAGTGGATCGATGTGGACAGACACAAGGGTTTCGTTCAGTGGTGTAAGCTCGCCTTCGTGTCTTTAGTCAGCTTCTTTGGTACGGCATTCACCATTATGGCATTTCACAACGATATCGGAATAGGCGATGTTTTCTCAAAACTCTACGAGATGGTCACGGGTCTTCCCAGCGACGGGTACGGCATTTTGGAGCTTTCCTACTCAGTGGGACTGGCGGTGGGTATCATTGTCTTTTTCAACCATATCGGCGGAAGACGGCTCACCAAGGATCCGACGCCCATCGAGGTGGAGATGCGAATCTACGAAAAGGATGTGAACCAATCGCTGATCGATACTGCGGACAGGGAGGGAAAGACCATTGATGTTACTTAAGCAGGTTTTTCTGGCTCTGATCGGGGTGAGCGCGGGGCTGATCGTGTCGGCGGGGGTGTTCACGGTACTGATCTCTGTGGGGCTGATCCCGCGGTTTGCGGGGAAAATGCATGTGGCTAAGAAGGTGTTCGTGCTGGAGGAGATGGTGATATTCGGCACGCTGATCGGCAGTTTTTTCAGTATTTTCGAAGAATGGGGACAGGTGGGTTCCTTTGTAAAGAACAGGGCTCTCTTCGGGACGGCGACGCTGGGTCTTTGGAATCTGGCAGGAACTGTGTTTATGATCGTGTTCGGCCTGTTTGCGGGAATTTTTGTGGGCTGTCTGGCGCTTGCCATTGCGGAGATGTTAAACACGATTCCTGTATTTGCGAGGAGGATCGGTTTCCGCCACGGCCTCGGAATAGCGATTCTTTGCGTTGCGCTGGGGAAACTTTGCGGGAGCCTGATCTATTTTACGCAGCAGGTATTCTTGTGCGGCGGGTGAAGGTGATTATATTATTTGCATAAGTGCCGGTTAAATGTGAGAAGTTCCGCAAACATCAGAAAGGTTATAGATTGACGCATTTTTAGACCTAAATCTATGGAAGAAAATAGAAAAGGAGAGAATGAAAGATGGAACAGGCAAAACAGGAAGAACAGATGACGCAGCAGGAGAGAGAGCAGGCTTACAGGCAGCGTGTGGAGCAGACCACGCCGAAATACAGTATGAGCGCCCGCATGATAAAGGCGTTTCTTGTGGGCGGCCTGATCTGTCTGATCGGACAGGGCATTCTGAATTATGCGACGAATAGAATGGGAATCGATATGGAGACGGCAGGTTCCTGGTGTTCCATGCTGCTGGTGTTGTTGAGTGTACTGCTGACAGGCTTTGGCGTCTATCATAAATGTGTGGAGTGGGGCGGTGCGGGGGCGCTTGTGCCCATCACGGGTTTTGCCAATTCCGTGGCTTCTGCGGCGATTGAGTACCAGAAAGAGGGGCAGGTGTTCGGAATCGGCTGTAAGATATTCACCATCGCAGGGCCGGTGATCCTCTACGGTATTTTCACAAGCTGGGTGCTGGGAGTGGTGTACTGGGCAGGGAGAATGATGGGAATTTTGTAGATGCGTATGCTTTGATCAGGATGCCGGTACCTTGATCGGTAATGATGAAAGAAAAAGTTCGCCTAATCTGTCCGGGTAATCCGGTTGAAAATAAATGATTGACAAATAGCATGATTTATCATAATATATCTTCAATCAAATACTCATGAGGGAGTAGCAAGCGTATATCGTAGCAAGTCAACATACTGACCGTTTGGTCTGGCTTGTTTTAAATTGCGAGACTCATGTATAGCAAAAACTATACGTGCAGTCTGCGAATTTTGAATCGATACCAAGTATAGTTTTTGAAACTGTACTTGGTTTTTTTCGCGCATTGAAGCACTGAGCAACGCGAATGAGAGATGCGAAGCATCTCGAATCTGCTTATGCGTTGCGCGGGGGAGCAGGAAGAAAAGGAGGGACAAAAGATGGAATGGAATTTACTGTTTTTTATGAATAGCGCACTGCTCGGCGTCGGACTTGCGATGGACGCTTTTTCCGTATCACTTGCCAACGGATTGAACGAGCCGGGCATGGGTAGTAAAAAAATGTGCGGTATAGCCGGTGTGTTTGCCTTTTTTCAAGCGGCGATGCCGATGATCGGCTGGATCTGCGTTCACACACTGGTTCAGTATTTTACGGCATTCAGCAGATGGATTCCATGGATCGCCCTGATCCTGCTGCTGTTTATCGGCGGCAAAATGCTTGCGGACGGGATCAAAGGTGACAATGCGGAAACGGAAAAGCAGGGAGTAGGCATTGTCGCTCTTCTGATACAGGGGATTGCCACCTCAATAGATGCCTTGTCTGTCGGATTTACCATTGCGGAATATGGTTTCGTTATGGCTGTTGTTTGTGCCCTTATTATTTCTGTTGTAACATTTGTGATCTGCATGGCGGGACTGGTCATTGGAAAGGGATTTGGGACTAAGTTTGCAAACAAGGCATCTATACTGGGCGGCACGATCTTAAGCATCATCGGTATTGAAATATTTGTGACGGGAGTATTTTGAGATGCATACGCCGTCTTTTTATGATATGATGAAACAGAAAAGTGAAATACAATTTCGGAATGGAGACAGAGATGAATACATTTGAGTACAGAGTGGCGAGTATCGACGGAGATTACGCGAATCTGGAGCGTATCGATGCGCCTGAGGAAGGGTACAAGCTGGTGGCCCGCGCGCTTCTGCCGCCGGAGATCAAAGAGGGAACAAAGCTTTTGTACGAGATGCTGCAGTATTCGATTCTGGAAGAAGGGTGATTCCCTGTATCATGAGAACAGAATGCTGCGGTGGAAGGGAAACGAATGAAAATACAATGCGATTATTGCGGACAGATGATTCCGGAGACGGCGCAGGTCTGTCCGAATTGCGGTGCGGCTAACAGCAGGGTAAAACGAACTGCCTACGGCGTTCCTGCAACAATAGAGGAACTGCGGGCATATTGCAGCCACCATAATCTTCCCCTGAGTGATATGCGGGTATTTATCGGGGAGGACTACCGGGGCGCGAAAGCCTTTGGCATTTACCGAGACGAACGTACCGGGCATTTTATTGTATACAAAAATAAGGCTGACGGCACCCGTGCGGTCAGGTATGAGGGTGATGACGAGGCTTATGCGGTCAACGAGCTGTATTTGAAGATCAAGGAGCGGGTTGACGAACAGAAAAGTCATATGATGAAGCGGGATTCAAAAGTCTCTGGGGAAATAATCCAACGCTCCATCCTGAAAAGCTTAACGTTTAAAATCATTATAATTACGACGATTTTTTCTTTGGCACTTCCGCTGCTCCGGACAAATATAGGGCCGGCCAGGGGCTACTATGACTATCGGAATCACACGTATTACTATGACCGCTCCGACTGGTATGAGTGGGATGAGTCATATGAAGAGTGGACGCCGACACGGGTGGATTTCGAGCTAAAGAAGAATCATGACGATTACTGGCAGTCAGCAACATGGCGGGAAGAGAACGGAGCAGGGGATTTTAGCGAGTCGGCATATTTTAGCGAGTCGGACTGGGAGGATGATGATTGGGACTACGATTGGGACAGCGGTGACAGCTGGGACAGCAGCTATGACGACTGGGACTCTGACTGGTAAGAGTGTGGAAGAAGCAGCGAATTTGTTGGGCTTTGGGAAAGGATGCAGATTTGAAGAGGACGGAACATATTGTGCGGGAGGTAGACCCCGGTTCCATTGCGGAGGAGATGGGGATCGTGGCGGGCGACGCCATCCTTGCCATAAACGACAATGAGATAGAGGATGTGTTCGACTATCGCTATCTGATGAAAGATGAATATGTGGAGGTTCTTGTAAGAAAAGCAGACGGTGAGGAGTGGCTTTTGGAGATCGACAAGGATTACGATGAGGAGCTTGGCGTTTCCTTTGAGAACGATCTGATGAGCGATTACCGCTCCTGCAGCAACAAGTGTATTTTTTGTTTTATCGACCAAATGCCGCCGGGGATGCGGGAAACCTTGTATTTTAAGGACGATGATTCCCGGCTTTCTTTTTTGCAGGGCAATTATATTACCCTGACAAACATGAGCGGGCATGATGTGGAGCGCATCATTCAGATGCAGCTTGCGCCCATCAATATCTCAGTGCAGACCACCAATCCGGAACTGCGGTGCATGATGCTTCACAACCGATTCGCGGGGGAAAAACTGGCTTTTCTGGATCGCTTTTACGAGGGGCATGTGGAGATGAACGGCCAGATCGTGTGCTGCAAAGGCGTCAACGACGGGGAGGAGCTTCGACGAAGCATCGAGGATCTGATGAAGTATCTGCCTTTTATGCGGAGTGTGTCGGTGGTGCCGGCGGGGATCACGAAATACAGGGAAAATCTTTATCCTTTGGAATTATTCACGAGGGAAGAGGCCGGAACGATCATCGATATGATCGAGGCGTACCAGAAAATCTGTTTTGACCGATACGGTCTACACTTTGTTCATGCCAGCGATGAGTTCTATATGCTGGCAGAGCGGGATTTTCCGGAGGAAGAACGCTACGACGGCTATATCCAGCTGGAAAACGGTGTGGGAATGATACGGCTTTTCCGTGAGGAATTTTCGGAAACAATTCAGGCGGTTTTGAATGACCAAAACGGTCAACAGAGACTGAAGGAAGTGAAGCGGGCTCTTACCATAGCGACAGGGAAACTGGCCTTCTCAGGCATACAGGAGGCTTCCGAGAAGATGATGCAGGCATGTCCCGGTCTTAGCGTTCATGTCATTCCTATCCGCAATGATTTCTTTGGTGAGACGATCACTGTGGCAGGACTGGTCACGGGGCAGGATCTGATCGCCCAGCTTAAGGAGCAGCAGGCGGCGGGAAAAGATCTGGGTGAAGCGCTTTTGATTCCCTCCAATATGTTGAGGAGTGGGGAACAGGTTTTTCTGGACGATGCTACCGTGCAGGACGTGGAACAAGCGCTGGGGATTCCGGTAACGCCGATAGAGCCGGACGGCAGGGATTTCGTGGAGGCATTGTTAAATCCCGACTACAGGATGAGCAGGGACAATGGTGCAGAGAGTTTTGTGTATGTGCAGGGATATGATAGATAAAAAGTTATGTAAACTATATGAAAGCGCAAAGGAACGAGCTTACCATGACTTATACCGTAAAAAGACTGGCTGAAGATGAGATTACAGAAATATACAACACACACATGAAACAGGATTTTCCCCCGAGCGAATTGAAACCCCTGAGCCATATCATAAAGAGTATGGAAACAGGCTATGGCTTTACTCTGGGTATCTGCGCCAATGAAGAGCTGGTGGGCTATGCTGTTTTTATACTATGCGAAGAGACAAAGTGTGCGCTGCTTGATTATTTTGCGATTTTGAAGGATAAAAGAGGGGAGGGGCTTGGGCACCGCGCCTTTTCTCTTTTTGAGGAATACTTTACCCGAAATCTGCCGGAAACAGAGGGGCTTTATATCGAGTCGGAGAGGGTTTCGGCGGCAGAAAATGAAGAACAGCGTCTGACTAGGGAACGGCGGATCGCCTTTTACCGTTCCTGCGGCTGTGATATGACAGATTTGCGGGCGGTTTTGTTTGGGGTGGATTACAGCGTTTTGTACATTCCTTTTACAAAAACGGGGAGCGAGGCTTCGAGGGAGGCGCTTGATGCGCTTTACAGGAGGATGTTTAAACCGGAGCACTATGACAGATCAGTGAGTCTGACGGAAATGAAACTGTAGATTTTGGAGGCGGCTATGGTAACAAAAAAACTGGCGATTGGTCTGTTGGCTCACGTGGATGCAGGAAAAACCACACTGGCGGAACGCGTTCTTTACACCGCAGGAGAGATTAGAAATCTCGGGCGGGTGGATCATAGAGATACCTTTTTAGATACGGACAGGCAGGAGCGGGAACGGGGCATTACCATTTTCTCCAAGCAGGCCCGTTTTTCATGGAAGGAAATGGAGGTAACCCTTCTCGATACGCCGGGGCACATCGATTTTTCCGCGGAGATGGAGCGTACTTTGCAGATACTCGACTGCGCAGTGCTTATTGTGAGCGGTGCGGACGGGGTGCAGAGCCATACGCTGACGCTTTGGAAGCTGCTGGAGCGTTATCAGGTGCCGGTGTTTGTCTTTGTCAATAAAATGGATCAGCCGGGAACGGATGAGAAAGCGCTGCTTGCCGGATTGAAACGTGAGTTGGATGAGCGGTGCGTGTCTTTTGCAGATCCGGACGGGGAAAGATTCGACGAATTTTATGAAAATATAGCAGTTTGTGATGAAGCAATTCTGGAAAAATATCTGGAGCGGACAGAATGCATGCCGGATGGGGCGGAAGCCCTATCGGACGAGCCGCCCGTCAGGATACAGGAGATCACAGATCTCATTGCCCGCCGCAGGCTCTTTCCCTGCTTTTTTGGTTCCGCTCTGAAAGGAGACGGAGTGGAAACTCTGCTTAATGCTCTGACAGTCTATGCGCCCGTGCCGCATTATGGGAAGGCTTTCGGGGCGAGAGTCTTTAAGATTACCAGAGACGCGCAGGGAAACCGCCTGACGCATGTTAAGGTGACCGGAGGCAGCCTTAAGGTGAAACAGTCGATAACCGCGGCAGAAGGAAGAGGCAAGCCGGAGACGGTTGGGGCGAAATCGGACTGCGGTGAAAAAATTGACCAGATCCGGCTTTATTCCGGTGAGAAATTTGAGGCGGTGCAGGAGATTGAGGCGGGCAGCATTTGTGCGTTGACCGGACCGGTCCACACTTTCTGCGGACAGGGAATCGGTGCGGAGAAGGAAACCGTGCTGCCGGTTTTGGAGCCGGTCATGACATACCGACTTGAATTGCCGGATGGATGTGATGTTCATACGATGTATTCTGAGTTATGTAAACTAGAAGAGGAAGAACCACAGCTTCACATTGTCAGACAGGAAGGGAGCGGGGAAATCCATGCAAGACTGATGGGAGAGGTGCAGATTGAGATCCTGAAAAGTCTTATTGAGGAGCGCTTTGGCGTGAAGGTGAGTTTTGGGGAAGGGAGCGTTCTCTATAAGGAGACCATTGCGGATGTGGCTGAGGGTGTGGGACATTTTGAGCCTCTCAGGCATTATGCGGAAGTGCATCTGATCCTGGAACCGGGAGAGCGGGGGAGCGGTCTCACTTTCCGCAGCAGATGCAGTGAGGACAAGCTGGATCGAAACTGGCAGCGGTTGATCTTGACTCATTTGGAGGAGAGAAGCCATCCCGGTGTCCTTACAGGATCCCCCGTCACGGATATGCAGATCACGCTGGCAGCGGGAAAGGCGCATATCAAGCATACTGAGGGCGGCGATTTCAGACAGGCCACCTATCGGGCTCTTCGACAGGGGCTGTGTCGGGCGAGAAGTGTACTGTTGGAGCCTGTGTATGCTTTTCGAATGGAAATGCCGGCTTCCTTAGTGGGGCGCGCTATGACGGATATACAGACGATGGCAGGAAGCTTTGAACCGCCGGAAACAGAGGGAGAAGAGGCGGTGCTTACAGGCACGGTTCCGGTTTCCGAATTTGGGGGTTATCAGACGCAACTTCTTTCCTATACCGGGGGAAAAGGGAAGCTTGCGCTCTCTCTGAAAGGCTACGAGCCCTGTCACAATGCTGCGGAAGTTATTGACCGGATCGGTTATGAGGCGGAACACGATACGGAAAATCCTTGCGGATCCGTATTCTGTGCCCACGGTGCGGGTGTCATCGTGGAGTGGGATCGGGTGGAGGAGTATATGCATCTGGAGCCGGCGCTGAAAGCCGGGTGGCGGTTGTCGGACGGCAGCATCTACGGGTCAAATGATGAAAATGACCAAAACGGTCAATATAATCGATATGAACAGATTGGCGTGGAGGGGACAGAGAATTTCGCGGAGCGTTACGCGAAGCGGTCCGCTAATAACGGATCAACGGTTGACTTTATTGGTCAAGAAGAAGTGGAAGAGATCTTTGCGCGAACTTATGGGTCAAAGGAGTCAAAAAAGCAGGGGTGGGCAAGAACCATTCGGGCAAAAGCACCTGCACCGGCAGAGGTGGAGTATCACGGCGGCCAGGGGAAGCAGGAGGAATATCTTCTGGTAGACGGTTACAATATCATCTTTGCTTGGGAGGAACTTGGAAACCTGGCAAAAACGGACTTAAACGCTGCACGCTGCAGATTGATGGACATTCTATGCAATTTTCAGGCATTCCGCAGGATGCATCTGATTCTGGTTTTTGATGCTTATCGTGTCAAAGGGAACCCCGGGAGTGTGGAGCGTTATCACAATATCGATGTGGTTTATACAAAAGAGGCCGAAACGGCGGACCACTATATCGAAAAGGTGACCCATGAGCTGAGCCGGAAAAACAACCGCGTGCGAGTGGCCACCTCCGACGGGCTCGAGCAGATCATTATCCTGGGTGCAGGGGCGATCCGGGTCTCTGCAAGGGAGCTCTATGAGGAAGTAACGGCAGCCGAGAAGGAAATGCGGGAAGATTATATTGGTTGACATAATTCGACGCATTGCATAAGCAGACTCAAGATGCTTCGCAGACTTAAGATTTTTATAAGAAATCCCTCGACATTTTTATAAGGACTTCAGGATAGGATGGTCTCAGGCTTACGGAAGGAGGCAGAATTTTCGGATGAACGAATGTGTGCTGGTGGTGGACGACGACAGGGAGATCGTGCGGGCGATCGCGCTTCTTTTGGAGAAGGAGGAATACCGCGTGTTAAAGGCCTACGACGGCATGGAAGCACTCAGGATACTGGGAGAGCAGGAGGTGCAGCTCATTATCATGGATGTGATGATGCCGAAGATGGATGGCCTCTCCGCTATGATGAAGATCAGAGAACGCAAAAATCTTCCCATCATTGTTCTGAGTGCGAAGACAGAGGATACGGACAAGATATTAGGTCTCTCTATGGGAGCGGACGATTATGTGGCGAAGCCCTTTAATCCGCAGGAGCTGGCGGCCCGGGTGAAAAGCCAGCTTCGCAGGTACACGCTGCTTGGCGGCATCCATGCGCAGAATGAGGAGG
This sequence comes from Lachnospiraceae bacterium, assembly GCA_029067085.1. Lineage (GTDB taxonomy): Bacteria > Bacillota > Clostridia > Lachnospirales > Lachnospiraceae > UBA3282. The sequence continues at coordinate 267,861 of JAIEFE010000015.1, read as the reverse complement.
ATGAAATCACAAACGGCAGACTCTGTTACCGCCTGCGGGAGCGCACGCTCTATGCAGACGGGGAGCCGGTCAGATTGACTGCAACGGAGACAAAGATCGTGGAGCTTCTGATGAGGAACATGGGGCGTATCTTTCCGGCGGAGGAGATTTACGAGAGAGTCTGGGAGGAACCCTCCTTTTCGCCGGAGAATACCGTGATGGTACACATTCGTCATATCAGGGAGAAGATTGAACTCAATCCGAAAGACCCAGAATATATAAAGGTGGTGTGGGGCATTGGATACAAAATGGAAAAAAGGTAAGGCGGCATTTAGTTTTTTGGCGTTTGCGACAGGGGTGACTATGCTGGTCATCGTTTTACTGCCGGTGTTTCAGCTGTGTATGACCTGCGGGCCCGGTATCTTTGAGGGGCCTCTGGATTATCAGGAAAGCGGGGAATTTCGCTGGAACATCAGCAACAGGCTCTCGGATCTTCTGGGCGTGGCTACGGGAGGAATGACTTTTTCGGTCAATGGATATGGAGATGCAGAGTACAATTACAATAAGGATATGGCTGAGAAATACGGGGAGCAGCTCGACAGGGCGCTGAACGAAGTCGCGGACGACGGTACGCTTCAAATGGTGCAGGAAGATACGGTGGCTGAGACGGCTTACATCGGCGGCACTGCGGAAAGTATCCCGAGCCTTGAAGCGTTTGGCGGCAACGTGGACGATTACTTGACCTATCTGTCGGAACAGCAGGCCCGTTACGAGGAAAAACTCGCTGAATACGGGTTTTCAGACGATGAAAGTTACTATGGTTCCAGTGTGTATCGTGGGTATCTTTATACGGATGAGAAGAGTTATATGGAGGATATGGCGAAGAACAAGAATCTCCGCTATGTCGTGATCTACCAAAATAAGCTCCTCTACTCAAATATTGAAGAATATGAGACAAAAACGGACGAAGAGTGGAAAGGGGAAGATTTCGCCCAAGCCCTTGATTCCAAAGTCTATAATTTCACTCTCTGGTACAACAGAGAGGGCGACGGCAAGGTAAAGATCACAAAGGACGGCCGGGATGAGGATGTGTACGGCGATGGACTTTACACGGATGCGAGCCGCTGGCGGGTGCCCGGATATGCAAATTATAAGCTGGGAGACAAGGCGAAGGATGCAGTGATCTTTTTAGCGGCAGCGAAAGATCCGCAGCGTTATCTGGTGGCAGCAGATAAGGGAAACGGATATCAAAGCTATGGCGGCGGTCTCTATCGTTTGAAAAGCAATGCGGACTATCTGCGAAACATGGCGCTGCGGACGGAAGAATTTCTCACGGCAGTAGTGATCCTGCTGGCAATCGCCCTCCTTATGCGAAAGAGCAGACGGCAGGCGATGGAAAGAATCGCAGACCTTTTGGGGAAGCTGTGTCTGGAGTGTAAGTTTGTGGCGTTTGTTCTGGTATTCGCGGTCTTAGCGGCGCGAAGCGGCAGGGCCTTCAGGGAGTCGTTCTGGTTTATCGGTTATATCACGTACGGCTTTGGTTATTACGGCTGGGACAATTACTTGAGCGGTGATCTCTCGTATCAGTTTAAAATGCTGGCACGGGCGGGCGTGTATCTGGCCATATTTTTCTGGCTCTTTTATCTGGCAGTTCTGGACTGGCGGAAAAACGGAAAGAAACAGAAAAAACCGATTTTGAATCTGTTAAAAATACAGGATCTCAAGTATCCGATCCAGAAAAGACTGGTAAAGAGACAGCGGCTTACACTGATCGCGGAGCTTGTGCTGCTTACGTTGTTTTTGGCGATGTTTGTACTGTTTGAGATGGTGGCGGAGGGAAATGTGGAGGTCGTTACGCTTACAAACGCTGACAGCTATGAATACGCAGAGGTTTATGCGATGGCGGCGGAATACGGGATGTCCGCAGCAGAGGTGGGAGCGCCGTTTCTGCTGATCATGGAATTGGTCTTTGCTATTCTCTTTATCTTCACCCTGCTGACAGTCTGGGACTTAAAGAAAAACCGTAGATTAGCTGTGGATATCGGCGCGCTCACCGATCAGATTCTGGCGGTGCGGGATGGCAGTCTGACAAAAGAACTGACTTTGCCTGATGACTCGGATCTGGGACAGGCAGCAGATAGCTTAAACCAGATACAAAAGGGTATGGAGACGGCGTTGAAAGAGCAGATCAAGAGCGAGCGGATGAAGGTGGATCTGGTGACCAATGTGTCTCACGATATCAAGACGCCGCTCACCTCCATTATCAGCTATACGGAGCTTTTGCGGCAGGAAGAAGAACTGCCGCGGCATGTAAAAGAGTATATTCAGATTTTAGGGGAAAAGGCGGAGAGGCTTCGCGGCATCGTGCAGGATGTGTTTGAAGTAAGCAAGGCAACCTCGGGACAGCTTCCGATCCAGATGGAAACGCTGGATCTAGGTAAGCTTCTGCGCCAGACGCTGGCGGATATGAATGACCGGATCGAGGCGAGCAGTCTGACGATGCGGACGACGATTCCGGAAGTACCCGTGTCGGTGACGGCGGACGGGCAGAGACTCTACCGGGTGTTCCAGAACCTTTTGCAGAACGCCCTTCGCTATTCGCTGGAGGGATCGCGGGTTTACCTGACGCTTGCGGAGGAGGCCAGACAGGCGGTTGTGCGCATCAAGAATACCTCCGGCGTGGAGCTCGCGGACAGCAAGGACTTTACGGAGCGTTTCGTGCGCGGTGACGAGAGTCGTACCGACGGCGGAAGCGGACTGGGGCTTTCCATTGCCAAGAGTTTTACAGAGGCCTGCGGCGGAAGTCTCTCGGTTGAGACGGATGCGGATCTGTTTACGGTGACGGTGTGTTTTAACAGGGTGGAAAGTGCGCCCGGGCAGGAAGAAATCCACCAGCATGAATAAACGAAATTTCGTTTGGAAATATGGTTGACAGAAAGCCATAAACTCTATAGAATGGAATCATCATAGAAATTCTTACAGATGTGCGATCGCACGTTCAAGACAGTTTCTGTCGGATTTTTCTATTATATTGATAACTGAAAATGCGGCAGAAACTGAAACGTGCATCTGTGACAGACATGTTTTCTTTTCTGCCGGAACACAGAGAAGGGAAAACAGAACGGTACTGGAAATGACCATATATGAGGTGAAAACATGGAACACATAGTAGAGTTGGGTGGAATCGTCACGGGCTTTCATGTCACAGAGCAGTGTATTGACTGTATGTGCGGAAAAGATTTACTTAAGATAGATAAATACTCCCGAGATATTATCTGTCAAAAGACAGTTTTCGAGAAAGAAGGATTGTCAAGAAAACTGATCGCGGATGATGAACAGATTTTTATATATGATTTTTGCACGCTTTATGCGTTAAACCAAAAGGATTATGAGCTGCTTGGCAAATGGCAGTTGGGCAATGATCTAAGTTCTGATATATGCGGGATAGCAGTTGATCATGATGCCATATATTGTTCCATCCGGAATGGAAAAATGATTACTCTTGATAAACAGTCGTATCTGGTAAAAGAGTTTATGATTTCCGAAAGCAGTATGTGGAGCATTAAAACAATTGATCAATACTTGCTTTGCGGAACAGTAGACGGGAAATTGCTGCTGTTGGACAAATCTACTCTTTCCATTGCAAAAAGCCTTGTTCTAGGGAAGAAAAACATCGCCAGTCTGTATATTGATGGAGGGATATTATATGCCGCTAGTCACGATGGAAAACTTTTCAAAATCGGTATGGAAAGCTTTGAAATCGAGACATCAATAAAGAAGGTTCACAAGAAAATGTTTAGCTGTGCAGGAATATACAAGGATATGCTGATTACTGTTTCTTATCCTTGCTCGGAAATTGCTTTTTGGAATAAAAATACGCTGGAAAAGATAAAAGTAATTAATATTCCGTTAAAGCTATCAGGACAAACACATATAGAAAATGAATTTTTGTATATCTCTTCCCGTAATATCTCAGGGATTGATCGGATTAGTTTAAAATGAGTCACAAACCAGATGAGTCATGAATTTCCGGTTAATATTTTTCTTCGAAAATCCATTATGGAGGGGCTTGCCTTTTGAAATGAAACAGCCTCGTTATAATACGGAGACAGAAGCGGCGATACAATGAAGCAAAGCTATTATAAAAGGGCAGAAAAAGTCACAATGAATAAGATACTGATTATCGAGGATGAAAAACTGATTCGGGAAGAACTGCAAACTCTCCTGTCCAATGCAGGGTTTGCAGTTGCGCATGTGACCGATTTCGAAAACACGCTGGAGCAGATCATTGCGGAATCGCCTGACCTGATCCTGCTGGATATCAGTCTGCCCGGAAAAAACGGATACAGCCTGTGTGCATCTGTCCGCCGATTTTCCGATGTGCCGATTCTGTTCATCACAGGCCGCAATACCGCAATGGACGAGCTGCAGGCATTGACACTGGGCGGAGATGATTTTATTTCCAAGCCATACAATATTCCTATCCTGCTGGCGAGGATCAATGCGCTGCTGAAAAGAGGCCAGGCGGCCAGGCAGCCCGGCTGTCTGGAATATAGTGGAATTACGCTTCATCCGATTGCCGGAACGCTGGCGGCGGATGAAAAGGAAATCGAACTGACAAAGACCGAATTGAAGATTATGTATTATCTGTTTCAGCATCCGGGCGAGATTGTTCGGCGGACGGATTTAGTGGAATATCTTTGGGATAACGAGATTCATATAGATGACAATACGCTCAGTGTCAATATCATGCGGATTCGGGAGAAACTGGGTTTTCTTGGGAAAGACGGGCTGATCCGGACCAAGCGGGGAATGGGGTATAAGATATGAGTTTTTCCGGTTGGTTACATGACAAAAAAGCTGTGCTGCTGGTCTGTTTTGCCGGTGCGCTGTTTTTTTCCGTGCTTTTGTGGCTGTTTGGACTGGAAATCGGGGAAATCTTTCTGCTATGGCTCTGTTTTCTCTTTATAGCAGCAGGCTTGCTGTTGTGGAATTACCTGAGCCTGCGCAGACGGCTTTTGCATTTTAGGGCTGTGATGGATGAGTTGGACCGAAAGTACCTGTTTGCGGAGATTATGGATGTCCCGACATCTGAATGGGAGAAGGTATATTTTGAGCTGATGAAAACCGCCTTGAAGGACATGACGGATGAGGTGTCACAGGCTAACCGACTGAGCAGAGAGTATCGGGAATTTATAGAACAGTGGATTCATGAAATGAAGGTTCCGATCACCGGAATCCAGTTGCTTTGCGAAAATAATAAATCGGATGCAGCCCGAAAGATCCTGACGCAGACAGAACTGATCTCACAGGGTGTGGAGCGCGTTCTGTTCTACGCGCGGCTGGGAAATGTAGAGAAAGATTATCTGATCAAAGAGGTTTCGCTGCGGGCATGCGTCATGGAGGTGCTGGCGCAGAACAGGCAATTCCTGATACAGAACAACGTCTGCGTTCATACCGAAAGGCTCTCCGGCACGGTGTACTCCGATCAGAAGTGGCTGCAGTTTATTCTGAATCAGATCATCATCAACAGCGTCAAGTATCAAAGCAGCCAACCGCTGGTCATTGATGTGGTCTCGCAGGAACAGGAGAACTATATAGTGCTCACAATTACTGACAATGGCATTGGAATCAGGGAGAGTGAACTGGGACGCGTCTTTGATAAAGGCTTTGTCGGGAGCAATGGCCGGGCCGGGAAAAATTCGACCGGCATCGGCTTATATTTGTGCGATCAACTTTGCTCCAGACTGGGAATCGGTATTGAGATAAAGTCCAGGGCGGGAGAATATACGACCGTTCTTCTACACTTCCCTAAAAGTGAATTTTTGAAGGTCTGACTTCCTATCTTACAAATCTGTTAGATAAAATCAAGGAATCTCTATACAACGGAACGCCTCTGAACGCTAAAATATAGGTGATCTCAGAAAAGGAGGCGTACTAATGCGCGGAAAAACCAAAAGCTTACGAAAGAAAATACTTTGTTCCCTGGGCGGTATCGCTGCGCTGCTGATTCTCTGCGGGGTGATTATGATCCGTCTGTCAGACCATCCGATCCAGCTCCGTTCAGATTCTCCCGGAGTTGAATTTGTTACAGAAAACGGGCAGATCACCTATGTTACAGTTAGAGGTCAATTCCCTTATGAAAGGGTAATATGTCCACTTGAGAACAGCGATATGCAAGATTCATCCGGCAGAGTGACGGAAAAGATCAGCACCTACAAAATGCAGGCGGAAGCATCCTTTTTTGGCCAGAGTATGGTAACCATGCGGCTTAAGATTGAAACAACGGATGAAATGACCCATACTTATATCCTGAAATTTGCGGATAAGGACGTAAAGATCGTCAACGGAAAGGTGGTGGAGTAATCATTATGTTCAACCGTGAAAAGCCGCTGCTCCATGTGGAGCATATTAAAAAGTACTATGGCAGCCCCGGTGCCGTGACAAAGGCGCTCGATGAAGTCAGCTTTGACGTGCAGACGGGAGAATTTATCAGCATCATGGGTGCCTCCGGCTCTGGAAAGACCACACTGCTCAACTGTATCTCTACCATTGATACGGTAAGCTCCGGTCACATCCTGCTGGATGGTCAGGACATTACGGCCATTACCGAAAAGAAGATAGCTGCTTTCCGAAGGGATTACCTGGGGTTTGTGTTTCAGGATTTCAATCTGCTGGATACGCTGACGCTGGAAGAAAATATTGCGCTGCCTCTGACGATCAGTGGGATGCCGGCAAAGGAAATCGATCGACGTGTTCATCGAATTGCGGATAAACTGCATATCAGCGATGCGCTGCAAAAATTTCCCACGCAGGTTTCTGGAGGCCAAAAGCAGCGGTGCGCATTTGCGCGGGCGGTAATCTGCGACCCGAAGCTTATTATGGCGGACGAGCCGACGGGCGCTCTGGATTCCCATTCATCCCGTGTTCTTCTGGAGGTCATGTCGGATTTCAATCAGGAAATGGGAGCGACGATCCTGATGGTAACGCATGACGCTTTCAGTGCCAGCTATGCCGGACGAATCCTGTTCTTAAAAGACGGGCGCATTTTCAATGAAGTTATCAAGGGGGAAAAGAGCCGCAGTACGTTCTACCATGAAATCCTGGATGTACTTTCTCTGCTGGGAGGTGATGTTCCATGTTGAGGAAGTTGTCCCTGCGCAATGCCAAAAGGCAGATTCATGAGTATGCCGTCTTTTTTGTGACGCTTGCCTGTGCCGTGGCGTCCATGTACGCTTTTAACGCACTGATTTTCTCCGATACCGTAAAAGCGCTTCCGGATATGGAGGTGCTGCCCTATCTGATCGTAACGGCTTCCATCTTGATCATTCTCATGGTGGGCTGGGTGATCGGCTACATGATCAATTATATGCTCAAAAGGAGAAGCAGAGAGTTTGGCGTGTATATGATGTCGGGAATTCCCAACAAGAAGATCAGCACACTCCTGTTTTATGAAAACTGTCTGATCGGACTGCTGGCCTTTGTGCCGGGCACTGTTTTCGGGATGCTGTTTTCACAGATATTGGAGGCTGTCCTGCTAAATATGTTCGGTCTGTCTTATACGCTGCATTTTGGCTTTTCTCTGCCGGCCGTCTGCCTGACATTTCTGTATTTCGCATCCATGCTTTTGTATTCCATACGAAAAAACGGGAAGTGGATACGCCGGGTACAACTGCGGGATATGCTCTATTATGACAGAGAGAACGAGCAAGGCCTCGTTTCCGGAGGAAAATCTGCAGGCTTGTTTTTTGGTCTGTCCGTTCTGGCAGGCTGTGCCGGATTTTTGCTCATATCCATACAGCCTATCGGAAAAGGATTTGATGTCCTCATAGGAACCGTCCTGCTGCTTTTGTTCCTGTTTGGCTTTTTTATCAGCGTTCCGGCTTTTCTTTGCGTACGGTTTGGAGATCGTACTGACTGGAAATACAGAAGTCACAGGTTAGTGCCTTTCCGGGGATTTATTGCAAAGATCCATTCCACAAGTACTGTTATGGGGGTGTTGTCCATTCTGTTTATGCTGGCACTCACCTTTGGAGGAATCGGCTCGATCATCGGCTTCATGGTGACAAAAAATGTAGAGGCGGGGGCATTTGACATTATGATTCTGCACAGAGGGGAGATGTGTGATTTCTCCCGCTGCGATGCTGTCATTCAGCATGAAGTTTCCGCAAAAGGTTATGCCTACGGAATCTACACCAACGGGAAAACAGATTTTCTTACCGTCTATGATCGGGCGGTGACAGAGGCGGGCCGTCAGCCCCGCCGTACTTTTGCAGAGTTTCAGCATGATACCTGTATGGCGCAGAGCGATTATCTCAAACTGCGGGAATTGTTGGGATACACAAGTTTGGAACTTGATCCTTCCCTCTGTTATGTCCATTGTGTCCCGGCGCTGGCAGAAGGAGTCAGGACGCTGATTAAGCAGCAGGACGGATTGGAATGTGCCGGATCTTCCTTTGCGGCTGACGGCGTATTTTCGGAAGCCTTCAGCCAGATAAATGAATATGGCAACGGCGCAGGCTATGTCATCGTTGTTCCCGACAGCGCTCTTGAGCAGATGGAAATCGTATATGGCGTGTATGCCGCAGTCACGGAATGGCCGTTAAGTCCCGCTGATCTGCAGCGGCTTACATCCGTCTGTGACGGGCTCGTGCAGTTAGACCGTTCCATCGCAAAGTCTGCCCCCGGTGGCGGACCTACACTTTTTTTGAGCGAGGATATGGATTATCTTTCCGGGAAATGGACGGATAAGGCTGAGTTTAATTACCTGTACGCCATGTTGATCTGCTTGTTTTATCTGTCTATGGTTTTGGAAATGACCGGTGCTGCGATTTTAGCAACGCAGGTTCTTGGCGATTGGCAGGTGAGACAGAGACAGGATTGCATCCTGCGGCAGCTTGGTATGGACGAGGGGCTTGTAACCCAATTGAATAACCGCCAGCTGGCACAGATATTTTTGCTTCCGCTTATTCCTTCGGTCGTACTCAGCATTTGCTTTGTTTATATCTGCGCGAAGAAGATTTTAGCGGGATTTTTCCCGCTTCCGCTTATACCGGACATTCTTCTGACAGGCCAGTCTCTGGCTGTTTCATTTCTATTGTTTTTTGCGCTCTATGGCATCTATTATGCCGCCGCAAGAATCAGTTACAGTCAGCGCGGGAAATAAGTTATTATAAACTATTATAATAAAAAACAGGAGCCTTACGACTCCTGTTTGTCCTTTCTCACAAACATCAGCCCGAAGGTCCCGATGCCGCAGTTGCTTGATACCGTGGCCGAGGCCTTCTGAAGAACGATCTTGTCAAATTTTACATACCGCTCTACAATGGACAGGATTTCGTCAATCTGCGCTACACTGCAACCCGCATAGGTGAGAAACAGAAGGCGGGAGTCGATCTGTGCGCTGTGGCTGAGAAGTTTTTTCACATACTGTCTGGTTGCGCGGTGCATATTTCCCGTCTCGATCCGCCAGAGTTTCAACCTGTTTTTGGACATAGCCAGAACAGGGTGAAAATTCAGAATGGCGCAGAGCTTGTGTACGGCACCGGAAACCTTACCGCAGCGGTGGAGTGTGGCCGTGCTCGGCACCAGGAAGTTGGAGAAGACGCGTTCTTTGTAGGTTTCCAGAGCCTTGCAGATCTCGGGAACGGTCTTTCCCTCCTCGGCCAGCATGGCTGCGTACAGCACCATAAGGCCGTGGCCGCTGCTGATATGGCCGGAGTCCAGAATGGTCACGTTGTCAAAGCTGGCGGCGGCTTGACTCGCGTTCGGATAAGCGCCGCTCAAGTCAGCCGTGGCAGTGATGTGGAGAACGTGTTCAGCCTCCGTCAGCGTCTCCGCAAAGAAATACTCGTACTCCGAAGGATCTGCCGTGGAGGAGTGGGCCTGATTGCCCTCCGTCTCCAGATAGGCAAGCAGGCTGTCGGACGATATCTCAAAGAGGTCGCAGAAGCGTCCCTCTCCGGTGTGAACATAGCAGTACATAAGACGAATCTTAAAACGCTCCAGAAGGTCTTTCGGCAGATCGCAGATACAGTCTGCGGTGATGGCGACTTTGCGCTTTCTCGCGCTGCTTACCTGATTAGGACCTTCATATGCGGTTTCCTCTTCTTCCTCCTCATTTGCGAGGTATTCGATCAGCTCATGCGGCAGATAGTGCAGCAGGCAGGCCTCCAAAAGCGGGGTGCTGATGGGTTTTGCCAGATAACCGTCGAAACCCATATTCCGGTAGACCTGCTCGGCATCGGACATAACGTTGGCTGTCAGGGCGATCACGGGAGTCTTCTGACAAAAGCCCTTGGATTGGCTGCGGACTGCCTTTAGCGTGGCTTCTCCGTCCATCTCCGGCATCATGTGATCCATGAGGATAATATGGTAGGCATTCTCCGCCGTCTTTTTTAAGGCTTCTTTTCCGCTCTCCGCAGTGTCCACCTGAACCTTTGTGTCGCGGAGAAGTTTCACAGCCACCATCAGGTTCATGGAGTTGTCGTCCACCACTAGAATGCGGGCGTCCGGAGCAATAAAAGTCTGTCTGTAGCGGGCGCGTTGATTGAGCTGCTTCTGAGCGGCAAAGTTGATAACACCGATGGGACGCACATTGATAATGCGCTGCTTTAGTTCGATCGTAAAGACGGAACCCTTGTGATAAACGCTGTCCACGGTGATCTTACCGCCCATCATCTCCATGAGCTGCTTGGAAATACTAAGACCCAGACCCGTTCCTTCAATATTGCGGTTGTCTGTTTCGTCCACCCGCTTGAAGGAGCTGAAGAGATCGTCCAGACTCTCTTTGCGGATGCCCATGCCGGTATCCTGCACGGAGATGCGAAGGAGGATCTGGTCTGCGGCAATACGCTCGCCCTTGGCAGTCAGCGTGACGGAACCCGCTTGTGTATACTTGACTGCGTTGGTCAACAAGTTGGTCACGACCTGTTTGATCCGCACCTCGTCTCCGTAGAGCATGGAGGGAATCTCGGGGTCAATGTCTACCTTAAATTCCAGCTCTTTCTGGTGTGCGCGGATCCAGACAAGGTTCACCAGATCGCTGAACATGGAGCTGATCTCATACTGGGTGGGCACGATGTCCATCTTGCCGGATTCCAGCTTTGAGAGATCCAGAATATCATTTATGGTAGTGAGCAGCATCTTGCTGGCGTTCTGGATATTGATGGCGTTTTCCGCAATTTCATCAGAGATATCCTCGCGCAGGATCATCTCGTTCAGACCGATGATAGTGTTGATGGGGGTGCGGATCTCATGGCTCATGTTGGCGAAAAAGGTGTCCTTGGAGCGGGCGATCTGCTCGACTTCACGCTTTTGCGCTTCTGCGATCTGCCGCTCCCGCTCATAGGTTCTCGCCTGACTCTTTAAGAGGATGCCGATAAAGCAGCTGACGCAGAGCAGGGTGATAAAGGAGTCTATAAAGCTGTAGAAGCGGCTGGAGTCCGATAGAATCATCGGATTATAGTAACTGACCAGATAAGTCAATAAAAAGGAGAGTACGGACAGCGAAAGGGCCGGAAGGAAGGACTTCCCGTCAAACAGCAAAAAGATATAAACAAGTCCCAGCACGAACCAGATGGCCGTACCGCTCTGGATGCCGCCGCTCATAATGAAGACGATCGGAAAGAGGATCATGTTGTTGACGGTGACTACAAGCCAGGAGGCAAGCTTTATATTGCGGCGCTCGACAGCGATCCATATGGCGAGGGCGTTGACGAAGCACATGGCGAGCAGCGGGTAGAGAACCCGGATATCAGCCCCCACATAGACGCGCCCCGTACCGATCACGGAGGCGATAAACATAAGCAGCAGTACCATATGGTTTATCCGTTCGCGAAAAGGCAGCTCGTCGGAAAACATTTTATGCAGAAAGTATTGTATTCTCTTGATCATGCGTTATTTTTCCATCCTTTCCAGAAGCTCGGCGGCACCGAGAAAATCGAAATCGGCGGCCAGCGAGCGGATCTTCTCCGCAGTATCTTTCAGGGAGCCGCTTTCCGTATGGCAAAGGGCCAGTTTGTCAAGGAGGGGCATAAGCCCGTCGCTCTCAAATGATGATAACTTTTCAGCAATTTCCTCAAGCAGCGCCTCTTGGGATTCCTCATCGACTGTGTCGATTGTGAACTCCTGTACGTCGTTCTCCGCCGTATTTTTCTCAGCTTTTGTCTGTTCGCTGTCCGTCTCTGCCTCTCCGGTCTGATCCGGGTAGACAAAGGCATTTCCTGTCAGTGCGTCAAGAAGCGCATCATGCTGTTCCATCATCGCCTCGTGGTTCTGTAAGATATAGTCGATCCGATTTTCTTTGCCGGCAAATTCCAGCTCCTTTGCTGCCGCAGAAAGGTCGTCCGCGCCGATGCCTTTTGCGTTCCCCTTCAAAGCATGGACGCAGATCACATAGTTTTTCCAGTCCTGCTCCGCATAGTAACGAGAAAGATTCTCTCTGCGCTTTTCTCCTTCCGCATGGAAGATGGCCACGATCTCCCGGAAGCCCTCCTCGTCGCCGCAGTAGGCGTAGGCATGCTCCAGATCGACGCCGGCTCGGGTAAGGCGCAGGCGACCGCTTGCACTGTCATTCCGGGCGGGAGGAGCAGTCTCAGCGGGGGCAGCATTCTTTCCTGTCGGCGCCTGCGGCGTGCGGGCATCTGTGTCCGGCGCTGCGGGAGCGGAAGTTTTTGGCGGACCGGAAGGAGGCGCCTGACCGGTCTCCTCATCCTCCACCACGATCTGCATCTGAGAGGGAATATAGCGGCGCAGAATGCGCTCCAGTACGCTGAGTTCTATGGGTTTTGCAATAAAGTCATTGAAGCCCTCCGACATAAACATTTCCCTTGCGCCGCCGATCGCATTGGCAGTGAAAGCTATGATGGGAAGGGATTGGTAATAGAGGCCGGGCTTTTGCCTGATCTTGTGCAGTGTCTCCACGCCGTCCATCTCCGGCATCATGTGATCCAGGAAAACGCAGTCGAATTCGGGTGCGTTCAGTTTTTCCAGAGCTTCCTGACCGCTGCTTGCCATGGTTACTTTCAGTTGGTAGGGCAGAAGGAGTCTTGCCATGACCTTCAGATTCATGGCGTTGTCGTCCACCACCAGAACGCGGGCCTGCGGTGCAATGAATTTGTTATGTAAACTAATATGAGAATCTTCGTTGACAAGTACCTTATGGCCGTTGAAGACCGCGGCAATGGAAAGTACGGTGAAGGGTTTGTAGATGCGCAGCATCTGTCCCTGAACCAAAAATTCCTGATCGTAGTTTAGGAGAAGCACAACCGTCTGTTCTGTACTGAGCTTGTCAAAGAAAGGCCGGTCCTCGCAGTATTCCTCCCAGCCTATGAAAATGTGAGAGTAGTCTTCCTGCTCCATGCGGCGCTGTAATTCGGGAAGATTTCTGCAGATGCGGAACGGGAAGCCGAACTGGGCGGCAACGTGCCGGATGCAGTCCTCGTAGCCCTCACGCACCACGGTATAGTCGTATTTGTCCAGATTGATGTAGCAGGCTGCGTGGAGATTCTTTTTATCCCGAATGGAAACGATGGGCGTCTCATCCAAAACCTTCTGCGGAATGGTAAACTGGAATTCGCTGCCGATACCCGGCGTGCTGTTCACGGTGATGAAGCCGCCCATGCTGCGCACTAAAGCCTGCGTGATGGCGAGACCGAGTCCTACGCCGCCTTCCGCTCTGTTGCGCTTCGCGTCTATCTGACTGAAACTGGTAAAGATCTTTTCCAGATCGGCACGCTCAATACCGATGCCGGAATCTTTGACGCTCACGGACAGATTGATGCCATACTCCTCACGGCGGCTCTTAATGCGCAGGATCACGCCGCCTTCCTTCGTAAATTTAAAGGCATTTTCTATGAGATTGATAACGATGCGTCGCAGCTTCTGTTCGTCCCCTAAAAGGTTGCTCGGAAGGTCTGCGTCGCAGTCAACGATCAGCTCCAGATGTTTGCCGTTGTCCTTGGTCAGAGCCATGTTGATGATATCGGTGATGGTTGAGGTAATATTGTAACTCTCCTCCGCAAGTTCCAGCTTTCCGGTCTCCAGCTCTGAGAAATCCAGAATATTGCTGACTGTGGCGAGCAAATTTCTCCCGGCGGTCTGTATATCCACCACATCCCGTCGAACCTCCAGAGGAAGGTCCTCCTGCAGGATGGCTTCGCTCATGCCGCACACTGCGTTGATGGGGGTGCGGATCTCGTGGGAGACGTTGACCAGGAAATCATTCTTGCTGCGTTCGGCGATCTCCAGCTCACGGATGTTCTCAAACAGAAGCTCGCTTGCCGTCTGACGATTCTGCTGAATGATCCAGATCACTGCAGAGATCGTGTAGAGGGAGATAAATTGAATGATCAGCTGTAAAAGGTCGTGGAGGGAGTCGATCGGGATCGTCCCGACGATCAATCCATGATAAAGAAAGACAAAAAGCGGGATGATCAGTCCCGGATATAGGATGGACTTGATATTGAATATGCTGAGCAGGGCGATGACACACGCCATGTTGACCAGCATAGTGGAAAAGTTTTCTGTCAGCAGAGCATATAAGATAAAGTCAGCCCAGCATACGCCGGCAATGAACTGCGCCCGGTGAGGATGATCCCAGGATTCGCGGCAGTGGATCACCCAGCCGGCGGCAGAGGGCAGAAACAGGATTTCTCTGATGTAGATATTCCAGCCGGAGAGACAGCCTGTGATGAACAGGGCGATCGTGTAGAGACTTGAGATGGTCAACACGATACGCTCCAGTTTTTTTTCTATCTTTTCGTCTTTCAGTTGTGTATTTCCCAAGGCAGTTGACACTCCTTTTCTATTTTATGACATAAACATCATATAACCTGACACAATTGTCATATATATGACAATTGTGTCAGGTTATGATATCTGTGAGGTGTAGGACTTCTTTCAGCTGCGGCAGCATTTCGTTGAATACGTCTATGATAACAGGGTCAAACTGCGTTCCCCGACCCTCCGACATGATCTGCATGATCCGCTCAATAGGACGTATGGGCGGCTTATAGCAGCGCTCTTCGTAGAGGGCGTCAAACACGTCAGCCACGGCCATGATCCGGGCGGAGAGGGGAATGTTGCTTCCCGTGAGACCGGCGGGATAACCGGTGCCGTCCCAGCGTTCGTGGTGATAGAGAGCAATATCCTCCACCAACCGCACATAGTGTTCATCTTCGATGTCGCCGATGATGGTCTGGATGATCTTGCGGCTGTGGGTGGTATGCAGTTTCATGGTATCGAATTCCTCAGGAGTCAGCTTGCCGGGCTTTTGCAGGATGGCGTCGGGAATCTTGATCTTTCCCACGTCGTGCAGAGGCGCAGCCTTGCAGAGATCTTCTATGTAAGATGGGGTGAGCTCCTCAGGGAAAAGCCTTCGGGAAAGCAGTTCATTCGCGATCATGCGGACATAGTTCTGGGTGTTTTTTACGTGTTTTCCGGTGCTGCCGTCCCGGCTCTCGATCAGGTTTGCCATGCCGATAATGACGGAATCCTGAATGCGGCCGAGACGCTGGGCGTCCTCCGTGATCTTCTGTGCCTGCGTGTTTACCATATTTTCGAGATTATGGCGGTACTGGTCGAGTTCGATGGTTTTGCTGACACGGCTCAACAGGATATCAGGTACGAAGGGCTTCGTTACAAAGTCCATCGCGCCCATCTGGAAACATTTGATCTCCGTCTCAGCAAGAGAGTCCGCTGTCAAAAAGATTACGGGGATCAACTCGGTATTAACGTCTGAGCGCAGGCATTCCATTACCTCAAAGCCGTCCATTTCCGGCATATTGATGTCAAGAAGAATCAGGTCGGGGCGGTGAGCCTCCAGATATTTTAAGGCAGCCGCGCCGGAAGTGGAGGCGGCGATGCGGTACTGGGAACCCAGAATTTTCTGGGCGAGAGCCAGATTGGTCTTATCGTCATCCACCACCAGTATAATATTTTTCATCAAAATACTCCTTCTCGTTTTGATAACAGATAAATGGGTGACAAGCATTCCGTCTTATGGTATCTATTGTAAAACAAGATGGAAATAAAAGCAAGAAAACACGGCATATCCGCATTGTAAGGAGGGGAAGAATTTGACAGGGTGTGACGTTTGCGTTATGGCAGGGAAATGTGGTATGCTATTATTGCATAGTTAATAAGAAGCGTTTTGCAGGAAAAGATAAAAGTTATGTAAACTAATACACGTAAGGATTATAGGAAGTGGAAGAAAACAGGCAGGAAGAACAAAACGAAAAAAAGGAGAACAGTTTTTCGGAGCAGCTCTGGAAACCGTACGAGCAGACTTTTTTCCATTTTGAAAAAAGGGAAAACCGTAAATTTATCAGAAGCACGGAGAGGCAGCTCGGGCAGCTTGAACGGCGCATCGCCCGCAAAAAAAAGCAGGAGAGCCATCAGGTGCTTGCCGACATGAGGGAGCTGCACAAGAAGGTGGCGCAGGTCGGTTATACGGTGGTGCTCAGAGATACCAAATGGATGAAAAAGTACCGCCATGTGGTTCGGATGCTTGCCAGGCTCGACCTCAACTTCTTAAAGAAAATGGCGGCGGGGGCTGTGCCGGAGGATATCGCCGCAATGGAAAAGACGGCGGCGCTCTTACGCGAAAAATCGCTCTACGAGATCTATAAAGAAGATTATATGCAATATCTGGTGGGGCGGCGGATCGAAGAACTGATGGAGGCGGAGCCGGAGAAGCAGTACCCGGAAGCCAGGGGCATGAAACGTCACTTCATTCTTCACATCGGTCCTACCAACAGTGGTAAGACTTACGAGGCGCTGCAGCGCTTAAAGCAGGCTTATCACGGCATTTACTTAGGGCCTCTGCGTCTTCTGGCGCTGGAGGTCTATGACCGCATGATGACGGCGGGCATTCCCTGCAACATGATCACCGGCGAGGAGACCATCTATACGCCGGGACATTTCGTGCAGGCCTCCACCGTAGAGATTCTGGATATCAGGGAGGTCTACGATATCGCCGTGATCGACGAGGCTCAGATGATGGCCGACGAGAACCGGGGGAGCTACTGGACCAGAGCGATTCTGGGTATCCGTGCAGAGGAGATTCACGTCTGCGCTTCCGGCACGGCGGAAGATATTCTGGTCAGGATGCTTACGCGGTGCGGTGACGAGTACGAGATCATCCATCATGAGAGAAACACGGAACTTAAGTTTCTGCCCGAACGCTATGATATGGCTGTGGATGTGGAACCGGGCGACGCGCTGATCGCCTTTTCCAAGAAAAACGTGCTGGCGATCGCGGCGGCGCTTGAGGGGCGCGGCATCCCCGCCAGTGTGATCTACGGAAATCTTCCGCCCCAGACGAGGCAGGAACAGGTGCGGCTTTTTACGGAGGGGGTCAATCAGGTGGTGGTGGCGACGGACGCCATCGGTATGGGCATTAACCTGCCAATCCGCAGGGTGGTCTTTATGAACACCACGAAATTTGACGGCGTGGGCAAGAGGCGGCTTCTGGCGGAGGAGATCAGGCAGATCGCGGGCCGGGCGGGACGCTTCGGTTTTTACGACACCGGCTATGTGCAGTCGGCGATGGATATGGAGTATGTAGGCAAGAAGCTGGCAGAGCCTTTCTATCCGATCAGGAGAGCCAGGGTAGGCTTCCCGGAGGTACTTCTCGACATCGACATAGAGCTGGATGAGATCATTGAGGCGTGGGAGAAGACAGGAAATCCGCCCATGTATGATAAGATATCCATGAAGGAGAGTGTGGATAAATACCGCTATCTGCGGGATTACCGCAGAAAGATCAGCTACATGGACGACAGGAAGCTGGTCCTGACGCTCATTACCTGTCCCTTTGACGTAAAGGACAGAGAAGTGCTCAGGCTTTGGCTGCGCTACTGTGAGAAGCCGGAAAAGCAGCAGAACTGTCCGATGCTGCCGAAAGATTTCTCGCTGGAAGGGCTGGAATCCTACTACAAGCAGCTGGATCTCTACACCCAGTTTTCCGCCCGGATGGCATGGGAGATCGACAAGGACGAAGTGGCGGCGAACAGGGAGTGGGCGCAGCATGAGATCGGAGAACTCCTAAAGGAGGATAAGGGGCAGTTTGAGAAGAAATGCCGCATCTGTGGCAGACCCCTGTCATGGAATTCGACTTACCCGATCTGCGACCGCTGCTATCGGAAGATGAGAGAGGAATAAATGGGAAGGAAACCGCTATGATCTACACCTGCTATGCGGATGTGAGGTGTCTGGCGAACCGGGCGCTGTTTCAGGAAAAATGTAAGCTGCTTTCCCCTTACAGACAGCAGAAGATCGCCCTCCTGCGGCATGAGAAGGACAAAAACAGGAGTCTCGCGGCAGGGCTTCTTTTGAATCACGCGCTGGAAATTTTCGGACTGCAGGAAAAGAGCGCAGAGTATGAAGTCGGCGAGTGGGGGAAGCCGGTCATGAAATATCATCCGGAAATCAGTTTTTCCCTGTCGCATTCCGGGGACTATGCGATCTGTACGATCGGGGACAGGCCGCTTGGAAACGATATCGAACGCGTGAAGGAGGGACGCCTCAAAGTAGCGGACCGCTTTTTTGCCGAGGAGGAGCTTGCCTGGCTTTACGATACGGAGGGGGAAGCGGCGAGGAATCTCAGGATGTTTCGCCTCTGGACTATGAAGGAGAGCTTTATCAAGGCGACCGGGAGAGGTATGTCGCTGCCGCTTAAGGATTTCACGATCCATGTGGATGAGGCGTCGGGAAGGGCCAGAGTACGGCATTCTTTTGATGGAAAATATTATTCCATGCGGGAATATCGGGAGATCGAAGGGTATTGCACGGCGGTCTGTTGTCAGGGAAAGGGAGACATGGCCTACAGCATGATGCCGGTGGAACTGTATTGAGAATGGGGGAAACGGGATGCGAAGGAGAATGCGGATCGCGGCGGCGATTCTGGCGGCGCTTTTTGCGATCTATACCGTCTTTGTGTATTTTCTGGTGAGCGCTTGTCTGGTACCCTCTTTTATGGATAAGCTGGATGCCTTCGAGGATATCACGAAAAAATGTTACAGCGAGCAGGTGCAGACTGCACAGCTTAAGGGAAACCGAAGCAGACTTCTCTCCGAAACTGCGGAATGGATCGAGACGGCAGAACACAATAAAATATACGCGGATACGCCCGACGGCTACCGCCTTGTCGCGGAGGAATTTCCCGAGCGGACAGGCGAGACCTGGGTGCTTCTTCTGCACGGCTACACCGGATGGAAGGAGGAAATGTATCAGTTTGCCTACTGGTATCAGAAGCAGGGATATGCGGTGCTGGTTCCCGATCTTCGCTGTCAGGGCGAGAGCGAGGGAGACTTCATCGGCATGGGCTGGACGGATCATTATGACTGCCGGCTCTGGATCGAGCATATTCTTGAAATGTCGCCGGATGCCGAAATCGTGCTGCATGGTCAATCCATGGGAGCTGCCACGGCGCTGATTCTGGCGGGCTCACCGGAGGCTTCGACGCATATTAAAGCGGTGGTCTCCGACAGCGCCTACACGGAGGCGTACGACATGTTCGGTGACAAGATCAAGGAGTGGTTTCATCTGCCGGCGTCACCCTTTGTGGATTCTGCCTGCGTGATGCTGAAGCTTCGGGGCGGCTATGATCTGCGTGACGCCTCTCCTCTGCGAGCAGTGAAGAACAGCAGGATCCCGACCCTCTTTATCCATGGAGATGAGGACAGGATGATCGATGTGGATATGTCCTATGCGCTGTTTGAGGCTGCTGTCTGCGAGAAGGAGCTCTTCATTGTGGAGGGTGCAGGCCACGCGCAGGCTCAGGACAAAGACCCGGAGGCATATTACGGAAGAATTGAGGACTTTTTGTCGCGTTTTCTCTAGGGACTGCGTTCTTTAGGAACGCGACAAGAAGTCCTTTGCATTTCAGCGGAAAGGCTTTATACTGAATAGTAAGGATATAAGTCTGGGAATGATCTGCGGAAAACCGCGGAAAGTGAGGCGTTCTTTTATGGGGAATCAGGGGAATCAGAGAAAAAGAAGAGGAGACAGGGTACTGCGGGCGGCAGCAGGAGCACTTGCTGCGGCGGTTCTGCTTTTGTCTTCCTTCGGGCAGGCAGGAACGGGCGTTGTTCATGGTGCGGAAAAGCGCACGGTGCGTGTGGCCTTCTTTCCGATGGAAGGCTATCACGTGACACTCGAGGATGGCAGCCTTTCCGGGATGGATGTGGAGTATCTGGAAAATCTTGGAGATTATGTAAACTGGAATGTGGAATATGTTCCCTGTGACAGTTGGGATGATGCGCTGCAGATGCTTGCGGACAAGGAAGTGGATCTGGTGGGAAGCGCGCAGTATTCCGCTGCACGAGCGGAAATCTACCGCTACGCAGATCTGGCGAGCGGTTACACGTTCGGTGCGGTTGCCGTGCAGGCAAACAGTGGTGTTGCCTACGAGGATTTCAGTGCGATGCAGAACCTCACATACGGGTGTGTGGCCACCTATGTCAGAAAACAGGAATTTCTGGAGTACTTAAAAAGCCACGGGATCGAGAGTCCGAGACTTCGAGAGTACGAAAACACGGCAGCGCTGCAGGATGCGCTCGCTTCAAGGAAGATCGACGCTCTGGTACATTCCCTCACTGAGATCAGAGAGGGACAGCGTGTCGTCGGGCGCTTTGCACCTATGCCCTTCTACTATATCACTTATCCGGGAAACGACGATCTGCTGCGGGAATTGAATCAGGGTGTTGCGGATCTCAAGATGAACCGCCCGGAGCTGGAAAACGAACTGATGGCGAAGTATTATGACAGCCGACTGGATCATACGATTCTTCTGACCAGTGAGGAGAAACGCTACATAGAGGAGAAACAGACGCTGACGGTCGGATGGATCGACGACTGTTATCCATTTTCCTATGCGAGCGAAGCGGGATCGCCCAGCGGCCTTGTGAGGCAGATATTGGAGGAGGTGGCCGTGAGTACAGGTCTTTCCTTCGACTATGTCAGGATGGAAAATATGGAGACGGCGAAGCAGTCCCTTGCTGAAGGAAAGATCGACATGATCAACTATTGTAGTGAAGGGATCGACAACATCAGGCAGTGGGGCGGCGTGCTCACAAAAGTCTACGCACAGGTGCCGAGGGTTGTCGTTATGAAGCGGGACAGCAGGACGGAGGAGATAAAGACGCTGGCTGTAACGGGAGAAAATCTCTATGAGGAGGGAGGCGCATCCCTCTTTGCAGAGGGGCAGACGGAGCTGATGATCCTGGAAAGCCCGGAGGAGTGCCTGCAGGCCGTGCGCATGGGGGAAGCGGAGGCGGCGCTCTGCGACGGCTATCTGGCAGAGTATCTTTTGGGCTCCAATCTGAGGCTGGGACAGCTTGAGATCCACACGGTTTTAAGCGACGTACGCAGCATCCGCATGGCGGTGCACGATGACGGGGAATCTCTTCTTCTGGGAATCCTGAACAAAGAACTTTTGGATATCACAGACAAGATGGTGAGCGATTACATGCTGCAGGACAATTTCTATTCCAAGATGAGCGTGGACGCCTTTATCAGAGAGCACAGTACTGTCATAATGGTCATTCTGATCATTGTTGCGACTATTATCATACTTGTATTGTATCGTATGCTGCAAAACAGCAGGCGTCTCCAGGAGCTGATGTACAAGGACACCGATTTTGATATCTGGAATGTCAATTACCTGAAATACAGGGCTTCTCTGATGATGAACAAGGAAAAGGAGAGAAAATACGCCATCGCGTATACGGATATCTGCCAGTTTAAGAGTTACAATGCACTTTACGGCTGGAATGCGGGACAGAAGCTCCTAGAGCAGACCATTGAGGTGATCGCCGGGGAAGTTGACAGTGAGAAGGAGCTTTACGCCAGAAGCTATGGCAGCCACTTTGTACTGTTTTTGTGTTACGAGGAGATGGGGAAGCTTTCAGAGCGTATCATGGCAATGTCGGAACGAATCTCCAACCAGATCTATGAACGGGAGGGAATCCGGATGGCGCAGGCTGTAGGTGTCTGCGCGATCGAGCCGGAGGCGGAGGATATTCAGCTGGCTCTCTCCTATGCGATTCAGGCGGTTGACCCTTTGAAAGACAGCTACAGTAACGCGATCAGGATCTATGACGACAAACTCAGAGAAGAGCTCAGAGAGCAGCACGAGCGCGAAAAGCTCCTTGATTCCGTGGATTTTCAAAAGGATTTTGTCGCTTATTATCAGGCCAAGGTTGATATCAGGGACGAGCGCGTGGTAGGTGCGGAGGCGCTGGTGCGTTTCAAGGACCCCTCTGCGGGAGGTGCCATCCGTGCACCGGGCTTTTTTGTACCTTATTATGAGCAGACGGGCAGGATCACACAGATTGACTTCTTTGTGATGGAGAGCGTCTGCAGGATGCTCAGAAGGCGGTTGGACGAGGGCCTTTCGGTGGTTCCCGTATCCTGTAATTTCTCAAGAACGCACTTTGTAAAGGAGGGCTTCCCGGAACAGTTTGAAGCCGTGATCAACAAATATAATGTGCCTAAGGAGCTGATCGAGGTGGAGATCACGGAGACACTGGTGGTCGAGGAAATGCAGCAGCAGATGGTGAAAAAGAATGTGGAGATTTTGAAGGAAAGGGGTATTCACCTCTCCATTGACGACTTTGGATCCGGCTATTCCTCTCTCGGTGTGTTCGAGCAGATTCCCGCTTCGGTGATCAAGCTTGACAGATCTTTCCTCCTAAACAACGAGAACCGCGCAAGACAGGTGCAGATCATGAGAAATATCGTGAATCTGGCGAAGGATCTGGAGGCTCAGGTGGTCTGCGAGGGCGTGGAGACAGAGAAGGACACGGAGCTGATGATGGAGATCGGTGCCTATGTGGCCCAGGGATATCGCTATTGCAAGCCCGTGCCGGAGGAAGTCTTTGAGGGTATGCTTGCATGAGGAAAAAAATAATGATCGGGCTATGCATTCTGGCAGCGCTCTTGTGTTTTACATACTGTTTTGTTGTGTTTCGTATCAAGTCGGGAGGTCATTTTTATCTGATCTGGGCGCTTGGCGGTATCTTTTTTATCGGTCTGGCATTTATGGTCAGATTTGACTGGTGGAGTCAAATTCCGCCGCTGCTGCGGCGGGTGGTCACCGGACTCGTGATCATCGGCATTCTGGCCTTTGTGATCGTGGAGAGCCTCATCTTCGCTCACTACAGAGATCAGGGGAAAAAGGATCTGGATTATATTATCGTGCTGGGCGCGCAGATGAAGCCGGCCGGACCGAGCATTGTTCTGCGATTTCGTCTGGATGCAGCCTATGATTATCTGATGGAAAATGAAGACACCTTATGCGTGGTGTCCGGCGGACAGGGCGCGAACGAGCCGTGCAGCGAGGCGCAGGGAATGTATGATTATCTGGTGAAAAAGGGCATTGCACCGGAGAGGATCCTGATGGAGGACAAGTCCACGGATACTTCCGAGAATATTGCTTTCAGTGCAGCGCTGATCGGCGGGACGGACAAAGAGGTGGGGATCGTCACCAACAATTTTCATGTATTTCGGGGTGTGATGCTTGCCAGACATGCAGGATTCGAGAACGCCTGCGGCATCGCGGCACGTTCCAACGTCTATTTTCAACCGAACAATCTGGCGCGGGAGTTTTTCGGGGTTATGAAAGATTTAGTGTGCGGGAACCTGATCTGACAGTTCAGCGGACGGTACCGGTGCTGTTTTAGGGCCTCCGCCAGAATAATCCGTCCGACTGAACAGTATAATACCGCTTGACGTGCAGCGGGCTAAACAGGTAGAATAAAACAAGCAAAGATGAATTCGTTGCGTGAATAACTGGAGATAAAAAGTGGGGAAACAGAGGAGAAAAGAGAGAAAGGGAATACGGCTTGCGGCTGCAGTTTTCTGTGCGGGCATGGTTCTGGCAGGCTGTGGGACAGGCGGAGAGCCGAGCTACACCAAGCAGGGCATGGACGCGGTGGCTGCGCTGGACTACGATCAGGCGCTTACTCTGTTTCAGACAGCCAGAGAGAAGGGCGAAGAGGAAAGGCTCATCTACCGTGGCATGGGGATTGCCTATCTGGGTAAAACGGATTACGAGGCGGCGATCACTTATCTGGAGACAGCTCTCACGCTTGGCGGCAGCAGAGTGGAAGATCTGGACTTTGACATTAATTACTACCTTGCGACGGCTTATTATAAAGACGGTCAGTTTGATGAGGCTGTGCAGGCCTACAATGCCATTCTGGGACTGCGGCCGGATGAGACGAACGCCTACTATCTGCGGGGCTGCGTAAAACTGTCCGAGGGCGATTTTGAAAGCGCACAGGGTGATTTTGATACTGCTGTTGCAAAGGATCCCAAAAATTATGACCAGATGATCCGCATTTATATGGTGCTTGAGGAGTATGGATATAAAGAGGCAGGGCAGGTTTATCTGCAGAATGCAATGAAAGAAAACGAAAAATCCATCTCCGACTATGACATGGGCAGAATCTGTTACTACATGGGGAACTACGAGAATGCCCGCAACTTTCTGGAACGCTTAAAGACTACGACAGACTACGGTGCGGCTCTTTATCTTGGCAGAACCTACGAGGCGCTTGGAGATTACAATTACGCTGCCAGCATTTACGCGGGCTATACGGAATACGACCAGAAGAAGGCTGAGATTTACAACCAGCTCGGTTTGTGCAGGATGCAGATGGGAGAGTACGAGTCGGCGCTCACCGCTTTTCAGACGGCGATGAACATTGAGAACAACGAAATGATGCAGACCCTGAAATTCAACGAGATCATAACGTATGAATATATGGGAGACTTTAAGACGGCGGCGGCGCTTATGAACAGCTATCTGAGAAGCTATCCCGACGATGAGACGGCGAAGCGGGAGTATCAGTTTCTGCAGACAAGGTAGTTTTTTATTAATCAATCGGAAAGAAATCCAGTAAATCATAGGAGGGAGCAATAATATGAAAAACACATATCTGCGTGTGAAAGGCATTGTCAAGAAAGGTGACACTTATCTGCTTTTAAAGCGGTGGGTGGACGACCGCATTCCGGAGCCTTTTGTCTGGGAATTTATCGATGCGGAAGTGGAGCATGGAGAAGCGCCGGATGACGCCATGGGAAAGGCGATCATGGAGCTTTTGTCCGTGCACGGCACCATTGACAAAGTCGAGTACACCTGGTCTCAGCTTCTGGGCGATACGCACTGCGTGGGGATCGCTTATCTCTGCTCCCTCACAGAGGATGAGGAAGCGAACATCGTCCTGCCGGAGGAGTACGGCAGCTATGAGTGGGTGAAGCGGAAAGATTTCCCGCGCTATATCGAAAATCAGTATGTGCTGAAAGATTTGGAGGGCAAGAGGCTGTGATCAATCAGTTGACGGAAAAGATAAAGAAGCTGGAAGCACCCATTGTAGTGGGATTGGATCCTACCATGAAACTGGTGCCGGAGTTTATCAAAAAACAGGCATTTGACGAGTACGGGGAGACGTTGAAGGGTGCGGCAGAGGCTGTCCTTCGCTATAATAAGGGGATCGTGGACGCTGTCTGCGACCTGGTGCCGGCTGTGAAGCCGCAGATCGCCATGTATGAGCAGTTTGGTCTGGAAGGAATGATCGCTTTTCAAAAGACGGTAGCCTACTGTAAGGAGAAGGGCCTTATCGTGATCGGCGATATCAAGAGAGGCGATATCGGTTCCACTTCCGAGGCCTATGCGGTAGGACATCTGGGCAAGGTACAGATTGGAAGCAAGGAGTGCTGTGGTTTCGATGAGGACTTTGTCACGGTCAACCCCTATCTCGGTTCGGACGGCGTGAAGCCTTTTATCGATGTGTGCAAGAAGGAAAAAAAGGGGATCTTTGTTTTGGTCAAGACCTCCAATCCCAGCAGCGGCGAGTTTCAGGATCGGCTGATCCTGCCGGAAGGAAGTACAGATGCGGCGGAGGCGAAACCGCTTTATGAGATCGTCGGTGAGAAAGTAGCCGAGTGGGCAGCGGATCATATGGGCGAAGAATACAGCTATATCGGTGCAGTGGTGGGCGCGACCTACCCGGAAATGGGTAAGGTGTTAAGGCAGATCATGCCCAAGTCCTATATTCTGGTACCGGGATACGGCGCACAGGGCGGCAAGGGAAAAGATCTGACGCATTTCTTTGACAAGGACGGTTTGGGAGCCATTGTCAATTCCTCCAGAGGCATCATCGGCGCTTACAGCCAGGAGAAGTACGCGCAGTACGGCGAGGAAGGCTATGCTGATGCGGCCAGAGCGGCGGTGCTCGATATGCGGGAGGATATACGGACGGCTATCTTCTGAGAATTGCGTAAATAAGAATATTATAAAAGAAAAGACGGCATACTATTCCTGAGTGAAAAGACAGCAAAACAGAAAGGGATAGTATGCCGTTATGTTAGGGAAGCAGAGTATTCATTTTGAGAAGAAGCCATACATTATAGCCAGCGCCTCCATCGTGGGAAGCAAGGAGGCTGAGGGCCCGATGGGAAAGCTGTTTGACAAGGTCGGCTACGACGACAGCTTTGGTGCACAGAACTGGGAGGAGGCGGAGAGCCGTCTGCAGAAGGAAGCGCTGGAAATCGCCATCTCAAAGGCCGGTCTTACCAAGCAGGATGTACAGATGGTGTTTGCCGGGGATCTTTTGGGACAGTCCATTGCAAGCAGCTTCGGGCTTGCGGGCTATCAAATTCCCCATGTGGGACTTTACGGCGCCTGTTCCACCTGCGGTCTGTCCCTGACGATGGGAGCCGCCATGGTGAGCGCCGGCTTTGCAGAACGAGTTGCATGCATCACATCCAGTCATTTTGCCAGCGCTGAGAAGGAGTTCCGGTTTCCGCTCTCCTATGGCAATCAGCGGCCAAAGTCCGCCACCTGGACCGTGACGGGGAGCGGCGCTTTTCTAGTGTCGGCAAATCCGGAAAAGGGGCCGCGGGCGGTGATCGAAGGCGTGACCGTAGGAAAGATCTTGGACTACGGCGTCAAGGATTCCATGAATATGGGGGCCTGCATGGCTCCTGCTGCGGCAGATACGATTAAGCAGAGTCTGGAGGATTTCGGAAGAGTTCCGCAGGATTATGATAAGATCATTACCGGCGATCTGGGAACGGTGGGACAAAAGCTTTTGCTTGATCTGTTGTCAGAGCAGGGTATCGATATCAGCAGACAGCATATGGACTGCGGTATTGAGGTCTATGAGAACGAGAAGCAGCACACGGATGCCGGCGGGAGCGGCTGCGGCTGCAGTGCGGTGGTGCTTTCCGCCTATATCCTGAAAAAGCTGGAGGAGGGTGTGTGGAAGAGGGTGCTATTCGTGCCAACGGGAGCGCTTCTGTCAAAGACCAGCTACAACGAGGGGCAGACGATTCCGGGCATTGCCCATGGGGTGGTTTTGGAGCACTATCAAGAATAAGCAGGTATTTGAAAGGGCTGAAAATGCTTAAGAGCATTTTCAGCCTTTTTGTGTTTGGATGCTTGTTTTTTGTTTGGTTTCGGCTAAAATGTAATTGGAGTTAATAATAGCCAAAACACCGGTTTTCAGGTATTAAACAGATGAGAGGCGGATGCAGGGGGAAAATTACAAAGGAGGAATATAACATGCAGTACAGAATCATAGGAGACACAATGCCGGCGGTAGAGGTTACTTTCGATGCGCCGGGAGAGGCTATGTACACCCAATCGGGCGGCATGGCGTGGATGTCGGAAGGCATTGCCATGGATTCCAACATGAAGGGCGGTCTGGGCAAAAGCATTGGAAGAATGTTCTCGGGAGAATCCCTGTTTATGGCGACCTATAAGGCGGAGCGTGCGGGCAGTATGGTGGCCTTTGCCTCCACGGTGGCAGGAGAGGTGTTTCCTATTGACGTAGGAGCGTGCGGCGGCATGATCTGCCAGAAGGGCGCGTTTCTCTGCGCTCAGGAGACGGTGAACCTGAATGTGACGTTTACCAAGAAGTTTTCTGCGGGACTCTTTGGCGGCGAGGGCTTTATCCTACAGGATATCAGCGGATCAGGCATGGTATTTCTGGAGATTGACGGCAATATGGTGGAGAAAAATCTGGCACCCGGAGAAGTCCTCAAGGTGGATACAGGAAATGTGGTTGCTTTCGAGCGGACAGTGAATTATGAGATCGAGACGGTAAAAGGCTTGAAGAATATCTTTCTGGGAGGAGAGGGATTGTTCTTAACGAAGCTGACAGGGCCGGGCAGGGTGATACTCCAGACGCAGAACTTCAATGAGTTCGCAGGGAGGATCATCAGGATGGTGCCGTCGAGGTAGAGAAATAAAAAACGGGCAAAGGATGATAATAAGGCAGATGATAGAGAGTGGATATGCTATCATCTGCTTTTATATTGAAATATAATTTAATGAAATATGTTTCAATATAAATAGATTCTTTTTTGGTCTTGAATAAAACACTACTTTAAAGTATACTACTTATAAGTAGTGTTTTGCAAAAAATGATTGTCTGTACATCTAAACATAGAAAGGATGATACCCTTGATCGGAAGAAAAAAAGAAATGGATCAGCTGGAACAGATGTATTCTAACATGCGGTTTACGTTTTTGGTTATGTATGGGAGACGAAGAATCGGAAAAACCACTATTTTACAGGAATTTTCCAAAATTCATAAAACCATATTCTTTTCTGCGCAGGAAAAAAATGATACTTTAAATTTACGGGATTTTTCGAGACTGGTACAGGAATATTTTGATGGCGATTTTATAGCAAATTTCGAAAATTGGGAGGACGCGTTAAGTTATTTCGGCAGAAAAGCACAAGATCAAAGAATCGTGTTGATCATTGATGAATTTCCTTTTCTGGCGGAAACAAATCCCAGTATAAAGAGTATTTTGCAGCATAAGATTGACCACGATTGGAAAGAACGAAATATATTTCTGATTCTTTGCGGTTCCAGTGTCAGTTTTATGCTGAATGATGTTATGGGATACAAGAGTCCTTTATATGGCCGCTGTACAGGCAGTATGGAGGTTCTGCCGTTTGACTATCTGGAAAGTGCAGAGTTTTTTCCGAATTATTCGGAGGAAGAGAAGCTGATCGCATATGGGATATTGGGAGGTGTTCCCAGATATTTGAGTGCGTTTGATCCGAAACGGTCTCTCAAAGAAAATCTTATTTCAGAAATATTGGAAGACGGTGCATTTTTGAATGATGAGCCACAGACTTTACTTCGCATGGAACTCAGGGAACCGGCTGTTTATAAT
The DNA here is from genome assembly GCA_029067085.1 of Lachnospiraceae bacterium. GTDB lineage: Bacteria > Bacillota > Clostridia > Lachnospirales > Lachnospiraceae > UBA3282. Next base: position 238,679 of record JAIEFE010000015.1, on the reverse strand, counting down.
TCCATTTTGGAAGCGGTCGCAAACGGTTGTAACAGGGTTGCGGAAATTGCAGATCGCATTCATGAGGAAAGAAACAAGTGCAGCAAATATATGGTGACGTTACAAACGCTCCGTCTGTTGGAAAAGCATATTCCCTGCGGGGAATCGGATAGTAGTAAAAAGGGTATTTATGAGGTTGCCGATCACTTTTATAAGTTCTGGTATAGATATGTGTTTTCGAATAAAAGCTATTACGGTATGTTAGGGATTGATAAAGCAGTGGATGAAATCATGGGGGAAATCAATGATTATATGGGCCCTGTGTTTGAAGATATTTGCAGACAATATTTAATCAGACGGGCTCAGGCCGGAAAGCTTCCTTTTGTTCCCCATGTCATTGGCAAGTGGTGGGGGAATAATCCGGTCATTAAGGCACAGGATGATGTAGATCTGCTAGCCTTTGACCGAAAAAGGGAGCGGGGAATCTTCGTAGAATGTAAGTTTCGAAACAAGCCGATGGCAATGGATGAATATGATGATCTGGTGACGGCGACGGAAGCATTTCCCAGTGTAAAGGAAAAGAGGCTGATGTTTATCAGTAAGAGCGGTTTTACGGAAGCAGTACGGAGAAGAGCAGGGGAAGAGGGAGCGGAGTTGGTTGAATTGAGGGAGTTTTTTTGGTGAGAGGAATGGGGAGAGTAGAATATGGGATTGATTGAACTTGCCAGCGGGAAATCTGTGTGGCGTGGAATGGATTATTACAATGAAAAAAAGGTGCTCTCTTGGGACAAGACCGGTGATTTTACTTATGATGGTACAGTGTCTGGAAGTAATGGAGAAATTTATGATGTTCATATAGATAAAGAACATCAACGCAAATCCACCTGTACTTGTCCTTTTGCAGAAGGTAGGAGGGTTATTTGTAAGCACATGATTGCACTGTTGTTTACTACCGAGCCGAAGCAGGCAGATGATTTCATGAAGCGGGTTGAAGAGTATGAGGCAGAAGCAGAAGCTCGCGAAAAACAACACTATATAGATTTAAAAAAATATGTAATGGGTCTTTCAAAAGCGGAGCTGCAGGAACGGCTGTACGATACGCTTTGTGAACTTGAGTATTATACGAGAGTGAGTTGGTAAATTGGTTGTTAAGTGGTCGGAGATGCGGTGCTGGCGGTGGAGGTAGGAAGCCAACAAGTTAAAGAAGATTGGATCAGGAGGCTGAAAATGTTTGAAAAGCATTTTCAGCCTTTTTTATATGCCTGAAATGGGGTGTGGTTAAAGCCTGTTGACATTGTATAAGCGTTACTGTACAATGGTTAATGACTTATGGTCAATAATTATTGTGAGGGGGAAAGTGAGTTGGCAAGACCGGTAAAAAAGCAGCCTGAACAGTGGAAAAGAGAGATTCTGGACGCGGCGAAGGAACTGTTTTTATCAAAAGGATATGAGGAGACTGCTGTCTCTGACATTATGGAGCGGGCAGGCGGGGCAAAGGGGATGTTTTATCGCTTTTTTCAGAGCAAGGAAGAGGTCATGCATGCCCTGGGGGATCAGATGTTTTTTGAAAACAATCCCTTTGAGGCGGTAAGGGGCCGCTCCGATCTGAACGGACTGCAGAAGATCCGGGAGATGCTTGCTTTGGACAGGGCCGATCAGGAGCGGGAGGAAATCAATACACAAGCGGTCTCAATCCTGAAAGACCCGCGTATTCTGGCAGCAGCAGTAGAGGCGAACAGGCGGGTGCTGACTCCTTTGTGGTTTGAGCTGATCGAGGAGGGCAGGCGTGACGGTTCCATCCGGACGGAATATGCAAAAGAGCTTTCCGAACTGCTACCGCTGATCAATTTCTGGCTGATGCCCTCCGTATTTCCGGCGGACGCGGAAGAAATCAGACATAAGTGCCGTTTTGTTACGGAGGTTCTCTCTGCCATGGGACTTCCGATCATGGAAGAGGAGATGTATGCGAGGACAGAGAAAATCTTTGGGAATCAGAAAGAGGAGAGGTAGCGGTGGATGGAACAGAAACTCTTTACCAAAAATTTTATACTTCTTGTATTGGGTCAGGTAAGTTCTTTGTTCGGCAATTACATATTGCGGTTGGCGCTTTCTATGTATGTGCTGGAGACGACCGGTTCGGCTGCCGTATTTGCGGGTATTTTATCCGCAGCAACCATTCCCACAATCCTTTTGTCACCTCTTGGCGGCATCCTTGCCGACCGGGCGAACCGAAGGAACATCATGGTGGCGTTAGATATTTTGACGGGAGTATCTGTCTTGTGTGCGGCGGTCGCTCTGTCCGAAAATCATGCGCTTATGGTGATTGGTGCGCTGCTCGTGGCGCTTTCTGTTTTCGGGGCATTTGAGACACCAACGGTGCAGGCGTGCATTCCGCAGATGCTGGCGGGCGACAATATTATCAGGGGAAATGCGGTTGTCAATCAGGTGGCGTCGATCTCTTATCTGACAGCGCCGCTGCTTGGTGGCATTTTGTATGCGGCTTTTGGCTTAAAACCTGTGATGTATGCAAGTGTTGTCTGTTTCTTTATCACGGCGTTGTTTGAGTGCTTTATCCAATTGGGTCATCAGTACAGAGCTTTTCAGGGGAATGTTCTGTCCATGGTAAAAGACGACTTTACCGACAGTATCCGTTTTATGACAAAGGAACGGAAAGATATCATGAAGCTGCTGCTTCTGGCGGCGCTTTCCCGTTTCTTTGTTATGGGAGTCACGATGGTGGGAATTCCCTTTATCGTGCGGACGATTCTTGGGCTGGATGCAACATACTACGGCGGGGCGGAGAGTGCGTTGGCGGTTGCCACCATTCTGGGGAGCATCGCGGCGGGATTTCTTACAGGAAAATTGAAGATGGAAAGGCTGTCGTTTGTGCTTGCGGCAATCGGTATTTGTATCATTCCGTCTGGGATCATATTCCTTTTTCCGCTTGGTGCGGTTATCAAGTATGCTGTGAGTGTTGTGGCTTTCTGCGGTATGCAGGCAGCAATCAGTATTTTTTCTATCTTTGCCGTGTCCATGATCCAGCAGAGTACGCTGGATCATCTGCTTGGGAAAGTGATGGCCTATACCTCTGCGATTACCATGTGCGCGCAGCCGGTGGGGCAGATGGTTTATGGGTTTTTATTTGACGGATGCAGGGAGGCGGTATATCTGGTGCTGATTCCTACGGGGGTCATTGTGGGGATGATCGGAGTGGGAGCGATGGGGTTTTTCAGGAGGTTAGGTAAGGGGAGGCAGGAATCTGAGGGTTCGGATAAGTAATGGGGAAGAGTTGCTTGAACTAGAGTATGTGAAAATATATTGTCGGATATTGGAAAAAAGGCTACTTTGAGGTATACTACATATAGTAGTCTTTTATATGCTTTTCACATGATTAGATGTTTGTATGTCAAGGAAATAAAGAGGAGAAAAGCATAGATATGGTGGTTAACCGCTGTGAATTGTCGAAAGGCTATGATGGCAGCAACTATGAGATATTTCAGGGGGAACCCTTATGAATTAAGAAGTAATTCACTCAGGCATATTTGTTGTATTTATATTATATTTAGAATATAATACTTTTATGTTTCATTATTGCGATATTTGTTTCTGACAGAGATATATAGCATTGTAGAATGGATTTCTCTATATATGTGAGGTAAAATAAGGGTGATTGTATAGTCAGTATATGGCAATGTCTGGTTTTTATCAGAATATGAAATGGAAATGGGTTAAAGTTGCCTGAATGCCAGTTGAAATAATGAGTGGTGACTTTGTTCAGGTTATGGTGTTTCGTAAATATTAATTAAAAACTAAGAAGCGAGGTGATGCGCAATGGCTCGCCAAAAAACCAAGGAACAGATTAAGTATAATATGAGCCGAGTGAGAAATAAAGATACAGAACTTGAAAATGTACTTTGTATGGAATTGATTCGCAATGGTATAACAACATTTAAAAGAAACGATAAATCGGTATTTGGAAAACCAGATATCACGTTTACAGCCAGAAAAATAGCAATTTTTTGTGATGGAGATTTTTGGCATGGATACGATTGGGAACATGCTCGTGAAGAAATAAAGAGCAACCAAGAATTTTGGATCGCTAAAATTGAAAATAACATGGAACGTGATACTGATGTGACTAAGAAATTGCAACAGGAAGGGTGGGTGGTGTTAAGATTTTGGGGACATGAGATAAAGAAGGAATTAGATTATTGTGTGTCTGTAATTATAGATGAATTACATAAATTACCGGTTGCACCATATAAAACAATTGATTTGTGTGCAGGTATCGGTGGTATACGACGCGGATTTGAGCTGACAGGCAAATTTACTAATGTGTTATCGGCGGAGATAGATAAGAGTGCGTGTAAGACATATGAGCATTTGTTTGGAGAAAATCCAAAACATGATTTGACTAGCGAAGAATTCAAAACGCTTATAGAAAAAACGGAATATGATATTTTACTTGCGGGCTTTCCTTGCCAGACTTTTAGCAGAGTTGGGCTTCAAGAAGGATTTGAAAATGAAGAAAAAGGAAAGATATTTTTTCATATTGCAGATATTATTGAGCGGACTCGTCCGCTAGTGTTCTTTTTGGAAAATGTTGATAGACTTGTGACACATAATAAAGGTGAGACATTTAAAAAAATTATCGAAACGTTAGAAATTAAATTGGGATATCATATTATAGGTGTTGAATTATCGAAAGATGGGATACCGATATATAAGCCCAAAGATTTTGTTAGAAATTCTCGTGATTTTGGCGTGCCACAGAATCGTCCTAGAACTTATTTAATCGGGTTTGATACGGAGAGATTCGGGAAAAAACAGCTTCTAAGTTTACCGAAAGAATTACCGAAATTCGGAGAAAAAAAATTATATGATAACCTGAATGATTTGCTGGAACATAATGTGGATGCAAAATATTATATGGCATCTGGATATTTAGATACACTTATTAGACACAGAGCCAGACAAGAAGGCAAAGGATATGGATTCGGCTATCGAATAGTAAATAAGCCGAATGTAGAAAAACCGATTGCGAATACTTTGTTAGCAACCGGTGGTTCTGGGCGTGAAAGGAATCTAATTTTTGATCCGCAAGAAGGAATTGCGGGTATGGAAATAAAAGGGAAAAAAACTCTGTTAAATGATAAGGGAATTCGTGTTATGACTCCGATAGAGTGGGGAAAGTTACAGGGATTTGTAAATTATGCGTTTCTAGACAGTAACGGAAATGACGCTTTTTCGTTTCCGGAAGATATGCCGGATTCACAAAAATATAAGCAACTGGGTAATTCCGTTACAATACCCGTAATTGAGGAAATGGCTTTGTTTATTTTGGAGTGTATTAATACGTTAATGAAAAAAGATTAGGCGGGAGTGTGTTTATATGACAGCTAATAATCTTATAAGTGCCATGCTTGATAAATGTGCCATTTATTATGAAGATGCACTGATTTCAAAAGAATGTATTATACAACGTTATATCAAGTTTTTTGATAAAGTTATTGACGGAGAAACGCATTCTGTTAACTTTGCGTTGCATACCGGTTCGATCTGTTTTGATGTTATATCGGTTGTAGCCGTTACATTGGGATGCTTGTCTTATAGTCTTTGGACAAATGATGATATTATTTCTCAACTTCAAATCAATGATATAGTAATGTATAAAAATAAAAGATATCGTTGGGGAGGATTAGTGGATGATTATGGAATTAAGATGGTTCTTATAGAAAATCCTAAAGGTAAAAATGGAGAAGCTAGGCTGAAAATACCTTATATACACAATAAACATTTGGTAAAACCATATTATGGGACATCATCGTGTACTGACGGAAGAGGTGTGCGTAAGTTAAAAACGAATCGCGAGGAATTCTTATCACATATTTTAGGTATACCTGTGGCAGATGTGCCTAGTGTGATTAATGTAGCGGTAGTTATTGTATCTAGTAGAGGGGATTTTTTGGAAATATGTAAGCATTTAAGCATTGTATATGGAGAGAGAAAGAAAATAGGATTGCTTGACATTGTACCAGCGGCATATTATACAGGTCAGGAAGAAATACAATTCGGGACTAATCCGACTAAAGCTGCTCCGGTTCTTAAAATAGCCGGGAAAATGTCTGTTGCAAGAGATCTTGTTCTTGATAAATACGGAAACAAAGTAGTAGGATTGCTTATTAACGGAATGTTTTCTTTAACCGAAAATTGTTCCGAGTTAGCTGATTTGTTAAGAAGAAAATCTCTTTATTTTGTACATATTGCTTTGTTGCTTAATGTTGATACAAGTGACTATATTTTAGATATGTATGAGGAAGCGAATATATTTGCCTGTACGAAAAGCTATTTGTCAAAAAATATAGGGAAAATTAAATGTCTTAATTCATTTACAGTGGAATTGGAAAAGCAGATTGATAATATTGTTAATAATACAGTTTCGTCGATTCCTGTCTCTGGTGGGTGGACATGGGACGAATATTGTAGGATTAAGCGTGCACTGCTTTTGATTAAGCAATCTAATTGGATTAGTGAACAAAAAAACGAATTTATTTTGTCTGCCCATGGATTATTGAATTTATTAACTACATCCGTATTTTCGATGAATCAGATGGAATATGTAATTATAAACTTAGGGATTGGTGCGACTGTCTTGTCTCCGAAAGAACGTATCGATAAATTATGGGAAATTGCCGATAAAGCTGGTTCGATGGAAGATTTGTGTATTGCCGTGACAAGCGATATAGAAAAAAAATATTATGAGTTTATGGATCATTCTCCGAAAGCATTGGCCATAAAGGAATATTTGGTAGAACATAGCGGTAGAAAAATTGCAATAGTTGTGCCAAAGGCTTATTATACAGATATTCTGATTTTAACCGATATTTTGAAAGATAATGATGATGATGTTATATGTGTTACGGCAAATCGATTTGATGCTACTCACGAATATGAATTGATTCTTGTTGTCGGAGATATAAGTGGTAAAAAATTTGATCCGTTACAGTGTCATTCCGCAAAGAATATTGATATTTTACTATATGAATGTGAAGGTAAATCGTTTAACTATCGAAAGAAGAAAAAAGACAAGTCCGAGAAAAGGTTGAATGCAAAGATTCGTGGTATTAGTTATAGTGAAGAAGTTTTGGAGGATACATATGCTGGAAAAGCCGATAAAGAAGAGGAAATTATTGTTCAAAGTTTTTCTGATTTAGAGGAATATATTGAGAAACTAAATGTTTTTAACATCAGTAAGTTTGTAAAGAGAGGCCTTGTTTCCAATAGTAATTCAACCACTTCAGAAGTTAAAAAAGTAGGCGTGTTCGTGACTGGCGAACATATTTTTTTCTCAAAATATTATACGGCTGTTGTATTTGATTACGAAGAGGGAAGTGTTACGGAAAAAGCGGTGGATAAGCTGCTTCCGGGTGACTTTTTGGTATTTACAAGAAGAGATGACTATACAAAAAATATTGTAGACTTTATTTTTGAAAAATTGCTTGATACGGGAAAACTGAGCAAAAATGTAATTGAAGCTTCTGAAAAGGCCGTATATTGGAAAGATGTATTAAGGAGATATAAAACGCAGGGAAATTATACATATCGTGATATTGCAAAAAAAATGCGTAACGCCGGAAGCTCATTGCAGGATGTTGCCATTCGGTCATGGTTAGTAGAAGATAGCCATATTGTGGGTCCAAAAAATGCTGAAACCATGGGATATATTGCTCAAATTACTCAAGACAAAAAACTTTTAAATGATACTGATGAATTCTTTGAAGCCTGCCGAATCGTTAGGAGTGAACGTAGGAAAATCCTTGAACTTATTGGCAAGGCAATCAACGATAAGCTGAGCGGACATATTCCGCAAGAAGGAAGTGCGCTTGAAGTTGTATATAATAATGTGGATAATCTTTCAGAAACGTTAGAATTAGAAAATATTATAGAATTGCATGAAAGTACGAATGTAAGTATTAACTTGGTTAATAAACCGATTACGGAAGTGGAGGTATTGATGTGAACGAGAGTGAAATTAGAAGGCAATTGATTGATGCACGAGAAGAGTATATTAAAATTATCAAATCGGAACTGCTTGGACCAGGTTCGGAATTTTCTCTGCCAGATATTGAGCATGAACTTATTTCCAGTACACCGACAAGTCGTTATTCTGTGGGAATACTTTTTCCGCAGGGAAATCAAATGAATCAGGATAACGATGAAACGGTTCCTTTATTGGAAATGGATGGAAATGTCGAAAAGGAAGAAGAGCCTGATACGGAATCGGAAATTCAAACGGAACCAGTACAAGAGCAACATAAACATGTATCTGAATTTGACGAAACGGCAAATGAAAATCTGGATGAAGAAATCGGTATGTCCATGCAGTATAAGCCATCATCAATGGGTATTACTTTTCTTGCAAAAGGAGACGCTGATATCATAAAGGGGAAAGTAACATTCGCAACATATAGAAAGGCTTTGATAACGGATTGCACAATACCGTATACTCCTGCTGATCCTGAACATTATGCCATCCCGCCGGAACTTGCACATAAAATGGCTTTTGATAAAAATACGGGGACAATTAAGCTTCTGACCCAGATTAAAGCAAAAGAAGTCAGAGATATTTTCGAGAAAGATACTATTCCCGAAAATGAATATCAGATTTTAAAACAAATCGCATATAGATTTGTAGATTATTGCAGTGCGGGATATGTCCGTGTCCCGCATGAAATTCCTGAGTTTGTACTAGATTTTTCAAAAGGAGAATACGTTGATGACGAATCAAATAGAGAACTTGACGGAACCAGTGCAAAAATAGTTGCTTTACGAACAAAGCTATCAGATGACATATGGTCAGTTACTGTTATGCTTGTAAACGGGCTTGAAGAAGTCCCAGCAAAAGCTAACCATTGTATATTCCAATCGTGTATTGAAATTAATACTCATAATAATTATTTTTCCTTTGTTGAGAGTAATCCCCAAGCGGATGTTCATATGATGGATGAAGAAGAATGTTCTCTTGAACTTCTTTATCGCCATAAAAAAATATACGGTACGGGACTTGGTACTTCGGTAAACTGGGATATTGATAAACAGGGCAAAGGCAGTGTCTGGAATGATTTTTTCCCCGTGGAGGAAATTCCTGCCATGAACTTTTCACTTCCGCAGAATAGAATATTAAAAGATGATGAATTGTCAATGAAATACTTGTCGGATTTGAGTTCTATAGATAAAGATACAAAGCTTTCCTCTATGTATAGTTTGGTAGATTTATATAGAAGTTGGGTCGATAATTTGGAAAACGCGGCTTTATCACTTGATACTAAATATATTTCGGCGGCTTCAAAAAACATTGCAGAATGTAGACGAGCTTATGAAAGAATGTATGCCGGTATTACAACTTTGAAAGAAAATGAGAGTGCATATAAAGCATTCCTTTTAGCAAATAGAGCAATGTTCATGCAACGGGTACATATCACGATGCAATCGGATATGACAAAGAAGAGTGCGGATCGATATCCAGGAGACGAAGAAATATCGGGTTGGCTTCGCAATGTGGATTATTATAAAGAGGATGATGCAAATTGTCGTTGGAGACCGTTTCAGATTGCGTTCTTGCTAATGGATATCAATTCTATTGTCTATGAGGAGTCACCGGAACGTAATATTGTTGATTTGATATGGTTTCCTACTGGTGGTGGTAAAACAGAAGCGTATTTAGGTTTGACTGCTTTTGCGATATTTTATAGACGGTTGATTCATTCAAAAGAGGCGGCTGGAACAACCGTAATTATGAGATATACATTACGGCTTTTGGCAGCACAACAATTTACACGTGCAGCGACACTGATATGCGCATGCGAATATATTCGACAACAATGTGACATAAATCATCGTAAATATCCAATATATTCATTAGGAAAAGAACCGATTTCAATTGGTTTATGGATTGGAGGTACACATATTCCAAATAGAAATGAGGGCAAGAATTCCGCAAGTTACCATTTAGAGAAGCTACGAAATGTCAGTAAACATTATTATGTGCGCAGTGAAAAAGAGAGACATAATAAGTTTCAGGTTTTAAAGTGCCCTTGGTGTGGAACGAAAATGGTAAAAGATGACAGAGACAATAAATTGGTTGGCGAATGGGGGTATAATATGGGAAGCGGAAAACATTTTTATATGTTTTGTCCGCAAGAGGATTGTGATTTTACGAATAAACTCCCTATTCAAATTATAGATGACGAATTATACCGTAATCCGCCTACACTCTTATTCGGTACGGTTGATAAGTTTGCAATGATGCCGTGGGACGGACGGATAGGTGCTTTCTTTGGAGTTGGAAGTAATAACAGAGCACCGGAATTGATTATACAAGACGAACTTCACCTTATATCAGGGGCACTTGGTACGGTTGTAGGCATATACGAAACTGCCGTTGACGGGATTTGTGGTCAAAAGGGAGTTTATCCCAAAATTATTGCTTCAACGGCAACGATTAGAAGAGCAAAGGAGCAATGCTCCGTATTGTATAATAGAGAAGTGGTACAGTTTCCTGCCCCCGGATTGGATGCCGAGGATTCCTTCTTTGCACGAGAAGCAACCATTGATTATAAAAAAGGAATCTACGGAAGAAAGTATATTGGCATTATGCCTTCCGGAAAAACAAAAGCGATGACCGAGATACGTATGATGGCGGCATTAATGCAGAAGGTATATACAATGGACTTGTCAGATGAAATAAAGGATAAACTTTGGACGTTGACGGCCTATTTTAATAGCTTGAAGGATTTGGGAAAGGCATCCACGTTAGTAGATGATGACGTAAAAGATTTTATTATCAGAACCGCCAATAGAATGTTTACGACAAGACGACTTATTGTCAGGGCAGATGAGCTGACAAGCAGAGTGTCAACTACCGAGTTAAACGAAACACTGGATAAATTGGAGAAGATCGAGTATTCCAAGGAGAATATGGAAGCAAAGCAATATGCTTCAAGTGTTTTGTTGGCAACGAATATGATTTCGGTCGGAATTGACGTTGCAAGGCTTAATGTAATGCTTATGGTTGGTCAACCTAAATTAACCAGTGAATATATACAGGCATCTAGCCGGGTAGGGCGTTCTTTTCCGGGATTGTGTTTTATACAGTATGATGCAACAAAGAGCAGAGATCGGTCACATTATGAAAGATTTCGTGCTTATCACGAATCGTTTTATCGATTTGTTGAACCGACAGGGGCTACGCCCTTTTCAAAACCAGCACGCGAGCGAGCATTACATGCCGTTCTTACGGCCATGATAAGACAAAAAGAAGAATGGAGAGACGACATAGATGCTCAAAAGTTTGATATGGGAGATTTGGAGAAATCCATATACGAAATTCAAGAATTTGTTTTGAACCGTATAAAAAGTATTAACGCCCGTTCGGAAAATCATTTGAAAGATGATATTGAAGATATCCGTTCGGAAATGCAGGAATTTTTTGTGAAATGGCAGGAACTTGTTGACGAATGTAATCAGGATGGGGTTAAGATTCCGATTTATTTTGGTAGAAGATTCATGGTATCTCCACCAAATTCCGAAGAACGCCGGTTGCTAAGGCAATATAACTCTGCAGGAAGAGACGTGGCTATTGACACACTTACTTCAATGCGAAATGTCGATGCCCCTGTAACAGGAAGTGTTGTAATATGGGAGGAATGATTTAATGTCTGAACAAATTAAAGGAAAAGTTGATTTGAATAGAGTTTCGTATTCTGTACGTGCGGCGCAAGCAGTTTTACAATATGGCGTCGGTGCAATGGTAGATTTTCCTGATCAAACGTTGGTTACGGCCGCACCGGAATATTGGAGCGGAGATACTGTGAGGATTTACGATGATCGGTTTGCCAAGGCATTGGAGGTTGATTATTTTGCCATACCGACTAATATTGCGTATGCGCGATTCCCAGAATGGTATTTTTGTCCTAAATGCAGAAAGTTTCAACCTTTGCAGAAATGGATTGACGAGTATAGAAAAAGTGCGAACTCCAATATTCTAGCGAGAGATGAAAATATGGTCGAGCATATGCAATGCCCGAAATGCAAACAAGATCTTGTTGTGGCACGTATCGTAACGGTTTGCGAGAAAGGGCACTTGAATGATTTCCCTTGGGTAAAATGGGTTCATACAAAATCGAAAAAGCCTGTTTGCGCTAAACCAGAATTAAAGTTTAAAACCGGTGCATCGGGTACGGAAGGACTTGAGGGACTTAGTGTAAGTTGTTCTTGTGGGGCAACGGCATCTTTAAAGGGAGCATTTGATAAGGATTGTTTTGAAAAATTGGATCAGGATGCAGGTACTGATTTTTTTAGATGTGCAGGTAATCATCCTTTTAGGCATATTAATGAAAAATGTCCGTGTTATCCTAAAACCGTACAGAGAGGTGCTTCATCGGTTTATTTTCCGATTGTTTACAGTTCTTTAGTTATCCCGCCATATGCGGATAAATTAAACATTAAGATAGAGAAGAGCAAGGCTTTTGAGGACTGCGTTACCATTATAAGTGACGAAGAGCCAGAAGATAAGATTAATACCATTAAAAAACGGTTGCCAAAATGGACTGAAAAAATTGCACTGGAAGTAGGTGCGTTAAAAGATGATGTGGAAAAAATCCTTATAAAAAAGTGGCTGGAACCGGAAACGTCAGAAGTTGATGTTACAGGAATACAGTATCGAATTGATGAGTATTGTGCATTAACAGGAGAAATTTCTTCTTCGTCAGGAAAAACCTTAGGGGATTTTTCACGAGAAGAAATGGATATTAAAGAATATAATATACCACATATAAAATCTATTTCATTGATTGATAAAGTACGTGTTGTAAATGCTCTGATTGGTTTTTCAAGAATTAATCCTGCAATGAGCAGAAATGACAAAGGATTTGTCGATGTTAAAGAATCAAATACACGGTGGTATCCGGCATATGAAGTTCGAGGAGAGGGCATATTTATTGAATTTGAGCAGTCGGATATTGATAAATGGATAGCAGATAATCCGGTGGTAATTGAGAGAGCTGAGAGAATAAAAAATAATTATTCGATTTCATTTATTGGAAAGAACCATCCGAGAACGATTACACCCAAATTTATTATGTTACATACGGTTTCGCATCTTTTGATTTCACAGCTGAGTTTTGAATGCGGTTATAGTATTGCTTCACTTAGTGAGCGTTTATATTGTTCTGAGGAATCTGATGGTAAAGTCATGGCAGGAATTTTTATTTATACAGCCAGTGGAGATTCGGAAGGAACTCTTGGTGGTTTGGTTAGACAAGGAAGAGCGGATGCTTTTCCACAAGTGTTGAAAAAAGCCATAGCCCATGCACAAACGTGTTCTAATGATCCGATATGTATAATGAGTAATGGGCAGGGACGGGATTCTTTAAATCTTGCGGCTTGTCATGCGTGTGGATTGTTGCCTGAAACTTGTTGTGAAGAACGTAATGCGTTTCTTGACAGAGGATTGGTTATCGGAACATATGATAATAAAGAAATTGGCTTTTGGAAGGATGTATTTTGATAAGGAGAGATAAAAGAGGTGATACTTGAACCACAGATGAGAAATTGACAAAAACGTGTGGATTTGATGCGCTAAAAGATATTTTGAACAAAATAATGATTACAAGAAGAATGGATACTCCCAAAATTTAGAAAATATTGCTTTAAAGCGGAGATAGGTGCGATGAATGAATATGTACTTATGACATATTACAAAAAATATTTAAAAGAGATACGGAAGGTTTCCGATTCAACTGTGAAACATTATCAGGATGCATTGAAATATATCTCACAATATCTGGTTAAAAAGGGTAAATTAAGACAGACAGTGTATGAAGTTCAGGATATTGGCGAATTGGAAGTTATTAAGGCGTATCTTTATTCAGAGCAGGAATTTATAGAGTTGGACAAGCGCGGGCATCAAATGTATAGTGCCGGATTCAATCATTATTATAAATTTGCCAGTGGAGAGGGCTTTGCCAATATTCAGCGACAGATTGAGATGATGGATATAGAAGTGCCGATACCAGAGAAAAATATTGGCAACGTGGAAAACTGGAAACGCTCTTCGATTATTAAAATGCAGTCTATTGAATCAGCAGGATATCAATGTGAGATTAGTCCAAAACACACGACTTTTACATCTAAAAGTTCAGGGCATCAGTATATGGAGGGGCATCATGCGTTGCCAATGAAATATCAAGATAAATTTGAAAAAAGTCTTGATGTATATGCCAATATTATTTGCTTATGCCCGATTTGCCATAGACTTCTTCATTACGGAGTCGCTTCTGAGAAAGAAAATGTATTGGACAAAATTTATTACGATAGATCAAAACGGTTGGCTGTAAGTGGGATTAAAGTCAGTAGATCCGAATTTGAGAGTTTAGCAATTTAGCAGTGAAAATTTTGGGTTAATCCTATTGAGATATAGCATGTGAAAATTTGTCATAGAATTCATTTATGTCTGAGTTTAAAAGATTGTGATAAGCAATTGTAACTATAGTCGTTTAATAAAGAAAGGATATGCCGTGTCCGAAACTCTTAATTACTACAACCAAAACGCTGATCAATTCTGCAAAAGCACCATATCCGTAGAATTTTCAGCCACCCAGAACCGCTTCCTATCCCATCTCCCGTCCGCCGCCCGCATCCTCGACTTCGGCTGCGGTTCCGGTCGTGACACGAAAGCCTTTCTCGAACAGGGCTATCATGTAGAGGCCATAGATGGATCAGAAGAATTGTGTAAAATAGCATCTCAATACACAGGTATTCAGGTGCGTCACATGCTTTTTCAGGAATTATCTGCGGTATCCGAGTATGATGGTATCTGGGCATGTTCCTCTATTCTACATCTTTCACGGGATGAATTGTTTGATGTTATGCGCAAAATGGCTATAGCTTTGAAGCCGAATGGTATTATCTACACATCCTTTAAGTACGGAACTTTTTCGGGAGAGAGAAGCGGACGCTATTTTACGGATATGACGGAGGAGACATTTGCTGATTTTATAGGTAAAATAGAAAATTTACAAGTAGAAGAAGAATGGATAACTTCCGATGTACGTCCGGGGAGAAGTGAAGAAAAATGGCTCAATTTGATTTTACGAAAAAACTAGATATTGATGAGACACAGGAGACACAATTACATATAGAGTCCATTGAACCGACGGATGTGATGACAGGAGATCGTAATAGGAGACGTTTTCTGTATTACCAGTTAAAAATGAGTATGCAGAAAGCTGTTAGCATTGATATTATTGTCTCTTTTTTAATGGAATCAGGTGTGAAGATGATTTTGAAAGATCTGCGTGCGGCATTGGACAGAGGTGTGCAGATTCGCATTCTTACAGGCAATTATTTAGGAATTACACAACCTTCAGCTTTGTTTCTGATTAAGAAAGAACTGGGAGATCGAGTTGATTTAAGATTTTATAATGACAAAGAACGGTCATTTCATCCGAAAGCATATATTTTTCATTATGAAAACAGTGGAGAGATATTTATAGGTTCTTCCAATATTTCCAGAAGTGCACTGACTTCTGGGATAGAATGGAATTACCGATTCAGCAGTCTGGCTGACGGTGAAAATTTCAGGGTGTTCTACGAGACTTTTTTTGATTTGTTTGAGCATCATTCGATTGTGATTGATGATGCGGAGTTGACTGCCTATTCCCGCAACTGGCATAAACCTGCGGTTTCTAAGGACCTGGCAAAATATGATGATTTGGAGGATGGGCTCAACAGAGTCGCAACAGATGAGATTATTGACACTGTCAGCGACACAAAAACGGAAGCATTCTTTCAGCCAAGAGGCGCGCAGATAGAGGCTTTATATGCTTTGGAGAACAGCCGGGCAGAAGGCGCCGTGAAGGGCTTGGTGCAGGCGGCTACGGGGATAGGGAAAACCTACTTGGCGGCTTTTGATTCTGCACCATATAAACGTGTATTGTTTGTGGCGCACCGGGAAGAGATATTGCAACAGGCAGCGGTGTCTTTTCAGAACGTAAGGCAATCAGAAGATTACGGATTTTTTAACGGGAAGCAGAAAGATACGGATAAAGCCGTTATTTTTGCATCGGTGGCGACACTTGGCAGAGAAGAATATCTGAGGAAAGAGTATTTTCCCTCAGATTATTTTGATTATCTGGTGATTGATGAATTTCATCATGCCGTCAATGAGCAGTATCAGAGAATCGCGAATTATTTCAAGCCTCAGTTTTTACTGGGGCTTACTGCTACGCCTGAGAGAATGGATGGCAGGAATATTTACGAGATCTGCGATTACAACGTACCTTATGAAATCTCTTTAAAAGAGGCGATTAATAAAGGCATATTAGTTCCGTTTCACTACTACGGAATCTATGATGAGACTGACTATTCGTCCCTGCATCTTGTAAAGGGACGGTATGATGAAAAAGAATTAAATGAGACATTCATCGGCAATGTCAGAAGATATGATTTGATTTATAAATATTACATGAAATACCATTCCAAATGTGCCTTGGGGTTTTGCTGCTCCAGACAGCATGCGGAGGAGATGGCAAAAGAATTTTGTGCAAGAGGTATCGAATCTGTAGCGGTATACAGCAATGCGGACGGTGACTTTTCTGAGAATAGGGACAAGGCAATTGCAAAGCTGAAAAATCAGGAAATCAAAGTGATCTTTTCGGTGGATATGTTTAATGAAGGTGTGGATATTGCGGCGCTTGATATGGTTATGTTTTTACGCCCCACAGAATCTCCCATTGTGTTTTTGCAGCAGTTGGGGCGTGGATTGCGTACCTGCCGGGGCAAAGAGTATCTGAATGTGCTGGATTTTATCGGTAATTATGAAAAAGCAGGGCGCGCGCCTTTTCTTCTGAGCGGTGAGAGCAGTTACATAGAGCGTGCGGCAGGTGATTATTACAGGCTCGAATATCCCGATGATTGTATTGTGGATTTTGACATGAGACTCGTGGATCTTTTTAAGGAACTGGATAAAAAGTCCTTATCGATCAGAGAACGGATTAGTCTGGAATATTATAGGATCAAAGAATTGTTGGACGGAAATACTCCGACAAGGATGGAACTCTTTACTTATATGGAGGACGAGATTTATCAATATTGCATGAAACATGCCAAAGAAAATCCATTCCGACATTATATGGATTTTTTAAATGAACTGCATGAATTGTCCGATGAGGAGCAAACGTTGTATCACAGCATTGGGCGGGAGTTTTTGTCACTGATTGAAACAACAGATATGCAGAAAGTCTATAAGATGCCGGTTCTGTATAGCTTTTATAATCATGGGAATATTCGAATTTCAGTCACGGATGATGAAATGCTGGAGAGCTGGAAAGAATTTTTCAATACAGGGACAAATTGGAAAGATTTAGCGGCAGATATATCTTATTCTGATTATCAGAAGATAACTGACAAACAGCATCTTAGTAAGGCAAAGAATATGCCAATTAAATATTTATTAGCTTCCGGCAAGGGCTTTTTCATAGAGAAAGAAGGGTATGTACTGGCGATCAGAGAGGAACTGGTAGAGGTTGTAGAACAGGAAGCTTTCAGGCGGCAGATGAAGGATATCTTGGAATATCGAACGATGGAATATTATCGGAGGCGGTATGCAGAGGAATATTTTTTGAAATCATACTATACAACCCATTGAATATTTTTGGCAATTCTGCCACAAAAAATCAATATATAGTCCGGTGGACAGATCCTATGTTGTAATTTGGTTTACATAAAAAATGATTACTCGCATATGATTTACCATATCTTATACCTCCGTTATCGCCTCCATCACTATCCTCATCGCCGCAGCAAAATAATCATTCCCCCAGTTTCTGATATCATGCGCATCAACATTTGCCAGAGAATCTGCCGTAAAGAGCAGCTGCCCAAACAGGATGCCCCTCATTTTTGCACACGCAGCCATTGATGCACATTCCATTTCTACAACGGAATATCCTTCTGATTTTCGATACTGGACCATTTCCTTGGTTTCCCGATAAAATCCGTCTGTTGTCCATGTTTTGCAAAGTTGATAATGTAATCCTGCATCTTCTAATACTTTGCATAGCGCTTTGATCGGCTGAGGATCCAGTTCAATCTCCCGTGCCGGCGGCAGATAATGATACGATGTCCCTTCCTGTCTGAGTGCGGCAGTAGGAATATAAAACGAGCCTTCGGTATCTTTCACTAAAGCCCCGCAGCATCCTGCAGCTATGATTTCCTGCACACCTCCTGCGATTAATTGCTCCATGATCTGGACTGCGCCTGCTCCGCCGAGAGGTGCCTGCACAAATGCAATCTCAACCTTATTGATCTCTGTTTTGTAAACCAAAAAATCTTTGGTAACACTTACAAATTTTCCGACAACTTCGCTTTTATTTTCAGCCACAAAATCTTCTATTTCCGGTTCCATAAACAGCATTACTGCCTTGCGCGGGAAATGAAAGTCAGAATGATGTCCCGGCATGATAACGGCACTTTTCTCTGTATCAAATTCCAAGATAGGTATTTCATGCTTGCATACTGCCATAACAAAGTTCTCCTCTGTATACTTTATTAGATTATAGCATTGTTCTTCGGCTTTGCAATGCGTTTCCATTTGATATATTTGATAAACCACTTTATAATGTGGTTATAGAGAAAAGGACAGTTCTCTTGGCAGAAAAATAAAACATGATGATAGAATTCGGAAAAGGAGGAAGATAGCATGAACTATAAAGCATTTCAGGACATATCGCTTTCCGGACTGGGGATGGGAAATATGCGGCTGCCGGTGCAGGGGGATAAGGCAGGTGCGCCGATCGATCGCGTCCGGGCGCAGGAGATCATTGACTACGCCATGGAAAACGGCATCAATTATTATGACACCGCCTATGTGTATCACGGCGGTGAATCGGAAAAGTTTCTTGGGGAAGCAATGAAGAAGTACCCGCGGGAAAGCTATCATCTCGCCACGAAATATTTGGTGTTTGTCAATCCGGATTATAAGGCGGTCTTTGAAGAGCAGCTTGCGCGGCTACAGACAGACTATATCGATTTTTATCTGCTTCACGGGATCAATGACGAGCATTGTGAGACTTATCTGAATAACGGGTGCATTGAATATTTTCTGGAGCAGAAAAAGGCAGGACGTATCCGCTATCTCGGATTTTCCGCGCACGCCGGTCTGGAGGCGTTGAAGAGGGCAGCAGACCATCATCAGTGGGATTTTGCACAGATTCAGCTGAATTATTATGACTGGAAGTATGGGAACGCAGCAAAGGAATACAAGGTGCTGGAGGAAAGGAATATTCCCATCGTGGTTATGGAACCGGTTCGGGGCGGAAGACTTGCGAATCTTTCCAGTGAAGCGGTACAAATGCTAAAGGAGGCTCATCCTGACTGGAGTATGGCGTCATGGGCGCTGCGGTGGGTAAAACGTCTGCCGCAGGTGCAGGTGATCTTAAGCGGGATGTCCAATATGGAGCAGATTCGCGACAATGTGAATACTTTTGAGGGACCGGAAGGACTTACCGACGCGGACGCAGAATTGCTGATGCGGGCATGCGAGGCATTCAAAAATCAGATCTGCGTTCCATGTACGGCCTGCCGTTACTGCTGTGACGACTGCCCGAAGAAGATCAATATTCCGGCCTGCCTTGAAATCTATAACGGATATAAGACAGATGGTCCGTGGGTGTTAGACCGTCTGAAAAGTATCGACAGCGAGGGAAAACCGTCCGACTGTATCGCATGCGGTGCCTGTGCAGGGCATTGTCCGCAGAGCATACGAATTCCGGAGATCATGGCAGAGCTTGCGGGGCTGTCAAAATGATGCCGTTTTCAGGAAAAGACCGCAGATAATAGCATGATTTTATCTAGCGGTCTTTATTTCCTGCCATCTCTACGGCGTTAATATAATATAAGTAATCATCAATACCCGGATGAACCTGAAAATTCGGATTGCAGCATCCGCATCTCCATATCATTTTATCGTTAAGCGGATAAGAGATCCCTGAGACACAGGCTCCCGAAATTCTGTTAGCGCACCCGTTATCACTGACCATAAAGTTGGTGATAACAATCTCGGGACATTTTTTAATGTAGGCAAGAACTTTGTCCGGTTTTCTTATCCGAAAATAAAATTTGAATTCGGTATCCATGCTGGTAAGCCAAAAATCGGCATTTGCATTTCTGTTTCGGTCCGCCTCCTTTTTATAGTACCGTATCTGAGGCCCCTCATTCCAATCTTGAAAATTATAACAGTAGTTTCGTTTGATCAGTTCTTCATGGATCAAATGAGCTGTCTTTCTATCCTGCTCCGAATGAAAAAGATCGGAAACAAAATCAACACCGTTACCGTATTCAATGGTATTCCAATCACTTTCCAATAATCTATAATGCAATCTGCAAAAATCTATAAACCGGTCTGTATGATTCGCCTTGACAGCCAGAATATATAATATTGTTATCACGTTCTTATTATCTGGATAGGAAACCGTAATAACGGTATTGCTTTTTATTTTACCGTTTGTAAGTCCTTCCGTAACGATTCCATAATTGCCGAGTATATTCACAAATGCACCGGGATTTGTAATCTTAAGAGCCTTGCATTGTGCTTTTAAGTTGTCAGCCTGTATACACAATTCGCCGGTTGGCTTTAATTCACCCGAGTATCCCAGCACATAAAAAATCTTTGCATATTTGTAGGATTCCTCACGGGAGCTTCTTGCCTCCCTGGAGAAATATCCATACTCATTCATATCAAATATTGGCAGCAGCATAGCGGCGGGATCATTCAGGATATCCTCATAACAATGCGTGAAAATTTCACGTAATTCTTGAAATCCGCTTTTCAGCTCCTCTTGCGTACCCAGTGTCTTATAAACATCATGTACGTGGAATTCATTCGGATAAGGGATCAGTTCTTGTTTTCTAAGCTGCGACCAGCGTTCTATCCAGTATTTCATGTTTTCTTACATTCCTTTTATAAATCATTCTTTAGCTTAATAGGGGCGTAAAAATTCAGTTGATGATAGCCGAGACCTTTCCTGATCTCATCGTCCGTATAGATCATGTGTACCGAAGTCGCGCGGCTGTCGTCAATAACGAAATTTGTTTTTTCAATCCATTTTTGGATTTTTTGCAGCACTTTATTGCCGCTTTCGTCATCACCGTCTATACTTACTGCAGAAGCATACAGTCCGCCGGGGTGTTCCATAATCTCATAAGGAGCCGTATCAGCCGCTGTAATCTCATCTTTAATGCGCCATATCCATTCAAGATTTCCATTATTATCACACAGAAAATCGGGGGCATCAAAAATGATTGGTTTGTAAAAATCATTGTGTGCTTCCTGCCAAAGCTGAAATTTCCCAAAGATATCCTCATATGACATTGCCCCTGATGTAACGGCCCTGAATTTTGGAATACGAACGATCATGATATCGGGTACTTTATCGTTCAGCTTTTCCGTGACCTCAAAAAAACGTTCAGCCATAGCTGAGTTGCCGTTGTAATCTGTATTTGTTATCTGAGCTTCAATGTCTTTGGCTTTTTCATATAACAGTTTTACATCAGTTGCTTTTTCAAAATCCAATCCTTTTATCTGAGCAATAAATTCCAGAACAATACTTTTCAATTCATGCAAAAGAGAAACCTCTTCGTCTATATGATCAACCTTTTTTCCCAGAACATCTAAAACAACTTCCGAGCCGGCGGTGCTGAATATGCGTTTAATATCTTTAATACTGATATTCAGTCTGCGTAAGATCAGTATTTGTTCCAAACGTTTGATTGCGGCTTCGTCATACAGTCTGTACGCATAATCATCACTTCGTATACTCTCGATCAACCCCATATCTTCATAATAGCGGAGCGTGCGGGCGGATACATCATATTTGATGGATATTTCTCTGATTTTTACTAAATGACTCATACAATTTATCCCTTTCGTTGAAGTTAAGTATATTATGAACTGTTACCCAACGGAAGAGTCAATAGAAAAACAAAAGTTTTATTTCCAAATATTTGCGGCCGCCTTTTGGATATAAGATAAAGCAAGTTCTTCCTGTTCAAGGCTTCTGCGCAGCAATTCAATGATATGATTCCTTTTTTCTTGCAGGGAGTCCTTGGGATAGGAATCACGCAGGTGAGCAATCGTTGCTATTTCAGTTGCTGAGGTTATAATGTCATTATATTGATTGATTGCCAGAGTCATTAATTCCTTATCAATCCGGGGAATTATTTTTACACATAATTCAAAAAACTGTTTGGTTCTTAACTTATTTTCAAAATGAATAAATGCATGTGGAAAAACACATTCGATCTGTTCTGCATTTCTTTGGTTTTCCTCCCTTAACAGATCGCACCAGTTCCGGTAGATAACCATACCATAACCCTGCATTTTGTCTTCGCCGTAATGACTGTTGTTTGTTAACAGTGTTATCCCTCTGAGGAGTGCATTCACACATGCCTTAGCTAACGGCATTTTTTCATGGAAAAGTTTGAGCGTCATGATATCGCAGTCCATTTTGTACCAGCCGGCATATTGATCAAGCTGATCGAAGTTCATCCGCGCATTTTTCTGATCGTCTCCCTCTAAGAATCCAAGTCCTTTTAAAGTTCGTCCATGGTCGGAGAAGCCGACAGCAAAAATAGTATCCGTATATTCTTTCGGGATGATGATAACAGGATAACCGTGCTCGATCTGTCTGCACGCAAGAGAGATAAATTCCTCTTCCGAATAATCTGCCTTTGCATGCATTTCATAGTCTAAGCCGTAAATGAAAAAGCTGTCATGAATCAATTCATCAGGTCCATAGGAATATCCGAAGCATATATTCGTTATAGCTGACTGCAAAATGTATTCCTCGTCATCGTTTATCTGACGGTTTCTGCTGTCCCTGCGCTGCTCCAATCCAAAAAACAGTTTTAACGCAGTAAGAAAAGAGGCGGATGAAATGCTCTTAGGCCATTCGGGACCTGAATAATCAGCGACTGGAAGCCTCGGCTTGACAAGGAATTCATAATCAAAGTCTATATTATGCAAAACACATGACGATGGATCAAGAATCCGATCTACGGAACAATTAAAAAGTTTGGACAGTTCACAGAGCAGCGGTACTTCGGGAACTGATTTTCCGTTCTCCCATTTGCTGACCGCCTGTGGTGAAACGCTTAATTTCTCTGCGAGCTGTTCTTGCGTGTAGTCGTTTCTTATGCGCAGATATGCTATCTGCTCACCCATTTTTTTGACATCGAACATTTCATTTTCTCCTTTGGTTCTATTTTCTATTTATTGTAGCAGTTATATACGGATAACGTACATACACTAAAGGTTGTTCTTTTTAGGGAAAACGCAACCAACAGTTGTAAACTAGTGAAATGGAAAGTGAAAAGTGTTTCAGGTTATTAGATGTAAAAATGTACAAAGTAATTCAAGGGGAATATTTAGGTTGAGATAAAGGGATAATTATGGTATAATTTATCCATATTTAAAAAGGGGGGTATGTAATATGCCACAGATTATACCAATTAAAGATTTGAAGAATACTTCGGAAATTTCCGATATGTGCCATAAATCAGATGAACCTATTTATATTACTAAAAATGGATATGGCGATATGGTTATTATGAGTATGGAGATTTATGAAAGTGCTATGCGTCAGCTTGCTATATATCGGGATATTGAGATATCAGAACGGCAGATAGAAAATGGACAAATAAAAGAGGCCAGAACAGCTTTGGCAAGGACGAGGGAAAAGTATGGCATATAATCTGGTCGTTACAGAACATGCGGACAAATTACTTGATAATATTTTGCATTACTTGCTTTACCAGCTAAAAAACAAACAAGCAGCCAAACATTTACTGGATGAAATGAATCATATATATGATCGTTTGGAAGAAAATCCGCTGCAATTTCCATATAGCAGGGATAGATATTTGGCAGATAAAGGGTACCATGAGTCTGTAATCGGTCGGATGAATTATACCATAGTATTTAACATTAGAGCGGATGTTGTGAATATAGTCGGAATATTTCATCAGCTGGAAAATTACCAGAAGAAGTTAGAAGTAGGAGATGCAATGTAATTTTGTAAATTGTTGCTTTTTGTGGTAGACTTATCTGGTACGGAAGCGGCATCCAAAAGGATATGGCTCATCAGTCCGGCATCCGTCATATGAGATTGAGAAAGAAGTGTGGATCAGCATGCGGGAAATGGAGTTTAAGATGGAACGCCCGGGTCTTCTCAAAGAGGGTGACCATGTCACGGTGACAGAGGGCGTGCTCCCCAGCAATTATTACTATACCATAGACCCGTCGCTTGCAATGTCCGGCAATTTTCCCTTTCGGGAGAGGATGCTGGAGCGGGAGGGCGTGGTGACTGAGGTCATCGAGAACGCCAGAGGATTTTATGTGCGGGCGCGGTTTGGAGAATAGAAAAAAGGAGGAACAAAGTTATGTTAACTAAAGTATCAACAGATAAGGCACCGGCAGCAATCGGACCTTATTCTCAAGGCATCATTGCAGGAGATTTTCTGTTTGCATCAGGACAGATTCCCATCGACCCTGCCACAGGTGAGATCAAGGGAAACGATGTGACGGAGCAGGCGCATCAGGCTATGAAGAACGTGGGCGCGATTCTCACGGAAGCGGGCACGGACTATACAAAGGTGGTAAAGACCACATGCTTCCTGGCAGAAATGGCTGACTTTGCGGCTTTCAATGCTGTCTATGAGCAGTATTTTACTGAGAAACCCGCGAGAAGCTGTGTGGCGGTAAAGCAGCTCCCCAAGGATGTGTTGTGCGAGGTGGAGGTTATGGCGTATCTGAAATAAGTCAGATGCCCGCACAGAGGCTATTAGGTTTACATAAGTATATCATAATTGGAAAGGTTTCGATTCATTGTGAGCGGTAACAATATCATATTGATCGGTATGCCCGGCGCGGGAAAGAGCACGGTGGGTGTGGTACTGGCCAAGAAGCTGGGGTATTCCTTTGTGGATGCGGATCTGGTGATTCAGAGCCGGGAAGGAAAGCTGCTGCATGAGATTATAACGGAGCGAGGTGTGGAAGGATTCTGGATGCTGGAGGAAGCAGCAGGTGAGTCCCTTGAGGTGCAGAGGACAGTGATCGCTACCGGAGGAAGCGCAGTCTATGGAGAAAAGGCTATGGCGCACTATAAGCAGATCGGTACGGTCGTGTATCTCGCACTTTCGCTGGAGGAGATCAGAGAGCGGCTTGGCGACCTCACCGAGCGTGGCGTGACGTTGAGAGACGGGCAGGATTTGGACGGGCTGTACGCAGAGCGGCTGCCGCTTTATGATCGCTATGCGGACGTTAAAGTGGAATGCAAAGGGCTTTCCATTCGCGAAATCGTAAATAAAATCGCGGAAACAATTGCATAATTTATGAAAAAGGACAGAGAATACCAAAGAGAGGTATTCTCTGTTTTTTAATATATATATGGAGGAAAATACGATGGATTATCTGAATGCATTCTGGGTGGGCGGCGCAATTTGCGCTTTGGTGCAGGTGATACTGGAAAAAACGAAGCTTTTGCCGGGGCGTGTCATGGTGCTCCTGGTGGTTTCGGGTGCCCTGATCAGCTTTTTCGGGTGGTATGAACCTTTTATGGAGTATGCCGGTGCAGGTGCGAGCGTGCCGCTTCTCGGCTATGGCAATATCTTGATGAAGGGCGTGAAGGAGGCTGTGGACGAAAGCGGCTTTATCGGATTGTTTCAGGGCGGCTTTAAAACCGGAGCTGTCGGCTGTGCGGCTGCGCTGATCTTCGGCTATCTTGGAAGTCTTGTATTTCAACCGAAACCAAAAAAATAAAATTTTTGAAGACGGATGGACTTTAGTTCCGTTATAATAGGTAGATGCAAGAAAAAAGCTGGTTTGAGGAGAGGGGGCAAACACTATCGGACGGGAAGAACAATTATCAGCGCTGATTGATTCTTACCAGCATCTCGTCTTTTCCATATGCTATCGGATGACAGCCGATTACTTTGCCTCCGAGGATCTGACGCAGGAGACATTTCTTGCGGCATACAGACATCTGGCAACTTTTGACGGACAAAACGGAAAGGCCTGGGTGTGTCGGATTGCCACAAACAAGTGTCTGGACTATCTGCAGAGCGCGGGGCGGCGCAGCATCCCCGTAGCGGATATGGGGGAGGATGGCGCAAGAGCGCCGGACGGGTCGGAGAATGGCGGGAGTCCGGGAGTCGGTAAACTTTCCGGGGACGACATAGCCACGCAGCAGACACCGGAAAGCATACTTCTGGAAAAGGAGGTTCGAAGGATATTGCTTGAAAGATGCCTGTCCTTAAAACCTCCCTATGACGAGATCGCAAAGGCCTACTATTACGATGAGCTTTCTGCGGAGGAGATCGCAAGGCAAAAGGGCGTGAAGAAAAAGACCGTGCAGACGCAGATTTACCGGGCCAGAAGTATGCTTCGCAGGATGTATGAAAAGGAGAAGGGCGCATGATACATAACATAACAGAGGAGAGAGAAAAACGATATCGATACGATACTCCCCTTCCGGATTCCTTTACAGATGATGAATTGCTGCAATTGATCGGACAGGTGGAAGAGCGGGAACTGATCCACGCGCCGGGACACTTGAAGGAGGATGTGTTTCGCAGAATTGACAGGCAGAGGAAGCAGGAGAGGAACAGACGGCTTATTTCCTACCGCGTTAAGGTGCTGGCGGGAATGGCTGCAGCCCTGACGGTGCTTCTTTTGATACCGGCCGAAAGACAGACGGCGCCTGACGGACCTCGGCATACATTTACAATTCCTTTCCTTCAGGATGAGGAGACGACCGGTGTGGATGAGTGGGAACAGGCGGCTTTTGAGAGGAATCAGGACATCGACAGAGTGTGGGAACGCTATCAGAAACAACAGGAGAGAAAAGATGCCGGAGAGCGGTATCTGCAGGAAGTAAAGGATTATTTTACAAATAATTTCGAGTGGGAGGATTGAAAAGATGAAGAATAAGAAAAACAGGTTTTGGACGTTTGTGTTTTCTTTCTGCCCGGGGGCAGGACATTTGTACATGGGTTTTATGAAGATGGGGCTGAGCTTCCTTCTGGGATTTATGATCTCTATCGCATTGGTGAACCTGACGGGGCTTGATGTGCTTGCCGTGTTTCCCGTAGTGATCTACATATACTCCTTTTTTCACGCCAACAATATCGCTTCGTTGAATGATGAACGGTTTTATGCGCTGGAGGATGAATATCTTCTGGGGTTTGACAGCATTGGAGCGGCACGGTTTAATCTGGACCGCAAAAGCAGGGGCATTGCGGCTGTCGTTCTCATTCTGATCGGTATTTCCATGCTGTGGGATGTAGGTTTTGGGATGTTGCAGAATTATATCGGGCCTAACAATCCGGTAATAAAGTTCTTTTATTATACCATGCGGAACGATGTACCGAGAATCTTGATTGCGATTGCGATCATCTGGTTTGGCTTTGTTCTTCTTCGCGGGAAGAAGCTGTCTCTTGAGGATGAGAATGCGCAGGAGCCGGTAAAGCGAATTGAACAGAATGAGCAGAATCCTTCAGACACAGAAAGCAAATAAAGCGGACTGTGTGAGCAAAATCAGCGGAAGGGCTGATATCAAATGTTAGCAGGAAAGAGAGGAGTAAGGTATGCAAGTATTGGAAAATGAGAAAACTTTAGAACAGCAGGAAGTTTCAGAAGTGCAGCGCTGCAGACGGGTCGGCTCCGTCACATTCGGACTCACGTTGATCTTATTCGGCATCCTGTTTTTGGTGCATATCGCATTGCCGACATTGCATTATGAGCTGATTTTCCGTCTATGGCCGGTGGTGTTCATTCTGCTCGGATGCGAGATCCTGGTGGAAAATTACAAAAGCAATGCAAAAAACTGCAAATTTATCTATGATTTCCCGGCAATTGTTATGCTGGCTGTGATGATGCTGTTTGCCATGGTGATGGCGGCGGTAGATTACTCGATCACCTATCAGAATATGTGGTGGTAATTACTCCTCTTCGTAGTCGATCTGCCGCTTTCCTAAAAATTGTCTGACGGCCTGATCCCAGAGCGCGTCCGGCGTCTTATCCAAGAGAAAGGTATGGAAAGCACAGCCGGTAATGAGTGTGAGGGCAGTGCCGTCATATTTAATGTTCAGGACAAAGGCCTTCACCTGATCAGCGGTAACGGCGGTGTCTCCTGTCTTCAGGATGGCGGCGGTGTGGTCGGGCATCAGATGCAGCACGAACTGAAAGGCTGTGGGCGTGCGCTTTCCCTTGATCAGATCGAAGCAGACAGGCCGGATCGTTTTCCAGGCTGTGAATTCATAGGGTCTGATCTCTTTGTCATCCCACTCTTCGGCGGTGTAGAACGCTCTGTTTTGACGGCCGTCTATCGTAAAGGTGTTGTAAGTGCTGATTACGGCCTCCTCCAGTAAAAAGGCGTCGAAATCCTCTCCGGCCAGCAGCTTTGCCATAAATTGTTTTACGTTTGTTATTTTCAGTGCGATCATATGCGTCCTCATTTATTCTATAGAAAATTACAACAGTGTAAACTATGATTTTTATTCTTCATCCGGCTGCTGTCCGTCATGCGCCAGCCATTTGCACTCTGTTATCTCCATCTGGGTGAAAACAGCCTTAAAGGAGGAATCTTCCGGGCTGCATGCATAGATGCCAAAACGGATCTCATCGGTGGCATCCCACATATGACATATCCTCATCTGCGAAAAATGAACGCCGTCTTCGGAACATTCAATACAAAAATCATCTTCTCTGCGGCTCAAGCGATACCACATAGATTTAATGGATGCATCAATTGCTGTTGTCGCCCAATCGGAATAGCCGTGATTCGTAACAACACTGCCTAAATGCTGAAAAGTTTCATTTTCATATTCAATAGAACCTTTCAGCCAGTTATCACTGTTGAGATACATGACGACGCCGCATTGGTCAAAGCGATGCTTGCTTTCAAACTCTGTCTTTACAATAAAGGAAAAATATTTTTCGGAGATCTTCATCTGTAAGACAGGGGCATTGTCGTTTCTGAAATGGTAATAGGTCCGCTGCCATAAATCGGTATGCGGCATTGTAATAATCTCTATCTTATCCTCTTTGATGTCAAAATCCTTTGGTTCTCTTGTCCATTCTAATTTTTTGATATCAAACATGGCGATCCCTCCTGACGGTATCAATGCTGATTTGCTTCTTTGATTGTAAAATAATTGCTTCTTGTTTGCAATGTATATTTCTGATTTGCAAAATATGTTATTCTATGTTAGTATAGGTAGTAATGAAAACTACATAAAATAGTTATGGAGGCTGTATGAATTATAAGATCGTAGTGGACAGCTGCTGTGAGCTGCCTGCAAAGTATAAAAATGACAAGCGTTTTCAGAGTGTCCCGCTGACTTTGGAG
This sequence comes from Lachnospiraceae bacterium, assembly GCA_029067085.1. GTDB lineage: Bacteria > Bacillota > Clostridia > Lachnospirales > Lachnospiraceae > UBA3282. The sequence continues at coordinate 209,235 of JAIEFE010000015.1, read as the reverse complement.
GTGGGCGATTACGTGATACAGGACGACGAGACCTTTGACCAGAAGGAATTTTTGCGGAGGGTGGCGGCCTATCCGCTCTGTCCAAAATCGTCCTGCCCTTCTCCTGAGAACTTCAGAGAAGCCTATCACGATGAGGCTGATGAGGTCTATGTGGTAACGCTCTCCTCCCATCTGAGCGGGAGCTATAACAGCGCGGAGCTGGGAAAGGGCCTCTATGCAGAGAAGTACGGAGAAAAGAAGATCCATGTGATAGACTCGGAATCCGCGAGCTGCGGGGAAACGCAGCTTGCGGAAAAAATCGTCGAATTTAAGGAAGCAGGGCTTTCCTTTGAGGAGACGGTGGAGAAGGTAGAAGTTTTCAAACGGCAGATGCGCACCTACTTTGTGCTTGATAATCTAGAGACACTGCGCAAAAACGGAAGGTTGAGCGGTGTGAAGGCGCTGGTGGCATCCACCTTAAACATTAAGCCCGTGATGGTGGGAAACTGGGGCGTGATCGAACAGAAAGGCCAGGCGATCGGCGTCAATAAGGCGCTCGCGAAGATGGCAGATCACTTGCTGGAGGATGTAAAAAATCCGCAGGAGAGAACGCTGATGATCACCCACTGCAACTGCCCCGAGCGGGCAGCCTACATGCGGGAACTCATGGAAAAGCGCGCCTCCTACGGACGAATTGTGATCATGGACACGGCGGGCGTCAGCAGCATGTATGCCAACGACGGCGGCGTGATCGTGACACTGTAGTTCGAGTTTGCGAAGCAAATCTCGTGATCGAGCAGGCTCTTCCTGCTCGATCGGGTTACCAAAAATTCAGTTCGATCGGTGAAAAGAGCAGTGTCAGGATCAAAATGATCTGTAAAGCCAAAATCACCGGCATTCCGTAGAGGAAGTACCAGTGTCTTGTCTTGTGGCGGAAAAGATGCATGCCTATGATGGAACCGAGGCTGCCGCCGATGATGGCCAGCACAAAGAGTGTGGCTTCCGGAATCCGAAAGGCCCGTTTTCGGGCCTTTCGTTTGTCTATTCCCATCACGATGAAACTGACCAGATTGACGATGGCAGCATATAAGAGAATAAGATCAAAAGAATTCATGATTTAAAGTAACCTTTCGCCCTGCTCCTGCATCTTCATGGCGCGAACCTTGCAGGAAAGGCCGAAGAGATTGATGAAGCCCTCCGCGTCATGGTGATCGTAGAGATCTCCTGTGGTGAAGGAGGCAATGCTCTCATTATAGAGCGTGTAAGGCGAAGTGGTACCTGACTTTATGATGTTGCCCTTGTAGAGTTTGAACTTCACCTCGCCGGTCACATACTCCTGTGTGGATTCGATGAAGGCCTGCAGCGCTTTACGAAGGGGTGTGAACCACTTGCCTTCGTAGACGACCTGTGCGAACTTGTTGCCAAGGTCAGCCTTCAGCGCGTAGGTGTCGCGGTCAAGGATCAGCTCTTCGAGCTGTTGATGCGCCTCGTAGAGGATGGTGCCGCCCGGCGTCTCGTAAACGCCGCGGGACTTCATGCCTACGACACGGTTTTCCACGATATCAACGATGCCGATGCCGTGCTTGCCGCCCAGCTCGTTCAGTGTGGTGATGATGTCGGCCACCTTCATCTTCTTTCCGTTTACGGAGGTAGGGATGCCCTTTTCAAAGGTCATGGTCACGTACTCGCCCTCCTCAGGTGCCTTCTCAGGGGTGGTGCCGAGCACCAGAAGATGCTCGTAGTTCGGCTCGTTGGCGGGATCCTCCAGCTCGAGACCCTCGTGGCTGATGTGCCAGAGGTTGCGGTCACGGCTGTAACTGGAATCCGCAGAGAAAGGAAGATTAATACCGTGCTGTTTGCAGTATTCGATCTCCTCCTCGCGGGAGTTTAAGGTCCATTTTTCATTTCTCCAGGCTGCGATGATCTTTAAATCGGGAGCCAGAGCCTTGATGCCCAGCTCAAAACGGATCTGGTCGTTGCCCTTTCCCGTCGCGCCGTGGCAGATAGCGGTAGCGCCTTCCTTGCGGGCGATCTCTACCAGCTTTTTCGCAATCACGGGGCGTGCCATGGAGGTGCCGAGCAAATATTTGTTCTCGTAGACCGCGTGAGCCTGCACGCAGGGAATGATGAAGTCGTTGCAGAACTCATCCGTCAGATCCTCTATGTAGAGTTTGGATGCACCGCTTGAGAGCGCTCTCTCCTCAAGTCCGTCGAGCTCCTCCGCCTGTCCGCAGTTTCCGCACACGCAGATGACCTCATAGTCAAAATTTTCTTTCAGCCAGGGGATGATGACCGTGGTATCAAGTCCGCCGGAATAAGCAAGAACTACTTTTTCTTTCATGGTTTTCAATCCTTCCTTCATTAATGTATATTGATCGTATTTTTACGTCCTGAAAACAATATACATCATGAGAAAGGAGATTGCAATAGGTATTTTATGCATAATTATCATGAATATAATGAATTTTATGCATAAAAATAAAAATATATTGAATATTATTTGAAACGGGTGTATAGTTATACGAAAGATTTTTGAGGGCGGAAGTAATCCGGTAATGATGAAAGCGAAGAGAGGGAGGATGGAATGGGAATACAGGATTTTCAGTCGAGCGGCGATGAGCGCATGGACATGCAGTTTCTCTTTACGGCGGAAATCGATCAGATGACTTCCGTCTTGCGGCGGACACTGTTGATTGACAAGAGCCGCAGGGAAAACGATGCGGAGCATTCATGGCACATTGCCGTGATGGCGATGCTCTTTTCCGAGTATGCTGAGGAGCCGGTCGATATCGGCAGAGTGGTACAGATGTGCGTGGTGCACGATCTGGTGGAGATCATAGCCGGAGATACTTTCGCTTATGATGCGGCGGGAAACGTTGATAAGGAAGCGAGAGAAAAAGAAGCGGCAGACCGGCTTTTTGCAGGGCTGCCTGTGGAACAGGGAAGGATGCTCCGCAGTTTCTGGGAGGAATTTGACGCCATGGAGACCGCTGACGCGAAGTACGCCGCCAGTATGGATCGACTGCAGCCATTCTTTCACAATACGCTGACGGACGGACACACCTGGGTGGAAAGCGGCACGAATCGCGCTGCGGTGGAGAAAAGAATGGCGGTCATCAAAGAATTTATGCCGCGGGTGTATGCATGGGTTTCGGATAATATTGACCATGCGATTGAAGCGGGATGGCTGAATCCGTGATTTTAGAGAAGAAGTTTGACAAGCACGCATCCTTTGTATAAAATAAAATCAGATTTTAGATTTGCCATAGGAGGCGTAGCATGTCATATATAGAACGGGCTGTCGCAGAAGTGTTAAAGAGGCGGGTTTCCGGCAGCAAGTGTACACTGGTTACGGGAGCCAGACAGGTTGGAAAATCAACTCTCATTAAGCATGAATTTCCCGAATATAACAGAGTGAATTTTGATGACAGATTGGCTAGGCTGCAGGCCAAAGAAGAACCCGGACTCTTTTTTTTGAATCATCAATGTCCTTTATTTATTGACGAGGTTCAGAAGGAAAGCAGTATTTTAGAAGATATCAAGCGTATCGTTGATGAGACTGAAGAAAGAGGTATGTTTATCCTGACAGGCTTACAAAATCTGGAACTGATGAAAGGTATGAGTGAGTCCCTTGCAGGAAGAGTTTCAGTCACAGAGCTGACAGGGCTGTCCCTGCGTGAAATACACGGCGTAAAGTTTAACAGACATTTTGTCCCGACAGAGGAATATCTTGAGGGACGTGAAAAAGAGCTGAAGCCCTATACAGACCTGTGGGAAACTATTCACAGAGGGGCGTATCCTGAACTGTACGATGTGGATAGGGAATGGCAGGAATATTACGCTTCTTATGTATCGACTTATCTTGAAAGAGATATTAACGAACTGATCTCTGCGGACAGCATTACCTTTACGAAATTTCTTACGGCTGTCGCTGCGAGAACGGGTGAGATGTTAAACTATGCCAATATTGCGAGCGAGGTAGGCGTAAGTGAGCCGACTGTCAAAACATGGATCTCTATTCTGGAACGGACAGGAATCGTATTTCTATTACAGCCGTACAGCGCTTCCGCTTTAAACAGAGCGGTTAAAACGCCGAAAATCTATTTCAGGGATACCGGACTTGCCTGTTATCTTACCAGATGGCTGACGTCTGATGCGTTGAAATGTTCGGCTGTTGCGGGCAATATGTTTGAAACCTTTATGGTATCGGAAATCCTGAAATCATATACCAATGAGGTGATGGATTATAAGTTCAGTATCTATTATTACAGAGGCAGGGATAAGAATCCGGCCGGTGAAAATGAAATTGATCTTGTTATAGAAGAAAACGGGGTGTTATATCCTGTTGAAATTAAGATGTCAGCAAATCCAAAGTCAGAGATGGGAGCGGCGAATCCTGTTTTGGATAAAGTGAAAGAGAAACAAAGGGGAATGGGTGTGATTCTCTGTCTAATCGATCAAAAAACGTACTTGAGGGAGAATCTGGTTGCGCTTCCTATTATGTATATTTAGTTTTCGATTCAGTTGCTGCAAATATATGCTGGAATTATAAGAGAAAGGAATCACGGATATGGAAGAACGGGAAATGGCGGTAAAGCCAATTGACACAAAACCCTCACCCAAGGGTAGACTTTTAAAAGAAATGGCAGTATATGACCTGCTGGAGAAGCTGGAAATTCCTTATCTGAGAGTGGATCACAAGGAGGCAGCGACGGTGGAGGACTGCCATGACGTGGATGAGGCGCTGGGGCTTCACATCTGTAAGAACCTGTTTTTGTGCAACAGACAGAAGACGGATTTCTATCTCCTCATGATGCCGGGGCTGAAAAAGTTCAAGACAAAGGAACTTTCAGGGCAGCTGGGCGTGGCGCGTCTTTCCTTTGCGGAGGCGGAGTATATGGAGGAATTTCTGAATATCACACCGGGTTCGGTGAGCGTGATGGGATTGATGAATGATAAGGATCATCGTGTGCGCCTCCTGATTGACGGCGAACTTTTGCGGGATGAGTTTGTGGGGTGCCACCCATGCGTGAACACCGTCAGCCTGAAAATACGGATGAAGGATATTCTGGAGAAGTTCCTGCCCTATGTGGGACATGAATATACGGCGGTGGAACTGCAAGGTGAATAGTTTACATAAAATTTCACTGGAACGGCGTATTGTTTACATAATTAATGGCGGCACCTGTTGGTTTACATAATGTATTTAAGGCAACGAGAAGGAAAAAAGAAAAGAGGTATAGATATGGTTCGTAAGATGACAATAGAGGATTATGATGGTGTGAAGGCACTCTGGATGACGATCAAGGGTTTTGCTATCAGGAGCCTGGACGATTCAAGAGAGGGTGTGGCGCGCTTTCTTACAAGAAATCCCGATACCAGCGTGGTGGCGGTGGAGGAAGGTAAGATCGTGGGCGCGATCCTCTGCGGTCATGACGGCAGAAGAGGGTGCCTGTATCATGTGTGCGTAGCAGAAGACTACCGTATGCGCGGCATTGGCAAGGCGATGGTGGTGTTTTGTATGGAAGCCTTGAAGGCGGAGCAGATCAATAAGGTGTCGCTGATCGCCTTTACCCGGAATGACATCGGAAATGCCTTCTGGAAGCAGATCGGCTGGACCAAACGGGAAGACCTGAATTACTACGATTTTACACTGAATGAGGAGAATATCACAGCGTTTAACGGGTAGCGTCAGGTTATCGCTTGTTCAGCGCTTTCATGATGCCGAGAATATGTGAAAACGATTCGTAATCCAGTTTTTGTGCTTCTTCTATAAATTCTTTTAATTTTGTCGGGTTGGAGTTATTTTTGTCGAAAAATTCTTGTGGAGTAATCTCCAAAAATTCACAGATATAAAAAAATGATTGCATGGATGGCAGAGATTTCTTGTTTTCAATGGTATTGATATAATTATTTGCCTGTCCTAATGACAAGGACATATCGCGTGCGGAAATGCCTTTTTGTAATCTTAATTCGGCCAGTCTGTCGGGGAGAAAATTTTCATACATCAATGGCAACCATACCCTTTCTATTGTCTTTCCCCTCTTATGTAATAGATTGTACATTACATATATATGCTATTCGCTAAATTTAATGAGGTATTTTAGTTGACATAAAAGATTATATCTATTATAATGGAGCAAAATATTAGTTTAAATATAGCGAAATGTAGCTTAAACAGATGATTTGTGGTGACAAATGGAAAATTTAATCGATATTCACTCGCATATTCTGCCGGGAGTAGATGACGGTTCAGAAAGCTTTGAAAAGAGTATGCGAATGCTTAAATGCGCTATGGACGACGGTATATCTGAAATCATCCTTACGCCGCATAATAAGCCGGGACATCGGAATGTGCATTTTTCTAAAATGACATTCGAGCTGGAAAAACTGCGGGAGCTGATGGCGAGAGAAAGTATAGAGATAAATCTGTACTTAGGAAGTGAGCTGTATTACCGAAGCGGGCTTCTGCAGGAAATCGAAGATAATATCTCCGCAACTCTGGCGGGTTCCCGCTATGTGCTTTTGGAGTTTAATCCCTTAGAGGATTACGATTATATCCGCAATGGCTGTTATTCTTTGCTGATGGGAGGATATTATCCTGTTCTGGCTCATGCGGAACGGTATCAGAATGTCTGCACCAAAAAAAACGGAATAGATGAGTTGATAGAAATGGGCTGTTATATTCAGGTGAATGCGGGCAGCGTAATGGGAAAATTCGGATCGAAAGCCAAGCGTTTTCTCAGAGATATGTTGAAACAGAGGCAGGTTCATTTTATCGCAACAGATGCTCATGATATGAAAAAGAGAGCGCCTTATCTTTCAGATTGCGCTGAATGGATCAAAAAAAAGTATGGTGAGGATTACGCTGATAGATTGTTTTGTGAAAATGCTTTGTGTGTGATCGAAGATAAAGACATAGCCTGGCGTTGAAAGGCAGAAAGAAGAGGGAATGGAAAAACAGCAGGAAAATAGTAATGAAATAGAGATCGATCTGTTGGAAATCGTTCATGTTCTGCTTGGCAGGTTTTGGATCATCCTGGGTGCCGGACTGATAGCAGCGATTATCTGCTTTGCAGTCAGCGCTTATGTATTGGCGCCGGTTTATGAATCGACCACCAAGATCTATATACTGAATAAAACAGATAATACGGCAGTTACCTATACTGATGTACAGATGGGAACGCAATTGACGAAAGATTACGCCGAACTGATCAACAGCAGATATGTGATAGAGAAAGTGATCGACCAGCTCTCTTTAGAGGGTATGGAATATAAAGATCTGATGAAACAGGTATCGGTGCATACGCCTGTGGATACGCGTATCGTATCTATCACGGTTGAACATACGGATCCGGAATTGGCCATGAGAATGGCAAACTGTATCAGAGAGGTGGCGGGAGAACACATTCAGAACGTCATGGATATCGAGGCGGTCAATGTGGTGGAAACGGCGAATATGCCTATGGAAAAGTCCGGCCCGAGCGTTATGAAATGGACATTGATAGGAAGTGCTGCAGGGGCTTTTTTAGCATGCGCAATTATTTTGGTCATATTCTTTTTAGATGACACCATCAAAGCTTCGGAGGATGTTGAAAAATATCTTGGACTCAGCACGCTGGCGATGATTCCGGTGATTACCGAAGAGAACGCTGTGAAAAAGAGAAAAAGCAAGAGGAACTAACGATGCAGAAGGTAAAGCTTTATTTTCAAAAGAAAAACGACTTTTATATCAAGGAAGCCTTCAAGACACTGCGCAGCAATATAGAATTTTGCGGTGATGATATCAAGGTGATCGCGATTACCAGCTGTATGGCGCATGAGGGGAAATCCAGTGTTGCCATGGAGCTGGCGAAGTCTTTTGCGGAAGCCGGTAATATGACGCTGCTGATCGACGCGGATATGCGTAAGTCAGTATTGATAGGACGATACAAGACCGGCGCAGTAAAATACGGTTTGAGTCATTGCCTGACCGGAAAAACGCAATATCTGGATGCGATCTGTGAAACGGATATACCTAAACTGTGTGTGCTTTTTTCGGGTCTTGTGCCGCCTAATCCCAGTGAACTTCTCGGAAGCAGAAAGTTTTCCGAAATGCTGAATGTTATGAAAAGACCCTTTAACTACATCATTATAGATACCCCGCCGCTTGGAAGTGTCATAGATGCTGCCGTAGTGGCTAAAAACTGTGACGGTACCGTATTGGTGATAGAAAACAATGCGATCAGTTACCGCTTTGCCCAAAAGGTGAAGGATCAGCTTGAGAAAGCCGGAAGCGGTATTTTGGGGGTTGTCCTGAATAAAGTTGATATGAGCAGTAAGGGGTATTACGGACACTATGGAAAATACTATGGCAAGTATTACGGAAAATATTATGGCGAGTATGGATCTGATCCGGAATCCAAAGAAAAGCAGGAGAAAGAGGAAAAGATTCGCTTAGAGCTTCAAAAAGATTTTTATGAGAGTCGGAAGCAGGAAGAGCAGGAGAAGAAAGAGCAGGAAAAGAAAGAACGGAGGGCAGACAGGAGGCAGAAGATCAAACGGGTTGGCAAAGCGGCCGGGAAAGTTGTTCTGGCAGCAGTGGCTTCTGTTCTGCTTATATGCGGATTGGCTATGGGCGGCTTTGAAGTTGCCAGAGCCATGGGGAAGAGAAGTCTGATGAGTGCCGCGAACGGGATGCGGCCACAGCTGCAGACTACGATAGGCGACAGTGAGCTGTCGGAAGAAGAGCAGATCAGATGGCGGGATGGATGGGTGAAATATCAGGATACCATCTATCAATACAATGAGGATATTCTCACCTTTCTCATCATGGGAATTGATAAGAACAGTGATGCGGTAGCGGTAAAAGAGGGAACAGAAGGCGGACAGGCGGATGCCTTGTTTCTGGCAGTTATGAATCCGAAAGATAAAAGCGTTAAGATCATCGGGATCAATCGTAATACCATGACGGATATTGATATTTACAACGGAGACGGCGCATATATCACCACCACAGAAGCGCAGCTTGCCGTGCAGCACGGCTTTGGCGACGGAATGGAGAAGAGTTGTGAATATCAGAAAAAAGCAGTGGAAAAGCTGTTTTACCAGCTGCCCATACATGGATACGCCGCCGTCAATATGAGTGCCATTCCTACGATCAATGATGCGGTAGGCGGCATAGATGTGACGGTTTTGGAGGATCTGACTGCCGCAGATGCAAGCCTTGTGGAGGGCAGCTATGTGCACTTAAGCGGAGAAAGCGCTTTTTGCTATGTGAGATACAGGGACACTGATGTTTTTGCCTCGGCAGATATGCGTCTGGCCAGACAGAAAGATTATTTGACTAATTGGGTCAATAAAGCCAGACAGACGGCGAGAGAAAATATTTCTGCAGCGTTAGATCTCTATATGGCGGTAACGCCCCAGATGGTTACTGATATTTCTATGGACAGGGCAGCTTATCTGGCATCCATTCAGTCAAATTATACGTTTGATGAAAATGATTTTTATCTATTAAAAGGGGAAACCGTTATGGGAGAAGAATTTGAAGAATTCTATCCGGATGAGGAAGCCTTATATGAGTTGATTTTGGACGTGTTCTATGAAAAAGTCGAGTAGAAATCTATTCGCAGGGTGAGGTAGAGATATGCGGAGCAGTATGAAAAAAGCAGGCGTCACAGCAGTTTTGGTGTTGATCGCTGCCACGATCAGTGCGTGTGGATGGATGTATACGAAAGATTACAGTGAAGAAGTGCAGGAGAATGAAATAGATTTGCCGGAGGACGAGACAGAAGGTTCAGGAAATATAGGAGAAGGCTTCGGATCACGGCAGACACAAGGTTTCGCAGGTGAAAGTACACAGGATGCACAGATAGACTTCAGCGCATTAAGGGAAAAAAATCCTGATATCTTCGCGTGGATCTATATTCCGGACACGGCAATAGACTGTCCGGTTTTGCAGAGTGAACAGTCTGATACTTATTATGAGGATCATAATGCCTATGGAGAAGAGGATGATACGGGAGCTGTCTATATCGAACTGGCCAATTTGACGAGCATGTGTGATTTTAACACCGTACTGCATGGAAAAACAGGAGCGGATGAGAAAGGTTTGTTTGCAGATCTGTATCGATTTGCTGATCCTGATTTCTTTGCGGGCCACGAATATGCCTATGTGTATCTGGATGGAAATGTGCTGACGTATGAGATTTTTGCCGCATATGAAAGAGAGAATACAAGCCTGATCCGTACCTATGATTTCACATATCTGTCCGGCTGCGATAAGTTTCTGGACGACCTGTACGGAACCAGAGATATGACGATGAATCTGCGGGAAGGATGGGATAACCTCAGCGCTTATTCTTATTTGATCACACTCACAACGCAGAGGGAACCCGACGCGGAGAGCCAATTCGTAGTGATTGCCGCATTGGTGCAGGATGAGGCGGGAACGATCAGCCGGGTTGTCACAGAATAGATATTTCCTAAACAAGATATTTGCGTTTTAGAAACGTGAATATAAACCACACTTAGAATAAGAAAGGAGGGTTTCCAATGAAAAAGTTTATAGCGCTTGTACTGGCAGGGGCCATGCTGGTTGCCGTGCCCGTATTTGCGGCGGAAAGTCGGAATGCATCTTCAGTATCCGGGAATTCATGCGAGTCAAAGCCGGAACCTACCGGCCAGGCAGTTGAAGCTTCTTCCATACCGGCAGCTGTGATAGAGGCTGCGGCAGCGGAAGGAAAGACCGTCGGTGAGTATCTGAATAACGTACTCGTAACGATTCCGGGACTTGAGTATCCTGTGCCGATCGGACAGGGTGGTCATGTTATCATCAACGGCGCTCCCAGTAATCAGGTATTCACGCTGTTCAAGCCAACGTCCGCTATTGTTGATTCTGCCAAGATATTTGCTGCAAAACTGGGTGGTAGGTTGTTGACGGTTGCACGCGTTAAGGCATCCGTATCAGGTTTTAGGACCGCGCAGGTGAATTTCTATATGAAAGGTGTCAGAGCCGGACAGAATATTAAGGTTTTCCAGATCTCCAATGGACGGTGGCTGGAGGTTGATGTAATCGAAATCAGAGATGATCATGTCGTAGTTGAGATGACGTCTCTGGGAACATTGGCATTTATTGAAATGCCGAGTAAGTAATTCAAGAAACAAAATTGGAACCATTGATATTTTTCTATACGAGTGTGGGGTTAAGCGTACTGCCGCGCAGAGCGGCGGTACGTCTGACGATTTGTTGAGAGAATAGAGTGTATCAAGGAAGTACTTGGATATTTTGACTGCGTAAAAAAGAGGGGAAAAGTAGTGGCAGAACAGCATCAGAGAAACAGCAATAGAGAAAAATATTTTTCCAAGATCTTGTCTGCAGCGATCATTCCGATACAGCTCTTGCTGTTTGGATTAATATGGATATTTTACTATAACTTTTTTGCTTTTCGCAGTCATCGATTGCTGGGAGGAACCATTTCTCTGTTACTTTATTGTACCATTTACTACAGGTTGGTAAGGATATACAGGGCGGATAAGGTTGCACAGTATTCCATTGGTGAGACTGTTTTTTCACAGCTCCTTGCGTTTGGGATCACAGACCTCGTATTCTATGTGGAATGCTGCTTTATTGCACGGGGATATGTGTCTATCGTGCCCGGATCGATCACTGTCATGATACAGTTTGCCAGCGCGTGTCTCTGGGCGATTGCTGCCAAAAGATATTACCATAGACATGTTCCGCCGCAGGAGACGGCGGTAATCTACGGCGATGAAAGCGTGAAAGAATTTCTTAGAAAAATAGAAGAGAAATCATGGAGACTATTCCATATACATAGCAAAGTGTCTGTGGAGAAAGACATGGAAGAGATAAAAGCTGCCATAGACTGTTCTGAAACGGTTATTCTCTATCAGATTGATTACAGCATGAGAGAAGAGTTGATATATTACTGTGTCAACCAAAAGAAAGTATTCTATGTGACGCCCACTATTACGGATATCGTTGCGTGCGGTTTTGAGAACAGGCATTTTATAGACAACCCTCTGATGAAACACAGTTGTTATCAGGAGTCGCTTATGATGGCCTTTCTGAAGAGAGGCATGGATATCGGAGTATCCCTGTTCGGTCTGGTCATCACGCTTCCGATCACCCTGATCACTATGGCAGCGATCAAATGGGAAGATGGCGGAACGGTATTTTTCAGGCAGGAGCGCTATACAAAAGACTGGAAAAAGTTTCATGTCATTAAGTTTCGGAGCATGATAATGGATGCTGAGAAGGACGGCGCTATGTTGTGCGAGGTTAATGACAAACGTGTCACAAAAGTGGGCGCGGTTATCAGACGCTTTCGTATTGATGAGATTCCCCAGCTGCTCAATGTACTTAAGGGAGATATGGCTTTGGTAGGTCCAAGGCCGGAGCGGGTGGAAAACGTGGAAAAATATACGAAAGAATTGCCGCAGTTCGCGTATCGACTGCAAGTGAAAAGCGGTTTGACCGGTTATGCGCAGCTTTACGGGAAATACAACACTTCCGCTTATGATAAACTGCGGCTGGATCTGATATACATAGAAAATCGGAGTTTGCTCCTGGATCTGAAGCTGATCATGCTGACTTTGAAGATTTTATTTATTCCGGAAAGTACGGAAGGGTTCAGTAACGAGGCGGTGCAGTTGATGAGGATGGAGTTGGGAGATAGGAATTTGATGGTGTGATGGGGATGGCTTGCTGGCAATGAAATATTTATGAGATAAATAGTACCTTGACAATTTCATACTTTATATTAGGATTTTACTGTGCCAAAATTCCGTAAAAAAATGATTGACAGCCAATATGAAATCATATATGATATATCCATCAGGAAAATTCTAATAAATGTGCAGTTCGCACATTCGGACAGTTTCTGTCAGATTTTCTAAACATTCAATTAAAAATGGCAGGAACTTTAGAACAGTTCAGACGGTACGAAAAATGTGAGCCGATGCTTCTGCATACCGCCATAACTTCTTAATCCTGCCGGAACAGGGAGGATTATATGGTAAAAAAGAAGCATGGTAAGATATTCGCTATTCTGGACAGAAGATTTTTCTGGATTGGACGCAGAAAGGTGTATCTGACAGTAAAGGACAGGCTTTTCAGATTCCTGTTTGAAAAGGACAGGGAAGCGCTGCTACAGCTTTACAATGCGCTTAACGGAACCGACTATCAGGACACATCAAAGTTTGAGGTAGTAACTATTGAGAATGCAGTTTACATAACAATGAAAAACGACATTGCATTCATAATAGCGGGAACTCTGAACATGTACGAACACCAGAGTACGTTCAGCCCCAACATGCCAGTGCGGATGCTGATATACCTTGCGCAGGAATATGAAATTCTTGTGAAACAGGCAGGGAGAAGCATATTCGGCACGAAAAGGCTCTTGTTGCCGACTCCGCAGTGCGTGGTTTTTTATAACGGTGAAAAAGATATGCCGGAAGAACAGGTTATGTTGCTGTCGGACTCATTTGAGAATAAGGACAGGGATGCATCGATAGAGCTTAAGGTAAGATTTATAAACATAAACCATGGTCACAACACGGAGTTGATGGAGAAATGCAGGGTCTTGGGTGAATATGCCGAGTTTGTAAACATAGCAAGGCAGTATACGGCAGACGGATACAAACTGAATGAAGCGCTGAACATGGCAATAGACTACTGCATAGACCATGATATATTGGCTGATTTCCTGAGAAAATACCGTTCGGAGGTGTTAGGTATGCTGCTGGAAGAATTTGATGTTAAAAAATATGAGAGAACCATTCGGGAAGAAGGAAGAGAAGAAGGAAGAGAAGAAGGAAGAGAAGAAGGAAGAGAGCTTATCAATAAACTGAACAGCATCTTGGTTGAGCAGGAGAGGATAGAGGATTTGAAGCGTGCTGCTAAAGACCCGGCATATCAGGAGCAGCTGATCAAGGAATTAGGTCTATAAATTTAAAATAAACTGGATAAATTCATAATATGAATCCTGACATAAAGTATGAAATTGTGATGGTAATTGCAATGACAGCGTGCTTTGTGTCAGGATTTTTATTTGCCGGTTGGAATGGAGAAAAGGCGGTACAGAGCTATGCGCCGGCAGAACGATGTGAATTAGATCTTTTTATGATTGACCCGTTATGCGCAGCTTTACGGGAAGTATAACACCAGCGCATATTATAAGCTGCGCCTTGATCTGATTTATATAGAAAACAGAAGCCTGTTTCTTGACTTGAAACTGATTATGCTGACCTTCTTAAATGTACTGTTTATTCCAGGGAGTACACAGGGGGCGCGAAGAGGAGGTGAGACAGATGAAGACGGAGACAGGGGAACGGCGGATGTTTTAAGAAAACAAAATAGGAAAGATGCTTATATAGTAGATGGAAAAACTAGTTTCAGTTATAATGCCAGTCTATAATTGCGAGGCGTTTGTTGGTGAGGCAATACAATCGGTAGTATCACAGACATATAAAAATATTGAGTTGATAATTGTTGATGACTGTTCTACTGATAGAACCGCTGATGTGATTGCCCGGTTTCAAAAAATAAATACACATATTAAATATTTTAAATTGGATATTAATTCCGGGGCTGCACAATCAAGGAATTATGCAATTAAGATGGCAACAGGAGAATACTTGGCCTTTTTAGATAGCGATGATATATGGGTATCCAGTAAGCTAGAACGTCAGATTCGATTTATGGAAGCCAATCATTATAATTTTACATGTACAGATTATGGAAAAATTGATGAACTTGGCAAACAAAAAAAAATTGTTGTTTCATGTTTGAAGAAATATGACTATGATGCTATTCTTAGAGATTGTCCGGGTAATTCTACTGTTATTTATGATGCAAGCGTTTTAGGGAAATTTTATGCCGCAGATATAAGAAGGAGGAATGATTTTGTTATGTGGCTGCAAGTTATAAAGAGAGCCAAATATGCTTATGGATTAAACGAGGTGCTTGGATATCATAGGGAGCGGGAAAATTCTATTTCAATCAATAAAGCAGGGCTAATTAAATATCAATGGATTGTTTATAGAAAAATTGAAAAATTATCATTTTTCAGATGCTGTTTTTTAATGGCTTATAAGATATTTCACACGGTTAAATTACGATTGCAGATTATAGTCAAAGAAAGTAAATTAACAGCTTACAAAGGACTTTGAAAAGAGGTCAATTTATCATGAAAATATGTTTTATTGCTCCCGCAGATAACTATCATACACGCAAATGGTGCACATGGTTTCAAAGCAAAGGACATATGGTAGATGTAATTTCTTTTACAAATGCAATAATTGAGAATGTAAATGTTCATTGGATCGATAGTGGGGTAGATGTTCAAGAATCTGATGGTAAGAAGATTAAATATTTATTGCAATTTATAAAAGTGAATAAATTAGTAAAAGAAATAAAGCCGGATATTGTTAATGTACATTATGCAACTAGCTATGGTACGGTTGTCGCTTTATCTGGTATAAAAAAATATGTCTTATCTGTTTGGGGATCAGACATATATCAGTTCCCGCAAAAAAGCATATTTCATAAAATGATGCTCAAATATAGTTTGCGGAAGGCAACATATCTTTTTTCCACGAGTAACGCGATGGCTAAGGAAGGGCGAAAATATACAAATAAGCCGTTTGAAATTACGCCTTTTGGAGTGGATATGGATCTGTTTTCCCCCAAAAAGCGAAATAGAGAAGAAGATGGAAATTTTGTTGTTGGAACAATCAAAACACTTGCGCCTAAGTATGGGATAGATTATTTGTTAAAGGCGGTATCCATTGTACGTCATGAGAACTTAAACATACCCATACAATTAAGAATTGCTGGTAAAGGATTATGTGAAGACGAATATAAACAATTAGCCGATCAATTGGAGATTGCAGATATTACCACATGGCTTGGATTTGTTTCACAGGAACAGGCGGCACAAGAGTGGTCAAATATGGATTTGGCAATTATTTATTCTTCGGCCGAGGCATTTGGAGTTTCAGCAGTTGAGGCGCAGGCGTGTGAAGTACCAGTTATAATATCTGATGTCCCGGGATTGATGGAGGCGACTGCACTAGGATGTTCCAGTATGGTGGTTCCAAGGATGAATGAACGAGCACTAGCTGATGCAATTTTGGTTATGTATAACGATGAACAAAAGCGTAGTATGTTCGGAAAAAATGGAAGAAAGTACGTTAAGGAAAAATATGAATTTGATTTTTGCTTTCGTAAAATAGAGCAGCTCTTTTGCAACATTATAGACAATTCGTAGAATATTCATACATTTCTGCTTTATATACATATATGGTGAATATGCAAATAAATATCATGCCGGAAATAGGATGGAGTATGTACAAATTAATAAGGGAAGAAAAGAACGGTTAATAATCGTAATCTACATAATACATGAAGGAATCTAAAATATGAATAAACCTAAAATTAAAATATTATTTGTAACAATACATGCCGGAATTGGAGGTATTGAAAGGGCGTTTGTAAATTTAATCAATGAATTAAGCAAAACAAAGCGTTTTGAAATAGATATTTTTATGTTTACACATAAGGGATTATTTTTTGATGCTTTTCCAAATGATATACATTTTTATCCCGAAAACAATTTACTCAGACTAATAGGAATTACACAAAAGGAGGCGTGGAATGAAGGGTTCAAAGTTGGTATAAAAAGATTATTTATTGGAGGTATAAGTAAATATATTTCACAAAAGTCAGCTTATAAGACTGCAATGCAAAATGTCAATAAAATGGAAGGATACGATATTGTAATTTCATTTATGCAATCAAAAACTGCCAGTTTATATGGCGGCACCAATGAGCTTGTATTGAATAAGGTATCAGCAAAAAAATATTGTACCTTTATACATGCCGATTTAGAAAAAAGTAATATGATTACAAAATATAATTATGAAGTATATAAAAAGTTTGATAAAGTAGCCAGCGTATCTAAGAGCTGTGAAAGGTTATTTATTAATACATGGCCCGATTTATATGAAAAAGCATGTACTGTTGAAAATTGCTGCAACATTGATGAAATACGAGAATTGTCCGAAGAGGAGATCAGTTATAAAAGAAGTACAATAAATTTTGTTACAGTTGCGAGGTTTGGACCGGAGAAGGGGATTGTCAGAGGAATAAAAATTTTTGCAAAATTAAAGGAATATTCAAATTTGTATACATGGCATATAGTAGGAACGGGAGTAGAAGAGGCAAAGGCCAGAGAACTGGTCAAGAAAGAAGGACTTGAGGATAATATTATATTTCATGGAGAAAAGAAAAATCCTTTTCCCTATATGAAAAATTCGGATGCTTTACTGATTCCATCATATCGGGAGGCTGCGCCAATGGTGATCCAAGAGGCGCATGTGCTAGGGATTCCCGTTTTATCAACTGAAACAAGATCGGCTAGAGAGATGATTGAGGATGGGAAAATTGGAATTGTATGTGAAAATTCGGATGAGGGAATTTATCAGATGCTTATAAATTTACTACATAATACGTCTCTCCTAAAAAGAATTAGAAATAACATTTGTAGAAAGGAAAATAACAATCGGCAAATTGATCAATTTACCGATATGATATGCGGATAGTATGCTGGAACTGTTACTAATACTATATGGTTTGTTGATTATGATTGGATATTTTAGTAGAAAGAAGGGAGGAACCCCCTTATTATATATATTTACGATCATTATATTCTCAATCATTTTAGCTTTATATAACCCAGATCATCGTATGGATTTATATAGATATTATAAAATGCTAGAGAATTATCAGGTAAATGGAATTAAATATGCCCTTTCGCAATATTATTTTAAATTTGCACCTCTATATCCAATATTATTTTACTTTATAAGTAGATTGGGGATTCCCAAGGTATTGATTGTTGTTACAAGTGTTATTAGCTATGGAATAACGTTTTATGTATTCCTAACAGTTTGTAGAAAATATGCTTTGTCTAGAACAGCGGTTTTTTTTGGATATCTTTCAATTATTTTATTCATAGATTTAGTGGCGGTAACAGGTGTACGGCAAAATATTGGTGCTGTTTTGGCAATGGTCGGATGCTATAGATTGATGAATAAAAATAAGTTTACAGGCTATTTGTTCATCCTTATAGCATCACTAATACACCATATATTCTGGGTAGTCTTAGCTGCCATATTAATAATATCCCTGTTTAAAAGTAATGTAGCTGTGAAAATGATTTGTTGCTTGATTCCTTTGTTTATTATGGGTGTTCTGTCGGGAATTATACCTTTGGGAAGATGGTGTTTGAATTTATATACAAAGACGGATTATGGATTTTTCTATGCTTTAGGACATCAGATCATTTCATACACGATCAGAACAGACGAGAACTCTACAACAAATATTATATATATGATTAGTTCCCTTATGCGAAGTCTTTTACTTTCACATGACAGCAGAAATTCTTCAAAAGAAGAGTATAGGTATTCATTGATTCCGTTATTGATCATGATGGTTGGAATAGGTTTGTTTAAAATTCCAACTGCGGATATAAGATTTTTTGTTGTAGCTAATGTTATTAGCTTGCCGTTGTTATGGAAATATTTTAATAAATGGGCTTTTTCCCAAGATATTAATGGCGCGGATAGGCACATTACACAATCGAATAATAGAGAGAATGGAATTGTAGCTGTAGGTATTGCAATTTCTCTGTTTTTACAGTTTATATATGTTTTTTATGGACAGTATACTATACTTGGAAGTGCATTCCTTATCAAAAAATAGGCTTATCTTAAATGAAAAAGAAATCTATTAAAATTAATATTGTTTTTAATATTATTAGGGTTGCGATTAATTTAATGGTACCTATGATAGTTTTTCCCTATGTATCTCAAATTTTGGGACCTGATCATATGGGAAAAATTTCATTTGTAACGGCGGTAAATAATTTTTTTTGTTTGTTCTCAATGTTAGGTATTTCCAGCTATGGTATTCTTATATGTTCGAAATTAAAAGATGATACAGAGAGCTTAAAAAGATCTGTCGCGGAATTAATTTATATTAATTTGCTTCTGATTAGTATTACTTATGTTATTTATTATTTTTGTATTTGTTGCCTGAATCATTTCAAACCCTATAAAGAGTTACTGTTTATATATTCATTGGTTATTTTCTTTAATGCAGTAGGAATGGAATGGTTATATCTGGCACTTGAAGAATTTACATACATTACCATAAGAACTTTTATAGTGAGATCTTCTTCTGTGGTGTTTATATTTTTGCTGGTTAAAAATAGAGATGATTATATAACTTATGTCTGGATTTTAGTAATCACTATTATAGTGACTAATTTAATGAATTTATTTCATATTAGAAGCTATATAAAAATATATAATCCTTTTAAATTAGCATATAAAAAACACTGGATTTCTATCTTAATTTTTTTCTCGGCTTCGTTTGCAAGTACGATATCTGCTAATATTGACACTACAATGTTAGGCATTTGGAGTACAGATTATTGGGTGGGTATATATAGTTTTAGTGTAAAAATAAAAACACTGCTTGTTACAATTATTTCCGGAATCGTTTCTGCAGCATTGCCTAGATTGACATACAATTATAATAATCGAAGATTAGATGAATATAGTGCTGTTTTAAGAAAAATATTTATTTTGCTATTAATAATTAGTGTGGGCTTAACAGGTTTCTTTATTGTAGAAGCGGAGGATATTATTTTATTATTAGGCGGGAAAGAATATCTGAACGGGAGAAATTCCATGTTGATTCTTACTGCTTCTGTTATTGTAATGGCTGTTACTTATACTTTTGGTGTATGCGTATTACAAGCGACAGGAAATGAAAAACAATATGCAAAATCAATATATATATCATGTATTGTCAACGTTGTGGTAAATGCAGTGTTAATTCCTGTTATAGGCGTAAACGGTGCAGCGTTTGCGACAGTTATTTCTGAAGTGATTAACGCAATACTTTTTATCAATAAATCTAATAAAATCGTTGGGAAATGGTATCATGATTTAGAAATTCTTAAATTTGTATTTGCCTCTGTAGTGGCATCCTTTTTAGTATATTTGCTCAATTTTTCTTTTTCTGGAATGGCTATTATTGTAAGAATCCTATTTCTTTTTTTGGTTTATTTTTTAGTATACATATTAGTATTATTAGGAATCCATAATGAAAGTCGAATAAATATAAGGAATGCCATAAAAAATAGAAAATAGCTGTGAATTTTGATGATCTAAAAATTTCTTAAATCTGTGAGGTAATAAATGTTTAAAAAAATTTCAATAGTAACAGTGTGCTATAACAGTATAAATAGTATTGAAAAGACGATTGAAAGTGTTCTTAATCAATCATATTCGTGCTATGAATATGTTATTATTGATGGCGGGTCAACAGATGGAACGGTAGATGTTGTTAAAAAATATGAGAATGCTTTTGAGGGAAAATTAAAATATTATTCAGAATCGGATAAAGGTATTTATGATGCAATGAATAAAGGAATAAAAAAATGTTCGGGGGAGCTGATTGGAATACTTAACAGTGATGATTATTATGAAAAGGACACACTAAAATTGGTGAGTCAGGCATCGGATGATTATCCATATCAAATTATATATGGAATGTTAAGACAAGTAGTTAATAATAAGGAGATGGGAATTGTTTTCAATAACCATCATTTCCTTGAGTCGGCTATGATCAATCATCCAACGTGTTTTGTGAGTAAAAAAATATATGATGATTATGGTCTATACAAT
Source organism: Lachnospiraceae bacterium (assembly GCA_029067085.1). GTDB lineage: Bacteria > Bacillota > Clostridia > Lachnospirales > Lachnospiraceae > UBA3282. Next base: position 188,487 of record JAIEFE010000015.1, on the reverse strand, counting down.
ACAGCATATAAAATAGCGTCAGACTATGACTATATGCTAATGTGTTTTAAAAATAATACTATTAAATTTAAACCTATTTATAAAATTTTAACGAATTTTGGAATGCATGGAATCTCTTCACAATCTCCAGTATCACGTTTAGAACGTGCACAAATACAATATAAATACGGATTAGTACATAAAAGAGATGTACTGATACAGAAACTTAAATGCAATGGAAGCCTTTTATTAAATCGCTTGATTATCTCAAAAAAATTTGACGAGTCCAAGTAGAAAAAATGGATGCCATATGGGAACTCGTAATCTTTCAGATAAAGGAAGCTTACATATATCTGCAGACCGCCTTCAAACTGGCGGCGGTTTGTTCTATTGCCGTGCTTGCAGGGCTGTCCGTGTGTCTGGCTTTTCACAATAAGCCTACGCTGACGGTAATATTTCGATTTGTGTTCGCGTTATAGGGCTGTTTGTTTTTGTGACATATGGCTTTTGTGTGCTTCAACTTACTATTTTGTCGTGTACGCCAATGCCGTGCTATGATCATATTGACTGGTTGTTTTATCCAGATGGTTTGACAGCAATGAGCAGAAGGCTTTTAACATTGCCAACATCGCTATGTTTATTCCGCTCGGAATTCTCTTTCCTATGCTGGGAAAATCGATGCGGCATATTTTGGCTACGATGCCTATTGCGACAGCCTGCGGCATTGGCATTGAAGCGGCGTAGTTGAAATAAAGGATTCGTACGCTTAGTATACATTTCTAAGTGGATTTTTTCAACGTGCAAGTAAAGCGCTGTTCATAAGTAGAATCAACTATCATTATAGTACATTTTGACAATTATTGTAATTTATGAACGGGTTGGATTATTTCCTACTTACAACAATGGAGTAGTTTATGGATGTACATTGTCTCAGAATTTCGAAGCAGTTCATATCAGGGCTGATCATGTCGATGGGAGAAATCGAATGCGTGGATCGAAGTATATTCCGAGTAGGCTGGGAAATACATTCCGCAATGTGCAGACAGATTTGCTTGATGGAAGAATAATTCTGTTTACCGGGACATCATGCCAAATTGCTGGTTTAAAAGGATTTTTGAAAAGAGATTATGATAACCTGATTTGTATGGATATTATCTGTCATGGAGTACCAAGCCCTAAGGTATGGTTCGCATACTTGGAATGGCTGGAAAAATGTCATGGGGCAAAAGTGAATGATGTAGATTTTCGGAATAAACAGGACTTCGGATGGCGTGAACATATCGAAACTTTTTCATTTGACAACGGAAAAAAGGTAAGTGCAGAAATTTTTAAGAATCTTTTTTACGGACACATGATTTTAAGACCGAGCTGTTATGTGTGTCCATATAAATCAATTGTACATCCTGGTGATATTACAATTGGTGATTACTGGGGAATAGAAAAGGCAGCTCCGGAATTCGATGATAATAAAGGGGTATCAATTGTGTTAATTAATACTAACTCCGGTGAATATATTTTTAATGCTATAAAAAATAAGGTTAAGTGGAAAGCAACGAGCATTGAAGACAGTATGCAAATGCCATTGAAAGAACCATTTCCTAAGCCTATCGGAAGAGAACAGTTTTGGAATGAGTATTATGTAAAGGATTTTGGATATATTGCCCGGAAATATGGAGAAATCGGCATAATCAACAAGCTGAAATTCAGGTTTGGAAAAATAAAAAGAAGGCTGGTAAAAAAATAGTGGAAAGGAAGTTGCCTGCACTTTTTAATAAAAAGGAAGAATGTTGTGGATGCACAGCCTGTTATGCCATTTGTCCACAATCAGCCATAATGATGATAGAAGATGAAGAGGGTTTTGAGTACCCAAAAGTGGATGAAACAAAATGTTTGGGCTGTTATATTTGTTTGGAAGTTTGTCCGATGAAGGTATCTACCCTAAAATAGCTCCGCTGCATCAGAATATACGTGCATGATTTGGGCTTCTGATAAACTGTGGCTAAGAGCCGTATATAGTCATTTTGTTTTTTCAAGTATTGAATATTTGTTGATAGTTTCATTAAGTCCAAAAATGTAAAAAAAGCATGGAGCAAAAATATGTCTTACGTAAAAGCCCTTGTAATCATGCAATTAAAATCCGCATTAGCATATCTTCCTGCCGGTTGCACCTATGCGGCGGGAATAACCTGTTTCCTGCTCGTATTATGCGCCGTGTGGAAATTTTGCCTGCATAAAAAAGTTTCCTGGCTTTTTTGGTGGCGTCTCTTGGTTGGATTTCTCTTTATCGCATATATGTATTGTGTCCTGCAATTGACGATCTTTTCCAGAGAGCCGGGCAATTACGGGGCGGTCGACTGGCGGTTTCTGGTCAGATGGAATGAAAATGATGCACAGAAAGCATTTTTGCTTGCAAATATCATTATGTTTATTCCGTTTGGCATCTTGTTTCCGATGTTTGGCAAAACTATGAGCCATATTTTGATTGCGCTGCCGATTGCCCTGGCCTGTAGTGTATGTATAGAGGCATTGCAGTTAAAATATCAGCTTGGGTTTTGCCAATTGGATGATGTGGCGGCAAATTCTGCCGGATTTTTGATTGGTTTTCTTATTTTTCTGGTGATTCGTGATGTTTACTTTTTTGTAGTCATGCTGTTTCGGCTGTTTGCTTCTATCGCTATTAATTAACTTAATCAAATTGAATATTATGCTGCCTGAGTAGATTTTCCAAATGGTCAATCTTAGAAGATAACTGCTCATTAAAGGAAGACAGTTGCTCGTTAGTAGAAGACAACTGCTCAATTTTATACTGATAATAGTCCCTCACTTCCGCTCTTCCACGTTCCATCATTTCTTCAAACAACATAGGCAATCTCCCTTTCGTATTGGAATTGGCATTGGTCAACTGGTTCATATATCGGATATAAATATCTTGCTTCTGATGCTGCCGGTAATCATCAATGAGTTGTTTGATCAGTTCCGCATTATTCAGATCATCGGTCAGGCAGTGCAGATATAGATCCTCCTCTTGCAGGAGCTCTTTTGTAACGATAATTTGAACAATAAAAGTCTCATTAATGATATGATAAACCCCTCTGGAGAATTTTTCAACTGTTCATTTTCGTTTTTTTGTAAAGTCTTTTTTCGTTGCCTCGATAAATCTTGCAATCACTATGTGACGATAGTATACTGAAAAAAGCTTGGCGAAAGGAATGTGCAAGTTTTTATGGAGCTTACGGAGATAGATGCGCTGCAAATTGCAAAAAGAGTCAATGCGATTCTGCACGTTCCCGGAAATTATCAGGGCGGAAATCTGGAAATGGCGATCGTGATCGACACCACCATGAAGCCGGAGGATTTTCAGGATGCGGTGGCAGCAGTCGTAAAGGCGCTTAAGAGAAGCAATGAGATCTTTCGCAACGTCCGGCTGAATCTGATATTCTGGGGGCAGGAGAAAATGAGCGCGCAGGTGGCACCGATGGCGATGCTTATGACGGGCACAGCTTTTACGGAGTATGTCTGTTCTCCGTGTAAAAAACGATATGAGGAATTGTTTGCTTACCTGAAAAAATTTCAGGCAAGAAGCAAAGTCGTTTTGGTATTTGCGGCCGAACAGAATGAGATCGTGGATGAGAAAGCGACTAAGGAAGCGCTTTCGCCTTTTTTGAAAAACAAGCTGCTTCTTATTACCGATCAGGTCATAAGCGGCACTCAGCTTTTTCTGAGATAACCGCCCCAATGAATTGTGTCATTGAGGCGGCTGAGAAACAGATCAGCTTTCCGAATAGAATGCCTCTATCGCCCGGGCAAAAAACGCGGCGGCTCCTTCGCCGTATTTTTGATCCAGATTTGACTTGGAAGGCTCGTTCCGGTAGAAACGGGCGTTTGCCAGCATCAGTTCTCTTTCGTCTTTGATCTGGCTGAACTGTTTCATGGCAAAACCGTATTCGCCCACGATTTCTTTCACTTCAAAGGAATCCACGGGACAGTCGCGTTTATCGTACAGCTTTTGCAGGATGGTCTCGATCCTTTTGTTGTAACTCTCGGCCACTTCTTTGCTGACCGGGTTTTTTAAAACGGAAAGATACGCTTCTTTTCCGCCGTACCATTCCACCATCTTGGCATAGTTTTTCTGCATCTTTTCCGATGAGGTCGCTTCAAGATAATGCTGTTTCCACTGTTCGACACTTCCAAATTCATTGATAGCTGTCTGCCTTATTTCCTCCGGCATATGTTCTATCATTGCCTGAAACATTTCTTCTAATTCCGTCTCGTTAAAAATAGTAAAATCCATCCTGTTCTCTCCTTTCAGAATGTCGTCGATGCCGGCGATCAGACGCTCCATGCGTTCCTTTTTTGCCGTCAGCATCTTCCTTTGCATCTGCAATATTTGGATTCTGTCGAGGGCAGGATTTTCCATAACAGACCTAATCTCCTTGAGAGGAATATCAAATTCGCGGAAAAACAATATCTGCTGTAATGTCTCCAATGCTTTATCGTCATAAAGCCGGTATCCCGCTTCACTTTTTCTGGTGGGTGCAAGCAGCCCGATCTCATCATAGTAGTGAAGTGTGCGCACGCTGATACCTGTTAAATCGGATAATTCCTTCACGGTTCTCATGTCTGTAAGTCCTCCTTTTCCCAATTGAAAATCCCATCATACTGCAAAGGCTGTTATCTGTTGCAAACATCACTTTAGTCTATGACGCAGCGTGAGAGTCAAGAGGTTATAAAAATATTTTGTCTTATCTTTTATATCGTGTATAATGATATCATGATTAGATGAATTTACGGGAGATATGCAGATTGGACAACGATCAAAACTTGGCATGCCGATTAAAACAGGTGTTTTTGATGACGCTGATGCAAGCGCTTTGTGAGTTTTTGCCGCCCGTATTTTTTGTGGCGGGATGGTTATTCGCGGTTGATGCGTTTATTGACGCTTTATATTTGTTTTACTTTGGTAGGATATTGTTTCCCGCCGTATGTGGGGTAAGCTTATATAGAATGGGAAAAGAGATAGGCGCCTGCAGGAAAGCTGCGGTACTGTGCTTTGCAGACGTTTCTGCTCTTGTGATAAGATTTATCGTTCATGCTGATAAGATAGATCATGTTTCATACATAATGTATTTTGCGGCAGAAGAACGTATGTGTATGTATGATGAGTATCTGAAAGGAGCTGCGGCATGGATTGACCTAATTGCCGGTATTGTACACCATGCGGCTCCGCTTCTGGTGGCGTATTTCGTGTGTACGTCTGTTGCGGCAATTATGAAAGGGTTGGATGCCGTAAAGATAGCTAAATTCGCACAGGAAGTCTGGGTGGTGTATCTGGTGACGGGTATTTTATATATGATAGTGTTGTTTTTGCCGAGTTCAGTTTTCACGGATTGGTGCAGACTCGCAATTTTTGTGGCATCCGTTATTTATCTGAGATTGCTGAGCAAGAGTTATCGGACTTTAGATGCGCAAAAGGAAGGAGAGGAAAAATAGTATGAAATATAAGATGATGCAAAACTGCGAAATCGAGATTTTTTGCCCGGAAGAGTATGCTGAGAAAAACGCTGATGCCAGGTATAGCGATGTGATCAAGACTACCTATTACTCTACGACCTGTGAGAAGGAGCGGCCGGTAAACATCGTACTGCCGGTGGGGTACTCGGAGGAAAAAGAGTATCCGGTGCTGTATGTGCTGCATGGTATTTTCGGTACGCAAAACGATATGAACGATAACAGCATTATCATGCAAAATATGATGACCGGGGGGATCGCTAAAGAGATGATCGTTGTCTACCCCTATATGTATGCCAGCAAGACCAGGGATGTGTGTACTGCCATTGATAAAGAGAATGTGGCAGCTTATGACAATTTCATCAATGATCTGGTGAAGGATCTGATGCCCTTTATTAAGGAGAATTACTCCATTGCGGAGGGTAGGGAAAACACTGCGATTGCGGGATTTTCTATGGGCGGCAGAGAGTCGCTGGCGATCGGACTGCAGCGGCCTGATCTGTTCGGGTATGTGGGAGCCATCGCCCCGGCGCCCGGTCTGGTGCCGGGAAAAGACTGGGCAATGGAGCACGAGGGCCAATTCGCTGAGGATGAGCTGGTATTTACCAGTGAGAAACCATTTTTTTTGATGGTCTGCTGCGGAGACAAGGATGGCACTGTGGGACAATTTCCCAAGAGTTATCACGATATTTTTGAGAGAAATAAGGTAGAGCATGTGTGGTGGGAAATCCCCGGTTCCGATCACGGTAATCCGGCAATCAGCAGCGGGATCTACAATTTTTGCAAGTATATTTTTCAGTAAGCGCAAGGGATAAAACATTTATTTACTGATTATAAATCAAAAATGCTCAACTGTCCGTTTTTCCAGGACTTTTGTTCCGCCTGTTTGACAACATCATGCGCTGTCACCTCCCCGATCAACAGGGGAGAGGACACGCGATGTAATTTGTGATTTCTCTCAACTGTTTCTTTGTCATAATTGGCATAACAATATAGGCAGCCATGAGGGCAGGTGTTGTAGACACCGATATCTGCTCCTAACAGGCAGGAACATTCTTGCCGCGCCATTTTCTTTTTCGGAACATCTAACCGGCAGCCTAACGCTTCTTCCAGAACTTCTTTTGTCATACAGCCTTTTGCGTCTACATTTTCCCTGACAAGTTTTGCGTTCTCACAGCATAGGTGTATCTGCAGCCGGTTCTTTCCGGCAATCTCTGAGAATGCGGCGATCAGCGTTTCCTGTTCTCTATCCGTGACGCTGCGGATGCCATGAAAATTTCGTTTCGTCTTTTCGTACAGATCAATAAAGCTTACCACACACTGTTCCGTATAGCCGGAAAGTGTCTCTGCCATCTGGTGAAATTGTTCGATGTGATAAGAAACGGAATATTGCTCCGTAATAAAAATGGGATCGTACCGCCAGCTCATCCGATTGCATCCAACCAGCGTAGAAAGCTGCTGAAAAGAAGAAATCACCTGCTCTTTGGGCGGCACAAGAGGTTCGATCTCTTTTCCGTAGGGCGTGATCGTCACAAACCAGAACATATCAAATGCCGACAACAGAGACAGCCTGTCCAGCATAGGGAGAGGATTTTTCGTACAAAAGACCAGAGCATCTATGACCTCCGGTTTAAGCAGGTATTTTGTTATCTGTGTTGGATTATAGGGATTGCGGACAAGGACATAGCCCTCCTTGATACGGTTGTAAAACCAGTCGCTGTAAAAGCCGGGGATATCTGTCCGATTGCCAGTGTTTAGTATCATTTTTGCACCTTTAATTAGAGAATGATTTTTGGTAAGCCAGACCCCAATCTTCCATAGCCTTCAAAACGGAACGCATGGATTCCCCCAGTTCGCTCAACGAGTATTCCACATGGGGCGGCACCTCGGGATATACGGTGCGGATGACGATACCGTCTTCTTCGAGAGCGCGCAGGGAATCGGTCAGGACTTTCTGGCTGATTCCTGCAAGATCCTTTTTTAATTCATTGAATCGCCAAGGTCTTACAAGTAAATTTCTTAAAATGAGCAATTTCCATTTGCTGCCGATCAGTTGTACTGTGGTCGCCACCGGGCATGCGGGCAGATTTTCCTTTGAAAGCATGATAAACCTCCAATAGTTTCAAAATGAATGTAACATTACAAATAGAGTGTAACATACCTTTATGAGAAAAGGTAGAGGTTACCAAAAGGTAACTAAACCACCCGGGGGTTACTCGGGCACTTTATTGTGCGTACTTACACCGTCAGAATTTCCTTGCTATGATAAATTTGCAATGAGGCAAGAGTCTCATAAATTCAGAACAGGAGGTAAGTATCATGGCACTTTCAAACATTTCAGGATGGAACGAGGACAAAAATGTGGGCTCTGCATGCGGAACGGCATGTGGTGCATCCGACAAGCCGGAGGAAAAGCCGGCAGCATGCGGCAGCGCATGTGGGGCGTCCGACAAACCGGAAGAAAAACCGGCAGCATGCGGCAGTGCATGTGGCGCATCCGACAAGTAAACCGAGAGCTTATCAGAGACGTTGGCGGCTGTCTGTTTTTGATGGCCGCCGATCTCAGAATGGAAACAGTCAAGTGAGACTGATTGTGATAAAGAGCAGGTGAAACAAATGAGCGAGTATTTTGCATTTCAATGGCATATTACAGATGAATGTGATCAGCGCTGCAAGCATTGTTATATTTTTTCGGAAAATAATTGTAAAGAGATAGAGTCTATGAGCTGGGAACAGATGCAGGAAGTCGTTGCAAACTGCGAAGATTTTTGCAAAGTATATCACAGACTTCCGTATTTTTATATCACGGGGGGAGATCCGATCCTGCATCCTGATTTCTGGAAGCTGCTTGCCTTACTGAAAAGCAAAGAGATTCCCTTTACCATCCTTGGGAATCCGTTTCATCTGACAGATGAAATATGCAGAATGTTAAAAGTGATGGGATGTGAAAAGTATCAGTTGTCTCTTGACGGTATGCAAAAAACCCATGACTGGTTTCGAAAACCGGGATCTTTCGATGTAACACTGGAAAAAATAGACTGTATCAAAAAGGCGGGGATCAAGGCGGTTATCATGACGACTGTTTCCGGGACAAATCGGGAGGAAATTCCGGATATCATAGATACCGTGGTAGCGCATCAGGCAAACGTGTTTGCCTTTGCAAGGTATTGTCCCACGAGCGATGAGAAGGACACGAATATGACGCCGCAGGAATATAGGGATTTGCTGGAAATCTGCGATGCGAAATTTAAAGTATATGAGGCCGCCGGATGTGAGACTTATTTTAATAAAAAAGATCATCTATGGACGCTCTATGCATATGAAAAAGGAGAATTTATAATCCCCAAGGATGCGAAAGACGGAATGATTTATGGCGGCTGTAACTGCGGAAATTGTCATATGACGATCCTGCCAAACGGGGATGTGTATGCATGCAGGCGGGTGCAGAACAGTCGGGTTTCCAATGTATTTCATGACAGACTGGCAGATGTGTGGGTCTGTCAGATGGAAAGCTACAGAGAGTATGAGAAGTTTGAAAAATGCGGTAAATGTGAATTGAAACCCTGGTGCAGAGGGTGTCCGGCTGTAGCAGCGGGAACAAGCGGCGGTAATTTTTATGCACCGGATCCACAGTGCTGGAAAGAGAAAAATACGATAACAGGAGAGAGTCTATTATGTTGATGGACCTTATCAAGGCAAGACATTCGATCAGAAAATATACGAAACAACAGATCGGCAGAGAAGATTTGGATAAAATATTGGAAGCCGGAAATTTTGCGCCCAATGCAGGCGGTGGTCAAAGAAGTATGATGATAGCCGTAAATAATGCGGAATTGACAACCAGAATCGGCATCATGAATCTTGCAAAATTTGATAGGAGCCGTTTGGAAGGTTCTTATGTATCGAAGGAACAACCCAGCAGCATTGATGATCCTACGATAAAAAACGGATTCTATGGGGCGCCTACCGTGGTTGCTATCTTTGGACAGAGCAATTTTATGTTTCGGGTAGCGGATGCCTTTTGTATCGCAGAAAATATGGTTTTGCAGGCGACAGAGCTGGGGATCGCTTCCTGTATCATTTCCAGGGGAGAGGAGACATTTGCCGGTGGAGAAGGCAGGAAGCTTATGGAGGAATGGGAAGTTCCGGAGAATTATGTCTGTTCCTGTTTTGTGATATTGGGCTACATCGATGGGGAACAGCCGCAGAGTAAGCCTAGAAAGCTGGGCAGAGTAAAGGTTATTGTGTAGGGAGGTAATACATATGGATTTACAGACTTGTCTTAAGAAGATGGAGTTAGTCGGTGTCCTGGCATTTGCGACGGTAGACAGCGAGGGGGCACCGCAGATCAGAAATATCAGCGCTATTCATTATGAGCCGGATGCATTATACTTTTATACCGCAAGAGGGAAAAATTTTTGCGCGGAACTGCTTGCGGACGGAAGAGTGCAGATCTTATGCTATACAAAGTATAAGGAGATGATTCGTTTATCCGGAAAGGCATATGCGGTTTCGGAGGAGGAGCAGAGTAAATGGCGCGATAAGATATTTGAAGAACAGCCGTATCTGTCGAATGTATATCCGGGAGATACCCGAAGCATAGGAATTATTTTTTGTATTGATCGCGGTGAGATCGAATATTTTAATCTGGGTGTCAATCCAATCTTTCGGGAAAGCTATACGCTGGGAGATGCTATCATTCATGAAAAGGGGTATGATATAACAGACAGCTGTATCGGATGCGGAACCTGTGTAAAAAATTGCCCGCAGAGATGTATTGAAGAAGGAAAGCCATATAAGATCAGGCAGAATAATTGTCTGCACTGTGGCAATTGTTTTGTAAATTGTCCCGTAAAAGCGGTTCGGAAAAGAGGGTAACATGTTGGAGGGAATAAGAAAGATGAGCGGAAAAAACAGAATGACATTTCAAGAGTTTTTGTCAGGCACTCCGGCAGAAGATTACCTGTTCCAGGAGGAAGCATATGACAGGCAGATAGAGCGTGCTTCTGCCATGCTGCAAAAGGCCGACTATGTTTTAATTGGGGCGGGCGCGGGTCTTTCCACGGCAGCCGGGGCACAGTACGGCGGCAGATTTTTTGAGGAAAACTTTGGGGAATTTCAGGAGAAATACGGAAGAGGTCCCTATATGCAGGATATGTATTCCGCAGGCTTTTACCCCTATCCCGATGAAGAATCCTTCTGGGGATACTGGTCGAAGCAGGCGCTTTTGGCAGGTATCGATGCGGATCATACGCCGTTGCACCGGACGCTTTTGGAAATGCTTGGGGATAAAAAGATATTTGTATTGAGCACGAATGCGGATAAACAGTTTGAGAGAGCAGGACTTTCGGAGGAAAAGATCTTCTGTACACAGGGGGACTATTTTCATATCCAGTGTGCCAAAGGGTGCCATCCGAAAACTTATGATGGCGTGGAGCTGTTTCGGCAGATGGACCGTGAGAGAAAAGATTGTAAGGTACCTTCCGGGCTGGTACCGAAATGCCCGGTGTGCGGCGGTGCTATGAATATGAATCTTCGAGTAGACAGACATTTCGTGGAGGATGAAGCCTGGCATGCGGCGGAGAGACGATTTGGGGAATTCCTTTCGGAAATGCTGGCTGATAAGGCGGCAAATATAGTATTGCTGGAATTAGGAGTTGGATTTAACACTCCCACTATCATCCGGTTTCCGTTTGAGAAGCTGGCAAGGGAACATGAGAATATCAGTCTGATTCGTCTGAACTTAAAGGAGGCTATCGTGCCGGAAAGTCTTGGAGACAGAGCGATAGGTATCAATGCGGATATCAAGAAGAGTATTGAGGATTTATGATTGCAATCCTCCTTGCTTTGCGGTATATTGGGGTGTAACCAACAGCGGAAAGCTGAATACCGATAAAGAGGCGAATGGAGACTGGCTGGGCAACGATGTACAGAATTTTGGTGGTGGAGGATGACGCGGTCATCGCGGAGCAGATCGGGAAATATCTGGAGAAATGGGGCTATGAGGTGGAGACTGTCAGAGACTTCGCAGATGTGATGGGACAGTTTGCTGCCTGTGAGCCCCAGCTTGTGCTGATGGATATCGGCCTTCCGTTTTATAACGGATACTACTGGTGCGCTGAAATCCGCAAGGTATCGCAGGTGCCGATCATTTTCATCTCCTCCGCCTCAGACAATATGAATGTGGTTATGGCAGTCAATATGGGCGGTGATGACTTTGTGGTAAAGCCCTTTGATCTGGAAATATTGCAGGCTAAGATACAGGCGCTTTTAAGGCGGGCTTACGCGTTTACGTCACCTGGAACGGTGCTGGAATACCGTGGCATTTTGTTGAATATGACAGATATGTCACTTTCGATTTGCCAAAAACCGCAGAGCTGCCGGATCGAACTGACCAAAAACGAGTTTCGCATTTTACAGACACTTTTTGAGGCGGCGGGCGGTGTGGTCAGCCGGGATATGCTGATGAAACGCCTCTGGGATGACGAGTGCTTTGTGGATGACAATACCCTTACGGTAAATATAAACCGCCTGCGCAACCGTCTGACGGAAATCGGACTTTGCGACCTGATTCAGACGAAGAAAGGTGTGGGGTATAAACTGTTCTGAGGCGGAGGGAAGATATGGATAAGAAAACCAGTATACCGGCGGCATATCTGCGCGAGCGATTTGTCCCGGTTTTCCTTTATATCGCGGAGGCGCTTATTTTTATGATGATAGCCGCACTCTACGACTATGAGGGCGCGCTTTCGAATATGACTTATGCGCTGGGGCTTGCAGCCTTTCTCGGCGGCTGTTATCTGATTTGGGATTTTATAAAATACCGGGGAAAATACAGGGAATTACGCCACCTTCTTCCGGCAGAGGAGAGAACAGATGACCTGCCGCAGACTTCTTCCGCCATAGAGCAGGCCTACCAGCAGATCATCGCGGCGCAGGAGGCAGAGAAGAGGACACTGATCACGCAGCTTGATGAGAAACAACAGAACATGGCGGATTATTATACCATGTGGACGCATCAGATCAAGGTACCGCTTGCGGCCATGGATCTGCTTTTACAGAATGCGGATGGAAATGTACAAACCGCAAAACAGCTTCGAGAGGAGGTTTTCAAGACGGGGCAGTATGTGGATATGGCCCTTCATTATGCCAGAATGGAGAGCATATCCGCAGACCTTTCCTTTACAAAGCTGGATGTGGGAGAGCTGGTGAAAGGGGCACTGAAAAAATACTGGCTTCTCTTCAGCGGCGCGGGAGTGGAACTGCATCTGGAAGAATGTCATGCGCAGGTGATCACGGATGGGAAATGGTTCTCTTTCGTGATCGAACAGATCCTGTCCAACGCGCTCAAGTATACAAAGAAAGGATCTATTTCCATCTACGGGGTGGATGGAGAAGGCAGGCGTGTTACGGAAGGATGCAGTTATCTTGTCATAGAAGATACGGGAATCGGAATCGAGGAGAGCGATCTGCCGAGAATCTTTGAGCGAGGATTTACCGGATATAACGGAAGGCTTGGGAACAAGTCCACGGGAATCGGCCTGTATCTGTGCAGGCAGATCATGGACAGGCTGGGGCTTTCTATCCGCGTGGAATCGAAGAGGAACGAAGGGACGAAAGTCTTTCTGGGAATTGCGCAGGAGGAGATCCTTACAAAAATGTAAGTTACGACAGGGAAATGTAAGCTGGATATATGGCAGGACATTTCCTTTTTTGTGTATTATATAGAAAATCTTACAAGGAGGACAGATATGTCACTGCTAACTGTAAAAAACGTAAAGAAAACATATACCACCCGCTTTGGCGCGGTGAAAGTACAGGCGTTGAGCGATGTGAATTTTTCCGTGGAAGAAGGGGAGTATGTGGCCATCATGGGTGAATCCGGATCGGGCAAGACTACCCTCTTAAATATCCTGGCTTCCCTTGACACAGCCACCAGCGGACAGGTATTGCTGAACGGACAGGAACTTTCGCAGGTCAGACAGAAAGACCTGTGTGCGTTTCGGCGTGATCATCTTGGCTTTGTGTTTCAGGATTTTAATCTGCTTGACACTATGTCTTTGCGGGACAATATATTCCTGCCGCTGGTGCTGGCGGGGGCAGCCTACCGGGAGATGGAGGAGCGGCTTACGCCTCTTGCCCGCAAATTGGCCATAAACGATCTTCTGGATAAATACCCCTATGAGGTGTCGGGCGGACAGAAGCAGCGGGCGGCGGTGTGCCGTGCCCTGATCACGGAACCGGATATCGTGCTGGCGGACGAACCCACGGGAGCGTTGGATTCCAAAGCGTCCGGAAAGCTGTTGAAACTTTTCGGGGAGATCAACGGGGAAGGACAGACCATCCTCATGGTGACCCACAGCATTCAGGCAGCGGCTCATGCAGGGCGTGTGCTCTTCATCAAGGATGGCTGTGTGTTCCACCAGATCTACAGGGGAGAGCATGACCGGGATGCGATGTACCGCATGATATCGGATGCTCTGACGGTGATGCAGGCGCAGGAGGAGCAGGGATGATGAATAAAATGAGATTATTGCCTATGATGGCTGTCAGAGGGGTGAAACAAAATAAGCTGATCTACAGACCGTATCTGTTGGCGTGTTTTTTTTCTGTCTTCAGCTACTACCTGTTTTCGTCACTGTTACACAATGATCTGATGAAGAGACTGCCCAAAGCAGCCTATGCATGGATGATGCTGAGCATCGGGAAAGTACTGCTTGCGATCATTTTATTTCTGTTTCTGCTCTATGCAGGCAGCTTTTTACAGAAAAGGCGCAAGAGGGAGCTGGGACTTTACAGCCTTTTGGGGCTGGAGAGGAAACATATCGGCATCATGCTCTTCTGGGAAAATGCAGGACTGTATCTGGTCAGTGTGTCAGCCGGAATCCTGTTGGGATTTGTACTGAATAAACTGATGTTTCTGCTGCTGCTCCGCATGTCGCAGCTGGATGTGGAGGTGGCGTTTTATTTTTCTGCGGAGGCGGTCATAGAGACGCTTCGGTATTTCGCGATAGTTTTCTTCTGCATTTATGTAAGAAGCCTCTGGAGTCTTTACCGGCTAAACCCCACAGAGCTTATGAGCGAGAGCAGGAAAGGCGAGAAGGAGATTAAGAAGATCTGGTTGTGGACTGCTGTGGGACTGGTCTGTCTGGTGTACGGCTATTACCTTTCCGTCACCAGTGAGCTGGAAAGCAGGATCTTTACAGACTTTTTTCTGGCGGTATTTCTGGTAGTATTAGGCACTTATTTTCTGTTTACTTCGGGAAGCGTGGCATTCTTAAGATTTTTAAAGGCGAGAAAAAGCATCTACTATCGCCCGGCCAATCAGGTGACGATCTCCGGTATGCTCTACCGCATGAAAAAGAATGCGGCTGGATTGTCCAATATCTGTATCTTTTCCACCATGCTGGTGATTACATTGACTTGTACGGTCAGTTTGTGGGCGGGGATGAATCAGATTGCCTATTACGATTATCCTTATGATTTTGTGGCATCCTATTCGGAGAACAGCAATGTAAAGGAAAAGGCGGAAGAAAAGGCAAGGGAGCTTGCAGAGAAATACGGGCAGAATATAGAGAGGCTGGACTGTTACAACAGCATAGAGCTTTCCTGCGGCAAGGCGGAGGGAAGCAATGCGTTTACAATCCGCGAGGGATTAGGTTTTGCTGATCATTATGCTGTCACGCTGCTTACACTGGATGAGTATAACCGTCTGGAAGGCCAGGACGAAAGTCTGGAAAAGGATGAAGTGCTCTTGTACTCCACGGGGACTCCTTTTGGTTTTGACCGTGTGAATTTTATGGGGCTGGAGGCGGCAGTCAAGGAAGAACCGGAGCGAATTTATCCGTATCCGCAGGCAAAAAACAGAATGTTTAACTTTACTTCTTCGTATGTGATCGTGGTGAAGGATCAGGAAGTACTTGACGACTTTGTGACGGCATGGGCTAAGATAAACGGGGTGACTGATCTGGAGGGTTTTCTGCACAGCGGCGTGCGGCAGTTGAATATTTTGCTTGATGGGAAGGAGAAGGAGAGAGACGCCATGATCGCGGAATGGGCAGTGTGGTGTCAGGGACAGGAGAACTTTCTGCGGCTCGAAAACGGTCTGGAGGGAAGAGACAGTGATCGTTCCATGAACGGCGGCCTGCTTTTTCTCGGTATGGTATTTGGACTTTTGTTCTTTATGTGTCTCCTGCTCATCATGTACTTTAAGCAGGTCTCGGAAGGGTTTGAGGATCAGGACAGTTTCGGGATCATGCAGAAGGTGGGCATGAGCGACGCGGAGATCAGGGGAACGATCCGCAGGCAGATCCTGCTGGTATTCTTCCTGCCTCTTGCGGGTGCGCTCCTTCACACCGCAGCCGGACTCGTGATGGTAAACAGCCTGCTGGCGGCCCTGCGGTTCTTCGATACCGGGCTTTTGATCCGGTGTTGTGCCGGTGTTGCGGCAGCTGTGGCAGTTTTGTATGCGGGGAGCTATGTGATGACGGCGCGGACCTATTATCGGATCGTGAGGAAGTGAGAATGTGAGAAAGTGAGGAGAGAATGCCTGTCCTTGATCTGTTTGACATCTATTGGAATAATTGATAATGTAGATGAAGAGGAACCGAGAGCGGTTTAGAAACCGGCGATGTTACGGTGACCTTGTCTGTTGAATAGAAAGGAGAAAGCATATGATCTACAGAAAATTTCAGGATATGCAATTATCCGGTCTGGGACTTGGCATGATGCGCCTGCCTGTGGTGAACGGTGATGACGGAGTAGTGGATGAGAATACTGCCGCAGAAATGATCGACTATGCTTACAGGAACGGGATCAATTACTTTGATACGGCATGGGGATATCATAACGGCAATTCAGAGCTGGTGGCAGGAAAATGTCTATCCAAATATCCGCGGGAGAGCTATTATCTCGCCACCAAATTTCCGGGTTATGATAATTCAAATATGGACAAGGTGGAAGAGATATTCGAGAAACAGCTCGAAAAATGTCAGACTCCGTATTTTGATTTTTATCTGTTCCATAATGTCTATGAAGGAAACATTGATGATTATCTTGACCCGAAATATGGGATTTTGGATTATCTGCTGAAACAGAAGGAGAACGGCCGCATCAAACATCTTGGCTTTTCGGCCCACGGCAGCGTAGAAGTGATTCAGCGTTTTCTGGATGCCTATGGAAAACATATGGAATTCTGTCAGCTTCAGATCAACTATATGGACTGGCATTTTCAGGATGCACAGGGAAAGGCGGCTGTGATACAGAAAGCAGATATTCCGATCTGGGTCATGGAGCCTATGCGGGGCGGAAAACTGGCAAAAGCCTCTGAGGAACTGACTGCTTTATTGCAGTCCATGCGCCCGAAAGAGACGGTTCCCGGCTGGGCATTCCGTTTCTTACAGAGCATTCCGGGTGTGACGATGGTGCTCTCCGGTATGTCCGATATGGAGCAGTTGAAAGCCAATATTGCTACCTATGAGACAGATGAACCTTTGAACAAGGAGGAATCGGATGCTCTGCTCAGGAAGGTGGATGAGGAGGTTGTCAAGGGGGGATTACCATGTACGGCTTGTCATTACTGTACCAGTCATTGTCCGAAGAAACTTCCCATTCCTGAACTGATCGCTCTGTACAATGAGCACAAGCTTACGGGCGGCGGCTTTATCGCACCCATGGCGGTGGGCAGTATGCCCGAGGAACAGCGCCCTGCTAACTGCGTCGGATGTAAAGGATGTGAGCAGGTCTGCCCGCAGCAGATCAAGATATCGGAGATGATGAAAGAGTTTACTGCTATGATCGGAATGTAAAGGGAAAGAAAAAAGGGGCTGCCGCCCAGCTAAATATTTAGCTAGTGCGACAGCTCCTTTTTTATGAGGCAGTGTATGCTGCCCTTGTCATGATCATGTTGGCAATCAGCCCGTGTAAAGTTCAGCAATATGTAGAGATTTATCAGGAAAGTTTTCTTTGATATACATAAGATATTGCAGGGCACTGCCTTCATACGGCTGTACATCGCCCAAAAGCCCCACTTCATAGCAGCTTCTTATCACATTGATGATGCAGTCCTCCGTGTGATCTTCTTTACAGTCCTTGCATTCCTTTAATATATGTGCGATGGCCGTTTCCAATTCCACTTCGTCAAACACCTTGAAGTCCGTTACGGGAATATGCTCCATTCCCTGCGCAACTTCCTTTTTAGGCTCCTTTTTGTATGAGCTGATGCACTATTTTCCGTATCCTATGATGCAGTCACTCTTCTGGCACTGTCCGTAGGTCGTTTCTTTTCTGCAGCAATTTTCCAGGTCATTTCCTACCAGTTCGGCATTCAATCCCTTCTTGTGTTCATCTGCCATGTTTTTACCTCCATATAGTTTGATGATCAAATGATAGTTACACTATAGCATGGTCGGCTTGAAACAGGCAATAAAAACTAATGGAGTGACATGCGCTGCAGGCTTATATAATTATGAGAAAATGCCGATATTAGAATACAGATGGAAATTTGCCTTGACAGGAGGTTTACATAATATGAAAATCGGCGAAGCGCAGAAAGCATACAGACAACAGCTTGGTCTTTTAAGAGGACAAAAAAGCGATTTTGTGAAGCAGCGGGAAGAAAATCGCAAAAAAATGGAGGAGGCACGGAAGAAAAGCGAGGAACAGGGCGTGACCTTTGAGCTTTCCGATGCCTATCTGCAGCGGGAAAAGGAACTGCAGGAGAAGATCGACGAGCTTTCCGGGCAGATTAAAAACAACGAGAAGACGCTTGATGAACTGATCGAGCAGGAGGTCGGGATTTTTAACAGTATAGTCGCCGAGCAGCAGGGCGACGCCATGAAAGAATATGGCGAGGAGATGGCGAAGTGTCTGGAGATCGCCAGAAGGATCAGCCGGGGCGACAGGGTGCCCGCGCAGGATGAAAAGAAGCTGATGGATTTTAATATGGAAATCTATCAGATGGCGAAAGAGATGGCAGCCATGAATATGGATAAGGAACATAAGGAGTGGGATTCTCTCTGGGGAGACGAGGAAGAAAAAGAATACGAGGATCCCTTTGAAGCGTCTCAGAATGCGGAGACCAACGTGGAAATGCCGGAGGGCATGGAAACGACGGCAGCCGTAGAGACGCCGAAACAGGCCTGAAAGCGAGGTATGCAGCCGGGCAGGATATCCTTTGCGGATATCCTGCTTTTATCATTTCATTTAAGAAATGATTTCGAGTTGAAAAAGGGGTACGGTTTATGATAAAATGGGCATTGGTAAATAAGGAGTGGTGAGAGGAAATGATACAGGATATTTTTAATGAATATGCAAAATTTCCACAGGTGCGATCCATAGCAGTGGGCGGTTCCCGCGCGGTGAAGAGAAACGACGCATATTCGGATTACGATGTCTATGTTTACAGCACTGAGCCGATTCCGGTGGAGGAGAGACGGCGCATACTGGAAAACCATTGCAGTAGCATGGCTTTGGATAATCATTACCGGGAGTGTGAGGACATCTGCATTATGGAGGAGGACGGCACAGAGCTTAACATCGTCTACAGAAATCTGGATGAATTCCTTGCGGGCATTGACAGAGTGGTCAGACAGTATGAGCCACAGGATGAGTGTACTACAGGGTTGTGGCACAACCTTCTGCTGGGCCGCATTGCTTACGATAAGGGAGGCTTCCTCGCGGCGGCGAAGGAGGAATACAACATACCCTATCCTCAGGAATTAAAACATAATATCATCAGCTACCACATGAATCTGATCAAGTACGGGATGCCCTCTGTTATCGCACAGATCGACAAAGCGATGAAGCGGGGCGATCTGGTGAATATCAACCATACGGTGAACCGTTTTCTGGCTTCCTATTTTGATGTGATCTTTGCCTTAAATGAGAAGCTGCAGCCGGGGGAAAAACGTCTGGTGGAGATCTGCAAGGAAGAATGCAAGATTCTGCCTGCCAATTTTGAATTGCACATCCGGCTTCTCCTGAGCAGTATGTGTAAGGATCCGGCGGCTATATCTGTGGTGAATACCATGGTGACGGAGCTTGAAAAGGTGATCGGAGAAACACTTTCCTAGGCGGCGAGGTTGCAAAGCCGCCTTTTTTAATGTATATTAGTGCGAGAAGTACTTCTAAAGACGTCCCGTCATTGGACGGGACGCCAAGAAGTACTATGTCTCGCACAGGAGAATGCTAAAAGCAGCATTCTCCGAACTGAATGAACGGGAAAGAGGAGAACAGCATGAAGATCATAGAAGGAGGCGTCACGGCGGCGCAGGGCTTTGAGGCGGCCGGTGTGGAGGCGGCGATCAAATATCAAAACAGAAAGGATATGTCCCTGATCTACAGCAGAGTGCCTTGTAAGGCGGCGGGCGTTTTCACAAGCAATGTGGTGAAGGCTGCCCCGGTCTTGTGGGACAGGGAGATCGTGGAGCATTCTCCTGCCGCACAAGCAGTGGTGGTCAATGCCGGCATCGCAAACGCCTGCACGGGAAAAGAGGGGTATGAGTGCTGTAAGCGGACGGCAAAAAAAGCTGCCGATGTACTTGCGGTTTCCGAGGATGCCGTGTTGGTGGCATCGACGGGCGTGATCGGCTGGCAGCTTCCCCTGGAAAAAATAGAGGCCGGGATCGAGAAGCTTGCGGCGGCGAAGGCGGATACGCCGGAGGCGGGGCTTTCTGCGGTTGAGGCCATGATGACTACGGACACGCGTCCCAAGCAGGCGGCGGTGCAGATCGAGGTTGGAGGAAAGATTGTGACCGTCGGAGCCTGCTGCAAGGGTTCCGGCATGATTCACCCGAATATGTGTACCATGCTTGGCTTTATCACCACGGATATTGCAATCTCCAAAGAGCTCCTGCAGGAGGCCTTGAGCGAGGATGTAAAGGATACTTTCAACATGATCTCCGTGGACGGCGACACCTCCACCAACGACACACTGGTGATTCTGGCGAACGGTCTTGCAGGAAATCCGGAGATCACGGAGAAGAACAGGGATTACGAGGCATTTCGGGAGGCACTGCACTATATTGATACGACGCTGGCCAAAAAGATGGCAGGAGACGGCGAGGGTGCAACGGCCCTGTTCGAGACGAGAGTGGTCGGCGCCGCCACCAAAGAGGAGGCGCGGATCTTGAGTAAGTCCGTGGTCTGCTCCAGCCTTACGAAAGCCATGATCTACGGCCATGATGCCAATGTGGGAAGGATCATGTGTGCACTCGGCTATGCGGGCATTGATTTCGACCCCGAACAGGTGGATATATTCTGTGAGGGAGACGGGAAACGGATGCTGATCTGCAAAAACGGTATGTTGACCGATTATAATGAAGAAGAAGCGTCAATGATTCTGGCAGCTCCCGAAGTCAGCGTGATCGTGGATATGCATAGAGGCGAGGCGGAAGCCGCGGCCTGGGGCTGCGACCTCACTTACGATTATGTAAAGATTAATGCGGACTATCGAAGTTGATAAGATAATTTAAGAAAAGAGGCATACACTTTCATGGAACAGAAAGAAATGGAAAAGATTCTGGCGAAGGCGGAAGTCCTGATCGAAGCCCTTCCCTATATCCAGAAATTCAACAGAAAGATCATTGTCGTAAAGTACGGCGGCAGCGCCATGAGCAATGAGGAGCTGCAGAGAAATGTTATTAAGGATGTGACACTTCTGAAGCTGGTGGGATTTAAGCCCATTATTGTCCATGGCGGCGGCAAGGAGATCAGCCGATGGGTGGGTAAGGTCGGTAAGGAGGCGGAGTTTGTGAACGGCCTGCGGGTGACCGACGACGAGACCATGGAGATCGCTGAGATGGTCTTAAACAAGGTGAATAAAAATCTTGTCCGTATGGTGGAGGAGCTGGGCGTTAGGGCGGTCGGCATCAGCGGTAAGGACGCGGGACTGTTGCAGTGCAAAAAGCGTTACGCGGACGGTCAGGATATCGGTTTCGTGGGAGAAATCTGCGGTGTCGATCCCAAGGTACTCTACGACCTTCTGGAAAAGGATTTTCTTCCTATTGTTGCACCCGTCGGTCTGGACGATCAGTTTTTGACTTACAATATCAACGCCGACGATGCGGCATGTGCGATCGCCAAGGCGGTGGGGGCGGACAAGCTGGTGTTTCTTACGGACATTGAGGGCCTGTACAGGGACATCAATGATAAGACGAGCTTTATTTCCAGACTGACGGCGGCGCAGGCGGAAGAATTGATCGAGAGCGGCTGCATCGGCGGCGGTATGCTCCCGAAACTGGGAAACTGCACGGATGCTATCAGAGAAGGCGTAAACAGAGTACATATTCTGGACGGACGGATCGCGCACTGCCTGCTGCTTGAGATTTTTACCGATCATGGTATCGGTACGGCGATCATCGCGGATCAGGACAAGGAAACGATGCTGGGCTGAACGGAAACAGCACTTGCTGACAGAATGGAATAGAGAGAGGATGAGAAAACAATGAGCGCGCAAATGCAAAGTTATATAGATGAAGCGGAGAAAGTTTGGCTTCACACTTACAATCGTTATCAGGTGGTGTTTGACAGGGGAGAGGGCGTGTACCTCTATGATACGGACGGAAAGAGATATCTGGATTTTGTGTCGGGAATCGCCGTGTTTGCTCTTGGTTACAATAACAGAGAGTACAATGATGCCTTAAAGGCGCAGATCGACAAGATCATTCACACCTCAAACTACTATTACAATGTCCCGGCGATCGAGGCGGCGAAGAAACTGCAAAAGATTTCCGGCATGGATCGCGTCTTTTTTACCAACAGCGGCGCGGAGGCCATCGAGGGAGCAATCAAGACAGCCAGAAAGTACGCTTACTTAAAGGACGGCAGAACGGATCACGAGATCATAGCCATGAACCACTCTTTCCACGGACGCACTATGGGAGCGCTCTCGGTGACGGGAAATCCCCATTACAGGGAGGCTTTCGAGCCCATGATCGGCAATATCCGCTTTGCTGAATTAAACGATTTCGAGAGTGTGGTTTCCCAAGTGAACGACAAGACCTGCGCGATCCTCTTTGAGACGGTGCAGGGCGAGGGCGGTATCTATCCGGCAACGGAGGAGTTTATGAAAAAGGTACGTGCGCTCTGCGACGAGCGGGACATCCTGCTCATTCTGGATGAGATCCAATGCGGCATGGGACGCACCGGTGAGATGTTTGCATGGCAGCGTTATGGTGTGAAGCCCGATGTGATGGCGGCGGCCAAGGCGCTTGGCTGCGGCGTGCCGGTGGGCGCTTTCCTGATGACGGAGAAGGTGGGGAAAAATTCCCTTGTGGCCGGCGATCACGGCACCACCTACGGGGGAAATCCTCTGGCGGCTGCGGCCATCTGCAAAGTGATAGAACTCTTTGAAAAACAGGGAGTGCTTGAGAATGTGCGCGAGGTTGGCGCCTATCTGGAAAAACGCCTTGACGAGCTTGCGGCAGAGTTTTCCTGTGTGGAGACAAGACGCGGCGCAGGTCTCATGCAGGGGCTTGTTTTTGACAGACCTGTGGGGGATATCATCACGGAGGCGATGGAGAGAGGACTTGTGTTGATCAATGCGGGAACGAACATCATTCGATTCCTGCCTTCCCTTGTCATCACGAAGGAAAATGTAGACGATATGATAACGATCCTGCGCGAGAGTGTTCTAAAGGTGTGTGGATAATGGCATTCTCCGCAAGAAGATGAGATTTGTAGTAATAAGGAGAGCAGAAGTGACGATTAAGAAAAGATTGGTCATGATACTTGTCATCGCTCTGTGTGCGGGAGGTCTCTATGGAGCGGGGAGATTAGGAATGACGGTGTACCGCGAAGAAGCGGAGGAGCCTGCGGATGAATCCCTTTTCGGACATAGGGAGACCTTGTATCTGTGGTACGCGGACGAGTCGCTTACAGATTACTTAAACAGTATTGCAGTTGCCTACAGTGAGTATCAGGATGAAGTGCGCGTGGTGCCGGTCTACACCCAGGGTTTAGAGTATCTGGAGACCATCAATCAGGCATCCCTCCAGACAGAAGAGGGTCCTGATCTGTATATTGTCAGCAACGATTCTCTGGAAAAAGCTTATCTGGCAGGGCTGGCAAGCGAAGTGAAGCTGCCGGAGGGTGCACTTCCCATGGAGAATATGCTGCCGGAGACTGCGGCTTTTGCGGTAACTTATCACGGTAAGCAGATCGGTTATCCGTTCTACTATGAGACGAGTTGTCTGCTCTACAACAAGACTTATCTGGAAGAATGGGCGAAAGCGCAGATTGAGGCTGAGCGTGATCAGGCTGTGGCGGAAGAGACACAGACACAGGCGGACAACGGCAATGTGGAGGAGGAGATCCGGGAGGCTGCGGTGGAGGAAGAGATATCTGAGGAGGAGCTTGCAGCGAAACTGGAGGAGGCGATTCCGGAGACCATAGACGGGATTTTGTCCTTTGCTGACGTTTATGACGCGCCGGAGCAGGTGGAGGCGGTTTTTAAATGGGATGTATCGGATATTTTCTATAATTATTTTGTAGTTGGTAAATATATTGATGTAGGCGGTACAAACGGTGATGATGAGGATTCGATCCATATTTATAATGAGAATGCGATCCGCGCCCTCAGAGTATACCAGAATCTGAATCAGTTTTTCTCCATCGATCCAAAGGAGATCAGCTATGATGGCGTTTTGCAGGACTTTCTGGATGGGAAGATCGTCTACACGGTAGCCACAACGGATGCCCTCTCCAAGCTGGAAGAGGCCAGGGAGAAAGGCGATTTTGTCTATGAATACGGAGTGACCAGAGTGCCCGATGTGAGTGATGAGCTGGAATCTTCCTCCTTGTCTGTGACGCAGTGTGTGGCAGTCAACGGCTATTCTGCAAAGAAGGAGATGGCCAATGATTTTGCGGTCTATCTGACCATGTATGATACGGACAACCTTTTCGCAAGAACCGGCAAGCTTCCCGTGTTTGGTAACGGAAACGGTAAGACCTATGAGGATCCCAATGCGGCGGCCTTTCTTTTGGAATATGAGAATTCGGTGCCCATGCCGAAAATGATAGAGACCAGCAATTTTTGGGTGGAGCTGGAGATCGCTTTTGCCAAGATCTGGGAGGGAGCCGACGCAAACTATGCGTTGAAGGCTTTGTCTGAGCAGATCATGGGGCAGGTGCTCGGAGAGGCCTACACGGAGGAGTACATTGATCTGCCTGTTCCCGTGGAGGAAACTGCGGAGGAGGAACTCGAGGAGGAGGGCGAAGCCGAGTAGGCGTTGTTCCGGTATAATTACGAAAAAAATGCGCACCTTAAGACAAGACAGTATTTACTGTCTTGTCTTTTTCCGCGTATAAGCATTTCGAGCCTGCTTATGCGCGAGGCAGAATCAGGAGGAAAAATATAATGCTGGGTTTTTGGATCGCGATTCTTTCAGGGGCGCTGATGAGCATACAGGGGGTATTCAACACACAAGTCACCAAACAGTCGGGGATATGGGTGGCGAATGCCTTTGTGCAGCTCACGGCGCTTTTGGTCTGTCTGGCTGTCTGGCTGGCATCTGACCGCACTTCATTTGCCTCACTCTTAAAGGTAGAGCCGAAATATATGCTGCTCGGCGGCGCGATCGGAACCTTTATCACCTACACGGTGATTAAGAGCATGGAGCAGCTCGGGCCTGCGAGGTCAGTGATGTTTATTGTGGTTTCCCAGCTTATTATCGCCTATGTTATTGAGATTCTCGGACTTTTCGGAGTGGAGAAACAGCCTCTTGAAATGAAAAAGCTTCTGGGAGCGGGTGTGATGATCGTGGGAATTGTTATTTTTAAGTGGACATAGGCCAAATTTTATCTTACAATGAGAATACAACGCATAGCGGGGACCTCCCGGAAAACGGCAGGAGCCGGAAAGGGAGACTATGCAGAAGAAAAACAGAATAAAACATACGAAAAAGCTTTGGCTTGCGGGTGCGCTTTTGGCAGCAGGCCTTTTGTGCGGTTGTACAAGGAAGGAAGAGCTGCTTTTTCTCGCTGACGAAGCGGTATCGGGGGAGACAGGAGAAGCTTACAGCGCGGACAGCGGCGGCACAGAGCCTGTTTTGCAGGAGGAAGCCGCAGCAGCGGAAAAGACACCGGTGTCTGTTGAGGATACGCGTGAGGAGAGCAGCCTGCTCTATGTGCACGTATGCGGCGCTGTGGAAATACCGGGTGTCTATGAGCTGCCGGCGGGAAGCCGGGTCTATGAGGCCGTACAGGCGGCGGGCGGGTTTACGGCGGATGCGGAACAAAATTATGTAAACCAAGCACAGATCCTTACAGATGGTGTGAAACTTGTGATCCCCACCAGGGAAGAGGCGGCCGCAGCGGAAGACGGCGAAGAGACAGGCACCGGTGATGCCATGCAGGAAAAGAGAGAAGCGGCTTTACAACTCGGTATCGTTGGTGGCGGGGAGCCGTCCGATGGAGAAGAGGCGAAGCGGACGGATGCAAAAGTCAACATCAACACAGCATCGCAGCAAGAGCTGTGCGGGATTCCGGGAGTCGGAGCCACCCGGGCGGCGGCAATCATCGCTTACAGAGAGTCTCATGGCGGATTTGCAAAGCCGGAGGACATTATGAAAGTGAACGGCATCAAAGAAGGTATGTACGAAAAAATAAAGGATAGTATTAGAACAAATTAGTCACAGAACAGGTAAGGACAGGAAATATGGCACAGAGAGTCTTGGTAGTGGATGATGAGAAATTGATCGTGAAGGGGATAAGGTTCAGTCTGGAACAGGATGGCATGGAGGTGGATTGTGCTTATGACGGGGAGGAAGCCCTGCGTCTGGCGCAGGAAAATGCCTACGATATGATTCTGTTGGATGTCATGCTTCCCAAGATGACCGGTTTCGAGGTTTGTCAGCAGATTCGTGATTTTTCCAGTGTGCCCATCGTTATGCTGACGGCTAAAGGCGAGGACATGGACAAGATACTGGGACTTGAATACGGCGCGGACGACTATATTACAAAGCCTTTCAATATTCTTGAGGTGAAGGCACGGATCAAAGCCATTATGCGCAGAATGAACCGCAGACCCGCAGAGCGGGAAGAGGCGGTAAAGCTGCTGGAACGGGGGGATATGCGCCTTGACTGTGAAGGCAGACGGGTCTATATCAGAGACCGGGAGATCAATCTGACGGCGAAGGAATTCGAGGTGCTGGAACTTTTGATGAAGAATCACGGAAAAGTTTACGGCAGGGAGGAACTTCTCAAGCTGGTCTGGGGGAACGATTATCCGGGTGATGTGCGGACCGTGGATGTACATATCAGAAGACTTCGTGAAAAGATAGAAGATGTTCCCGGCGAACCCATGTATGTGCGTACAAAGTGGGGGGTTGGATATTACTTTGCCTAAATTTGATTTTCATAAAATTACATTCTTAAGAAGCCTGAAGGTACGCATTTTTCTGATTCTACTCATTGTCGGGCTGATTCCTTGTTTTGTTATGCGTTATGCGATCCTGCAAAACTATGAGCGGCGTGCGGTCAACGTGAGGACCTCCGATATCGCCACGCAGGTCAGGATCCTCGCCAACCATCTGATCACCTATCGTTATCTGGAGGACACCTCCTCCGAGGTGATCAATGCGGAGCTTGAGCAGCTCTCAAATCTCTACGACGGCCGTGTGCTCATCATCAATACGGAGCTTCGGATCGTGAAGGATACCTATGGCATCAGTGAGGGGAAGACCATCATTTCGGAGGAGGTCATCCGCTGCCTGAGAGGAGAGAACACGGAAAGCTATGACAGGGAGAACGGCTATATCGAGATGACCATACCCATTATGGAGACCGTGGATGCGGATCTGCCGGTGGGCGCAGGGGACTGGTTTGAGCTGGTGCGCGGCGTCATGCTGGTGAGTGCCTCAAACGACAGCATCATCGCTACTATGAACAGTCTGAACAGGCAGGCGGTGGTGGTAGAGGCGATCGTGGGTGTACTGATCTTTGTGACGACGCTTCTGGTCTCCAAATTCCTTTTCCAGCCTTTTAAGAAGATCATACAGGCTTTGGACCAGGTTCAGGAGGGCTATACAAGCGATCCGATCTCGGTGACGGACTGTCTGGAGACGGAACATATCGGAGACGCCTTCAACAGGGTATTGGGACGGATGAAGATGCTTGACGATTCGAGACAGGAGTTTGTGTCGAATGTCTCCCATGAGCTCAGAACGCCGATCACCTCCATGAAGGTGCTGGCGGATTCGCTGATCACGCAGAAGGATGTACCGCTTTCGGTTTATCAGGAATTTATGACGGACATCGCCGCGGAGATCGAGCGGGAGGATAAGATCATAAACGATCTGCTTTCTCTGGTGAAGATGGACAGGAAGGTGTCTGAACTGAATATCTCTCAGGTGGATATCAATGCGCTGGTTGAGCTTATTATGAAGCGGCTTCGTCCTATTGCCATGCGCAGGGATGTCCAGCTTGTGTATGAGAGCATGCGGCCGGTGACGGCTTCGGTGGACGAGGTGAAACTGACGCTGGCGTTGTCCAATCTGGTGGAGAATGCGATCAAATACAATAAGGAACACGGTTTTGTGAAGGTGACGCTGGATGCAGACCATCAGTTCTTTATCGTACAGGTGGAAGACTCCGGCGTAGGTATCCCGGAGGACGAGCTGGAACACATCTATGAGCGTTTTTACCGCGTGGATAAGTCGCGGTCCAGAGAGATCGGCGGCACGGGACTTGGGCTTGCCATTACTAAGAGCGCTATCCTTATGCACCGCGGTTCCATTAAGGTATCCAGCCTGGAAGGAGAGGGGACGGACTTCACGGTGAAGATACCGCTTAAATATATTGCGAAGAGACCTGATGAACGGCGGACCGGGAGAAGGGTATAGAGATTGAGGAACATGGTCACGGATAGAAAAAAGAAGAAATTTTTCGAGCTTGGCATTCTTTTGGCAGGGATGCTCGTTCTGTTGTGCGCCTGTGGGAGTGGAGGAAACGGAGAGAAGGGGATTGCCTACCAGATATATTATGTAAACAGCGAAGAAACAAAAATCGTGTTCAGAGAGTATCGGAGCGAGACGACGGACGAAGACTTGCTGCTGGAGGAACTTTTGGAACAGCTTGCCGTGATATCGGAGCGGCTGGAATATGAGACGCCCCTTGCCAAAGAATTTACGCTGACTGGGCATACTTTGGATAACGGTCTGCTCACGCTCGATTTTGACGAGCGATACAGAGATCTTCGGGGCACAAGGGAGGTGCTTGTGCGCGCCTCTATCGTGCGGACTATGATACAGCTCAAACAGGTGGAGCGGGTGGCTTTCACAGTGAAGGGTGAGCAGCTCGTGAATCAGGCGGGAAAGGCTATCGGCGTGATGAATGCGGAGAGCTTCATCGAGAACGCAGGCAACGAGATCAATGCCTATGAGAAGGTGGATCTCCGTCTTTATTTTGCCAACGAGTCGGGAGACTATCTGGTGGAGGAGAATCGACGGAACGTGGTGTACAACAGCAATATTTCCCTCGAGAAGCTGGTGGTGGAAAAGCTGGTGGAGGGACCTATGGAGACAGATGTCTATCCGACCATCAATTCGTCCACTAAAGTGCTGAGTGTAACAGTGAAGGATGGAATATGTTATGTAAACTTAAGCAGCGAATTTCTGAATCAACCATACAATGTAACTTCCGATGTGACGATCTACTCTATCACAAACTCGCTGGTGGAGCTGTCCAATGTAAATAAGGTACAGATATCCGTAGAAGGCAATACCAATATTTCCTATCGGGAGAGATTGAGCCTGAACAATGTGTTCGAGAGGAATCTGGATATGCTGGAATCCACGGGAACCAGATAAAAAATAAAAAAAAGGAGATGATGCAGTATGCGCAGACCCCTTTGCCTGCTTGGGCTGGCATTTGTGGCGGCGCTGCTTTTGGCAAGCTTACTGAATCCCCGGAACAGGAAAACCTGTGATGAATTTGACAAGGAGGGAATGGTGATCCTCGGCGTCGTCGAAGGGAAGGATCATAAGCTTTTACAAGACAGGAAAGTATCAGTGATATCTTTGGGACAGGTCATTGTCCTGAAATCGGATCAGGTGAAAAACCTGATGCGGATTCTGAATTATTCTGAGAAGAATCAACCCCAAAGCGTCGGGGGACATACCGCAAAACAGATCAGAAACGATTGCGAGAAAAACAGGAAGAGCCTTTGTATTCCGGGTTCGGAGGAGATAACGGGCGTACTATGCTATCTGGATGGGGAGGAGCCTGCTATGGGGAGTTTTGTGCTGGTGGAGGGGAAGTTTTATGCCTTTTCCCATGCCACAAATCCGGGAGAATTTGATGCTGCGGATTATTACAGCACGCTGGAGCAGCAGGGCAGGCTGATGCAGGCATCCCTTCTTGGTTCCGATGGCGTAAAAGACGCTTTTCGCGAGGGCTTGTACCAATGTAAAAACTATCTTTCCCTGCTTCTGCGGGCGTGCTGTCCTGAACGGGAAGCGGCTGTCTTGGGGGCGATGCTGCTGGGGGAGAAGGGGCTTTTGGATGAGGAGATCAAAGGGCTGTATCAGCAGAACGGCATCGTGCATATTCTGGCCATCAGCGGCCTTCATCTCTCCCTCCTCGGCATGGGTGTTTACAAATTTTTGCAGACGATCCGAATGCCAAAGGTAGTTAACATAATATTAACCGTCGCACTGATGTACAGCTACGGCGTGATGACAGGCATGGGCGTATCTGTCGTACGTGCGCTGGTGATGTTTGCCATGAAGCTTGCCGCGGGTCTCTTTCGGAGAAGTTATGATCTGTTGACAGCCATGATGACGGCGGCGCTCCTCATTTTGGCAGGACAGCCTCTCTACCTTTTTCACAGCGGTTTTCTCTTTTCTTTCGGAGCCATCTGCGGAATCGGTTTTCTGCCGGCAGTGTCCGCGCATTTTCCCGCAAAACCCAAGTTTCTGAAAGCTCTTGTCACGGGAGTCTGGATATCTCTGTCCACACTTCCCGTTTACCTGTGCTTCTACTATGAATTTCCGCCCTATTCGGTTTTTCTCAATCTGCTTGTCATACCCTGCATGGGGCTTGTTTTGGCAAGCGGAATCCTGACGCTTGCTTCAGGGGCCTTGTTTCTGCCGTTTGGGCGTGTGGCGGTCCGTCCCGGAATCGCAGTTCTTACCCTTTACGAAAAATGCTGCGAATTTTGCGTCAGGCTGCCGGGAAAAAGATGGATCACAGGGC
Source organism: Lachnospiraceae bacterium (assembly GCA_029067085.1). Lineage (GTDB taxonomy): Bacteria > Bacillota > Clostridia > Lachnospirales > Lachnospiraceae > UBA3282. Next base: position 157,806 of record JAIEFE010000015.1, on the reverse strand, counting down.
GTCCGACAGACTTACAGGTGATTATTTTTTTGACCGTCTTTGCTGGGCTTGTCCTCTTTGCGAAAAAGCTTAAAAGGAGACAGTTCTTTGCGGGAATCGCCGTTGCGATAGCGATCCTTTCTCTGCGCCTGCCGGCAGGGCTGGAGCTTACCTTTCTGGATGTGGGGCAGGGGGATTGTATCTATCTGAGTGAACCGGGAGGGAGGCGTATTCTGATCGACGGCGGTAGTTCCGACAAGAGCGGCGTGGAGGAATACAGAATACTGCCCTTTTTAAAATACAGGGGAGCCGCTTCTCTCGATGCGGTGTTTGTCACACATCCGGACAGCGATCATGAGAACGGAATCAGGGGGATACTTGAGAATTATGAGGAGAACGGCATAAAAATCGGTATGCTGGTTTTGCCGAATGTGGCCGAGGAGAGCAAAAACGAGAATTACCGGACGCTGGTGGCGCTTGCGAAGGCGAAAGGAGTGCCGGTACGTCTTATTGCATACGGGGACAGACTTTTTCTCGAAAAAGTTATGTTAACCTGCTTGCATCCGCAGAAGGGATATGAAAATCAGGATACCAATGCTTATTCCACGGTTCTCTACCTGACCTATGGGGATTTCAGCGCCTTGTTTACGGGAGATCTGGAAGGAGAGGGAGAAACGCTTGTGACACAGCGGCTATACCATGCGCAGACGCAGGAGACTATGCAGATGGAGCATGATCGGAGATGCGTGCCGACAGGAGATATCACCCTGCTCAAGGTGGCGCACCACGGCTCCAAAAATTCTACGACAGAGAAATTTCTTGACCTTATTAGACCCAAGATCGCGGTGATATCTGCAGGGAGGAATAATTCCTACGGACATCCTCACAGGGAGACGATGGAGCGGCTCGCAGGGCAGGACTGCCGCATTTATCAGACGCCCGAGAGCGGGGCGGTGACAATACGCATAAGGCGGGGAAAAGTGCGCGTGGAGGGCTATCTTGATCTATAGAAAAGTGCGAAAAAAGGATATTTCGTAAAATCAGATTGAGTCGTAGTTCCTGATAGAGTATACTGTTATATATGAAGAAGTTAAACGAGGAGATCAGGACGGGACAATTAAAACAGGTCTACCTTTTGAATGGGGAGGAGGCATATCTTCGCAGGCAGTACAGGGACAGGATCAAAACGGCCCTCATGGGGGACGGGGACCTGATGAATCTGCACTGTTTTGAGGGGAAGGGTATCGCTGCGGGCGAAGTGATCGATCTGGCGCAGACTATGCCTTTTCTTGCGGAGAGAAGGGTGCTTGTGATCGAGAACAGCGGCTTTTTTAAGAAGGGCGGCGAGGAGCTTGCGGCTTATCTGAACGAGCCGTCTCCAAGCGCTTACTTTCTCTTTGTTGAGCCGGAGATCGACAAGAGGAGTAAGCTTTATAAAGCGGTGAGCGCGAAGGGGCGCATCATCGAGTGCAAGACTCCCGACGAAGCCACGTTAAAGCGATGGGTGGTGGAGCTGCTTCATAAGGACGGGAAGCGGATCACACAGAGGGATCTAGATCTTTTTCTGGAAAAGACAGGAACAGACATGGAGAATATCCGGGGTGAGGTGGAGAAGCTGGTCTGCTACTGTATGGAGAGGGATGTGGTCACAGCGCAGGATATCGAAGCGGTCTGTGTCAGGCAGGTGAGCAGCCGGATCTTTGACATGGTGGAAGCGGTGGCGGACAAGCGGCAGAGACAGGCGATGGAGCTCTACTACGATCTTTTGACTTTAAAGGAGCCTCCCATGAGGATCCTCTTTCTGATCGCCAGACAATTCAACCTTCTCCTGCAGGTCAAGGAACTTAAGAATAAGGGTTATGACGCGAATACCATTGCCGCGAAGACGGGACTTGCGGGATTTATCGCGAGGAAATATCTCTCGCAGGCATCGAAATTCAGGGAGGCGGATTTGAGAAGCGCGCTGGCGGATTGTGTGGAGACCGAGGAGGCTGTCAAGACAGGCAGAATGAATGATGTTATGAGCGTGGAGCTGCTGATCGTAAAGCGCAGCAGCTGAATCGAAGAAGACAGACAGGAGCTGCAGTCATTTACGGTCATTTGAAAAGTTTTGGTTGCAGACGGGGGTATTATTACAGTACAATAGAAAAAGAATGATGTCGAAACATTATTTCTTACAAATAGAGATTTTTGGAGGAATTACATGAGTATGAATATTGTTTGTCTGGATCTGGAGGGCGTTCTGGTGCCGGAAATTTGGATTGCTTTCGCAAAGGAGAGCGGCATCCCGGAACTTACCAGAACTACCAGAGATGAGCCGGATTACAATAAGCTGATGAACTGGCGGCTTGGAATCCTGAAAGAGCATGGTCTGGGACTTCGCCAGATTCAGGAGACGATCGCGAAGATCGATCCGATGCCGGGAGCAAAGGAATTTCTCGATGAGCTGAGGAGCATCACGCAGGTTATCATCATCAGCGACACCTTCACACAGTTTGCAGGTCCTCTGATGGAGAAGCTGGGTTGGCCCACGATCTTCTGCAATTCACTGGAGGTGGCTCCGGATGGGGAAATCACCGGTTTTCAGATGCGGATCCAGGAATCTAAGTTAGCTACGGTGAAGGCGCTGCAGTCCATCGGCTACGAAACCATCGCTGCCGGGGACAGCCACAACGATCTGGGGATGATACTGGCGAGTAAGGCAGGTTTTCTATTTAAGAGTACGGAGCAGATCAAGAAGGACCATCCGGAGCTCCCCGCATTTGAAACTTACGGGGAACTGATGGAGGCCATCAAAAAGGCGATTTAGGATTTTAGAAAAAGGAGAGGAGGTATTAGCTTTATGAAGTGTATGCGAGTGTCTTTTGAAGCGAATATTGAGAAGTATGAGCCGGGTAAGGGAATGGAGGACGGCTTCGAACTCTGGACGGATGTGGTGACGAGAGGATGGTTTGTCACGGATTCTCTGATCCAGATAAAGAAGGAGAGCGGCGCGATCGTCTGCCCTTATATTCTCCACAAGAGAGGAAAAACCTTTATCGGTGAAGGGGATTATATCATCACGGAGGGGGATGGTTCCCGTCATGTCTGCAGCGGCGACAAGGTATTCGACAGATACAAACCTGTCGAGGAATGAGAGTGCCTCGGAATGTGTTATGTAAACTAAAATAAGAAAGCGAAAGAGTCATCCGAAAGGAGGGCTCTTTTTTTATTTCTTTTTTTTGTGGTATTTAAGTCCCGTTTATAGGACTTATAAAATGCTATAGTGATTTCAACAAGGAGGTGTTGCAGATGAAATGGGGTTTTGGCATGATCACGGTATTATTGATTTTAGTGTCTGCTCTTTGCGTGGGCGAGACAGTGATGTAGAGGCGCAGGCGAAGGAGACCTGCCTGTAAATTTTGCGAACAGTCAATATCAAATTACAAAACACAGATACGTTGCAGGCAGGTTGACAAGACAGAACATTTGTTCTATACTAAAACCAAGAACAAATGTTCTGTCTGATTCGCGGTGAGAAAGGAATGACAATTCGGCATTTTGGGATTATACTAATAGAGAATGATTTGGAAAAAGGAGATTCCTATGAGACATAATCCCAGACCACAGGACATGTACAGACATTTTAAGGGTAAGCAGTATCAGATCAGGTGTCTTGCGAAGCACAGCGAGACGGGAGAGCTGATGGTGGTTTATCAGGCGATGTACGAGCCCTTCGAGACATATGTGCGGCCTCTGTCCATGTTTATGGATGAGGTGGATCGAACGAAATATCCTGATGCCGGACAAAAATACCGCTTTGCCCTCCTCGGGGAGGAAGATGAGGAGGAGTACTCCGGGACTGAGAAGGATCAGTCGATGAGGGAGGACTCTGAGACAGCATCGGATCGATCGGCAGAGAAGAACGATTCTGTCGAGACGGGCGAACAATTGAATATCGATCCTCTGGTGTTGGAGTTTCTCGACGCCGGTTCCTATGGAGAGCGGCTTACGATTCTCGATTCACTCCATAACAGGATTACGGACGACATGATAAACACTATGGCGGTGTCCGTGGATCTGGAGATCAAGGATGGCGAGATAGAGGACAGATACGCGGAGCTTAGGAACTGTCTGCGCACCTTCGAGAAATATGAGTGTAACAGACTGAGATAGCGGAACGAAGAACCCCTGCCGGAGAGATTGCGGACGGGGGTGCTTTATGGCTTACGATCTGGAGAACAAACTTGTGGTGGGCGTTTCGTCCCGAACATTGTTTGATCTGACGTATGAAAACAAAATATTTGAGGAGGAGGGCGTGGAGGCCTACAGCCGTTATCAGGTGGAGCACGAGGATGATCTGCTTCGCCCGGGACCGGGCTTTCCGCTTGTGCGGGCGCTCTTAAACCTGAATGAGCTGCCGGGCAGAGAGGGATGCGTGGAGGTTATCATCATGTCCAGAAACAGTCCCGACACCTCTCTGCGGGTCTTTAAGGCGATTGAGCATTACGGACTTCGCATCACCAGAGCGGTGCTTGCAGGAGGGGCTTCTCTTGCGCCATACCTGTCGGCATTTAAGACAGACCTCTTCCTGTCGGCCTGCGAGGACGATGTGCAGCGGGCAATCGACTCGAACATTGCGGCGGGTATTATTTGCACGGAGGGGATAGCGACCTACGACTGCGAGCATCAGATCAGGCAGATCAGGATCGCCTTCGACGGCGATGCAGTGCTTTTTTCGGATGAATCGGAGCAAATCTTTCAGGAAAAAGGATTGGAGGCCTTTGAGGAGAACGAGAGGCGGAATGCGAACAATCCTCTGCAGGCGGGGCCTTTCGCGAAATTTTTAAAGACGCTTTCAAAGCTCCAGAAAGATTATCCGGTGGAGGATGTGCCGATCAGGACGGCTTTGGTTACGACCAGATGTGCGCCTGCGCACGAGCGCGTTATCCGCACGCTGCGGGCGTGGGATGTGCGTATCGATGAGGTGTTCTTCTTGGGTGGGATAAAAAAGAGGGATGTGCTGCAGGCATTTGGCGCGCATATTTTCTTTGACGACCAGCCTGCACATACGCTTACGGCTTCCGAGGTGGTTCCTTCGGCCAGAGTTCCCTACAGGAACAGAGAGTGTGCGGAGGAGATAGAAGAGAAGGACAGCAGTTAAAGGAAATTGATTTATGGGATACGAAAAGACAGCGGATACGGAGCTGACAGACAGAATTGTGAAGCCTCTGCTTGATTGGTACGATCAGGGAAGACGTATTTTGCCCTGGCGGGAGGAACCTACGTCCTATCATGTGTGGCTTTCTGAGATCATGCTGCAGCAGACCAGAGTGGAGGCGGTGAAGCCTTACTACGATCGTTTTTTGCAGGCACTTCCCGATATCGAAAGCCTTGCGGCGGTGGAGGAGGAGCATCTTCTGAAGCTCTGGGAGGGTCTGGGCTACTATAATCGTGCCAGAAATCTGAAAAAGGCGGCGCAGATCGTGGTAGAGGAGTACGAAGGACGGATGCCGGAGGAACGGGAGGCGCTTTTGTCTCTTCCGGGGATCGGCAGCTACACAGCAGGAGCGATCGCCTCTATCGCTTTCGGAAAGGTTTACCCGGCGGTAGACGGCAATGTGCTGCGGATCCTTGCCAGACTGCGCGTAGACGACAGAGATATATTGGATGCCAAAGTGAAGAGGGCGGTGGAGGAGGAGCTTATCCGAGTGATGCCGAAGGATCGTCCCGGCGATTTCAATCAGGCGCTCATGGAACTTGGAGCTACGGTGTGCATACCAAACGGTGCACCCAGATGCGAGAGCTGCCCGTGGGAAGCGTTTTGCATGGCCAAACAGGAGGAAAAGACAGCCGAATTTCCGAAAAAAGCGAAAAAGAAGCCGAGACGCATTGAGGAGAGGACGATACTGGTCATACAGGACGCAGACCGGATAGCGCTTCGCAAGCGGCCGGACAGGGGGCTTCTTGCAGGAATGTACGAGTTCCCTTCTCTGGATGGGCATTGTGAGGAGAGGCAGGTGGCTTCCTATTTGAGAGAGCTTGGTCTTTCACCCATCAGAATCAAGGAGCTCCCCCCGGCGAAACATATCTTTACGCATAAGGAATGGCATATGATCGGCTATCTGGTCAGAGTGGACGAGCTTAGTGCCATGGAGACAGGAGAGAAGGCGCAGACGCTTGTTTTTGTTGAGCCTGAGAAGACAAGGTCCGCTTATCCGATTCCCTCCGCGTTTGCGGTTTACGCCGAGCAGGTGGAGATGGTGAGAACAAACAGAAAAAAATAAGAAAAACCTAAGAAAACGGTCAACATTTCAGAAGAATATTGTGATAGAATGACAGGGTGAGTTGACAGACAATCATACTTGAGAAAGGCATGGATATCTGATATGAAATTACTATCTGTGGCAGTACCTTGTTATAATTCGCAGGCATATATGGAAAAGTGTATTGACTCGCTGCTTGTGGGCGGTGAGGACGTGGAAATTCTGATCGTAGACGACGGTTCTTCCGACAGGACGGGAGAAATCGCGGACTCTTATGAGAAACGATATCCCTCTATTGTCAGGGCCATCCATAAGGAGAACGGGGGACATGGCTCTGCTGTGAACACAGGGATTGAACATGCTGAAGGTCTCTACTATAAGGTAGTTGACAGCGATGACTGGGTGAAGGAGAGTGCCTATCGAAAGATTCTTGATACCCTGCGGGATATTATCGCAGGTGGAGAAATGCTGGATATGTTGATCAGCAATTTTGTTTACGAGAAAGAGGGCGTAAAGAAACATAAGGTGATGAAGTATCATCATGCTCTTCCGCAGGACAGGATATTTGGCTGGAACGAGGTGAGACATTTTCGCAAGGGACAGTACATTCTCATGCATTCCGTGATTTTTCGTACGAAGCTTTTGCGGGAGTGCGGCCTGAGCCTTCCGGAGAAAACCTTCTATGTGGACAATCTCTTTGTGTTTGAGCCGCTTCCCTATGTGAAGAATATGTATTATATGGATGTGAATTTCTACCGTTACTATATCGGCAGAGAGGGACAGTCGGTCAATGAGGAGATCATGATCGGCAGGATTGATCAGCAGATCCGGGTCAATATGCGCATGATAGATTACCTCGTAGAAAAGAAGGCGAAGATATGCGGAAAGCGAAAGCTGAAGAGGTACATGATAAACTATCTGGAGATTATCACAGTCATTTCATCCATTATGCTGATCCGTTCCGGTACGGAGGAGAATCTTGAGAAGAAGGCGCAGCTCTGGGAATATATCAGACAAAAGGATTTGGGGCTTTTCATCCGCCTGCGGTACGGTGTGCTTGGTAATTCCATGAATCTTCCCGGCAGGGGAGGTCGAAAGATCTCCGTGGAGGGTTATCGGATATGCAGGAGGTTCTTTCAGTTTAATTAAGGAGAGTGTGAAAAAAAGAGGATTCCGTATCGCGGAACCCTCTTTTTGTTATATAAGAACTTGCAACAGTATTAACCATTTGATTTTGTACTAGTGTGCCGGCTTGCGTCTGTGTTTGCGCCGCAGGCTGTGATAGAGATGCAGGAGCTTGTCTGAACAGTATACGACACCGTACATGACAGCCGCCATGATGAAAGCTGTGACCACATCAAATACGGAGTGCTGTTTGATCAATACAGTCGATAAGATGATGGAGATACACAGGATAAACGAGCAGATGCGGATGTACCGCTTCTTCGCAAGTTTTTCACTTTTCATCACCGCAATGTGGCAGCCGAGCGAATTGTAAACGTGGATGCTCGGCCAGAGGTTCGTCGGCGTATCCGTTCTGTAGAGCGCGGACACAAGTCCGGTGAACAGATTATCTCTGGGCATGACGGCAGGGCGTAGATCGTGGCCGTTTGGCCAGAGCGTGCTGATGATCAGAAAGACTGTCATTCCGGTAAACAGGAAAGTGCAAGTCCTGAAATAGTCGTCCTTGTCCTTGAAGAAGAAATAGAGGACAACTACCGCCACATAGGCGAACCACAGCAGATAGGGGACGACGAACACCTCGCAGAAGGGGATATAGTCGTCCGGCTTTACATGAATCAGGTGAAAGCGGTTTGTCACATTCCGCTCCAGCCAGGCAAACCACTGCATATAAACAAGCCCATAGAGCAGAAGCGGCAGCGCATGCCGATATTTATTATAATAGAAGCGGCAGATTCTGAAAAAGAATCGTGGCGCATCCTTTTTTCCGGCAAGTAATTTTTCCATATCAGTTACATCCTCAATTCAGAGATTCCGTTTTACGGTCTGCGCTTTTTCGGCGCTGTTCTTTGCGCTGATTGAAAATTTTAGTTTCCAATCTTTCACTTCATATTAGCAGATTAGGGGGAAAAGTCAAAATAAGAATTCCATAAAGTTTTCTTAAAAATTTATGAAAAACTATTCATTATGCCAAAGATGTGTCTCTGTGTCGAGATTTCCATAAGACTTCCTTGAGAAATGTCATAAATTTTATTTGCAATACATAACATAATACCTTATAATATTGATTTGAAATGTCCCCATAGTGCTATCTACGGGGACAACGGCGGTGTAAACCATTTTGAAAGGCAGGATAAGAGGAATGTATTCATTGGATGAGGTAAGGAACGTAGACCCCCAGATCGCGCAGGCGATTCTTGACGAACAGAACAGGCAGAATTCCCATATTGAGCTGATCGCGTCCGAGAACTGGGTGAGTAAGGCTGTCATGGCTGCAATGGGAAGTCCCCTGACAAACAAGTATGCGGAAGGATATCCGGGCAAAAGATACTACGGCGGCTGCGAGTGCGTGGACGTGGTGGAGGATCTGGCCAGAGACCGTGCAAAGGAGCTTTTTGGCTGTGAGTATGTCAACGTACAGCCTCATTCCGGCGCACAGGCGAATATGGCTGTCTTTTTCGCGGTGATGGAACCGGGCGACACCTTCATGGGCATGAATCTGGATCATGGAGGGCATCTCTCACACGGTTCACCGGTCAACATGTCCGGCAAATATTTTAACTGTGTGCCTTACGGTGTAAATGATGAAGGTTTCCTCGATTACGATAATGTGAGAAAAATAGCGTTGGAGTGCAGGCCGAAAATGATCGTGGCGGGCGCTTCCGCTTATGCGAGAACTCTTGACTTTAAAAAATTCAGAGAGATTGCGGACGAGGTAGGCGCGGTGCTGATGGTGGATATCGCCCACATCGCAGGCCTTGTGGCGGCGGGTCTTCACCCGACTCCCATTCCCTACGCTCATGTGACGACCACTACTACCCACAAGACCCTGCGTGGGCCCAGAGGCGGTATGATCATGTCGAGTCAGGAAGTGGCCGATCAATACAATTTCAACAAGGCGATCTTCCCCGGTATTCAGGGAGGTCCGTTGATGCATGTGATCGCGGCGAAAGCGGTGTGCTTTAAGGAAGCCTTGTCCGATGACTTTAAGACCTATATGAAGAATGTGGCTGACAATGCACAGGCGCTCTGTAAGGCGCTGCAGGCAAGAGATATCAAGATCGTCTCCGGAGGCACGGACAATCATCTGATGCTGGTGGATCTGACGAACTATGACTTGACGGGCAAGGCGGTGGAAAAGCTTCTTGACGAGGCCCATATCACGGCAAACAAGAATACCATCCCGAACGATCCCAAATCTCCTTTTGTGACCAGCGGTATTCGTCTGGGCACACCTGCGGCTACGTCACGTGGTCTGAATACGGCGGATATGGAGCAGGTTGCAGAGGCAATTTCCATCGTCATAAAGGAAGGCGAGGCCGGTATCAACAAGGCACAGGCCATCATCAAGACGCTGACGGATAAGTATCCGCTGGTGTAGGAGACCTCTTCGGCATCCGATGAGGCAGTACACGAGATGCGTGTAATTGACTGATGTAGTCAAGAGAAAGAGGGATACGGTAAGTAACTCGGATATGGAGGAAGAGAATGATTCAGATAGCGGTATTGGGATACGGCACTGTTGGAAGCGGCGTCGTAGAAGTGATCGAGACGAATAAAGCCGATATCAACAAAAAGGCGGGGGAAGATCTGGCGGTAAAGTATATTTTGGATCTGCGGGATTTTCCGGGAGACCCCTATGAGAACAAGGTAGTGCATGATTATGAGGTCATCTTAAAGGACGCAGAGGTGAAGATCATCTGTGAGACTATGGGCGGCACGAAGCCGGCATATGACTTCACAAAGCGGGCCCTTCTTGCGGGAAAAAGCGTGTGTACTTCCAACAAGGAACTTGTGGCGGCTCACGGTCCTGAACTTCTGCGCCTTGCCAGGGAGAATCATTGCAATTATCTCTTTGAGGCCAGTGTCGGCGGCGGGATTCCTATCATCCGCCCTTTGAACTACTCCCTCACGGCGGAGCACATCGACAGTATCACAGGCATCTTAAACGGCACCACAAACTATATTCTCACGAAGATGGACAGGGAGGGAGCCGATTTTGAGGATGTTTTAAAAGAGGCGCAGGACAAGGGATACGCCGAGAAAAATCCCGAGGCTGATGTGGAAGGGTATGATGCCTGCCGCAAGATTGCGATCCTATCTTCTCTGATGACCGGAAAAAGTGTGCATTACGAGGATATCTACACAGAGGGGATCACGAAGATCACTTCGGCGGATTTTAAGTACGCGAAGCAGATGAACAAATCCGTTAAGCTTCTGGCTCTCAGTCAGGATACCGAAGATGGATTTTTTGCCATGGTCGCTCCCTTTCTGATATCCAGGGATCATCCTCTCTACAGTGTGAACGATGTCTTTAACGCTGTGTATGTACACGGTAATATGCTGGGGGACTCCATGTATTACGGGCGCGGAGCGGGAAAGTTACCAACGGCCAGTGCGGTAGTCTCTGATGTGGTGGATTGTGCGAGACATCAGGGCAAGACGATCATGTGCTTCTGGGACGAGGAGCAGGTGAAGGTGGCTGATGTCGGATGCGGAAAACGAAAGTTTTTTGTCAGAGTGTCCGCGGACAAACGGGAGGCGGCGATGGCGGCCTTTGGAGCGCTTGCGGAGATCAATGTTGGGATAGCAGAGGAATTTGCTTTTATGACACAGATGATGTCAGAAAAGGAATTTGACGAAAAGATAGAGAAACTTGGCGGATGCATCAACAGGATTCGGATCATGGCATGATCAGGGTAAGAGGTACGAAGGGATGAATAAGGTTGTTAAGTTTGGCGGGAGCTCTCTGGCAAACGCAGAACAGTTTAAGAAAGTGGGAGATATCATTCGGGCAGATAAGGAGCGCAGATTTGTGGTGCCCTCCGCGCCCGGAAAGCGCTCTTCGGATGATACGAAGGTCACGGATATGCTCTATGCCTGCTATGGGCTGGCGGAAAAGGGAGAGGATTTTTCCGAGGCGCTTTCTATGATCAGGGACAGGTATCAGGAGATCATAGACGGACTGGGTTTAAAGCTTTCCCTGGACAAGGAGTTTAAGACGATTGAGAAGAATTTTCGGGAGAAGGCCGGTTCTGATTATGCGGCTTCCCGTGGCGAATATTTAAACGGCATCATCATGGCACAGTATCTGGGCTATACCTTTGTGGATGCGGCTGAGGTGATCCGCTTTAAGGCTGACGGAGAGCATGATGCGGAAGAGACGAACCGCCTGATGAGAGAGCGTCTTGCGGGAGTCGAGTCTGCGGTGATCCCGGGATTTTACGGAGCGTATGAGGACGGCAGGGTAAAGACCTTTTCCAGAGGTGGTTCCGATATCACGGGTTCCATCGTGGCGAGGGCGATCAAAGCAAACGTATATGAGAACTGGACGGATGTCTCCGGCGTTCTGGTGGCGGATCCAAGGATCATCTTTAAACCCAAGGGCATTGAGACCATCACCTACAGAGAACTTCGCGAGTTGTGTTACATGGGCTTTAATGTCCTGCACGAGGATGCGATCTTTCCGGTCAGGAGCGAGGGAATTCCCATTAATATCCGCAATACCAACGCACCGGAGGATAACGGCACCTGGATCGTGGAGAGCACCTGCCAGAAGCCGAAGTATGTGATCACCGGCATTGCCGGCAAGAAGGGCTTCTGTGCAGTCAACATAGAAAAGGATATGATGAATTCAGAGATCGGCTTCGGGCGCAAAGTATTACAGGCTTTTGAAGAGAATGAGATATCTTTTGAGCATGTGCCCTCCGGCATCGACACCATGACCGTGTTTGTGCATCAGGATGAATTTATGCACAAGGAGCAGAAAGTGGTTTCCGGCATTCACAGGCTGGCGGATCCGGACGCCATCGATATCGAGGCGGATCTGGCATTGATCGCCGTGGTGGGACGCGGAATGAAATCTACCCGCGGTACAGCCGGCAGAATATTCTCCGCCTTGGCCCACGCAAATGTCAATGTTAAGATGATAGACCAAGGATCCAGTGAGTTAAATATTATCATCGGTGTGGCCAATGCCGATTTTGAGACGGCTATCAAGGCTATCTACGATATTTTCGTCCTCTCCCAGATTTAGGCCTCCCGAAAGCAGGAAAGCTGCTGTTTATCTTTGATTCTTGCTGCCTGTTGCAGGTTGTTGCTTTTTGCCAGTATGTGATTGCTTTTTTAGTCGCTGACTGGTAAAATAGTACTATATTTATGGAATGATTGTACAAATGCCAAAAGGAGTTGAAGATTGCAATGGGAAATCAACCGCTGAATGCTTTGGTGTATACAAATGACAATTGTGTAGGCTGTAACAAATGTATTTCTGCCTGCCCTGTTCTGACATCGAATCGTGCGATGGAGGAGAACGGGAAAAACAAAATTGTCGTAGATGGCGCTCAGTGTGTGAGCTGCGGTGCCTGCTTTGACGTATGTGCACACGGGGCCAGAAGCTACCATGACGATACGGAACGTTTCTTTGAGGATTTGAGAAAAGGAGAGAAGATATCGCTTCTGCTCGCACCGGCTTTTCTGGCAAATTATCCAAGAGAGTATGCGACGGTGCTTGGAGGTCTTAAAAAGCTCGGCGTAAATCGTATTATCAGCATCAGTTTCGGTGCGGACATTACGACCTGGGGTTATGTCAAATATATCACGGAGCATAACTTTACGGGTGCAATCTCACAGCCCTGTCCCGCAGTGGTCGGCTACATAGAAAAGTATATCCCGGAGCTCATTCCGAGTTTGATGCCGATTCACTCGCCTATGATGTGCGGTGCAGTCTATGTAAAGAAATATATGAAGGTACCTGATAAACTTGCCTTTATCAGCCCTTGTATCGCAAAAAAGAATGAGATCGATGATCCCAACTGCGGCGGTTATGTCTCCTACAACGTGACTTTTGATCATCTGATGAAATATGTGAGGGAGCACGGTGTTTCGGGACCTGCGGTGACGGATGAGATCGAGTATGGTCTGGGTTCCATTTATCCGATGCCCGGTGGATTGAAGGAAAATGTCTACTGGTTCTGCGGCGAGGATATCTTTATCCGACAGATCGAGGGCGAGAAGCACGCCTATGAGTTCCTTGAGGATTATAAAAAGAGAGTGCTGGGCAAGAAGGAACTGCCCTTCATGGTGGATGCCCTCAATTGCGCGAAGGGTTGTATCTATGGTCCCGGCGTGGAGGAGGAGAAGGTACATTCCGACGATACTCTTTACGAGCTCCACAAGATTCGGGAAGCCAGCAAAAAGAACGACAGGCGGCATGCTTTCAGCAGGAGCCTTACTCCGAAACAGAGGCTGGACAGGCTGAACAAACAATTTGCTGACCTGGATATCAATGATTTTATCAGACGCTATACCGACAAGTCCAGGGAACTTATGCGGAAAGAACCTACAAATGCGGAATTGAACGAGATTTTTACCGCTATGGAGAAGCGCACGGAAACGGAACGTTCGATCAACTGCTCCGCCTGCGGGTACGACACCTGCAGGGATATGGCTACTGCGATTCATAATGGCTGCAATCATAAAGGCAACTGCATCCAGTATATGAAGGGTGAGGTGGAGCGCGAGAACGAGATCGCTAAGGAGATGGCTGCCGAGGTAGAAGGCAAGAACGCACTGCTTCATGAAAAAAATGAGAAGATTGCGGAACTGATCGCCGAGCTGCAGGAGGACTTTGACAGTCTCGATGTCTCCATCGGCGAGATGTCACAGGGCAATGACAGCAATGCGCAGGAGAGTACAGGAATCTCCACTTCCATGAGCGATGTGGTACATTTCTGTGATCAGTTAAATAATGCACTTGCAAAGATTCAGAGCCTTCTGGTGAAGCTGGAGGAGAATAACGAGGAGATTACGAACGTAGCGGAGGAGACGAACCTTCTTGCCCTGAACGCAAGCATAGAGGCAGCCAGAGCGGGAGAGTCCGGCAGAGGTTTTGCCATTATTGCAGAGAATATCAAGAAGCTGGCGGATTCCTCCAAAGATACGGCGAGCGACAGCGATTCCAATAAGGAGCAGATCCAGGCGGCGATCAAGGAGCTTTTGAGCGATGCCGAAAATCTGATCAGCGTCATCGACGGCGTAAATAAGCGAGTGAATAATCTGGCTGCATCTACGCAGGAAATCGCAGCATCTGCGGACATGGTGAACACCATCTCGGCGGATCTGAAGGAAAAGCTTGGGAAGTTAAACGCATAATCTCAAAAGTGTTTTGAAACAGATGGGAAGTAGATAATATAAATCAGAAAAGCCGGGACATGAGAAGTTCCGGCTTTTGCTATTCCTGATATGATCGGAAGAGTTGATCAATAGCCCAGCGACTCGCCCACCAGATAGACTTTGATCCGGCCGGGATGCATGCTGCGTCTGGTAATGACAATCTGGCAGCAGAAGCATTCCGGAGAGAGGCAGTCGTGGCAGACACCGGTGGCGGCGCAGGGGAGCTTTCTGTCCAGACGGATCGCATTGGCGGGAGAGGCGACGTTTCTGACTCTTGCCACACCGCTTGGTACATCGGGTACGACCTTATTCATACCGGCTACAATGATCACGTGTGAAGGTCCCTGGATCAGGCAGGCCACGCGGTTGCCGTTACCGTCAATATTGATGAGTTCGCCTTCCAGTGTAATCGCATTTGTGCTCATCAGGAAGTAGTCGGAGAGGACTGTTCTGGCGTAGATCTGTCGGGATTCTTCCGGGGTCTTTGCCGAGGTGCGATCCAAAAGTTCGTAGGAACCGTTTTGAATTGCATTCATCAGGCCGCATTCCTTCAGACTTTCACTGCCGCCCCAGCCGATGATCGCGCCGGAAGGGATTTCGGCAAGAATTGCTTCGGTGCAGGCGGCGGCCGTCTCAAAATAGCAACCTTCCATATTTTTCTTTTCCAGATTTTTGATGATCGTCTCTGCCTGTCTGGCCAGTGCAGTCTGTTTGTGTGACATTTCCAGCGCCTCCGTTTTTTCTTTTCTGCGACCGGTGTGATGATTCTCGGCCGAAGTTGTTTTACTTTGCGATATCTATCTTACCACTTGCGTCTATACTCTTGCAAGTTTGAAATTAACTGTCAATTTGGATTATATATACTAGAAATTAGAAAATAATATGTAATATTACATAAATTAAAAAAATTAAAATTTTTTTGAAAAAATGTATTGACAAATAGTGAACAGGTGATATAATAGACTCATAAAGAAACACTTCATATAGATAAACTAAAAGAAAGGGAGGTACGGTCCACCAAAAACTTAAGCTGACAGATCAGAGAAGTACAATTGAATAGGAGATCACTGAAAAAGACGAGCGGAATCGAGTACATGATAGAAGATGGCGAATCAGAGAAGAGTCCCAAAGGATGCTCCCATAAGAAGAGAGAACGGATAAAAGAAGAGTCCGGGAGGGAGAAAAAGGGAACAGACGCCACAGTATTGAAAATACGAGAGAAGAGATGGAAAGAGGACGTGAGAGAAAAACGGAGGTAAAGACCATTGGACAGTGAGTTTTAGAGGCGGGTATTGATTCTTTAGAGAATGAATACCCGTTTCGCAATGTCTGACAACAGAGTCTTAAGAATAAAAACTGAAAATTGGGGTGGCTTTTCCACTAAAAATAGGGTATAGTATATTTGTAAAACACTATATCTTGTATATTAAGACCGTTTTGTACACGCTTTTTTAGAAAGGACATGGTTTTAGACGATGGGAAAGCAACATAAGAAGAAATATGCAGAGGAGAATGCTGCAGAAGAAATGGAAGAACTTACGCAGGAGGCCGAAGAAGAGGATGAGGAGGATGAAGACGAGGAGGAACTTGACTTTGATGAGCGGCGTGCGATCAGGCGTAGACGCAGGATACGCAATCAGGTCATCGTCTACCTTGTAATCTTGGTCGTGCTGGCAGGTGTCACAGCCGGCGGCGTTGCAGCCGGCAGAAAGGTTGCGCTGCGTATTCAGGATAAAAAGCAGGAAAAAGCACTGGAGAAGGAGCTCGAAGAAGCGGCAGAGCAGGAGAGCGAGAAGGAGGAGCTGGTAATCGATACGCCGGAGCCTGTGGAGGAAGAGGTGGAAGAGGAAGATATTCTGGGAGAACTTGCGGTATCCTACTTTTCCGAGATGTCGATTGAAAATAAGGTGGCTGGCCTGTTCATGGTCACGCCTGAGGCGATCACGGGAGTCCGGACAGCGACGCAGGCGGGAGACGGTACACAGGAGGCTTTGAATACATACGCAGTGGGCGGTCTGATTTATTTTGACAAAAACATTTTAGACAAAGAACAGATTATGAAGATGCTGTCAAATACAGCCACCATGAGCAATTATCCGATCTTTTTAGCTGTGGATGAGGAGGGCGGCGATATCAGCCGCGTGGCAAACAGCAAGGTTGAAGTCGAAAAAGTGGATTCTATGGCAACAATCGGTTCGCAAGGTGATACCGCGAAAGCGCGTGAGGCGGGAACAGCCATTGGTGCTTATTTAAAAGAGATCGGATTTAATGTGGACTTTGCGCCGGTGGCGGATGTTTCTTCAGGAGAAGACAGTATTTTGCGCGACCGTGCTTTTGGAACGGATCCGCAGCTTGTAAAGGAGATGGTTTCCAATGCGGTGGGCGGTATCGAAGACAATGGTATCAGCGCATGTCTGAAACACTTTCCAGGGGTGGGAAGCACAACGGAGGATACCCATGACGGCAGAGTGGAGATCACCAAGAGTCTGGAGGAAATGCGTGCTTCGGATTTTGTACCCTTTCAGGCGGGGATCGAAGCGGGAGTGGACTTTGTGATGGTGAGCCATGCAACGGCTCCAGCCCTGGATGATAACAATGTGCCAAGCTCCCTGTCAAGAAAGGTGATCACGGACACGCTCCGCGGTGAACTGGGATTTCAAGGTGTGATCATTACGGACGCGCTGGATATGACGGCTATTACGGATTATTATACACCTGAGGAAGCGGCGGTGATGGCGATAGAGGCCGGGGCGGATATGCTGTTGATGCCGGAAGATTTCGAGAAGGCTTATGGAGCAGTTCTTGCAGCGGTACAGGAGGGAAAGATCACGGAGGAGCGCATTGACGAATCTCTGGAGCGGATCTACCGGGTGAAGTGTGCGGGGAAACTGGAATAAATATTGAAGAGTCTAAAGAAGCCCGTCTCCATTCATTGGAAACGGGCTTTTTAATAAGTTTTGTTTGAGAAACGGTATGAATGATTTCAGTTAACCGTGATGTTTGCTATGGTGTCTGCCATGATGTCCACTATGATGTCCGCTCCGGCTTGAGGATTCGCTTCCGCTCTGTTTCACGCAGGAACCGTCACAGTAGCCGTTTGTGTGATCATAACCACAATAATCCTGACCGTCGTGGGTGTGGCGTCCGGTTTCGGTACAGCCCTTTACTGTACACACCTCTATTACGCCGCAGGAACCGTCGCAGTAGCCACATGCGTGATCATAACCGCAGTAAGCCTGACTGTCATGGATGTGATATCCGGTCTCGGTGCAGTCTTCGACCGTACACAGCGAACATATTTTATCTGTAACTTCTGCCTGACGATGATGACCGTGAGCTGACACGGGAGCAACTAATGATCCGGCAAGTAAGATTCCGACAGCCCCGCATGCAAACAGCTTTTTGACCCACATAATCTGAACACCTCCCAATAGTATTATCTTCATTCTATATGCTGTTATAGCACCTGTCAATAGGGGGAGTGTTAGTATTCTTTATTCGGGTAATGATTACTCAATTCTTGATAAACAGCTTTCTGCATAGTCTTTGCCTGATCCCTTACAATTTCAACATACATGTTTGGCGTTCCGTCGTATTCAGCAATTTCTAAGTGTTTATAAAGTATATTTCTGGATGAACTGACAATTGCGCCTAAACCGTCCTCATTGAAACAGGACATAACATCTTTGACTTTGCCTCCCTGTGCGCCAAATCCGGGGACAAGGAAGAAGCTATTTTTCATAATGCTGCGAAGCTGCCGCGCTTCCTCGGGAAATGTTGCCCCGACTACGGCACCGATATTTGAATAATTGTATTTACCGATACAATCGCTTCCTGCTGTATGAATATAGTTTGCCAGCCAGTTTCGAATTTTTTCACCTTGAGCATTGGTCGCTTCAGAGATTTCAACAGAACCGGGATTAGAGGTCTTGACCAGCACGAAGATTCCCTTTTCATCCTTGATTGCTATATCAATGAAAGGCTGCATGCTGTCCGTTCCCAGGAATGGTGAAACGGTCATAAAGTCTGCGTTGATTGGGCCATCCTTTGCCAGGTGTGCATATGCGTAGGCTTTTGCAGTGTTTCCAATGTCATTCCGCTTGCTGTCATCTATTACAACAAGTCCCTTATCATGAGCATACTGCACAATCTGCTGATGTACTTGCACACCGTCTGCACCAAAGACTTCAAAAAAAGCCATTTGGGGTTTTACGGCCGGTACGATATCTGCCACAGCATCGATCACGTCTGTTGCCCAATTAAGGATTGCATTTGCTTTGGTGGTTGAATCAAATTTATAGCATTCCGGTATTTTACACCATTCCGGGTCAATCCCTACTATACAAGGGTTCTTCTTATCTTTGATTCCTTCAACCAATTGATCGATCGTCATTTCATTCTCCTCTGTATTCTTCTTTGTATTGCTTTATCGCTGACAGGTATTCCGTTCCCCCGATGACACCGTTTTCTATCGCATGAATGATATCATCCAAAGTGACGATAGAATGAATCTTCACATCGTGCATTTTCTCTATTTCGTATCGGGCAGAAGCGCGAGAAACAGCACTTTTCTCCATACGGTCAACCGATACGATCACATCGGATACACATTTTCCCGCGTTTTTTTGTATTGCCAGCAGATTGTCATGAAGAGTTTGACCGGATGTCAATGTATCTTTGATCAAAGTAACCTTGTCATGTTCATCCATTTGTTTTCCCACACTGTCGTCAATGCTGTATGGAATGTCAATTCCATAGCGACGAAACAAAGTCATGCCGGCTGCGATCATGATCGGAATCTCTTGATGCGTATTTGCTGCAAGTAAAGTAGTGTTTATATTATGTTCCCGTATGCATTCAGCATAGAATTCGCCCAACTTAGCTATTTGGCTGGCGGACTTATATTTTCCGGTGTTGACAAAATATGGTGAAAGGCGGCCGCTTTGCAGCCTGAATTCACCAAATTGGAGAACGCCATTATCGGCCATAAAGCGGATAAATCGTTCTTTGTAATTTAAAGCATCCAGTCGGTAATTGAAGAGGTCGTCCATTGTAATACCAAAAAATCTCGCAATGATCGGTAATAGAGAAATGTCAGGTACAGACAGATTATTTTCCCATTTGCTTACTGATTGGGAAGAAACCGCTAATACTTCCGCAAGCTGGGCTTGTGTTATATTCTTATTTTTCCGTAATATTTGAATTTTTGTTCCGATCCATTCCATAGCATCGCTCCTTTTTTACATTATTATACGAGTATACTTAGATTTGTACATATAGTGTAAAGCGAAAAACTTACAACCAACAGTTGCATATACGCATGAATCGTCGCAATTATATGTTAGTAGAATGATATTCTTCCGTAAGGAGATATCGTTGTGTTCTAGTTATTTGGGTGCTATGATTATTGTGTTACGAATAGTGAAAACTTTGAAGAGGTGTCCGTGATGCAAGGATATAACATAATAGTAATCTTTAATGAACATGCTGATCAGGTATTGATGTCATTCTCTCTCATCTGATGGATTTTACATACTATTTTGAAAATTGCTATCTCGAAGTTTACGTTGGAAAATTGAATAAGGAAACGGATGTCATTGGAGAAGACAACGAGTTATATTGGTCTGCACTTGATCAAGATTTCTTTGATGTAACGAGATATGCGGGAGAAGGAAACATTGGGCATATTATGATGCAGATCAAAATGTTTCAAAAAGAATTATTGAAATAATTTTGGAAATAAAAAGAGCGCGAGACGGGACTCGAACCCGCGACCCCGACCTTGGCAAGGTCGTGCTCCACCAACTGAGCCACTCGCGCTTA
This sequence comes from Lachnospiraceae bacterium, assembly GCA_029067085.1. GTDB lineage: Bacteria > Bacillota > Clostridia > Lachnospirales > Lachnospiraceae > UBA3282. The sequence goes on along the minus strand of JAIEFE010000015.1, from coordinate 137,404 downwards.
CTGACCGACCATATCGCTCGGACATTTATTAATATACTATAGGAGTTGTACTTTGTCAATAAAAACTTTGCAGGAAATTGTATCAAAAATTATACAATGATATGTTTGACAAAAAAAGAAAAAGATGTTATAAGTTAGGGCAACAAAGAACGAGGAGAAACAAAGGCACGGCAATTTGTGTAAAGGACTATAAATGTATAATGAATTGACAAAACAGGATATCCAAAAGATGGAGGAGGAGATCGAGTACCGCAAACTGGTGGTGCGCAAGGAAGCTCTGGAGGATGTGAAAACGGCCAGAGCCCACGGCGATCTGAGCGAGAACTTCGAATACCATGCGGCGAAGAAGGTGAAAAACCAGAATGAAAGCCGCATCCGCTATCTGGAACGGATGATAAAAACAGCCGTGGTGGTTTCCGACGAATCCGCGGAAGACGAGGTCGGCATGAACAATACGGTGGAGATTTTCTTCGAGGAGGATAATCTCACGGAAACATGCAAGCTGGTGACGACGGTACGGAGCAATTCTCTGGAAGGGTTGATCAGCACAGAGTCTCCGCTCGGGAAGGCGCTGCTCGGACACAAAGTCGGCGACAGAGTGTTTGTGGAGCCGGCAGGCGGTGCAGGCTACTATGTGGTGGTGAAAAAGATCGAAAATACAATCGATGACGGAACGGATAAGATAAGAGGCTACTAAACGGTAGCTTCTTTTTAATGTGGACATAAACGAGTACATATGCGCATATACCTTAAAAAGAAATGACAAGCCTTCCTCGTGGACGGAAGGGCGGACAGGTCTAAAAAGGCGGGAGGATAAGCGTATGTATGAGAATAGAACTGTTTCTGAGGCAATCCGGGGGCTGCAGACGGACGCGGAGAGGGGGCTTGATGCGAAAGGAGTCGCAGAGCGCAGGAAGAAGTATGGTTTAAACAGACTGCGGGAGCAGGAGAAGAAAAGTCTTGCGAAACGAATCCTGGAACAGCTGAACGATCCACTCATTCTGATTCTGGTGGTGGCGATGGCGATTTCTATGATGCTCTATGAATTTGGGGATGCCATCATTATTGTGGTGGTGGTCGCCCTGAATGCGACGGTGGGCATCATTCAGGAAGGAAAGGCCGGCCGCGCTGTGGAAGCGCTCAAGAAGATTTCCCAGCCAAGGGCGGTGGCTCTCAGGGCCGGCGTCCGGGTGGAACTGCCGGCGGAAGAGCTGGTACCCGGGGATGTGGTGTTTCTGGAAGCAGGGAATCGAGTGCCGGCAGATGTCAGACTTATTGAAACTTTAGGCATTTATGCAGAAGAGTCTACCCTAACAGGAGAGTCTGTACCGGTGGAGAAGGATGCCGGTTTTGTGGAGAATGGGGAAGGGGAGAACAGCAGCAGAAACATGGCTTACATGTCCACCTATGTTACACGGGGAAGGGGACGGGGCGTGGTGACAGCTACGGGGATGGATACCCGGGTCGGTCACATTGCGGATATGCTGCACGGCCATAAGGAAAATCCGACGCCTCTGCAGGTACGGCTGGGAGAGCTGGGAAAGATTTTGAGCGCGCTGGCAGTGGGTATCTGCGTTCTTCTCTTTGTGGTGGCGGTGCTGCAGAAGCGGGATGTGGGAGAGATGCTCTTAACATCTGTTTCGCTGGCGGTTGCTGCGGTGCCGGAGGGACTTCCTGCGATCGTGACGATCGTATTGGCATTGAGCGTCTCCCGTATGGTGAAGGCAAAGACCATTGTCCGAAAACTTTCTGCAGTGGAGACGCTGGGCGCGGTGGAAGTGGTATGTTCGGACAAGACGGGTACACTGACACAGAATAAGATGACGGTGACGGAGTGCTATCTGAACGGAAAGCTTACAGGACGGACGGGCTTTGATACGCTCTTTGCAGGCGGATTTTCCGCAGGGCAGGAGAATAGCTGCGCGGGCCGCTTCCTGCGTGCCTGCGTTCTCTGCAACGATGGGCAGCCCGGACAGGAGCTGGGGGATCCCACGGAGCTTGCTCTTCTTCATCTGGTGGCGGACTGCGGTGTTTCGATCGAGGAGGTCAGGAGGCAGTATCCGCGGCTTCGGGAGATCGGCTTCGATGCGGAGAGAAAGATGATGACGACAAAGCACCGGGAGACGGGCGGCGAGGTTGCCTACACGAAGGGTGCGGCAGAGCGGATTCTGGAAAACTGCGGCAGCTGCCAGACGGAAAACGGCGCAAAGGTGCTCGACGAACAGGAGCGCAGCCGACTGCTCAGGGTACAGAAGAGGCTGACGGGCGAGGGCAGAAGAGTGCTGGCGCTCGCCATGGAACCGACGGGAAATATGGGGGAGCGCAATCTGGTGTTTTTGGGCTTTGTCAGCATGCAGGATCCGATCAGACCGGAGGCGGCCGAGGCGGTGCGGGGCTTTGCACAGGCAGGGGTAACTACAGTGATGATCACGGGTGATCATCCCGACACGGCCTTTTCCATCGCAAAAGAACTGGGGATTGCGAGCCGTCCGGAGGAGTGTATTACCGGAAGGGAGCTGGATCGTCTGCGGGAGCAGAGTTTTTTACAGCGGCTTCCCGCGCTGAGGGTTTTTGCGAGGGTGACGCCGGAGCATAAGGTGCGCATTGTGGAGGGGTATAAAGGTTTACATAAAATTGTGGCCATGACAGGGGATGGCGTCAACGACGCGCCCTCGCTGCAGGCGGCGGATATCGGGATCGCCATGGGGGAGGGCGGTACCGACGTGGCCAGAGGTGCGGCGGATTTCGTGCTGATGGACGACAATGTAGCTACGATCCATACGGCAATACGGGAGGGGAGAGGTATCTATGAAAACATACGAAAATCTGTGCTGTTTCTCCTGTCATCCAATCTGGGTGAGATCCTGACCATGCTCTTGACCATTGCGGCGGGACTGCCTGCGCCCTTAAAGGCAGGCTTCATCCTCTGGATCAACCTGATCACGGATTCGCTTCCGGCGCTTGCGTTGGGAGTGGATGAGAATGACACGGAGAGTCTGATGCGGGAGGCGCCGAGAAAAAAGGAAGAGTCTCTCTTTGCGAGAGGAGGACTGATGTGCGTGATCTGCTACGGGTTGGTCATCGGCGGCATTACGCTGGCGGCATTTTTGAAGGTTCCCTATGACCGTATTGTTGCGGAAGGGCTCCCACTGAGTTTACATAATATATTAGAAGGGCTGCAGATAGGATCCGTATTGGCAAGAGCGCAGACGCATGCCTTCACGGTGCTGGGGATCAGCCAGCTCTTTCACGCCATCGGTATGCGTGATGTGAACCGCTCGATCTTTCGAATGAATCATAGGAACAATCCCTATATGCTGCTTGCGCTTGGGTTGGGCATTCTTTTGCAGGCAGCGGTCACGGAGGTGCCGGCTCTGATTGCGCTCTTTGGTACAGTACCGCTCTCTCTCGGGGAGTGGGGCAGGCTGACCGCTCTCTCAGCAACACCCCTGATCGTACATGAATTTCTGGTGGCAGCGGGAGCGGCGGAAAGAACGGTAAAACAGGCTTCATGCCAGAGCGCGGAAGGCTAACAGAAGGAGGCAGAGACCGCTGAGCCAGGAGAGGTCAAAGCGGAGCAGGCGGAAGAGCAGCCGCCCCAGAAAATAACCGCCTGAAAACAGGAGAAGGTTGCAGAGGGCGGCGGATAAAAAGAGGAGGAACGGAGAAAGCGCGGTAAAGCAGAAAGCCATACCGACGAGAATACTGTCCAGAGAGAGCGCCAGACTTAGGAGGAGCGCCTCCTTGACACTTAAAACCTGAAGCTCGGTCCGATTGGCTTCTTCAGGAGAGAGGTAGACGGTAAAGACAATGTTCAGCTGTTTGATCTTACAGCCCCAGTTTCCCATGAGACTGGGGTGTTTTTTTGCCAGAAGGCGGATCAGACTTTCAAAAAGCTTTGCGATTCCGATCAGAAACAGAAGGAGAAAGGAAAGGCAGGGAAGAATGCCGGCCGGAAGAAAGGAGCCGACGAAGGAGCCGATCCCCTGAGCTGCCGTGATGAAGAGAGCGGGGACGAGAGCCAGAGGAAGAAGGGCGGGAGCCTTTACATGGACGTCGTTCGTGCCGTAGGAAAAACCCGCTGTCAGAGAATCCAGAGATACCGCCGTCAAAAAGAGCAAAAGAGAAGAGAGTGCAAAGGACATGGGAGGTCACCTTATCACGTTTTATTATATTGTATGGAAGCGGCGAGCGATGTTGAAAGATGCGGAAAAATGCGGAAAACGATAAGAAATATAAAAAGAAATGCCCGAAATGATTTACGGTTTTCAAAAAAAATGGTATGATAAATCTGGAATAGGAGGGGCTTTCTATGGAACTGATGTTTATTGGGGCTGATCATGAGGTGACAGGGAGCTGTCATTACCTTCGTGTAGGCGATAAAAATATTCTGGTGGATTACGGTATGGAGCAGGGGGTCAATGTATTTGAAAACTGTGACCTGCCTGTGGATGAGGCGCTGATTGACTATGTGTTTCTAACCCATGCACACATCGACCATTCAGGACTTCTCCCGCTGTTGTATGCCAGAGGCTTTCGGGGACAGATCTTCGCTACGGCGCCAACCTGCGATCTGTGCAGTATTATGCTTCGCGACTGTGCGCACATTCAGATGCAGGAGGCGGAGTGGAAGAATCGTAAGGCGAAGAGAAGTGCGGAGAGCGAGCTGACGGAGCCGCTCTACACGATGGAGGATGCTGACGGTACGATCAGACGTCTTGTTCCCTGCGATTATGACAGCGAAGTGACTGTATGCGAGGGTGTAAAGATCAGATTTACGGATATCGGCCATCTGTTAGGTTCTTCCAGTATCGAGGTCTGGGCTACGGAGGGAGATGTGACGAAAAAGCTTGTCTTTTCCGGAGACATCGGAAACAGCGCCCAGCCGCTTATAAAAGATCCCCAAAATACAGAAGAAGCAGATTATGTGATCATGGAATCCACCTACGGTGACAGGTTCCACACTAAGGAACAGGTGGACTATGTAGGGGAGCTGACGAAAATATTACAGACCACCTTCGATCGGGGAGGCAATGTGGTGATCCCGTCCTTTGCGGTGGGCAGAACGCAGGAGATGCTCTACTTTCTGCGGCAGATCAAGGCCGAGGGGCTGGTGAAGGGGCATGAGGACTTCCCGGTTTATGTGGACAGCCCGCTGGCGGTGGAGGCCACGGGAATCTTTCATAAAAATGAGGCGAGATGTTTTGATGAGGAGGCCATGGCCTTAGTCAGAAAGGGCATCAATCCGATCACTTTTCCGGGTCTTCGTCTTGCGATTACAAGTGACGAATCCAGAGCGATCAACTTTGAACATACGCCAAAAGTTATCATATCCGCTTCCGGCATGTGCGAGGCGGGCCGTATCAGACATCACTTAAAGCATAATCTCTGGCGGCACGAGTGTACGATTCTGTTCGTTGGCTATCAGGCGGTAGGAACGCTTGGCCGTATGCTGGTGGACGGCGTGGAGGAGGTCAAGCTCTTCGGCGAACCTATCGAGGTGAGAGCCGATATTATGAAACTGATCGGCATGAGCGGTCATGCGGATAAGGACGGGTTGCTGCGCTGGGTGGACGGTTTTACAAAAAAACCGGACAGGATTTTTGTGGTGCACGGTGAGGACAGCGTGTGTACGCTCTTTACGGAATGCCTGAAAGGAGAGCACGGGCAGAATGCGTATGCGCCTTACAGCGGGACGCGCTTTGATCTGATAAGCGGCGAGTTCATCTACGAGGCGGATCCTGTGCCTGTTAAGAAGAAGGCCCGCTCTGTGGCTACTGTCTTTACAAGGCTTCTGGCGAGCGGTCAGCGCCTTATGGCCGTTATCTACAAGAACGAGGGCGGTGCGAACAAGGATCTGGCGCGGTTTGCGGATCAGATCAATTCGCTCTGCGACCGATGGGATCGACCATGAAGCTAAACTAAGGCACCAGAAGACGGTGCCTAAGTTCAGCTAAGTCATGGTCAGAAGAATGCAAAGAGCGCATTCTTCCTGAATGGTTTACATAACTTTAAATATGAGAGGACTAACGCAGCATGAGTTTGGCGGACTATATTTTTATAGACATGTGTAAGGATATATTGGAGAATGGGACGAGCACGGAGGGGGAGAAGGTGAGGCCCCACTGGCCTGACGGGGAGAGCGCCTACACGGTGAAACGCTTCGGCGTGGTGAACCGCTATGACCTGTCGAGGGAGTTCCCGATCCTGACGCTCAGAAAGACGGCGTTAAAGCTTGCAACGGACGAGATGCTGTGGATCTGGCAGAAAAAGTCGAATAATATCAACGATTTAAACAGCCATATCTGGGATGAGTGGGCGGATGAAAACGGAAGCATCGGCAAGGCATACGGATATCAGATGGGCGTGAAACATCAGTATAAAGAAGGCATGATGGATCAGGTGGACAGGGTGATCTATGATCTGAAAAACAATCCCTTCAGCCGCCGCATTATGACGAATCTCTATGTCCATCAGGATCTTTCCGAGATGAATCTCTATCCCTGCGCCTACAGCATGACGTTTAACGTGACGCAGAAAAAAGATCATGAAAAACTGACCTTAAACGCCATCCTGAACCAGCGCTCCCAGGATGTGCTGGCTGCCAACAACTGGAATGTAGTGCAGTACGCGGTGCTTGTCCATATGCTGGCTCAGGTGTGCGGCTTGGAGGTCGGGGAACTCGTCCATGTGATCGCGGATGCCCACATTTACGACAGACATATTCCACTCATTAAGGAGCTGATCGAGCGGCCGGTCTACGACGCACCCACATTCTGGCTGAATCCGGAGATCACGGATTTCTATCAGTTTACCAGAGATGATGTGAAGGTGGAGAACTATGTCACGGGTCCGCAGATCGAGAATATCCCGATCGCGGTGTAACAGGTGCTGAGGGAAAACGAGGAGAGCTTATGAACGCAATCGTAGCGGTGGACAACAACTGGGCCATTGGCTGTAAGAACAATCTGTTGGTGAGAATTCCGGCGGATCACAAAAACTTCAGACAGGAGACCACGGGCAAGGTGGTGGTGCTCGGCAGAAAGACGCTGGAGACTTTCCCGCAGGGCATGCCGCTTCCGAACAGGACAAACATTATTCTGTCCACGAATCCGGATTATAAGGTGAAAGATGCTGTGGTGGTGCACAGCAGGGCGGAACTGGATGAGGAACTTAAGAAATACCCGACAGAGGATGTTTATATTATCGGCGGGGAGAGCGTTTATCGCATGATGCTTCCGGACTGCGATGTGGTGCATGTGACAAAGATCGATCACGACTATGAGGCGGACGCCTATTTCCCTGATCTGGATCAGGACGAGGCGTGGGAGATCACGACGGAAAGTGAAGAGCAGACTTATTTTGATCTTCCGTATTACTTTGTTAAATATGAAAAGAAAAATTAATCCGTAAAAGGTGAATCTGCTGAGGGCAGGCGTAATTTGTAGCAGTTGTCGGCATAAAGGAAGGGTACGCAGATATGGGGCAGGAGACAAAGAAAACGACGAAGAAGGGGACGGAGCTTTCTCAGGCGAAGGAAGCGCTGCAGCAGAAAAATGTAGAGCTGGAGGCGGCAAAGAGCGCGGTAGAGAAGGCGGAATATGCCAGAGACATCTTTTTGGCGAATATGTCCCACGAGCTGAGGACGCCGATCAATACGATTCTGGGACTGAACGAGCTGATCCTCAGGGAGAGCCAGGAGGAGGCTGTCAAGGAGTATGCCAGAGATATCAGACAGGCGGGCAATATTCTGCTTGCCTTGGTGAGCGATATTCTGGATTTCTCCAAACTGGAAGCGGATAAGATGGAACTTACGGAGGGCATCTATGATGTAAGTTCACTGTTAAACGATCTGATCAACAGCATCTCCGTGCAGCAGCGCAGGAAAAAGCTGGATCTTTCGCTGGACATCGCTCAGGATATTCCCTACAAACTTCTTGGCGATGAGATCCATATCCGACAGATCATCGGGAATCTTTTGTCCAATGCGGTGCGTTATACGGAGAAGGGAAAGATTACGCTGCATGTGAGCTGGGAGAATGTATCGGAGGATACCATTGAAATTTGCGTGATCGTAAAAGATACGGGAATCGGTATCAAGGAGGAAGATATCCCGAAGCTGTTTATGGCCTTTCAGCGGATGGATTCCACGGTCAGGAGCAAGAATGACAGGACGGGACTGGGCCTTGCCATCACTCAACGTCTGATCGAGATGATGGGTGGGAAGCTTGAGGTGCAGAGTGTGTACGGAAAGGGTTCGGCCTTCTCCTTTAAGATCGTGCAGAAGGTGGTGGACAGAGAGCCGCTTGGCGATTTCGAGAAGCAGTACCGGGAAAGCCTGCGGAGTATGGAGGACTATCATGAGAAATTTATTGCGCCCATGGGCAGAATCTTGATCGTGGACGACAATGCCATGAATCTCGCGGTGGCGCAGGGGCTCTTAAAGGCAACACGCCTGCAGATTGACGTGGCTTCCAGCGGAGAGGAGTGTCTGGAGCTGATCAAACGAAAGACGTATCATCTGATCTGTATGGATCATATGATGCCGGTGATGGACGGCGTGCAGACGTTGCATGCAATCAGGGAGCTCGAGGGAAATCCGTCGAGAGATGTCCCGGTTATCGCCCTCACAGCCAATGCGGTGGCGGGAGCCAGAGAGCTGTATCTGCGGGAGGGTTTTCAGGACTACCTCACGAAACCCATTGATGCGGATAAACTGGAGGATATGCTGATTGCATATCTGCCGAGCAACGTGGTCTATCTGACAAACAACAGGAAGATCAGCGACGAGTATGAGCAGACGGAGGAGGCAAGCGAACTTGGCATCAGGGAGAGTCAACTTTATCTGATGGGCTTTAACCTTCGCAACGGGCTGCGCTACATGGGCGGCGACAAGGCGCTCTACGGTAAGGTGCTTCACGATTTTCACTCCATTTTGCAGGAAAAAGAGGCGGCGCTGAAGGATTTTTTGAATAAGGGAGATATGCCGGGCTATACGATCATTGTTCACTCCTTAAAGGGCAATGCCAGAAACGTGGGTGCCGATGATCTGGCTGACGAGGCTTTTGAACTGGAGAAGATGGCGAAGGCGGGACAGCTTGAGGATGTGACTGTGCGTTCTCCGATCTTGTTTTCCATGATGAACACCATGAGAGACAGCCTGAAAGTCTATCTGGAGAGCGAGGATTCGGAGGAAAAGAAGACTGAGAAGACGGAGAGTACAGCTACGCGTAAGATTTCGGAGGAAGAGTGGGTCAACGCGCTTAGGGAACTGGCGGACAGGCTGGACGATTTCGACGGGGACAGCGCTGCGGCAAAGCTTCGGGAGCTGAAGCGCTATGAGAGGCCGGAGACAGATAAGAAAATGCTGCGTCTGTGCGAGAAGGCGGTGAAGGATTACGCTTACGACATAGCGCTGGAAATTGTCAACGCCGTACTGTAGGCAGGCTTGACTTTTAGGTACAAAGGTATAATATATTAAAATAAAACGAGTGCGAGAGAGGAGTTTGGTATTATGGAGAAAAAGAATCTGGACTGGGCAAATATCGGCTTTGGCTATCAGAAGACCGATAAGCGTTTTGTGTCAAACTACAAGGGCGGCGCTTGGGATGACGGTGTGCTGACAGAGGACGACAGTATCGTGATCAATGAGTGCGCAGGCGTACTTCAGTATGCGCAGACCTGCTTCGAAGGTATGAAGGCCTATACTACGCAGGATGGCCGAATCGTGACTTTCCGCCCGGATCTGAACGCGCAGCGCATGGAGGATTCCTGCAAAAGGCTGGAGATGCCCGTATTTCCGAAAGACCGTTTCGTACAGGCTGTAGTGGATGTCGTTGCGGCAAACGAGGCTTATGTGCCTCCCTACGGCTCCGGTGCGACTCTTTATATCAGACCTTATATGTTCGGCAGCTCTCCTGTTATCGGTGTGAAGCCGGCGGAGGAGTATCAGTTCAGAATCTTTACCACACCGGTCGGCCCTTACTTTAAGGGCGGCGCGAAGCCGTTGACCATTAAAGTCAGTGATTTTGACCGGGCGGCGCCCCACGGCACAGGTCATATCAAGGCGGGACTCAACTATGCGATGAGTCTGCACGCGATTATCACGGCCCATGAGGAGGGGTATGATGAGAATATGTATCTGGATCCCGGCACCAGAACGAAGGTGGAGGAGACAGGCGGCGCGAATTTCCTGTTTGTGACGAAAGATAATAAGGTGGTAACGCCCAAGTCCGGCAGCATCCTTCCCTCGATCACGAGACGTTCTCTGATGACTGTGGCTAAGGATTATCTGGGCCTTGAGGTGGAGGAGAGAGAGATCCTCTTAGAGGAAGTGAAGGATTTTGCGGAGTGTGGACTCTGCGGCACAGCAGCGGTCATTTCTCCGGTAGGAAAGATCGTGGATCACGGAAAGGAGATCGCCTTCCCCAGCGGCATGAATGAGATGGGACCGATCACGAAGAAGCTGTATGACACGCTGACGGGCATTCAGATGGGAAGACTGGAAGCGCCCGAAGGCTGGATCCATGTGATCAAGTGAGAAATTTAAGCATATGAATATTCAGGAAGAATATCCCTACTTATATGAGACCCATCTGCACACCGCACAGGGGAGCGCCTGTGCAAGAAGCTCAGGATCCGAGATGGCGAGGGCTTGTAAGGCTTATGGCTACACGGGGATCTTTGTGACAGACCATAACTGGGGAGGCAACACGGCAGTGGACAGAAGTCTGCCATGGGAGGTCTGGGTGGAGCGGTATTGTATGGGATTTGAGGAGGCAAAAGCCGAGGGAGAGCGGATCGGGCTTGATGTGTTCTTTGGATGTGAGGCGGGGTACGACGGTACGGAATTTCTGCTTTACGGCATTGATAAAGACTGGATGAAAAACAATCCGGCACTGTGGACGGCGACGGTGGAGGAGCAGTATGCTCTCGTGCATGAGGCAGGCGGTCTGGTGATGCAGGCGCATCCCTTCCGGGAGGAGGCCTACATTCCTGAGGTGCGCCTCTATCCGGATTGGGTGGACGGTGTGGAAGCGGTCAATGCGGCTCACCATCTCTACCCGGAACGGGGACGCGATAAGCGGGCCTTTGATGTCTCTGCGATCGCTTACGCGAAAGAGAAGGGACTTCCCATGAGCGCGGGATCGGATATCCATTCGACGGCGCTTTATGGCGGCGGTACGGCTTTTCGGCGGAAACTCCGGTCCGCGTCTGATTACGTGCAGGCGATTCTGTGCGACGAGGACCGTGTAATGACAGACGGCAGGGTGTGGTATGATAAGAAGGGAAATGTCTTAGCATGATATTAAAAAGAGGATTGGCGGCGTTTTTGGCAGCGGGCCTTTTGCTCATTTCTCTGACGGGCTGCGGCGAAGGCGGTGGGCGGTTTGGCACGAAGGTGGTGCTGACCACGGGCTTTGAGAAAGATGAGATATTCCGTATTGAGGCAAACTCCTGCAAGCTGCCGGAGCTGATGGTGTATCTGACCACGATCCAAAACCGTTATGAGAACGTTTACGGGAGAGAGATCTGGGAGACGATGGCGGATGGTGTGACGCTGGAAGAGAATGTCAAGAACATTGCGCTTGCGCAGATCGCTCAGATCAAGACGATGAATCTGATGGCGGAGGAATATGAGGTGAAGCTCAGTGATGAGGAGGAAGCCCGTGCGGAGAATGCGGCGAAGGCTTACTACGAGACGCTCGGAGATCGGGAGATCGAACTGATGGGCATCACCGAAAAGACGATCCGTGCACTCTATACGGAACTTGCCAGAGCAGAGAAGATGTATCAGTACACGATCAAGGACATCAATCCGGAGATCAGCGATGATGAGGCAAGAACCATCACGGTGCAGCACATCCTGATCAAGACTTATGCGCTTGACGGTACGGGGAAGAAGATCGAGTACACCCAGGAGGCGAAAAAGGAAGCCTACCGGCGGGCCCTCGAGGCAATGGGGCTGGCAAAAGACGGCGAAGATTTCGATGCTTTGATCCGCAGATACAGCGAAGATGATAAATCGACCTATTCCTTCGGCAAGGGTGAGATGGAGGAGGCTTTTGAGACGGCTGCCTTCAATCTGGGTACCGGAGAGATCAGCGATGTGGTGGAAACGGAGTTTGGCTATCACATTATAAAGTGCATCAACACCTTTGACAAAGAGGAGACTGACGCCAACAAAATAAAGATCGTGGAACAGCGGCGTGAGGAGGCCTTCGGGCAGGAGTATGACGCCTACGTGGAGACACTCACCAGAAACCTGAACGAGGAACTCTGGGATACCGTGAATTTTATCCACGATGAGAACGTGAAGACACAGAATTTCTTTGAGATTTATACGGTGTATTTTGGAAACTGAATGAGGCGGGCGGAGTTTAGAAAAAGTTTATAATTCCGCAACACTGCATAAAATCTGAATAAAACATGAATTATTAGCACTCGTCTTGGATGAGTGCTAATTTTTTCTTGACTTCTGAAATGTTGCGTATTAAACTATCCTCTAGGTGATAGAAATCTGCTGAAACAGAGAAAGGAACGTGAGGAAATGGCAGCGAAACATGGTAGTTTATCAATTAACAGCGAAAATATTTTTCCGATCATCAAGAAGTGGCTCTACTCGGATCATGACATCTTCTTCAGGGAGCTGATCTCTAACGGATGTGATGCGATCACAAAGCTGAAGAAGCTCGATATGATGGGTGAGTATGCGCTTGCTGACGATTATAAGGCGAAGATACAGGTCATCGTCAATCCCGAGGAAAAGACGCTGAAATTCATCGATAACGGTATCGGCATGACAGCGGACGAGGTGGAGGAGTACATCAACCAGATCGCTTTTTCCGGCGCGACGGACTTCATTGAAAAATATAAGGACAAGGCGAATGAGGACCAGATCATCGGCCATTTCGGGCTGGGCTTTTACTCGGCCTTTATGGTGGCGGATGAGGTGGAGATCGACACCTTGTCATGGCAGGAGGGTGCGCAGGCGGTGCACTGGACCTGTGACGGCGGCACGGAATTTGACATGGAGGAGGGGACGAGAAGCGAAGTCGGCACGGAGATCACCCTCCACATCAACGAGGATTGTCTGGAATTTTGCAATGAATATAAGGCAAAAGAAGTGATCAAAAAATACTGCTCCTTCATGCCCACGGAGATCTGGCTTTCCAAGGCAAATACGACCGAGACCCAGACCATAACGGAGTCAGAAAAGCTGGACACCGATGAGGTGGTGGAAGAGATCGCGAAGGAGAAAGAGGAGGATGAGCAGAAGCTCAAGATCAAAAAGCGCCCTGAGCTTTTGAACGAGACGACGCCTCTCTGGGCGAAACATCCCAACGAGTGCACAAAGGAAGAGTATCTTGCCTTTTACCGCAAGGTCTTCCAGGATTACAAGGAGCCCTTATTCTGGATCCATCTGAACATGGACTATCCTTTTAATATGAAAGGCATCCTCTACTTCCCGAAGATCAACATGGAGTACGAATCCATCGAGGGTACCATTAAATTATATAACAATCAGGTGTTTATCGCAGATAATATCAAGGAGGTCATTCCGGAGTTTTTACTTCTCTTAAAGGGTGTGATCGACTGTCCTGATCTGCCGCTCAACGTGTCCAGAAGCGCGCTGCAAAACGATGGCTTCGTGAAGAAGATAAGCGAGTATATTACCAAGAAGGTCGCGGATAAACTGTCCGGTATGTGCAAGACCGAGAAGGAAGAATATGAGAAGTATTGGGACGATATCAGTCCTTTCATCAAGTTCGGCTGCTTAAAGGATGATAAGTTCTGCGAGAAAATGACGGACTATATCCTCTTCAAAAATCTGGACGGTGTGTACATGACTCTGCCGGAATGTCTGGAGGTCAATAAGATCGATCCCGATGAGGTAAATGAGGGCGAAGCCGTGGATGAGAACGGCGAGAAGGTGGAGGCCGAGGTGGTCGAGGAGAAGGCAGACGAGGCGGAAGTCCTTGACGAGAACGGTGAGCCTGTAGAAGAGGAGAAGAAAGAGAAGACCATCTACTACGTGACCGACGAGAAGCAGCAGAGCCAGTACATTAATATGTTCAAGGCGGCTAAGATGGATGCGGTGGTATTGACTCACAATATCGACCAGCCCTTTGTCTCCCAGCTTGAGGCGAAGAACGAGGGCATCAAATTCCAGCGTATCGATGCAGACCTGACGGATACCTTTAAGGCGAAGACTTCAAAGAAGGCCGAGAAGGAGATGGAGGAACAGGCGGAGAACATCGCTAAGCTGATGAAAAAGGCGCTCGGAAAAGACGGCATCAAAGTGAAGATCGAGAAGCTTAAGAATAAGAAAATATCTTCCATGATCACGCTGTCCGAGGAATCCCGCAGGATGCAGGATATGATGAAGATGTATTCCATGCCGGGCATGGATACAGGGATGTTCGGCAAGGAGGGAGAGACGCTGATCTTAAATGCCAATCACCCGCTGGTAGAGTATGTGCTGGAGCATCAGGACGGCAAGAATGTGAAGATGATCTGCGAGCAGCTCTATGATCTGGCGCTTTTGCAGCAGGCGCCCCTGGAGCCGGAGGCCATGACCAAGTTTGTGGCAAGGAGCAACGAGATCATGCTGCTTTTGACGAAATAGAGAATAGAACACTTAATATTATGTAAACCAAAAAAAGGAGTGTGCTATGAAGGTATTATTGATCAACGGAAGCCCGAGAGTGGGCGGAAACACATCCATTGCTCTGGATGAGATGGTAAAGGTTTTTCAAGAGGAAGGCGTGGAAGCAGAGGTTGTTCAGGTAGGGAATCAGGATGTGAGGGGCTGTATTGCCTGCGGCAGATGCGGCGAGACAGGGAAATGCGTGTTTGACGATGCGGTGAATAAGATCGCGCCTAAATTTGAGGAGGCGGACGGTCTTGTGATCGCGAGTCCTGTCTACTATGCCTCCGCAAATGCGACGCTGATCGCTCTGCTGGACCGCCTGTTTTACAGCACGCATTTTGACAAGACGATGAAGGTTGGGGCGAGTGTCGTCTGTGCCAGAAGGGGCGGCTGCTCCGCGACCTTTGACGAACTCAATAAGTTTTTCACGATCTCGAATATGCCGGTCGTCTCCAGCCAGTATTGGAACAGCATTCATGGGAGAGAAAAGGGAGAGGCGAACATGGATGAAGAGGGAAAGCAGACCATGCGCGTGCTTGCAAGAAATATGGTGTTTTTGATGAAGAGCATCGCTCTGGGAAAAGAGCAGCTGGGTTTGCCGAAAACCGAAGAGCACGTATGGACGCATTTTATCTGAGGGACAAAAGGAGACTTATTAACTCCGGCTGATATGCGCGGATAAGACAGATGAATGATAAAGTTGATTTGTTATTGGAACAATTGAAGGCGGATTCCGTTGAATACGGAGATCTGGAGACTGCGGATTACAGTTTGACGGAAAAGAAGAACATGATCCGATCCCTGATGAACATCCGTATGCCGGGGAGACTGCCGGAAGCGCTTTTGGCGCTGCAAGACGAATATCTGCAGCGGGAACGCGCTGAAAAAGGGATCGTGACGCTTGCGGAGATTCCCACGATACAGGAGCAGTATGGCAAAATCCCTTATGCGGATAAGTTGTCTCTCTGGCAGGGGGATATCACGCGCCTGCAGGTCGGCGCTATCGTGAATGCCGCGAATTCTCAAATGCTGGGCTGCTTTGTACCCTGTCACAGATGCATCGACAACGCCATTCACAGCGCGGCGGGGATGCAGCTTCGGGAAGAGTGCAGCCATATCATGCAGGAAAAGCGGATGCGCTGCGGCAGGCAGTATGAGGAGCCGGTGGGAAGCGCAGTGCTGACAAAGGCTTACAATCTGCCCTGCGATCATGTGATTCATACCGTCGGGCCCATTGTGTACGGCGAGTTGACCGATGCGCTGCGGGAAGACCTCCGTCGGTGTTATGAGAGTGTTTTACGCTGCTGTGCGGAGCACGGGATCAGGACGGTGGCGTTCTGCTGTATTTCCACCGGAGAATTTCATTTTCCGAATGAGGAGGCAGCAAAGATCGCGGTAAAAGCCGTGACGGATTTTCTGAGATGCCATGGCGATGCGATGGACAGGGTTGTCTTTAACGTATTTAAGGACAGTGACCGGGAGATTTATGAGAGGATCTTCACTTCCGGTCTGTGATGATGATAGGATGAGTGATGATAAAAAAGAAGACTGTCGGTAAGACAGTCTCTTTTTTTGCGGGGAAAAGGTTCAGCCCGGCTCGGATATCCGGCTCACACCCACGTAAATCTGTGAGATCTTATACCAGGTCGGATAGTCGATGATCCCGGTTTGCGGCAGATTAAAGATTCTCTGGAAGGTGCGGACGGCGTTTGCTGTGCTGTTTCCATAGATGCCGTCAGCGGTGATCCTGGGTATGGCGGGGTAGTTCTGGGCGATGCGGTTCAGCTGCTCCTGAATCTGCAGGACCTTATCGCCGGAGGCGCCGATGTTCAGGTTATAGCCGGGCCAGGAGGAAGGGACGCCGGAGACCGCCACAGCGGTATTGATATACATATCGCTTCCATAGTAGTAGCGGATGATCTGGATGGGGGTGTAGCCCTCGTCCCCCAGATATTTGGAGCCCCACTGGCTGAGACCGTTGCAGGTTACGTTTTTACCGTCGCAGTAGGAGGTGAAGATGGGCTGGCGTACGCCGGGACGGGAGAGATAATTGGCAAAGATCGAATCCACCAGTCTGTCGATGTTTGCGTAGATGTTTCGTCCTCTGATCCACTTCTGATCGTAGGCGGTGGAGGAAGTGATGGTAAAATTGTAGCCCTGGTTCCGATACCACTCCGTGTAGACGCGGTTTAACGTGAAGGACATGATAGCCAGCGTGTTCGCGTAGATGGCGCTCTCCGGCCAGGTGGCGTAGATCTCGGAGGAGACTACGTTTTTAATATAGTCGCGGTAGGTCACATAGTAGTTCTGTGCGGTGGAATCTGCGGGGACGCCGTCGTGTACGACGATGTACTCGGGGATCACCACGCGGCTTAAGACGATCTCCCCGGATTCGTCTATGGGCTTGATCTCATCCTCGGGGATTTTGGGCGGATAGTCGCCGTAGAGGGTGTGGTCGGGGATGGCGATGATCTCTTCTTCATCCTGGCTCGTTTCTGTGGGTGTCATTTCGATATTCTGAACTGCCGTCACATCCGGCAGCACCTCCACGCCCGACACGATGACAGGCTCATAGCCGGGAGCGGTGACGGATACCGTGTACTCTGCGTAGGGCATGGGGGAATTCGGGGTCAGGCTGTACTGTAAAGGCGGCGTTCTCAGGTCTATCGTTTCGGACTGACCGGAAGAATCTGTCGTAAGTCTTTCCGTCGCAGAATCCGGCTCTCCGGTAAAGGAAATGGTGATGGTGGCGTTCTCTATGGGAATCTGGCCCACGTCGGCGGTGACATTGACCTGCAGTCTTCCGACCGTGTCAGTGCCTGCTGCCGCATCGTTCTCAGTCTGTGTATACAGCAAAGCTGCTTCTTTTTTGGTCTCATCCATCTTGTTACCTCATGTCTGACGGGTATATGCTCTTACGGTTAGCATATGAGAGAGAGGCTGTCCTGGTGTCTTGGTCTCTTTTAGTGTGATACATCTTTCGACACCGAAAACTTGACAAAATGAAAAAGCCACATTAAAATGAAACTAGTTTCATTTTTAGAATGTGATTGATACAAACTTGTTGATGGCGCTGTCTCAACATAGTTGAGGCTGGATCGGCGCAGAAATGAGGAAACGATGCCGAAAGTTACGGAAGAATACATAGTCAATAAAAAGAAGAGGATAACGGACGCGGCATATGAACTGTGTCTGGAAAAAACAGTAAGCACGGTTACCATGCAGGATATCATTGACAGGACGGGCTTAAGTCAGGGCGGTATCTATCGATTTTATAAGGATATCGATGGGATTCTTTCGGATATGATCAGGCAGATGCGGGAGCGGGAAAGTATCAAGGAGCAGATCGACGAGATCCTGGGGCAGAAGGATGTGCTGTCGCCGCTCGAGATCACGAACCGGCTGTTTGCAATGCTGGCGGATTTTATGGAAAGGGAATTGATGGGGATCGAGAAGATCGATTTTGAACTTTCGGTGCTTGCCATGAACAGGCCTGACAGGATCGAAAAGATCATGGGCGGCATTCCGGAAGTCGGAAATATGGAGTATCTGACCATGCGCACCATGGAGTATTTCAAGGAGCAGGCTGCGCTTGGCAGAATCCATGCGAACATGAGTGCGGAAGAACTGCTTGCATTTATCTCCTCCGCATACGGCGGCATTCAGATGACCTGCATCGTAAACAATTGCTATCACCATGATAGAAATCCACTTACCGCGCTGTATCAGCCGCGGATTCTGCTGAAGATGCTGGCGCAGACAGTAAATGACCTGATCGGGGTGAAAGAGGGCAGTTGAGTGGATGTCGGCAGGGCAAAAGAGGGCAGTCGGGTGGAAGTCAGAAAGGAAAAGAGGATCAATTATGAAGACAGAAAAGCAATACACGGAAGAATATGCGCACATTGCGGGAATCGAGCACTATCTGCTGCACTATCGCTCAAAGCCGGAAGACCCCGTCCTGCTTTTTATTCATGGCGGACCGGGGCAGACGGAGAGCTTCTTTGCCTTTGTCGTGGAGGAATACGCAGAGCGCGATTACAACATAGTCTATTATGATCAGCGCGGCGCGGGGAAGACATGGCTGAGAAATAAAAAGAGTAAGCCTGACACGGAAACATTAAAAAGGGATCTGCTGGAGATCGTGCTGTACTTAAAAAAACTATACGGCAAAGAGAAGATCGGGATTCTGGGACACTCATGGGGAAGCGTTCTGGGCAGCATGTTTGCGCTGGAACACCCGGAGCATACGCTTTGTTACATCGGATGCGGACAGGTCATTGATATTATGGAAAACGAGCGGACCGGTTACGCGATCCTGAAAGCTGCGATCGAGAAAGGCGGGAATAAAAAGGACAGGAAGAAGCTGGAAAAGATCGGAGAGTACCCGACACCGCATTTTGACTGGAATACTTACCGCAAGATGGGACAGATCAGGAGTCTGCAGGGAAAATACGGGCTGGCGCAGGATTTCAGCAGGGCGGTCATTGATCTGTGGCGCCGCTCGCCCGTCATTGGCATGAGAGACCTTCTGCCTTTTATGACGGGTATGCCGGTCAATATGCAGCTGATGAGAGAACTGATGTGTTTTGACTTGAAAAAAAGCGGAAATACTTATCAGGTTCCGGTTTACTATGTGCTTGGAGAGAAGGACAGCCAGACACCGATCGAGATCAGCATGAAATATTTTGAGGATGTGCTGGCGCCGGACAAGAAGCTTTATCTGATATCCGATGCCGGGCATGCACCGATGATCGACAATGTGGAAGCGTATCGGAAGGCGGTGAGGGAAATCGTCGGATTCGTCCGACATTGCACGAAGCAGAACGGGGAGCGGGAAGCCGGGAGATGTTCCGAAGAAGTCTGAGAGGCGGCATCCGGGATGCAGGATATGGAATGAGGGTTGCGCAGGCGGCCCTCTCAATGATATACTGTATCTATGGTAGTAGACGAGATATTAGACGGCAAATTTCATGTAGATGACGGTTCTCTGGATTTTTCCTGCCCGCGAGTCACTCTGTCCCTTCAGGCAGACTCGGCCTGCGAGGGCTCTTTTTTCGTGTACGGACCGGAGGGGCTTGTGACGGAGGGGCGTGTGGCGGCTTCGGACCTCAGGATGGAGTGCGTGACGAGGCGCTTCGGCGGCAGTGAGGATGAGATATTTTACCGTTTTGACGCTGCGGGGATGGAGGCGGGAGAGGAAGTCTCCGGCTCCTTTCATATCATCTCCAACAGAGGAGAATACTATCTGCCCTTTCAGGTGAAGATCGAGTCTGAGGAGATCGACACCAGCCTCGGGGAGATTCGCAATCTCTTTCATTTTACGAATCTTGCCAGGAGCAGCTTTGAGGAGGCGGTAAAGCTCTTTTACTCTCCTGCTTTCAAGCGGGTCTTTTCCGGACATGACAGGAAGTATTATGCGGCCTACAAAGGGCTGTCCTCGACGCCGGGAAATGTCCATAATATGGAGGAATTTCTTCTTGAGATCAACAAGAAGAAGCTGATGGAGTACATTCCCGAGGAGAGTGAAGTAAGGATCGAGGAACCCTTGGAAGATATGCGTTATACCCTTGTCATCAATCGGAACGGATGGGGCTATACGAAGCTGCTGATCCGGACGGAGGGGGATTTTTTGAGGCCGGAGGAGGAGACGGTGGACGACGTTTCCTTTTTGGGCAATATTTACCGTTTACATTATCATATCGACACGGAGAAACTTCATGACGGCTGCAACTATGGTGCGATCCTGCTTTTGCGGGAGAGCGAGACAACGAGGATACCCGTCACCGTGCTTCGTCATATGCCGGACGGAAGGCGCGCAGGACTCAGAAGGGAGAAGAAACAGCTTACGGTGCAGCTTATGACATACTATCAGGCGCACCGTCTGAAAAAGATAGGAAAGGCCGTCTGGCTTGCCGAGACGGAAAAGCTGCTTGCAAGGATGGAGCAGCTTGACGGAAAGGACGTTGCCGTGAAGCTGTTTCAGAGTCAGATGCTTATTTCCGGCTCGCGTGACAATGAGGCAAAATGGCAGATTGAAAAGCTGAGAGGCGCGGCGGAGGCCGAGCGGGAAAGGAATCCGGCCCTTTGGTGTTATTATCTATATTTGACCACACTGGT
This sequence comes from Lachnospiraceae bacterium, assembly GCA_029067085.1. Lineage (GTDB taxonomy): Bacteria > Bacillota > Clostridia > Lachnospirales > Lachnospiraceae > UBA3282. The sequence goes on along the minus strand of JAIEFE010000015.1, from coordinate 116,634 downwards.
CAATAGTGATGACGCCTATGTGGACGAGGTGGCGGAGAGGGTGAAGCACATCTACGAGCGCAGGAGAGGGGACTGGCGGATCGCCTGGCTGCTCTTGTATCTGTCAGAGGAGTATACCCAGAGTACCTCCCGCAGATGGATGCTTTTGGAGGAACTGTTTTTAGGACATTGTATCTCTCCGATCCTCTATATGGAGGCCTGGAACGTCATCTGTATGAATCCGGCCATGCTGCGGAAGCTTGACCGGTTTGAGGAACAGATATTGACTTACGCGGTCAAAAATAAACTGATGCAGGAGGATGTCCTGCTTCAGGTGGTGTATCTGGCGGGGCAGAAGCGGAGCTATTCCGAGACTCTGGTGCGCATTTTGAAGGGCTGCTATGAGCAGCTTCCCCACAAGGAGGTGCTGCACGAGATCTGTACGCAGCTCATCAAGGGAAACCGCTGCGGAGAGGACAGTTTTTTCTGGTATCGGGCAGGAGTGGAGGAAAATCTTCGAATCACCCGGCTTTATGAGTATTATATGATGTCGCTTCCGGCAGATTACGATGGTGAGCTGCCGCAGATGGTGCTCATGTATTTTGCCTACAGGAGCGATCTGCCATGGGAGGTGACGGCCCGCCTCTACGCCTATGTACACAGGCGGCGGGATGCGCTTGCGGATATTTACGCGAACTATATGGCGGCCATGGAGCGTTTTGTGGTCGAGCAGATACGGAGGGGGCGGATCAATCGGGATCTGGCTTATCTTTACAGTCAGCTTGTGGAACTGCCCATGATTGACGAGGAGAGCGCAAGGGCCCTTGTATCCCTGCTCTTTATGCGTGAGATCAGGACAGAGAGCAGGCAGGTAAAGGAGGTGCTGCTTGCCTATCCCTGCAGGGCGGACATCAGGCGATATCCGATCACGGAAGGCAGAGCCTTCGTGCCGGTCTACGAGAGCGGCTGCAAGATCCTTCTTGGGGACGGGGAGGGAAACTGTTTTACGCAGAGTCTTTCCTGTCAGGATGAGACACTGATGCGGCCCGGAAAACTGGCCATGATGATCTCGCCTTTTGTGAGAAACCATCTGGGCTATGCGGTCTACTCCTGCTATGAACGGCCGGATAGCTTCATGGTGCAGGAGGAAAATGCGGATCTCTTTGTGCTGCTCTCCCGGTCGGAACGGATCGAGGAGGAGGAGCGGAAAAAGATTCGCCGCATGCTCGTGGATTTCTATTATGAGAAGGACAGGATGCGGGAGCTGGACGAGTATCTCCTTTCCCTGCGTCCGGAAGACGTGAGCGAAGCGGACCGCGGCGAGATCGTCCGCTGTCTGGTGAACCGCGGTATGTACGAGGAGGCCTATACGTGGATCGGAAGGTTCGGGCCTTACGAGGTGGACGCAAAGACCCTTTTCAAACTCGGCAGCAGGCTGCTTGAGATAGCGAAATCGCAGGAGGTGGAGGAGGATCCGTTCCTGACCGGAATGCTCTTTTACGCGATGAGAAAGGGCAAATATGACGATAATGTCCTGAATTATCTGGTGCAGTGGTTCTCCGGTACGATCAAGGAGCTGAGAGATGTCTGGCTGGTGGCGGAGTCCTTTGGTGTTGATACCTACAAACTGAGTGAGCGCATGCTTTTACAGATGCTCTATACGGGCGCCCATGTGGGGGAGAAGCTGGAGATTTTGCGCACTTACAGTTTAAACGGCGGCAGTGACAGGGTCCGGGCGGCTTTTGTATCGGCCTGCTGTCACGATTTTCTGGTGAATGAGGAGATCACGGATTCTTATGTGTTTGAGAGCGTGCAGCAGCTCTATCGCGAGGATGTGTCGTTTCATCCGGTGTGTAAGCTTGCTTATCTGCGTTTCTATGCGGACAGGGAGCGGCCTGTGGAGACGGAGAAGATCTGCGGCGATTTTTTGGAGACACTGCTTGCGCAGGGGATCGTGATGCCCTTTTATCGAAGCTATTTTGGCAGCGCGGCGCAGCTCTCGGCTTATCTGGATAAGACGATGGTGGAGTATCGGACGAAGCCCGGCAGCCGGGTGACGATCCATTATCTGCTGCAGGGCGGCGAAAGCGGCGGACAGGAGTATACGCACGAGGAAATGCGGGATATGTTCGGCGGAATCTATGTCAAGGATTTTATCCTCTTTTTCGGGGAGAAGCTGCAATATTACATCACGGAGGAGACGGCAGCAGGAGAACAGATCACCCAGAGCAGCGTTGTCAGCAACAACGATGCCGGGGAGGACGGTCTTGCCGGTCGGTTCAGTATCTTAAATGACATTATGATCGGAGAGACGCTGCAGGATTACAATACAGTGGAGGATCTGCTCTTTACTTATTTCCGGCAGGATCATATGACGGAGCAGATTTTTTCGATACGCTAGAGCGGGAGGCGCTTCGTATGCAGGAGAATGCCATAAACATGCATTCTCTGTGAAGGGGAGACTATGTTTCTGGAACGCAAAGAAGACACAAAACCGCATAGGGGAAGTGTGTTCGTAGGTTATGACCTGGGAGAGCGCTTCGCTCAGATCAGCTACTGCCTTTTCGGAAAGGGCGATGTGGAGACATTAGCGCCCGTGGTGGGAACCAGACAGTACAACATTCCTGCTATGTTATGTAAACGAAAGGGAACGAAACAGTGGCTCTTCGGCAAAGAAGCGGTAGGAAGCGCCGGGGAGGAGGATATGCTTCCGGTGGAAGGACTGCTCCATCTGGCGAGGGAGGGAAAGGAACTTGCGCTTGACGGGGAGACCTACGATCCGACGGCGCTCCTGACTCTTTTTGTCAGGCGAAGCCTCGGGCTCCTCAGCATCATTGCCCCGGTGGAGGAGATCGACGCCTTCATGGTGACGGTTGCGCGTACGGATGACCGTATGGTGGAGATTTTGCTGCAGGTCGCAGCCAACCTGAATCTGAAGACGGACCGCATCTATTTTCAGAGCCACACGGAGAGTCTCTATGCCTATATGCTGCATCAGCCCTCGGAGTTGTGGGCCTACCATGCGCTTGTCTGCGAACATGACGGTGAGAGGCTCAGAACCTATCGTATGACATGCAACAAAAGGACAACCCCCATTGTTACTCTGATCGAGGAGCAGCTCTTTGAGACGCTGCCGATTCCGGAGGAGGATGAGGCGGAAGCTTTGAAAACGGATGCCTTCCGGCTGGCGGACGAGCGGTTTCTGGAGATCCTTCAGGATCTGTGCGAAGGGCGCATCGTCTCTTCGGCCTATCTTCTGGGAGACGGTTTCAGAGAGGACTGGCACAGGGATTCCCTTCGGTTTTTGTGTAAAAACAGGAGAGTGTTTCAGGGCAACAATCTGTTCAGTCAGGGAGCGGTCTACAGTCTTTTGGAGAAATGGAGTCCGAGCGAGGCCGGGAAGGACCATATTTTTCTCGGCGAGGACAAGCTGAAGGCAAACATCGGTATGCATGTGCTCCGCAGGGGAAAGGAATCCTACTACGCGCTTTTGGATGCGGGAGAAAACTGGTATGAGCTTCACAAGACCTGCGAGGTTTTTTTGGGGGAGGACAAGACAATTTCCTTTGTGATCACGCCCCTCACGGGAAAGAATCCGCAGACAAAGGAAATAACCCTTACAGGAGCGAAAAAGACTGGCGCGCCCTTCACCAGATATGCGCTTCAGGTGTCCATGGCTTCCGCCGATACGGTGCAGGTTGTGGCGACGGAGCTGGGGCTGGGAGAGTTTTTCCCGACGGACGGGCGCAAATGGGAGGAAACGTTTCAGATTTAAAACGGTGAGGAACAAAGAGACAAGATGGGCAGCAAGGTGATTCTGGGGACGGGAAGGCGATCCGCCCATCCCTACTACGTGGAGAGATTTTATGTAAACCTATATTCGGTGGAGGAACTCTGTTATCTTCTTGTGGATAAGGCGGCTCTTCTGGATGCGGAGATCATGCAGCGGGAGATGGTGCGCTGGCTGGAGACACAGTGCGGCCTGAGCGAGCTGGCTCATACGCTGGAGGCGATCCTGAACCGTAAGGGTTCTGTGGCATCCTTCGTGGGAGCGATCCTTGCCTATGTGAACATCTATCCGGCGGAGAAGATAAGGCAGACGGAGGAGATCGTACGCGGAAACGAAGGCCTGAATCCCTATGAACGGCTCGGAGCGAGAGCGGACTATCTGTTCGGAGAAAAGCGGTATCTGGCGGCCCTGCAGCAATATCAGAGTCTGGCGCTCACGCTCCCGGAAACAGAAAAGCTTTTGCTCGGACGGATCTACCACAACATGGGAGCAGCCTATGCGGGTATGTTTTTGTATGATCAGGCGGCGGTGTGGTTTATGAAATCTTACGAGACAGACGGAAAGAGGGAAGGGCTTTTAATGTATCTGGCTGCGCTGCGCATGGGGCGGCAGGAAAAGAGTTACATCGACTATATTGCCGGGCACCCGGAGTATCATGAGCTGTCTCTGGAGGTGGAGCGGTTGATCAGGCGGGCAGAAGGGTCGTTTGAGGGATCGGATGAAAACAGGATGTTAGTCACCTACCAGGTGATGAAGGAGGAAGGGGCGGGAGCGCTCGGCGGTTCCGTACCTTATTATGAAGAGATCGGGAATCTGACTGCGGGACTCAGGGAGAAGTACCGCAGGAGTATGAGATAGAGGGCGAAAAACGCTCCGGCGTGGAGGGAAACATGGGTTTACTGAAAAAAATACTTGACAGATTTCGCAGGGGTTTCGATGAGTATGAAGAGGACTGGGATGAGGAAGAAGCCCCCCGCGAGATAGATTTTGACAACAGCGAGCAGCGAAACGACTATGTAAGAAACTGTCTGGAGAAGATGGCGGATGCCACGAAGGAACTGGAAAACCTGAACTTCGAGTATAACATGGTCACCTCCTATTTAAAGGATATGGAGGAGATCGAGGCGCTGCCGCCCGAGGAGAGTGAACAACTCAAAGACTGCGCGAGGCGGGTATCTCTTTTGCAGGACAGAAAGACCGACTTCATGGGAAGACCCCGGCGGATCACGGATGAAAAGTACCGTATGATAGAGCGTATAGAGGACGAGGTGGATGAGGGGGTTACAAAGATCACGGAGGCGGAGGAATATCAGGAGTTGATCCGCAAAGATCTAAACCGTCTGGATGGCGAGCGGCATGCCTATCTCTACCGCAAGAGTGAGGTTATGCGTCTCATCTCGGATACCAGAGGCATGGCGGTGATCTGTGTGACGGCTCTGGGACTGTGTGCGCTTCTCCTTCTGTTTTTACAATATTTTCTGGAGATGGACACAAAGCTGGGGTATTTCCTTACAGCGGGGGCGGCAGCAGTGATGCTTACCCTGATCTATGTCCGGCATACGGATGCCAAGCGGGAACTCAAGCGGGTGGAGACAGGGATCAACAGGATCATCCTGTTGCAGAATAAGGTGAAGATCCGCTATGTGAATAATACGAACCTTCTGGAATATCTATATATGAAGTACGGTGTGTCGAGTGCAAATGAGCTGACGCAGCTGTGGGAAAATTACTGTATCGAGAAGGAGGAGCGGGAGAAGTTCAGACGGGCGGAATTAGACCTCGACTACAGTGAGCAGGAACTGTTACAGATCCTGAAATGCTATCAGGTGCAGGATCCCGCAATCTGGCTGCACCAGACGGAGGCCATTCTGGAGCCGAAGGAGATGGTGGAGATCAGACACAATCTGATCATCCGCAGACAGTCCCTGAGACGGCGCATGGATTATAACAGAGAAGTGGTGGCGGGCAGTTCTCAGAAGGATATCAAAGCGCTTGTGGAGCGGTATCCCAAGTACGCAAAGGAAATCATGAAGACTGTTGAGGAATACGAGCAGAAATTCAATACCAAATCATAAGAAAACAGAAAGGAAAGGCAGAGCATGAGTACAGATAAGTATGTGAGTCCCTTGTCGGAGCGTTACGCAAGCAGTGAGATGCAGTATATTTTTTCCCCGGATATGAAGTTCAGGACATGGCGGAGACTTTGGATCGCCCTGGCGGAAACGGAGATGGAACTGGGACTTTCCCAGAACGGCAGACCGGTTATCACACAGGAGCAGATCGACGAGCTCAAGGAGCATGCGGAAGATATCAACTACGATGTGGCCAGAGCGAGGGAGAAGGAGGTTCGCCACGATGTGATGAGTCATGTCTACGCCTACGGAAAGCAGTGTCCCAAAGCGGCCGGCATCATCCATCTCGGGGCGACATCCTGCTACGTGGGAGACAACACGGATATCATCGTGATGCGGGAGGCACTCCGGCTGGTAAAGAAGAAGCTGGTCAATGTCATAGCAAAACTCGCAGATTTCGCCGATGAATACAAGACCCTCCCGACGCTGGCGTTCACACATTTCCAGCCGGCACAGCCTACCACAGTAGGGAAGCGGGCTACGCTCTGGGCGCAGGAATTCTGTCTGGATCTGGAGGATGTGGATTATGTGCTTGGCGGTTTGAAACTCCTTGGCTCTAAGGGTACCACCGGCACACAGGCATCTTTTTTGGAACTTTTTGAGGGGGATCAGGATACGATAGATAAGATCGATCCCATGATCGCATCGAAGATGGGCTTTGAGAAGTGCTATCCCGTGTCGGGACAGACCTATTCCCGGAAGGTTGACACAAGAGTCTGTAACGTTCTGGCAGGCATTGCGGCCTCCGCGCATAAGATGTCAAACGATATCCGCCTGCTGCAGCATTTGAAGGAGGTGGAGGAACCGTTTGAGAAGAGTCAGATCGGTTCTTCGGCTATGGCTTACAAGAGAAATCCCATGCGGAGCGAACGCATTGCTTCTCTGGCCCGTTTCGTGATGGTGGACGCCCTGAATCCGGCGATCACCTCCGCTGTGCAGTGGTTCGAGCGGACTCTGGATGACTCCGCCAACAAGCGGCTTTCCATCCCTGAGGCTTTTCTTGCTGTGGACGGGATATTGGATCTGTGCCTCAATGTAGTGGACGGTTTAGTCGTTTACGATAAAGTGATCACAAAGCGTCTGATGAGCGAACTGCCTTTTATGGCGACGGAAAATATTATGATGGATGCCGTCAAACTGGGCGGCGACAGACAGGAACTGCACGAGAAGATCCGGGAGCTTTCCATGATCGCCGGTGCCAATGTGAAGCGGGAGGGAAAAGAAAATAATCTTCTGGAGCTTATTGCGGCAGACCCGGCCTTCAATCTGAGTCCGGAGGATCTGCAAAAGACGATGGATCCCAACCGTTATGTGGGCCGTGCACCTCTGCAGGTGGAGAAATTCATCAGGGAAGTGGTGGAGCCGATCCTGAACGAAAACAGAGAACTTCTGGGCATGAAGGCGGAAATTAGTGTATAATTCTTGCTGAAATGGTTTTGGTTATGGCAGTTTGTCTGATTAGCATGGGCGAACTGCCGATTTTTAAAAGAAAAGGAGAGAATGATGGGAGCGGAACAGGAATTTGAGAGAACCGCTATGCGTGTCTCCAAGGTCAGCATCGTTGCCAATTTCATCCTTACGGCGTTTAAGCTCTTTGCAGGCGTGATCGCCCACTCCGGCGCGATGATCTCCGATGCGATCCACTCGGCTTCGGATGTGTTCAGCACCGTGGTGGTTATGATCGGTATCCGGATATCGAGAAAGGCATCTGACAAAGATCACCCTTATGGACATGAGAGAATGGAGTGCGTGGCGGCTATTGTTCTCGCTACCATCCTTGCAGCGACGGGTCTGGGTATTGGCTATACGGCTGTCACCAAGATTGCGGGGGGCAATTACGAAAATCTGGAAGTTCCCGGTCTGCTTGCCCTGATCGCGGCGCTGGTTTCCATTCTGGTGAAGGAGGTCATGTACCGGTATACGATGATAAACGCGAAGCGGATCGACTCCGGCGCCCTGATGGCGGATGCCTGGCATCACCGTTCCGACGCACTCTCCTCTGTCGGCGCTCTCATCGGTATCGGCGGCGCGAGACTCGGTTTTCCGATCTTGGATGCCGTGGCCAGTCTGGTGATCTGCTTTTTCATCGAGAAGGCGGCCTATGAGATCTTTATGGATGCAGTGGATAAGATGGTAGATAAGGCGTGCGATGAGGAGACGGAAGCGGCGCTTCGGGACTGCGCCGGGGCGCAGGAGGGCGTGCTGGGCGTGGATCTTCTGCATACCAGAGTGTTTGGAAACAAGGTCTACGTGGACATTGAGATCCGCGCTGACGGGGAGGAGACGCTGCACCGCGCCCATGAGACGGCGGAACGGGTGCACGATGCCATAGAGAAGAATTTTCCGAAGGTCAAGCACATCATGGTGCATGTGAATCCCGGGGAGACAGGAAGCGGTTCTCAGATCGGCGGCTAGGCGGGTACTCTATGCTGTTTCTTGACATGGCAGTAAAATTGTAATATTGTAAGAGTGTATGTTTAGCTTTCAAAATCCAGCACTGGCGCGGAGGGCAGCATGGTAGATTTCGTCATCTTATTAGAGTGTTTTGGAATATGCCTGACTATGTTTGCGCTGCTCCTTCTGCTGAACGGAGACGGAGCCAAGGAGCAGAAGCTGCTTATTATCATTATGTGCGGCGCGCTGGTACAGAATGTTGGGTATCTCCTGGAACTCACGGCGCCCACGATCGAGTCTGCCATGACGGCGGTGATCGTGGAAAATGTGGGATACTCTTTCGTTCCGCTGTGTTATTGCTGTTTTATTTATATCTATTGTTATACTGAAATGCCGAAAACACTGATCAGGATTCTTGGTGCAGTTAATTTTCTGGCTCTGCCCTCGGTGTTTTTTAATTGGTACGGCCTTGTTTACAGGGAAGTACAGTGGGTGGCGGACGCAGATGGATTTCATCACATCAGCATCAGTTACGGCCCGTTGTATGTGGTTTTTCTGTTCAGCCGCATTCTCATTCCATACACCCTTTGCATCTATACGCTGGTGAGGGCGATCCGTGAGAGGTCGGACCAGCAGGTGAACCGTCAGTATTGGGTGATATTTTGGGTGTCCACTCTGCCGGTCATTATATTGATAGCATATGTTCTCAAGATCATACAGAACTTTGATCCCACGCCGTTATCGTTAGCGGTTACCGTTTCTACGGTGGTTATCGTGATCTGGGGACGGCGCAATTATGACGTTCGTCATCTGGCGGCGGAAAAGGTTCTGGAAAGTCTGGGCGACGGCGTGATCGCGTTGGATGATCAGGATCGGCTGGTGAGCTATAACAGGGCAGCTGCGGATATCTTTACCCGTCTGCCGGATCATCAGTTGGGAGAAAATATCCGGGTTGTGGAGGATTTCCGCGAGGAGATCTTAAATGAGAGTATTCCCTACAGTTTTTCAATCAACGGTCAGCACTATGAAAGCCACAGCAAGCATATTATAGATGAAGCAGGGAAAATACAGGGCAGTGTTATCCTGATCCTGGATATGACCGATATCAGGGCCTATATCGATGAGATCAAGCGTGTGCGGCATCAGGCGGAGAAAGCCAGCATTGCAAAGAGTGAGTTTCTTGCCAATATGTCCCATGAGATACGCACGCCTATGAATGCCATCATCGGACTTAACGATATCATTATGGAGGAGTCTGAGAATACAGAGATTCACGCGCATGCAAAGGATGTGCAGTCTGCGGCCAAAAATCTGCTGGCGATCATCAATGATATTTTGGATCTGTCCAAGGTAGAGGCAGGCAAGATGGAATTGGTGTATGTGAATTACTACATAAAGACTATGGCCGATGAAGTCATAGGAATGATGGATATGGTGGCCTCCCAGCGGGGACTGCTCTTAAAGTATGAGTGTGATGAGACGATTCCCTGCCGCTACAATGGCGATGACGGCAGAATCAAGCAGATTTTGATCAACATACTCAGCAATGCCATAAAATTTACAAAGAAGGGCTATGTGCGTGCTTATATTACCGGAAAACCCGGGAGGAGCGCGGACGAAGAAATGCTCATCATTCATGTGGAGGATACCGGCTGCGGCATTCGAGAGGAAGATCTCGGAAAGATATTTGAGGATTTCCGGCAGGTGGATTCCAAGCGGAATCGGAGCGCGGAGGGTACCGGTCTTGGGCTTGCCATCGTGAAGCATCTGGTGGAGCTGATGGAAGGCACCATCGAGGTGAAAAGTACTTACGGCAAGGGGACGACCGTTACGATCACGATTCCCCAGAAGATCGTGGACAAAAGTCCGGTTTCGGAGATGCCCGAGCTTCCGCAGTCAGAACAGAAGCTTACGGATCTCTTTACCGCGCCGGGTATGAAGGTGCTTATTGTTGATGATAATGTAATAAACCGCAAGGTGGCCAGAAGCTTTCTGAAAAGTTATGAATTTGACCTGGCTGAGGCGGAAAGCGGACCGGAAGCGATTGAGCTGGTACGCGCCAACCGATATGATATTATCTTTATGGATCATATGATGCCCGGCATGGACGGCATCGAGGCGGTGGAGATCATCCGCAGAGACTGTGGCGAAAACGGGACGGCTCCCGTTATAGTCGCATTGACCGCCAACGCTATGGAAGGGATGCGGGAACAGTTCCTGCAGTCCGGTTTTCAGGATTTTATTCCAAAGCCCCTCGACAGAAGAGAGCTAAACCAGCTTTTGCTGCGCTGGGTGCCGGAGAAGTACAGACGATCTGAAGAGATGGAGGAGGAATCCAAACCGCTGGATCCGATGAACTTCCGAATTGACGGGGTGGATATGGAATCCGCGATGCAGTTCTTTTCCGGCGACGAGGAGGACTTTGTCAATCTGCTGGATCTTTACCGTGAGGATGGCAAGCGCAAGTTACAGCTTCTCAGCGAACTTGCTGATACAGATATCGTGCGCTATCAGATAGAGGTGCACGGACTGAAGAGCGCATCCGCCAACATCGGCGCCATGGAAGTTTCCGCTATGGCAAGGGAACAGGAAAATGCCGCCGCGCAGGGAAACAGGGAATTGATTACCGAGAAGTCTCCTTTGCTGTTGGCAGAGTATGAGATCCTTTTAGAGAATATTGAGCAGTTTCTGGAACAGCGCAGGCAGGAGAATGACAATAAAGAAAAGCTTCCCGCCCTGCCGATCCGGGAATTGAGGGAACAGGCAGCGGAGGCTCTGGAGAGGCTGAAGCATTTTCAATCCAGAGAGTGTGCGGAAAGAGTGGATAAGATGCTGCTTCATGAACTGCCGAAAGATGTAGCGGAGCAGCTTTCACAGATTCGGGGACAACTGAAGTTATATGAGGATGACAATGCAGAGGAACTGCTTGGTCAGCTTTTGGATAGATTGGAAAAGGAGGAAGAACATAAATGAGTCAAATAGAAGGTGGCGAGTCCAAAAAGCGCATTCTGGCAGTGGACGACAATGCGATCGTCTTATCACGGATAGAGAGTACCTTGTGTAATGATTACGAAGTAGTCACGGTCAATTCAGGGGCGCGCGCTCTGAAATATCTGAAGGAAGAAAAGCCGGATCTGATCCTGATGGATATTCAGATGGCCCAGAAGGATGGCATTGAGACGCTGCGGGATATCCGCGCTATGGAGGACCGAAAGGACATACCGGTGATCATGCTCACCGGCGTGGAGGATAAGGATTGTGTTCTGGAAAGCGCCAAGCTGGGAATCGATGATTATATTTTGAAGCCCTTTTATTCGGATGTACTGCTAAAGAGGATCAGCCGGGTCTTTGAACAGCAGGAACAGAAATAGGACGGTCGTAGTTGAGAAGAGAGGATACGCGGCATGAATAGCGCTTTGGCGAAGGAGGAACTTGAACGGATATTAGATCAGGCGGTTCAGGATGTGACGGAGTGTACCGCCGGTGTGCGCCTGCGCCAGGCGGAGCAGATGTCGGGAGAAGATCTTTGTACCGTACAGATCACATTTGACAGAGGATTTAAGACCAGCCTTACTCTCTGTGCCGATACCGGACTGTTGTACCACATGGCATGTAATTCTTTTCATGAGGAATCAGTCACTCCCGAAGACCTGGAGGAGTTCAGCAAGGAATATTTTAATGTACTCTGCGGCAGGATAGCAGGAGCCATGTTTCGGGCGACACAGGTTCCGGCGCATTTTGATCCGCCGGTGTTTTACCGCGGACGCTATGAGCCTGAGGGGCGTGAGATACAATTTGTTCTCACGTATTCCGATGAGAGCTTCGGAGGTGCGCAGCTGATTCACCATGTACCCCGTTCTGATGAGGGAGGGGATGTTTCCGGTAAGATTTGAGAGAAGGGAGCAGCAGGAAATGAGCAAACGAATTATGGTAGTAGATGATTCCCGTCTGGTCAGAGTGCAGTTGAGCGATGTTCTGGAGGGCACGGATTATGAGATAGCGGCATACTGCAGAAGCGGTGAGGATGCGATTGCACAGTACGACGAAGTGAAGCCTGATCTGGTGACAATGGATATCATTATGCAGGGAATGGACGGACTGGATGCGGCGGAGCATATTTTGAGAGATCATCCGGAGGCAAAGATCGTCATCGTTTCCTCCCTGGCATATGATGATACATTTGAGAAAGCCAAAGCCATCGGCGCCAAAGGTTTTGTGGATAAGCCCTTCCATCGGGAACAGCTTCTCAAGGTGTTTGAGCAGGCGCTTACCTAAGCACCTGCTTTTTTTGTTTTAGTATATCTTTCTTGGTTGAAATGTGTTAAAATAGAAAGAGTGAGTGGAGGTGACCTTGTTTATGAGCACGGATTTGCGCAAACGAAAGATCACTTATACGATAATATTAACTTCGGATTCTCCGGCTGCAAGCCACCGGAGGATGCACATAAGGACGGGCGCCCTTGCGGTGGTCTCCTTTGTGCTGTTTGTGGCTGTCATCTGTTATGCGGTGTACACCACGATCACCATGGGAGGATACGTGGAGCGGAGCGCCAAACAGGTTGAACAGATCGTACAGCTCAAGGAGGAGAATGATAAACTTACAGCGGATAACAAGACGCTGAGCGACAGAGCAGCTTCTCTGGAGGAGACACTGGGACGCAAAGAGGCCCAGGAACATGAGCTGGTGGCGGCCCATGAGGAAAATTACATACCGAAAGGTTTTCCCATGAGCGGTGCGGCCCAGATCCTTGAGGAGGATACTGCAGCCCAGACTGAGGGAGAAGAGGCGCAGGCGGCGAATGAGGATGACGATACGCTGAAGGTGGAGGCGAAGGACGAATGGAAAGAGCGAGTCTTTGTGTCCACGGAGGGTACCAAGGTGGTAGCCACAGCACCCGGCACGGTAAAGGAAGTGCGGGAGGCGGAAGGAGAGGTCAGCTATGTGGTGATCGATCACGGAAACGGCTATATCACCACCTATCGGAATCTGGGAAGCCCCATTGTTGAAGAAGGAAGCCAGGTGCTGAAGGGTGTAGCCCTGTTTTTGGTGGGAGAGGATAACACGGAGACCGGTTACAGCATCCGTAAGGATGATGGTTATGTGGATCCGTTAGAGTTAATTGAGATTAAAGGATAGGGAGGATATTATGTTGGGAAAAAAGACAGCGGAACAGATCAACGCGAAGATCAGCAGCGTCATCGGCTCTGATATGGTGGTGGATGGCAATATCTCCGCCAAGGAAGCCGTTCGCGTGGAGGGTAAAGTCACGGGAGACGTGGCGAGCGAGGGCGCATTGATCATCAGCGCAGGCGGATCGGTGAAGGGAAATGTGAAGGGCAGCAGTATTATCATCGGCGGTTCACTGGAAGGCGATCTGTGCTCCGGCGGCAGAACTGAGGTGGCATCCACCGGTAAGGTGATCGGCAACATTCGCACCAAGAGCCTGATCGTGGACGAGAATGCGGTATTCCAGGGTCAGTGTATCATGAATGCGGATGGCCTTGCGCCTCTTGCGGAGACGTCTGCGGAGGAGGCTTCCGATAAAAAGGACGGAGAAAAATCCGAGGAGGACTCCAAAGACAATAGCAGAGATAATAACAACAATAACGGCAATAACAAATGGAATAAGAGATAGAGAAAGTGGACCAGATATCGTTATTTGACAGGGAAATGCCGCAGCCTTTGGCGGCAAAGCTCCGGCCGGAAAATCTGGAGGAGTATGTGGGGCAGAGTCATCTGCTCGGGAAGGGAAAGATACTCAGACGCCTGATCGAGCAGGATCAGGTTTCCTCCATGATCTTCTGGGGACCTCCGGGTGTGGGGAAGACCACCCTCGCCAGAATCATCGCGAATAAGACAAAGTCTTCGTTTATTGATTTCTCCGCCGTGACCAGCGGCATCAAGGAGATCCGCACCGTCATGGAGCAGGCGGAGAAGAATCGCCAGTATGGCATCAGGACGATCCTGTTTGTGGACGAGATCCACCGCTTTAATAAGGCACAGCAGGACGCTTTTCTGCCCTATGTGGAAAAAGGGAGCATCATTCTGATCGGGGCGACCACAGAGAATCCCTCTTTCGAGATCAACAGCGCGCTCTTGTCCCGCTGTAAGGTGTTTGTGCTGCAGGCACTTTCCGCGGAGGAGATCAAAGGGCTTTTGCGCCGCGCACTGCAGTCACCGAAGGGGTTTGGCGGGCAGAAGGTCATCATGGACGACGCGCTTCTTGAGATGCTCGCCGTCTTCGCGAACGGTGATGCCAGAAACGCCCTCTCCACGCTGGAGATGGTAGTGTTAAACGGCGAGATGGACGCGGAGGGCGCGGTCACGGTGACGAAGGAGACACTGGAACAGTGCACCGCGAGAAAATCGCTTTTATATGATAAAAAAGGGGAGGAGCATTACAATCTGATTTCCGCCCTGCATAAATCCATGCGAAACTCCGATCCGGACGCGGCGGTCTATTGGCTGGCGCGGATGCTGGAGGCGGGGGAGGATCCCCTCTATGTGGCCAGACGGGTAGTGCGTTTTGCCAGTGAGGATGTGGGACTGGCGGATCCCCGCGCTCTGCAGATTGCGGTAGCGGCATATCAGGCCTGTCATTTTCTGGGGATGCCGGAGTGTGATGTACATCTGACACAGGCGGTGATCTATGTAGCCCTTGCGCCCAAGTCGAATGCCATGGAAGTGTCCTACAATGAGGCGAAGGCGGATGCCATGGAAGATCTGGCGGAGCCGGTGCCTCTGGTGATCCGAAACGGAGTCACGGGACTCATGCGCGAGATGGATTACGGGAAGGGTTATCAATATGCCCATGATACGGAGGAGAAGCTGACGAATATGCAGTGTCTGCCCGATGCGCTTTTGGGACGGGAATATTACCGGCCTGCGGGCATGGGCGAGGAGGAAGCCTTAAAGAAAAGGCTCGCCGAGATCAAGGCGTGGAAGAAGGCGCACGCGGCGAAGTCGGGAGAATAGTTGTGTATAAATTCGGGAAAGGATTGATTTAGAGCGTATTTTGCTTTATAATTATAAAGTAAGAAACGGGAGTCGGTTTTTTACAACCGGCTCTTTGTGTGTGCAGAGCAAGGAGGGATCAAGTATGGTAAAGGCTGTAGTGGGCGCCAACTGGGGCGACGAGGGAAAAGGTAAGATCACGGATACGCTGGCGGAGAAAGCGGATATCGTGGTGCGTTTTCAGGGCGGTGCAAATGCGGGACACACCATCGTAAATAATTATGGTAAGTTCGCGTTACATACCCTGCCGTCCGGTGTGTTTTACGGGCATACCACCAGTATCATCGGCAACGGTGTAGCGCTTAACATTCCGATTCTGGTGGAGGAGATCAAGTCCCTTACGGACAGGGATGTACCGAAACCGAAGATTCTGGTGTCTGACCGCTGTCAGATCGTGATGCCTTACCATATTCTGTTCGATCAGTATGAGGAAGAGAGACTCGGCGGAAAGTCCTTCGGGTCTACGAAGTCGGGGATTGCGCCCTTCTATTCGGATAAATATGCAAAGATCGGTTTTCAGGTCAGCGAACTTTTCCACGAGGACGTTCTGAAGGAAAAGCTGGAGCGGGTGTGCGTGACAAAAAATGTGCTTTTGGAGCATCTCTACCATAAGCCGGCTCTCAATCCCGAAGAGCTGTTTGCAACGATGCAGCAGTACCGGGAGATGATCGCGCCCTATGTGTGCGACACGGCATCCTACCTTGATCAGGCGTTGAAGGACGGAAAGACCGTGCTTTTGGAGGGACAGCTCGGCACGCTCAAGGACCCTGACCACGGCATCTATCCGATGGTGACATCTTCCTCCACACTGGCGGCTTACGGCGCGATCGGCGCAGGCATTCCGCCCTATGAGATCAGACAGATCATCACGGTCTGCAAGGCATATTCTTCTGCGGTTGGTGCGGGTGCGTTTGTGTCGGAGATTTTCGGCGATGAGGCGGATGAGCTCAGAAGACGCGGCGGTGATGGCGGCGAGTTCGGAGCTACCACGGGAAGACCCAGAAGAATGGGATGGTTTGACTGTGTGGCATCCAAGTACGGCTGCCGCTTACAGGGAACCACCGACGTGGCATTTACCGTGCTTGACGTGCTGGGCTATCTGGATGAAATTCCGGTATGCGTGGGTTATGAGGTGGACGGCGAGGTGACTACAGATTTTCCTGTGACCTGTAAGCTGGAAAAGGCGAAGCCTTTGCTGAAAAAACTGCCCGGCTGGAAATGTGAGATCCGCGGCATCAAAAAGTATGAGGAGCTTCCGGAAAACTGCCGCAACTATGTGGAGTTTATCGAGGAGCAGATTGGGTATCCTATTACCATGGTCTCAAACGGACCGGGCAGGGAGGATATCATCTACAGAGAGAGTCCGCTGAAAAAGTAAGCGCAGTATACGAAAGAAGTAAAAGACAGCGAGAATAGATTAAAATAATAAAGGAGGGAAGGTTATGTTGCTGGAAAACAAGGTTGCGATCGTGACAGGCGGCAGCAGAGGAATCGGTTATGCGACCGTCGAAGCTTTTTTGCAGGAAGGTGCGACAGTTGTTCTGTGTGCAAGCCGTCAGGAGACGGCTGAAAAGGCGGTACAGGCCTTGAAGGAGGCTCATGCGGATGCGAAGGTGGAGGGAATCTTCCCGAATCTTTCCGACTATGCGGAAGTGAAGGCAGCTTTCGACGATGTGGTAAAGAAATATGGAAAGATCGACATTCTGGTAAACAATGCGGGCGTGTCGGAGAGCACTCCCTTTGAAAAGTACACGGATGAGACCTTTGACAAGGTGATGGATTTAAATGTCAGGGGTGTGTTCAACTGCTCCAAGGCTGTGAGCGGATATATGATCGAGGCGGGAAGCGGCGTGATCCTGAACACTTCGTCCATGGTGAGCGTGTACGGCCAGCCTGCGGGAATCGCCTACCCTACTTCCAAGTTTGCGGTGAACGGCTTTACCCTTTCTCTGGCGAGAGAGCTTGGGCCGAAGGGAATCCGTGTCAATGCGGTGGCGCCGGGTATCACCTACACGGATATGATGCGCAGTGTGCCCAAAGAGGTGATCGATCCCATGATCGCGCAGATTCCGCTTAGAAGGATGGGACAGCCTGAGGATATCGCCAACGCCTTTGTGTTCCTGGCTTCGGACAGAGCATCCTATATCAGCGGAGAGGTTCTGCATGTGGATGGACTGATGAGAAGTTGATGAGGTTATGTAAACTAATAAGGCAAGAGGAACGATAGAAGATGATCACAACCATCATATTTGACATCGGAAATGTGCTGGCGGATTTTGCATGGGAGGCACATTACCGCAGGTTCGGGTTTAGTGAGGAAATTTTCGAGCGATTGGCGAACGCCACCGTGAAGAGCCCCATGTGGAATGAGAATGACAGGGGCGTTTTGAGCGATGAGGAGTTGATGCAGGGATATATTGATAACGACCCCGGCATTGAGAAGGAGATCAGGCTGGCTTTAGCGGATAAGGGGACTATGGTGCTCCGAAACGATTATGCGATTCCCTGGATACAGAAGTTGAAGGAGAAGGGTTACCGGTGTCTTTATCTGTCCAACTTTTCCAGAAAAGCGCATAAGGACTGCGTGGCTGCCCTTGATTTTCTTCCCTATATGGATGGGGGTATCCTGTCTTATCAGGAAAAGATCATCAAACCCATGCCGGAGATTTATCAGTTACTGATCGACCGTTATAATCTGACACCGGAGGAGTGTGTGTTTCTGGATGATACGCTGCGGAATCTGGAGGCGGCGGAACAGTTCGGGATACATACGATACATTTCAAAAATCAGGCGCAGGCCATTGAAGAACTTAAGAAGCTGGGCGTGGAGACATAAGAAAAAAGAAACACCCATTGGCTGTGGGAACAGTCAGTGGGTGTTTTTAATGTGCGGATGTTTATTCAAAAGTTACTGCTGATACAGCATGATAGGGTTTTTGTCAGCATTTGTTACTTCGCCATGAGTTCCTCCGCCAGCGTTTCGATCTGCGCAATGCTCTCGTCATTTAACGCGGAGCGGATCTGTACGGTGTTTTCCGTGAAGGTGATGTCCTTACAGCCCTCCAGTCTTGTCCGCATAGCTTTCGCTGCCATGGGCGCCCAGGAGCCGTTCTCCATCAGGGCGACGGTGCGCTTCTGGTAGCTATGGGAGATCAGTTCATCAATAAATTCCCGCATGAAAGGGAAGATTTCTGCATTGTAGGTGGTGGTGGCCAGCACCAGCTTGCCGTAGCGGAAAGCGTCCTCCACGCACTCTGCCATATCTTCTCTTGCAAGGTCTGCAACAACTACCTTTGGACAGCCCTTAGCAGTCAGTTTTTCTGCGAGAAGCTCAGCCGCCGTTTTGGTGTTGCCGTAGACGGAGGTGTAGGCGATCATGATGCCCTCTGATTCTACGCCGTAGGAAGACCATGTCTGATATAGGTTTACATAATAATCCAAGTTTTCTTTTAAGATCGGACCGTGCAGCGGGCAGATGATCTGAATGTCGAGGGCAGCAGCCTTTTTCAGAAGATTCTGTACCTGCATACCGAATTTCCCCACGATGCCGAAGTAGTAGCGGCGCGCCTCGCAGGCCCAGTCCTCTTCCGCATCGAGAGCGCCGAATTTGCCGAAGCCGTCGGCGGAGAAGAGTACTTTGTCCGTGCTGTCGTAGGTGACCATGACCTCCGGCCAGTGCACCATCGGCGCGGCCACGAACTGCAGGGTGTGCGTGCCTAAGGAAAGAGAATCCCCCTCCTTTATGATCTGCCGTCTGTCGGCGTAGTCCGTGCCGAAAAACTGCTTCATCATGGTGAAGGCGGGAGCGGAAGCGACGATCACCGCATCCGGGTAAGCTTTTGCGAAAGCATCTATGCCGGCGGAGTGATCCGGCTCCATGTGCTGTACGATCAGGTAGTCCGGGCTGCGGCCGTCCAGTACGGCTTTCAGGTTTTCGATCCACTCTTCCTTAAAGTGGGCGTCCACCGTATCCATCACGGCGATTTTATCATCCGTGATCACATAAGAATTGTAGGCCATCCCGTTTTCTACGATATACTGTCCCTCGAAGAGGTCGATGTCGTGGTCATTCACGCCTATGTATCTGATGTCGTTTGTAATCTGCATTGTGGTGTCTCCTTTTCATGTTACGTTTGGTATGTTACTTGTTTTTCTTTTGAGACTATTATATCATAATCTTAGATGCCGATGTAGTAAAACATTTAAGAAAAAGGATAACACCAATGCAGTCCAACGATTTTTCGCAGGGAAAGGTATGGCAGAGGATTGTCGCACAGTCCATTCCGTTGATTCTGGCACAGCTGGTACAGCTTTTATATAATGTAGTAGACCGTATTTATATCGGACATCTGCCGGGCGCGGACAGTATGGCGCTGACAGGAATAGGCCTGGTGTTTCCCTTAACGACTTTGATCGCGGCGCTTACCTTTCTGTTCGGGACGGGTGGTACGCCGCTTTTTTCCATTGCCAGAGGGGCGGGGAGAGAAGAGCGGGCAGGAAAAATTCTGGGGAATACCTTTTCCCTCCTGCTTGCAACATCCGTGTTGATGTTCTTTTTCTGCTATCTGTTTCGCAGGCCGGTGCTCTATCTGTTCGGTGCAAGCGATGCCTCTTATCTTTATGCCGATGCTTATCTCAGGATCTATCTGTGGGGAACGCCGTTTACCATGCTGGCTACGGGGTTGAACGGGTTTATCAATGCGCAGGGATTTCCCCGTATCGGCATGATGACAACACTGTTAGGAGCCTTGCTCAATCTGGTGTTGGACCCTGTTTTCATTTTCGGGCTGCAGATGGGTGTTGGCGGTGCGGCGCTGGCCACGGTGCTCAGTCAGGCCGTTTCCTGTATCTGGGTGCTGCGGTTTCTGACCGGCAGGAAGGCCCTGCTTCCCATAAAAAAGGCTGATCTGCGGATAGACGGAAAGCTGGCGAAGGAGATCATGACACTGGGAATGTCAGGTTTTATCATGCAGGGGACAAATTGTCTGGTGCAGGTAGTATGCAATGCCACCTTGAAAGTCTATGGCGGTGACCTCTATGTTGGGGTGATGACGGTGATCAATTCCGCCAGAGAGATCCTGGCCCTGCCGGTCAGCGGCATTACAAGCGGCGCGCAGCCGGTGCTGGGATATAACTACGGCGCGAAGGCATATACAAGAGTCCGGCAGGGAATCCGTTTTACCGCCGCTCTGGGAATCGTGTATACGCTGTTGGCGTGGCTTTTGGTCATCCTGAGTCCGCATCTGCTGTTGTCAGTGTTTACGGAGGACGCCGCCATGATCGAAGCCGGAGTGGGCGCGATGCGGCTGTATTTTTTCGGTTTCTTCTTTATGGCCTTTCAGTTTACGGGGCAGTCCGCCTTTACGGCGCTGGGGGATTCCCGCCATGCGATCTTTTTCTCTCTGCTCCGCAAGGCGGTGATCGTTGCGCCCCTGACTGTGCTTTTGCCGAGATTTGGATTTGGCGTGAACGGGGTGTTTCTGGCAGAACCGATCTCCAATGCCATCGGCGGACTGGCATGCTTTGTGACGATGTATGTTACACTTTATCGAAAACTGAATTGCAGTAAAAAAGTCTGACATAATGTTAGAGTTTGTAGAAAAGAGGAGATTATGCGGGAAGAATTTTGCAGAACAGAGATGCTTTTGGGAGAAGAAGCGATGGACAGGCTGGCCCGTTCCCGAGTGGCGGTGTTCGGCGTAGGCGGCGTGGGCGGCTATGTGTGCGAAGCGCTTGCACGAAGCGGTGTGGGAGCCCTTGACCTGATCGATAAGGATCAAGTGGCCCTCTCGAATTTGAACCGCCAGATCATTGCTACGCACAAAACGGTCGGAAGAGAGAAAACGGATGTGATGCGGGAGCGGATCCTGGAGATCAATCCGGATGCTCTGGTGCGGGTTTACCCCTGCTTTTTCCTGCCGGAAAATGCGGACCGCTTTCCTTTTGAAGAATACGATTATGTGGTGGATGCGGTGGATACCGTGACGGCAAAGATCGAGCTGGTGATGCGCGCCCGGGAAAAGAGTGTGCCGATCATAAGCAGTATGGGAGCGGGAAACAAGCTGGACGCCTCCGCTTTTCGGGTGGCGGATATTTATGACACGAGGGTATGCCCTCTCGCCAGAGTGATGCGCAGGGAGTTAAAGAAGCGGCAGGTGGAGCATTTGAAGGTGGTTTATTCGGAGGAAGAGCCGATCATCCCGGTCGGGAATCAGTCGGCAGAGGTGGGAGAGAAACGCAGGGCAGTTCCCGGCAGCGCAGCTTTTGTCCCCTCTGTGGCCGGGCTCATCATCGCAGGGGAAGTGGTGAAGGATATCAGTCTTCGTCCCGCCGTTTTTTCATAAGATGATAAGACCAGATCAGAAGCCAGAGCAGAATCGGCAGACCTATGACCCCGCCAAGCCATCCGGCAAAGAGACGTCCGAAGGAAGCCGGGTTCAGACAGATCAGGATGAGCCCTCCCACATAGAACCCTGCGAGAAGAACGGCGCAGACAAGCGCTGTGATCCGCTTTGGAGTTATTTTCTTTTGTTCTTTTTTTTCATTATCTTTGGAATCATTCATAGGGGTTCTCCTGATTAAATAAAGGTGTGTTTTTCGAAACGGACCATAAGATGGTTGCTTTTCTGTTACAATCTACCATATTTTCTGTGAAAAGGGAAGGTTTGGATGAAAAGAAAGTCCGCTCATTGTATTTCAGCCATGCATATGATAGAATAAAAAACGCTATGTATTTGGAAAGTGAGCCGGGACGGGAATTAGAAACGGAGAGATGCAGGATGAACGTGACGGGAAGGGAAACGAAAAAAATAAGGAAAAAGAATAAAAGATATCATGTGCTTTATACTGCTATGGCTGCAGTCTTTTTTACGATGATCCTGTGGGCGGCGGTCACGAACAGAGGGCAGTCGCCGGCGACACTGTTATCGGAGGGAAATGTCGCCTTTGCAGAGGGATGGCATATAGCGGACGGCACTGCGGCGGATATGGATCATCTGCATAAAATGCCTTCCGTGCAGCCTTTTCAGGTACAGAGCGTGTATCACAGTCTGCCGTCTGATCTGGGAGAGGGAAAATCTCTGTGTTTTCGATCGAAAAATATCATCTATCAGGTCTATGTGGACGGCGAGCTGCGCTATGAGCCTAAGATACGGGAAAGCAGCGTCTACAACCGCTCTCTCGGAACAAGGTGGAGTTATGTTCCGCTCTATGCGGCGGATGCGGGCGCTTCTGTGGAGATTCGGTTTCAGACTGTATATCAGAATGCAAGGTCATGTATCGACCATCTTACGCTCGGTTCGGCGGCCGGGGAAATTGCGGGTACGATTACGGGAAAGACAGTAGCTTTTTCAACCTGCCTGCTTCTGCTGTTTGCGGGTTTTCTATTGATCATAGCGGATATTCCGGCCAATCTGCAGATGAATAAGAACCATGAGCTGCTTTATCTGGGGCTGTTTGCCATCAGCATCGCCGTCTGGTGTCTCGCGGAGACAAATCTGTTACAGTTTTACACGGATGACAGCCGGCTGCTGCAGACGCTGTCCTGCTGTTCGCTGATGATGATTCCGATTCCGCTGCTGCTTTATCTGGATGCAGCCTTCGGCTTTAAAAGGAAATGGGTGGTGCCGCTCATCTGCTGTACGTCAGGAGCTGAGTTTTTCCTCTGCACTCTTCTGCATTTTACGGGGATCATGGATTTTCATGAGACGCTGACGCTCACCCACATCATGCTGGCCGTTTCGGCGGCGATATTGCTGTATTCAATTGTAAAAAATGCGTTTGCCGTGCGTGAGAGCAATGTGAGAAATGTCTACAAAGCGATACGAACCGTCGGCCTTATGGGAATCTGTTTTGCAACAGGGATAGATATTGCGAGATATTACAGCGGGTATAGCAGTGACAGTGCTATGTTTGTGCGCATCGGCCTGTTGATCTTTATTCTGTGCTACGGAAGCGCCAGTCTGGAGAAAATGGTGAATGCGGTAAGGCTTGGTATGCAGGCGGAATTTGTCAGCCAGCTTGCTTATCGGGACGGTTTAACGGGTGTGGGCAATCGTACGGCTTTTCAGGAACGGCTTGAGGAGCTGGAAGGAAAAAAGAAGGAGTTTCCGGAGATTGCCATCATGATGTTTGATGTGAATGATTTAAAGTATGTGAACGATCATCTGGGACATCAGCGTGGGGATGAATTGATCGTCGGCAGCGCGGATATCATAAAATCCGCACTGGAAGCGGGGAAGGGTTCCTGTTTTCGGATCGGCGGAGATGAATTCGCCGGTGTTTTGGTCGGTGAGAATGCAGCGGGACGCTGTGAGGAGGTAATGGCGCTTTTCAAGGACGCGATCGACTGCTATAACGCTGTGCCGGGACAGAAGCTTCGTATCAGCATTGCCGGCGGTTATGCGGTATACGACAAGGGGCAGGAGGACGAAAAGCTGATGGACGTCTATCAGCAGGCGGATGTGCGCATGTATGAAAACAAAAAGCAGATCAAGAGCGCGCAGGTAAAACCGGAGGAATACTACGCGGTAGCCCGTGAGTGAGAGGAAGCGAAGCGGAATCGAGCAGAATTGCGAGAGAGGAGACCGAGATGAATAAAATGTCCTTAAACGGTGATAACTGGCGGATGGAGATCCTGGGGGAAGCGGATGTCTACGGTGTGAACGGCAGGGAGCTTCCCGCGAAGATTCCCGGTTCGGTCTACGGTAATCTTTTACGGCAGGGACTCATGCCGGATCCCTATGACGGGATGAACGAGCTGGAGGCTCTGCGCCTGATGGAGAATGATTTCCGCTTTTGGACGGTCTTTACGCTTACCGAGGAGCAGCTTGCGGGAGATTTCCTGCTTTTGTTCTTTGAGGGGATCGATACTCTTGCTAAGATTTATCTGAACGGAAGATTTTTGGGAAATACAAACAATATGCATCGCATCTGGGAGTTTTCGATCGGGCATGCAGCGAGAGTGGGTGAAAACGAACTTATGGTGGAGATCGCTTCGCCCACCCGCTACATAGAGGAGGAGAACCGGAAGGTCTTTACGGGCGGCTCCGGGGATGCCATGCGCGGTTTTCCCCATCTGCGCAAGGCGCATTGCATGTTTGGCTGGGATTGGGGACCGAGACTGCCTGATGCGGGGATATTCCGGGAAGTTTCTGTTGTATCCGGGAAAAAGGCGGCGATTTCACAGGTTTACATAAAGCAGAATTGGAAAACGACGGATGAGGTTGACATAACATATATTATAACACGTCGTATCTTTGGGGGCGAGGATGACTACGGGGACGCACACGAGCTGCGCACGGCCCTCTACGATCCGGACGGCGTGCTGATTGCGGAGAAGTCTTCGAAGGAAGCGGAAAGAGACGAAAATGAGGGGACGGAAGCGTGGGACACCATTACCGTGAAAAATCCAAAGCGCTGGTGGCCAAACGGCTATGGGGAACAGCCGCTCTACCGGGCGGAGGTGACGCTTCTGGACGAGGAGGGCTGCGTGCTGGATCATTGGAGCCGCCGGATCGGGCTGCGCACCCTGACAGTGAATACGGACAAAGACGAGTGGGGACAGTGCTTTGCCCACGAGGTAAACGGGGTGAAGATTTTTGCCATGGGAGCGGACTATATCCCGGAGGACAATCTTTTTTCCAGGATCACACCGGAGCGCACCCGTCGTCTTCTGAAGGACGCTGTGGCGGCGAACCACAACTGCATCCGTGTGTGGGGCGGTGGTTATTATCCGGATGACTGGTTTTTTGATCTCTGCGATGAGCTGGGTTTGATCGTCTGGCAGGACTTTATGTTTGCCTGCGCATCCTATGAGCTGGACAAAGACTTTGAGTGGAATATCAGAGAAGAGATTCGCGACAATGTACGCAGGATCCGCCACCACGCCTGCCTGGGATTGTGGTGCGGCAACAACGAGATGGAGACGCAGACACTGGATGGCGCGTGGCAGCCGTCCATGAAACAGAAGTGTGATTATATTAAGATTTTTGAATACATCATTCCGAAGATTCTGAAGGAGGAAGATCCCGATACCTTTTACTGGCCTTCCTCGCCCTCATCGGGGGGAAACTATGATGATCCTTGGAACGAAAATAGAGGAGACACCCACTATTGGGCGGTATGGCACGGGAACAAGCCCTTTACGGATTACCGGAATTACTATTTCCGCTATCTGTCTGAATTCGGGTTTCAGTCCTTTCCCTGTTTAAAGACGGTAGAGACATTTACCGCGCCGGAGGACCGGAATATCTTTTCCCGCGTGATGGAGATGCATCAGAGAAATGTGGGGGCCAACGGCAAGATTTTGACGTACCTGTCGGCTACTTACCTTTACCCGAGGGACTTTGAGATGCTGCTGTACGCTTCCCAGCTTCTGCAGGCGGACGCGATCCGCTACGGGATCGAGCATTTCAGAAGGAATCGGGGCAGATGTATGGGCACCGTGGTGTGGCAGTTAAACGATATCTGGCCGGTGGCTTCCTGGGCGGGCATTGACTATTACGGCCGGTGGAAGGCACTGCACTATGTGGAAAAGAGAGCCTTCGCGCCGGTGATGATCTCCTGTGAGGAGGTTGGCGAGCTTTCCGAAAGACCTTTCTGCGTGGCGCAGCCTGTGTCGATCGAGAAGTCTGCGAGACTGCATGTAGCGAATGAGACGATGACACAGGTAAAGGGTACAGTGAGATGGAGTCTGAGAAAAGCCTGCGGGGAAGTGCTTCTGGAAGGGGCGCAGGAGATCATCGTGGAGCCGCTTTCCGGCTTTTGGCTTGAAAAACTGGATTTTTCTGATTATGATGAGTTAGAGGTTTACATAAGTTACTTCTTCGAGCAGGAGGGCACGGTGGTATCGGAAGGCACCAGCCTGTTTACCGCACCCAAGCATTTTGGATTTCATGACCCGAAATTGTCATGGCGCAGGGAGGGCGGCACTTTGGTCATCACTGCGGTGGCCTATGCAAAAAGTGTGGAGATTCAGGGTGTGGACGGCGATGTGAAGCTCTCCGATAATTTCTTCGACTTGAATCCCGGAGAGAGACGGGTGGAGATCGTAGAGGGCGATGCCACGGACTTTACGCTGAAGTCGGTGTATCAGATCAGATAACTGATTAAAAACAAGTTTTTAATCGCGAGATTTGTGTCTGCGCGTTGCTTGCCACAAACTCGGTTATATGCAGAAATAAGGATGAGTATGGAAAAACTATGCACAAGCCCCTGCAATCTCTGCCCGAGAGAGTGCGGAGCGGACAGAGACGCGGGAGAAAAAGGGTACTGTCAGTCGGACAGCCGGATCTATGTGGCACGGGCGGCGCTGCACGGATGGGAGGAGCCTTGCATTTCAGGAAAGGGCGGCTCCGGCACGGTGTTCTTCTCGGGGTGTAACCTGCGCTGTGTCTACTGTCAGAATCACGAGATCGCATCGGGCGGGGCGGGAAAACCTGTCACGGTGGAGCGGCTTGCGGAAATTTTTCTGGAATTGCAGGCGAAAGGCGCTGAGAACATCAATCTGGTCACGCCCGATCATTATTGGACCGCTGTGTCAGAGGCTGTATTGCAGGCGAAGGCGAGGGGACTTTTCCTGCCGATTGTATATAACGGGAGCGGATACGAGAAGCCGGAGGCGATCAGGAGCCTTTCGGGGATGGTGGACGTATTTCTGACGGACTTTAAGTATATGGACGCATCGCTTGCGGAGCGCTTCTCCCATGCACCGGATTATCCGGAGACGGCGAAAAGAGCGCTGGATGAGATGGTTAACATAACTCAGAACGCTGCATTGCCGACCCCATGCTTTGACAAAAACGGCATACTGCGCCGGGGTGTCATTGTCAGGCACCTTCTTCTGCCGGGGCATAAGAAAAACGCTAAAGATGTGATCCGTTATGTCCACGAGACCTACGGTGACAGTGTTATTTTAAGCATTATGAATCAGTACACTCCCGTTTCAGGCATTGCGGAGCGGACAGACTGTGAGGAACTGTATCGGAAGGTTACGAGGAGAGAGTATGAGGCAGTCGTGGAGTATGCCGTTGAACTTGGTGTGAAAAATGCCTTTGTTCAGGAGGGTGATACCGCGAAGGAGAGCTTTGTGCCGGAATTTAACGGTGAGGGCGTATGAATTCGGGAGTATAAACAGAAAAACCCCGCGGTCGCATTTTTGCGGCAGCGGGGCTTTCCAAAATAGGGGAGGATAAGTATTTCCTTATCTTTGGCACACTATCATTGTTGCCGGTTTTTTGGGAGGATATACAGGAAAATTATAATTTGTCATATATTTTTTAAAATGACCGATCTTTCAGGAAAGATAAATTTTACTTTTTCAGAAAAATGTTATATACTTAGTTCATGAATGCGGCGACGCATCGACGGGCAGCGGCAGGATCGACAGACAAAAGGCCGCCCCGGAATACAGGATAAAGGTGGTACGATATAATGGCATTATTACAAAATTGGCGCGATATGGCTTATTCTGAGACGACGGACAAGGGCAGCCTGCAGAGGCTTTGGGCCGAATATTTTCAGAAGGAGAAAGAGATTTATGCCCAGCTTTTAAAGACCCCCGACAAGGCGGTAAAGGGTACGGTGAAGGAGCTGGCTGAGAAATTCGAAGTGGATATTATGACGATGACGGGCTTTTTGGACGGCATCAACGACAGCCTGAAAAAGGCCAATCCCATTGAGGAGATGGAGGAGGACACCAAGGTAAGTCTGGGCTTTGACAAGGAGCTGCTCTATAAAAACATGGTAGCGGCGGGCGCGGACTGGCTTTACGGGCTGGAAGAGTGGAACGATATCTTCGATGAGGATAAGAGAAAAGCGCTCTACAGGGAGCAGAAGGAATCCACCACCGTCCACAAGGAGCCGAAAGTCTATCCCAACGATCCCTGTCCTTGCGGCAGCGGCAAGAAGTATAAGAAGTGCTGTGGGAAGAACGCATAAATTCAGACAGTAGAGCTGAAAAATTATGTAAACTATTTTTGGAGAAGACTGAATTAGCAAAAAATACACTTTACATTTCAGATTTTCTGACATAGAATAGGGATATAATTTATAAGAATAACACGTTGACGAGAAGAGTAGGATGCGGAACGTAACAGAGAGAAGCGTCGTGAGCTGGAAACGCTTTTGCGGGAAACATTTGAAGACCGACTCCGAGTGGCCTTAATACGGCCCGCTGACTTACGTTACAGTCGAATGAGTGGTTTCGGTAAGCCGCCCCTGCGCGCGCGAAACAAGAGAGGTGGAACCGCGTAAACATACGTCCTCTGCATTGCCATAGCGGCAGTGCAGGGGATTTTTCGCGTATAAGCAGAGTCAGAAAGCGGCAGAGACAGACGTGTGCTTGCATACGAGGCTGTCTATGACGGTTTATGACGAGCAACGCGAATGAGAGATGCGGAGCATCTCGAATCTGCTTATACGGCAAAATAGAAAGAAAGGAGAGAAAATCATGACTAAATCAGAATTAAGGGAGAGAGCGACGGAGCTGAAAGAAATGACCGGTGATTTTATGAGAGACGAGATCACGTTCACCAAACTGGATTTCTGTCTGATCGGAGCAATTTGTTTTTTGGCGGGAATCTGCATCGGCTTTTTGACAGCGCCGCTGACGCAGGGAATTCATATTTTATCGCACAATACGAATAACGGAAGCGGAAACGGAAGCAATACAGGAAACCAATATCATGGTTGTGAAGTCGGCAGCAGCGGTCCATCCGGTGACCAGTATTATGGATGTGAAGTCGGGAACGAGTAAAACAGACGGCAGAGGAAACGATAAAAAACAGATAACGGGATAGATCACATTGGAATGGAGGAACATTATGAAAATTACTTTAAAAGACGGTTCGGTAAAAGAGTATGCGCAGGCTATGAGTATCTATGACATTGCGCTCGACATTTCAGAAGGCCTTGCCCGCGCGGCCTGTGCCGGTGAGGTGGACGGAGAGGTGAAAGATCTGCGGACGGTCATTGACGCGGATTGCCAGCTAAATATTTTGACAGCCAACGACCCGGAGGGGCTTAGGGTTGTCAGACATACAACGTCCCATGTGCTGGCGGAGGCGGTAAAGCGGCTGTTCCCGGAGGCGAAGGTGACCATAGGGCCCGCTATCGAGGAGGGCTTCTACTATGATTTCGATGCGGCGCCTTTTTCCAGAGAGGATCTGGATAAGCTGGAGGCGGAGATGAAGAAGATCATCAAGGAGGGGCATAAGCTGGAGCGCTTTACCCTGCCCAGAGATGAGGCTATTAAATATATGGAGGAGAGAAACGAGCCCTACAAGGTGGAGCTGATTCAGGATCTGCCGGAGGATGCGGAGATCTCCTTCTATGATCAGGGCGGCTTTGTGGATCTGTGCGCCGGCCCCCATCTGATGAGCACGAAAAACATCAAGG
This sequence comes from Lachnospiraceae bacterium, assembly GCA_029067085.1. GTDB lineage: Bacteria > Bacillota > Clostridia > Lachnospirales > Lachnospiraceae > UBA3282. The sequence goes on along the minus strand of JAIEFE010000015.1, from coordinate 86,927 downwards.
CTTACAAGCTGATCTCGTCCTCTATGGCTTACTGGCGGGGTGACTCTAACAGAGCCCAGCTGCAGCGTATCTATGGAACGGCCTTTGCCAAGAAGGAAGAGCTGGAGGCTTATCTGGAGCATTTGGAGGACATCAAACGCCGCGATCACAATAAGCTGGGGCGGGAGATGGAGCTTTTCACCACAGTGGATGTGATCGGACAGGGTCTGCCGCTGCTTTTGCCCAAGGGCACTAAGATGGTGATGAAATTGCAGCGCTGGATCGAGGATCTGGAGGATAAAGAGTGGGGCTATGTGCGGACGAAGACCCCCCTTATGGCAAAGAGCGACCTTTATAAGATGTCCGGCCACTGGGATCACTACAAGGAAGGCATGTTTGTTTTGGGAGACGAGGAGAAGGACAAAGAGGTCTTTGCCCTGCGTCCTATGACCTGCCCCTTCCAGTATTACTGCTATAAGAATACACAGCACTCTTACCGTGACCTGCCTATCCGTTACGGCGAGACTTCCACACTTTTCAGAAACGAGGATTCGGGCGAGATGCACGGCCTGACCCGTGTGCGCCAGTTCACCATCTCCGAGGGACACTTGATCGTGCGCCCGGATCAGATGGTGGAGGAGTTCAAGGGCTGTATCGCTCTGGCAAAACATGTTATGTCAACCTTGGGCGTGATGGAGGATACCACATGGCATCTGTCTAAGTGGGATCCGGAGAATCCGGGAAAATATATCGGTGAGCCGGAGGTTTGGAACGAGACGGAAGCGCATATTCGGGATATCCTGACGGAGCTTAATATTCCCTTTACCGAGGATGTGGGTGAGGCTGCTTTCTACGGACCGAAGGTGGATATCAATGCAAAGAACGTCTACGGAAAAGATGACACCATGATCACCATACAGTGGGATGCGCTGTTGGCGGAACAGTTCGATATGTACTTTATCGACGCAAACGGCGATAAAGTGCGCCCCTATATCATCCACAGGACTTCCTTGGGATGCTATGAGAGAACGCTGGCCTGGCTGATCGAAAAATACGCCGGCAAGTTCCCTACATGGCTTTGTCCGGAGCAGGTGCGTGTGCTCACGATCTCCGAAAAGTATGACGATTACGCGGAGGAGATCAGGAAGGAACTTGCGAGAAACGACATTGACGTGACGGTGGATAACCGCTCCGAGAAGATCGGTTTCAAGATCCGCGAGGCGAGACTTGCGAAGGTGCCTTATATGCTCGTAGTGGGCGCGCAGGAGGCAGAGGATAAGACGGTGTCCGTCAGAAGCCGCTATGCGGGCGACGAGGGTGTAAAACCGCTGGGTGACTTTATTGATCAGATCTGTAAGGAGATCCGAACAAAGGAGATCCGCGAGGAGATGCAGCAGGAGGGACAGAAACAGTAAAGCCGCGTGCGGATGCTCGTACTAAAGAAAGAACGGGACGGTTCCTGCGCTATAGACAAAGGGAAGTATATGGAAAAGAAGCAGAAATATACAGGCGGGGATTTGACAGGATATCTCCTGCTCGGCATCAGTGTCATGATGCTTGGCAAAAGCCTGATGCTGTGTTTCAGCAGTGACATCTGGTATGATGAATTGTTTACCGTAGGGATGATAGAGCATTCCTACGGTGAACTGATTCGCTTTACAGCGGCAGACGTGCATCCGCCGCTGTATTATTGTATCGTCAAGCTGTTTTCTGAGTTATGTAAACTAATTGTGCCGGGGGCTGACACCGTCGTTTTGGCGAAACTGGCTTCGATTCTGCCTTACGGCATGTTGATACTCTACAGTGTGACGTTTATCCGAAGGCGGTTCGGAATGCTTGTGTCCGGACTGTTTTCATTCTGCATTTTGGCGATGCCCCAGCTTTCCGCCTACACGGTGGAGGTGCGGATGTACGGCTGGGCGATGTTCTTTGTGACAGCGGCTTTTTTGCATGCGGGTGAATTGGTGAGAAGTTATGTAAACCGATCGGCGGCGAAAAGCGAAAGCGGACCCGCTCGAAACGCTGCAGGAGTGCAGAAGAGCGACACGCTCCACGCCGCGGCCCTCGTTCTTTACGGTCTGGCGGCTGCCTACACGCAGTATTTTGCCTGTGTGGCGGTGGGGATGGTCTATCTCTATGTGCTGATCGGCTTTTTCCTGCAGGATCGAAGCCGGATCAAGGTGTGGCTTGTCTGTCTGGCGGTATCTGTCGCAGGCTACGCGCCCTGGCTCGCTGCACTTGCGGGTCAGCTTCACGCGGTGGGGGAGAACTACTGGATTCTGCCCCTCACATGGCGCTCTCTGGGGGGCTGCGTGAAGTTTCTGATGAAGCCGGCCTTTACCGGCGCTGTCTTGAGTGCAGCTCTGGCGGTGGTGTTGACCTGCGGCTGTAGTGCTGCGGTGTTCTATGTCGGACTGAAAGGGTGGCGCGATCACGGCAAAATGACAGCAGACGACAAACTCTCCCATAATAGTAGAGTTTTAAACGCGCATGGACAGAAAGAAGAGGAAGCATTCTTTGTTCTGGCGGGCGTTGGAGTCTTGGCGGGGCTGGTGGCATTCGGTTTTTTGGCTTCTTTCCTCTTTCGTCCCGTTTTTGTCTACCGCTATATGATCCCGGCGGCGGGCTGCTTCTGGCTGAGTGTGGCGGTGGCTGTTGGAGAATTATGTAAACCGAAAGAAAAGACAATAGAAGTGTCCGGCAGGGAACGTGCCGTCCGTACCGCCACCTTTGCATTTCTCTTTCTGCTGATCGTAACAGGGCTACGGGATTACCGCGCTTTTATGGGCGAAGAGGAGTATAAGATTGTCTGCATGAGGGAAACGCAGACAGCGCTTGCGCAGATCGGCCCGGATGACAGTGTCCTCTACAATTTTGATCAGGTGCAGGCAGTGACAGGCTATTATCTGCCGGAAACGGCGGACCGCTTTTTGTGGCGCGTTGAGGGAGAGAAGCTGATTCAGGAGATTACTACGCCATGTGGAATGCTGGAGGATGCGGAGGAGATCAGAACGCTTTTGAAAGCGGATCAGGGCGGAAACAAAAACACAAATCTCTGGTTTATCGGCAGCTTCAACAGCCGGGACGACATTGTGAAGGAATGGCGCGATGCCGGACTTGCGGTGGAGGAGCGGGGCAGCTTTTTATTGGAACGCTATTGGTTTAATCTGTATAAAATTTCGCTTTCCGGCCATACTGTATAAAAAAATCGGAGGTGATTATCAGCTATGGCGGAATTGAAATGTGGTGTGACAAACTGCAGCTATAATCAGGAGGATTGCTGCTGCAAGGGGGATATCATGGTGGGCGGCAGCCATGCCTGCAACTGTGGCGATACCTGCTGTGAGAGCTTTTCGCAGAGGCGGGAGGGCGCTTATGTCAGCTCCCTGGACCACCCCTGCAGGACCATCAGCATTGACTGTGAGGCGGAGAAGTGTGTGTATAATTCGAATTACAAATGCCATGCGGAGCATGTGGATATCAGCGGCAGAGGTGCCGACAACTGCAGGCAGACGGAGTGCGCGACTTTCAGGGAAGAGTGAGAGAGGCATTTAGCGAACCCTCAGATATGGCTGAATCGGAAAAGAACATTGCCAGTTTTGAATTTTTATATTACAATAGATAATGTTGGGCGCAGGCCGTTTGGCTTGCGTCCTGCGGTTTGAATGGTTTGGCGGGATGTTTTGAGATAGAAAGGCAAATTGATGGCGGAAAAAAAGCGAATCTGTCTCCTGTTGCTGATCGCGGCGCTTCTGCTTGCGGGCTGCGGAGAGGAGACGGCGGTACATACGAGCGCGGAGGCGGAAAGTGCCGGGACGGCAGCGGAGTCGGCGGATACAGATCAGGAAGAAACAGCGGAGCCGGCGGATACGGATCGTGCCGAAACGGAGCAGCCGGTTGACACGTCGAGCGGCGAGGCGGCAGTGGATGACGCGAATGTTCGGGCAGCCATGGAGGGAAGTCTTATGGCCTCCGTGGAGATGGATGAGACGCTGCGCACCGAACTGACGGAGGAAATGCTTGCTGAGAGCGAGATGGATACCTCCGTGGTGGAAAGCCCGCCTGTGACGAAGGGATGCAGCTTTACCTTGCCGGAGGCTTTTGCGGAATCGGAGGATATCGAGGGAATGTATGTGACCAAACGGTATCCGATAGACGCATCCACGATATACTATGTGGTGCTTGGCAGGGATGTGGCGCTGCAGCTGATGACGGAGGAAACCTTCAAGGCACAGACGGAGGAAAACTTTGAAAAAGATTACGGGGAAAAGATTGAAGTGACCATTGACAGCTTCGAGCGGATCAAAATAGACGGCTGTCCGGCATTTCGCATTCTCTGTCATTATCAGGTGGGGGACACTGAGATAACGCAGTTAGAGTATGCCATCAACGCGGACAAGAGCTATGTGATCACCTACTCGCAGACAAGTGATTATGACCGTATGGAGGAGTATGAAGCAAGCGCGGAAACCATACGTCTGGAATTCTGATACCAGTCCCCGCAATTACGCGAAAATTGTGCTTGACAGCGATTTCTTCCTGTGCTATAGTTTCATTTGTGTGAAAGCAAAGACAATCAAGCAGAGTATCCGCTCTCACCTTGCAACAATTGGGTTCGCAAGCGTTCATAGCCCTTTACTTTACCGTTTGAAACGGGTGTTTTACGGGTGTTTATGATTCGGGTGGATAGCTGTGCTGTCCGCTTTTTAATTTGTTTTCTTTATGGGAGGGTAAAAAGATTAGCGACTTATTTATCAACGAGCAGATCAGAGACAGAGAAGTACGTGTGATCGGGGCAGACGGCGAGCAGCTTGGCGTCATGCCGACTAAGGAAGCGATGAAGCTTGCGGAGGAGGCCGGTGTGGATCTGGTCAAGATTGCGCCCACGGCGAAGCCGCCTGTGTGTAAGATCGTGGACTATGGAAAGTTTAAGTACGAGCAGGCCAGAAAAGACAAGGAAGCAAAAAAGAAACAGAAGATTGTGGAGATCAAGGAGATCCGCCTTTCTCCCAACATTGACACGAACGATCTGAATACAAAAGTAAATGCTGCCAGAAAATTCATCGGCAAGGGCGACAGAGTGAAGGTGACGCTGCGTTTCAGAGGCCGCGAGATGGCCCATATGAATACCAGCAAGCACATTCTGGACGATTTTGCCGAGGCGCTTTCCGATATAGCGGTGGTGGATAAGGCACCGAAGGTCGAGGGCAGGACCATGACCATGTTTTTGGCTGAGAAGCGATAGCCTCACAGTTAAAATAGAAAGGGGTACGGAATGGGTATCCCGGTATTAGGACTAAAAATACAGGAGGAACAGTAAAATGCCGAAAATGAAAACCAGCAGAGCTGCTGCAAAACGTTTCAAGGTGACCGGAACGGGTAAGTTAAAGAGAAATAAAGCGTACAGACGCCATATCTTAACCAAGAAGACGACCAAGAACAAGAGAAATCTCAGAAAGCCTGCGATGACAGACGCAACGAATGTTAAGAATATGAAGAAGATCTTACCTTATCTGTAAGGCGGGTTTGAGAAAGCGAGAGATTGTGAAATTTAGGAGGAAAAAGACATGGCAAGAATAAAAGGCGGTATGAACGCCAAAAAGAAACATAACAGAGTGTTAAAGCTTGCGAAGGGCTACAGAGGCGCAAGATCAAAGCAGTATAGAGTGGCAAAACAGTCCGTGATGCGGGCGCTGGCTTCCGCTTACGCGGGCAGAAAAGAGAGAAAGCGTCAGTTCAGACAGCTCTGGATCGCTCGTATCAATGCAGCGGCAAGAATGAACGGGCTGTCCTACAGCAGATTCATGTTTGGCCTGAAGAATGCGGGTGTTGACATGAACAGAAAGATGCTTGCAGAGATGGCAGTGAATGATGCGGCGGGTTTTGCAACACTTGCAGAGCTTGCGAAGGCAAATCAGAAATAAGGATCGCCGAAGCGATCATATGAGAATATGATACAAAAAGGGACATGGTGAAAACCGTGTCTCTTTTTTTTGCGCGCACTGAAGCGCTGAGCAACCCGAATGAGAGATGCGAAGCATCTCGACTCTGCTTATGCGCTTAAGCTTAAAAGGAAAATCAGCTTGACATATATAGATTATCTATATATAATGAGGGTGATATATAGATAATCTATATATAAAAAGAAGGGAGAGGTTACAATGCCGATAGACAAATCTTTGATCTCGGGAAGTACTTCCATGCTTTTGCTGCGTCTGCTGGAGGACAAGGATATGTATGGATATGAGATGATCGAGACGCTTCAAAAGAAATCCAACAATATATTTATGCTGAAAGCAGGGACCCTCTATCCGCTGCTTCATTCGTTGGAGGAGAAAAATTATCTGACTTCCTATGAGAGTGAGGTAAACGGAAAACAGCGCAAGTATTACAGTATCACGAAAGAGGGACGGAATTATTTAAAATCCAGAAAGGAAGAGTGGCAGGAGTACCAGACTGCCGTGCTGAACGTACTTTGGGAGGTGATGGCGTGATGGAGGAGTTTATCAGGAGCGTTACAGAACAGATCAGGTGCGTCAGGGCAAGAGCCGGTGTTGCGAAAGAATTGTCCGATCATATCGAGGATCAGTCGGCAGCCTATGAAGAGGAGGGCGAGTCCCATGAAGAGGCGGTAAGGAGAGCGGTGCGGGAGATGGGTGACCCGGTGGAGGTCGGTGTGGAGCTCGACAGAATACATAGACCGCAGACAGATTTTAAGATGATCGGGATGGTCTTTGTATTCAGTGTTGCAGGGTTGTTTATGATATCTGTGGTGAATGGTCTGGCAGAGTATCCGGGATATCTTATTCGCCAGTGTTTTGTGTTGCTTCTGTCTTTCGGCGTGATGACCGGAATGTATTTCCTGGATTATAGTTTTGTCGGACGCTATGCTTACGGGATCTATGGGTTTGTAACGATAGCCGCATACATCGGCAGTATATACGCAGTGACGGACGGAGCGGTCCCCATAGCGTTTATGCTTGCCTATCTCTATGTTCCGGTTTATGCGGGAATCTTGTATCGTCTGAGAGGAGGGGGATACGGCGCGGTCGTCCGGGGAATCGTGATACAGATCTTCAATGCGATTCTCACGCTGACGCTTTCGAGCACGTTGTATACGGCAATAAACGTATATGCGATATGTACGGTATTGCTCATCCTTGCAGTCTGTAAGGGATGGTTTTCTGTTGACAGGAAGAAAGCGGTTGTCATGATCCTGGGTGCGCTGGTGGGGCTGCCGGCAGGTCTGATGATCGGCAGGGGTCTCCTTTTCGGTGCTGCCTATGGGTTTTGGAGAGAGCGCTTGCTGGCGTGGCTGAATCCTGACAAAGATCCTTCGGGAGCCGGATATCTCTATCAGTGGATCAGACAACAATTAGGCACAGCAAAGTTTATCGGAGCATCCGACAGCACACTTTTTATGGGAGATGGACTCATACGAGGTTCGAAGTCGTGGCTCATAGGAAGTCCGGATCCGTTTCCCACAACACCTTTTGTTTTGCTGCAGTTAATCTGTAGCTATGGACTATTGGCAGGTCTGGCTATAGTTGCGGCATTTGTGGCGGTGTCTATAAGGGCGTTCCGCATTGTGAAAAATCAGAAAAATCAACTTGGCTTTATGATATCCGCAGCCTGCTTTATGGTATTTCTGCTCAACTGTCTGGAAGGGGTTTTGATGAACACCGGTTTTTGTCCTGTGAGCAGCATACAGCTTCCGTTCGTGTCGTACGGCGCCTGCACGGCGATGACATATGCGGTAATGATTGGGCTGCTGCTCAGTGTACACCGCAATGAGAAGATCGTCACGGACGCGACAATACGTCGCCCGGTATGGAGATTAAGTATTAAATGGGAGAAGAGGTAGAGGAAAATCCTTTACCTTTTCTTTTTGCAAGCCGCAGAAAAAATTAATTTAATTTATATAAATATTCCTAAATTTATGGCGTCAAATATGACAACCATGGTAAAATATATTTTGTATCTATGAACCAAAAACGGGGATAGTTTGGAGGAAAGTGACATGAGAGTTTTGGAAGGATTGGAACCACAGAATGTATTTTACTATTTTGAGGAGATCACGCGTATTCCCCACGGCTCCGGCAATATCGGTCAGATCAGCGATTATCTGAGGGACTTTGCACGTGAGAGGAATCTGTTTCATGTGCAGGACAAGTGGGGGAACGTGGTCATCATAAAGGAGGCGTCTGCGGGTTTTGAGGGAGAAGCGCCCTACATTCTGCAGGCACACATTGATATGGTGGCGGTGGCAGCGCAGGGCTGCGATATCGACATGAAGACAGAGCCTCTGAAACTGAAGACGGAGGCGGGAAAAATCTATGCCGAGAACACAAGCCTTGGCGGTGATGACGGGATCGGTGTGGCTTACTGCCTCGCCCTTCTGGATGCGAAGGAAATCGCCCTGCCCCGTCTGGAAGTGATCCTGACGGCGGATGAGGAGACCGGGATGGAGGGCGCAAAGGAGATCGACCTCTCCATGCTGCAGGGACATCGCATGATCAACCTGGATCAGGAGGAGGAAGGTATCTTCATTGTGAGCTGTGCCGGCGGCGCCAGGGTGGATGTGGATATTTCCCTGAAAGAGGAATCGGACAAGTCCGCTATGAAACAGCTTGCCGTAAGCGTTAAGGGGCTTCTGGGAGGTCATTCCGGGATTGAGATCGACAGGGGACGCGGCAACGCGAACTGGATTCTGGGAGCCGTCCTGTGCGGTCTGTCACTGCGCTATGATATCAGACTCTCCAAAATGCAGGGCGGACAGGCGGACAATGCCATTCCCAGAGAGGCGGAAGCGCTGATCTGGGTGCGGGAGGCGGATATACCGGAGATAGATGCATTTTTGAAGGCGGAAGAGCAGAAGTGGAAGAATGAGTTGGGAGAAGCAGATTCCGGCCTTATTCTGGAAAAAGTCTTCCATGATGGGATAGTTTGTGGCGCATGCTTTACAAGAGAATCTACGGCGCAGGCTCTCGCCTGCCTCTGTAAACTGCCAAACGGTGTGATCGACATGAGTGCGGACGTGGAGGGTCTGGTGGAGACCTCCTTAAATCTGGGCGTCATGTCGTTTCGTGAGGATGGACTGCGACTTTCCTATGCGGTCAGAAGCAGTGTGGATCAGTCCAGAGAGGAACTTTGCAGGAATATGATACAGATCGCGGAGCGTGCGGGTGCGGCGGCGCAGGTTCGGAACGTCTATCCCGGCTGGGCTTACAGAAAGGAGTCGCCTCTGCGGGATCGGATGGCGGCAGTTTACCGGGAGCTTTACGGGAAAGAACCGACAGTGGAGGCGATTCATGCGGGGCTGGAATGCGGAATTCTGGCAGGAAAGATAGCAGATTTGGACTGTGTTTCCATCGGCCCCGACCTTTCCGATGTGCACACTGCAGAAGAACGCATGGACATTGCCTCCGCAGGGCGGGTTTGGGACTATCTGCTGGCAGTGCTCTCAAAGTGATCAGAATGCTTACGCCGAAAAAATGTAAAATAATGTTCCGTACGCTTTTTCGCCGTATATCTTTTTTGTGACAGATATTGACATCAGATAGGGAATTATTGTAGAGTAATACTAGGGGTATTGTTTCTACTATTATGGGGAAGAAATAGGGTGAAAAAGCTATGAAGGATGCTTTGACGGGGTTAGAATCTTACGAGGTTTTTCTGAATAAACTACAGAGTGAGATTGACATGATCGGCGATGACAGAATCGCGATCGTATATACGGATATTAAGCATTTCAAATACATTAATGATACCTATGGCTATAAGGTGGGGGACTCGCTTTTAAAAGAGTTCGTGAGTGAATTTACGCATAACCAGAAGTTCATTTTCGGTGCCGCCAGGGTGTATTCGGATAATTTTGTGGCTGCCAGCAGGATCACGCCGGATATGTTCTCGAATGAAGAATTCCGCGATATGATCTATCAGATGAATCTGGAGAGGGAAGCAAAGTTCCGTGAGAAATATCTGAACAGCCGTCTGCAGTTCTGTACGGGTATCAGCATTCTGGATAAAAACAGCCGCAGCCATGATGCGGAGACGGTAGTCTCAAACGCCAATCTGGCCAGAAAAGTGGCCAAGGAGATGGAGAGCAATTCCTGTGTCCTCTTCGATCAGAGCATGATGGAGGGTATTAAGCGAGAGGTTGAGATAACCTCCGGTATTCCAAAGGCACTCGAGAAAAAGGAATTTCAGGTCTATTTCCAGCCGAAGATGGATACGGATACGCTGGATCTGATCGGAGCGGAGGCTTTGGTACGCTGGCAGAAGCCTGACGGAAAGTTTATCTATCCGGACGAGTTCATACCGCTGATCGAGCGAAGCGGTCAGATCGTGGATGTAGATTATTATGTGTACAGAGAGGTTTTCCGCTTCCTTGCGGAACGCTTGAAAGAGGGCAAAAAAGTAGTGCCTATCTCCCTGAACGTGTCCCGGATGCATTTGAATAGGACGGATTTTTTGGATTATGTGGGGGCATTGTTACAGGAGTATGAGATACCCTGCTCTTTGATCGAGTTTGAATTGACGGAGAGTATTTATCTGGAAAATACGGAACGGGCCTTGGAATTGATTAAAGGTTTACATAAGATGGGAATCAAGGTATCCATGGACGATTTCGGATCAGGTTATTCGTCGCTCAATCTTTTGAGCAAACTGCCCATCGACATTATCAAACTGGACAGAGTCTTTTTGAAAGAAGGAGAAATGCAGGAGAGTGACAGGATCATAATCTCCTGCGTGGTGGATATGGCGAGAAAGCTCCATATTACTTCCCTTTGCGAGGGCGTGGAGACGCAGGAGCAGAGCAACTATTTAAGAGAAGTGGGATGTCAGATGCAGCAGGGTTTTTATTTTTCAAAGCCGGTTCCGCGGGAGACATTCGAGAACTTCATGGAGGAGAGTGTTTGAGCACGCGAACGGCATTCGCGAAAAGAACACATAAAAGTTTAGAATAGGGCTTGCATTTCCCGAAGGGATTCGATATAATGGTAAAGGTTTTCGGGGTGTGGCTCAGGTGGTAGAGCGCTACTTTAGGGAAGTAGAGGCCGCAAGTTCAAGTCTTGTCACTCCGATAAAAAATGCCTGATAATCACTGGTTTTGGTGATTATCAGGATTTTTTTGTTTAAGGGAATTTTATTTCCGGCGAAGATGTATAGGATTCAGATGTAAGTGAGCAGAGATTCAAGCCGAATCTCTGCTGTTCTTTTTAAAAAGGAGCGCAAAAATAAACGTCAGGTAACAATTTCTACCTGACGTTTTATGGACTGAAAAATATTGTAGAATAATGTTATCAAATCTGAATATGTGCTTCAGATAGTCGGCAGGAAAAGCAGTGTCAGAAGATGCTGTTCGAGGGGAACTGATAAGATGACGATACTCAGGGATGTATCCATATTTTGGGCAATGTTCCATGTAATATTCCTTTTTCTTATACTGTTCCGGTCACGGTTTACCAGAAAAAAAACCATAGCTGCTGCGGCTGTCGGCATGGGGATTCTGATGGCGGCAAACGAAGTGGGGCTTATCGTGTTCGGTATCGAGGCGCTGGCGAAGGTGTTTCTGCTTACCTGCTCCATACCGAGTTTTATCTTTTTCTATGTGATGAGCGCGAATAAACGATTCCGGTTCCTGCTCTCGTTTGCTCTGGCGGACACGACCTGTCTGTGGGTCATGGCGGTCACAACCCTTATGGACACTTATCTCGGCGGAGGGAAGTATGTGCTGCTGTTCATTAGCCGGCTGATCGCTTTCCCGCTGTTGGAATATCTGGCATGGCGGTATCTGAGGAAGCCTTATCTGGAACTGCAGGATGCGGTAAAAAAGGGATGGGGCGTCTTTGCAGGGATGACCATACTGTATTATGTTCTTCTGGTGGTGGTGGTACAGTTTCCCACGAATATCATATACCGCCCGGAGGACACCTTCCTGTGTGTGCTGGTGCTGATCCTGATGCTGTTTAATTACGGTACCTTGTTTATGGCGCTCTATCGCCAGCTCCTGTTGTACCGGAAGCAACAGAGCGAGCGCATCCTGCAGGAACAGAAGAACACGCTGGAGGCGCAGCTTGGCAGCCAGCAGAACATCAGGAAGATGAGGCATGATATGAAAGGATATGTGGCAACCCTTTCGGGGCTTCTGACGGACAGAAAAGTTGACGAGGCGCTGACATACTTAAAAGGCGTGGAGGCGGAGATGGATATCTCGTCAGAACAGTTCTGTGCCAATCCCTATATCAATGCGGTGTTCGTCCATTACGCCGGGAAGTTTAAGGAAATGGAGGCTGAATTTAACAGCGACATACAGATCGGGAAGGAAGAGCTGCCCTATATGGAGTTGTGTCAGATCCTCTCAAACGGGCTGGAGAATGCCTGTGACGCCTTAAAGGGATTGGAAAAGGAGAAACGCAGAGTCTCCGTACATATGAAGTATAACAGAGATTATCTTCTGATACAGATCAGGAACAGATGCCGGGATGACCTGTATGTGACGCAGGGTGAGCTGCCCGCTACGGATAAGGAGGGCTTAGATCACGGTTTCGGTCTTGCCACGATCAAAGAGGCGGCAGAGTGTCTTGAAGGGAAAATCTTCTGTTATACGGAGGACGGAGATTTTATATTGAATGTGATGGTTTCGAAAAATTTTAGAGAAAGCAGGAACTAACATGCAGATAGCGATATGCGACGATGTACAAAAGGATCTGGAAACGATCAGGTTAGCTTTAGACACCTATGCGGAGGCACATCCTGAATTACACTTTACGATTGACGAATACGGTGCGGCGATCGATGTCTTACATGCAGTGGAAAAGGGGAAAATATATGATATAGCCCTTTTGGACATTTGTATGCCGGGTGTTCTCGGAACGGATGCCGCGGAGGAAATGCTTGCCAAAAGCCCGGATATGAGTATAGTTTTCCTGTCAACCAGCATCGAATATGCGGTAACCGCATTTGCAATAAATGCCACCCATTATCTGCTCAAGCCCTTTTCTCAGGAGCAATTCAACACAGCCCTTGATCGTGCGGTGAAAAAAACAGAGGAACAGAATTTCCTTACCCTTGCCTGTGTGGATGGTATGTACCGGGTCGGCGTAGGTAAGATCGTATCCGTAGAGTCACAGAACCACTACCTGCTGCTCAATCTTTCTTCCGGCAAGATTCTTAAGCTGCGCATGAAATTATTGCAGATGTTTGAGGAACTGCAGATGTATTCCGAATTTATCAAAGTGGGAGCCTCTTATATCGTGAATCTCGCTTTTGTGCGGAGGATTTCCGGAAATACTCTGGAAATGTTTAATGGTGTCAAAATATCTATTCCCAGAAGGGGCAGTGAAGAAGTACAGAAGACATATATGGATTTCTGCCGGAGGGAGGCGCTGAAGTGAGCGGATTATACCAGCTTCCGGGACTGTTTCTTACAGCGCTGTGTCATGTGATCGTGATCTATTATATGGCAGAACACAGATATTCGAAGAAGAAATTTGTGCTCTATAGCTGTATCTATGCAGTTATTTTTGTCAGCCTGATGGGTTATGGATATGCAGCAGGGGGATGGGGTGTTTTTTTCTCATATATGGGAATCGCAGTGGAATTGTTTCTTTATTCATGCATTGTCTCAAAAGACGGTTTTTCCAAAAAGTGTTTTCTGTTTATCACTTACTTCTGCTTGTTTACTATTTTAGATAATATGTTGAAACTGATGGTCAGATTATTCCTGCCGCAGTTTTCCGAAGCGGCAGGGTATTATGCGGCAATCGTGCTGCGCAGTATGATCTTGCTGCTGGCGGCGGCTCTGTATAAAAAGTATGCGGCAGCAATTTTACGCTCTCTGACAGACAGCGGTAAAAGATGGTGGAATCTGGCGCTGATCGCTATGCTGTTTTATCTGCTGCAGGCTGCGGTAAGTGTATTGAATGCAAGAAATGTTATACCGGCTGCGTATCTGCTTTTGGCTTTTACCGCAATCAGCTTTCTTATGTGCGCGGTATATGGCGTTGTCTTCAGCAATATCAGTTATATGAAAAAGGATACGGAGTCGGCGTTAGTCCGCCAGAACGCAGAATATCTTTCCAACCGGCTGTCTGTCCTGCAAAGGGCAGAGGAGGCAAACCGCAGGCTCCGGCATGATATGCGGCACCACATGGATGCGATCGTGGAATATGCAAAAACAGGCGACACTTCTGCCATTCTTACCTATATCGGAGAATACGGCATTGAAATCTCGGAAGCCGCAGTAAAGAGGTACTCTGAAAACCGGACGATAAACAGCATTCTTTCTGCTTATGCGGACAAGGCAGGGGAAGGCGGCGTCTCCTTTTCGGTACGCTGTAATGTCCCGAGAGAACTAAAGATAAGAGAAATCGACTTGATCGCCCTTTTGGGGAATCTGCTTGAAAATGCCCTGCACGGATGCCAGGAATCAGGAAAAGAAAAGTCATGTATTGAAATTCATATCAGGATGCAAAACAACAGGCTGACCATTGTTTGTGATAACACCTGTTCTGATAAACTGACACTTTCCGGCAGTCTCCCGGCGGGAAAAAGCATCGGTATTTCCAGTATCCTTTCCGTCTGCCGGAAATATGACGGCAATCTGGATTATAAGATAGAGAAGGGTGTCTGTTCCGCCTGTGCGGTCTTGAATGTCTAAGGCTGTCAATAGGTCCGTGAAATCTTATTTATCCAAATCTGCCTAAAAACCGACCAAATCTGCCAAAGTCACTTTTACAAGTGGCTTTTTGTTATAGTAAATTAGAATTTAGTTTTACTAGCTTACTAAATTAACAGGCATTCATTATATGACAGAAAGAAGGATAAAAACTATGATTTCTAAAAATTTTGAGAGCAAACTGCATAATAAAAAGATGCAGGAAAAAATGTCAGTGTCATTTGGCATGGTGATACGACTTTTGATCGTGTGTCTGATCGTTGCGATTGTCGGCTTAACTTATGTGTCTTCGAAGCTTAAGACTTTTTATCAGTCATCCTATAATAATGTGGCGTTGGCACATTCCAGTTATGGGAATCTTCAAGAAGGTGCAAAGAACCTTCTTCATGCATGTCTCATATCGGATCCGGAGACTATTGAAAGCAGGCTTACGCTTGCAGATACCTGTTTTGATAAAATGAAACAGGAGTTTATTGATTTGAGAAGTACCAGTTTTGCGGATACATCTGTATTTGATGCAATGGATAGCGATACAGAGGTAATTGACGCATTGATTGTACAATTTCGGGAATTCAGCCGCCAGAATGATATTGAAAATGCGTTTATTGTATACAGTCAGCAAATGCTTTCGTATTTTGCTGATATAAGCGCTAATGTCGTAACAATTGAGGAAGTAGAGGCCGAGAATGCAGCAGCTATGTACAAAGCTTCCCAAATTACCAAGTATATCTGCATCATCATATTGGTCATAGCAGGTGCTCTCAGTATTTTGATCGGAAGAAATGTTTCCGCGATCCTGTCTAAGGCGCTTAACAGCTCAACTTCTGAGCTGCAGGCGGCATCTGTACAGATGGCGTCAGGTAATTTTGATGTCAGCATTAACTACACATCAGAAGATGAGCTTGGCGGTCTGGCAAATGCCATGCGAAATATGGTGGATATAACACATGCGGTTGTTTCTGATACGGGCAGGATGCTCAGCGGTCTGGCAGAGGGAGACTTTACCGTACAAACAGAAATGGAAGAAAAATACGTCGGCATTTATGAGACATTAAAAAATGCCATGCAGAATTTAGAAAATCGGTTAAGTGAAACAATACTGGGTATCGGAGAAGTAGCAGATCAGGTAAATACCGGAGCTGCACAGCTTGCCCAAAGCGCTCAGCAGCTCGCGGAAGGTGCCACGGAGCAGGCGGGGGCCATTGAGGAACTTACCACACAGGTTGAGAATGTGACGAATATGACAAAGGATAATGCGGAGGAAACACTGAAGGCGGCAGAGAGTATAGAAACGATTGCGGATGAAGCTATGCAGGGACAGGAAGAAGTTTACAGACTGATTGATGCCATGGATAAAATCAATGACACCTCAAAGGAAATCGAAAATATCATTGCTGACATTGAAGATATCGCTTCACAGACGAATCTGCTTTCACTGAATGCTTCCATAGAGGCTGCAAGAGCCGGGGAAGCAGGAAAGGGATTTGCTGTTGTGGCAGACCAGATTGGAAACCTTGCTGCCAGCAGCGCGCAATCTGCCGTTCATACAAGAGAACTTATTGGCAAGGCTCTTGGGGAGGTTGCAAACGGAAGCAGGATTACAATGAATACTGCTGAGGTTCTGAAGAAGGTGCTGAGCTCCATGGACGGAATAAAGGAAAATGCTAAGAATTCAAGTGAAGGTTCCAAACAGCAGGCAGAAATGATGAAGGAAATATTGTCCGGAATTGAGCAGTTTTCCTCTGTTATACAGTCTAATTCCGCTATGGCGCAGCAGACTTCCGCTACCAGCGAGGAACTGACAAGCCAGTCAGAAACCTTAAACAGTATGGTTTCTGCGTTTAAAACCAACGCTTCATAGCTTGTTAAGCCAAAATGAGAAAAGCGCTTCTGGTTTAAAACTTGCCGGAAGCGCTCTGTCTACAGTCTGTGCAGAGATTCAATAAATTCTCTGCCTTTCTTTATTATAAAAAACTTGACAATCCACTTCAAAAGCGATAACTTATTATCATATCAGAGTATTCTTTTTGTTATATCACTTGTGCGTTTCGCACAATTGGCGGTTTCTGCCGGAGATTTCACCAGAATTGCGGACGAAAGTTCGCTGCTGATCATGGATATCGTTGTGGAACTGGAGGGTGGGAGCATCGCCAATGTAGAGATGCAGAAGATCGGATATCTTTTCCCGGGGCAGAGGAGCGCCTGAATTATCACTTTTTCGAACAAAAATCTGATACAGGACTGAAAATAGAATTTCTGCAGAAATACCTGTTCATTCCGCTTGACATCTTTACGAAAAGCAAGCACAATAGGAACATAAGTGACAGGAGAGATGCATGGCTGGTCCTATTTTCAAGTGACGAACCGGAGACTATCATAAAACTGATAGAAGCATATCCAGAGTTTCGTGAGATATATAAAGAAGGCTATGAGATCTGCCTGAATGTGGAGAGGGTGATGGAGATGTTCTCGAAAGAACTGTATGAGCTTGACAAGAATACGGTGCAGTATATGATCGACGAAATGCAGGATACGATAGATGCGCAGAAGGATGAGCTTGAGAAGCAACAGGATACGATAGATGCGCAGAAGGATGAGCTTGAGAAGCAACAGGACACAATAGATGCGCAGAAGGATGAGCTTGAGAAGCAACAGGACACAATAGATGCGCAGAAGGATACGATTGAAGAATTACGCAGAAAGAATGAAGAATTGCTTGCTCAAAGTATTGCAATACAATGAATCTCTTGCGGAGCCTTAACATGCCGTCCGATAACAGGTAACTAACGTGTTGTCGGGCGGTTTTTCAACCAAATCTGCCTAAATACCGACCAAATCTGCCAAAACCACTTTTACAAGTGGTTTTTTTGTTATGGTAAATTCAGAGTTTTACGCATTTTATAAAAAAATATAAGCAACTTTACCATATTTGCAGCAGGGAGCAACAGGGAGGAAAACAGATAATGGATGAACAAAGAGCATGGATCAGATCAAGGAGAAAGAGAAGGTTACGTCTCACAGCGGCAATACTTGCGTTCTGTCTGCTTACGACGACCTATCCGAACATATTGGAGACGATATCGGTCTTTGCGGCGGGATTGCGCGGCGATGGCGGAGCCATGTCCATAACCGGTTTTGTGGATCTGCCGGAGGAGACTGCCAAACAGACCGTGCCGGTGGGGACGGACAGATCCGAACTGGAACTGCCTGACACACTGGAGGCTTATGTGAGCGTGGAGGCAGAGGGCGACGCGGAGGATGATAAGAAGCCGGATGACGGGGATCAGGATAAGGACGATGACGACAGCGATTCCGGTCAGGATAAAGGAAATAAAGAGAATCCCGACGAGGACGGCGACGACGAAAACGACGGCGACACAGAGAACACCGGCGAGGACGACGGCAACGGCGACGACACAGAGAACATCGACGAGGGCGACGGCAATGAGACCGGTGAGGGCGAAGGCGAGAATGTCAGCGAAGGGAACTCCGGCGACAGCAATGGGAACGGCGCAGACGAAAACAGTGGTGACGATAACGGCACTAACACCCAGAGCACAGACACGGATTCCGCAGCGAATACGAAATCTTCCGGCTTTGGCATACAGACCGGTTCCTTTGTCATGCCGGTATATATGTCCGGGAACCCACAGGATGCCTTGACCGTGGATACCCTGACGGACAACGCAGATACCACAGGCACGGCAGACGCACAGGAAAAGCGCGTCACCATCGAAAACATCACATGGAAGTCTTCCCCTGCCTATGACGGCGATATGGAAGGCGTCTATACCTTCACGCCCGTTCTGCCGGAGGGCTATGCCCTGGCGGACGGCGTAAGCCTGCCACAGATCACGGTGACGGTGGAATTTAACGGTGACTGGGAATTGACACCGGAGGAGTATGCCCGTATCATGGCGGGTCTGCAGGACAATCCCGTGCTTTTGACGGAGGAGGACATCTTCGCGGATGATCCCTCCCTTGCGGCGCAGGCAGGCGGAGCGAGAAGGGCGGCTGCGAGGGTGGCTGCGCAGACATATCCGGGAACCTATATTGTCTCGGAAGACAATGAGGACAATGCCGGCACGGGAAATCCGGACGGGGACATGGATGAGTTTATCCCGATGGACGATGCGGTCATGCCGATCGAAGCCAATATCTTTATCCCGGAGGGTGCGCTGCCAACAAAGGACTGTTATATCGCCGTACGCGCCTGTTTATTACAGAACCATGTGCGGTATGACGCAAACACATCTGCTATATATGCTTCCTATGTCAAGCTGTTCATCAATGATGAGAGAATCGGCAGGCTGACTGGAAAAGACTATGAGTGGGATATATCCTATTACCGGGTGCCCCTGTCCTGCCTGCAGGAGGGGCAGAATACCGTCCGGATAGAAGAGTGGGCCGTTCCGGTAAAATTCAGCTTGTCCACTGATCTGGACGAAATGGACAAGGTGGCAGAGCGTGGAGTTGGTCGGTTTTTATCCTATAATGGAATGTTTATGGTAGACTGGATGCAGCTTGTATGTGACGGCGGCTCACGCGGCGGCAGTTCACATGATGAGATCGGGAAGTTTTCCCTGACGCTGAAGGAGGCAGCGATAGAAAAAAGAAACACCATAGTGGGGCACAAAGGAGGGGGAGGGTCTTTACGAAAGGATTGGCCGTGTCTGGTCGTCAAAGGGGAGGCGGCGTTTACTGGCACGGACTCGAATGCGGTGTATGATACGGAGTATTTCATTAGGAACAGCGGCGGTTATGTCATGGGCGAAAGCTGCCAGAAGACGGGCGTGAAGGCAGGTGCCTGGCAGTTTGAAGCCCTCATGAGCGGGGAGCAGCAAATACGCGAGGAATTTAGAACCACGAACGGCACCTATACCGTATACGGGCTGATGATGGGGAGTGACGGCACGATCCTTGCGTCGGATTCCCTGGATTTCGAATACAGAGACGGGGAGGTGATACTGGGACCGAAGATCACCCATACCCTCTCCCCGGATACATGGACAAACGGAAACGTCCTTGTCACGCCCAAAGTGGCGAATGCATCGGGCTGTACGGGCATCACGTTTAGCCCTGCCAGCCGGACGGTGACGGAAAACGGGGCGTATGACTTTACCGTCACCTATAAGCAGCCGTCCGGGGCGCAGGGGAAGAAGACCTACACGGCGGCGGTGGAAAACATCGACAGGGAGCCGCCGTTCATCGGTTTCTCCGCCGTTACGGTCACGGAGAGCATGACGCAGGAACAGATGAAGCAGCTTTTTGAGGAGGCGCTCACCGTCACCGACAACGTGACAAAAGACTGCACGGTGACCTACACGCTGCCTAAGGTAGCGGACGTGCGGGCAGCCGGCGGCGGCAAGGTCACGGTGACGGCGCAGGACGAGGCGGGCAATAAGACAGCGGAGGACTGTATGATGCTGGTCACAAGCCCCCTTGCGTTCAGCAGGCCCACCGCGACACCGGGGACCGATAAGACCTTCACCCTCACCGCGAAGCTCACCGCCATCGGCGGCAAGACCGTCACGGAGAGCGGCTTCGTCTGGGGCATCATGCCAAACCCTTCGGTCACCTACAACCAAGGGACTGCAAAGACCGCGTCCCCCGTCAAGAAAGCGGGCGTAAACTTCTCGGTGAAGACCACGGAGATCGTGGAGGGCATGACCTACTATGCCCGCGCCTACGCCAAAGTGGGGACTGTATGCTACTATAGCGATCCTGCTTCGTTTTCGCTCGGCGCGAAGAACAGCGGTGTTTTTACAATCAAAAATAACGGGAACAATACCTTTACGGTAACGAGGACAGGCGGCACGGAGGGCGCGCAGACCGTCTATTACCGCACGGTAAACGGCACCGCCGTGGGCGGCACCCACTTTAACCATAAAGCGTCCACCCTGACCTTTCAGGAGGGCGAGACCACAAAGACCATCACCGTCACCGAAAAGAGCGTGACGAACACCTATGGCGGCAGGACAGCCACCGCCTACTCCAACGCGGACCGTACCTATCAGGTGGAGCTTTACCGCGTCACGGGCGGCGGCACGCTGGGGAGCACGACCAAAGCCACCCGCACCATGGCGAAGAGCGGCTCCTATACGATCAGCAGCAGCCTGTATGCCCCAAAGAGCGGCAACGCGAAAAATGACGCCATATGGGATAACAGGGGAAGCTGCCATCAGTATGAGATCACGGACGGCGGCTCCGGCGAGACCAACGGCAAGAATAACGGCATCAACTTGTATAATGGAAGGACCAATCACAAGGGCCACAAGAGCAACCCCTTCAACCTCCCCCGCTACCACCAGGTCATGCCGGGCACGGATAAGGAGAAGGCATATTTCCTGGACAGCAAAAATCCCGCCGACGGCTGGGGCTACCGCTATGAGATGAAGCAGTCCGAGATTGATAACGGCTGGGGACACCTCTGGGTGGGAACTGCGCCCGCACCCACGGGCAAAACGGAGGTATCGAACAAAAACGGCGCAAGCCCCTTAGAGGTGGGCAGCCAGAAATGGGCGGGGTACTTTGACACCAATTACACAGGCACCCTCTATATGCCCGGCAGCGCGGGCGTAAATGGGATGCAGGGCTGCAATGAAAGAGGCTCTACCTATACCTATAACGGCCAGAAGTACATGGTGTTCGGCACAGGGGAGACGGCGTATATGCACTTCGCTGCCTGCGGCAATAAGGATGATGTCTGGCGGATCGACAGCATCACCGAATACCGCATCCTGATCGACACGAGGGAACCCCAGCTTCTGGGCGTTGCGCCCATGGCGGGCGGCGCCTACAAGCAGGGCGACGAGGTCACCATCTCCCTCGTCTTTGACGAGATCGTGGACAGCACGAACAGCAATAAGGCGGGAGGACTGAGCGGTCTGGTGGCGAAGACCAACTGGGGAGACTTTACCTACGTGGGCGGCGCGGACACCAACGTCCTGGTCTTCAAGGGGACGGTGCCGGCAAACGCACCGGGTAAGATCACCGTGAACAGTATCACCGGCGCGAATAAGATCAAGGATCTGTGTGACAATACATCAGGCACGCAGTCGGCGGGCACGGGCAGCACAAGCGTGACGGTGGACACGAAACAGCCTACGGTGGCGATCACGAACACGAGCCTGACAAACGGCACCGCTTCGGGCAGGATCACCGCCACCAACGCGGACACCCTGCAGTATGCGTGGAGCCAGAGCCAGACCATGCCTGCGGCGGGCTGGTTTACGTGCAGGAGCGGCGACACAGTGACCACCAGACAGGCATCCGGCAAGTGGTACCTCCATGCCCTCGCCACCTACGAGGGCACGGGCGCGTCCGCCTACGAATGCAGCAGCGTGTTTGATTTCGGCACGCCGGAGAGCCCTAAGTTCCCGCTGCCGGAGCTGACCGTTGCCACGGATAACACTTCGTGGACGAACCAGAGCAGGACCATCAATATTACCAGAAAGCCCGCGGGCGCATCCGTGACAGTGACAAAGCCCGACGGGACCACACAGACGCTGTCAAATACCGCCACGACCTACGCGGCGCAGACGAACGGCGTGTACACCTTTGTCCTGACCTCAAACGGGGAGACGGTGGCGAAGGATATCGCGGTGGAAAAGATTGACAAGGTAAACCCTGCCGCCACCCTGACGGAGGCGGGCGGCACCGACGCCGTCTACCATACGCTGACCATGACCGCAAAGGCGGCGGACGCAGACTCCGGCGTGAAATCGGTGCAGTATGCCTTCACCACATCCGCTCTCGCCCCGGCTTCCGGCTGGACGACGGCGGTTGAGAGCGACAAACTGGCGGACGGCAGATACAGACTCGAATATACGGCGACAGAAACTACGCAGACCACGAAATATCTGCATGTAAAAGTGACGGACAACGCGGGCAACACCTTCACGGCAAGCTCCAAAGCCTATAAGGTCGTCAAAGAACCGGCGGCGGACCAAAAACCGGCGATCACGCTGACGGCGTCTCCTTCCGGCGGGAATTGGATAAAAGGAGACGTGACCCTCACATGGACGGTCACAAACGGAGGCGCGGGAGACTGTAGAGTGAACGTGGGCAGCGAGAACCTGACCGGAAAGAAGACAGGCGACACGGGCGCTTTTACGGTGCAGACAAACGGTATGTACATAGTGAGCCTCTCGGACAAAAACGGCGATTTCGCGTCGGCGGCCGTAGTAGTCAACAACATTGACGGGGAAGCGCCCACACTGGAAAAACTGACCGTCGCTCCGGCAGGCTATGCGGGGACAAAGACCGTGACCCTCACAGGCGCGACAGACGACCTGACCACGCAGTATAACGAAAAGGGCGTGACAGGAAAAAGCGGCAGCGGTATTAAGACACGGGAGTACCAGCGCGACGGCGACAGCGGCTGGACGACTTTTACAGGTAACAGCATTACTGTAAATAAGACCGGGACTTACAAGGTCAGACTGACCGACAATGTAGGGAACGTGAGCGAAGTATACAGCGTGGAAGTGACGGGGATTGACGTGACCGCACCGACATTGACCGCAACAGTCAATGCAACAAGCAAGGTCAGCGGCTGGTATAACGACAGCACGGTACCCGTGACCCTTACCTACCAGGACGAAGCGGGAGCGGAAGGTCCTGCCAGCGGCATAAAATCGGTGGAGTATGCCTTTACGACGAAGTTTGAGAAACCGACAAGCTTCACAAGCCTCGGCTCCCAGACGGTTGCAAGCGGCAGCGCGGTCATTAACCTGACAGACAACGGCACTTATTACCTCTACTGCAGGGTGACTGATAAGGCGGGCAACGTGAAGGAAGGCTGGAGGCATGGGGACGGATTTAACACCGCATATATAGCTACGCCCATCAAGAAAGATTCCAATAAGGGAAGCGGGACGATCAGCGGACCGGCAGCAAGCCAGCCGGCAGCGGACGGGCTTAAAATGGTTTTTAAGATATGGTTCGGTCCTTCCGGCGGGGAAGTGACCGCCACAGGGACGGAAAGTGCGGGATGGACGTATAGCGGATACGACGGATCCGGACCAAGGTATGGTCTGGTAACGCTTAATAACTTCAAGACCACCGGCACGAACCGTTTTTATTTCAAGCCCAACTCTTGGGGGACGAAGTATTACTGGACCTACTATGTGCGCAAGGTGACCTTCGACAGTCAGGGCGGCAGCACGGTGGCGGACCAGCTTGTGTGGACGCAACAGGCGAGCACATCCACAAGCACATCGGTGGACTGTAAGCTGACAAAACCTGCTGACCCCACCCGCACAGGCTATGAATTCGGCGGCTGGTACACCGACGCGGCGTGCACGAAAGCATTTGACTTTGCCAACCAGACACAGATACGCACCGACACGACGCTCTATGCGAAGTGGACGGCGGTCAACTATCAGGTGACCTATCATCTGGGAGTGCCGCAGAAGAAAGAGTATAACCCAATTTGGGGTCGTGAGGATTTGTATCAGGAGACGCCATACGAGGCGGATGAGGACTATAAAAGCTACACCTACGGACAGAATATGACCCTGCCCATGCCGACACTTCCCGACGGTGTGAGTGGCTTTACTTTCGATGGCTGGTACACGAACGAAAACTACACAGGCACGCGGTATACCTCGATCCCGGAGACGGCGGCAGCGGATATGACGTACTATGCAAGGTGGCTGGATATACAGGCGCCAGAGTATCTGCATAGTACTACCAGTAATTCTAGTGGTCAAACAATTAATGGTGTACATTGGTATAAGGATATATTATGTTATGGTGTCACTTGGCATGACGACGGGGATTATGACAAATATGAGATTTTGCGGGAAGGTCAGAGCTTAGGAGAAAAACCATTTGCGCAAACTGCTGGGCAAAAGATGGACACAAATATCAATCTGTATGCCGCTTATAATGGTGAAATCTGGATAAGAGATAAGATGACAGGTCTTATAGAAGGAGACCATATTTATCAGTACCGAGCGTGGGATAAAGCCGGTAATATGTCGGAAAGGTCGGAGCGGATAAGGCTCGACAGGACCCTGCCCACGTTTGGCAATATTACCTACAGCGTAGCGCCGGTTACAAAATACACAAATGGCGATTACATTCTAGATACGACAGGTGGTGTCGCTGGCTATCATGAAATAAAGGTTTTCGGGGAAATTCCGACTATCAGCATTGCGGTACAGGATAAGCCGGGTGAGGGAGTAAACGTATCCAGCGGACTTTGGAAGCTAACGTATAAGAAGACCACGCTAAATAGGGACGGCGAACCGGACGGCGGCTCACAGACAGTGACGGTGAATCTGTTAGGACAGGGCGAGGACGGCACAGTCAAAATCACACTGCCTGAGAACTGGCGCGGCACGATCACCGACATGACCCTCTTTGATCAGGCGGGCAATACAGTGTCGGTGGGTGATATCGGGGAAGTGCTGGTGGATACCACGCCGCCGGTGGTCAGAGATACTTCGAATGGAAAGATTTATCTGGGTGATGATAAAGCCAACAATACATCCGGAGACAATAACTATCGTGAACCATTGGAAGAAGATAAGTGGTATACAACGGATTACCTGAGTGAGAAGAACATTACCAGAATTTGGGCGAGTATTACCGATAATTTTAATATTTCGTCTTATCGCTGGCTTATAAACGGAAAAGAGATTAAAAAGACGTCTTATTCGTCGGGGACAGCACAATATGCTGTCTATATACCTGATTTAGCTACCTACACAGGTGTGAACACCGTAACGCTGGAGGTTACGGATAAAGCCGGACACGTCACGACAGAGAGTGCTACCATCAAGATCAAAGGTCCCGAAGGGAGTAAAGTAGCAGAGCAGACCCCGGCAGCCGTCTGCGACTACCCGGCGGACGCGATCGCGCACCTTGCGCCGGATACACAGTATGCACTTACAGTGGATGGCACGACCTACAACGTAACTACGGACGGACAGGGCATGATTCCTTTTGAACTGCCGATTTCAGGAGGCAGTACGAAAGATATCTGCGGTAAGACCGTCTCAATCGTGAAGAAAGGTGACGGCACAAATACGGAGGATTCTGCGGCGCAGTCACTTACGATCAATGAGCGCCCGGACCAGTTAGAGGATGGTAAAGCGACAGTGATACCGGAGCTTCTGCAGGACGCAGATGACGCGCAGATCAATATGACCATCGATTCGGGGAATAGCTATACATGGGAGTACAGCACCGATGATGGGAAGAACTGGAAAGAGGTGCCGGAAAACGGCACTATCACGAACCTGCCAAAAGGCGATATCCTGCTTCGGGCGAAGGCAAAGGCGAATACCTCAGACAGCGCGAATAACGGCTATCCTCACGGAAAGCAGAGTACACAGAACATTAAACCCGGCACCGGTACGATCACGGTACAGTATGACTGGAACCGTGGCGGCGGGAGTACGGATTTCTACACCACCAAGGACGGCTACGGCTATAAGAGAACACTGGATAAACCCTCGGAACCTTCTAGATCGGGCTATGAGTTCATGGGCTGGTATAGGCTTCCGTCCGATTATCAGCCGGGCGGCAGTACAGACAAGGCATGGCGTTTTGATGGTACGGATAATGCACAGATCGTCGGGGAGCTTCTCGGCACCGACAGGACAGAGTATGAAAAGCATTATGATACAGCAAACAAAGTTTATAAAGTCACCCTCTATGCCGGATGGCGGGAGAACGTTGCGCCCACACTTACCCCTGTGCTGAAGGATGGCAGTAACAATACGCTTACGGATACAAGTAAGTGGTATCCGGATCTTTCGATCAACCTGACGTATTCCGACAACGTGGGAGTAACGAAGCTGTATGGCAAGAAGGACAGCGGCTCCTATACAGAACTTACCGGAAACGGCATTGGCAATGGCGCGGCTAACCAATCATATACATATAAATATGATGATCTGGAAGAAGGAACACACACCTACACCTTTAAGGTGGTGGACGCCGCAGGCAATTCGACCGAAAAAACCGTGACCGCAAAGTGGGATAAGACTGCGCCTGTATTTGGCGAAGCTGCTTTCAGTGAAGGCTACAAGCACCTCTGGGACTGGATCATCAGAAAAGAAAGCCTGACCATCACGATCCCCGTGACGGAGAGTGGCAGCGGCATAGGAAGTAATGGCGTGACATATACCCTCACTCCGGAAAGCGGCACAGCAACTACGGGAACCGCTAAGATAAGCGGCGACCAGACCAAGGGTTACACGGCGACGATCACTATCCAGAAGACTTTTAAGGGCAGTGTGGAGATCAAAGCCACGGATATAGCCGGAAACGGACCGGTCATCATGCAGATCGGTGCGAGCGGCACCGGTATAGAAGGCGTGATCGTGGAGAGCAGTGCGCCGGTAGTCACCGTCAAGGCTGACCGCGGTATAAACGACGCGACAGCAACGGCGTCTTCTGCGGCAAACGGTAAAGATGTGGATACGGATAACTACTACAATTCCGCGCCCGGACTGTTTGTGACGGTAAAAGATGAAGACTTAGACGGCGGAGAGACTGCGGCAGGACTGGCTTCCATTTCTTGGAGGATCGGTGACGGAGCGGAGAACCCGGTGGGCGCAGATTACCTCGGCGCTGGCAGTAACGGACCGCTGACTACGCACAGCTTTACCATCGGCGGACTGGAGGGCAGTACAGGTACGGTCAAAGTGACCATTACAGCCACAGACCAGGCAGGCAACGAGACGGAGTATGCGGTAACGCTCCACATCAAAGGGAAAATGCCGCTTCCGGCACCCACTGTCGATTACATAAACGAGAAACTGACAGGACTGACAGCGAACGCAAAGTACAACATCGGCGGCGAGGATGTCAGTGCAGAGGCGGACGGCAGCATTGCAATAAAAGAAGCGTGGTTTGGCTCCGACCTTTCTATCTATAGAAAGACAGATAATGCCAAAACCACTCTGGACAGCGACGATGTGCAGATCACGCTCAATGTACGCCCGGATGCTCCCGGTGTGACAAAGACCGATGAGACGATCAAAGGGAAGCAGGACGGCAAGATCCATAATCTTGACACGACGATGGAGTACAGCAAAGACGGCGGCAGGACATGGACAACGGTGCAGACAGGCGATCTCACGGGCGGCGTGATGGAAAACCTTCCGGCGGGCGAGATCCTTGTGCGCGTGAAAGCAAGGGCAAACAGCACAGGCGCAAATGACGGTGCGCCCCACGGACAGCATATTCTGGCACAGATCGAGGAAGGAACACCGCTGACTATTACCTTTGACACAAACGGCGGCAGTGAACTTGCACCCATAACGGGACTTTCATGGAACGATACCGTTACCAGACCGAAAGACCCGGTGAAGGAGGGCTACGCCGTTGAGGGATGGTATCAGGAAGCAGAATTAAATAACAGATGGAATTTTAAGAACGAGACAGGCGCCCATGCCTTAAACGACGCAAACGGCGTTTCCACGACCGGGGATGCGCCCGGGCTTACCCTCTACGCGAAGTGGACAGATGACGAAAGTCCGGCGCTCACCGCCCAGCTCACAGACAGCGCAAGGGCGGCAGTGAGTGAGAAGGAGTGGTACAACAGCCTTGCAGTCGTACTGACATATTCCGATAATGAGGAAGTGACCAAGCTGTATGTCAAAAAGGACAGCGAAGCGGCTTATACGCAGATAGAAGGAGAACTCGGTACGGAAAACGGTAAAGACGGGGCAGGCAATACGAGATACCAGTATATCTTTACAGATCTTACGGAAGGAGAACACACTTATACCTTCAAGGCGGTGGACGCCGCAGGCAAGGAGACAGAAGCAAAGCTGACCGCAAAGCTGGATCAGACAGGACCGTCCTTTGGCGAAGCGACCTATCAGCAGGGGCATAAGAACCTCTGGAACTGGATCATCAGAAAAGACAGCCTTATCATCACGATCCCCGTGACAGAGAGACTAAGCGGCGTGGATACCGTGGAATATATCCTGACACCTGACGACAGCACAGCGGATACCATCGCGGGAACCGCGAAAGTGAGCGGAAGCCAGAGCGCGGGTTACATGGCGACCATCAGCGTTGCGCCGGATTTCAAGGGCACGGTGAAGATCACAGGCAGCGATAAAGCCGGAAACATGGCGGGTGAAAAGACCATCGGTACGGACGGCAACGGAATAAATGGCGTGATCGTGGAAGATAACGCACCACAGATCACCGTTCTGGCGGACCGCCTTCCCTCGGAGCCGGAGACAACCAGACCGGAAGGCACCGCACTTTTAGATACCCCCTACGACAACGCGCCCGGACTCGTGGTACAGCTTACCGACGACGGCATGGGATACGGCATCACGGGAGAAGGCGGCACAGGGGACGGCAGCCTGATCGCTTCCGGCTTGGCTTCCGTGAAATACAAGGTCGGCAGCGGCGCGGAAAAGACCGTGGATAAGGATTATAACACCGCAATCGTCACGCAGGATACGTTTACCATTCCGGACACGGAGACAACAGCGATAGCGGGAGCAACAAGAGTCAGCGTTACCATAACGGCCATCGATCAGGCGGGCAATACCGCCACAAAGACCGTGACGATCAGACTAAAGAGCAGGGAGGCGACGCCCCGGGCAGGCATCGGCTATGTAGCGGAGAAGCTGACCGGCTTAGAGCCGAATACCGTATACATCATCAACGATATGAATCTGGAGACCGACCAGACGGGGAGCGTTGCCATAAGTGAGAGCTGGTTTGATACGGTTGTTACGGTCGTGATGCCCGGCAACCGCTCCACCACCGTGAACAGCACGGCGCAGGAAAGAGACATCCCGGCGCGCCCGGCTGCGCCGGAACTGAGCGCGGCAAACGCAAGCTATCCCGGCGCAAAGGACGGCACGATCACCCTGACGGCACCGGCACCCGAAGCCACCTATGAGATATCGGCGGACGGCGGAAAGACGTGGAAGAACGCTGTCTTTACCGGCACCCAGATCACGGGACTGGCTGCGGGAGACTATCAGATACGCGTAAAGGCTGTGGAAGGGCAGAACTTTAAGAGTGAGCCGACGGCAGTGACCGTAGAGGAGACACCGGCAACGCCTTACGAGATACCGGATGCGAAGATCGAGTACAGACTGGAAGTCCTGAAAGGGTTTGAACCGGGGGCGGTCTATGAGCTGACGACCTACGGCGGCCCGATCGTGGAGGAGGACGAAGAAGGAGACGGAGAGACCGGCGGCGGAGAGGACGAAGAAGCGCCCGACCCCACCGTGCTGACCCTTACGGCAGGCGCGGACGGCACCATCCCCATTAAGGAGGAATGGCTGGGCAAGGGCTTCTATATCGTAAGATGCGGGAACAATAAAGACAGGACCATGAGCCCCGCACAGGAACTTAATATCCCTTTAAGGCCCGATGCGCCGACACCCACAGGCGTGGACGTAGACCGGAATAACCCGACCGAGCTTGCGAAGCTGAAAGACCTGAAGCCAAATACCGCGTATGATGTTTCCACGGACGGCGAGACGTGGGAGACGATGACCACCGACGCAAACGGCGTGATCAAAGGACTGGATGCGCCCGAAACCTATAAGGTGCGCGTGAGCGCTACTGACAGCAGTTTTGCCAGCAAGCCCAGCGGGGATGTTAGCGTGGACAACTTCCAACTGACCGTGACCTTCATGGCAAACGGTGCGAAATATCAGGAAGTAAAGGTGTATTACGGAAAGAAACTGTCACCGGTTCCGACCGTACCGCCTAAGAAGGACGCTGGTAATCAGGTTCTTGCAGGCGAGTGGTGTAAGGATGAAGACGGAAATGTCCCCATTGATTTCAGAATCGAAAAGATCACAGAGGATATGACCGTATACGCCTGCTACAGCGAAGGGCGTCTGGTGACCTTAAAGACCGGCGCAGGCTACAAACTGACCGCAGAGGAAGGCAGCGTAAGCCCCGTGAAATTGGGCGGCAGCTTTACCTTCAAATTTGAGCTGCTGGATGGCTATGAGAAGACCGATAAATTTGCCGTGAAAGTAAACGGCGTTGTGGTCGAACTGACAGAGGACGATACCTATACCATTACGAATATCATGGAAGACCAGACCGTTACAGTAGAGGGTGTGAAGAAGAAAGCCGGAAGCGGTAAACCGGGTGGCGGCACAAAACCCGGCGGCGATAAAGATCCTGATGACGGCTCTAACCCCGGCGGCGATACAGATCCCGGTGACGACACCAATCCGGACGATGGAACTACCCCCGGCGACGGCACGAAGCCCGGCGACGATACCAAACCCGGCGATGACAAGAAGCCCGGCGACGACACCAAACCCGGCGACGGCACCAAACCCGGTGACGATACCAAACCCGGCGATGGCACGAAGCCAGACGACGATACAAAGCCCGGCGATGGCACAAATCCCGAAGACGGTACTCCGCCGATCAGCGATGATGTACCGATCATACCGGGGACCATCATAGACGGTAAGATCGTCATAGACGGTGGAAACATCACAGGCGGCGGCAGTACCGGAGACGGCGGCATCACCACAGGAAACCTGCCGGGCATGGCAGGCGCAGGTTCTGATTCGGCAAATGGCACGACAGGCGAAAGCACGGTAAGTACCTTGCTGAAAGTAGGAGACGGCGCGGTCATCGTCACGGTGGTATGTAACGGAAACTGCATGGCAGGCTTGGCAGATACCGTAGCAGTGGCAAATGCGGCGCTGACACCGGAGCAGATACAGCTTATAAGCGACGGTAAGACCATAGAGATCAGAATAGAGGTGACGGACATTTCAGAGAATGTACCGCCGCAGGATAAGGAAGTGATAGAAGACGCAGCAGAGGCAAACCGGGATGAACTGCCGGGGCTTGTGGCTGGTATGTATATGGATATCTCCATATTTGTCAGAGTAGGCTTAGGCGAATGGAATGCCGTTACCTCTACAGAGGAACCGTTCGACGTCATCATCGGGATACCGGAGGCATTACAGGAGGACGGCAGAGAGTTTTATATCATCCGCTCCCATGAAGGGGAATATACCCTTTTAAACGATATGGACAGCGCTCCGGAAACCGTTACCATCAGCACGGATCTGTTCTCCAGCTACGCGGTCGTATACCAGCAGACGGATGAGGCAGACGGAAATACGAAATGCGGGCTGTGCCATATCTGCCCGACCTTCTTAGGAATCTGCTGCTTTATCTGGCTGGCGATCATAGCGGCTGTTATCATAGTGGTTGTGATCGTGATCCTGAGAAGAAAAAAGGAAACGGATAAAGTGTAAGAATTAGAAGAAAACCAATAGCTTTGTAAGAAGTCTATTGGTTTTCTTGCTTTCAGAAACAGCATCGGAGGCAAGCCATCGGAGGATGGCCTCTGCATTATACTGGGGTACAGGCAGGTGTTTGTCAATAGGGTACAAAACGTTTTAGAGGACGGAATGTTTTGGGTATATGCTATACAAAAAGTGTGTTTTCGGATATACTATATACACCACTCTTAGAGCATGATTTTAGGGAAGTAGAGGCCGCAAGTTCAAGTCTTGTCACTCCGATAGGAAAAATACCTGATAATCACTGTGATAGTGGTTATCAGGTTTTTTAATGGAGGAGATGCAGACTAAAAACGCATTGCTATTGTGCGCACATATTGGTATAATGAATCTGACAAAGGGAACACTGAGGTTTAGGAAAGGAGCGTAATGCTATGGCAGCAAAATCAGCTAATTTGTATGCAAGAATAGAGCCGGATGTGAAAGAGCAGGCAGAAAGTATTTTGTCAGCACTTGGCATCCCGGCATCCAATGCCATCAATATGTTTTATAAACAGATTATTTTAAACAGAGGACTTCCGTTTGAAGTAAAATTACCTGTGGCAAGACCTGTTAATATGGCAGAGTTGAGCGAAGCAGAATTAAATGCGGAACTTGAGAAAGGATATGCGGATATAGCTACAGGCAGAACAAAACCTGCAAGACAGGCATTTGCTGACATCTGCAAGGATTACGGCATATGATTTATGAGGTAACAACCACTGAGCAAGTTGATGCCGATTTAAGGGGTATATATGAGTATATCGCCTTTGAACTGCTTTCACCGGATAATGCAGCAGGGCAGCTGGACAGCTTAGAAGAACACATCATGGGGCTTGAAAGATTTCCAGAGAAATTCAGACCCTATGAAAAGGAACCACGGCACAGCAGAGGGTTAAGGGTAATTCAAGTCTTGGCACTGCGATAGTAAAAATACCTGATAATCACTGGATTTGGTGGTTATCAGGCTTTTTTGTGCATATAATCGATTTGCTTCAAGTAAATATTACATCTTTACACAAGAACATATGTTTGATAACATAATATTACATTCATCAGCTGGGAGGAGGTGACGGGGTGGGAAGGTATGTATTCCATATAGACGTAAACAGCGCCTTTCTCTCATGGACCGCAGCATATCGGGTGGATGTGCTGGGAGAAAAAGAGGATATCAGGCTGATACCGAGCATTGTGGGCGGAGATCAGGAAAAACGTCACGGGATCGTTCTTGCGAAGAGTACACCCGCGAAAAAATACGGGATACAGACGGGAGAACCCATTGTGGCGGCGCAGAGAAAATGTCCGGGGCTGGTGATCGTGCCGCCCGACTTTGCCTTATATGTCAAGTCGTCCCAGGCTTTTATCAAAATATTGAACGAGTATAGCGACGATGTGATCCAGTACAGCATTGACGAGGCATGGGTGGTGTTTGAAGGATTCGAAAAGCTGTATGACTGCAGTCAGATAGTGAATCTGGCCCATGAGCTGAAGGACAGGATCAGGGAGGAACTGGGATTTACCGTAAACGTCGGTGTTTCCACAAACTTCCTTCTGTCAAAGATGGCGGGGGATTTTTCCAAACCCGATAAGGTGCACACCCTTTTTCCGGAGGAGATCGAGCAAAAAATGTGGCCGCTCCCTGTCTCCGAGCTGTTTTTGGCGGGAAAGTCTACGGTCGAAAAGCTGCACAGCGTCGGCATACGGACGATCGGGGAATTGGCACAGGCGGATGAGGGGATGATCCGCTCTCTGCTGAAAAAGCACGGACAGACCATACAGGGCTTTGCGCGAGGTGCAGATCTGGATCCCTCTATGACTTCCCATGAGGCAAACAAGGGCTATGGCAACAGCATGACGGCTCCTGTGGATATCGTGACGGAGGAATACGCGAGGCATCTGCTTCTTTCCTTAAGTGAGACTGTGGGAGCAAGACTTAGGGCTGACAATGTGATGGCAGGTATGGTCAGCGTACAGCTGACAACCAGCGAATTTAAGCGGATGAGTAAACAGATGCAGCTGGATTCTCCCACGAGTATCACGGAGGAAATCTATGAGGCCGCCTGTCTGCTTTTCGATAAGCTGTGGGATAAAAAAACGCCGCTCAGACTGTTGGGAGTTCGTACGACGAAGGTGCAGGAGGAAGCTGCCCGCCAGTACAGTATTTTTGATTTGGAGAAAAATGACAGACTGGAAAAGCTGGACAAAGCGGTGGACCAGATCCGCGGGAAATTCGGGGAAGATGCGATTTTTCGGGCCAGTTTTTTGGAGGGAAATGTATCGCATATGAGCGGCGGGCTGAATAAAGAAAAGCGCAACAGCTGATGAGCTTGTTTTAGAGTGAGGGTGATTCTGTTTCTTGATTATAACAAATTTGTTATTGAACAATAATAGCAAATTTGTTATAATTCAATTATAAAGGAGCATGATATGTATGAAATTGAATTTTATGAAGATAAAAATGGAAAATCCGAAGTAGTAGATTTTATCAGAGAGTTAAACCGAAAAGCAGCCACAAATAAGGAAAGTCGCATTAATTTTAATAAGGTTGTGGCTTATTTAGATTTGCTTGAAGAATTCGGCACAAGAATTGGAGAGCCTGTTACTAAGCACTTAGATGGTGAAATTTGGGAGCTCAGACCACTAAGGAACAGAATGCTTTATGCATATTATAAAGATAACAAATTCATTATACTGCACCACTTCATCAAAAAGACGCAGAAAACACCAAAAAGGGAGATTGAACAGGCTAAGAAAAATTTACAGGATTATTTGGAAAGGAATGAATAAGATGACTACATGGAAAGATTTAAAAAATGATCTTGTTTTGAATCAGGAAGATTTAAGTGCAATTGAGCTGGAAAAAGATCTGATCCGGACAATGGTTCAGATAAGAGAAGAGAAGGGGCTTACACAATCCCAGCTGGCAGAAATTTGTAACGTTAAGCAGCCGGTTATCGCCAGAATGGAATCTTCTGTCCATTCTCCGCAAATTGACAGCCTGCTGAAAATACTGGCACCGTTAGGTTATACATTACAAATTGTTCCAATAGGGAAAAAATAATGATTTATAATCTTGTGTTATAAGGGGCTGCATGAAGCCCCTTTGTTTTTTACTTTAGTTTCTCATAACCAAGAAAACTAACAAATCAACCATTGGTTGATTCGCATAGAAAATGATTCGTTTGTACGCAATGACAATATTTGCTATGATAGCGTCATATAAGCTATCTTGCTGAAAGTTTTTGCGGAGGAAAAGAATACTAAAATGCCTAAACTGATTATATTAAGAGGAAATTCGGGTAGCGGGAAAACTACAGTGGCAAAAGCATTGCAGGAAAAATTCGGACGAAATACCATGTTACTATCACATGATATGGTACGGATGGAAATATTGCATGCGAAAGATGCGGAGGCATTACCGTTGCTCATGCTGTTACTCAGGTATAGCAGACAAAATATTATGATCTGCCATTTGAAGAAACATTGCGAAGACACGCTACGAAACCTAACAGGGCGGATTTTGGCGAAGAGGATATGAGAAGATGGTGGAATGAAAAAGATTTCATTCATATCATTCCGGAAAAGACAATAACCAAGGATTTCAGTATTTCAGATACGATTGATATGATTTATGATCTTGTGTCGTTTCCAAATTATTGAAAAGAGGAGTGCCATATGAGTCAAAATATTGGAACGGTGATCCAGCAACTGCGTCGTCGGCACAGGGTCGGGCAGGGAGAACTGGCGGAAACATTGGGTGTATCTGTGCAGGCAGTGAGTAAATGGGAAACGGGCAAGTCAAACCCGGATCTGCACCTGCTGCCAAAGTTGGCGGAGTACTTCGGAGTATCCATAGACAGCCTGTTTGCAGGGGTGCAGGAGACGCAGGAGCTGTCAAAGGAGGTTTCGGAGCAGCTGGAAGTCAATAACTATGGCTGGACAGAGCTTACCAAGAGCGATTGGCAGGGGACCATTTTGCCGGATTACGGTCCCTACACGCCTACTGAGGAACAACTGCATTTGCTGGGAGATGTGCGGGGCAAGGCGGTGCTGGAAATCTGCTGCGGGTGTGGGGAGTCTTTATTATGGTTGAAAGAACAGGGCGCCGGAGAACTATGGGGATTGGATATCTCAGCCGAACGCATTGATAAAGCGGAAAAGATACTGTCAAATTTCGATTGGAAAGGGAAGCTGTTCACTTCACCCATGGAGATAGATCCGGGTATTCCGCATCGTTATTTTGATCTGGTGATCTCCATTTACGGGCTGGGTTGGAGTACAGATCCGGATAAGACGATTCAGCTTATCGGCGAGTATCTCAAACCCGGCGGGCGGTTTATTTTTTCATGGGATAATCCGTTAATGCAGTGCATAGATGCTGTGGATGGCCGTTACGTTCTAAGCCGTTCTTATGTGAAGGAGCGAGTTATCGATTTAGAAAAAAGAGGTTCCCGTCTGTGCATGCACAACTGGAAACTTTCAACCTACCTGAATGGCCTTGCCAATCATGGTTTTATTATTGAACAGGTGGTAGAGGAATCTGCTTATGATCAGGAGGAGGCGGATATTTTTCAGGAAGGGAAATATTATTCAGCGGGGTTGGCGAGACTGCTCAATAATGTTATCATGATTAAGGCACGGAAACGATAAGCGAAAAATACGCGAAAGGACGCAGCGAATGATCGACAAACAAACCTTTCACCCCCTAAATTACATAAAAAAGGAGGAATACTCCGGCAGCATGGAAGGGATGCGCTATCTCCTGAAGCGGGATAAGGACGGGGAGGAGGATGCGATCCGGGTGACGATCTGGCCGGAGCCGCTTGGTATTTATAAGACACCGAAGGAAAAACAGACCTCCATTTTGCTGCCGCTGACTGCGGAGGGCGTGGAGCAGGCGGCGGACTGGCTCAACGACCAGTATGAGGCAAGAAAAGACTACTGGCTGGAAAATCTACACAGGCACTGGACGGAGGTGTGATTTTCCACAAGATTTACATAAATATTTAGTCATATTGTGGAAAAAATAGAAAAAACTTGCTTTTTGTACAAAATGGAGTATATAATGAGAAAAGAAAGTTGACATAAAGCTGATCGCGGCAGGCGAGAATGACAGACTTGGAGGTAGCGATATGGCAGCGCTCAATCTGAACGCGTTATTCTTTAACCATGAAATATCTTTTTGCAAGGTATATAATGCAGAGAGCAAGGATAAACTGGAGAAGCTTTTTGTCTCCAATCGCATATCCTTTTTTGTCGAGTGGCAGGAAAAGAGTTTCTGGGAGCGGTTTTTTGGCAAGGAGGGAGAAAACAGAGAGGTGTTTACCATACATATCAACGAGGCAGATACGTCGCGCGCAAAAGATTTGGCTGAGGGGATAGAGAGCGTGCAGATCGCTTCGGCGTAGGCGGGCTGTTTTCCATGCGGATCATATGATAGAATGACCCTGGGAGTTTTCCCGGGGTCTTGTTATGTGCGTATAAGCAGAGTCAGAAAGCGGCAGAGCCAGGCTGCATGCTTGCATGCAAGACTGGCAATGACGGTTTATGACGAGCAACGCGAATTAGAAATGCGAAGCATTTCTAGTCTGCTTATAAGGGAAGAATACGCGGATGGGAAAGGAAACAGGAATGGAGAAGAAGAGAATACGCAGCCGTGAAGTGGCGGGAGAAAAAAGAGACAAGCGTCAGAGCCTCTGCCCGGTTTCAAAGAAGTGCGGCGGCTGTCAGTTTGTCGATATGCCTTATCAAGAGCAGTTAAAAAGGAAGCAGAAACAGGCGGAGCAGCTTCTAAAGGAATTTGGCAAGGTGATACCGATCATCGGCATGGAGAAGCCGGCGCATTACCGAAACAAAGTGCACGCAGTCTTTGACTTTCAAAAAGGCAGGGGAATCGTGTCGGGAATCTATCAGGAGAAGAGCCATCGTGTGGTGCCTGTGGAGGGCTGCCTTTTGGAGGATGAGAAGGCAGGTGAGATCATTTTGTCGGTGAGAGAGCTGGCAAAGTCTTTCAAATACAAGGCCTATAACGAGGACAGCGGTTACGGCCTTCTGCGCCATGTGCTGGTTCGTGTGGGACATGTGACAGGGGAGATTATGGTGGTTCTGGTACTCGGTTCGCCGATCCTTCCCTCCAAGAATCATTTTGCAAAAGAGTTATGTAAACTACACCCTGAGATCACAACCATTCTGATCAACGTGAACAGTAAGAGAACCAGCATGGTGCTGGGAGAGAAGGAGCAGGTAATCTACGGTAAGGGTTATATTGAGGACGAGCTTTGCGGCAGGCGGTTTAAGATATCCGCGAAATCGTTTTATCAGGTCAATTCCGTGCAGACTGAGGCGCTTTACGCGAAAGCGGCGGAATATGCGCAGCTTACGGGGAAGGAGACGGTGGTGGACGCTTACTGCGGCATCGGCACCATTGGATTAGCGGTAGCCGGACAGGCGGGAAAGGTTATCGGCGTGGAGCTCAACCGGGATGCGGTGCGGGACGCCGTCACAAATGCCAGGATCAATCAGATCAAAAATGCGGATTTCTACCAGAATGACGCGGGCCGCTTTCTGACCCAGATGGCCGACGCCGGAGAGAAGGTGGACGTGGTATTTATGGACCC
Source organism: Lachnospiraceae bacterium (assembly GCA_029067085.1). GTDB lineage: Bacteria > Bacillota > Clostridia > Lachnospirales > Lachnospiraceae > UBA3282. The sequence continues at coordinate 48,378 of JAIEFE010000015.1, read as the reverse complement.
GCCCAGAAGCGGCAGTACGGAGGAGTTTCTGGACGCGCTGCTCCGCATCCGTCCGAAGCGGGTGGTGTATATTTCCTGTGAGCCGGAGACGCTGGCACGGGATTTAAAGTATCTGACCGGGAAGAGCGATTACCGGGTGCAGGAGATCACGCCGGTGGACATGTTTCCTTTTACGGAGAACCTGGAGGTGGTCTGCCGAATTTCAGGAAAACGTTGATGTATCCGGATGAAGGACTGCAGAGTGCAGCAGGGAATTAGGGGAGGCTGATGGTGGAATCCTATTTTGACGATTGGGAGGAAGACAGAGAATTTCGTGCCCGATATGAAAAAAGACAGAGGATGCGGCGTGAGAGGCAGAGGCGCATGAGAAGGCGGCGTATACTGGTGCGGTTCCTTTTTTTCGGTTTACTTGCGCTGATCATCGTTTTGCGTATTGTGGCCGCAAGATCCGGCAGGAAAGCCGGGGAGGAAGATGGCGCGTCGCAGGAGAGAGAGACGGCAGCCGTGCAGCAGCCTGACAGATCGGAAATAGAAAAGATAACAGAAAGCATTATGAACGAAGAAGCCGGAGAAGCGGAAGAAGTCGGAACGCAGAAAGAGGAAACGGAAACCAAGGAGGAAGTTACGGTTTATCGTTTTGCTGAGACAGAGGATACGGCTTTTATTGACAGTGCAGATGTGATCAGCACGCACGCGATTTTAATAGACGAAAGTACAGATACGATCATTGCCGCAAAAGGAGGAAAAGAAAGAATTCTGCCGGCATCCATGACCAAGGTTCTGACGATATTGGTGGCGGCGGAACAGATCCCGGAAGAAAAGCTGGACGACACGTTCACGATGACGCTGGAGATAACGGATTATGCCTATGTAAATGACTGCAGCTCCGTGGGATTTCTGGATGGAGAAAAGGTGACGGTGCGGGATCTGTTCTATGGAACGACCCTGCATTCCGGCGGAGATGCTGCGCTGGGGCTGGCCTTCTATGTGGCTGGTTCTCAGGAAGCCTTTGTGGAGATGATGAACCGGAGGCTGGATGAGCTTGGCATAGCGGGCAGCACGCATTTTACAAACTGTGTGGGGCTGTATGACGAGGCGCACTACACTACGGTCTATGATATGGCAATTATTATGAAAGCGGCGATGCAAAACGAATTGTGCAGGGAATTTTTATCGGCACATACTTATACCACGAAACCGACACAGGAGCATCCGGAAGGGATTGAGATTTCCAACTGGTTTCTGCGCAAGATTGAGGACAAGGATACGGGCGGCGAAGTGCTCTGCGCCAAAACGGGTTATATAGTCCAGTCCAAAAACTGTGCGGTAAGCTATGGCAGCTTTGCAGGCGGAACCCCATATATTTGTGTGACGGCAGGATCTACCAGCAGTTGGCGGTGCATCTATGATCATGTGGAAATCTATAATAGATATATTCCATCGGATTGAAAAGTATGATGTTTTCGAATTTAAGCGATAAAACTATCCTATAGTGGTAGAGTTATAGGATTTTTGAGAAAAAATGCTAATATATTAGCTATAACTTGTATTTTTTAATGAATTGGGATAATATATTATCTATGGATACGACCTTTTCTTTTCTTTCCAAAGCACCGGGAGAGATACAGGAGATAATTGCAGGGCGTTTGCGTCAGATTCGCAGAAAACGGAAAATTTCACAGAAAAAACTGAGCGAATTATCGGGAGTAAGCTTAGGGTCTGTGAAGAGGTTTGAGCAGAGTGGCGAAATTGCTTTTCTCTCCCTTATCAAAATTGCATATGCGCTGGGACTCGACAGAGAGCTGGAACATTTGTTTGAGGAAGTGCTGCCTTTATCTATGGAGGAGATTATTCGTGGACAGGATTAAGCATTTAGATGTGTTTTACCATGAGAGAAAAGTCGGTACTTTGGCATTATATAAGAAGTATTTTGCTGCATTTGCATACGAGCAGGAATGGCTTGAAAACGGTTTTCCCATCAGTCCCTTCTCTCTGCCGTTGGAAAAGAGAGTTTTTGTTCCGCGCATAGATCCCTTTGACGGTTTGTTCGGGGCGTTTGCGGATAGTCTTCCGGACGGATGGGGACGGTTTCTGGTAGATCGGCTGATGATAAAAAAAGGGATGGAACCTGCGGCAGTCGGAATTCTGAGCAGACTTGCCATTGTAGGGGATTCCGGAATGGGTGCGCTTTCTTATAGGCCGGCACTTCTTTTGAATGAAGGCATTTCGGTAGTGGAACTGGATCAGATTGCCGGAGAATGCGAGAATTTACTGAAGACAGAATATTCAGAAGAATTAGATCAACTGTTTCGTCTGGGAGGATCTTCAGGAGGAGCGCGGCCCAAAATTCTGACGAAAATAGACGGAGAAGAGTGGATCATCAAATTTCCGTCTTACGACGATCCGAAGAATATCGGAGAACAGGAGTATGCTTATTCCCTGTGCGCGAAAGAATGTGGAATTGAAATGGCCGAAACAAGGCTTTTTCCGTCTGAGAGGTGTGCCGGCTTCTTTGGCACGAAACGCTTTGATCGCAGGAAGAGTGACAACGGACAGGAGAATAAAGTCCATATGCTCTCAGTCAGTGCTGTGCTGGAGACATCCCACAGGATTCCCAATTTGGATTATCATCTTCTGATGAAACTGACATTGGAAATCACAAAGGATTTTTCAGAGGTGCTGAGGCTGTTCCGACTTATGTGTTTCAATGTGTTTTCCCACAACAGGGATGATCATTCCAAAAACTTTTCTTATCTATATGATGAGCAGGCAGCCTGTTACCGTCTTGCACCGGCCTATGATCTTACTTACAGCAGTTCGTTGAACGGAGAGCATGCGACGACCGTCAACGGAAATGGAATGAACCCGAATATGGAAGATATACTGGCGGTGGCGGATAAAATCGGAATTCGGAAAGTGCAGGCAGAAAAAATCGCACGTGATATCAGGGATTGTGTGAATGATATGCTCGTCGCATATCTAATATAGCTTCCTTTGACTAATGCAAAGGAAGCTATATTTATCGTGTTACGGATCAATTCAGTTATGGTCATGCACGTTATGTGACTGAAAACCGCATAAAGTTACAGATCATAGTACATCATAAATTCCGCCGGCGTGGGAATCTGTCCGGCTTTCTTCACCTCAGCGCGCTTCCTTTCGATCCACACATCGATAAGTCTCTGCGGGAATACCCCGTCCTTGGTCAGATAATCGTGATCTTTTTCCAGTGCATCCAGCGCCTCGTCCAAAGACTTCGGCAGACCCTTGATCTTCTTCTGTTCCTCTGCAGAGAGGTTGTAGAGGTTGAAATCATAAGGCCCCCAGCCGTTTGCTGCCGGATCGATCTTTTTCTCAATGCCGTCCAGACCTGCCATCAGGATGGCAGCATAAGCATAGTAAGGGTTGGCGGTGGCATCCGGATTTCTCAGTTCGAAACGTTTAGTCTCCGGAGATTTTGCGTAAGCGGGAATCCGGATCACTGCGCTGCGGTTGGAGGTGGCATAGCCGATGGTCACGGGAGCCTCGTAACCCGGCACCAGACGCTTGAAGGAGTTGGTGGAAGGGTTGGTAAAGGCGCACAGGGACGCGATATGGGAGAGCAGGCCGCCGATGAAATAGTGGGCAGTCTGGCTTAAGCCGGAGTAACCGTTCTCATCGTAGAAGACGGGTTTTCCGTCCTTGGTGAGCAGCATATGTACGTGCAGGCCGTTTCCTGCTTCCTGATAGATGGGTTTGGGCAGAAAAGTGGCTGTCTTGCCTTCTTTGGCTGCCATGTTTTTGATAATGTATTTGATGATCATGGTATTGTCTGCCATAGCAGGCATGTCCGCCAATTCCACCTCAATCTCCATCTGGCCGGGGCCGCCTACCTCATGGTGATGGTATTTAACCTTAACGCCCCAGTTTTCTATTTCCGTACACATGCGGCTTCTCAGGTCATAACCCACATCCTGAGGCGCGGCGATATGGTAGCCGCCGTGAGTTACTTCGTAGCCGTTGTTGCCGGGATTGTTCAGACTGCAGTTCCAATTGGCCTGTTTGGTGTCAATGCTGTAAGCGCATTGTCTGGGAGAAACCTCGTAGCGTGCGGAGTCGAACAGATAAAATTCAAACTCCGGTCCGATCACCATGTTATCCGCAATGCCGGTCTTTTTCATATAATCCATAGCACGGAGGGTGACGTTTTTCGGATACTGGTCAAAGGGTGTGTTCTCCCCTTTTCCGATGACACAGACATTGCCGCACATGGTGAGTGTGGGCACCTCTGCAAAGGGATCCACATAAGCGGTATCCGGGTCGGGTAAAAACACCATATCGCTCTTCTCAATGGGAGCGTATCCGTAATTGGAACCGTCAAAGCCGATCCCGTAGACGAAGACATTCTCATCAAACCGTTCCACCGGTATCGTGATGTGACGCCAACGTCCGTCAATGTCGGTCATCTTGAAGTCGATCATGCGGATCGCCTTCTCCTGACAAAGCTTTCTGATTTCTGCACTCTTGTCCATAATGATATCCCTTTCTCTTGGATTCCCGCGTGCAGCAGGCAGAAAGTCTTTGAAACGGACATCTGCATTTGCCGCGGGGTTTGTGAATTGTATGTATAATTACACTATACTACAGACAAAGTGTGACAGTAAAGCCGGTTTTTAAAAATGTTGTGCGAATTACGATATGAGTGCCTTTTTTTCGCATTTTTCCGGTTGGGAAATCGAGACAAAGGAAATCATGCGAGGAGAATGGGAAGCATTCTATGAAGATGGGTGGAATTGTGATATTTTGGAGAAGATGGTTTGGGGAAAAATCGTTGTAAATGCGGCCGCAGAAGTGGTATACTGGAAACACTGAGGTGTGACTATGACAACGAGAGAAGAGGCTTTGCAGTATGGAATGACATTTCAAGATGTTTATCAGGACATGCCGTTTCATGATACGAACTGGGTACTGGTAAGGTGCCGGAGGAACAAAAAGGCATTTTTGTGGACCTATGAATACGAGGGTACGATGCGCATCAATATCAAGGTAGATCCGTCATGGCGGGATTTCTGGCGCCAGACCTACCAGGCGGTGCTGCCGGGCTATCATCAGAACAAAGAGCACTGGAACACAGTGATTTTAGACGGCACCATTCCGGATGAGGTTATAATGCGCATGATTGCCGAGAGTTATGATCTGGTGGCTGGAGAAAAGAAGAGAGAAGGAAGAAAACCCCATGGGGAAAAGAAAAGCTGAGAAAAACGGAAGAAGAGCGTTGGCGTTTCTGATGGCGGCGCTGCTTTGGGCAGAGGGGACGTTCGGGAGCGTGTGCGCCGCGCAGGAGAGCATGCCGGAGAATACGGTTGTCTCTGCTTCCGCAGAAGAAGAGCAGGCGGCTATAGAGGAAGAGAATCCTGAGTCCGGAGAGGCAGAAGAACCTGCGGTGGGGAAAGAGCCTGCGCAGGAAGAAGAACCTTCATCTGGGGAGACAGATGCACCTGTGGAGGAGGAAGAACCTTCATCTGAGGAGACGGATGCACCTGTGGAAGAGGAAGAGCTCACACCGGAGGAGACAGAGAAACCTGCGGAAGAGAGCGTCTCAGAGAATACGCCGGATGCGGAGGAGGAGCTTTTACCGGAACAGATTCCCGGGGCAGGGGAAGCGCTGGGGGAACCGCCTCTTTCATCAGAGGGCGGAGGTGCAGCAGGGATTCTTTCCTATAGTGATAGTGTTATGTTAACCAATGAGGGCAGGACAGCCTTACAAACGCCCGGCAGGTCGGACATCATTGCCTATTACAACGCCCACCCCTGGAGCATAAATACGTCAAATACCTACAGCGAGAAACCTTCGACAAAAAGCCCCTATAAGGCGGGGCACTTGTCGGGCGACAGCCTGGAGAACGCGTTGAATCTGCTTAATTTCATCCGTTATGTGGCGGGGATTCCGGCCGATGTGACACTGAATGAGGACTATATAGAGCTGACGCAGGCGGGAGCGCTGCTGAACTGTGTGAATGGGAAATTGTCTCACGAACCTGCCAGACCAAGCGGTTTTACAGAAGAATATGATGAGCTTTACAACAAGGGATTGAAGGGCTGTTCCAGCAGCAATATTGCATGGAATTATGGCAATATGGCAAAGAGTCTTCTGAATGGCTGGATGTATGACGGGGATTCCTCCAATATTGCCCGAATTGGTCACAGACGTTGGGTTTTGAATCCATCCATGCAGCAGACGGGCTTCGGTGCGGTGGGAGCTTACTCCGCCATGTACGCCTTTGACAGGAAAGGCAGCAGTATCGCGGATTATGTGGCATGGCCCGCCCGAAATATGCCCATCGAGCTGATGAACGGCTCCGGGACGCCGTGGACGGTGAGCTTCGGGAGCGATTACCGGACGGTGGACCGGGGGGAGGTCACAGTGACTCTGAAAGATGTCTCTTCCGGCAAAATATGGAGTTTTTCCGGGAAAAAGGCGGATGGATATTTTGCGGTGGACGCAGGCGGATATGGAATGCCGAACTGTATTATTTTCCGCCCGAACGGCGTGAGTTACGGTAAAGACTCGCAGTTTCAGGTGACAGTCACCGGATTGAAGACAACGGATGATAAAGCGGCAGTCTTAAGCTACAACGTGGATTTCTTTTCTCTGTCCGATGCGCCGAAGGAAGTGGAGCGTGTGACCATGAACACGGATAAACTCCATCTTTTGCTCGATGATACGGAGGGAAAGAATCAGGGAGCGCTTCATGCAGATCTGACGCCATCCAATGCGGCAGATAAGACCCTGAAATGGGAGAGCCTGGATCATGCTGTGGCTACCGTGGACCAAAGCGGCGTGGTGACGGCTGTCGGTGTGGGAGAGACCACGATCACGGCCACAGCCGTGAATGAAAAGCAGGCGGCTTGCAGCGTCAAAGTTTCTGAATATACCTTGTCAGCAGACGGGATAGGATTTGAAGAAGATACGAAAAATTATTGGCTGGCCTTTGAACTGCAGGAAAAAGGAAAGAAACTTGCGGTTCAGGATGGGGGAAAGCCTGCTGCGGATGCGGTGCAATGGATCAGTGAAAACCGTAACGTGGCTGTTGTGGATGCGGACGGCGTTGTCACGCCTGTGGGTGTGGGTGAAGCTACAATCTGGGCTGATGTGGAAAACGGTCTGAAAACACTCTCCTGTGAGGTGAAGGTGGAAAATGCCGAACTGCCCGGGATGGAACTGCGGGTGGAAAATGAAGAAAAAGCGGAAAATATCAGTCTGAGTGTCTGGAAGGACGAGCAGGGGAACGCTGCCGGGGAGAGCAGACAGTTACGCATCTACTTAAGTCCGGCGGACACAAAGTGGAAGCGCGTGAATTGGACTTCTTCTGATGATTCGGTGGCAACCGTCAGCGGCAACGGTCTGCGTGCAATCGTGACAGCGAAAACACCGGGAGAGGCCGAGATTACGGCTGTACTGGCGGATGAGAGCGGCACAGCGGCGACAGGAACCGGAGAAACGTCGAAAAAGTGCAGGGTGACGGTGCGGGAGGCGGCTGTTCCGGAGAGCATCCCGTCTCTGATCGCTTTGACAAACATTCAGACATCTCTGGGTGATGTGAAGCTGCCTGAAGGATGGCGCTGGAAATACCCGGATACTGCGCTGGCTCCGTTTAAGGGAATGCGCTCAAAGACGTTTCCGGCAGAGTACCGGCCTGCGGAAGAGACAGGCCAGGGGCGGTTTGAGGCGCTTTTGTCCGTGTATTTCCTCACGGTGGAGAATATTTCATTGAGCGTGAGGCATCAGGATGAGACAGGCGTGGAGCAGGAAATTTCCGTCCTCAAAAACGGCTGGACGGCAAAATGTTATGTAAACTATTCTTTTGCAGAAGAATTGATTCAGTATGAGAAGAATCACGAAGATTTAAAAAATAACGTCTATTATCAAAATCAGAAAAACGAGCTTCTTAAGAAGCTGGAAGATAGTACCTTGACTAGCAGCAAGCCCCAGACGCTCTCGGTAGGAGAGAAAAGCGCGGACGGCGGGGCAGCGCTTAAAGCAGCTGCGCCGGGGGACACGCTTCTGAGGGCTCAGCTCAAACTTGGAGAAAAGACCTTTACCGCGAGCTGTAAGCTCACTGTGGTGGAAAATACGGAGCTCTCCTTTGCTGTTTCCAAGGTTGAGCACTTTACAAAGAGCGAAGCAGACGATTACCGGTACGAGGCTGAACTCTCTCAATTCAGCACGACGAACACAAATCAGGTAAACAGTGAAATCGGGCTTCATATGACGGGGGTCACAAAACTTACGGTAAAGAGCAGCAACGGCAAAGTGGCAGCGGTGAAAACGTCCACGGTAATGTCGTCCGACATGGCGGAAGGCAGTTTTGAGATTCCGTTGATCGTTAAGGCGGCGGGAACGGCTGAGATCGTGGTGACAGGGAACGATGCGGCAAAAACCACCCATACACTGACGCTGGCAGTGGCGGACGCCTGCCCGGGGCTCAGCGAGGAGACGGTCACGGTAAATACCTGGCAGACGACCGGGACGAAATTCTGCCTCTATGCCGCAAGAAAGACATCCGGAGAAGTATATAAAATAACGGGAGTTACAATTAAGGATGATGAGAGAAACGGCAGTCATAGCGGAAAATTTATCTTGACTGATGAAAATACATCGGATGGCAGCCTGAGAAATTGCAGTGTTACGGCAAAGGCGGATACGAAGACGGGAACTTATAAAATGAAGCTCTGCGTTGCGACAGAGAGGGGGAGTTATGATCTGCCTTTCACGGTGAAGGTGGTTTCGGCTAAACCAAAGTGCAGCGTGAAGCAGAAAAATAAGCTGAACCTTTTCTATAAGGATACGAGCAGTCTTCTGATCTTTGACACGGAGGAAAAGGTGCAGAAGGTAAGTCTTACGGGCTGCAACTATATTGTGGAGCAGGGGACGGGTGAACAGTCCGGCAGTTACTATTTGAAGCCGCCCGGCACAGGCGCGGCCTTAGATAGTGTAAGAAAGGGAAATCTCAAGATCACGCTGGAGGGCTGGCGGGAGCTGACGGTGCCCTTTACTGTGGCAGTGGAGAAGAAGACACTTAAAATATCACCTGATATTAGCACTGTGACGCTGTATCCGAAGAGCGGGTTTACTTCGGCGCGAATCGGACTCAAGAACCCGGAGACGCTTATCTGGAATGATTTGACAATAGCCGGCATCTCTGCCAGGGGGAAGGGAAACTATGAGGCTAAACTGCAGCAGGAGGAGAAAAACATTCTTTTGCAAGGCAGAAATCTCAATCAGGCAGACAGCTTCCGCCTGACGATACGGCTTAAGAGCGAAAACTGGACAGAGTCCGTAAATCTTGCCTGCAATGTGAAGGTCAATCTGGGGGAGCCCGCTATCGCTCTGGAAAAGAAAACTCTGCAGCTTAACGCGAACGACGCCTACAAGGGATATGATGCGGCTTCCACGCTCGTCAGATGGAAGAACGGCGGCAACGTTTCGTCGGACGCAGCCTCCGGTGTGCGGGTCAGCGTCTACTGCAATTCCGGGGATACAAAGGCGAAGGAAGTGGTAAAGAACAGCCAGGTGATATTTTCCGTCGAAAAAGAAAACGGGTGTTATCAAGTGAAAGCGCGACTCAATAACAAAGCCGTGGCGAAGGGGAATTATCAATACGTTGTGCAGGCTGCTAAGGACGGGAAGATCTGGAAAACGGCGCTCACCCTGAAGATAGTGGACAGCGCTCCCGATAAAGCGGTTAAGATCAGTGCGAAGGGCAGTATCGACGTTCTGAACAGAGAGGGGAGTTTTATGTCGCTGACGCCCTCTCTAAAGGCGGTGAACGGAAACTTTGTGATTCCGGCAGACAGGACAGTGAAGCTGACAGGCCGGGACGCGCATCTGTTCCGGGCGGCCTGGAGTGAGGACGGAAAGACCATAGAACTTCGGGCAAAAAATAAAGAAACACTTGTTACTAAATGCCGGTATACTGTTACGCCGATGCTTATTTTGCGAAATGTGAACGGGGAGACGGAGGAAATTACGACTCCTGCCGTGACATTTAAGGTGAAGCAGGGCAGTGCGAAGGTAACCGCTTCGCCGAAAACTGCCCTTATGTACAGCGGCGCATACAATTCCGTGGAGATTGACATGAATGCGGTCTTGAAGGGCGCGGGTGCACCTGAAATCGAAAATGTGACCCTTGTGGGAAACACGGATGCCTTTACTTATGAATATAATAAGGAGGGGAATGGGAGGCTTAGCATGAATCGCTCGGGACGCGCCGTCAAAGGAAAGAACTATTCCCTGCAGTTTCGGTTTTTTTTGGCGGAGCAGGCGGATGATGCGAAGCCCGTTACCGTCAGGTATCCGGTAAAGGTGAAATAGGGAAGGATAGTTAAATATGCAGGTGTTTGCAGGATTGCTGATTCCTTTTTGGGGAACCGCTCTCGGATCAGCGATGGTATTTTTTATGCGCGGAATGCATAAGGGAGTAGAAAAGCTTCTTTTGGGTTTTGCTTCAGGGGTTATGATTGCCGCCTCGGTGTGGTCGCTTTTGATTCCGGCTATTGAGATGGCCGGCGAGCGTGGCCGGATTGCCTGGATTCCGGCAGCCGGCGGGTTTATGGCAGGTGTGGCCTTTCTTCTGCTGTTGGATACCCTGATGCCGCAGTTGAGTCTGGAGCGTGAACGGCCGGAGCGTGTGGATACCGCGCTTAAAAAAAACAACGATGCTTGTCCTTGCAGTGACATTGCATAATATTCCGGAAGGAATGAGTGTAGGAGTGACTTTTGCGGGGGCACTGATCGGAGATGCGGGAATCACAATGGCAGGCGCCTTCGCACTTGCGGTGGGTATCGCAGTTCAGAATTTTCCGGAGGGCGCCATTATTTCCATGCCGCTTTGCGGTGAGGGCGTCTCTAAAGGAAAAGCCTTTTTTTGCGGAGCTTTGTCGGGGATTGTGGAGCCGATTGGCGCCTTTATCACGATCCTTCTGGCAGAGAAGGCAGTCTCCGCGCTGCCTGCGCTTTTATCTTTCGCGGCAGGGGCGATGATCTATGTGGTAGTGGAGGAGTTGATTCCGGAAGCGCAGGCCGGGAAGCACAGCAATATCGGGACGATAGGTGTTGCTGTCGGATTTGTGATCATGATGGTTTTAGATGTAGCATTGGGATAGCGCCTATATTTGTCATTGCTGTTTTTTGTGAAATGGAGATCAGCAGACAGAGGTTTTGCGGTATCCGGGAGTTTAAAAAGATTGGAGGGAAAGAGTAAGTATGGAAGCAAAAAAACTGGGATTTGGCTTGATGCGTCTGCCGTTACGCAATTCGAATGATGCGGCGGACATCGATCTGGAAACAACAAAAAAGATGGTGGATGCTTTTATCGAAAGGGGTTTTACCTATTTTGATACGGCATGGATGTACTGCGGATTTAAGAGCGAGGAGGCGGCGAAGGAATGTCTGGTGGACAGACACCCGAGGGACAGCTATACACTTGCCACGAAGCTGCATGCGAGCTTTATCCAGAACAAAGAAGACAGAGACAGGATTTTTGAAGCACAACTTAAAAAAACGGGTGTTACATATTTTGACTACTATCTGCTGCACGATATCGGCTTTGGACACTATAAGATCTATACGGATCTGGACTGCTTCAACTGGCTCGTGGAAAAGAAAAAGCAAGGACTCGTCAGACATATCGGTTTTTCTTACCATGACAATGCGGAGTTCCTGGATCAGGTGCTGACGGAGCATCCTGAGATGGAGTTTGTGCAGCTTCAGCTCAACTATCTGGATTGGGAGAGCAGCGCGATCCAGTCAAGGCTCTGCTATGAGACGGCGACGAGGCATGGCGTGCCGGTGTGGGTGATGGAACCGGTCAAAGGCGGTACATTGGCACAGGTGCCGCAGGGCGTGGCTGAGATGTTCACGAATTATGATCCGCACATGTCGATCCCCTCATGGGCAATCCGTTTTGCGGCAAGTCTCGACAATGTGAAAATGGTCTTGAGCGGCATGAGCAATATGGAACAGTTATTGGATAACACTAGTTATATGAACGATTTCAAGCCTCTCACGGAGGAAGAGGTGCATATGGTATACAGGGCGGCTGCCATGATCAACGGCAATATCGCCATTCCTTGCACCGGCTGCTCTTACTGTACGGAGGGCTGTCCTAAAAACATTGCGATTCCTAAATATTTTTCTCTCTACAATGCGGAGATGCAGGAGGCGGAAGGAAAGGGATGGACGCCGCAGGGAGAATATTATGAGCGGCTGACGGGAACTTTCGGGAAGGCTGGGGACTGCATCGCCTGCGGACAGTGTGAGAACGCCTGCCCGCAGCATCTGCCGGTGATCGAACACTTGAAGACGGTGGCCGGATATTTTGAAAGTTAGGGCTTATGATTTGATTTTACGCCGCAGCATCCACAGCGCCAGCAGATTCGGCAGCGCCATGAGAGCGTTGATCAGATCGGTGCATTCCCAGACGAGACGCATTGGGATGATGGCGCCCAGATAGATCATCAGGATATAGAACACCTTGTAGACGGGAATGCCTTTTGCCCCCGCCAGATATTCCGTGGCCTTCTCTCCAAAGTAGGACCAGCCGATCAGGGTAGTGACGGCAAAGGCGCAGAGGGAGATAGTCAAAAAGGCATCGCCCACGTAGGGCAGGTGGGAAAAGGCGGCAGCGGTCAGATCGGTCTCTGCTGCTCCTGCGGTGGAGGCCGGATCGTTGAGCATGTTGCAGACGACAACCAGACCTGTCATCAGACACATGACCACCGTATCCCAGAAAACAGCGGTCATGGAGACATAGGCCTGTATGCGGGGGTCTTCCGTGCGGGAGGATGCAGCGGCGATAGCAGAGGTGCCGATTCCCGCCTCATTGGTGAAGAGGCCCCTGGCAATGCCGTAACGTACCGCCTGCGTAAGGCCCGCGCCTGCCACACCGCCGCTCAGGCTGGTGAAGGTAAAGGCGTCTTTTACGATCCATACGATGGCTGTTACCAGATGCTGTCTGTAGAGGATGAGTAAGAGCAGGCAGCCGAGGAGATAGAGAAAACTGATGGCGGGTATCGTGCGTTCACAGAGGGCGCCGATGCTTTTTATGCCGCCCAGGATAACGGCACCGGTCAGCAGGGCGAGAATGATCCCTACCGGATGCGGGGAGAGACCGAAGCTTAAGGAAGTGGCTCTGGTCACGGAGTTTGCCTGTGTGGTACAGCCAACTCCAAAGGCGGCCGCCAGAGCACATAGGGCGTAGAGAATGCCGAGCTTACTATTATGTAAACCATTTTTCAGAACATACATCGGACCGCCCACGTAGGAGCCATCCTCTGTTTTTTGGCGGTAGAGGAGGCTTAGGTAGCACTCGCTGTAGGCAGTGGACATGCCGAGGATTCCGGTGAGCCAGCACCAGAGGATAGCGCCCGGGCCGCCGAGTGCGACGGCGGTGGAGACGCCGATGATGTTTCCGGTGCCGAGGGTGGCAGCCAGAGTGGTGGAAAGCGCGGCAAATGGGGAGAGGTTTCGCTCCTTTGTCTCGTCTCCGACGAGAGAGAGGCGGATGGCATGAAACAGGTTCCTCTGAGGGAAACCAAGCCGCAGCGTAAAATAGATATGGGTTCCGAGTAGCAGAAGGAGCAGGGGAAAACCCCACAGAAAATCGTTTAAGCGTTCCAGAAGCGTCATAGAGATCACATCCTGCGTTTGTTACTAATCCTATGAGGACGGGCAGCAAAAAAGAACCGGGAATGAATCAGCAAAGGGGGATAGGTGGATGCGTGACGAAGAAAAACAGCGGGCATATGACTGGGCAGAAGCTCTCTGCAGGCATGCGGGGGAGGATGAGGCCTTTTTGGAGAAATTCTTTTCGATGCTGACGGCTTCGGAGGGTGTCTTTCGGGAATTTATGTACTATCTGGAGAAGCAAAATTTTCTCGGTGAATACAAAGTTGAAGGGTACGATCTGATCGATATCATGGTCTGGCAGATGGATCATTTTAAAGCGCAGTTGGACAGAGACAGACAGAGTATGAAGGAGAACGGTGACAGGATGCTTCTGATGGCCTTTCATACCATGTTGTTGATGGAACAGGACCCGATATATTATGTAAACTTAATGCAGACCGAGACCGGGACGGATTATCCGGACAAATACTGAGCAGCGCCTGCGAAAGATTGCAAAAACTGAAAAACATAAGAGGATCACACCATGAACAAAGAAGATATCAGGATCAAACACATCATTGTACATATTTTGGATTCGACCATCGGGATGCCGGTTCTCTCTGACACGGAGCTTTTATACGGTTCCGAGGTGGCGGAGTTTGTGCGGGAGCACATCGGACGCATCTGCGCGGGGGACGACGCGAAGGAATGTCGTTTTTACGAGCAGGAATCGGAGATTTACAAGCTTCTTACGGCCTATGACGATGAGAATTTTGTGGAGATCAGTCAAGAGATCGCGAACCTTCTGTATGAGATCATGGCGGCAAACATTGACATCCCTTCGGCGGATCTCATGGCAGTGCGCTTCAGGGAGGGGGATGAGGAGTATCTGGCTCTTCTCAAGCTGAACTTTAAGGCGCTTTACACGCACAGAACCATGCCTCTTGCGGAGGGGGAGGGAAACAGCAACGAGCTGATCCGCCACAAATCCATCCTGCCCTCGGAGAGTCAGCGGCTCACCGAAGCGGCAGTGATCAGCCTCTCTGATCTCTCCCTGCGGGTGGTGGAAAAGAAATATGAGGTGAACGGTGAGAAGACGGACTACTTTTCCTTCCTTTTTTTAAAGTGCAGCGCCCATCTCTCCCACAAGGCAAAGCTCTCCATCGTGGGACGGGCTGTGGAAAGCGTGCAGAAGGAGGGCTTCGATGAGTCGGAGCGCTTTGAGAGGCAGATGTATGCCAAGAGCATTATTCAGGAAGAAATCGAGGAGAACGGTGGCTTTACGGTGGAGGAGATCGGAGAGCGGATCTTTGAGAACGAACCGGAGCTTAGGACCGCCTTTCAGGATAAGATGGAGAAGTATGATCTGGTCAAAGAACGGATCGAGCCGCAGAGCGAGAACACGGTACGCAAGTTCCAGAGCCAGCATCTTTTCACGGACACGGGCATCGAGATTAAGATCCCCATGGAGCAGTACAAGAATCCCCGCTGTGTTGAGTTTATCACGAATCCGGACGGGACCGTAAGCGTGCTGATCAAAAATATCGAGCATCTGGAAGCAAAAATATAGAAAAACAAGGGCGCCGGAACGCAGAAGAGGACTGCCGGCGCAGATGTCAGACGAACCTTTAGGAGAGAGTCAGAAAATAGCGAAAAAGCGACTCGCCGCCACCGTCGGGGAGCCTTTCCGGGTGCCATTGGACGGCCATAACGGGCAGAGTCTGGTGTACAAGCCCTTCGATCACGCTGTCTCCGGCGCGGCAGACAGGAATCAGATTGTTTCCCGGATGGTATACGGCCTGATGATGGGCGGAGTTTACCAGAGCGCTCTGACCATAGAGCTGATAAAAGAAATCTTTACGGCCAAGGCTGCAGTGATAAACCTGGTGGAACTGGTCGCGGTTGATCCACTTGTGCTTTTCAGCAGTGGTGATGTCCTGAAACAGGTCGCCGCCGAAATGAACATTGATGAGCTGGAGTCCCTTACAGATGCCGAGCACAGGTTTGCTTTTTTCGACGAAGCGGGAGAGCGTTTTCATCTGCAGGATGTCCAGAACGGTATCCACACGGAGAGAGCCGTGATCTGTCTGTCCGAAGAATGCGGGGGTGATATCGCCGCCTCCGGGAAGAAGCAGATGAGTCGCCCGGTCAGCGGCATCGGGGTCGGTCGTAGTGAAGTGAGGGACATTCATTCGATTCAGGGCGGCTTCATAGTTTTGGGTATCCGATTTGTGACCAAGGATGGCAACGGATGAGCTCTCGCGCATAACAGTTTCCTACGGCAGTGTATTGTTACTTTATAGTATGCGGCTCAGACATTTTGGTAGATTGTTTTTGGGATTGTTTTCCCGGAAAATGAAAATACGGCTTGCGTTGCGGAAAATCATTCGATATACTTTTACAAGTGGTTAATGAAATTTAATGGAATTACGTTTTAAGAATTTTATGTTTTGACGCAATATCGGTTTACATAACTTGGACGTGAATAAAAATGAAGGAGGAACAGAGAGAAGGAATGGCAAAATTACTGATCAATGAGAAACACAGGAAAGGGCATATCAATCCCGAAATTTACGGACATTTCTCGGAGCATCTGGGCAGATGTATCTACGAGGGACTCTACGTGGGAGAAGATTCCGATATTCCCAATGTGAACGGCATGCGCAAGGACGTGGTGGAAGCCCTGAAAGAGATGCAGATTCCCGTGCTTCGCTGGCCGGGCGGCTGTTTTGCGGACGAGTATCACTGGAAGGACGGCATCGGTCCGAAGGAAGCCCGCAAGAAAATGATCAACACAAATTGGGGAGGCGTGGTGGAGGACAACAGCTTCGGCACGCACGAATTTTTTGAACTCTGCGAACAGCTCGGCTGTAAGACCTATGTGAACGGAAACGTGGGGAGCGGCACGGTGCAGGAGATGAGTGAATGGGTGGAGTACATCACCTTTGACGGCGTCTCCCCCATGGCGGATCTGCGAAAGAAGAACGGGCATGAGAAGCCCTGGAAGATCGATTACTTCGGTGTTGGAAACGAAAACTGGGGCTGCGGCGGCAATATGACGCCGGAATACTATGCGAACCTCTACAGAAGATATCAGACCTTTGTGCGGCATTATGACAATGCGGCACCCATCAAGAAGATCTGCGGGGGTCCTAATGCGGGCGATTATATTTGGACGGAGGGCGTGCTGAAGACCTGTTTCGCACCGCCCCAGCCAGGCGGAGATTTGAACGGATATATGGACGGTCTGTCTCTTCATTACTATACAGTACCGGGGCCGGATTGGAATCATAAGGGAAGCGCTACGGACTTTAATGAGACCGAATGGTACGCGACGATGGCGAAGGCGGTTTATATGAAGGAATTGCTGGAACGCCACGGCGCGATTATGGATCAGTACGATCCGGAGAAAAGGATCGGCATGATGGTGGACGAGTGGGGCTGCTGGTTCGATGTGGAGCCGGGCACGAATCCTGGCTTCCTCTATCAGCAGAACACCATGCGCGATGCACTGGTGGCCGGCGTTACGCTCAACATTTTCAACAAGCACTGTGACCGCGTCAAGATGGCATGTATCGCGCAGCTGGTCAATGTGCTGCAGTCGGTGATCCTGACGGAAGGCCCGAAAATGATCCTGACTCCCACTTATCATGTATTCCACATGTATAAGCATCATCAGGACGCGGAGCTTCTGGAGAGCTATATCGAGGGCAATAAGACCGTGGGCGATCAAAAGGTTCAGGTACCGTTTCTGGACGAGTCTGTTTCTTTGGATAAGGACGGCTATGTGAACGTGACGCTGGCAAATCTTTCCGTCAATGAGGATGCGCCTGTTGAGATTTCCTTTATGGAGCTTAACCCGAAGGAGATCACGGCAGTCATCTTGAAGGGCGAGATGCAGGCACACAATACATTTGATGAGCCGGAGAAGGTGAAGGAGGAAGTCCTTGCCGATTACGAGTTAATAGATGGAAAGATCAGCTTCACCGCGCCGGCGGGAAGCGTGATCAGCTTCCGGATGAAATAGGAAGAACGGATATGGAGATGGAGCAGAAGCGTTTCTGCCGCAAGTGTCTCACCAGAGACATGGATCAGGCGGCTTACTTTCAGAATTTGCACGACTACATAGCCAATCTGGATGAGGAATTAAAGGTTGAGGAGCCGCTTTACGAGGAGCGGCTCTCTCTTTGCAAAGAGTGCGACCTGCTCTTGGACGGTATGTGCAGAGCCTGCGGGTGTTTTGTGGAGCTTCGAGCGGCGATGAAGAAAAATGCCTGCCCCTATGAAAAATGGAGTGCCTGTGCGGGTGGAAATGGCATCTGAGATATGCTATACTGGACGCAGACTCGGCAGATATATTTTTGGGGAAGATATTTGAAAAATCCGGGAGGAACAGTATGAGAAGAGCATGGAAAAGACTGGCGGCGATCGGTTTGAGTGTGGGTCTTAGCCTTGGCGCTATGTGGGGGTGCGGGACAAAAGAGGCGGCCTCCGGTGCGGAGAATACGGCACAGACCGCGCATGAGGAAGCGGCGCCTGAGGAAACCGTACAGGTGGAGTCGGTCGGTGAGATCACGACATTTCCGCTCCCGCAGGCTTCTGAGGAGTCGGAAATCTTTCTTGCCCCCATTCCCGATATCGCGGATGATTTTATACGGGGAATGGATGCTTCTGCCGTGCTTGCTGAGGAGAAGAGCGGCGTAAAATACTATAATTTTGAAGGGCAGGAGCAGGACGTGTTTATGACTCTGGCGCAGGCCGGCATCAACTACATCCGTCTGCGGGTCTGGAACGATCCCTATGATGAAAACGGAAACGGTTACGGCGGCGGCAACAACGATGTGCCCACGGCCATCGAGCTGGGAAGACGCGCTGCCAAATACGGCATGAAGGTGTGTATCGACTTTCACTATTCCGATTTCTGGGCGGATCCAAAGAAGCAGTTTGCACCCAAGGCATGGGAAGGCATGAGCGTGGAGAAGAAGAGCAGCGCGCTCTATGACTTTACGAAGGAGAGTCTGGCGAAGATCCTGAATGCAGGAGTGGACGTAGGTATGGTGCAGATCGGCAACGAGATCAACACCGGCATGGCGGGAGAAAAGAAGACGGCTGACGTCGCGCAGCTTTTGAGCGCCGGAAGCCGTGCGGTCCGCGAGACGGCACAGACGTATGGCAAGGAGATTCAGGTTGTTGTACATTACACGGACATTCATCACGAGGGGCAGACAGAAGGGATCGCGGAGGATCTCGAGAACGCGGCTGTAGATTATGATATCTTTGCGTTTTCCTACTATCCCTTCTGGCACGGCGACAGAGAGAACATGCAGGCAATTGCAAAGATGCTGCAGGAGAAGTTCCGCAAAAAAGTGGTGATCGCTGAGACCTCCTACTGCTACACTTCAGAGGATGGAGACGACAGCGGTAACAGCGTGAACGGCGTGGACGATCTGGTTCCCGGTTACGGCGCTACGGTACAGAGTCAGGCGACCATGATCCGCGATATCTGTGAGGCGGCAAATGAGGCAGGCGTACTGGGCGTTTTCTATTGGGAAGGAACATGGATCCCTGTCGGTAAGACAAAAGCGCAAAACTCTCCCATATGGGAAGAGTTTGGAAGCGGATGGGCCAGCAGCTATGCAAAAGATTATGATCCGAATGATGCCGGCAAGTATTACGGCGGCTGCTCCTGGGACAATCAGGCCATGTTTGATTTTGAAGGACATCCGCTGGCTTCCCTGAATGTGTTCAAATATCTGAAATTCGGCGCGACGGCGCCTTTGGCGGTGGAACAGGTTCCCGATGTTGAAATCCTGCAGGAAACCGGCGTACCGCTGGAGATGCCGGAGGCTGTGGACGTGATCTACAATGATCCTTCTGTCAAGGAGCAGGCGGCCGTCACCTGGGATGAAGAACAACTTTCGTCAGTCGATACGAATATGCCTGACCTGTATGAAGTGAAGGGAACATTGGAGGACGGCTCTTCCGTGGTCGCGCACGTCAAGGTGGAGAGTGTAAATTATATAGAGAATCCAAGCTTTGAGGAGGCGGATACCTCTATGTGGAAGGTGGCCTACGAG
Organism: Lachnospiraceae bacterium; assembly: GCA_029067085.1. Taxonomy (GTDB): domain Bacteria; phylum Bacillota; class Clostridia; order Lachnospirales; family Lachnospiraceae; genus UBA3282. The sequence goes on along the minus strand of JAIEFE010000015.1, from coordinate 28,653 downwards.
GGGGGAAGCAACCCCACGGATTTTCAGAAAAAGGCAGACGATGCCCATGAGGGTGAGATTGCGTTCCACTTCTGGTCAGGCGACTCCGACATGGAATTCTCCATCGAGCAGGAACTTGCGGCACTGGAAGCCGGAACCTACAAGCTCAGCGTCTTTGCACAGGGCGGTGATGTGTCTGACGATTGCGAGATGGAGCTGTATGCAGTCACAGCGGATGGAGAATTGACGGATACGTTTATGATGAGCGGCTGGGTGAATTGGCAGAATCCCACGATTTCTGAGATCAAGGTGACAGATAGTCTTACGATCGGCGTGCGGATCAAGAGCAACAAGGGAAGTTGGGGAACGGTGGACGATTTTGTCTTGAACCGCATTTCCGACTAAGGTGGTGCAGCGGATGGAAAAGAATCTTACTACGGGAAGCGTTTTTAAAACGCTTCTCGGTTTTTCATTACCTTATCTTTTATCTTATTTCTTGCAGACCCTCTATGGCATGGCGGATTTGTTCATCATCGGGCAGTTTAACGGGGTGGAGAGTACCACGGCGGTCTCCATCGGCAGTCAGGTCATGCACATGCTGACGGTGATGATCGTGGGGCTTGCCATGGGAGCCACAGTGATGATCGGACAGGCTGTCGGAGCCGGGCAAAAGGAGAAGGCCTCTCTGGCGGTGGGAAATACGGCCACACTGTTCTTTTCGTTGTCTTTGGTGACGACGGCCCTTCTGCTCATAGCGGTCAGGCCGATCGTAGAGATCATGTCCACCCCGAAGGAGGCGGTGGCGGGGACAGTTGCCTATCTCACGATCTGCTTTATGGGGATACCGTTTATCACCGCCTACAACATTATCAGTTCAATCTTTCGGGGGCTGGGGGACTCCAGGAGCCCGATGTATTTTATTGCCGTTGCCTGTGTTGTCAATATCGGTCTGGATTACCTTCTGATCGGAGGATTCGGGCTTGGTGCGGCGGGTGCGGCTCTGGGAACCACCCTCTCTCAGACCGTCAGTGTGATCACTGCCTTTGTGGTGATCAGAGGAAAGCGCACGGGACTGACACTTTCAAAAAAGACGTTGAAGCCGCAGCGGGAGATCATGGGGCGAATTTTGCGGATCGGGATTCCCATTGCCATGCAGGACGGATTCATCCAGATTTCCTTTGTTGTCATCACCATCATCGCCAACAGGAGGGGATTAAGCGACGCAGCGGCGGTTGGAATCGTGGAGAAGATCATCGGCATCCTCTTTCTGGTACCCTCCTCCATGCTGCAGTCTGTGTCCGCTCTGGCAGCCCAGAATGTGGGCGCGGGCAAGTATGACAGGGCCCGCCGCACGCTTTTTTATGCCTCACTGATGTCGCTCTTATGGGGGCTTCTCGCGGTGGCTGTGATGCAGTATGATGCGGAGACCTTTGTCGGTCTGTTTGCGGACGATGCTGTGGTGCTGCGCTTGGGCGGACAGTATATGCGAGGCTATGTGTGGGATGCGGCTCTGGCAGGGATCCATTTCTGCTTCAGCGGGTATTTTTGCGCTCACGGCTTGTCGGGCATCTCTTTTGTCCACAATTCGATTTCCATCGTCTGCGTGAGGATTCCCTTCGCCTATCTGGCATCCAAGTATTTTGCGGACACGCTCTTCCCCATGGGGCTGGCTTCCACAGCGGGATCCGGAATCTCGGTGCTGATCTGTATCGGCGTATTTTTCTGGTTGGAAAAGATGTGGATGAAAAAGGACAAAAAACGATATATTGTCAAATAGAGCGTGCGAAAACACATATTTAGATAATGAATGCCGGATAGTACATGGATAATAAAAAGTAATAAAAATAGTAAAAATAGAGAAACACAGCGAGGACAGTGATATGGGATATCGGGACAAGTGGCTTCTTCTGGAGTCGGAAGATGATATTGACAAGGTAGAGCACAAACAGCTGACGGAGGAGTTTTTGTTTTATCAAGCCGTGACGGAAGGCGATATGGAGTCGGTCAGGAGAAATTGCGAGCAGGAGCGCTTCCTTGAGACTGACGGCGTGGGCGTCCTATCCCGCAATGAATTGACAAATCTAAAATATCATTTTGTGATTACCACGGCCATGGTCACCAGACTCTGCGCCCAGAAGGGCATGCAGATCGAGCAGGCTTTCCGGATGAGCGATTTTTACATTCAGAGATTGGATGACGTGCATTCAGTGGAGGGCGTCAGAAATCTACATGATGAGATGGCGCTTGATTTTGCAGAGAAAATGAGACGGATCCGCAGGAGCGACGCAGGCTCAAGACAGATCCGTCAGTGTAAAGAATATATTTACGCTCATATCAAGGAGCGGATCACCATCGAGGAGCTGGCGGACGAGTTGGGAGTGTCCGCCGGTTATCTCTCCCGGATGTTCAAGAAGGAGACGGGTGATACCGTCAGCGGCTATATCCGCAGGCAGAAGATCGAGATGGCTGAAAACATGCTGCGCTACAGCGACTATTCCTTCATTGAGATCGCTAACCGTTTGTCCTTTTCTTCCCAGAGTCATTTCATTCAGCAGTTTCGCGAACAGACCGGCATGACACCGAAAAAGTATCGCGACAGAAACCACGTCGTCGAGTGGGGAATCGTCGGGACTACGAAAGAATCAGAGTGATCTCGTTCACATCCTGCAGACAATCCGCGGGAATATAGGAATCGGCGTAGTCTTTCCCGTTTACGATCAGCTTTTCACAGCCGGATTCCCGGTTGTTCGGATTTTCCACAGTGATGTGCAGATGTTTTCCGCGGAAGTCCTTATCCATCTCAAAACGCTTCCAATCTTTCGGAATGGCAGGGCTCAAGCGGAGTCCGTCCAGATCAGGGCGCAGTCCTAAGATACCCTCAACGCAGCCTACCATGACAGTGGAAGCTGTTCCCGTGAGCCAGTGGACATGGGAACGTCCGAGGTTGGGACTTGCCTTTCCTTCCGTAAACTGGCCATAGCAGTAAGGCTCGATCTTTCGGATCTCGGCACGGTCATTCTGGGCTGCAGGTGCGTTCTCCATAAAGTAGGTGAAGGCACGATCTCCTTCTCCCCGCAGAGCTTCTGCGAGAATCAGCCATCCCTGAGACTGAGAGAAGATACCTGAATTTTCTTTGGTGCCCTGGTTGAAGATGGATGCGAGGGCACCGTCAAAAATGTGGTCATGGAAAGGCGGATCCATCAGGATGGCGCCGTAAGGGGTGTTCAGTCTCTCGAATACATTGTCCATGGCAGCCTTCGCCTGCTCTTTCGTAGCAAGTCCGCTGATCACTGCCCAGCTCTGGGGATTCAGCCAGAGATTGGTCTCCGGATCGGAAGCCTGTCCGATCTTTTCACCTGTCTCCCGGAAACCGCGGATAAAGCGGTCATTGTCCCAGTAGAGACGCTGGAGCTTCTCCTCAGTCTCAGAAAGCATCTGATCCAGATATTTTTCATAGTCGGTATCCTGCTTGCGTACAGCGAAGAGCTTCAGAATCCTCAGTGCATAGTAAAACTGCATCGCAACAAAGGAGGATTCACCGTTTTTACCGAGGCGAAGACAGTCGTTCCAGTCGGCGTGAAGGCCGGCGGGCGTACCGTGGGGGCCGAGCCTCTCCAGTGAAAAGTTGATCGCACGTTTCAGGTGTTCATAAACGCTTCCTTCGTCCTTGTTGGCGAAGGGGATGATCTCGTCCAAAAAGGCGAGATCACCGGTCTCGGCAACATACTTGAAGACCGTGGGGAAGAGCCAGAGAGCATCGTCCGCGCGGTAGGCCGGATGGCCTGTGGATTCCCGGTAGGAAGCATCTTCAGGCGTGTCTTCATGACCGGCATTGTGCGTGAATTTGACGAGCGGCAGGCCGCCGCCGTGATGTACCTGAGCGGAAAGCATGAAACGGATCTTTTCTTTTGCCATCTCCGGAGCCAGATGGATAACCCCCTGGATGTCCTGCACGGTATCACGGTAACCGTAGCCGTTTCGCAGACCACAGTAGATGAAAGAGGCCGCCCGTGACCAGATAAAGGTCATAAAGCAGTTATAGGCATTCCAGGTGTTGATCATGGTATCGAAGACCGGGCTGGGCGTTTTTACCTTCAGATGGTCAAACTTCTCATACCAGTCTTTTTTCAAAGCCTGTATCTCGTCTGCTGCGCGCTGCTCAGGGTTCGCGTAGGAAGCGATGAGACGATCTGCTTCCGCGGCATACTTCGCGCCCAAAAGGTAAGCGACCGTCTTTTTCTCGCCGGGCGCAAGCGTGAGAATGCAGGAGAGCGCACCACAGGAATTCTGATTGTAATTCGTTACATTTCCCAGATCACCGGACACAACGCCCTGTGGATCGCCATAGCCGTGATAACTGCCGAGGAAGGCGTTTCTGTCTCCGCAGTAGGAGGAGACGGGCGCTCCGGCAAGACCTAAAAAGCGCTCTATAGGGTTTTTCTCGTCAATCGGTTCATCGAGAGGGTTGGCATCCAGATTGCCGTGGATCTGCTGCGTCACCCGGCTTCCGGAAAAGAGAGTCCGGGAAATGAACAGGGAGTATTGCAGATTGATCTGATCCTGCTCGTAGTTGTTGTGATTGGTAAACTCGGCATAGCCTGTCAGTGTGAGATTACGCGGACGATCCGAACGATTCTCGACAGTCAGCATCCAAACCTCATAGGTGCAGCCCAGAGGTACATAGTAGAGAGCTTCTGAGTGAATGCCGTCGTAGTCGGCAGCCATTTTCGTGTAGCCCATGCCATGCCGGCACTCGCTCTTGTAGAGATCCAGATCTTTGCCAACGGGCTGCCAGGATGCGGACCAGTAATCCTTCGAGTCATTGTCCCGCAGATAGAGATAGCGGCCGGGTTGGTCAAAGCTGTTGAACACATAGCGCAGGATGCGGCCGTTTGCACCGGATTTCTCAAAGCTGTAACCACCCGCGTTGTTGGAGATGATCGCGCCGTAGGCCGGGGAACCCAGATAGTTGACCCAGGGTGCCGGGGTGTCCGGGCGGTCGATTACATATTCTCTGTTTGCGTCATCAAAATATCCGTATTTCATAGTAAATTCCTTTCCGGGCGTGTCAGCCCAAGTTTTTTCTATGCACTCTAATGTTATTTTATTTGAAAACTGCGACAAAGTAAATCATTTAAGGAGAATGAGAAGCATTCTCTTAATCGTGTGTGCGGGCACTCGACTTGCTATACCAGTTCGATCATGATCTCGTGAGGCCCGTCGGATAAGCCTTCGATGGTTTCACGGGGCAGAATGAGAAAAGCGTCGTCGCTTACGGAGAGCTTCTCCTTGTCGCAGACCGCAGAGCCGATGATGTAGGAACCGAAATCCTTTCTCTCACGGTTGCGGTAAATGACGGTAAGATCTTTGCCCGCAAAGGGAATGGAGACGGAAGCGCAGCCGTCGGCGTCGAATTGTTCCCCTAAAAGTTTCGGGTCAAGAAGCAGATCGCCCGCTTCGCCGCGTACACCGAAGACCTCCGTGATCAGGGTCAGCATATACCAGCTTGCCGCACCGGTCAGGTAGTGGTACATTCCTCTGCCGTCGGCTCTGAAATATTCCGGGATTCCCGGGTAGATGTGGCTGGTATCAAAATCGAGGGCGGTGTCTGCAAGCGTCTTTAACGCCTTCCAGCCTTCCTGTACGAAGCCCCTCCGGTAGAGGGCGTTGGCGTACATGACCGTCATGTGGGAGAAGACAGCGCCGTTTTCCTTCTCTCCGTAGGCAAAGCCGAACATTCGGCCCATATCGAATTTCAGTTCTTCAAAGTCTGTATTCAGGCGGTAGCCGCCGCTCTCCTTCTGATAGAGATAGTGGTCGGCGCTTTTTGTGATCATGCCGATCTGGGCGTTGTCCGCCACGCCGCTCATAATGGAGAAAACCTGTCCCGTGAGCATCATGCGTACCTTGCCTTCAAAGACGCCGTCCACGGATTTTCCGTGATCGTCATAATAGCTGTTATACCACCCTTCATCGGCAGATACGGAAATCCATTCCTGAGAGCGCAGATGCTCCATCAGCCAGTTCGCCTTTTCGGTCAGATTGACGGCCAGGGTAGCGAGAGAAAACTCGCCGCGTTTTCCGCTCACCTCGTGGCGACATTGGTTTACATAATCCGACAAAATCTTTCGTTTCTTATCAGCGTCATCGTAAACGGCAGGATCGTTAACGAGCAGGATCGAAATTTCTTCCAGAAGTGATACCGCAGGGCTGTCGCTGTGTTTTTCCAGAAGGCGTAAGAGCGCCGCAAGTTCCAGCAGATTCCCTGCGTAGGCGCAGGTGAAGGCAACGCTCTCCCCATGTTCAGCGGCCATATCAAGAGCGTCGTTCCAGTCTGCGCCGCGCAGTCTGTAGATATTGTGATCGCCCACTTCGTAAAAGGCGGCGAGCTGCTGGATCAGAAGGTGCTCCAGAATGGTGCCGGTGTAGACTTCGCCGTTTTTGGTCCGCTGATTGCTGCCCTGATCGGGGCTCCATTCTGTGTCCGTGTCGGTTCCACGCAGAGTTTGCGCATCCTTAAAATACGGAACCTCGCGATTCAGGATCTCGACGTCTCCGGTCTGGTCGATGTAGAGTTTGGTGGTCATCTGGGGCCAGAGAGCGTGATCCATCCAGACTCTTGCGATGCCGTTTCGATCGGCGATGAAATTGCCGTCACCTGCGCCGATGATAGTGGCGTTGGTGCCGTCGATGCGGACGCCGCCATAGTTCATGGCGATCATGCGTCCTACGTCCTTAGGTTCCAAAAGGAGCAGGGAGAGACAGTCCTGCCAGAGATCACGCCAGCCTCTGCCGCCCCTGCCGTAATCGTGGTGAGGCAGGAAAGAGCAGCCGAAGAGACGGCGAAGGAAGGGCTGGAAGCAGACCCATTTCATCAGTTTGTCAAAGTCGGTATCCCCGGTGTGGAAGGCGGCGTTCACACTCTTCTGCCAGTAGGTTTTTGTCCGGCAAAGCGCCTCCTCCACCTTTGCGGAGGAATTGTATTTCTGCAGGACATCGCTGATGTCCTCACGCGCGTCCTCCACGCCGAGAAGCAGTATGTAGTCTGCGCTCTCCTCAGGTCCCAGGGTGATCGTTTCAAAACGGAAAGCGCCCATCGCCTCCCGCCCTGCGGCTGTTGTGCCGGCGGAAACGCCCGGAAGTCTGTCATGGACGGCCTGGGGGTGCGTATAGAAACCGCCCTCGCCGATAAAACTTTCCACCGTTGGGTAGAAGCTTGTGGGCGGGGTGCCATCCCCGCTGCAGCCAAGGACATAGTAGACCTTGTGGTTAGGGCGGTGTCCCTTCTCGTCAAAGGACATAGTGGGGCAGACCAAAATGCCGTCCTCTGTGGTCTCAATGCGGTGGAGCATGGAGGTCACGTTTCGATGATCTCTGATGTTGTCCGCGCTCCTGCCGTAGATGGGGATGGCGCCGTAGGGTGTAAGCTGCCTGGAATCTTTCGCACGATTCTTTATGGTGACGTGCAGAATCTCGACGTTGCAGTCCACCGGAACAAAGGAAGTGACGGTGGATTCCAACTCAAGAATTTTGGAAAAACGCGTTACCGTCTGCCACTGAAAACCGGCGGAAAGCTCAGTTTCATCCTGATCAGGGGAAAATCGAGCGGCTTCCTGTCCGGCGGATGCACCCGTGGCGGAAAAGATGCCGGACTCATCCACAGCGCACCAGAAATTTCGGGTGGATCTGTTATTATGAAGATTTTCCGAGCTGACAGGCTCCAACAGAAAGGTTTCCTGATCCAGCTTCGCGTCGCCGTTAAACAGCGGAGTGACGCTGCTTTTTAAACCTTTCTCCGAGGCCAGCGGAAAATATAAGTAATTTGTATTTTCCGGCTGTTTTAACAGAAAGCTTCCGTGTTCGTCAGTAAAAGTGATCTGTTTCAATGGTAATGCCCTCCTTGCCTTTATTTTCGTTCTGCGCTGAATTTTCCTACTATGATGTCATCATATAAGAAAACATGTTTTTTGAAAATCAAAAACAAGTGAAAAATATCAAAATGATGACTTGAAATATATTTTTGGTGTGAATCTGGGCTTATGATTTCAAGCTGATCAGTTTGTTTTCATTTCGCCATTGTCTTGGCGAGATTTTATATACATTTTTGAATGCTCTGGAAAAATGAAGCTGGTTCGGGTATCCTACCGCGTTTCCAATATCGGCTATAGACAGATCGGTCAGCTTCAAAAGCTCTGCCGCCTTAGTCATGCGGTAGGAGATCAGAAACATCTGCGGGGATTTTCCGGTAGTCTCATGAAATATTTTGCCGAAATAACTTCGGTTCAGTCCGCAGGCTGCAGCGATATCTTCTACAGATATATCGTTTTGAAAGTTCTGTTCGATAAAGGAGAAGGCCTCCTTGATATAGAAATCGCGGAGTCTGTTTCCGTGTCCGATCTGTGTTGCCGTGGAGGCGCGAACAAAACTGTCAATAAACAGATAGAGATGCCCGATCAGATGGAAGGGTGATTCTTCCCTGTGATTTACGATATAAAGCATTTCATTTTTCATGGTATCGGCAATATCTTTAAATCGCGCTTTATAGACTGGATGATCCAGAGTCAGTCCGGCAAGGCTTACGGTCTCTCTGGCGCGCAGCCCGTCAAATTCAATCCACACGTACTCCCAGGGAATATCATGATCCGCTATGTAAGTACAGACCTGATTCGGAAAGAGCATAAAGCCCTGCCCACTCTTAATCTGATAGGTAATCGTTTCTCCCCGGGCGTTATCAGCGAGCAAAATGCCGGTGCCGGAGAGACAGTAGTGAAACAGATAATGGTTTCTGGCAGCCGGCCCGAAAGAATGGGAAGGGGCACACTGCTCCCAGCCAAACTGGTATAGCCCCAGATCTACAAAATTTTCACTCGGAAAAACGGAGAAAATTAGTTCACTCATAATATACCTCACAGATCGATATATTTTATTATATACCAAAATGCGTGGTCACTTCAATACATGGGTCGGAAAATTGCATTATGATATAAAACGAACAAAATGACGATATTTTTGATAGCATTATGGTATGTTAGAATGAATTAAGCGAATCAACTAAAATCTGCTTTTGACACGTTATATTCCAAAAAGGGAAGGAGAAGGGAAATGAAAAGAAAGGGAGTAAAGAGTTTGGCACTGGCAGTATGTCTTGCAGCGTTGGTGCCGGCCGTTCAAGGATGCGGAGACGCTTCGAACGGAAAGATTGAAGTTGAGATTGTGCAGTATAAGCCGGAAGCGGCAAACTATTTCAAGACGGTGGAGGAGGCCTTCAACGCTGCTCATGACGATATCCACTTGACGATCAACTCACCGAACGATGCGACGACGATTCTGAAAACCAGATTTATCAGGGAGAATTACCCGGATATCATAGGAATTGGCGGAGATATCAATTACTCTTATTTTGTGGACGCCGATATACTGGCAGATGTTTCAGGATATGAGGGTATGAAGGATATCAACGAGGGATATCTGGAGATCGCGGAAGCACTGGAACTGGTGCCTGTTGACGGAACCTATATCATACCTTATGTGGCCAATGCAGCCGGGGTTCTCTACAACAGAGATATGTTCGAAGAGCATGGCTGGCAGATCCCGGAGACCTGGGATGAACTGCTTGCGCTGTGCGATCAGATTCAGGCGGAAGGGATACTTCCCTTTTACTTTGGCTTTAAAGATACCTGGACCTGTCTTGCGCCTTGGAATGCCATGGCGGTGGAGCTTGCACCGGCGGATACGACGAAGCAGGTGAACAGAGGAACGACGAGCTTTACGAAGGAGTACGGGGAGTTGTCAGAGAAATATCTGGCGCTTCTGCCTTACGGACCGGATGATCCGTTTGCTTACGGTTACAATGACGCCTGTACCGCATTTGCCAGAGGCGAATCGGCTATGTATACGATCGGCAGCTACGCGACACCGCAGATTCTGTCGGTAAATCCTGATATGAATATCGATTCCTTTGTAATGCCGGCAAGCGACGATAAAAATAGCAGAACGTTGAATTCCGGAATTGACCTTGGCTTCTGTGTCACGGCAGACTGCAAAAACAAAGAGGCGGCCTATGAGGTTCTGGACTTCTTATATGCGGATGAAAATATACAGAAATACATCGACGACCAGAACGCGGTTCCCTGTAAAAAAGGAAACTTTAGGTTGTCTTCCATGCTGGACGGTATGACAGAGTTTATCCAGAGCGGGAACATGACGGATTATCAGGATCATTACTACCCTTCCGAGATGTCGGTGGACGCTCTTTTGCAGACGCTTCTTCTGGAGAAGGATAAGAATGCGTTTTTACAGACCTTCGATACGAACTGGCAGAGGTATAACAGGGACATTATCCGTATGGTGCAGGACTATGAAGCTGCCCACGGAAATGCAAATTAGGAAAGGGGCCAAGAAATTATGTCGAAACATGAAAATGAAAGAAAAAGAACATTTATGCTGATAACGATTCCGATTCTGGCATTGTTTATCTGCTTTAACACGATTCCGCTGATCCGTGGTGCGCTGTACAGCTTCACCAATTCCAGAGGCTTCGGAAGCTATGACTGGGTGGGACTGCGCAACTATATTGATCTGTTTTCGGACGCGCGTGTGGGTAAGTCCTATCTGTTTACGATCAAACTGGCGCTTGTGACCACGGTTGTGGTAAATGTGCTCAGCCTGATCATGGCGCTTGGATTAAACAGCAAGATCAGAGCGAAGGGATTTTTCCGTGGGGCATACTTTCTCCCCAACATCCTCGGTTCACTGGTTGTAGGTTACATTTTTAACTATTTCTTTACTTATATTATCCCGGCTCTGGCGGATATGACTGGCATCCGGGCACTTGGTTCCAGTATTTTGTCAAATCCCGGCAAGGCATGGATCGGCGTTATGATCGTGTGTGCATGGCAGGCCATCGCCATGAACACCATCATTTATATTTCGGGCTTACAGACAGTACCTGAGGATGTGTACGAGGCGGGCGGTCTGGACGGCGCTACCGGTTGGAAACAGTTTAAGCATCTGACATTCCCGTTGATCATTCCGTTTTTCTCCATCAATATGGTGCTGTGTGTGAAAAACTTTCTGATGGTGTTCGATCAGATCGTTGCATTGACCAAGGGTGGACCGGCACAGAGCACAGAGTCCATCTCCTACCTGATCTACAATAACGGTATGGCAGGCGGACAGTTTGGCTTCCAGAGTGCAAACGCGGTTGTATTCTTTATCTTGATTGTAGTGTTCTCTGTTGCGCAGATGAAATTTTCCAGTTCAAAGGAGGAGCAGTTATGAAGAAAACATCGACAGTCGAAAAATCGAACAAATGGGTTTTGGTGCTGCTCATTCTCGGTCTTTCCACGATCATCTTTCCGCTGTATATGACCGTTGTGATCGCCTTCAAGCAGCCCTCGGAAATGACCAACAGCATTAGCGGCATTCTGTCGCTGCCCAAGGTGTGGAGTTTGAATAATTTCAGGGAAGCGATGCGGGTGACGGATTTCTGGAATTCCCTGAAAAACAGCTTACTGATTTCGATATTGACAGTGGGACTTTCCGTTCTGCTCCATTCCCTGATGGGATATACGCTGGGCAGAAATAAATCCAGTAAATTTTATAATTTTGTCTATCTCTTTATCGTAAGCGGTATGTTCGTGCCCTTTGCCATTCTGATGATGCCGCTGGCTAAGCAGACGGCTGAGATGGGACTTGCGAACTGGTTCGGCGTTATCCTGCTGTATGTGGTGTTCTACATGCCTATGAATATCATGCTGTACTCAGGATATCTTACCAATATTCCGATGGCGCTGGAAGAAGCGGCGAGAGTGGACGGCGCTTCCACATGGCGGACTTATTGGCAGATCATTTTCCCAATCATGCGTCCGATGCATGCAACGGTTGCAGTTATCACGGCCCTGGCGGTATGGAATGATGTTATGACGCCCCTTATTATTATGGCGGGCTCTGCAGAGAACACACTGCCGCTGGCACAGTTGAACTTCCAGTCACAGTTTGGAACCAACTATAACCTGGCGTTTGCATCCTACCTGTTGTCTCTGATTCCGATTTTAATTTTTTATGTGATCTGTCAGAAACAGATATTGAACGGTGTTGTGAACGGAGCCGTAAAGTGATAATTTAACAGAAAGGTACAGAATTATGGCAATTGGATATCAGCAGGAAAATCGGATTTTTACACTGGACACGAAACATACGTCTTACCGGATGAAAGTGGATGACTATGGATTTTTACTGCATCTGTACTACGGAGGGCGTGTATACGGAAACATGGACTATCTGCTCACCTATTATGACAGGGGATTTTCAGGGAATCCCGCGGATGTGGGAAATGACAGAACTTACTCGATGGATGCCTTGCCTCAGGAATATCCGGTCATGGGCGTGGGGGATTTTAGAAACAGCGCCCTGATCATCCGTAATGCGGACGGATCTGATTGTTGTGATCTGCGTTATGCCGGTCATGAGATAAAAAAAGGAAAGTATGGACTGCCGGGACTCCCGGCAGTCTATGCTGACTCTGGGGAAGCAAAGACACTTGAGATCTATCTGGAAGATCGGGTAAGCCATGTGCGGGTGACGCTTTTGTACGGTGTGTTGGAGGAAGCGGATATCATTACCAGAAGCGCTGTCATAGAAAACAGGGGAGAGCAGGGCGTGACAGTTGAGAAGGCGGCTTCCGTCTGCCTGGATTTCCTTGCGGGAAACTATGATATGCTCAGCTTTTATGGCAGGCACACCATGGAGAGAAATATGCAGCGGGAAAAGATCCGGCACGGCACCTATGCCATCGGCAGCCGCAGAGGCGCTTCCAGCCATCAGTATAATCCGGCAGTGATCCTGGCGGAGAGGAATACCACGGAGGAGACGGGGAGCTGTTATGGACTGGTGTTTGTCTACAGCGGCAATTTCCTTTGCGAGGCGGAGAAGGACCAGTATGAGCAGACGAGAGTTTTGATGGGCCTGCAGAGCGATCTGTTTCATTATCCGTTACAGCAGGGGGAGCGTCTTGTGGTTCCTGAGACGATCCTTTCCTATTCGGACAAAGGACTTGGTACGCTGTCAATGCGGTTTCATCGCTGTATCGGTGAGCATTTGTGCAGGGGAAAATACAAAGACGCGCCCCGGCCGGTTCTGTTAAACAGCTGGGAGGCGGCTTACTTTACGTTTGACGGCAGTACGATTTTAAAGCTGGCGGAAAGCGCGGCCGATCTTGGAATCGATATGATCGTTATGGATGACGGTTGGTTTGGAAAGCGGGAGGACGATAACAGCGGTCTGGGAGACTGGCAGGTCAATGAGAAAAAGCTGGGATGTACCCTGAAGGAGTTGACTGAGAAAGTCAACAACATAGGCGTACAATTTGGTATCTGGATAGAACCTGAGATGGTGTCGGAGGACAGCGATCTGTACAGAGAACATCCGGACTGGGCGTTACAGATTCCGGGAAGGGAGCCTGTACGGTGTCGGAATCAGCTGGTGCTCGATTTCACCAGAGTGGAAGTTCGGGACTGTGTTTTTGAGCAGATATGTGCTATACTCGACCAAGGGGAAATCTCATATATTAAATGGGATATGAACCGTAGTATCGTGGATGTCTATTCCTTGGAGAATTGTCAGGGAAAAGTAACCTACGATTATATACTGGGGGTATATGATTTCCTGGAAAAGCTGCTGCAAAAATATCCGGATATCCTGATAGAGGGCTGCAGTGGCGGAGGCGGCAGATTTGACGCGGGAATGCTCTACTATACGCCCCAGATTTGGTGCAGCGACAACACGGACGCATTGGACAGGCTGAAAATTCAGTACGGCACTTCCTTCTTCTACCCGGCAGCTACTGTCGGCTCCCATGTGTCGGCTGTGCCAAATCACCAGACTGGCCGGAGTGTAAGCCTGCATACCAGAGGCGTGGTGGCAATGGCGGGCATATTTGGCTATGAGCTTGACCCGCAGAAACTGTCGGAGGAGGATAAGACGGTTGTCAGAGAGCAGATCGGGCAGTATAAGGGTTGGGAAACATTGATTCGGAAAGGGACGCATTATCGGCTGAACAATCCTTTTTCTGAGACGAATGCGGCGTGGATGTTTGTGTCGGAGAAAAAGGACCGTGCGCTGTTGAGTGTTGTGATGCTGGAGATGCATGGAAACATGCCGGTGAGCTATGTGAAGCTGAAAGGTCTGGATGCTGAATCGGTGTACAGGAATGCGGAGAACGGCAGATGCTATTACGGTGCGGATCTGATGGAGGCGGGGCTTCCCATGCCGGTGGAGCAGAAGGAGTATCCGGCATATCAGATCGAGCTGGTCAGGGAGCAGTAAAGCTTTAGGACGGAGGTAAATATGGGAGGTAAAAAGGGAGAGACATCTCAGACGAAGGATAAGGTATCACGGGCGGAAGCAACCTACAGAAAACGATTTGACAGGCATCTGGATGAGCTTAGGTGGCTGTATATGGAGCTGTATGACAACGGTTCCATGTTTGCGGAGCTGTGTGATAACCTTTACCGTTTCTATGAGGAACGTGCCAAAGATCTGAAAAAACTGGACCGGGAGAGAGAAAAGGCGCCCGATTGGTATAAGAAGAACGATATGCTGGGCATGATGCTCTACATTGACAATTTTGCGGGCAATCTCCGGGGTGTACAGGAGAAACTGGATTACCTGAAAAGCTGTAATGTCAATTATATTCATCTGATGCCTTTCCTGGATACCCCCAAAGGACGTTCCGACGGCGGCTATGCAGTGGCGGATTTTCGGAAGGTACAACCGCAGCTGGGAACCATGGAGGATCTGGAAAGCCTGACGGCGGCCTGCCGGAAGGAAGGGATCAACGTCTGCGTGGATTTTGTCATGAACCATACCTCCGAGGATCATGAGTGGGCGAAACGGGCGAGAGCGGGAGAGGGCGAATATATGAGCCGCTACTTCTTCTTTGACAATGACGCCATTCCGAATGAATATGAGAAGACGGTGCCACAGGTGTTTCCCACTACCGCGCCGGGCAATTTCACCTGGCTTGCGGATGCGGGACATTTTGTCATGACATCCTTTTATCCTTACCAGTGGGATTTGAATTACGGAAATCCCCGGGTATTTAACGAGATGATGTATAACTTTCTCTATCTTGCCAACAAGGGGATGGATGTGATACGGATCGATGCTGTGCCGTATATCTGGAAGGAGTTACATACCTCCTGCCGCAATCTAAAGCAGGTACATACGATTGTGCGTATGATGCGCATGATCAGCGAGATCGTATGCCCCGGTGTGCTGCTGCTTGGCGAGGTGGTGATGGAGCCTGAGAAGGTAGCGCCCTATTTCGGGACTGTTGAGAAACCGGAGTGCCACATGCTGTACAACGTGACCACAATGGCGACCACCTGGCACACGGTGGCGACGCGGGATGTGCGGCTTTTAAAAAGGCAGCTGGACATTGTGAGCAGTCTGCCGAAAGAGTATGTGTTTCTGAATTATCTGCGCTGTCACGATGATATTGGCTGGGGATTGGATTATGATACTCTGCTTCTCTGGGGATTTGAAGAGCGTTCCCACAAGCAGTATCTGAACGATTATTTTCAGGGATATGCGGGCGGAAGCGGCAGCAGGGGTGAGCTGTATAATGCCGATCCCGTTTCGGGAGACGCCAGATTCTGCGGTACCACGGCTTCCATGTGCGGTATTGAGAAGGCAGGCTTCGAGCAGGATGAAAAGGCTATGGAGCGGGCCATCCGGCTGGATGTGACACTTCACGCCTACATGTTCATGCAGTCCGGTATTCCCGTACTTTATAGCGGAGACGAGATCGGACAGATAAACGACTACAGTTATAAAGAAGATCCGGACAAGGCGGCGGATTCGCGCTATCTTCACCGGGGTAAAATGAACTGGACGCTGGCAAAACAGGCGCAGGATGAAAAGAGTGTGGAGGGACAGATCTTTGCGCAGCTCGACCGGTTGGAAAAGATCAGAAGATCAAAGAAGGCGTTTGTCACACAGGCGGATATGAGAACTTTGGATACGGGGGATAGAAATGTACTGTGCATCGACAGATCTTTTGAGGGGGAAGAAATCATAGGAATCTTCAATTTCAGCGAGTTTGATAAAGAAGTGTCCCTGAGCGGAATAGAAGGTGAATATAAAGATATGTTCACAGGGCGTAAAATGCGCCCGGAAAAGATAATGCTTTCGGCTTATGGGTTTTACTATTTATCTTCAGTTACGAAGCGGTGAGGAGTTTGAACCAGATGAATGATAACGGCTTATCCATTACGATGCTGGGAACCGGACATGCCACGGTGACGAAATGTTATAATACCTGCTTTGTCTTAAGAGAGCATGACAGATGCTTTATGGTGGATGCGGGAGGCGGCAATCAGATTCTTAGGATTCTGGAGGAACGGAACATTTCTCTGACGCAGATCCACGATCTGTTTATCACCCATTCTCATTCCGATCATATCTTGGGAGCGGTTTGGATCATAAGAAGGATCGGACAGATGATGCTTGCCGGAAACTATGACGGCAATCTGAAAATATATGCATGTGATGAGGTCATGGAGAATCTGAAGACCATCTGCGGGATCGTCCTGATGAAAAAGATCACGAATCTGTTTGGAGGCAGAATGCATTTAGTCAGACTGCAGGATGGCGATTCCCACACGATATTGGGCAGGAAGATCACCTTTTTTGATATTATGTCAACAAAGCTGATCCAGTATGGGTTCAATCTGACGGAGGAGAAGCTGCTCTTTTGCGGGGATGAGCCGCTGAACCGGGAGTTTTATCCCGAAGCGGAAGGAGCCTCCTATCTGCTTCATGAGGCATTCTGTCTGTTTTCCGAGAAAGACAAGTTCGGGCCGTATGAAAAGCATCACAGTACCGTCCGGGATGTCTGTCAGACTGCGGAGGAATTGAAGGTGAAAAACCTGATCCTCATGCATACGGAGGATAGTCATATAGCGGACAGGAAGAAACTGTATACAGAGGAGGGCGCGGCATTCTTTTCGGGAAACCTTTGGGTTCCGGATGATGGGGAGAGTATTGCGGTGTCGGGATAAACAGGGATTAAACGAGGTTACTATATGTCAGCATTATACGTTGCTTTTAAAGGGAACGGTAATTCCGGTAATAAGATCGTGAGAAATCTAAGCGGCAATAAATTGTTTTTGACAAATTCCTATAGCGGCCTAAAGAAGGATATTGATCATATCAATGGTACCTATGATTTTGTCTATATGTTTGGGTTAGACAAAACATTAAAAGGAAATATAAGAATAGAGTGTGTTGCCAAAAGAGAGGATGTATGCTGCTATTCGGATCTGGATTTTCAGACGATTGCCATGAAACTGAATAAGTGCGGAATTAATACGCATATTGGGAATACGCCCATCCGATCCTTGTGTAATGAAGCCTATTGGTATATGTTAAGAAAATGCAATTGTCATGCGCTGTTCTTCCACGTGCCTTCCATAAAGTATATTACGGAAGAGTTTATGGAAAAAGTAAGAACGGTTTTTCCTTGACTAATTTCAGGTTATGGTGAGAGTGAATGGATAAAGATAGAAAAAGCAAAATCTTACTGCTGGAAGATGATATAAGTCTTGCAGACGGTCTATGTTATTCCCTGAAGAAAAATGAATATGAGGTAGAAACGGCGGAAAGTGTGAGAGAGGCGAAGGAATTTTTATTGCGGAATCAATATGATCTGCTGCTTTTGGATGTGACGCTGCCCGACGGTACAGGTTTTGAGGTTTGCGAAGCGGTGAGAACGCAGGGGAATCAGGTTCCGATCATTTTTCTGACTGCCTCGGATGAGGAGATAAATGTGATCCGGGGGCTTGACAGCGGCGGTGATGATTATATCGGGAAACCGTTTAAGTTGGGAGAACTGCTTTCCAGAATACGCGCGCTGCTGCGCAGGGCAGGGGTAACAAGGGCGGAGAATAAGTTGACCCGGCAGGGGAGTATTGTCTGCGGGGATATTGAAATTGATCTTGCGGGGAGCAGGGTGCTTTTGCAGGGGAAAAAACTGGAACTTACGCCGGTGGAATACAGGTTGCTCTGTCTTTTGGTACGCTCCCGCGGCAGAGTGGTCACCAGAGAAATGATTTTCGAGGAATTGTGGGATAACTCCGGTAATTTTGTGGATGATAATACGCTCTCTGTATATATCAGAAGGCTGCGGGAAAAGGTAGAAACAGATCCTTCCAGACCGGAGCATTTGATCACAGCCAGAGGGTTTGGGTATAGCTGGCAGGAGGTGAAAATATGATGGGATTTTTGAGGGATGAGGAGCAGAAAAGATTCTTTTATTGTCTGGCGCTCATATTGGCGGCGGCATCGGTTTTTGCTCTGGCAATATGGTGCGTAAACGGATATCAGATCAAGCAAAAACTCCTAAAACATGACAGGTGTGTTGTTTCTTCTCTTATCGAGCAGGGAGTAAGCGAGGCGGTAATCGCAAAAACCTTCGCGGAAGAAGAGATGACGGAAAAAGGGATTGACCTGCTTGCGCGCATAGGGATCAGTGAGGAAACGGAACTGTTTTTTATGCCGGATATTTTTGGGATACAGAAGGGAACGGGAATACTGCTTGCCGGGCTTTTTTTATTTTTGTGGATAAGTATTCCGGTACTGGCGGGCGCATTTCTTTTGGCAAGGGAAAAAGTTTATCATCGGGCGATCAAAATCATAGAGCAGTTTATGCGAGGAGACTTTACGGAACATCTTCCGCGGATGGATGAGGGGTGCCTTTACAGGCTTTTCGGGAAAATTGACAGTCTTGCCAATGCATTGGCGGCCGGAAATGAAGAAGCTGTACGGGCAAAGGATTTTTTAAAGGACACCATTTCCGATATTTCCCATCAGCTCAAAACACCGCTTTCTGCTCTGGCTATGTATAATGAGATCATAGAGTCAGATGCGGAAAACAAAGAGGCAGTGCTCGCATTTTCAAAGAAAACTTCGACTGCCCTTGCGCGTGTGGAAGAACTGATCCAAGTTTTACTCAAGGTTACAAGACTGGATGCGGGGGCAGTTGTTTTTGAAAAGCAAAGCTGGCTTTTGGCGGATGTGGTTTCCAGAGCCGTGTCAGAACTTTGGGTGAGAGCGGAAGAAGAGGAGAAAGAGATTGTACTTTCGGGAGAGGACGGAGTCTGGGTGAATTGCGATCTGCAGTGGACCAGTGAGGCAATGGGAAATCTGGTGAAAAATGCATTGGATTATACGGAAAAGGGTGGACGCATCCTTGTGTCATGGGAACAGTTTCCGGAAATGACAAGAGTATCGTTTGAGGACAATGGAAAAGGAATTGATGAGAAAGATATTTACCACATTTTTAAACGCTTTTATCGCACCTCGAGGGGAAAAGGAAACGGAACCGGAATCGGGCTGGGACTTCCCTTGGCAAAGTCTATTGTAGAAGGACAGGGCGGCGTATTGTCGGTGCAAAGCACGGCAGGGGAAGGCACTGTGTTCACGATGACGCTGCCGGCATAAGGAGACTGAAATATCTTACGAAACTGTAAGCGGCCTTTCACCTGCCTGTAAGCTGAGCAAGTTATACTGACAGCAAACGGCAGATCGGTTATGACGTTTGCCATCAAAATGCAAAAACAGGAGGTGACGGCGAATATGGAATTATTAGAAGTACAGAATTTAAGTAAGACCTACGGGCAGGGCGAAGGACAGGTGAAGGCGCTGCGGAATGTGAGTTTTTCCATGGAAAAGGGAGAGTTCGCTGCGGTGGTGGGTGAATCCGGCTCCGGAAAGAGCACACTGCTTCATTGTGTAGGAGGACTGGATACGCCGACTTTGGGTAAGGTTCTTTTAGACGGTATGGATCTGTTTGCGCTGAATGAGAAAGAGCGGACTGTTTTCAGGAGGAGAAACATCGGTTTTATTTTTCAGGCATTTCATCTCATTGAAGAGCTCAATGTAGAGCAGAATATCGCATTTCCGCTATTGCTCGATCATCAGAAACCCGATCGGGAGAAAATAGAGGAATTGCTTGGACTGCTGGGATTGAGTGAAAGGAGGGCGCATTTGCCAAGTCAGTTATCCGGCGGTCAGCAGCAGAGAGTGGCGATTGGAAGAGCGCTGATCATGCAGCCAATGCTGATTCTGGCGGATGAACCTACCGGGAATCTGGATTCGAAAAGCAGCCGGGATGTTATGGATTTATTGATCAGGGCAGCGCGCCATTACAGACAGACGATCCTGATGATCACTCATAATGACAATCTGGCATCGGATGCAGACAGAGTCTTGCGTGTGACGGATGGCTGTCTAAAGGACATGGGAGGTAAGGCATATGAAAAATTATCTTGAACTTGTACCGATCTCCCAGAAGGTTCACAAAAGGCAGAGCCGTATGGTTCGGCTGTGTATTATTCTAAGCGTATTTCTGATAACGGCGATTTTCGGAATGGCGGATATGGAGATACGCAGTCAGAACACACAGGCAAAAATAAACTATGGGGAGTGGCACGCAGGATTTCGCGACATACGTGATGAAGAGACTGCGCTGATCAGTCAAAGACCTAAAGTACTTGCCTGTACCCGTTATAATACACTGAATTACAGGCTCAATATGCATTATCAGGTGGAGGGTACGGAAACAGTCATTATCGGAATGGATGAGAGCGCGTTGCAGATTTTTCCAACAGCTCAGCTTGTGGAAGGGCGTTTTCCGACCGAAGAAGGCGGTGCGGTGATAGATCAAAATATGAGAGAAAGGCTATCCCTCAGTCTGGGAGATGAAATTCAGCTCATGACGCCTGACGGTTCTCAAACGGTGTATCACATCACCGGATTTATGGGACAGATTCCCATGCTGGCACAGAAGGATGTTTATGGTCTGGTGTTGAAAACAGAGGATTTCAGAAAATTATCGCTGACAGGGGCGGAGGATAATCATGATTCCTTTCTCTATGTAAAGTTTTCCCCGTGGTGCAATATTCAAAAGGAGATCAGAGAAATACAAAAGCAGTTTCAGATATCGGATGAAAGAATCGGTAAAAACGAATTGCTGCTTGCCACAATAGGACAGAGCCAGGATGTAAGCATGATGGCGATTTACGGGGTTGCCCTGATTTTGGCATTTTTGGTTTCTGTTGCGGGGATATTGATGATAACAGGCAGCTTAAACAGCAACATTGCGCAGCGTACGGCGTTTTTCGGGATGCTCCGTTGTTTGGGTGCTTCTCCCGGGCAGGTAGTTCGCTTTGTAAGAAGAGAGGCGCTGTGTTGGTGTAGATCAGCTGTACCGGCCGGAGCACTGCTTGGCATGGTGATCGTATGGATACTCAGCGCGCTGCTCAGGATTTTAAGTCCAAGCTATTTTGGCGGGATGCCGTACTTTGGAATCAGTTTTATCGGATTGATCATGGGATGTTTGATCGGTGTGATCACGGTTTGTCTGGCAGCAGGCAGTCCGGCAAAGAAAGCGGCAGGGGTATCACCCCTTACGGCTGTATCCGGGAATGCCTCACAGCAGAGGCAGATTAAAAAGGCGGCGGATACGCGCTTTTACAGGATAGAAGCGGCACTGGGCATTCATCATGCGATGGGCAGTCGAAAAAACTTTATTTTGATGAGCTGCTCGTTTGCATTCAGCATCATCCTGTTTTTAACGTTCTCGGTAGCGGTTGATTTTATGAAACATGCCGTGAATCCGCTGAAACCCTCTGCGCCTGATGTTTCTATTGTAAGTTCTGACAATACCTGCTCCATAGACAGTGGATTGACCAAAGAGCTGATGGCAATGGACGGAGTGAAGCGCGCATACGGAAGAAGCTTTGCCTATGATGTGCCGATCCGAACCCAGACTGATTCTAAACAAGCATGTTTGATATCCTACGAAACCTATCAGCTGGCATGGGCAAAGGATCTGCTGATCGAGGGTTCCCTCTCCGGGGTGAAGGAAGGGGAAAGCGTTCTGGCAGTATACCGTGGAGAAGATTCCCTGACAGCGGGTGAGAGCGTGGCGATAAGCCGGGAAGAGGGAGAAGCGCAGTTGATCGTTTCAGGGATATTAAGTTATTCTCCGTTTGATGCATCAGATGGGGAGGAGATCATAATATGCTCCGAGGAAACCTTTGAAAATCTGACAGGGCAAAAAGATTATACCATTGTTGACGTTCAACTGACGCGGGACGCCGATGATGACATTGCGCGAAGAATCCGTGATATGGGAGGGCAAAATACGAATTTTTCCGACCGCCGGCTTAACAATGAGGAGGTGAAAGGAGCTGTCTGGTCATTCAGGCTTTTTATCTATGGATTTCTGGGAGTGATATCCCTGATCTCTGTTTTTCACATCACAAACAGCATTGCCATGAGCGTTTCTGCCCGGCTCCGCCAATACGGCGCTATGCGCGCAGTGGGGATGGACAGTGTGCAGATGCTCAAAATGGTAGCGGCGGAAGCGATAACTTATGGAGCATGGGGTGTGCTGATCGGCTGCGCGGCAGGACTGCCTTTAAACCGGTTTTGCTTTGAAAAGCTGGTCACGCTCAGATGGGGGACGGAATGGTATTTTCCGGCAATTCCCCTGTGTGTCATTGTGGTGGTGGTGCTGGGTTCTCTGCTATCTGCAATTTACAGCCCGGCAAAGAGAATTCGGAATATGTCCGTTGTGGATACGATCTCCGGCAGATAAAGCAGAAACAACTTCCTGTCAACAAATCAATATCGTTTTTGTTCCGTCAGGAGTTAAAGACTTGTTAAGAATTTCTATGCTATGATCAGAACATGGAGAGAATCAAACGAAAAGAAAGAGGGATACACTATCCCAATGTAGTTACCAAATAGGTTGGGGAATTCAAGTTAAGTTATTGCTGCAATATTTTTTTTACGAGGACATTAAGAGTGAAAGAATTTGACAAAACTTTCACAACTTGTTTGTGCCTTGGAAAGTAGTGGTGAAAATTATGAAAAAAGTATACAAAATAGTCAGCATCATCGTTTTATTACTTGTGTTTGTGTTGAACGGATGTAGTACTAAAAGTGGCGATGGCGGGGAAAATGACATTACATTGGAAGATGAAATTTATTTAAAAAGTCTCGAAGTGTATTCAAATGCAGTAAATCCGGAGCAGATTTATCATATTTCATATCCCTATTACTATTATGCATTTACAGCAGATTCAGACGGAAGTATAAGAAGTGGACTGTTTGACTTTACAGATAACATTCCGCCCGAGGAACTTAAAGGGCGGGAGAATGGATTTGAGTATTATGTAGAATACATTAAGAGTCTTCCGGAAATGGAAAAGGGTGACAACCTTGCCTGTTATGTGATATGCAGATATATTGATGCAGAAGGAAACGAAGAAAGTATTTATCGCAGATGCTATGATAATTTCCCAGAAGACTGGGAAGAGTTTATTGGTTGGTGCAATCAAATATGTGGTGGAGAGTATCTTTCAGGCCAAGGGCAGTTGCAGACAGTTACACCGGAGTTTCTAACGGAAATTTTTGGGATTACAGATGAAGATGTAAGGGAAGGGACTCTTCAGGATATGATCGACCTGCTGGAACTTGATATGAAAGAAGTGACGGAGCTGTTTCGAATCCAGGAGGCTCTCAACGAGTATTATGCGACAGTAAAGGAGCCTCTTATTGAACCGCACCGTCCCAAGGAATTGGTCTCAGTAGACAGTACACAAGAGGAATACGAGGCGTTTCTTGCACAGTTTTTTGAGAAGATTGGCGCGGATAATGTGACGGAAGAGGAAAGTGATCAAGAGTATTTCAGATGTTTCTATTTATTAGATAAAGAGAAATATTTCTATACGGCAAGAACCAGTGATATAGAACAACTGCCTGCAAAGAAGCGAGATACGGATGATTACTATTCCATGGAATTAGATGCGCATATAGAAGACATGGTAATGAAAACGGATTTTATTTACAATGCAGATAAAAAATACATTCTTGTGCCAATGGAAAACGATCCGGATATGATGATCGCATTTTGTGAGTGATGAGGAAGTGATTGTGAAAAAGGTATGTAATTAGAATAGCTCAAATAACTCAAACTTCCCACATCAAAAATTGGAGTCGCGCATTGAAAAATCAATATTTTAGCCCGAAAAATATCCTCATACCGCTATTTCTTCCCGTTCCAGAGCCTCCTGCATATACTTAGGAAGGCGTTGGATAAATCTGGCAGTAAATTCCTCCTGCTGGGCTTCGGTGATATGGAAATACTCCATGACAGCATCCATCAGCGCGTCGATGATGATACACATGGAGCGGCTGTGTGTATCTGTAAGGGGTTGCAAAACAACGGTTATCGGTGTACAATATATGTTGTACTTGGCTGAAAAAAAAGTGAGGTCTGATAACGTTCATAGGAAGTAAACATACGAATACGAACAGAATGCCTAAGTTATGCAGTCGGTCAGATGTATATGCATCTGTTCCGGCTGTTTTTTAGTTAAGTACTGACTTTTGGACACTATTATGTGTACAATATAAGCGATGAGATAGTTCAGACACTTATTTATTGCTGCAGTTAAAATGCAGGGTATAGCAATGTGGAATACGTTGTTATTACAGGAAGAATGCCATGTGCTATTGCTATTATTACGAAATCATAAAATTCGCTTGGTGAAATGAGGGAAGTATAGATGGAGCGAACAAATTTAAGCGATATTATCTTAGAGGGTGGGATAATTGTTGCCGCAATCTGGCTGTTTGTCTGTATATTCTTAGAGGGAAAGAACCGGAAATACGTAATTAGGGCAGGGATCTTGATTGACCTTGTACTATTGATTATTTGCAGGAATGTTCAAATGCTATGTGTTGGTGTGTTAGGCGGTCTGTTTTGTGGGTTAATTCCTTTCGTTAGCACTAGAAAATATGAGATGGCAGTTCAGGAAATGAAAGGTGTCAAGAACTGGGTGGTAGTTACCGTTATTTTTTGTGTTATGTTGTTTATGGTCATGGCCATTGCTTATCCACATATAAGAATTGTATGGAAAAACTAAGAGCTAATGATAGATGGAGGATTCGTATGACAAAATTTGAGAAGGCAAATCGGTATCAGAAACAAAATCGCATTGATCAAAGAGAAAAGCCGATATTTCATGTTACTGCACCAGTGGGATGGATGAACGATCCCAATGTATTTTCTCCCTTTTACTTATCGTGTTGATAAATTTAGGCATCGGCGATTTTACCAATCGTGGATTGAAATCGAAAATTGGATGTAATATGATCAGTGCGACAAATCAGGATTTATGAGGTACAATATGGAAGAACTATATGCAAAAATGAAAGCAGAATTGATAGCCAGGCCAAAGGAACTGACAAATTTAGACCAGTGGCTTTTCGTAGTAACCAATACAGCGAAGTCCATCATTGACAACACCTGCAAAGAGTGTTTAGATATGGTGGAAAAGCTGGCTGACTGCGATACTACCAGCCAAATACAGTATGAATTTGATCGAATACAGGGGAAATTTGGGCGAGAAGGCTTTTCTCAAAGATACAGTCCAAATTATCTTTACCTCTGTTCGTTGGTTGCCAATTTTCCAAATCAAACGCTTTCGAGTAAGGACCAGAAATTGATAAAACAGTATGGTGCGTTCAAAACCTATTTACTGTATGAGTTATGAAGTTACTGCTGAACAATCGGTATTTATCTGTCAGTCTGACGAAAGAAATATTTCATGGGACATTTATCAACACGAAAAGTAAAAGGGAGTGTATTTTCCATTTATCAGTGCAGAATTCACTTATTTTATCAGTATCATCCATATAGCAGTGTTTGGGGGACCTTTGCACTGGGGACATTTTGTTTCCGATGATTTTGTGAAATGGGAGGAGCTTCCAGAGGGATTATCAGGTATGGATTTCAGGGATCCTAAAATTTGGAAAGAGGGAAACAACTTTACAATTGAAGAAATTACAAAAGGTGCCAATATTTCAAAAGGTTCTTTTTATTCGTTATGTAATCTTAATGAAAGTCAAGAAAATATAGAATTTTAGATTACTACAATACAGATGTTACGATTAACAGAGACAAATTGTATAAATCAAACAGAACAGAATAAAAAGAGAGTACCTCATATATTAGTCGAAACGATTATAGACTATTTATGTGGTAAAAAACTTTTTTTAAAAACAATAATTTGTTGAAACGGAGGATTGATTATGAAAAAGACATTATTAGCCTTTTTACTTTTCGGAGTTGTTGCATTAGGAATTATGGCATGTGGGAAAACAGATAAATCTACTACTATAAATGTTACTTTAAATGATAATACTAATAGTATAGAGATTAAAGTCGGGAAGATATTAACTTATTCTTTAATAGGGAATGAATATGAATTTAAAATAACAGATATTAATGATAATGAAGTTAGTATTAAAGTAAATCAGTATGGGTTGACCAATACAAGTAGTTTAATTTCCAAAGAAAATAAATTTACTATTGAAAAAGATAAAAAATTAGAGTTGCATACTCAAACTACTGACTATCAAGAATCAATTACTTTTGAATATTAGACAAATTTAAATTTATTGGAAAGCGAAATAAAGCAACGAATCTGAATTTGATGTGTAGTAGTAAAGGAGTATATATATGAATGATAGACCTGTTTTAGATAGGAATTTAGATAGTAAAACATTTCGTGATTACTATTATTTGAAAGAGGAATTAGTAAACTTTTGCAGAGAAAATGGTATTCCTGTTTCAGGCGGGAAAATAGAAATATCAGATAGGATTGCTTATTTTCTTGATACAGGCAAAATATTGTCTGCTTCAACGGCAAGGAAAAAAACAACAGCAATAACTACCATTAGTCCAGATACAAAAATTGAAGCAAACTTTGTCTGTTCAGAAAGACATAGAGCATTTTTTAAAGAACATATTGGATGTGGTTTTTCATTCAATGTAGCTTTTCAAAAATGGTTAAAAAACAATACGGGAAAAACTTATAAAGAAGCAATTGCAGCTTATCACCAAATTCTTGAGGATAAGAAAAAAGAGAAGACAAAAATTGATAAGCAGTTCGAGTACAATACTTATATTCGAGATTTTTTTGCAGACAATAAAGGAAGATCTTTAGAGGAAGCAATTAAGTGTTGGAAATATAAAAAGCGATTACAAGGACATAATCGCTATGAAAGAACAGACCTTGTTGCAATAGAATGACAACTTTCAATTTTGAGCTTGCTTGCGTCAATTTCTTCCTGACTAAGACAAATGAAAACAGCGGAAGCAGGCTCTTTGTGTAAGGAACCATTCTTAAATTAAATACAACTTTATAACTCCGAGCATGCTTTATATACATGATTTGATGTTCTAAAAAAGTGTAAATAATTTAGGGATGATTCCTTAGATAAACTTGAATTTTACTTCTTTTGCTTTTTCTTCAATACCAATCCAAAAAGACAACGGACAATTCCTCCACATATGAAAATCAGAAAACCCTCCTTTACAAGTATGCCGCCAATCCCCATATTGATGGCATATTGTATTTGTAACTCTAATGGCGGGTCTTGATAAGGGATACCTGCCTTAATTACGCAATAGTATATACCTGTGAACAAAATAATAATTCCAGCTAATATAGCCGCATTGAGTGTTAGGCAGAGATATGATTCGCTTTTTATTTTCTTGGTATTATCCATAAGTTTCTTAACCTCTAATGCTTGCCCTTACCCTTTCCCTCGTGTTTCGAACCCTCATCAGGGCAAAAATAAGGGAAAGAAAAATATCATGCCCGGATAGGAAACTAAATACACAAGCGCACCATAGCGATTTATTCAATACCGTATAATTTATACGGATTGTTTTCTAATTCTTGTTTGTACAGACTTACTATATCCCAAATGTTAAAGTACATATATTTGCACTTACCGATATAACCGTCTTTTATAAGTCCTTTTTCATATGCCATATTCTGAATTGTGTACCAATGCTTTACGGGTGGTTGTTTTGTTTCAACAATCCATTCATCTTGCGGATAGACTTCATTCACTTCTGCACCGTGAGCAAACATTTTATTAATTTCATTGGGAATGGCATCTTCAACATAATGCATAGCAGTCAGTTTATATATGTCTACGCCTAAAAGTAAAGCCATGCCATTATTATGAATCGCATAATCGAGTCCACCTTTTGCCGCTTCAACAGCATACTTGCCCCAACCTGAAATCTGAAAAATGCCGTCGCCCGTTACTGTATTAGATTGCATACGGAAAGTATCTGCGATAATTCCCATAGCACTTCTTTCTCGTTCTTCGGGAAGTATTTGAATCTTAACAGTTATGCCAAGTTTCTTGTCCCCATCTGTCAAAGGCAATTCGGGGCTTAACCGTAATGCAGGCATAAAGATACTGCCGTCACTTCCGACAACATCTTTTAATGCTGAGATAACGGTTTCAGCACCACCTTCAACATAACCGAAACTTTTTAAAGAACTGTGTACTTCAGTGATAGTACCACTTTCAATGCCTATATTGTGGAATGCATTTACTAAATTTTCATAGGTTAATGACTGTTCCATAATCCACCTCACATTAGTATGTTTATTACACCAAATAGATTGCATGTTGTCAAGATGGGACGTAAGCGCTGATAGCGTAAGTTTATTGTAGGAATAAGGCAGACAGAGTAGCCCCTTGATCTGGTCAGACTTATTGACCATCTTT